>CBDBHT010000008.1:0-1460302 GCA_965205965.1 Candidatus Azotimanducaceae bacterium
GTTGTTACGTAACTACATACTACAGGTGCATATTTTGCCAGAATTCAAGTGCCATTTCTCTTGCAATATATGAGGACGTCAATTTCAGTTATGTGTACGTGTACGTGAACGGTACTTTATAGATCAACACGCATATTTTGTTTTACTAGCATGACCACTATCCATCATCGCGTATGGTGATCGGCTCAGAGAGCAGCCGGTCTACTTGATGTGGTTTGCTTTGAAACTCGAAATGCTTGACATCGTATGCGAACGCAAATTCAAGGGATTTATATACTGGATACCGTCCTCTTCATGACGAGTCGACGCATAAAAAAAGAGCCGGCTCAACCGGCTCTTTTTTAGTCGCAGTAACCTTCGTTGGCCTGAAGGTACTCGTCGATGATAATCGTCGGGGAGCTCCTCAATGGAGTTCATGATGACTCTGTCCTCTCCTCTATGAATCCATCCGATGATGTTCTCTCCCGACCGGATGAGGGTTTCATCTCGTAGGAACGACAGATAGGTCCCGAGAAGGTCGCTATCGTCGACGAAGAGGAAGACGCGAAGAATATGGGAACCTCCATGTATTACTGTTTTGACGCATCACGCTCGATATAAGCGTATGGTCTTTAATCATGTAAGGATGGTCCACCTCCGCTTGCTTCGAGTAAATGGAGGTGTCCTATGCTGCTTGCCATTCGCGCCGTAGATGCCGGCCGAGCGTAATTGTTTCGTGACGTTTATCTGGATCTCGTCTAATAGCCATCAATGCCAGACCGCCTGAATATGGGGAGTATCAAAATTTTTTATTGCATTCGAACATAGGCATGGTGCCTCCTATCTTTTCCGTCTCGCCCGGATCACGTAGCCGCTCGAAGCCTGGAACCGATCCGGAAAGTGAATCGCGAATTCCCGTTTCGCCGTACTCCAGTAACTACCGGGTTTCTTCCGCTTACTTCGCTGATCTCCCGAAGTGCTAGGTAGATCAATTTGCCGCCGACCGCGGGCCCGTGAGGTGACTCCGTAACTTCACCGCTCGCCAGATCACGCCGTTTAGACTCACGATCGTATTGATCGTGTAGATCGCCTTACGGATCGGTGCCGATAAAGACGAAGGACGGGACCACCCGGCTCCACGCCGAACGCCAGCTGGAAACCTCTATTAACTACAGGCACCTATTCTTCGAAATAAATAACTCTTGAATATCATATGGTTATAATAGTGTCTGCGAGAAAACCCCATTTTACGACGGGTTTAAGTCACTTGATGGTATTCGCCTCTCAGGGAATCATGCTGATTTAGGAGATTTACGACGGATCATCCGTCCACCGGGGCTCCGAAAGTACGGATGATGTTCTCTTGCTCGCTTTCGGGGCGTGCGGGGTCCGTCCCGAGAGACGGGAAGGATGGATGTTGAGGATGGGGACGGCTAGGTCACCAAACGATAGGGTGGTGCGTACGTGTGCGATAGTAGCACCGCGCCGCCCGTTGCTGCAGCAAGCGCACGATCCGATGCAGGTTGGCTGCGATGATCGAGATACCCACGGTGCGTTCGAAGCCTTCCCGGCCATGCGTGTGCACCCGGTCCAAGCCATGACTTTCCAACGCATGGATCGCCGATTCCACGCCCGGCAGTCTGCACTGTAGAAGAATCTGACACATTTTTAGGATGAATACTTTATAAATAATTTAGAATAGATATTTTAGGTTATTCTTCCTACTAAAGAGCATTCCTACGTTTCTACGGCGCGGACTGCCGGATGCCGCCGGCGTCGCGCCACGAACGATGCTTCACCTTCCCGGGCAACGCGACGTGCTCCAGCATCGTGGCCAGTTGCTGTGGAACAACCCCCGGTCGAAACTGCATCCGCGCACCGGAGGAGATCCTGCGAGCTCCTCCCCCACGCTCTCCTGCGCCGCCCAATCCTCGCAAAAGCCCTCGATTCCGGACAGAAACCACCTCCAACTACGCACCGAACCGACTTCCATCGCCCGTACACTCGCTCGCTGGAAATTTCTGGAATGGAACTAGTAGTCTAACTAGTTTTAATTTTTGGGTATAGATTCTTCAGTTTGGTGCGCGCGTCGTCGACGCTGAGCTGCCAGTCGACCCCGGTCTGTTCGCGATTGCGCTCCTCGGCCCATGCCGCCGTTTCCGACGTGACTAAAGTGCTGCTCTCGATCCGGCGATCCAGGCACTGGCGGTGCAACGCACTGAACTCCAGTTCCGCAACGTTCAGCCAGCTCCCGTGTTTCGGCGTGTGCACCAAGTGGATGCGGTCGTTCAGCCGACTGGCTTCGGCCGCCGGCCGCCGGGAACGCGGCGTAGAACGAGTCACCGCTGTGGGTGTTCAAGTTGTCGCACACCAGCGTGATGCTTTCCGCATCCCGGGAACGCGGCAGATTCGCCAGCGCGCACTTGCTGCGCCCAATCCAACGTCGTACGCCGTTTGGTGACAGCCACCGTCCACCAGCCGGATAAGCGGCTCGCCGAACATCCACACCGTGCATTCTCCCCGGTGGAGGTAGTGGGCGTCGTACTTCTCCGGCGATCCGGGGCGTACCGGTAACTTCCCGCGGACTTCCGCCACGAGCTGCTTGCTCATCTCGTCCATGCACACCACCGGATGCCGCGGGTCGTACGGCCGCCGGTATACCTTGAGCACCCGCTCCATGCCGGCCACGAAATGATGGCTTTGCTTCTTCGGAATGCACCACATTTCCCGCCGCCATGGTTTCAATTCGTTTTTTTTAACGCCTTCCGCACGGTCTCCCCGCAAATCGATTCGACCACTTCAAGTCGCACCAGCTCTTCCGCCAGCAACTTAACGGTCCACCGAACGCGGGCCTCCCTTCCGGTGGAACCGAACAGGCCACCTGAACCAGACGCGCTTCCTTCTCCCCGTCCAACTTCTTCGGCACCGGAGGCAACGGCCGAGGCCTGCGCTCCAGAGCCTTCATCGGACCCTGCTCCACCGCCCGCCGACGCACGTGCTGGCAGGTCCGCTCCGTCACCCCCAGCGGGGGGCCGCATCCACCCACCTGCATGTCCGTCAGTGCCGGGCCAGCACTCCCTGATCCAGGGCCAGCAGAATTCGTGCACGCTACAGCTTCGTCGCCGACACCGCACGACGCGTGCTCGACTTCAGCACCGCTTCCAACTCATCCCGCTCATCCTAAGCTAACTCCACCATGTATTGCTTCGGCATCTGATCCTCCTGATCCCAGAACCTCTTCCAGTCCAGCATTATAAACACGTATTATTAGAATTGGTAGCCTGCTAGATGATTGTGCCGCACCCCCCACAAGGAACCGTTTTCGGATCCGGCCACCACGACAACTCCAGTGGCAAATTGACTCATCGCGTGTCGAAATGCAGCAGTATCAAGTGAGATCTTCAACTCGCCCTTGCACCATGAAGTGCCCCATAGATTCGACGATCAGCAAATCGTTGTCTTGGCGCCGGACTTGTCCCTCAAGTACAGCAAGCGTACCGCGACGACGAGCTAAGCGGCTTTCTAATCGCGTCGGAATACCTATAGGTAAAGGATTTTTAAAACGTACGTCAGCTCGAGCCGTTACGCAAACCTTCCCGTGCAGGAATAGCCAGTTCGCCATCACATCGTCGAGAAGACAAAAGAGAATGCCGCCATGCGTGATGCCGTCATAGCCCATGTACGTTTCGGTTGGCGTCCACTCGGAACGACAAACTTCACCTTCTAGTCGAAAACGTATATTGAGACCGTTTTCGTTACCCGGTCCGCAGACGAAACAACGATTAGCGTTCGTATCGAGGCCCAATGCATGCCTCCTCAAAGTGACGGAACGCACAAGTTATCATATGCACGTGTTTCAAGTATCAGACATTTGTCAAAGGCTTGCTCAATACAGGCCCAAACGGTATCCAATGCGCCCTTATACGCGACAAGCCGCGGTGGCTGTCATAGTTCGAGATCGTTTTGACGGAACTGGCTCCGATATCCTATTTATTAAACGAGCTACGGTTGCTGGTGATCCCTGGTCGGGACAAATGGCGTTTCCTGGTGGACACCGCGATAGTACCGACGATAACTTGAGATCCGTCGCGATGCGTGAAACACTCGAGGAAACCAGTTTGGTGCTAAAAGACAGTGAATTCTTGGGTGAGCTATCGCACCGACGTCCATGGACGCGGGGGCCGGATTCTGAGATGATCGTAGCTCCATTTGTTTTTGGAATTAATGAATGCCCACGATTGCACCCTAATCACGAAGTCGCTAAATTGGTTTGGGGTTCCGTTCCAGATATGTACGACGGATCATTCCACGACACGGAGGAGCAAATAATTAATGGCGTTCCAGTAACTTTTAATGGATATCGTCTTCAAGATCGACACTTTGTATGGGGGTTGACGTACCGAACTCTCCAGACTTTATTCAAGATACTCGACTCCAACTACGTGGTTCGCGACGTTTTAGCCTAAACGATAGCGTTTCCTAAACCCATTTTGCTACGTATTGAGAACACCAGATCCAAAACACCGTTCTGTATATACACTGGTAATACGTTCCCAAAAGCAATGGAGTTGAGGAAGTGTAGTCTCAGTGTTAAAGGTTTCACTGTATTTCTTGCGTTGCTGAGCTGACTCATATCCTCAAATGTATTTTTCGTACTTTCAAAATCCGACTCTATGTGGCCAATAGACCATACGGGTGGCTACCGAAATTCAAATTCATTGTCAGACGTCCGCCGTTTCAGTATCGGGTGCATAGTCGTAATAATCGGCGATTGCCAACCCTGCTGCTACGCTTGTAAATGGGTCGTACTGCACAATGCGTCCGCAAAAATATCTGTTGAGCAATTGGTGAACGGCGGGAATTAGAGAAGAACCTCCAGTCCGCAATACAATGTCGACGTCCCGTGGAGTGATTTGTGCTCGTTGCAGTGCTTCATGAACTCCCGAATCGACACGCGATAATAAATCGCTAACCATCGACTCAAACTC
Source organism: Candidatus Azotimanducaceae bacterium (assembly GCA_965205965.1). Lineage (GTDB taxonomy): Bacteria > Pseudomonadota > Gammaproteobacteria > Pseudomonadales > Azotimanducaceae > Bin55. The sequence continues at coordinate 4,968 of CBDBHT010000008.1, forward strand.
ATCTCGCTCAACTATCAGTTCTAAGTCGATCTCAGGAAGATCTAAGGAGGCGTACTTAGTACTCGACAAATTCGCCTTGGCTTCTTTCAGCGATTGGAAGATCCTGTAGCCGTAGTTGAATCGGACCAGGTCTCGCAAGCGACGGAATTTCTTGCGCGCCATTGGATTGCCGTGCTCGGCGCAATACTCAATTGCGGACATATATCGGTTTTGATGTAGCAGATAAGTAGTAGCCCAATTGAGAAGTTTCTCTCGATAGTCGTGAAACGGAAATTCTGTTACTATCGTCCGGTCAACGCCGCGTCGCGCCCAATGTTCACCTTCGCCAAGTTCAGGAAAAAGTAACGCTTGAAACATCCTCTGGTCAAGATGGTCTCCACCGATAGCTACGCCGTTCGTCGAAAGTACGGAGAATTTCCGACCTCGGTTACGCAAGACGCAAAAGTCTAGCGTTCCACCACCGAAGTCAACGGTCACTATGTGTATCGCTGCTGGATTGCTGATCTTGTGTATGTACGCGACGGCGGCGGCGACCGGTTCAGGAAAGAATCTATGATTCTCAAGACCTGCAAGCGTGTAGGCTTCTCCTAAACGTGAAAGTGCGAGCGAATTGCGATATTTTCCTTCACCTTCAAATCTGATAGGATGTCCTGCAACTGCAGAGGATATTTCACCAGTTGACCTCTCAACGGTTTTGCGGATGCGGAGTAGTAGAGGAGTGATGAGTGCGACTGGACGAAAAGGCTGGTCAAACACCATTAGTCGCTTTACATCGGATCTGCCTAGAAGTCTTTTTACGCCGAGAAAAAGGCGTCCTTTCTGGTTAACGTCAATGCGAGGTTCGCTATATACGGTTTGTGAAAGAGTTTGAGCTGGATTGCGCGAAGTCGGGCTGCTCCCGCCGGTCATAAGACTTGCCGTACCAAGAATTTCTGGGGCCAATTCCACGATACGCCCGGTGTTGTCGTCAATATATTGGTCTATCGCCGACTGCCCCGTCTTTTGTTGAAGTTTGCGACTGATGTACGTTGCGGAAGGCATGATCGGTAAATTTTGTTCCAGTTCCACAAGGTGGACTTGATGGCCGTCAAATGTCGCTGCGACGGAGTTGCTTGTACCAAAATCAATACCGATGCCTATTTTTTTCAATGATGCTCCTTTTGGAAATTTTGTGCCAGTTTTAAAAAAGGATCATTTAACAAAATTCATTCCACTGTAATTTGGGAGTCTACGTAGTAGGAACATGGGAGCACTCTTCAGTAGGACGAATTTCCTGACGTATGTATTCACGAAATACGTAACGTGTCTTTCAAGCCAGTTGCGGATTTGGCTACCTTAAAAAAGGTTCTAAAAATTTTCCGTGGCGCAGACTCCTGGGAAGACAGGGAGAGTTGTGAGTTATGGTGTCGTGAACTATGCCTGACCTAATGGTTCAATTTCGCAAATAACGCCAGTGCCATTAAGTCCGCAATAGCCATTGGGAACCTTGGCGAGATATTGTTGATGGTAATGTTCCGCATAGAAAAATGTCCCCGTGTCCTCAATCTCAGTGGTCACGTTGCCGTAACCCGCTTCCCGTAATTTCATCTCAAAAGACTCCTTAGATCGTAGCGCAAGTTTTCGCTGTTCATCGTCGGATACATAGATTACGGAACGATACTGCGTGCCCAGATCATTACCTTGGCGCATGCCCTGCGTGGGGTCATGTCCTTCCCAGAACACCTTGAGTAGCTCGGGATAGGAAACTATCTTTGGTTGGTAGACAACGAGAATCGCCTCAGCATGTCTTGTTAGTCCAGAACACACTTCCTCGTAAGTCGGGTTGGGAGTGATTCCACCCGTATATCCAACGGCTGTGGAATACACTCCGGGCATCTGCCAAAAAATCCGTTCAGCACCCCAGAAGCAACCCATGGCGACAATCATTTGTGCGGTATCTTTTGGAAAAGGGCTTGTGATCCGATTGCCGTTTACAAAGTGGACTGATGGAACCGGCGTTGGGTCGGAGCGACCATCTAGGCATTCATCGACAGGCGGTAGATGAATTTTGTGTATGACCACGATGGCTTCCGAATGAAAGGGAAATATATTTTAGCAGTCTAGGATTAGCGAATCCGCTAAACTTCTAACCATGAAGACTACCTACGGGCTCCTGATTTTTTTGCTGGCCTTATTCACCACTAGTTGCCAGATTTTTATTCCGCCGATTGCCGACTATGATCAGCTTATCGCTCATGCGGAACTAGACCCATCAGTTATCTCTACTGCATTGATCAGCCGCGCTTTTTTCGAGAGAGAGGATGCGGGGCAACGACTTACGGAAAGCATTCAATATGAGTACACGCTTGCTAAGCTAATTGAAAACGATCCCCTACGATTGGGACCGCTTACGACGGCTGTACTTGATCGAAATCAACTGAGCTTGATCGGTCATGTAGCACGCGGTAGGTTCTACGACTATCTGGAATCTGATTATGCGTTGGTTGATAGAGAATGGACGGAACGGATCATCGCATGGATGACTAGTGAACGTGCTGGTACTCAAGCAAGTCCATACCGTGCGATGAGTGTTGAAGATGCAAAGCTTTTGCTTCGTACGTGGGGATTTCGAGTCCTAGGCGGTTCCTATTATTTGAACGCATCTAATACCATGTTTTTCGTCGTGTACGCGGATAAGGGTGGAGATATAACTCAGTGGCATTTTGACTTTAGCGAGTCCAATTGGGCGATACAAAAACATGCGATTGCATTAAATCCTGAGAACGCCGAAAAATTCGGTGAGCAACGGGATCATTTTTCGATGATGTATCTTGTTGCGTTAGAAGATTCGTTTGCTGGCATGTTTTTAGGATCTCGCGCTTACGAACAAGAAGATTTTCAAACCGCCGCCGACTACTACCGAAATGCGGCAGGATTGGATAATGCAAGAGCATACTTCTGTCTTGCTCGCGTTAGTGCCGCTCACGCATCGCGTCAAGTCCCGAATACGAGTTATCGCCGCCAACTTCTTTCTCAAATGAGAAACAGTTATGAGTCTGCGGTAGATGTGGGGTTTGATGATGCAATGTTTGAACTAGCTCAGATTTACTTGTCCGGCTTGTTTTCGAGTGAGGCGTTCCCGCGTGGCATTGGATTGCTAGAACGAGCGACGGAGCTGGGTAATGAAAACGCGGCTATTCTGTTAGCTCTACATTATAAAAACGGCCATCTTGTCCCTTTGGACTATGATCGTAGCGAGGACCTACTTCATCGAGAGGCAAAAAAAGGCAGCAAGAGTGCGCGCTACGAGTATTTCCAGCTGCTGGCGGACCCTGCTTCAGGTAAAGATGTCAATGAGACTGCCATTAATTGGCTGCGTGATCTCGCAAAAGATAACGTGCATGCAATGCTCACTATCGGTGCCGTATACGCAAGGGGGGAGTACCTAGAACAAAACTACCGTCGTGCTGCCGCATGGTACCGTAAGGCTGCGTCTGCCGGAGGCGAAGATCCGGAAATAATCAATGAGATTGCGTGGACGCTAACCGTGTCCGAACACAAACCATTACGCAATCCTAGATACGCCTTACGGTTGATGGAACGTATGATGAATGGCAACGCAGTAGCACGAAGGTCATCGGTTTATCTTGATACATGGGCCGCGGCGTACGCGGCTATCGGTGACTTTGACAAAGCGGTATCTTTGCAAGAGGAATCTTTGCGGAATGCTGCGGATACACAAGAGACGGAGGCTGTCACGAACATCCTGAAGGAACACTTAGAAGCGTTCAAACGGCGGACATCCATTATTGATTCAATTCCTTAGCGGGAAGGTGAACTGAGATGCAAGAGTTCATTGCTGATTACGGGAACTTGCTACGCAATGACATCCCTATTCTGGATGTACGCTCATCGTGTGAATTTCATCGCGGAGCAGTTCCCTCTGCAGTTAATTTTCCGATTCTTGACGATAAAGAACGCGAGATAATCGGTATTCGATACAAGCAGAGCGGTCCAGAAGATGCTCGATTACTAGGGCATCAACTCGTATCGGGTGGAGTAAGAAAATCACGAGTAGCTACTTGGGGAAAATTTTGCCAGAAGCATGATGCTACGGCTATTTGTTGTTGGAGGGGTGGAGAACGATCAGCGGTCGCACAAGCGTGGTTGTTAGATGAAGGGATCAACGTACCTCGGATAAAAGGTGGATCTAAGGCTTTGCGAACGTGTTGCATGGAGCAATTGGAATCTTGTGGCAGTCGGCGGATGTTGATTATTGGGGGGAGAACGGGTGTTGCTAAAACTGAACTGATCGGAAGGTGGGATTTTGCGATTGATCTGGAGAAACTTGCTAATCATCGGGGTTCAACCTTTGGCGGTATGGGAAGCTCTCAGCCATCTCCAGTGACTTTCGAAAATGCTCTCGCCGTGGCACTGTTGCAGCGAGAAGAAATGCCGTGTGTTGTCGTAGAGGACGAAAGTAGACGAATCGGATGCCTGACACTGCCAGAATTGTTCTTTCGCACAATGCAAGAAATGCCGGTCGTACTGCTCACGGCTTCCTTAGAGGAACGGATTGAAACTACTTATTCTAGTTACGTTCTTGGGGTAAATGACTTGGATTTGTTAAGTGCCTTAGATCGAATTAGAAAACGTTTGGGGGGTGTAAGACATCGGAAGATTCAAGCACTCATGGTACGCGCATTTGAGCTGGATAATGACGCTTTGCATCGCGAGTGGATCAAGCGACTGTTAACTGAGTACTATGACGCTATGTATGACTACCAAATTGAGAACAAACGCGACCGGATTGTGTTTGCGGGCGATAGGATGGCGGTAACTGAATTCATTGAGGGCCATTGCCGGCCCAATTGAGCCGCGAACTGAATGTCTCCGTAGTTTTTTAGGAGTTCAACTCTCTCGAAGGAAGTTTAAAACTTCATCTGTAAACTCCACTAGCTGATCGTGGTGAATCCAGTGTCCTGCATCCGAAATTTCCGCGCATCGCGCATTCGAAAAATACTGATCCGTACCGTCGTGACCTATGCGATGAGGATATCCCGTGGTGGCGTTAACGATTAGCACGGGGCAGGTGATGCGTTTCCATAGTTCGATGACGTCTTGCTCAGGCACATCGTAAGGCGTGTGGGCTCTAGTGTAGTTATCGAACTTCCATGTGTACGTACCATCTTCGTTTTGGTAGCTTCCGTGAATGGTGAGATGACGCGCTTGCTCATGACTTAAGTGGGGATTAGTTTCCTGCATGCGTTGATACGCTGCTTCTAATGTCGGATAACGTTTCGGGACTCTGCCGGCAAGTGAGTGATTCGATTCGACCCATTGTGATAATTTTTGTGAAGGGCCACGTACAGATACCTGGGGATAGGACCCGACTGCCTCTACGAGTACCAGTTTTTTGATCAGTTCGGGGTACGTGCCAGCATATATAGACGCGATCGTTCCCCCCATGGAATGGGCAATTACGGTTACGGGATAAATCTTTCGTTGCCGGACGAGCTGCGCGATATCATAGACGTATTCCAAGTTTCCATAGCCGCTACCTATACTCCACTCTGAGTCTCCGTGGCCGCGAAGGTCAGGTGCGATAACATGGTACTTATCGTGAAATATGTCCGCCAGCCAGTCCCACGAATGGCAATGGTCGTGAATTCCATGTATTAGCAAGAGATTAGGTGCACTACTGTTGCCCCAATCAAGGTAGTGGAGTCGAAGTCGTTGTGAGAAGTAGGTATGTGACGCGGGCTTTTCTTGTTGCATTTATAGTGATAGATAATGAATTAAAATAGTATTCTATGCGGTATGTTCATACCACGTTTTACCAGAACAACTAGCATAGTAATTTCACTATATAAAATTACAAAGCATAATTTTATATTGAAAAAGCATATTGATTTAGATTCATACTAATTAAGCTAACAGATCTTTTGAATATCGAATGTAAACTGCTCATTTTCCACTTCAAGCGTGTAGGGACATTCGGAACCCCGAGCAAATCCGATTGCCAAAATCTCCGTCCGTACATATTCCCGATGTTCGTCAAGTGCCTTTTGAATCCTTGGTGAGCCATCATAGGTAATGTCGATGCGATCAAATACTTCCAACCCCAAGTCTTTACGTACTTGCTGAATACGATGCACAACTTCCCGTGCCAGTCCCTCACGAAGCAGCTCTTCTGTTGGTGTACAGTCAAGGTCTATCGAAATCATTCGATTTGAAACCGTGTTAGTTCCATCCTTCGCTGCGCGGAAGACCAGAATCTCATCACCAGAGAACGGTTCGCCATCAAGTGCTATTGAGCCTTCCTCTTGAAAAACATTAATTTCTTGAGTCGACATCGACTCGATGCGCTGTTTAAACGATTCCATTCGCCTACCTAGCCGTTTTCCAAGTAGTAGGAAATTAGGTTTTGCGTTGAGAGAGACGTAGTTTGACTCTTCACTGTCGTAATCGACTTCCTTGACATTTAACTCGCTCTTTACGTAGTTTTCTAGAGACTTGATTTCGGCCAAGAGACCAGCATCTTCGTGGATTACTATAAGTCTTGGTAGTGGTGTTCGAAGATTCATCTTCTGCTTTTCGCGCTTGCGCCGTCCGAGCAAAATAACTTGTTGCATCCTCTCAACCGCAGCTTCTAAGCTAGGTTGTCTTAGTGTCTCGTCTACCACCGGATAGGGACAAAGATGAACGGAGATGGGGTCCGGTTTGCCACCAGATAGTCGAGCAAGCTCACCATAAACGTGCTCTGCGAGAAAAGGCGCACACGGTGCCATCGCCAAGGTCAATTCGTGAACGGCAGTGTAGAGTGTAAAGTAAGCAGCGTTTTTGTCCAAAGTCATCGATTCACAATAAAAACGATGACGGTTTAACCGTATAAACCAATTTGTAAGATTTTCAATATAATCAAATAGCTTAGGCACTACGTTGTACAGTCGGTATTCCTCCATTTCGAGCGTGATATCCGACTTGAGCGTTTGCAATTTGGAGAGGATCCACTCATCCATCACGGTCTTTTTGCTCACGTCCGATTGTTCTGGAGTCCATGCATCAATCGCCGCGTAGAGTTTGAGGAATGAAAACGCGTTATACCAAGGGAGCAACGCTCTACGCGTCATTTCGCGCACGTTTTTATCGGAAAACCTCTGCTCTTCGCCGCGAACTAAGCCAGAACTAATTAAATAAAGTCGAAGTGCATCGGCTCCGTGAAAGTTCATCAGTTCGTCTGGAGGGGTATAATTGCGAAGACTTTTCGACATTTTCTTACCATCCTCCGCAAGTACCAGACCATTGACGATGACATTGCGAAAGGCAGGTTTGTCATACAGCGCAACTGACAGAACCATCAGGGTATAGAACCATCCGCGGGTCTGATCCAAACCTTCAGCGACGAATTCCGCCGGGAATCCTGCCTCGAAAAATGTCTGGTTTTCAAATGGATAGTGTTGCTGAGCATAGGGCATTGATCCTGATTCGAACCAACAATCAAGTACCTCTTCAACGCGGTGATACGTACCTTCTTCACCATCCACCGTGAACGTGATGTGATCTACGTACTCCCGATGCAGGTCGTCAGCAAGCACTCCAGAAAGTTCGGCTAGCTCTTGACGAGAACCAACGCATTTTCGGTTACCAGTGGCACTGTTTTTCCAGATTGGTAGCGGGGTACCCCAAATTCGGTTACGGGAGATAGCCCAATCGACTGCGTTGCTCAGCCAATTGCCGAATCGTCCATGTTTGATGTGTTCCGGTACCCATCGAACGTGTTCATTTGCTGCCATGAGTCGGTCTCGAAATTCGGATACGCGGACGTACCAAGACGGTACTGCACGGTAGATCAGCGGAGTGTTGGAGCGATAACAGAATGGGTAGCTGTGTTTGATAACGTTTTGTTCAAGCAACGAACCGCAATCTTTCAAATACCGAATAATCTCCCTATCCGCCGTTTTGACGTGAAGGTTCTTAAAGTCTTCGATTTCTGCGGTGAATGTGCCCCGCATAGTCACTGGACAAACAAACGCGGAAATACCTTTCTCCTGTGCGATGCGGTAGTCGTCTTCACCAAACGCGGGTGCTTGATGAACGATACCGGTACCTTCGTCCGTACTAACGTAATCGTCGGAGACGACCACAAAGGCACCGTTTTCAATCTCATGTTTAAAATACGGGAAAAGTGGTTCGTACCGCCGACCAACAAGTTCTATACCAGTGACGCGGTCGATAACATCGCGAGATAGAGAATTTTCATAATATGCTAGCCTATCCGCAGCGATATATACCGTCCGACCGGATTGATCGGCGACTTTGACGTATTCGACATCGTCTCGCACACAGAGCGCAAGATTCGATGGTAGCGTCCATGGCGTAGTAGTCCAAGCAGAAATATAGGCATCCTCATCCAAGAGCCGGAATACGACCGTAATCGATGGATCTGACACGTCCTGATAATTCGATGTCGCTTCGAAATTCGATAGTGGCGTTTCAAGTGCGGTAGAAACCGGCATCACCTTGTGACCGTAATAAATGAGACCCTTGTCCCACAGCCGTTTGACAACCCACCATACGGATTCCATGTACCAAAGATCCATCGTTTTGTAGTCGTTGTCGAAGTCTACCCAGCGCCCAATCCGGGTGATAGTTTCTCGCCACTGATCAACGTAAGTTTCGACGATCCCTCGACACTCAGCGTTGTAACCCGCGACCCCGAGTTTTTGTAATGCCTCCTGCGCGGATAATCCCAATGACTTGTCAATTTCGTGCTCGATTGGGAGGCCGTGACAATCCCACCCAAAACGGCGTTGTACGTAGCGTCCCTTCATCGTCCAATAGCGTGGTATGGCATCTTTGATCACCGACGCAAGCAGGTTTCCGTGATGCGGTAATCCCGTAGCGAACGGCGGGCCGTCGTAAAAAATGAACGGAGGGTCGTCTTTTGTTTGTTCTAATGACTTCTGAAAGACATCGTGTTCTTTCCACAGCGCGAGGATTTCCTGGTCCATTTCCGGCAAGCTAAGCACTCCGCTGGATGTGGATATCTTCGACATAACAAGGACATTCGCGCTTTTGCGTGAACGGAAGGCAATGGAAATAATTTGGGTGTGCATTGTACGCACGCGCATATCGGCCGCCAAGTAACGCCAGTTGCCGTTTTTGAGGTAAGCCCTAAATCAAAAGAGATCGCCGCGTTGTGACTGTCCAAACCGGTGTAAGTTAGCTTGGCGGTTTAAGAGATTGCGATGAAGTTTGAAATTCTATTTTCTACAACGTACAACATATTGGTCACGGTCCGGGAGCTATTTAAAGCGTGCGCACTAGGTATGGAAACAATCGGTACAGGCCGCATGTTCATTTATGATCATATTATTGGGAGCGGCTTCCCAATTGACCCGACAACTGGAGCAGATTTATTTGATTTAAACGATTGTTAAGAGAAGAGTTGCTGAGTTACAGTAGTCAATTTTATAAGGCTTACAGACAGGCTGGTTTCTTTTGCGTTCTATGCAAGATGTTCCAATTTGATTTGGTGGCACCGTACTTCTGATACACGCGTATTTGTGATGGTTGATTTGGTCCCGAAATCTTTTTAAAGAGGCACTGAGCCATTATTGATACGATAAGGGCGAAGTGTGAGAAGCTAGGAATATCATGGGAGGCATGTGGGATTCAAGCGCAAGTTCCGCGGCAGCGATTGGATCGTTGATACAGATATGTTTCGGCTTCATCCGTTAGACATTATTTTGCCGCGGAATCTCAGTCTTCACATCGTTTGATAATCCCATGACTGAACGTTTGCCCAGTCTTTCGGCGTTCCCGTGGTACGTGAGCAGCACAACTTTCTGGGTCGCTGGGATGAGTCTCCAAGGAATGTTAATTCCCTGGATTCTATTGGAAGTCCTAGATCTGTCAGCACAGGCATTTGGAGTTAGTCGTTTTCTGATAACCGTACCCCCGCTGGTGTTGCTGTTAATTGGTGGGATCTGGGCGGACCGAGTGGACGGTAAGAAACTTCTGTTAATGCTTACTATGTTGGCTATGGTCCCACCACTGCTTGTGGGTTTGATGGTTGACTACGTAACGCTATGGACGGTCATTGCATTTGGCATGTCCCTGTCTTTTTTGCAGTCGCTCGGCGACCCCGCCCGACAAGCTATGGTCAATCGGGTAACTCGCATCGACATTCAACGTTCCATCGCGATCGTTACGATTCTGCCATCGTTAGCGGGTATGGGTGCGATTTGGCTGGGTGGACAGCAATCCATGATTGGGTTGAATACTGCGTTTTATATCTTGATGGGTTCTTTCGCCTTTTCGTTTATCTCGCTGTTTGGGCTCCCCGCGCTTCCAGCAGAGTCAAGGGACACGCGTGGTGGATTAGTATCCGGCTTTAAAGTACTTCTATCTTTACCCCTAATTCGCAATCTCGTGGGCATGCATTTCGTATCGGCAATGTTCAATGCGGGGGCATATGCGGTAGTTGTTCCACTTATCGTGACCAAAGTTTATGAAGGTAATTCGGAACTTTTTGCACTGGTATTGATGGTATTTACGGTCGGCAGTACGTCATCGGTATTTCTATTGTTGCTGTTCATGCCACTAACTTGGCCAGGTCGGGTATTTGCGATGTTGCAAATTACCCGAGCACTAATTTTGGTTGGATTGGTATTTCATCCTGCTCAGTGGCTGTTGTTGGTACTTATCGGTTGCTGGGGTTTAAACATGGGCGTCACTGCTACGTTAGTGCGTACGACGATGCAGGAACTGGCTCCTCCGGAGCATCGCGCTCAGTTCTTGGCGGTATTGTTATTTAGTTTTATGTTAAGTACATCAATTTCACCACTAGTATTGGGACTTATTGTGGAGCTGACGCACCCGTTTATGGGGCTGATACCGGGTATTCCCATCTCATTGCTGCTATTTTTCTGGGCGGCGAAATACAGCGGTCTTTGGGGCTATCGGTCGGTATCTATGGACAGATAACTAGGTACCTCTCAATTGGTAGTACTCACTATCGCTTCGAAAATCATTCCGATAACGTTGGAATCTCGAATTTTTTCTTGGCTCCTGAATCTTTCAAGCGTTATAAATCCAGCCTTTGCTTAGCATTTAAGTTTGACTTCTATACCAGTCATGGACACTTGGACCACCATTGGACGGTCTTGGCCCCACGAGACTGTAACTAAGGAAGGTCTGAACAAGCCCGTTTAGGGATGTCCTGCGAATTATCGTAGTCACTGATCAAGATTTTGAACCGGTTCGATAGCAGTACCGTTGTGCTCCGAATTTAAAAATCGGTCGGAAGACTCGATGAAGCAGCTGGAAACCTCTATTAACCTACAGACCTGCTACTATCTGAAAGAAATAATTCTTAGAAATCATGTACTTATATAAGTAATGATCTGTCAAGACAGCAATAAATAGAGGTGTCCAGTTCTCGTCCATCTTTATGATCTTGCTCTCGGGGTCGGTGAAAAATCTTTGCGTTCGGTCCTCCGGAGCGTCGCCATTCTTCGTCTAACACGGTGCGTTCATTAGCCTCGTGATTAATCTCGTCCTGACGCCTGACTTGTGAAGCAATGGCATTGATGTCAAGCGCACCTCATCGATGGTGATATACAGAATAAATTTATCTCTTACATCTCGATCGCACGATGTGTCACCAGAGTCACTGCCTTTGAATCCTGTCATGACATCTCTTGGTAAGATATCAAAAAATTCTTACCCTGGATACTCTGTAATCACTCCAAAATTACTGAGAATCTGCCAGCAGATGTCGAAGCCCGGAATTCCACGGTACGACACGATAAGATCACTGTCATCAAATGTTGTTACAGCATGAACCTCCTCCTCAAAAACATCCTCTCCATCGTGCCCCAAGTAATGAAGTCAGAGGGGTCTGATGGATTGTGCTGATGATGCCAAAAGGGTGTGAGTATGAATCTTTATTAGCCTTCTTGTGCCGAACCTTGTGCCGAACCGCAGCATTCTGTAGTATTCGGATTTCGGCTACTATCGCCACCTAGGCGGCGGATTCACCTCTAAGCATGTTATACATGGCCCACAGGCCGATCAGCACACCCGCAATAGTGCCGAAACCGACAGAGTCTCAGCTATCGAATAGTCCTTTGGTCGGCTAAGGGCGGATTCTCGCTCGGGAAGCTTATCTATAGGAACTAGAGGAGACGTCTTCCGCCCTCAATTTTTCCAGGTGGAGATCTCTATTTATTGCTGTTTTGATGAATCATGCCCGATATAAGTGTATCATTTTTAATGATATAAGGATTGTTCACCTCCGCTTGCTTCGAGTAAATAGAGGTGTCCATCTGCTGAGCGCACCCCATTTTCTGGGTTGCGGTTTAAGTCGGGGAATATATCGAGGATCTGGCCATTAGTAACTTATTCGTTGAAGTGCTTGGCCATTGATCGTGAGAATTGGGAACGTACCACTAGCTACTACTTTCTCGAGTTCGAATGGTCCACGGTCTAAATTCACTATCGCAAAGTTACATCGCCGAACGCATGGAATTGAAAAATTCCTCGTTAGTTTTTGAATCGCGCATTCGCTTGACGAGCAGTTCCGTAGCATCAATGTCATCCATTTCGTGAAGCAGTTTTCGCAGAATCCAGACTCTCTGAAGCTCCTCTTCGCTCATTAAGCGTTCTTCACGTCGTGTGCCGGACCGCCGGATATTGATTGCGGGATAAACGCGTTTTTCAGCAATTCGGCGTTCGAGATGGAGCTCCTGATTGCCAGTTCCCTTAAATTCTTCATAGATCACCTCGTCCATCCGGGATCCGGTTTCAACCAATGCAGTTGCAATGATCGACAAACTGGCTCCTTCTACACAATTACGCGCCGCACCGAAAAATTTCTTCGGTCGTTCAAGAGCATGTGCGTCGACTCCGCCGGTCATCATTTTTCCACTGGTAGGCATGGTTGCGTTGTAAGCACGTGCCAAACGAGTAATGGAATCGAGTAAGATTACAACGTCCTGTTTCTGTTCTACCAACCGCTTGGCTTTCTCGATAACCATTTCGGCGACTTGTGTATGACGTGTAGGTGCCTCATCGAAAGTACTTGCGACGACTTCGGCGCGGACCAAACGTTGCATTTCGGTGACCTCTTCCGGACGTTCATCAATCAATAGCACGATTAATATCGCCTCGGGATTGTTCGCGGTAATCGACTGAGCAATCGCTTGGAGCATAATAGTTTTGCCGGCTTTGGGCGGAGAGACGACCAGCGCACGCTGTCCTTTGCCGATTGGTGCAATCAAATCCACGATACGGCCTGCAACATCTTCGGAACTTCCGTTTCCACGTTCCAACGTGTAACGCTCATTTGGAAAATCGGCGGTGAAATTGTCGAAAAGCATTTGACGAGTATTACGCCGAATATCTGGTTGCGTCTTGTTGATTTCATTGACATGAACGAGTGCGAAATAGCGTTCGTTGTCTTTGGGTGGCCGGATCTTGCCGGCGATGCTATCGCCGGTGCGTAGACGAAAGCGGCGGATTTGACTGTGCGATACGTAGATATCGTCAGGCCCCGCTAAGTAACTGGAATAGGGAGACCGAAGGAATCCGAATCCGTCCTGAAGGACTTCCAGCGTGCCATCGCCAATGATTTCTTCGCCATTGACCGCGGTTTTGCGAAGGATATTTGCGACGACTTCTTGTTTACGAGCTTGCGATACGTTGTCGATTCCAAGGTTTTCGGCCAAGTCAGCAAGTTCGGTAACTGGTTTTTGTTTGAGTTCGGTGAGGTTCATAACTTGAGGAGTTCCATGCGGTGATTTTGATTAATAGATAGAGTCAATATGATCGGCCTAGCGTATGCGATCCTAGAAGGAAGCCAAACCGGGGTAGACGGCGAATGCCGAACGACACAATTGTATCAAATACCCAAAAAAGTGCTAGGGTCTTTTGCCATAAAATATATTACCTCAAATTAAGTTGGATTGGGTTTAGACAAGGAGTATCTACATGGAATTTACGGAAGAGCAGTTTGAACGGATCAGGAAGCATTTGCCGAGACCGGGGGCAACGTCCGGCGAGACAGTCGGCCGTTGCTGAACGGGATGCTTCATATGTTGTGTGGACCAGGTGATGCACATGGTGCGAGCTGCTGGCGTGCTACGGGAGCTGGAATGCGCGGTACTGGCGCATGCGCCGATGGGAAAGATTGGGGTGTTGAAGAAAAATTTCCAAGAGTTGCAGCATATGGGCATCCTCCCGAAGGAGACGGAAGTCGCTGTCGTTGGACAGCACACTGGTTAAGATGTATCCGGACGCTACGGGCGCGCGGAAGGTACATGGGCCCGCGGGCGATCGGGAAGTCGCGCGGCGGCTGGACGATCGAGGTTCATAAGATTGCGGACGATGCGCACTGCTGTCGAAGGGGAGTGTCAGAAATTCCGTGTATCGTTACTCCCTATCAAGGGACTTTGACATCCCCATGGCAATCGGCAGCAAACCATCCATTCCACTCCGAAAAACACGCAGTGATCGGGACGAACCAGCCAAACAAACACCGCAGTCGAATCTCTACAGCTCAGAGAAGAATGCCTCTTAGCTGCTGCCGTCCACGAGAGAACACAGCCAACGTCAACCGGACATTTTTAGCAAATTGCCCCGGCTAGCGTCAACAGCGAATGTATCGGATTGTTCTCTAATTTCTATTGGTATTTGTCTGTCGGGAGTGGGATACGATAGAGTGCAATAGATGTCTAGGGCGGGAGCAAGACTCACTTGGTTGCTTAACGGGCTGGGAGGATGTGTCAGTGCTCAATTTCCCCACGAACATCGCATTTTCCATGGTAGCGTCAACCGATCCAATTACTGGATCATTTCTTCTCCGTCTTTGAGGATTGGGTACGTACTGATGTAAGAACATCCGTCATCGTAACTGTATTTCTTCGTGTGGTCTAAACTGGGATTCTGCTAAATATGCTTTTGGATGAATGCGTTGGATGGAATCGATGGAGGTACTATCGAACCTCAACACACGGTCAAAATGTTCCACGGTCAATTTCTCTATACCTTCACTCCGAATTACTTCTACAGGCGGAACGTCAATACTAGCCAATCGCAAGTATTTAAGAACGGGTACATTCGTTTACCTGACCCATTTACTGGCACACCTTTGATTAAGCAATCTCTATAGATCTAAATCGACGCACTTTAGTCACAGTTGCGGGCCAAAGACTGTCCAATAAAGGTCCGACTGTCTGATGACTGGCTTTAGGAGTCACACTTAAACGCTAAGCAAGAGAAACTCCCCCTGTAGGTTGTAGCAAAAACCATACGATCCCAAGGCCGGATTTATAACGCTTGAAAGATTCAGGAACCAAGACAAAAGCCGAGATGACAACATTATCGGAATGATTTGTGAAGTGATAATGAATACCGCCAATTGAGAAAGCTCACTATCTAACCCGGATTTCTCATAACCAAGTCGAAAATGATGTTTTTCACGGGATGCGTGGGGTACGGGGCATGGAAGGTCGCGTCGCGAGTTTGAAAAGGCTTCGGAGGGCGGGGATGCGTGTGTTTTCCCCGCCTTTTTGCGGGCGGGACGGCGAATCGCTGAGCATCCGGGCGCGGGGAGGTCGGCGCGCTCCGCCGCCAGCGTCATGCACCCGGTTGCACCGGGCTTTTACGTTGGTGCCAGGCTGGCCCAGATCAAGCGGAAATCCTTCCAGTACGGGAAGGCGGATCCGAACGCCAGATGGATCCGCCGCGTGGACACCGTCACGCGCACCGGGATCTGGAACAGGCACTTGCGCAGTGTTGATGGACGGCTCCGGCGCAGCATGGCGGATACCGGAAGGTTCTCGAGCCGGCGCTTCATCATGCAATGAAGGGCATGGGCCAGTGCGCTCATCCGGAGCCGGAGTGCGTTGACGTTCCAGAGGCTGCTGGAGCATCGGTCCAGGAACAGATCGTTCTTCTGTTCCTTGATCCAGTTTTCGGCCTCACCCCGGTCGCAGTACATCTCTTCGTAGACCGTTGGCGCGTCGGGCTTCTGGAGCGAGGTGACGACGAAGCGACTGTTGTACCGGGCTTCGCCGACCGTCGCACATGGGTCTTCCGCGCCGGCCTCCGGTCCGCCGTCGGCCTTGCCGGCCGGTTCCCCGTCCGCGTTGCCGACCGGTTGTCCCGGCAGCCATTCGGCCTTGGCGATCACGCGGCGTTCGCGGCTCCAGCTGTCGCGCGTGCGATAGTCGAAGCTCTGGTAGCCGCGGACCGCTCGCTGCGCATAGTCCGGATCCCGCTTCAACCGGTCCCGCAGATCGTCCATCAACGGTTGGACCCGGTCTTTCAGCCGATCATTGCGCGGCAGTCCCAGCACGTAATCCACGCCCCGCGCCTCGCACCACGTCATCAACTCGTCGCGGCAGTAGGCCCCGTCGGCACGGATCAGGATCGGCACCTGCGGAAATCGCTTCCGCAGCCGGTCCACGAGCGGCTCGACCGTCTTCACCACGCCCGCCGCCACATTGCTGCTCGACGTGCGCAGTTCCGTCCGCACCGGCCAGCCGTTGCAGAACACCAGCCGCGGAAGGTAGCAGTATGCATGGTAGTACCCGTGATAGAACCGGTGCTCCTGCCGGCCGTGCAGTTCCACGTCCGTGGCATCGATGTCCAGCACCAGCCGCTTCGGCATCTGGCCCCGCTCGCCCCACACCAGGTACAGCTCCACGAGCAGCTCGTCGAGCGCATCGAAATCCACGGTGATCTGGCGCGCTTTCGCCGGGTCCCGCCCGTTCGCCGACAGCTCCATCCGGTTCAGCGTGCTTTTGCCGGCCAGCGGCTCGCAGTCCGAACGCGCACACTCCACACGCCCCATGGCCGTGGACAGAGCCCGGTCCCGCCGCAGCTCGTCGTGATCGTTCACATCTTCGTAGCCCAGCGCGAGACCCAAAATCCGCTGCCCCAGCAACGCCACCAGCGGATGCGCCACCTTGGACGGGTCCCGGTGGTCCGTGAAACATTCCGAGGCGCGCTCGAACAGCCGGACCTGCTCGGCCAGCATCATCAGCAGTGCCGAGCCCCCGTTGGAACTCAGCTCGCCTCCACTGCAGTCCACCTCCATCCGCGCCGGCCGGACCCCTTTCGCCATCCGACGCACCAACCGGTCCGCGCCGCGCTTTTGCTTGCTCTTCATCCCGTGCCCTCCTCCATCCGGCCCCATCGGCCGCGTTGCGCCCACCCTTCGGCCAGCGTGGCCGCATATCCCGGACGCCCTTTCCAGAACACCCACCGGAACATGCACAGTACGACCACCAGCGTGTTCAGCACGCGCCGCCGCCGCTGCCAGAGCCGGACCACAGCATCCTCCGGGGCCAAGACGGCTGCCGGCGACCTGCAGGACCCCAATCGATCCCGACCCTTCGGCGTGAACCAGCCCAGATGACTACACAGGGTAGCCGCCAACTCATGGCGGCTCAGTGCCGAAAACCGTGCCACCGTCTTCTGAAGGTCCACCATCCAACGGCGGGTCCGCCGCGTGCCACCCAAGGTGGTCGACTTCAAGTTCTCGATTCGGAAATCCATCACGTTGGCACCAGAGACCATCTAACCAAGCGTAGATTGCCATAACCCATGCCAAAACGCAAGTGTTTTTTTGAAGAACCCCCAAAAAATCGAATATGTTTCCGTATATCAACCGGTTACACGATATCCTCAAAGACCGGAATCCCTTTCCGTTCATCCGCATGCCATCGCAGCCACCGGGGGCGAGACCTCCCGACAGTCGGGGAGCGTTCGGGTCTCGTCAAGACCAGGACCCAAGGGCGTGCGATAGGGGCGTCCGCCGCATGCTCAACTGCATGGCTCATCATCTAGTCGACAACAGCATCTTGCACGGGATGCGCCGCTTTGCACGCCGGTCGTGGCGGTCCCACAAAACGGGCCCAGGCGCATGCTACAAGTCCGCACCGCTTCCGCCAGCATCGCACCTAGCACCGAACGCGCCCCGCTTCCGTCCGACCCGAACGCACCCCTTTCGCCATCCAACGCACCCATCCGTCCGAACGCACCCCGCTACCATCCCCTTCCCCCCGGCAAAGCCCAACCAACTTCGTGGTATCAACAACTTACACGCACATACATCGCACCCAAGCCATCCATTATGAGAAATAAGGGCTAATAACCAACTGTTTAAGGGGGATGACCTATCGGCGAAAATCGTAGTTGTTGAGTTCTCGCTTAATGATCGGTGCCATGATGTATAACCCAATCAAGTTGGGAATGGCAACTAAGAACACCAACGCATCGGCAAGGTCGACGAGCGCGCTGATATTAATGCTTGCTCCGATTGCTACAAAGATGCAAAAGACAATCTTGAAGCTATTGTCTTGCCATTTGCCTTCGCCAGTTAGGTAGGTGAAGGCCTTCAAACCATAGTACGACCATGCAATCATCGTAGAAAAGGCGAAGAGCATAGTTGCAATGGCAAGAGGGATGGGGCTCCACGACAATGTAGATTCGAATGCACGCGTCGTCAGTTCAACTCCAGTAACACCAGCCAATGCCAGACTTGGGTCGTAGACCGTCGTAATGATTACTAGAGCAGTCATCGTACATATCACGATGGTGTCAATGAATGGTTCAAGCAATGCGACGAATCCTTCACTAACCGGATACAGAGTACGGGCGGACGAATGTGCGATCGCCGAACTGCCGAGTCCCGCTTCGTTGGAAAATGTGGCGCGACGGAAACCTTGTACCAACACACCAATAATTCCGCCTGCTATGCCCTCCGGAGCAAAGGCACCATCCCAAATTGCGATAAATGCCTGAGGGATTTCATCGACATTGATTGACAAAATTACGATAGCAGAGAGCATGTAGAGGATCGCCATGAAGGGAACTAACCGCACAGTGGTCAATGCAATAGATTTGATGCCACCGATAATCACGGCTCCGACGGCAATCGCGAAGATTAAGCCAACGATCCAAGCATTACCGTCCAAAATGCTGTTTTCAGCACCAGTTACATCAATCAAAATTGCGGTGGCTTGGTTGGACTGAAACATATTGCCGATACCAAGACATCCGATAACCACGGCGATGGCATAAAAAACGCCCAATGCCTTTCCAACGAGTGGCAAATTCAGATCGGCGAGTCCGCGTTCTAAGTAGTACATGGGGCCGCCGGAGACCGAACCATCGGGGTTTTCACGTCGGTACAGTACGCCAAGCGTACATTCAGCAAATTTTGTTGTCATGCCAAGGAATCCAGCAAGGATAAGCCAGAACGTCGCACCTGGTCCCCCGAGTGAAATAGCGATTGCGACGCCGGCGATATTGCCAAGACCAACGGTCCCGGAGATGGCAGTGGTCAAAGCTTGGAACTGAGAGATTTCTCCGGGATCCCCGGGCTCCTTGTATTTGCCGCGTACAATGCGGATTGCGTGCCTAAATCCACGGATGTTGATGAATCGTAGATATACGGTAAAAAAGATGCCGCCGGCGACAAGCCAGACGACGATCAAAGGAAGGCTGGCACTGCCAACTTCCACGGAATAGAAAATGAACGACGATATTGCGTCGGCTACTGGTCGTATGGCACCATCAATAATTTGATCGATAGACATCGCTTAATTCCTCACTGAGGTCTTCATTCAAGGAACCGAAAAGCCGGCCTTGCGGTATTTTTCAACAATCAACAGCATCAGTTCGTGCCGATTGTTTTCATATTTAGGTAACGGATAGCTAAATTATAAGGTTGGGTTCGCTCTTGGCATAGCATAACTGCCATGGTATTGATGAGAGACGGTGATTTGGGTGATGATCTTGAAATTGGACACCTCTATTTATTGCTGTTTTGACGAATCACATTCGATGTAAGTATATGATTTTTAACGTTGTCAGGATTATTTGCTTTGAATACATAAAGATGCCCTCAAGGTAGATAGCAGCATCAGCATGACTTTTTCGGGATCCAACCAGATACCAAGGATCAAAATACACATCATTAAAATTCGGCCATCTTGAGTATGGATATTGACATGTATGGGTATTCTGCCGGATACCGGGCATGTCGGTTGACGTGCAACACCGTCCTGAAGCTATTTTCTCACTCGGCATCAGGGCGAAGTGGAGTTTCCGTCCAGATTCGGAACAAGAGATCTACTCCCTGATCACGGAGGATAGAACTTACTGCTTTCTGAGAAAGACACGGGATATGTCCGACGCTTTTGAGTGCTACTTGCCATCTCGTTTGCCCATGGTTTGCGGCCCTAACCAGTCCGTGCCGTAGAAATGAGGGAGCGTTCTTTAGTAGGATGAATTTCTTGAAATGTGCATTTATGAGCATGTAATTTTTATTTCAAGCCAGTTGCGCTATCTTAAAAATACTTTAAAAATGTTCTGTGGCGCGGACTCCTAGAGAACTATCGGACCAGTGCACGACGATGATCACTTTGAGGGAGGTTTCTTGGGTGGAGAAGTGTGGAAAGAAATCTCAAGGCCCCGTGATCCATAGAGACATCCTGCTAAGGTAAAGTACACTACTGTACAATTGTTCTGAAACTATTTTCACTCCATTGTGTAACTAAAACACGCTGTCTATGCTCCAGTTACTTTAGCGTTTCACATCATGAACGAATCTTCTCAATTTCAATTATTAGGCACGAAACGACTCGGTCCGCTGTTTGTTACACAATTTTTCGGAGCATTCAACGACAATCTTTATAAAGCAGCCCTTGCTAGTCTGTTTGTATACGGGGGCATAGTAGCTGAAGAGCGGGTTGATCTCTTTAACAACGTAGCAGGTGTTTTGCTGATCATTCCGTTCTTGCTGTTCTCGGCAATCGCTGGGACACTCGCAGATAGTATCGAAAAGAGCAGACTAGTTCGCAAGATCAAACTTGCTGAAATTGCCGTAGCTGCAGCTATTGTGTTAGCAGTATATTTGCAGAATTTGGTGGTACTCTTATTTGTACTCTTTCTCCTTGGAACTCAATCCGCATTTTTTGGGCCTGTAAAGTTTTCACTACTGCCGCAACATCTTAAAGAATCGGAGCTAATTGGCGGCAACGCAGTGATCGAAACTGGTACCTTCGTGGCGATTCTCGGCGGTATAGTGATCGGTACATTAATCGGTGCGATGGAAGGAGTGATGTTTTGGCTAGGCACGGGTGTTATTGCCGTCGCAGTGATAGGATATATCGCCAGCTACTGGATCCCAGAATCTCCTTCCTACGGTAGCGTTGCGAAGAATTGGAACGCGTACACCGCTACGTGCGAATTAATTTCGATAGCGACTGAAAGAAAAGATGTTTTTCTATCAATTTTAGGTATCTCGTGGTTCTGGTTGTTTGGTGGTGTTTACGTTACACAAATACCAAACTTTACGCGAACTCATCTTGGTGGCAATGCCGATGTCGTAGCTTTGATCGTTGCATTAATCACTATATCGATAGCGGTCGGATCGCTGTTATGTGAACGATTGTCGCGCAGGAGAATTGAGGTCGGTTTGGTACCCGTCGGAGCTGGTGGGATCAGCATCTTCGGGATCGCTGCATATTTTGCGATTGAAGGAGCTTCCAGTAGCTCTGAGTTAAGTCTTTTGGAATTTCTCGCAGGGGATGGCGTGATTCCTCTACTAGTTCATTTTGCTCTTATGTCTTTCTTTGCTGGAATATACGTGGTTCCGCTCCAAGCGGTGGTCCAGTATCGTACAGCACCGGAAAAACGAGCTCGGATCATTGCGGCAAACAATATCCTTAATTCGCTCTTCACGGTTTTTGGCATGCTCTTTGCCATCTTATGGCTTACAGTTTTTGACTTCAGCATCCCTGCTCTATTCCTTGTACTCGCGCTAGTTAACATAGGAGTTGCAGCGTTTATTTTCAACCAAATTCCCGAATTCACGATGCGGTTTATCGTTTGGTTAATCGGCCATTCGATGTATCGCGTTCAACATGAAGGCTTGGAACATGTGCCCGATCGAGAGGGCGCGGTTATCGTCTGTAACCATGTCAGTTATGTCGACGCGTTGCTATTGGCGGGTGCAGTCCGTCGTCCTATCCGATTCATTATGTTTAAGCCCATCTATGACACGCCGGTGTTGAATTTCGTGTTTCGGACCGGCCACGCTATCCCTATTAATCAAAAGGATGCGGACACTAAGGCGTATGACGATGCCTTTGAACAGATACGTGAGGGGCTCGAATCCAACGATTTGCTATGTATCTTTCCAGAAGGACGTCTCACACCAGATGGGGAAATGTGCGAGTTTCGCCCAGGAATTGAAAAGATCGTTCAGACTACGCCGGTACCAGTAATTCCGATGGCGTTGCGGGGGCTGTGGGGGAGTTTTTTCAGTTTATATGGTGGCGGGGTGTTCAAGAAGCCAAATCGCTTTTGGTCTCGCGTTGTCGTTGTTGCCGGTCCTGCTATTCTGCCTGATAAAGCCACGATACCAAACCTGTATCAACGCGTTAAGGAATTACGTGGTACGGATGGGGAATAGCGAGCAGAGGGTTGGGGAGAAGAGATTGTGGATGGATACTTTTGGTTGGTATGGGATGAATCCGCCACCGCGCGACCAACTGGTCCAGCATCAACTGGGCAGTCCGCTAGGTCACACTAGGCAAGTTTGTGGCCAATCCATTTAACCAGCAGTTGCGAGCTACGGCTTTCAGGTATGTATCCTGAGCATTGGACCGTTGCGTCCGTTTGAGAAAACCGGTATGTTCATAGCCAGTCAGTGTATGATGCCGATCAATTTATCTATCATATCATAGATATACAATAGATAAGCAATATTATTTCAGAAAATACGATATACTCTATCTCTCTACTTATATCATTCCTGGGATGATATAAAGAATAACTAATGGACATCTCTATTTATTGCTGTTTTAACGAATCATGCCCGATATAAGTGCATGATCTTTAAAGACTACTTGCTTCGAATAAATAAAGGTCCCGTAGGTTAATAGAGGTTTCTAAGTGCATGCGGATGGGACGGGCGGTCTCAAAAAACGGTCCGCCAAGTATCAGCCGCTCGCGTGGAGGGCTGACGACTAAGATTCATCTGCTGGCGTTGGACGATTGGCGGGTGCTGGCATTTTTCGCGGGTCCGCCGCCCCGGGAGGGGGCAATGGCATTCGGTTTGAGAAAAGTCGATCTGCGCCTTTGAGGGTTTTCTATAACCCATTGATTGACTGGGACTTGTTTCTGTTTTTTGGAGTGTTCAAAAAAAGGGGTTGCGTTGCGACATTTTTTTTGGCAAACTATGCTGTATGGAATTGTTTCGGACGGAAAGTGGATGGGTTCGAGAATCGTGGATCTGAAGTCGATCACATTTTGTGGCAGGCGGCTGACCCGCCGTCGGATTTCGGACATTCAGAGGACGGTGGAGCTGTTTCCGTCCTTGAGTCGCGATGAGCTGGCTTCGGCCATCTGCAGTCATCTTGGCTGGCGGACGCCGAAAGGCGGGGAAAGCCCTGGATCCTGTTTACGGATGCTGCACGTGCACGTGATCCGGGGACTGCATGCGGTGTTCGGGATAAAGCGGAAAACCGGTGCCGACATCGACCATCTCATCCCCGGCGATCGAGAGGATGTGGTGATGGAGATCGCCCCCCGCAAAGGCACACTCGCCACCTGTGGTGCACACTGCCTTCGGCTGGTGAAATACCTCGTCGGCAAAACGGTCTTCATCCTCGGAACCACCCTGCTGGATTCGAAGCAATACACCATCCCGCAACTGGCGGAGCGGTATCGCGCAAGATGGGGCGTGGAAGAATGGTACAAGGTGTCCAAACAACGGATGGAGGTGGAAGACTTCCATGGACCAAGCGAGCGGGGAGTGCAACAGAAACTCTATGCCGGCTTCCCCCTGAACGCCATGACCCGGCGGTTCTCCGGTCACGGCGACCATCGATGGAACGAAAGCCCGCACGAACATGGCAAGCCGCGCAGGCAGACCCATTTCAAGCACGGACTGGCGATGGTGGCGGCCGACATCGAGAGCCCTGTTGCTGAAGCAGGCATCCGCGCTACAGGAAACGGTCACCCAGGTGGTTCGCGACATCATCCGATGCCGACAACGACTCCGGCCCGGCAGATCCTTCGAACGACGATCCCGAAAACCCGTGAAGATGTGGCAGCGAGGGAGAAGACTGCAAGCAAAAACTGCTGATTAACTCAACATAGGACTGGCATTCCATACAGGGATGAAGGGCACTTCCTTAAACGAATGACAATGATCACTAAACGAATGCCATTGGTGCGCGCACCCGCGCACCGTAGCGCACCGAACCGCACAGGCACTGTTTCTCGCCCGTGGCGGTTGTGTATAAATTTAGGCTCTTATGTAGTTTCATGTTGAAGATATCTAACAAGCAGCTATAATGTGTGAAAGTTCAATGAGTTGAGGTGCTACGATGGGTCCAAGGAGATGAGAAACTAGATTTCTGGTTTGACGCTGGCGCAGAAGCAGCGATTGGCCCGTCGAGCTTCAGGCATCGGTCCAGCATGACGATCTGCCTGAGCAAGTTCGCCGGGGGGAAGCGGGGGAACTTGGACCGGTTGCGCGTCTGCATCCATTGCGGTGCGACAGGGGCTGTTCGTCACGGGAAGTCGGCAGGCTTGCGTCGCTTTCGCTGCCGCTCGGCGTCTTGCTGGCTTGAGGCACAAGTCCAAATGGTCCGTGTTTGAAGAGTGTTTGCGCGATCGGCTGACCTTGCATCAATCGACGGAGTGCTGCGGGATCTCGTATCGAACGGCATTCCTGTGGCGACACCGGTTTCTTGACCAGGAACGGGAAGGGTCCAGCCTGAAAGGCATCGTGGAGATGGACGGGAGCTATGTTCTGGAGAGCTGCAAGGGGGACCCGGTCGTTGCAAGAGCGTCGCCTTCCGCGAGAGCGGGGAGGGAACCGCGGACGCCGGGCCCGGGGTTCGGAGCAGCGGCCCGTCTTGACGGCCGTCTCTCGTGGCGGACCGACCTATGCGGAGGCGATCCCGTCAACGGCGATGGCGGACATCGCTCCAGTGATGTCGGCATGGCTCGCTGAAGATTGCGCGGTCGTCACCGAGGGCCACTCCAGCTATCAAGCGGCAAGCCGAAACCTGAACCTTCATCAGGAAACGGTTCGCGTCAGCCGACGTGAGTTTCGTCGCGGGAGCTGGTACCTGAATACCGTCAACCAGCGTCACATGACCATGAAGCGGTTGCTGAACCATCACCATCGTGGCGTCTCTACGCGCTACCTGGATCATTACCTGCGCTGGTTGATGCGATCGGAATTCAAGGCTGGCAAATCGATGGAAGCGGACTTTCTTTCGGCTCACTTCGCAAGCCATTCGGTACACAACTAAGCACATAAGAGCCTTTTTTTAACGCCTTCCGCACGTGCTGGCAGGTCCGCTCCGTCACCCCCAGGGCTTCCACCACCTACCTGTCCGTCAGGGTCGGACCCGCAACCCCTTCTTGATCCACGGCCAGCAGAATCCGTGCACGCTGCAGTTTCGTCGCCAATACCGCACGACGCGTGCTCGACTTCAGCACCGCTTCCAACTCACCCCGCTCATTCAATGTATGACTTTTGATGGTGTAGGGATCGTTTATACTTCGAATAAATAGCGGTATCTACCTATGAAGATCAGCCACATGGCAGCATCAACCTATCCACGTCTTCACATCAGACACCATGATGTTTCTACAGCGCAGGGTTCCTACCTAATCAATATGCAAAACTAGTGTAATCCCTCCACTTCTAGAATAACTATAATATCTGCATCCTGCTTCAGTATGGTCGATACCGCCTACATATCCAGCAAATGATTTTCCTACTGGGATATAGTAACCGGTCACTGATCCCCAGAGCCGATCAGAATAGTTGATCGCTTGGACTTCGCCGAAATGCTCAAGGATTTTCCGACAGACGTTCATGTTAGGAATTGAGTAAAATGTCATGTATAAATTCCCGCCGTCGCGCCCCCACAATGTATCGGAAGTAAGCGTTACCCTACCGCCGAAAGTATTGATCAATACCATAATACCGGCATACTCATGTGATTGGGCAATCCCATCTCCCAAGTAACTCCCGAATCTCGCCAGTCTTATATTGTTGTATTTACCGTTACCATCATGGGTCTTGAACTGGACCGCAGCCTCTCTGATCACAAGGATTTCGGCTACCGCAGCCTTCACGTCAGTCTCCTCCGACAGTATGGTGTACATGGCCCACACGCTGATCAATACGCCCGCAATGATACTGAACACTAACAGAATTTCGGCTATTGAGTAACCATTTTGTGGCACCAAATCTCTAAAATTTCGAAACATTATTTATCTCCAAAAAACAAACTAGTAGTCCGTTTCCGAAATACCGTCACACCCGGATCGCATCGTTGATTCCATAAGTCCACTTGAACACCACCCGTTCGGTGTTAATCCCGTCGATGTAGCGTTCGAGCCGTTCCTTGAGTTCGTCCGTCGAGGCGACACGGATTCCACGCAACACGGTTCTTGCCACTTTGCTGAAGAACGTCTCGATCAGGTTCAGCCACGATGCGTGCTTGGGCGTGAACACGAACACGAACCGGTTGGGCACGCTGGCGAGCCAGGTGCGCGTTTCCCTGGAGAGGTGGGCCGAGTGGTTGTCGAGGATCAGTCGCAGCGTCATGTTTTTGGGATAGGCCTTGTCCAGGCCCCGCAGGAACTCGACGAACTCCCGGCTTCGATGCCGATCCACCACGGCTCGGTGTACATGCCCCGTGAGCAGGTCCATCCCTGCCATCAAGGTGACCGTGCCATGGCGCACGTACTCGTGGTCGCGACCGACCGTGGCGTGCTCGCCCGGCACCGGCGGCCGGTCGGGCGAGGTCGTGCCGACTGCCTGAATGCCGGGCTTTTCGTCGTACGAGAGGTAGGCCACGAGCGGTGCGCCCGGATCCTTCTGATCCCAGAACCCCTTCCAGTCCACTATTATAAACACGTATTATTAGAACTGGTAGCCTACTAGCCCGGATTTCTCATAACCAAGTCGAAAATGATGTTTTTCACGGGATGCGTGGGTACGGGGCATGGAATGTCGCGTCGCGAGTTTGAAAAGGCTTCGGAGGGAGGGGGGGGGGGGGAAGTATGGTATCATGACCCTTTACTTCTGTACTTCTGTACTTCTGTTATTCTGTTATTCTGGGCACTGGCTGCGTCTCCTGTTTGGCTTTAACAGATCCCTTGGGGCACCTGCTGCACTTGCTTGGGAATACTGTCAAAAATTTGCAATCGTTGAGAACTTCTCGTATAAGCTATAAAATCTGATTTTTACTAAGCATCTTCCGATTTCTAAGCGTAATACGACCACAGGCTTCAGCCAGTGCGAACAGACCGAAACCCGAAGGTTGCGTACAAAATACACGCCTGACGATTGTGGCAGGTTGCCAATCTAATGACAAGTATAATAACATGCAAATATTACAAATAATATTTACATAGAATATTATTTATTCCATCTTCCATTGCAATAAAATTGCCAGATATGGGCGTGTTGACACTATGTTGTTGTATGATTCTTGATCTGGTTCACTCGACAAGAGGTCGGCATGCAACTTACGGAAGAGCCATTTGACGAGATGCGGGATCTGTTTCCGAAGCCCCGCGGCAATGTCCGATGGGGGCATCGGCGGGTTGCTGAACCAATGGCATTCGGATTAGCGGAAAGGGATTCTGGTCTTTGAAGATGTCGTGTAACCGGTTGATATACAGAAACCTATTCGGTTCTTTTGGGGTTCTTCAAAAACACTTACGTTTTAGCATAGGTTATGGCAATCTACGCTTAAGTTAGTGTCTGTGCGAAAACCCTGACGATTGTACCAAAGCGTTGATTATTGCGGCATGGGAGGGTATTTTGAGCTAAAATGCTACGGGTGAAGATTGCCGTTGGAGACGTTGAAATGGGCTTTTTTAGGGGTTTCAGGGGGGTTCTGTGCGGATCTTCGTTGGGAGGGCAGCGATCATGAGAGGTTTCAAGCATGCCTTGCGGTTGGACGAGACGCCGATCGGTGAGATCAGGATTAACGTGAAATCACGGGATGATATTCCGGCGTTGCTGTTGGGATTGCAGCATCTGTACGTGTCGTGTCGGGAGGAATTGGAAGGGTTACTGGGTTGCCATGTGACAGCGGGTCGGGATCCGGAGAACGGCCGGCCGGGGATGACGCTCTGGCGGGTTCTGGTGATGGCGGTGCTCAAGCAGGGTTTGAATTGCGACTACGACCGTCTGGGGGAGTTGGTGAACCATCACTAGGTGGTAGGTGGTGGTACGGAAGATGCTGCAGCATGGGTTTCTGGATGACTGGACGTACTCGGTTCGCACCTTGCAGGACCACGTGTCGCTGGTGACGCCGGCGTTGCTACAGGAGTTGAATGCGCTGCTGGTGCGCGAGGGTCATGCGATGGCGGGAAAGCCCCCTGGTGCCGCCTTGGACGGTCGGGTTGACTCGTTCGTAGTGGAGACGGACGTGCATTACCCGACGGACGTGAACCTGCTGTGGGATGCGATGCGGGTGCTGCTGACGGAGGTTTCGGGATGGCGGCAGGAGCAGTATTGGCGGAGCCAGGTTCGGCAGGGCTATCAACGGGTGAGCCGTGCGCGGTTGTGGTGCCGACGCCCGAAGGCGGTGGCGGCGTGGTTGAGCCTGTGCGGCGATCTGACGGGGCGTCTGGGCGACACGCTGGAGGAGAGCTGGAAGGATTGCCGGAGGGCTCGGTGACGCTGGCGCAGCTGTCGCGATGGCGCTGGTTTCACGCCTGCTCGGTGCGTTTGCAGGATCAGATCCGCCGTCGCGTGCTGGAAGGGGAAACGATCCCGCACGAGGAGAAACTGTTCTCGCTGTTCGAGCCGCATACGCGCTAGATCATGAAGGGCAAGGCTGGCCGGCCGGTGGAGCTGGGGGTTCCCCTGACGGTGCTGGAAGATCAACATCAATTCATCCTGGGTTGGCACTTGCAGTGGCATGGCGGCGATGTGGACGTGGCGGTTCCGCTGGTGGCGGCATGCCAGGCACAGTATCCGGAGTTGCGCGGATGCAGTTTCGACCGGGGGTTCCACAGCCCCGCCAACCAACAGCAGCTGGCCGCGCGCGGTGCTGGAGCACAGCGCGTTGCCCGCGAAGGGGCGAGGCACGGAGGCCAGCCGGAGCCCGGGAAGGTAAAGCATCGTTCGTGGCGCGACGCCGCCGGCATCCGGGCGTGGAATCGGCGATCCATGCGTTGGAAAGTCATGGCTTGGACCGGGTGCGCACGCAGGGCCGGGCAGGCTTCGAACGCACCGTGGGTATCTCGATCCTCGCAGCCAACCTGCACCGACTCGGACGCTTGCTGCAGCAACGGGCGGCGCGGCGGTACCATCGCACGCACGCACCACTCCATCGTTTGGCAGCCTAGCCCAGATTTCTCATAATCAAGTCGGAAATGACGTTTTCACGGGATGCGCCGCTTTTCGCGCAGGTCTGCAGCAGTCCGCGAAACGAGCCGGGGCGCATTCCAAAAACCCGCACCTCTTCCGCAAGCATCGCGCCCAGCACCAACCGCGCATCCCGCTTCCATCCGGCCCGGACGCACCCCTTTCGCCATCCGACGACGCACTAATCCGTCCGAACGCACCCCGCCGCCATCCCCTTCCCCCCGGCAAAGCCCAATCGATTTCGTTGTATCAATAACTTAAACGCACATAAATCGCACCAAAGTCATTCATTATGAGAAATAAGGGTTAGCCCGGATTTCTCATAACCAAGTCGAAAATGATGTTTTTCACGGGATGCGTGGGGTACGGGGCATGGAATGTCGCGTCGCGAGTTTGAAAAGGCTTCGGAGGGCGGGCATGCGTGTGTTTTCCCGCCTTTTTGCGGGCGGGACGGCGAATCGCTGAGCATCCGGGCGCGGGGAGGTCGGCGCGCTCCGCCGCCAGCGTCATGCACCCGGTGGCACCGGGCTTTTACGTTGGTGCCAGGCTGGCCCAGATCAAGCGGAAATCCTTCCAGTACGGGAAGGCGGACCCGAACGCCAGATGGATCCGCCGCGTGGACACCGTCACGCGCACCGGGATCCGGAACAGGCACTTGCGCAGCGTCGATGGACGGCTCCGGCGCAGCATGGCGGATACCGGAAGGTTCTCGAGCCGGCGCTTCATCATGCAATGAAGGGCATGGGCCAGTGCGCTCATCCGGAGCCGGAGTGCGTTGACGTTCCAGAGGCTGCTGGAGCATCGGTCCAGGAACAGATCGTTCTTCTGTTCCTGGATCCAGTTTTCGGCCTCACCCCGGTCGCAGTACATCTCTTCGTAGACCGTTGGCGCGTCGGGCTCCTGGAGCGAGGTGACGACGAAGCGACTGTTGTACCGGGCTTCGCCGACCGTCGCACATGGGTCTTCCGCGCCGGCCTCCGGTCCGCCGTCGGCCTTGCCGGCCGGTTCCCCGTCCGCGTTGCCGACCGGTTGTCCCGGCAGCCATTCGGCCTTGGCGATCACGCGGCGTTCGCGGCTCCAGCTGTCGCGCGTGCGATAGTCGAAGCTCTGGTAGCCGCGGACCGCTCGCTGCGCATAGTCCGGATCCCGCTTCAACCGGTCCCGCAGATCGTCCATCAACGGTTGGACCCGGTCTTTCAGCCGATCATTGCGCGGCAGTCCCAGCACGTAATCCACGCCCCGCGCCTCGCACCACGTCATCAACTCGTCGCGGCAGTAGGCCCCGTCGGCGCGGATCAGGATCCGCACCTGCGGAAATCGCTTCCGCAGCCGGTCCACGAGCGGCGCGACCGTCTCCACCACGCCCGCCGCCACATCGCTGCTCGACGTGCGCAGTTCCGTCCGCACCGGCCAGCCGTTGCAGAACACCAGCCGCGGCAGGTAGCAGTATTCATGGTAGTACCCGTGATAGAACCGGTGCTCCTGCCGGCCGTGCAGTTGCACGTCCGTGGCATCGATGTCCAGCACCAGCCGCTTCGGCATCTGGCCCCGCTCGCCCCACACCAGGTACAGCTCCACGAGCAGCTCGTCGAGCGCATCGAAATCCACGGTGATCTGGCGCGCTTTCGCCGGGTCCCGCCCGTTCGCCGACAGCTCCATCCGGTTCAGCGTGCTTTTGCCGGCCAGCGGCTCGCAGTCCGAACGCGCACACTCCTACACGCCCCATGGCCGTGGACAGGGCCCGGTCCCGCCGCAGCTCGTCGTGATCGTTCACATCTTCGTAGCCCAGCGCGAGACCCAAAATCCGCTGCCCCAGCAACGCCACTAGCGGATGCGCCACCTTGGACGGGTCACGGTGGTCCGTGAAACATGCCGAGGCGCGCTCGAACAGCTGGACCTGCTCGGCCAGCATCATCAGCAGTGCCGAGCCCCCGTTGGAACTCAGATCGCCTCCACTGCAGTCCACCTCCATCCGCCCCGGACGGACTCCTTTCGCCATCCGACGCACCAACCGGTCCGCGCCGCGCTTTTGCTTGCTCTTCATCCCGTACCCTCCTCCATCCGGCCCCATCGGCCGCGTTGCGCCCACCCTTCGGCCAGCGTGGCCGCATATCCCGGACGCCCCTTCCAGAACACCCACCGGAACATGCACAGTACGACCACCAGCGTGTTCAGCATGCGCCGCCGCCGCTGCCAGAGCCGGACCCAAGCATCCTCCGGGGCCAAGACGGCTGCCGGCGACCTGCAGGACCCCAATCGATCCCGACCCTTCGGCGTGAACCAGCCCAGATGACTACACAGGGTGGACGCCAACTCATGGCGGCTCAGTGCCGGAAACCGTGCCACCGTCTTCTGAAGGTCCACCATCCAACGGCGGGTCAGCCGCGTGCCACCCAAGGTGGTCGACTTCAAGTTCTCGATTCGGAAATCCATCACGTTGGCACCAGAGACCATCTAACCCAGCGTAGATTGCCATAACCCATGCCAAAACGCAAGTGTTTTTTTGAAGAACCCCCAAAAAATCGAATAGGTTTCCGTATATCAACCGGTTACACGACATCCTCAAAGACCGGGATCCCTTTCCGTTCATCCGCATGCCATCGCAGCCACCGGGGGCGAAACCTCCCGACAGTCGGGGACCGTTCGGGCCTCGTCAAGACCAGAACCCAGGGGCGTGCGATAGGGACATCCGCCGCATGCTCACCCGCATGGCTCATCATCCAGTCGACAACAGCATCTTGCACGGGATGCGCCGCTTTGCACGCCGGTCGTGGCGGTCCGCAAAACGGGCCCAGGCGCATGCTACACGTCCGCACCGCTTCCGCCAGCATCGCACCCAGCACCGAACGCGCCCCGCTTCCGTCCGACCCGAACGCACCCCTTTCGCCATCCAACGCACCCATCCGTCCGAACGCACCCCGCTACCATCCCCTTCCCCCCGGCAAAGCCCAACCAACTTCGTGGTATCCACAACTTACACGCACATACATCGCACCCAAGCCATCCATTATGAGAAATAAGGGCTAGATCTAAGGGAAGGCAAAATGGTATTTATACGGTAATTACAAAGAGAAGATCTATAGAGTACTAAAAATTCCATAATTATAATTACAGAAGAAGATGGTAGCACACCTCTATCTCATAAGTGAAGTATTGTCTAATGTCTCCTCGTAGACGGCTTCCATGCGACGCAACCATTCCCAACCCGTTTGAGTTTAAGAATGAAATCAACAACTACTTTGTGTTGGGCTTCCGGTAAGTACTCCCGACAGCCGAAAACGCTTGAACGCTGTATCCTTAAATACTGTACTAGCTCCAGCCAGCCTAATTTGACTTAGCCCTGACTATTTAATTAGTGTCTGTGCGAAAACCCTGATGATTGTATCAAAGTGCTGATTATTGTGGCATGGGAGGGTATTTTGAGCTAAAATGCTACGGGTGAAGATTGCCGTTGGAGGCGTTGAAATGGGCTTTTTTAGGGGTTTCAGGGGTGTTCTGTGCGGATCTTCGTTGGGAGAGCAGCGATCATGAGACGTTTCGAGCATGCCTTGCGGTTGGATGAGACGCCGATCGGTGAGATCAAGATTAATGTGAAATCACGGGATGACATTCCGGCGTTGCTGTTGGGCTTGCAGCATCTGTACGTGTCGTGTCGGGAGGAATGGGAAGGGTTACTGGGTTGCCATGTGACCGCGGATCGGGATCCGGAGAACGGGAGGCCGGGGATGACGCTCTGGCGGGTTCTGGTGATGGCGGTGCTCAAGCAGGGTTTGAATTGCGACTACGACCGTCTGGGGGAGTTGGTGAACCATCACCAGGTGGTACGGAAGATGCTGCAGCATGGGTTTCTGGATGACTGGACGTACTCGGTTCGCACGTTGCAGGACAACGTGTCGCTGGTGACGCCGGCGTTGCTACAGGAATTGAATGCGCTGCTGGTACGGGAGGGTCATGCGGTGGCGGGAAAGTTCCCTGGCGCCGCCTTGGACGGTCGGGTTGACTCGTTCGTAGTGGAGACGGACGTGCATTACCCGACGGACGTGAACCTGCTGTGGGATGCGATGCGGGTGCTGCTGACGGAGGTTTCGGTCTGTTGCGGATCGCATGAGGTGTCGGGATGGCGGCAGGGGCAGTACTGGCGGAGCCAGGTTCGGCAGGGCTATCAACGGGTGAGCCGTGCGCGGTTGTGGTGCCGACGCCCGAAGGCGGTGGCGGCGTGGTTGACCCTGTGCGGCGATCTGACGGGGCGTCTGGGCGACACACTGGAGGAGCTGGAAGGATTGCCGGAGGGCTCGGTGTCGCCGGCGCAGCTGTCGCGATGGCGCTGGTTTCACGCCTGCTCGGTGCGTTTGCAGGATCAGATCCGCCGTCGCGTGCTGGAAGGGGAAACGATCCCGCACGAGGAGAAACTGTTCTCGCTGTTCGAACCGCATACGCGCTGGATCGTGAAGGGCAAGGCTGGCCGGCCGGTGGAGCTGGGGGTTCCCCTGACGGTGCTGGAAGATCAACATCCGTTCATCCTGGGTTGGCACTTGCAGTGGCATGGCGGCGATGTGGACGTGGCGGTTCCGCTGGTGGCGGCATGCCAGGCACAGTATCCGGAGTTGCGCGGATGCAGTTTCGACCGGGGGTTCCACAGCCCCGCCAACCAACAGCAACTGGCCGCGGTGCTGGAGCACGTCGCGTTGCCCGCGAAGGGGCGAGGCACGGAGGCCAGCCGAGCTCGGGAAGGTAAAGCATCGTTCGTGGCGCGACGCCGCCGGCATCCGGGCGTGGAATCGGCGATCCATGCGTTGGAAAGTCATGGCTTGGACCGGGTGCGCACGCATGGCCGGGCAGGCTTCGAACGCACCGTGGGTATCTCGATCCTCGCAGCCAACCTGCACCGACTCGGACGCTTGCTGCAGCAACGGGCGGCGCGGCGGTACCATCGCACGCACGCACCACCCTATCGTTTGGCGGCCTAGCCGTCTCCATCCTCAATATCCATCCTTCCCGCCCCTCGGGACGGACTCCGCACGCCCCGAAAGCGAGCAGGAGAACATCATTCGCACTTTTGGAGCTCCGATGGGCGGATGACCCGTCGTACATCTCCTAAATCAACATGATCCCCTGAGCGACGGATACCATCACGTGGCTTAAACCTATCGTAAAATGGGGTTTTCCCGCAGACACTAATTAGCAGTCTAGAGGATTATATACAAAAATAATGAAATGATGAAGTTTACAACTATCCTGGATATTGCACGAATAAAACGGCAAGGACCTTATCGTTCGATAGTATTCAGTTACTTAAAGGCATGTCTATTTATTCGTGGATGGAGCGTATTTTATAGGGAACGTATTGGGCATGGTTCCTGTCCTACTATTCGAATTTTTGCGAGGATCGGACCTTGATGAACGGATCGAACCTGTTTGAACGGGAAGACCAAGATGTGGCACTCGGGGAGTTTGACGCCCTGAGGAGGTTGTGCGAGGTGGTGGACTGGGAGGCGTTCCGTCCGCTGTTACGGGAGATTTTCGGTCGTTCGGAGAGCGATGAGGCGGTTCTCCAAGGTCGGCCGTCCTGGGACGTGATGCTGATGTTTCGAGTTTTGCTGCTGGAAGTGAACTGACCGCGAGTTGCGGGAGGCCGGGTATGCGTTGACAGGCGGTCGGATCGTGGACTCGACGATGGTGGAAATTCCCCGCCAACGCAACACTCGCGAGGAGAACGCGCCTCTGAAGCAAGGTGAAGTTCCCGAGGATTCGCAAGTTGGCACAGAAGGATGTGGAGGCGGACCTGGACGAAGAAGCACGGAGTGCACCACTATGGCTACAAGAACCATGTGACGGTGGATCGCCAGTACAAACT
The DNA here is from genome assembly GCA_965205965.1 of Candidatus Azotimanducaceae bacterium. Classification (GTDB taxonomy): domain Bacteria; phylum Pseudomonadota; class Gammaproteobacteria; order Pseudomonadales; family Azotimanducaceae; genus Bin55. The sequence goes on from CBDBHT010000008.1 coordinate 40,247, forward strand.
GGTACGTAACTACGAGACCACGACGGCCTCGACCCACGATAGCCCAGTGCCCACGCAAGGTCCTGCGACCGAATAAGGACGATGGCTGGGTATGGGGCGACTGTGCCTACCGTTCACAGGCCCTGGAGGAGGAGCTGAAGATGCGCGGTCATCGCAGCCGCGTCCACTATAAGGGCTATCGCAACCGCCCCCTGACGGCGCATCAAAAGCACGTCAACCGGCTGCGTTCCCGGGTCCGCGTGCGCGTCGAACATGTGTTCGGCAGTATGGTCAACGAGATGAAACGGACGCGGATGCGGTGCATCGGGCAACGACACGCCGCCACCTGGATCGGGTTGTACAATCTGTGCTACAACATGCGCCGGTTCGCGTTCCTGAAGACGGCTACGGCTTCCGCTGGCTGAATGCCGTGGCCGCATTGCGCCCAAACATCGGGAACGGCGTGCAAATCGTAGGCAAACGGCCTATTCCACTCCTCAAAACACGCAGTGAGCAAGACGAAATCACCAAGAAAACACCGCAGGCAGAATCTGCCTGGTCAAAACCTGATTTTATAGAGATCACCTTAAGTTATCTAGGAGGCTGTCCGAGAATAGGGGAATCTCTATTGGAAACCTCTATTAATCCATAGGACTTCTACTATTCAAAATAAATAATTCTTGTAAATCAATACTTTATATAGTGGTGATTTGTCAAAACAGTAATAAATAGAGGGTCCTCTCAGGTTGCCCCCCATTCTCGGACAGCCTCCTAGGAGTCTGCGCCGTAGAAACATAGGAACGCCCTTTAGTAGGAAAATCACCTTAAATATGCACTAATTAAGTATAAAATTTCTATTCTAAATTGTTTACAGACTATCCATCCTAAAAAATGTGCCAAATTTTTTCTACGGCGCAGACTCCTAGGAGTTTGCACCGTAGGAAATGGATGCGATAATAGGCAGCTGGACAGATCAGGAGAGTTTAAGCGATGCCCACGACCTTTCGCCGTTACGAACCGGATCAGCTGCTGTTGCTCCCGCCGGATATGCGGGCCTGGCTTCCGGAAGGACACTTTGCGCACCACGTCAGTGATTTGGTGGATGGTTTGGATTTGTCGGGGTTCTACGAGCGTTATCAGGGCGATGGCCGTCGCAAGTCGCCTTATGAGCCGCGGATGCTGGTGAAGGTATTGATCTACGGCTATGCAACGGGGGTGTTCTCGTCGCGTGGGATGGCGAAGAAGTTGGAGGAAGACGTGGCGTTTCGGGTGCTGGCGGTGGGGAACTTTCCAAGCCATCGGACGTTGTGCGAGTTTCGTCATCGGCATCTGGAAGACTTCAAGAAGTTGTTTGTGGAGGTGGTACGTTTAGCGCAGGAATTGGGTTTGGCGCACTTTGGGAAGTTGTCGATCGATAGTACCAAGGTACGGGCGCATGCGAGCAAGCGCAAGGCGATGAGCTATGGGCGGATGCAAGAGGAAGAGCGGCGTCTGACGGAGGAGATCGAGGCGTTGCTGGGCCGTGCTCGGGACACGGATGCGGAGGGAGATACACGCTTTGGGGAAGCGTTGCGCGGCGATGAGTTGCCGGAGGAGTTGCGTCGGCGAGAAGAACGGTTGGCAGCGATCCAAGCTGCGCGGGAGCGTTTGGAGGCACGGCAGCGGGAGGCGGACGACGCACGGGGTCGCCAACCAATGGCATTCGGATTAGCGGAAAGGGATCCTGGTCTTTGAGGATGTCATGTAACCAGTTGATATACGGAAACATATTCGGTTCTGTTGGGATTCTTCAAAAAAACACTTACGTTTCAGCATGGGTTATGGCAATCTACGCGTTAGTTAGATTATCTCTGGTGCAAACGTGATGGATTCCCGAATCGAGAACCTGAAGTCGACCACCTTCTGTGGCACGCGGCTGACCCGCCGTCAGATTGCGGACCTTCAGAAGACGGTGAAAATGTTTCCGGCACTGAGCCGCCATGAGCTGGCTGCCACCCTGTGCACTCATCTGGGCTGGTTCACGCCGAAGGGTCGGGATCGACTGGGGTCCTGTCTGCGGATGCTGGAGCAGCTGGAGGCCGGCGGCATCGTGTCGCTGCCGGCGAAGCGACCGGGATCGAGAACGGGAACCGGGGGTCGGAGACCGCGGCATACGAGTCGCTCGGATCCGGGCTCCGCCATAGAGTGCGGGTTGAAGGAGCTGATGCCGCTGGAACTGGAGGTTGTGGCGGAGGGGGAAGCCGTTGAGGAATGGAAGGAATTGGTGGATCGGCATCATGAGCTGGGTTACCGGCATCCGTTCGGCTGTTTCCTGCGCTACTGGCTGCGGGATCGTCGGGGTCGCAAGCTGGGCTGTCTGCTGTTTGAGGCGGGCACGACCCGGCTTCCCTGTCGTGACGCCTGGATTGGCTGGCGGGATCGGGCGAAGCGTCTGAAGGGGGTGGTGAACAACTCCCGGTTCCTGATTTCCCCTTGGGTTCGGGTTCCGTATCTGGCCTCGAAGGCCCTGTCGATGGCGGTTCGGTGGCTGCCCGGGGACTGGAAGGAGCGGCACGGCCTGGAGCCGGTACTGGCGGAGACCTTTGTGGATCCGACGAAGTACCGGGGGACCTGCTATCGTGCGGCCAACTGGCAGTGCATTGGTCGGACGAAGGGACGCAAGGCGAATGCATCGGAGGCAGGCAGGACTCCGAAGGACGTTTACCTGTATCCGCTGACGAAAGACTGGAAGCAGGTGCTGCTGACCGGCTCCCGTCGATCCGGACGCCGTTCCCGCAGGTCGCCGGCAAAACAGTCTTGGCTCCGGAGGATACGTTTGTCCGGCTCTGGAGCGGCATCGTCGAGACGCTCGTGGGTGTCGCCAACCGGCATGACCGGCTCTGGCAGCGGCGGCGGCGCGTGCTGAACACGCTGGTGGTCGTGCTGTTCGTTTTCCGGCTGGTGTTCTCGAAGGGGCGTCCAGGATATGCGACCACGCTGGCCGAACTGTGGGGGCAGTGCCGGACGATGGGGATCGAACTGCCACAGCCGGCTCCGGTGTCGCCGTCCTCCATCTGCAGTGCCCGGGCCAGGCTGGACGAGCAGCTGTTCAAGACCTTGCACCAGGAAATCCTCAAGGTGGTCTTCGACGCCGAAGGCCGGCCCCGGCACGCACGGAAAGTCCGGCCCGACACGGATCGGCGGTGGCAGGGGCATCGGGTGTTTGCGGTCGATGGAACCTACCTGAACCTGCCTCGCGGGACTGGTGCATGAAGGCTGGCGGACGCCGGTAGACGGTGCCCATTATCCGCAGGGTCTGGTGAGTTGCCTGTATCGGCTGCAGGCCCGACTACCGGTCGACTTCGACCTGCATGCGCATGGAAACGAGCGCGCGGCGGCACTGGCCCACCTGAACGTGCTGTCGGCGAACGATGTGGTGGTCTATGACCGGGGGCTACTATTCCTATGAGATGCTGCACGCGCATGCGATCCGGGGACTGCACGCGGTGTTCCGGATGAAACGGAAAACCGGTATCGATGTCGACCGCTTCATCCACGGCAGCCGCCGGGATACGGTCATCGAGGTCGTTCCCCGCCAAGGCACGCTGACCCGACTACGCCGCAGGAACCCCGGAGCCGCATTCGGCCCACACCGCTTGCGGCTTGTGAAATATGCCGTGGGCGATACCGTCTTCATCTTGGGAACGACCCTGCTGGACCGGGACCAGTATTCCATCGACCAGCTGTCGGATCTGTATCACGCGAGATGGGGCATCGAGGAACTGTACAAGGTATCCAAACGGCTGATGGAGGTTGAGGACTTTCATGGGCAAAGCGAGCGGGGCGTGAAACAGGAACTGTATGCATGCTTCACCCTGATTACCATGACCCGGCTGTTCGCCAACCATGGCGAGGATCATGTGAACGGGGGGCTGCCGAACGACGGCAAGCCGCTGATGCAGACGAATGTCAAGCACGGACTTGCGGCGGTGGCGGCCAACATCGAGAGCCTGCTACTTCAGCATGCATCCGCCCTCCGGGAAACCGTGGCTCGTATGGTCGGCGAGATCGTCCGGTGTCGGCAACGGCTCCGTCCGGGCCGGTCCTATGAACGGCGATCCCGAAAACCGGTCGGAAAGTGGCAGCGAGGAAGAGGAGCACCGGCACCGGCAATCCGCTAACGGAATAAAAAAATCAGCGGATAACCAAGGCCCAAGACCGAATCCTTAACCGAATGGAAAAATTCACTAAACGAATGCCATTGGGGGGGCATCGGCATGATGCTCCGGAGGGTCGCCAGCTGTTCCAGAAGAGCGGTCTGAAGCACCCGAAGCATCTGATTATAGCCCGCGCCGCCTATGAAGACGACCGGACGCGGCGGGTGGTGGAAGAACTGGGAGCTACGCCCGTGGTGCCACCCCGAATGGTACGTCGGGAACCTTGGTCGTTCGACCGCAAACTGTATGCCCGCCACCACGAAGTGGGGAACCTCTATTAACCTACAGGTTTGCTCCTATCTGAAATAGATAATTCTTAAAAATCATATACTTATATTGGGGACCATTCGTCAAAAAAGCAGTAAATAGAGATGCCCAGTGGCATGCCTGTTCGGCAGGCTCAAGCAGTATCGCCGCGTGGGGACGCGTTACAACCAGCTCGATCTCATGTTCGCCGGGTTCATTTATTTGGCACTGATTTGCAAAATGATCAGGCACTTAGTGTAAACACGCGCTAGTCAGATCTCCGATTTGCGACCTGACTTGTATCGAAGTTCCCGGTTGGATTTGCCATAATTTACCGATTTTTTCGGGTAACAGCAGAATGACCGTCGAACCAATCGTAAATCGCGCGACTTCGTCACCACGTTCAAATTTAAGTTGATCAGGAGTACGTCGGAGCAATTGTCGATACGGTGAAATTGGTCCTGGCCACGTAGTGTCGATCGACGCTACGATCATGGCTCCCACGAGAATCATAGCCGCTGTACCCTGATCAGTTTCAAACCAACATACCAATCGTTCGTTACGCTTAAATAGACCACGTATATTGGCCTCCGTGTCGTCATTCACGGAAAACAGACTCCCGGGTATTTCAGTGGTTCTCCGAAGGATTGCATTGAAAGGAGCGTGAACGCGGTGATAGTTCTTTGGTGCCAAGTAAATAGTTAAAAAGCTTCCTGTATTCAGCTCAACGGGTCGTTCTGCCAACAGTTCATGTAGCTCGTAGTAATGCCCTTTAGCGGTAATAAACTTTTGATCTTGGATATGCCCGCTGGCCGAAACTACTCCATCAGCTGGTGAAAGTATTGCGTTACGCTCAATTGCTTTCGGTCGAATGCCGGGTGTAAATGCCCGTGTAAAGAAATCTTCGAAGCTTACGTATTCTTCAACGCGCTGTCGCTGAGCTTCCGTGAGATCAACGTGATAGTGCTCAATAAAGGACCGAATGAGCACGTTCTTAAGCCAAAGAATTCGTGCACGAGCAACCTTTCCCACGATTCGAGAGATAATCCTCTTTGGAATAACGAATTGAAGTGCGGTAAATGGCGACATGAAATCTGAACTTAATTTCAGTTAGACCTAGTTTCTATAGGCGTATCGCACCGGTTACTCCATTCCGGCCAAGAGCCGTTGTACGCATAAATTCTCGAGAAGTCTAATCTTCGGACCGTCATGTGTGAGAGTCCTAGCATGTGGTTTTTGCAGTGAGTAGCGACATCTTCGTCCTGTGTGGCTCCGTGAATCTTTAATAATGCTTCAGTATTGGATACGAGCTGAAGTCCATGCTCATGGTCCATTAGATTTAACCAGTTTAAATTGATTACTCTCAATATAGATCCGTTATTGTGCATTGCGGTTATATGCGAATCTGCACATTCTTCAGGGTAAGTAGGAATCATAAGGCTTTCAGACATTAGCTGAACCCTCATGCCACCGGCTTCCACGAATAAAGGACATCTGTTTCGATGTTCGGAGTCTCAAGCGTCACATTACGTTGTTCTCGTTCGCAGAGATCTCCTAAACGGAGTTTAGACGGAGTACTAAAAAACAAGTTGTTTCATTGCTTTAAAACCGTCTTGTAGAATGGTACTGACGAATCGCCAAGTGGATAGGCTATCTTTCAAAAACTCACTTTCAACATGCAACTAAGTTCGGCCCTATCAGTTCTAATCCGTATGGACACTGGTGACGACTCAGAGAATCTGCCTACATCATCGTCATTGAAGAGGCAATTAAATTGTCGCATGTTCTGTTTACGTTCATGCTTGAGCGCAACTTCTCGTGATTTTTACGAGTCCATTGAGAGTACTCATGTAGTTTTCCATCCCGTTCAAAATACATCTCAGTGCAAATAACATAATACCGGGCGATCTTATTCGCTATTTGACGAAGAAACGCGGAATGGCAAAAAATCTTATCTGGATGGACCTTGAGATGACTGGATTGAATCCCGATTGTCATGTCATCTTGGAAATCGCTACGATCGTGACAGATGACGAGCTTGAAATCGTTGCCGAAGGTCCTTCACTCGTAATTCATCAGGACGAGTCGGCACTTGCTGTGATGAACGAATGGAGTTGCGAGCAGCATCAAAAGTCGGGATTGATCGAACGCGTTCGCAAGTCGGGAGTGTACATTGAAGAAGCAGAAGCGGTCACGTTAGAGTTCGTGGCTAGCCATACGGAATATCAAAAGTCGCCGTTGTGCGGGAATTCCATCTGGCAAGATCGTCGTTTTCTTGCGAAATATATGCCAGTACTTGAGGATTGGATGCATTACCGTATTATTGATGTTAGTACTGTGAAGGAGCTGGCGAGTATATGGCGTCCTCAGCTAGGACCCGTTGTTAAGAAAAAGAACCACTTGGCCCGAGACGACATTCTGGAGTCCATTGAAGAGCTGCGGTATTACCACACAAACTTTTTTCAGCTTCAATGATTTCTTCAATCCGGTTGCAACAACACGACCGATTATAGCTTGACAATTGTTGGACGTGCTCGCTGCGTGGCAAATCTTAGTTGCTTTCCAGAACCGATTCGGCATGACAACAATATGCCAGTTATTGACTATTTGTAACAAAAGTACGGGGGCTTACAGTATTCGCGTTAAGCTGAATCAAGGAAACCGCGCTAGGGATGCGCAAGACCGCCTTAGTGATTCAGTATTTAGAACAGCTATGGCGGGTAATACCACTGCTTACGAGGCACTTGCGCCGTGAAGGATCTGACATGCAAGGCCCATTGCGGGGACTGTCTGGACGTAATGAAATTGATGCCAAGTGATTGCGTAAACCTTATTGTCACCTCCCCGCCTTATGCGGACGTAAGAGATCATACTTATGGTGGTATTTCGCCAGATGGCTATGTGGAATGGCTTTGCCTGCGAGCTGAGCAAATTGAAGCGGATTTTAAAGCCTACTGGATCATTTGTTTTGGATATCAAGGACAAGGTTGTAGACGGCGAACGGCATACTTATGTTCTCGAATTGGTATTGGCACTTATTAAAGGAAAATCGGTTTCAGGTGGGTCGAAGAATACATCTGGCACAAGATCACGGCTGCACCTGGCAAATGGAAGTATCGCTTTAGGGACGCATGGGAGCGTATTCTTCATTTCAGCAAAACCAAAGACATCAAAATGAACCAGAATGCTGTAAAGATACCAATAGCCAACTGGAAGGATACGCGGCTCAGAAATATGAGCATGAATGATTGTGAACGCAGGAGCTCTGCGACTAGTTCAGGAATTGGTCGAAGAATAACGGCTTGGGAGGGAAAAATACAGTATACCCGTCCAATGTGCTTCATAAATATCCCGTAGCTCACAATACGAGGCATAGTGCAGCATGTTCTGAATGGTTGCCCGAGTTTTTTTATTAAGCTATTTACTGATGAAGGAGATGTTGTACTTGACCCATTCATGGGGAGTGGTACGACTTACAGAGTAGCAGAACGTCTTGGTCGCGTTCCTGTAGGCATTGAAATTAATCCAGAGTACATTGAGCAGTCGAAGCAAATTGCTTTATGAAAAGATTGTCATGGATGGACGATGAGCATCTGGATGATGAGGTAGTCCCATATTATGTGGCTACACGCTCAAGCTGCTAGAGATAATGCTGCTGCTCGTATTAGAAAGAATGTAGTAGACCCTTTTTCTTCTCGCGTGCTGGCAGTCACTGTTGAACTGGACAAAGCGGAAGAAGCATGACAAGGTTGCACGCATATTATTAAGCATGGAACTTGGGTACATGAAGGATACTCAAACCGACAAAAAAGACCTACAAAACAGATTCAACATACGGATAGATTGTCAGAAAAATCTGTCTACCGGGGAGCGAGAGTTAGCACTTTGTCAATTTTCCTATATAAATCTCCAATTTAGCGGCTAAATGCAGTATTACTCCCAAGATTATTCAAAAACGAACATCGTATACAGTTGTAGTTAAACTGATGTCACTAGTCTTCGTAAGCGCAATTCATTGGAGTTTTTGCTTGCTGTTATTTTTGAAGGAGCGTTGGTACATACAATGTCGATGCTCGTCAGGTCCCTGATTTACTCGAATCCCCGTGTTGTATCGTATCGACTCAAACGATTGCTGGTATCGTTTTTAAAGAATGTATTTTGATCTTCTCCAGAACAAAATGCTACAGTTGCTGTACTTAAGCGGATAGTTCTAGACGATTCAACGCCCAATCTAAGTGTTCCACGCACATGAAGTTCCTACAACGAAGAAATTCGATTCGTTTTCGAGCAACAGCCGTTACTAAATCTGGGTCATATTTGGCGTTTCCAGCCGCTACAGCAAGGTTACGTGTCCACTGGGCATAGGAGATGCGTCGTATCGCCATGCCTTCGGTACGTTGGAGAAAGTCGTGCTCTTCCCATGTGAGCAACTCCACTAGTGTTCGGTCGTCTAGCGAATGACGCGGCAAAAAGTCCAAGTCTTGCGTATACGTTGCATAGCGATTCCAGGGACAAATCAGTTGGCAATCATCGCAACCAAAAATGCGATTTCCAATGGCTTCTCGAAGCAAAGGATCTATGCTGCCTTTATGCTCAATCGTAAGATATGAGATGCACTTTCTTGCATCAAGACGGCGCGGGCCAATGATCGCGTTAGTCGGACATATATTAATACATGCTTTGCACTTTCCGCATTGATTAACAGCCTTCGACGCCGATACAGGTAATGGCATATCTGTATAAATTTCGCCTAAAAAGAACCAGGAACCAGCATTTTCGTTAATGATTAACGTATGTTTACCAATCCATCCGAGGCCGGCTTTTTCGGCTATCGGTTTCTCTAGTACCGGTGCGGAATCAACGAAAGCGCGGAAATTGCCTTTGCCCGCTTCTGCGATGCGGTTCGCCAGTTTTGCCAAGCGATGTCGAACCGTTTTATGGTAATCGCGGCCTAACGCGTAGCGAGAGATATAACCTTTGGAACGGTCCGAGAGGTTGTTGCTCGCACTGGACGGGAGATAATTAATGCGTACCGATATGACTCTCACGGTCCCTGGAACTAACACTTGTGGCTGGGTTCTCTTTTCTACGTTTCGGTTCATATACCCCATATCGCCATAGAACCGTTGAGCTAGCCATTCGCGATATTCCGGTACATATTGGCTTAAGTCGGGATCGGTAATCCCGACTTGGTCGAAGCCCAGCTCTTCCGCCCAGCGTGGGATTTGGGCTGTGATTTGATGGTAGTTCACGTAGATATAATCATGGAATGAACGATATCTCGCGAGTTTATACCGGTTCGGAGTGTAATGTTCTAGACCAAAAAGCGATTCACGATGCTGGCATACCCGGGATTCAGCTGATGCACCGCGCTGGCCGATTCGCATTTGAAGTAATTCAGCAGCATTGGCCGGTAGCCAAGTCAATCACGGTGGTTTGCGGAAGCGGTAATAATGCCGGTGACGGTTACGTGGTCGCGGGGTTAGCGAAAGAGCATGGTTTTTCGGTACAGCTTATTCAAGTAGGCGAATCGATGAATCTTCGTGGCGATGCACTACTGGCTTGGGATTGGGCGCGCGCTCAAAACGTGCGTGAATCCGACGTTAATAAGATCGAAGGGTCAGTTGTTGTGGACGCGTTGCTTGGTACGGGGGCGGTAGGAGACATACGCGAAAGATACGTGGCTGCAATCGATCTGATCAATCGAAGCGGCGTTCCGGTATTGGCATTGGATGTTCCTAGTGGTATTTTCGCAGATACGGGGGTCTCTCTCACTGATCGTCCAGTTCGCGCTGATGTGACGGCTACATTTGTTGCACCCAAATTGGGTTTGGTTACTGGTGCAGGGGTGAATTTTGCGGGGCGTGTTGAATTCTCAGATCTTGGTATCCCGTGTTCTGTGTATGACGGCGTATCGGGATTGAGAGTGTTACCCACGACGACGGCGGAGCGTCATATGCCACGGAGACAACCAGGCCACTATAAGACTAAATCTGGCCGTGTCGTTGTCATAGGGGGCGATTTAGGCATGGGAGGTGCTCCGTTGCTGAGCGCGGAGGCAGCGTTAAGAACGGGGGCAGGATTGGTCACCGTTCTGACGCGTCCGGAGCATGTGCCAGCAATCCTAGCACGAAGACCGGAGTTGATGGTTCGGGGAATCAGTGAGGGGGAATCAATAACGGCATTTTTATCAATCGCTTCGGTGGTGGCGGCTGGGCCAGGTCTGGGTCGTAAATCCTGGGGTTACAGTTTACTTCGCCAATCACTAGATTGCGGCAAACCTTTAATTTTGGATGCGGATGCACTCAATCAACTTGCTGAACATGATTGGTTGCCGCCTGCTGACTCGGTCCTCACGCCGCATCCGGGTGAAGCAGCGGAACTGCTCGGTACGTCGGTTGCGTTGGTAGAGGCGGACAGGCCTAAGTCGGTATTGGATCTATCCTCTCGGACTTGCTCCGCCGTGGTATTAAAAGGAGCGGGTACATTGATCGCTGAGGATGGTTTGCTACATGCCGTTTGTTGTGTGGCGAATCCAGTACTTGCAACTGCTGGGAGCGGTGATGTGCTGACTGGTGTCATCGCTGCGGCATTGGCGCAGCAATTACCGGCAGTTACTGCGGCCTCGCTTGGCGTTTGGTTGCATGCTCAAGCTGGTCACCGCGTCGCAACTGAGTTCAACGGAAAATCGGCACTCGCAACGGACTTAATCGGAATGCTTCGTCCGTTCGACAGTGGCTCGTGAAAACGACGACGAGATCTCTCGTTGACGAGGATGCTACTGTCGCTCTTGGATTCGAGCTTGCGAGTGGGTTGAATAACGAATTGGTTTTTCTTTCGGGTGACCTTGGTGCTGGAAAGACCACGTTGGTTCGTGGCGTGCTCCGCGCTATGGGTTATACAGGAGCCGTGAAGAGTCCGACTTACACCATTATTGAACCGTATCAGCTTAAAAATATACATCTTTATCACATAGACTTTTACCGGATAAAGGATGTTGAAGAACTTTCGTATATTGGGATTGAGGAAATCATAGACGAATCTGCAATACATCTCATTGAATGGCCTCAAATTGGGAAATCAATACTCCCACCTCCAGATATTGAGCTTGAACTGACGGTACGTGGACAAGGACGAACTGCCAGCCTCTTCGACTACCGCTAAATCATACCGAGTTCCACTGGTCTAACACTGTCAAATGGCCGGAGCTTTCGTTGTTGACAAGATGCCGCACAAATTTCGTCACGCCAGCAACTAGGAGCTTGCTTCGTGCTCGACTAGGCTGGAATCAGCAATTCCCCGTATAGTTTTAATTTAGACTTAGTGTTGGTCTTTCCGCGTTTTGGTACGGGAAATCGGTGCTTTCAGGCGTTCCACACAGCATTTCGTCGTGCATTGAGACGGGTTCCGATAATGCTTCCATTATCGCGAAACCCAATCCGGAAAGTCCAGACTAATAGCGGAGTTTGGGCTATACGGGGAATTACTGGGCTGGAATGCATTGGATTGTAAACCGCGATATCGACTGACAAATAAGTTTATTGGTGTGGCTATGCCATTGAAAGACTGAGTTCGTGCGAAAATCTCAACAGGATCAGCCGTTTTGTACCTATGTCTCCGGTAACATTGATCAATATTAGCGATATTGATGATTTTCATACAGCGATATATTATTCATAATGGATTAATCAACTTAGGTTGGGGGATTCTGTCTGGAGAGTAGTTTAAATCTGAGAAACGAAATGGATCAAGAACCCATAATGGGAGACGAAAGGGCACGACCATTCGATAGAAATTCGAAAAGTTTCCGTACTACGGGTTCTGATCTTAATATGCAGTGTTGCGAATTTTATAATTCTTGATACATGATTCGTTATATAGTTGTGTGTATTGCCATTGCGTCTTTGGTCTGTCTTAAGACGTTCGGTAATGAATTAAAACGCATTCGCTTTGGTGATGGTCCGAACTACACACGGGTTGTTTTTGATGTGGAATCGGATCCCGAATTTCATCGTGGGTCGCTTAAAAGTCCACCGCGGTTCTATGTGGATTTAAAAAATACGGTACCTTCATCAAAGTTTATCATTGGCGAATTTACTAACGACGTGGTCCAGAGCGTTCGTCATGCTAAACGTGGCGAGAATTATCGCATTACGCTTGACCTTAGCCGGGATATTGAACCGCAGGTTAGTATTCTGCCGCCGCTGGGAATCTACGGCCATCGGTTAGTCATTGATTTTTACCGTGGTAGAAACGTGGACCAGGAAGACTGCAAAAAGTCAGTTGATCCTCATGACCGTGTAGTTGTAGTGGTTGATGCTGGTCACGGAGGTGAAGATCCGGGTGCGATTGGAATTGGCAAAGTCATGGAAAAAAACATCGTACTACCAATCGCTAAAAAGGTGCATTCGGAATTGAATAAAGTGCCTGGATTCCGTTCCTATCTGACGCGTGGCGGTGATTATGAAGTTCCCCTGTATAAACGTCGGGAGATCGCTCGCGAAAAACGCGCTAATTTATTCGTGTCTATACATGCCAATTCGATATCTAAATCAGACATTCGAGGGGCTATGGTCTTTATGCTCTCATCGAAAAGCTCCACGGACTTATTGTCGTCTTGGCTTGAACGGAACGAAAACGAATCGGATGTCGTGGGAGGGATTACGGGTTGGGTCAACACCAGCTGTAATTTAGGTGAAAAGATAGATAGCAATGTGAATCAAATAATCAGTGAAATGAAACAGAGTCACACGGTGGCTGAATCTTCGGAAATTGGGAAAGCAGTACTTAGTTCGATGGCGGCGGTCGCACCAATACATAGTCGGAATTCGGTAGCAGAAGCACGGTTCCTGGTATTAAAATCGACGGTCGTCCCGTCCATTCTCGTGGAAACCGGATTTATAACAAACGTACGGGAAGCACAATTGTTGTCGAACAAGAGCCATCAGGACAAGCTTGGTGAAGCCATTGCGCGAGGAATTAGATCGCACTTCTGTCGTCGTCCTCCACCTCATGCAAAATTGTTGCGAGGTGGTGTCAGTTGTGATTCCATCACTATAGAACACTTGGTTCAAAAAAATGATACCCTAGGCGAGCTTGCACGGGCTTACAGCGTGCCTATAGCAGTTATTCGCGTAGCGAATAACTTAAAGAGCGATAAAATTCGTGTGGGTCAGGTACTCACAATTCCAACCGGAAGTGGTTCTTGACTGATCGCATCGCACGGCTTGACGAGAAAGTAGCGAACCAAATTGCAGCCGGTGAGGTTGTTGAACGACCAGCGTCCATCGTCAAAGAACTGGTTGAGAATAGTTTGGATGCTAAGGCATCTTCCGTTGACATCTCACTCGAAGTGGGGGGCGTACGCAAAATACGTGTTGCCGATAATGGCTTGGGGATTCATAAGGACGATCTGCGTTTAGCCGTTCAGCGCCATGCTACAAGCAAGATTCGAGAAGCTGATGATCTAACGCGAGTAGCCACTATGGGGTTCCGTGGAGAGGCCCTCGCGAGTATTGGTGCCGTATCCAAGCTTGAGATTATTTCGAAAACGGCCGCTGCGAGTTCTGCATGGCGAATAAGAGTGGAAGGTAGTGGAGAGGAACAATTCTCGCCAGCTCCTCATCCCGTAGGCACCTCCGTGGAAGTGTTAGATCTTTTTTACAACACGCCAGCGCGACGAAAATTTCTCAAGCAGGAACGGACGGAAATGCGGCGCGTATCCAATGCTGTCCGCGTACTCTCAATTGTTCATCCACACTGTGCTTTCTCGCTTGCACATGGGAACAGGGTGATTGAGCAGATGGATGCAGTAACTTCGCCTACGGAACGCGTTGGTCGAGTACTTGGAGAGGATTTTCTAGCGCAATCGGTTCAAGTTGACGAGGAACACGGTGGTCTGCGAATTTCGGGATGGGTCGGTGAACCGATATACACCCGTAACTCATCCAGTCAACAGTATTTTTTTGTCAATAATCGATACGTGCATGATCATCTCGTTGCGCATGCCGTTAGACAGGCGTATCGCGATGTGTTATTTCATGGCCGACATCCAGTATTTGTGTTATTCCTATCGTTGGATCCGAAAGAAGTTGATGTAAACGTACATCCTACTAAAAGCGAAATTCGCTTTCGCAACACTCGAAGAGTTCACGATTTCATATTCAGTGCGTTGCACCGTACTCTAAGCGGAGTTCGGCCAGAAGCCGTTCGTACGATTGAGTTAGATGGACCTCGCTTGGATTTGCCAGTACCAAATTCTCAAGCACCGCTTAATTTAAACCCAACGTCACGTCGATCTACATCATCGAATTTTCAGCCACCTGAAGAGTCTGATGATATTAGTACAGCTCTACCCCGACTGTCCGAAAGTGTTTCATCAAATGACCCGCATCCCGTTCCGCAACCCCAAGTAGACCCTAGTATAGAAATGCCGCCTCTGGGCTTTGCGATCGCCCAGCTTCATGGCGTATTCATTCTTGCTCAAAATGCTACAGGATTAGTTTTGGTTGACATGCACGCCGCCCACGAACGAATTGTATATGAACGATTAAAGCAGGCGCATAGCAATCAAGGTGTTGTATCTCAACGCTTGCTTGTCCCAATACGACTGGAAGTTGGTGCGTCGGATGCTGAGAGTGTTGAAGAGTTTGGTTCCAAACTTGAGCATCTTGGGTTGGTATTGGAGAGGTCAGGTCCGACAAACATTACGGTTCGGGAGATTCCAGCGATGCTTAAAAACAGCCACATTGATTCTCTTGTGCGTGATGTCTTGGATGAAATGCGAGAACGTAGTTCGGCTACAGTCATTCGGGATCGTGAGAATGCTCTCATGGCATCTATGGCGTGCCATGGATCTTTCCGTGCTAATCGGAAACTTACGATTACAGAAATGAATGATTTGCTTCGAGAGATGGAGCGTACCGATAATGCGGGTCAATGTAATCACGGTCGGCCGACTTATCGAATTTATGCACTCAGCGAATTGGACCGGATGTTTCTGCGCGGGCAATAGGAGGACCGCGATTTCTATAAACCTGGTCGGATTATTTTTTCAGTGATAGTACGCGCGGTTCTAATTCATGCCTAGTGCTGACTTAAGGCATCCTTTGCCGACAGTTGTAACCCTGATGGGCCCGACCGCTTCCGGCAAGACGGATATAGCACTTCAATTGGCAGAACAGGTTGATGTTACACTGATTAGCGTGGACTCTGCCATGATTTATCGCGGTATGGATATCGGTACTGCAAAACCATCGAAAGAGATACTTCAGCGGTATCCGCACGAGTTGGTGGATATCCGCGATCCTTGGGAATCTTATTCAGCTAGAGCATTCCTTGATGGTGCAGATTCCGCAGTGCGTCTAGCCTTTGCACAAAACCGTTTACCTGTTCTAGTAGGGGGGGCATTCTTGTATTTTCGAGCGTTTCGGGATGGCTTATCGAACCTACCGGGTGCCGATGCGGAAGTAAGACGACACATTCAAAAACGCGCCCGTTTGTTAGGTTGGGGTGCACTTCATTACGAACTCGGCGAAATCGATTCTATTGCTGCTTCGAAAATTCATCCCAACAACCACGCACGCATAGAACGTGCTCTTGAAGTGTATGAGCTTACTGGGAAACCAATTTCCGATCATTGGAGAAGCGATGCTGGTAGAAATGCACGCAGTCGGTTAAGGTGCGAACTTCTGGAATATGGTATATCTAATATTTCACGAGCAGTTTTGCATCAACGCATCGAAAGACGATTGGACCGGATGATTGACCATGGCTTGTTGGATGAAGTTTCTCGAGTCCGTGAGGTACCCCACGTAAGCAGGGAATCTTTATCGATGCGGGCGGTTGGTTATCAACAATGCTGGGAATTCTTAGATTCTGGGTCTAACAATAGGGCTTCATTGCGAGAGAAGATCTTAGTCGCTACGCGGCGTCTTGCTAGACAACAATGCACTTGGTTAAGACAGTGGGGTCCTTTCATTTCTACTGCACCGAATACAGCAGTAAACCGTGTCATGGTCGACATAGCGGATAAAAAGTAACCGCCGGTAGCTGTTTACTCAGTGATGTGGTCTCAATCGTAAGGTAGTTACATATCCGACAGCCTAGCCGCGGCCGGACCGGCCAACGCCTTCAAGGTCCCTCTCACGTCCCCGGTGGAGGTCCCTGTCCAATACACAGCCACGGTGGAATCACTTCCAAGCTACGGGTCTTGCGAACGTGATACGCCGCCAAGATCGGGCTGGTCAACCTCGCTTACAACTTCCAGTACCTGATATTCCACCAACTCCGGGCAGCCACGGCATGAATCCGCCCGCACGACCGTCAAATCGTCCGTGGAACACAAAATAGTCACCCGTTCCGCCCCAAAAGGCTCTCGATCCGTCCGAAAAACCGTACATCCGTCGTTGGTAACCCCTCCATATGCTCTGTTTTTAGAGGTGTCCCTTGAAACCCTCAAAAATACTCATTTCAACTGCTACAATCATCAACGCTTTGATAGAATTGTCAGGGTTTTCTCACAGACACTAGTTAAATTCGTGTCGTAGCCTCGTAACTGAGATTCTGAGCGACTTATGAGGTGTAAGTTTCGGTACTGCGCTGATCTTTAATTTGTGATCCTTCGGATCCAATTCGAGGTCCAAGTGGTGGAGCACCAATAGCAGATTAGCCGCCATATGCAGCTCAGACCAGTGCGCGCCGAGGCAAGAGTGCGTTCCTATTCCAAATGGCTGATACGCGCCCGGCGGTGTTTGCTCTTTTCGGGGAGACGAATATCGATCAATATCAAACTTCATAGGCTCTTTGAACGATGTATCAAGGTAGTGTGTCGCTGGGTGTGCTATTAATATCTCGGTCCCTGGAGGGATTTTATAGCCATCGAATTGCAGAGTGTTTATAACCGTGCGAATTTGAAATGGCACAACCGGATACAGTCGCAGCGACTCCATGACGAATCGGTGCGTGACGTCGATATTGTGAGCGCGAAAGTCTTCCGCAGATGGTTCTCTATTCTTAAATATTCTGTCCGCCTCCGCGAAGATGTGCTCTTTCAGGTCGGGATGCTTGAGCAGCTCATAAAGCGCGAACAGAATTGCACTACCCAGCGAAGTCCCTGAAAAAAAAGGTAAAAGAAATGCCGAAAACAGCTCACTTTCCGGCATGAGCTGCTTATCGTTATAGTGAAGATTTAAAATTTCGTCAATAAAATCCCGAGGCTGTCCTCGTCGTTGTTCAGGGGTATGGGTACCATGAATAAGCACATACAGATCGTGAATACGCCTTCGGATGCGTCCAAGTCTAGGTGAGATCATTTGTAGTCTTGGCAATACATGGATAAAGGGTACTATCTGAGTACTTTCCTCCAATTTCCGAATATCGGCCAGCCAGGGAGTAGGGTCGACGCCCGCGCTGAGTATTCCCATTTGCATGCCGACCAGCGGTTGAATCATGTCGTTTCCTTTCATGGGAATACCCACCGGCCATGCGGATATGTAACGTCGTCCGATATCGACTACATCTTTAAGACGGGCTTCGACAACTGACCGAGAACTCACACTACGAAGTGCTTTTCTTAACCTCAGGTGGTTGGCACCGTCCATGTCTTCCATGAATCGTTTGTAATCAATGCCTGTATAGTCGTGTCTGGTGTACCCATGGCTCCTTAAATACTGGCAGCCATGGTTGTTAGCCCACCTATTCATTTCCAAACCCGCCAGGACGACCGATTTGCGTCCAAGAGACTTTAATTCGAAAACCGGTCCCAATTCCTCAAATTTTTCTGCAAAAAATTTTGGAAGATTGCCTGATCGCCATGTGCTTGATAGGAACAGGTCCATCGTGCTCACTCGCGGTAAAAGTGGTTGTGGTATTACGTGAGTAGGTCTCGGCGGCTCATGGCTTTCGCGTATTGCAGCAATGATTGACTGCCCAATCAAATCGAGTTTACATATCGTTTTGATACGTTCGTGTGCTATGGTCATTTCTTCATCGGTAAGTAAATTTTTGAAACCATCGCATGCATTGACAAGACTAATGATGACTATCTCCCGGGGGTCGGGAATTTCCTCGTCTAACAAAGTGCGAAGGATTCTTCCCTTGATTTCGGCTCCTGCTCGTCCGTCGAAGAACGGATACCTACCGGATCGGACAACCTTACGCGAAAGCGTCCAGTAACCGCCGGTATCAAAATCCAAAATTTCGATATTTACTAAGCGTTCAAATGCGATCTCACGTATTGATTCCGCGCGTAGTGCTGTACGTTCAACCCAATAGCGGGCGTTGTGTACTTCTTTTGCTGCCGAGATATCGGCAAGTACCGGGTCTAGCATCGGGTCACCTGTATCCTTGGCATCTGTCACCATCAGCGATTGAAGGTCAGTATCAATCCTATTTTCGAGCGCAAGATCCATCAATACGGCTCCCGAGAGCACACAGGCCATCTTCCACTCAGGTACGGGTTCAAGTTGTCCCGTACTTTCATTGAGCAGAAGGAGTAAGATTTCTTCTGCAAATCGCATCATAGTTCTACAACCGTCTGCGTTGGGGTTTAGTACAGCAATTCCCCGTATAGTTTAAATTTAGACTTGGTGTCGGTCTTTCCGTGTTTTGGTACGGGCAATCGGCGTTTTCAGACGTTCCACACAGCACTTCGTCGTGCATTGAGACGGGTTCCAAGTACCCATATTGCCTCCATTATCGCAAAACCCAATCCGGACAGTCCAGACTAATAGCGGAGTTTAGGCTATACGGGGCATTGCTGGGGTTTAGTACCTTGGTATTGGTAGTCGTGCAACTATCAAATATGTCGAACTCATTCTTTCCCGGTCCCTAGTTGGTATGAAACTGAATCGTTGTCTTGGTATTCGATTGCAGTCATCATGAAACCATACGTTTTGATATTGACGGCTATCGAATCAAAGGTGCGATTTTCCCAAAACCAACCGTGTATCCCGGTAAAGGGCGCAACATAGGTACCACTCCCCCGTTGGGCACGCCCGAGCGCGAAACTTTGCGCTCTATCTTCCCCGCCTTCATCAGGTTCTGCATGAAGATCAAATACAACTTCACCCGTTGCATCCCAGGAATAGATCAATCCGTCACCAGATTCCAAGTGATACTTGAGTTCAATGGACTCATATGGGGCTAGATAGAAGGTCCTCGCATCTGGAATTGGTTTCTTTTCCGATACCATATTTAGCGTCTCGCCAACATCTTTGCCGTACAACCCTATCAATCCTAACATCTGTCCGGAGCCTAGCGGATCAATACTGAACTCAGCCGGCAATACGAATGCAAAAGTCAGTATCGTCGCTATTGCCAATGCCCCGGTCACGCGAACTCAGCGAGCATGACGCCGACACGTACAGATGCTGCAATCCCAACAGCAACGCCGGAATGTCATCCCGTGATTTCACATTGATCTTGATCTCACCGACCGGCGTCTCATCCAACCGCAAGGCATGCTCGAAACGTCTCATGATCGCTGCTCTCCCAACGAAGATCCGCACAGAACACCCCTGAAACCCCTAAAAAAGCCCATTTCAACGCCTCCAACGGCAATCTTCACCCGTAGCATTTTAGCTCAAAATACCCTCCCATTAAAGCTAATCTTTTCATGCAACGAGGCCTTGGCTGACCAAATAACTAGCAATCTGGAACTCAGCGAGCATGACGCCGAGTACCATAAGTATTCCATTGACGGCAAAGGCGGACCGGCTAAATTGCTTGGTACGCCGCCACCACATCAATAATGCCACGACCACGGTCAGTGCGAGAATTTGCCCAAACTCAACACCGGTGTTAAAACTTATCAAGTTGATAAACAGGCCTTCCTGTGTGATATGAAGTTCCTGAAGTTTTGTTGCGAGCCCCATTCCGTGGCAGAGGCCAAACGCGAACACCGCAAATCTTGGGTCCGGGGCCCATCGCAAATAATCGAACCCTCTCATGTTTTCGAAAGCCTTGTAAACGATAGAGCCGCCAATCACGGCGTCTATAATGTAGGAATTCACTTGCCACTCGCCGAGTACGCCCGCTAGTAACGTAAGACTGTGGCCAATTGTGAATAGCGTTGCGTAAAGCACTACATCTTTCAGTCGACGCAGGTAAAAAACCACGCCAATCAGAAAAAGAATATGGTCGATTCCAGTAACCATGTGTTTTGCACCGAGATATGCGAAAGCAGCAACAGCCGGGCCTTCAATGGTCTGGACGTATAAAGCGTTGCTTTCACCAATCGTATGGCACCACGCGGAGCCGGTAAAGAGGACTTCTACCACTAATAACCCACCCAAGATGAATATAGACCGTTTCATTCTTGAATTGAATCGGCCCCTTTATGCCAATAGGCCTGATGACATGCACGGCAGACGTTGTAAATGTGTCCCCCGACTTTGAATAGCTCATCAGCATCTTTATTTTCGGCTGCCGTGATTGCGGATTTGGATACCCTTGATAACGCGCGCGCGTACTCTATCCACGCACCTTGATCTACAGCAAGTGCAGGTGACTGAAGTAGATCTCCACTTTCAGCCAAGATCAGCGCATTGCGACGAACTTCTGCCCAACCTTCATCGGTAGTTGGCGCGAGACTTTCTTCTCCTTCTTCCGTGATAATGTATCCAGCCGACCCCCAGATCACGTCAGTAGGTGGTTCAAGGATCTGCGTCATCGTACCGTGCATTTCGCTCGTGGATTGCGGATCGGCTGCCGTCAGCTGCTGAGCAGGTTCGTCTTCGCATCCTGTGACAATGTAAACAGTAGTCAGTACTGAAAGCAGCAAAGATACTCTCTTCATATAGTTGAGTTCTTGATATTGAGATTAGTAAGTCTGCTTTTAATGAGCTCTCTCATTGATGCAGCACAACGACATAGATTCTCCGTAACGTTCACAGGATAATCCGTTGGAGTGTAAATATATCAAGTTGTGGTACCGCATTGACGGCAAGATCACTCATGAATTGATACGTCAAGTTCGGTCTACTTTGAGTCGAGGACATGGACGCGAGCAAGGACCCTGTATGCTATGGTGCAGAGCGTATTCGCCAATTCGATGCCATCTCAAGGCTCCCACCAATGTTCTCAAGAATCAGATAAGGTGCAGACCGCTCCACGCAACGCACAGGATAAGGAAAAAGAATGAATATCTGCCGTGGTTATAGAAAGCGGTCCTGAACTTTCTTGCGCGATTTCCTACCTCCATGCGGAACGATTTTAAGGAATTCGGCAAAGAAACCGTCTATGGGTTGGTGAGTAGATCGTGATATTCGAACAATTTTACCGCCACAATTTAAACAACATATGATAGTTCGCGGACTAGAGCAGGTTACGCTGCAGTGACGGCTTCCTATTCCCGGTGATGGAAGGTTGCAGTGGAGCCGGGAGACGACTAACCGTGGAGCGTCTTTTCACCGTCCTTGCGCGTTGGGATGCATCTTCATTGGGCAGATGGACAATCGGCGGCCGGGCCGGGTTTCGCGCGGCGTCGGACGGGCACTAGCGAGATGCTCTGCAAGGCCAGCGGCGGCTGAAAGCCATCTCACCCGACCCGCCGACGGCAAATATGTGGTGATGGGACGGATTTATGGAGGACGGCAAATCCCCCGGCTAGTCCAATGCAGCGTTCCACGCAAGAACATTTACACCGATCCGTAGTGATATGACAAAAAATAATACTGCGGGCACCATGAGTTGGAACGCTTCATTCCACAACTTCAGCAGCTTTCGCACATCACCACGCGGTCGGCAAAAAGGATTCCTTATTTAACTTACCTATCTACATTATTGAAAATTCATGCACTTTTTTCTGAAATTTCCTCTGAGCTCTGAGTAGTGCTACTAGTTAGATTGCCGCGAATTTCACGGAGTTCTTCGTTTTCACTACTGGCGATGAGTGCGGCAATTGTGAGATCACTAGTAACGTTGACGGTGGTCCGGCACATGTCAAGTATTCGGTCTACGGCAAGAACAATACCGATGAATTCAACGGGAAGGCCAACTGCCATAAGAATAATAGCAATTGCAACCAAGCTTGCGGCAGGAATACCGGCAACACCTATTGACGTCAGAAGAGCAAGAACAACGACCGTAACCTGTTGGGCGATGGGGAATTCGACGCCTTGGGTGGCGGCATATATTTGCGCAATGAAAATTACTACGATGCATTCATAGAGTGCAGTTCCATCCATGTTGACGGTAGCACCAAGCGGCAGCACAAAGCTAGTGACCCGATTCGAAATGCCGGCACTTTCCGCGCTTCTGATCGTCACGGGAAGCGTTGCAGACGAGGATGCCGTAGAAAAGGCCGTTAACTGCGCACGCGATACTTTTCTGTAGTAAGCGAGTGGATCAATGTTTCCTATAAATTTAAGCAACACGGGCAAAGTGATGAAGAAATGGACCGCGAGCGAAAGCAGTACGGTGATTACGAACCAGAGCACCGCTTCGAAAGCCGTCCATCCACTCGTAATGAATACTTTACCGACAAGTGCCAGCACGCCGATGGGAGCAAATCGCATTACCCACATCGTGATCATGATCATTACGTCATGAATGGCGGTCCAGAATCTTTGCAGCGTCTCGCCGGGAGCACCTTCCAGCTTCGACATGAAAAAGCCAAAAACTACGCCGACGAAGATCAACGCTAATAATTGTGTCTCTGCGGCCGCAGCAAATATGTTTGACGGTATCGCTCGGGCTATAACTCCAATAAGACTCCCCGATGTGTGACCTTCTACCTTTGCCAGTACAGTATCGGGATCTTCCATGCCTACAATAAGTTGTGACGCGTTATCAGTTACGCCAGGTTGAATTATATTTACGAAAATCAGGCCCGTAGCAATTGCAAGTGCACCGGTAGCCAAATAGAAACCCACGGTTTTTGCGCCGATGCGACTGAACGCTTCTTGTCGGGCCATGTTGGATATTCCGACAATGATCGTTGCTAAGATCAGTGGAACGATAATCATCTTAAGGGCGTTGAGAAAAAGTCCACCTACAAAATCAAAAATATCTACGATTATTCCACCAACGATGCCGTTGTGATCAAAGATAAGACCGAATAAGGCTGCAAGAACCAACGCTCCTAATATTTGCCAATGCAACGTTGAATCCATCATACGTTTGAAGTCGCTATCCGATGTCATTGAGAATCTCCCTTGGCCGTGACTTAATACAAGTCATTTCAAATGTATCGACAACAGCCGTCGCCGACTATAAATTATTCTGGATCTAACAAACTTATTTTTGATTGTAATGTTTTTTAATGGAATGTAGCGGGGAGCGTTCGACTGCGAAGTGTTTCGCATCGCGAAATCACACGACTGCACTTCCATGTCCGATCCCAGAAAAATGCTAGCATCACGTTCATCTAGTATTGAATACGTGTTCTATGTCTGCGTGTTTCACATCGTCAACGTCCATAGGATATAAGGATGGTGTACGAACTGCGTCACCACGGGAGCGTCAGTGAGTGCCCTCCGCAGGACCCAAGCCCAACGCTGCCGTTCCAGGCAACTCACTGAGGAGCGAAACAAGAAAATTATAGCGATCACATCGATAAAAACCTAAAAACCAAGCTGAAATGAATACCATTGAATGGTGTTATTAGAGAGCGTCCATTGAACTCAGTATCGCAAAGTCAACGTATCAAGAACAGGGATTTAGTACGCATTTCATGGTCATTCAACTGAACATCTGACATCTATTATGGCGTTTATGAAAAAACGATATAACCGCGAACACGGCTGTCTATTTTGTTGTATTTAAGGCATTGCCGATGGAGGATCTAAGAAGGATACATTCACTTCTATAATCCGGTGAAACGGATAAGAGGTGATTACTAGTGGATTTCGATGGGTATTCGCTCAAACCCGAGATATACGACGAGTGGTTCCATGCGGATGGCACACCTCGGGAATCAACCCACACTCTTTACGAATCTTTTTGTAAGTTGCCGCCCGGGCGGCTGACTGGCATACAGGAACGAGTTGCCCGTTCTTTCACGCACGAAAGCATTTCGTTTACCAACTACCACGACGACGAGATTACCGAACAGATCATTCCAATCGACTGTATTCCGCGTGTACTTTCGGCGCACGAATGGAATGAACTTGAAGTGGGACTCAAACAGCGCATAACCGCTCTTGATTTATTTCTTGACGATATCTACAATGCCGCGAAAATTGTTGCAGACGATGTAATCCCTAGAGAACTTATCCGGGAGTGCCCTCAATATCGTGTCGAGATGCAAGGCATGTCGGTGCCGAATGGAACGTGGATTGGCATTTGTGGTACTGACGTAGTTCGAACTAACGAAGGATTCCATGTGTTGGAAGACAACTTGCGCGTTCCCTCAGGCGTTTCTTACATGCTCGCAAATCGCAAAGCCGTCAAGTCCAATATTCCCCGCGCATATCGATTATGTGGAGTTCAAGAAATCGAACATTACGGCGCATTACTGAAACAAACGTTACAGGAATCAGCTCCTAGTATCCAGTCGGATCCTGCTATAGTGGTTCTTACGCCCGGCGTGTATAACGCGGCATTCTATGAGCACATGTTTCTGGCGTACGAGCTAGGTGCGGCATTAGTGGAAGGTCAAGATCTGCTCATGAGTGACGGCTACATATACATGCGCACGACCAGTGGTCTTCGAAGAGTCAACGTCATATACCGGCGCGTTGATGATGATTTCCTTGATCCGCTGGTATTCAGACCCGAATCGATGATTGGTGTTCCGGGCCTTATGCATGCATACAAACGCGGAACCGTCTCAGTAGTGAATGCACCGGGAACGGGAGTTGCGGATGATAAGAGCATATATGCGTACGTACCAGACATCATTCGTTTACTACCTTTCCGAGGAGCCACGTATCCCCAACGTTGAGACGTATCTTTGTCGTCGGCCAGAAGAATTGGAATATACGCTCGATAATCTTGATAAGCTGGTGGTAAAGACGGTGGGAGGGTCGGGTGGTTACAACATGCTTATTGGACCGCATGCCAGTGCCAAAGAACGGAATGAATACAGCAAAATGGTGCGCGAGAATCCCAAAGGGTTTGTATCCCAGCCGGTTCTTGCATTATCGTGCACTCCTTGTCTCGTTGACGGAAATCTAACGCCTAGACACGTTGATTTGAGACCATTTCTACTGACCGGTAGGGAGACTCGCACCGTTCCTGGGGCGTTCTCACGCGTTGCGTTGCGGGAAGGCAGTCTTGTTGTCAACTCCAGCTAGGGTGGAGGGAGCAAAGACGTTTGGGTACTTAAAAAATGATGCTCGCGCGGAACGCTGCAAGCTTGTACTGGCTAGGACGTTATCTTGAGCGAGCGGAAGCAATAAGTCGATTACTTCGGCTGCAAGTGGAAACTCTAATTGATAGGCCCGTATGGGAGATTCGCTTCGGATGGGACCGGGTATATCGGTACCTTGAGAGAACCCCACCGGTAGGTGGCATTGTCCATTGGGACCAGGACGAATATGAGCTGGCGGATTCTTTTACGCTTGCTAACGATTTGACTTTCGAACGACATAATCCAGGCTCAGTCTGGTCTTGTTTCAAAATGGGCCGAGAAAATGCACGGCAGATTCGCCACTGCCTAACAGGCGAGATGTGGATTTGCTTGAACGTAGCTTACCTTCGAACTAAGGAAGTAACTATCGAAGATGTCTGGGTTACGTCGCCAGCGTCGTTCTATGCGGAATTGAATAGAGATATAGCAACGTTCATGGGCGTCGCTCAGTCAACAATGTACCGCGAAGAAGCATGGAGCTTGCTTCAGCTAGGCCGTGCTATTGAGAACGTACAGCATTCTATCGCTCTACTTAGGGCGCAATTAAGCGCGTTGGAGAGGGTAAAAGAAGAATCTGATGTTCACTGGATAAGCCTACTTCGATTTTTCCATGCTGAAGACGTATATGAGGCGAATCACGGCATTGAAATGGAGCGCCACGCCGTTCTCAGTTTGCTTGCGACGGATTCTTTTCTGCCTCGCTCGGTTTGCCGCGCCTTGGATGAAGTGCATGATCAATTGATGATACTTGGGGAGATATCGGGGCGGAAAGCAGTTGTTGCAGCTAACGCCGCGAGTCAGATAAGCTCCCTCTTTCGTTACGATTGGCCGGGAGGAACGGCTGGTGATCATGAGCTTCAGAAAGCACGTACGCTTGCCCACCGATTACATCATGAGCTTACACGAACATATTTTAACTACGATTTGACTACGGTGTAATAGATATGCTTTGGTCAGTCAATTAGTCACGCAGCGACATGTCACCTCGATACGAAGTCCATCATACGTCTGAATATAGCTACGAAGATCAAGCTAGATCTTGCGTTATGTCCGTATGCTTACAACCAAGGAAAGATCCATTCCAGCATTCGCAGCTATTTGAGATTTCGACGAGCCTCAATGCGCCAATTAACAACGAGTTAGACGCTTTCGGCAACGTGCGTCATGTTTTGAATGTTCATCGGCCACATCGTTCTTTGACAATTGATACTCACTCGATTGTAGTTTGCGAAGATCGAGAGAGGCTCGTAGAAGCCGTTAAAAACAAAACATGGGAGGAGATTCTATTGCTGGGACGTGCGTATACGCTCTGGGATTACACGCATGAGAGCTCCCTTACGCGGGGTTGTTCTTCGCTTAATGACTTTATTGAGCGCAATGAGATTACTCCCGGCGGGTCTCCAGTTGATGATTTGCATAGATTGAAATCACTATTATTCGAAAAATTTGATTACGTTCCGGGCGTCACTTCATATGATTCAACGATTGCTGACATTCTGCATTCCGGTTGTGGTGTTTGTCAGGATTTTGCTCACGTCATGATTGCAATAGCACGGTCATGGGGTGTACCAACTCGATATGTGTCAGGATATGTTTTCGATAACAATACCGCTGACTCAGGTACGGGGTCCACATCTCATGCATGGGTCGAATGTTTGCTGAGCGCAGATACGTGGATTCCGTTTGATCCAACAAATCCTAGTACGAAAATTAATAACTACATCGTGATAGCTCACGGTAGGGACTTTAAAGACGTCTCTCCCACAAGAGGAGTATTATCGGGAGGAGGCGAAATGCAACTAGACGTTCGCGTAAGTATCCAGGAGATCTAATTAAATGGCAGTAGAGACCGAAAAAGATAAGGTCAAAGTCCGAATTCTTGTTGTGGATGATGAAATTGATCTTGAACATTTAATGCTGCAACGCTTGCGGCGTGAAGTACGACGCGGACGTTATGAGTTCGAGTTTGCGCACAATGGTCAAGAGGCACTTGATCGGATAGCGGAAAGTAGTAAGTTCGATATTGTTCTGTCGGATATTAACATGCCGGTGATGGATGGTCTGACGATGCTTTCCCAAATCCCCGCCGTGGACCCCGATATTCGCGCCGTAATGGTTTCAGCATACGGGGATATGGAGAATATAAGGACGGCAATGAATCGAGGGGCGTTCGATTTTGTTACCAAGCCAATCGATTTCATGGATCTAAAAATCACGATAGAGAGGACAATCGACAACCTCAAACTTTGGCGTGAAGCATTGATATCGCGTGACAGACTTGTCGCCATTCAAAATGAACTGGTTGTCGCTATGAACATCCAGCAGAGCATCCTGCCTAAATCTTTTCCAATTCATGGAGACTTTGACATTTATGCGCATATGGTATCCGCTCGCTCCGTGGGGGGTGATTTCTATGACGTCTATGAACTGGATGATGGACGAATCGGATTGGTCATTGCCGATGTATCAGGAAAAGGAGTCCCTGCGGCACTCTTTATGATGGCTTGTCGGACGCTGATGAAAGCGTACTCAGTGAGCTCTGATTCGCCTGCTGAAGTGCTCGGGAAGGTGAATCAAATGCTGTCGAAAAAAAATGAAAGTATGACGTTTGTGACGTTGCTGTATGGAATCTACAACTCAGAAACTAGGGAATTGCTATACGCCAATGGCGGCCACAACCATCCCGTGCTAGTTAGCCCTGGAAATGCGACCAGCCTATTACCCTCAACCGAAGGTATTGCTGTTGGTATAGTGCCAGATATCGAATATAAAGAAAACACTATTACGCTAGAAACAAGCTCCTTAGTCACTCTTTACACTGACGGAGTGAATGAGGCTGAGCGCGAAGGCGATGAATTGTTTGGAATGGAAAGATTTTTCGATGTTTTGTGTAATAACAGTTTGCAAAATGCTGAAGACGCGGTAAATAGGGTATTTCAATCGGTTAGTGAATTCGTTGGAGACAGTGCGCAATCCGATGACATCACTTGCCTTGTATTACACGTGGACTAATTGGGGTATTTAGACATGGATTACTGCCGCACTCTAGTTGTCCCCAATCTCATGAGCCAAAATAAAACGATTGGGACAGCGTTGAACGAATTTGCCGAGCAGCAGAATCTTCCGCCTGATGCCGTATTTCAAATCCAGCTTTCACTAGAAGAATTATTTACTAACGTTGTTCACTATGCTCATGACGACGATCTTGAACACGATGTTGAAATCATCTTTCAAAAGCAAGGGAGGACCGTAACGATCGAAATCTCCGACGGCGGGCAACCATTCAACCCATTGGAAGATGCTCCAGAGCCTGATATTGATGCGACGCTAGAAGAACGACGCATCGGTGGAGTAGGAGTAGTACTCGCAAAGGAGCTTATGACAGAGCTACGATATGAACGCGATGGTGGCCACAATCGGATGATCATGATTAAGAAGATTTAATGGTCGCGCAAAGGCAATTCAAATCGACTCTTCGGATAGCGTTTGTCGGTTTAATAACGTCCGTCTTTTCATTTGTCGTTCATGGCGAATCTGACGAGGATACTATCGCCGATACGGACAAGCCTATGTCACCGGGGGTATTCTCGGACCGAATTCTCTTCGGTCAATCGGCGGCTTTTTCTGGGCCTGCTGCGGAGCTTGGTGTTAGCATTAAAGCCGGCATCCTCGCCGCATTTAAAGAAGTAAATGATGCTGGGGGTATTAACGGCCACCACCTTGTACTGCGCTCGCTTGATGATATGTACGAGCCGGAAGTAGCAATTGCTAACACCCAGCAGTTGATCAACGATGGAGTGTTTGCGTTGATTGGTGCGGTTGGCACTCCCACTTCACGATCAACCGTTCCTATTGCCGAGTTGAATAACGTGCCCTACATCGCACCCATGACCGGAGCCGAGTTTCTGCGCGATAGCGAACGCCGAACTGTGGTCAATCTTCGCGCTTCGTACTATCAAGAAACTGAGGAAATGGTAGAACGGCTGACGAGTGACCTCGGGATTGTCCGTATAGCCATACTCCACCAGGACGACTCGTTTGGCCGCGCTGGCTATCAAGGGGTAGTCCGTGCGCTTAAGAGGCGTAATCTTGCGGCCGTTGGTACTGGAGTATTTTCACGCAATACGGTCGCCGTGAAAACAGCATTAATCGATCTAATGGGAGTCGACCCTGAAGCCGTCATTATTGTAGGTCCGTATCAACCAACGGCAACATTTATCAAGTGGGCCCATCGGTTGAAACTGAAATCTGTGTTTATGACTCTTTCATTTGTAGGGAGCAATGCATTGGTGAATGAACTCGGCGTTCAAGGTACGGGGGTACTGGTAACTCAAGTTGTTCCATTTCCTACGGGCGATACGGTGAGAGCGTCTCAATCATTTCGAACTGCAATTGAGGCGTACGACTCGGAGATAGTACCCGGCTTCGTTTCGTTTGAAGGTTATCTAGCAGGCCGTTTAGCCGCGCATATCGTAGAACAATGCGGCAATCGGGTTGAACGCGATTGCGTCAACGCCGTGTTGCAACGCGGAGATGAAGTCGATTTGGATGGATTTCTGCTCCAATACGGGGAAAACGACAACCAAGGTTCAGATAGCGTGTTTCTTACCCTTATTGGTGAGGATGGTAAATACGCACCGGTCACGTCGTTAAAATCGGTCCCGTCGTTGTTAAACGCAACTCGCACAAATTAACGTGACGGCTCAAGCGAAACGGGTGCTATTCAAACTTTGGAATCGGATTTCGGCACAGCTGTACGTGGTGTTTGGTGGTGCAGTGGTTCTGATCGTCGCGACAAGTTTGATAGCTCTCTTTTTCCTTGATTATATCGGCGAAGTACAGCGTAGCATGAGTGAAGAGAGCATTCCTGAAATGGCATCAGCTTTTGCTATCGCCCGGCAAACGGGCAAACTGGTTGCCGCTGTTCCTAGTCTTACAGCCGCGAGTACGCTTGATCAATTTGAAGATATTGCGTTGACGATAGAAGGAGAGGTTTCCGTATTTAAATCACAGCTTTCAAGTTTCTTTGAAGAGCATGGAAGGATCGATTATAAGGGGCAGATCCAGGCGGGTGGGCTCGACATCGTCAACAATATCGCCAAGGCTAAGTCACTCATAAGACAACGCTTCGATTTCCGTAAACGAAATCAAAACCTTCGAGATGAACTTTTTAGTGTACATGCGGAACTTGTTTCGATCCTGATTAGAGAGGTCGACAACCAGCTTTTCTATACTAAGACGGGATATAAATCGCTTGATGTTCCACCTGCGCCTCGGTCCGCTCACTTTACGGATTTGGAATTCGATACGTATCGTCGTTTGGCGGAGATTCAACAGGAAGCAGCGGTGGCGACGGAACTACTTTCGACGGCTTTCACATTAATGGATGAGCCGTTGCTTGAGCCATTGCGAGAACGGTTTCAAGCTGCCGTGGGTCGCGCAAATCGTTCTCTCAATGCCATTCAGAAAAGCGAATTAAAAGAGTTGCTTTCCTTGACGTTCTCTAAATTGTTTTCGATTGGCACAAGAAACGAAAATGGATTTGATTTGCGAGAACAAGAGTTGCGTGTCGATGCCGAGCTAACTGATCTACTCAAGAGAAATCGAGTATTGGGTACTAGTGTACTAGCACTCGTGGAAAGAGTTGTCGGAGAGTCGAGGTCGACCGCCGAAGACATGGCGAGTATGGCCACTATTGCAGTATCCGACAGCAAAACGATTCTGTTGATCGTCAACATACTGAGTATTGGCGGTGCGATTGGAGCTGGTTGGTTGCTTGTACATAGGCATGTGATCACCCGATTGAACAAATTATCTAGCAGGATGCGGCAGATGGCGCGTGGCAACTTGGAAATTGCAATCGATATAAAAGGAAAGGATGAAATAGGTGAATTGGCTCGCGCACTGGGGGTTTTTCGGGACAATGCTCTTGAAGTACAACGTCTCAACTTGGTAGAAGAGCTCGCAGATGCATTACAGGAGAAGAACAAGGAATTAGAACAAACCAACGAACGGCTGAGCCAAGCACAGGATCAGATCGTAATGCGCGAAAAGCTCGCCGCCCTCGGTGAATTGACTGCTGGTGTGGCTCACGAAATAAAGAATCCCATGAACTTCATAATGAATTTTTCCGAGGTCTCGCAGGAGCTGTTAGAAGAACTGCTGGAAGAAGTGGGCAAACTAAAAAAAGACGATATCGGAAAGTCGGAGTATGACGAGGAATTAGCGGAAGAGATCGTTGAAGACCTGACGGGAAATTTAAAACGCATACATGAACATGGATCTCGCGCCAACCGTATTGTTATGGATATGCTAAGAATGGGGCGTGGCTCGAAAGATTGGCAGATGACCAATCTCAACAACTTGCTTAACGAGCACGCTCGACTTGCATTTCATAGTGCTCGGGCTGCGGACGGTGAATTCCAGCTGGAAATCAGAGAAGACTATCAGGCGGATTTGCCTGAGGTCGAAGTGCTTCCGCAGGACCTCGGACGCGTCTTTCTTAATTTGGTCAGCAATGCTTGCTATGCTACGAACGAAAAGCGTCGGGCGATTGCTAGTGAAAATAGCGGTACTGCTACCAGCTACACACCGGCACTAACGCTCAAAACACGACGAGTCGGTGACCGTGTGGAAATTCGAGTACGCGATAACGGCAACGGCATACCCGAGTCCGCATTGGAAAAGATATTCAATCCCTTCTACACAACCAAACCGCCCGATAAAGGTACCGGCCTAGGACTCTCCATGTCCAGTGACATCGCCCGACAACACAGCGGCGAGCTTTGCGTTGAGACGAAGGAGGGTGAATTTACCGAGATGATCGTGGACCTCCCGGTAAACACCGCGGTGCATCGAATTGCTGACGATGACGACGAATCTAGTAGAAACGGGGCTTAAGGCTTGACTGCGTTCATTGCCAGTACTTCTGTTCCGTAAACATCAATGATTTTGTCAAATCCTGCTATCTTGACAATTTCCATGATGGAATCAGGTAATGCACATAAGGCGAACTTAGCACCGCTATTCTTGAGTGCTTTCGCAATTAGTAAAATTGAACGAAGTCCAGCACTACTAATATAGAGCAGATTCTCAAGATTAAGAACGATAGCCTTATCAGACTCATTGATAGTCTCGTTCAAACTCTCATCGAATTCCTGCGCGTTTATACCGTCAATGCGGCCGCACACGCGGATTACCAATCCATCATCGATTCGATCCGTTTGTAAATCTATTACGTGGTTTGAAATTGCACTTCTCCGAAGGAAAGTTTACTGACTTGGGCATGATAGCAATACAATCACTATCCGGTCACTACCGATTTTCAGTCGGGAGAGTATTATATAGAGAATAGAATATTTTTCACATAACGATATCAAATTCTCTCAAGTCATCAATCTACCCTCTATCTTCTTGAGTTAGGGGTAAAATTCAGATGGATTGGCGGTCACTCTTCTGCCGGTTAAGCCTTTGCTTAGTGTTTCTGTGAACGGACAGTACTTTCTTGGATAGTGCGGTAGGCACTCGCCGCGTCAGCGGTTCGAAATGAGATTGACAACGGACGTATCTCTTGCTGATTGCGTTGCGGGTACCGATAACTATGGTACGGAGAACAATACGCTATCGCGCTTGGTATAACGGGAACTAGCGGCGTTAGCTAAGCGGGATTTAATTTAAATGAAGTGTCTAAAATCCGAACGACACAGATTGAAGCGAAGCTCGACAGCGGATGAAACCTTGGTTGACATGCTGATTATTAGGTCCCCTCGCGCGTACAAAATTTCACGAAATCGCGTTCCCCGGAATTACGAATTGCCAACATGGATCATGCCTTCTTGACTCATGTTCTTCACTCGTATGTACGGGGCTTCTCTAGAAAGTAAACGAATAATTGGTTGATGGTGCTGCGGTAACGGCTAAGACGTAATGGTATTTCGTGGATTGGACAGTGTCCTATGAGAAATCTCCGCTCCCACAAATCATAAAGACAGATTTGATCGATATCGATATTGAAACGTGTATTGAGGAGGTAACCTATCATCTTCCTTTATGAAACAAGCAGCGTCTCATTGCAGCACGTGGATTTAGAACCGACCCAGAGTTAAACAACATGACTAATCAAACTCCATTATTGCTTGTTGACGGTTCGTCGTACTTATTTCGGGCGTTCCATGCGATACCGGACCTGAGAACTGCTACCGGTTTTCCAACGGGCGCAATTCGTGGCGTAGTAAGCATGTTGCGAAAGCTCGGACAGGATTATCTAGGAAGTCCGATTGCGGTAGTTTTCGATGCTAAAGGCAAGACCTTTCGAGATCGTATTTATCCAGAGTACAAAGCTAATCGACCTCCTATGCCGCCAGAGTTGGCAAGGCAGATAGAACCGATACATGACATCGTTCGTGCTATGGGATTGCCGCTTTTCATTGTGCCGGATGTGGAAGCAGATGATGTGATTGGCACTTTGGCTGTACAAGCGACGCGCATGCAACGACATACAGTGATTTCCACGTCCGACAAAGACATGGCGCAGCTAGTCAACGAGTATGTCACTCTAATCGACACCATGTCTGATACCACTATGGATATCGAGGGCGTAAAGCAAAAATTCGGCGTCGCACCCGGTCAAATTATTGATTACTTAGCTCTGATTGGTGACAAAATCGACAACGTACCCGGGGTTCCTAAGGTTGGTCCTAAAACGGCAGGGAAATGGTTGAACGAGTACGGCACCAAAGAAGGTGTCAAAGCAAATGCGGATCAGGTCAAAGGGAAAATAGGTGAAAATCTGCGCGCGTCTTTAGATCAGCTGGATCAGTCATATGAGCTTGTGACCATCAAATGTGACGTGTCGCTTGATGTAACGGTGGATCAATTGCAGTGCCAACCGCCGAACCAGGAGGAATTGATTCGGCTGTTCCAACTTTATCAATTCAAGTCATATTTAGAGGACATGAATGGAAACGGTTCCACGTCAAGTTCCGCAAAGGCGCAGTACGAGATTCTTAATACGGTGGAGCAACTGCGAGAATTGGTAGCTGAAATCGTCAACCAAAAACAGGTATCAGTAAGTATTTACACCGCCGATGGCGATGAAATCGAACCTCGCATTATTGGCATTGCACTGTGCGTCGAACCAACTAAAGCGGCTTATGTTCCTCTTGGCACCTCATCATCATTGCTCGTGCCTCGGGTAGTGAATCAGAAATCCGTTCTCTCTTTATTGAAGCCCGTTTTTGAAGATGACTCGATCGTGAAAGTTGGTAGAAACCTCAAGCATGCTCGGAAGGTCTTAGCAGCTTTCGACATCGCCTTGAGTGGCCTTCAGCATGACGTCATGCTGAAGGCATTCGTTTTGAACAATACGCAATCCGGCGGCTATTCAACGAATGGATTAGCATTTCGCTATCTTGACATTAAAGCGGTCGAGCGGAAAGATATTGTTGGAACGGGCCGGAAAGCAAAACGAATCGATGAAGTTTCTGCTGAGGAATTGCTTCCGTACACTGCGGAAAAATCCGTTTTGAACTTGCTTCTACACAATGTCCTATCCAAAAAGCTGCGAGCCACGAGCGCACTTCAGAAGGTTTACGACACCATCGAACAACCGCTATCGCCAGTACTAGCCCGAATCGAACAAAACGGCACGCTTCTTGACCGGGCACAGCTCAGTGCGCTGAGTAAAGAGCTTGCTGCACGTATATCAACCCTTGCTGATCAAGCCTATGAATTGGCGGGCGTGGAATTCAACATGGGTTCTCCCAAGCAGCTTCAAGAGATTCTTTACGACAAGCTGCACCTGACTGCGCCGCGCAAAACCAAGACGGGACATCGCTCGACTGCTGAAGATGTACTAGTCAGGCTTGAACACGAACATGAGCTACCAGGAATTGTTCTTAGCTATCGCGGTGCCAATGTATTGAAGTCGACCTTTGTGGATTCACTTCCACGCCAAATACACCCCAAAACGGGGCGCGTTCATACAACGTATAGTCAAGCGGCTGCGACGTCTGGAAGGGTGGTGTCGTACGATCCAAATTTACAGAACATACCCGTGCGAACTGAAGATGGCCGCAGGATTCGACAAGCTTTTATAGCTCCGGAAGGGTACAAACTGCTTTCTGCAGATTACTCTCAGATTGAGCTGCGAGTGATGGCGCACATCTCGGGAGACGAAGGTTTGAAGAAAGCATTCGCTGAAAATCTCGATATACATCGCGCGACCGCGGCGGAGATTTTTGGCTCTCTATATGAAGATGTATCGGATGAACAGAGACGAAGTGCTAAGGCCATCAATTTTGGTTTGATATACGGTATGTCAGCATTTGGGTTGGGTCGTCGATTAGATCTTGATTTCGGTGTTGCAAAGATCTACCAAGACGCTTACTTCGAGAGATACGAAGCGGTACGTCGATATATGGATAGCACGCGCAACCATGTTCGCAACCACGGATACGTCGAAACGGCGTTCGATCGCAGGCTTTACGTGAGTGATGTAAATGCTCAAAACATGATGCGCAGACAGGCTGCCGAACGCACGGCTATCAACGCACCGATTCAAGGAAGTGCAGCGGACATCATCAAGATGGCAACCATTAAAATGGACGATTGGTTGTCCGCTACTGGAATAGATGCGCGGATGATCATGCAGGTCCATGACGAACTGGTGTTCGAGGTGGCTGAGGCGGAAGTCGATAGACTCGCGAACGGGGTACGGAACGTTATGTCGGCAGCCGTGGAACTAGAAGTTCCGTTGGTCGTGGACATTGGTATTGGAAACAATTGGGACGAGGCGCACTGAGCGGGTTATCCGAATTAACTCAAAACTGCTCAAACTTGACAATGAGTTCAGTAATCGGCACGTGGATACTACCATTGATGGTTTAAGTACTCTGATCGTTCGATTTTGTAGATTATAGATTTGGGGTTGTAGATAACCGACCAGATACTTCTAGCCCTTATTTCTCATAATGGATGGCTTGGGTGCGATGTATGTGCGTGTAAGTTGTTGATACCACGAAGTTGGTTGGGCTTTGCCGGGGGGAAGGGGATGGTAGCGGGGTGCGTTCGGACGGATGGGTGCGTTGGATGGCGAAAGGGGTGCGTTCGGGTCGGACGGAAGCGGGGCGCGTTCGGTGCTGAGTACGATGCTGGCGGAAGCGGTGCGGACGTGTAGCATGCGCCTGGGCCCGTTTTGCGGACCGCCACGATCGGCGTGCAAAGCGGCGCATCCCGTGAAAGATGCTGTTGTCGACTGGATGATGAGCCATGCGGGTGAGCATGCGGCGGACGCCCCTATCGCACGCCCTTGGGTCCTGGTCTTGACGAGGCCCGAACGCTCCCCGACTGTCGGGAAGTCTCGCCCCCGGTGGCTGCGATGGCATGCGGATGAACGGAAAGGGATCCCGGTCTTTGAGGATGTCGTGTAACCGGTTGATATACGGAAACATATTCGATTTTTTGGGGGTTCTTCAAAAAAACACTTGCGTTTTGGCATGGGTTATGGCAATCTACGCTTGGTTAGATGGTCTCTGGTGCCAACGTGATGGATTTCCGAATCGAGAACGTGAAGTCGACCACCTTGGGTGGCACGCGGCTGACCCGCCGTTGGATGGTGGACCTTCAGAAGACGGTGGCACGGTTTCCGGCACTGAGCCGCCATGAGTTGGCGTCCACCCTGTCGTCCACCTTGCAATTAGACACACTTGACAAGAGAGGGGGTGATGTTTACTATATTTGCATGCAATTGGGTCTGAGACATTTTGGCGAGGCTTCGCTGGCTTGGTTCAAGGAGAAGTCGAGGGATCCGTCGGCGACTCGGTGGTCCCTGGCTCGGGGGATTTGCGAGCGTGAAGACTGAGTTGTGTCAAGAATTTTCTGCAATTTCCAGTGGGAGTGGAGACCCGCCCATATGGGCGGGTCTCCACTCGGCGCGAAATTTTCGGGTGTTTCATGCCGCCTCCTGCCATGTCTCGGATTCCGGTTCGGGTGCGCGAACCACGCCGATCCGGTCATATAGATAACGCTGCCCCGTCAGCCACCGCTCATGGGTCTCCGCCGCAAGTGCCAAGATCAGACGCAGACAGGACTCCGCGTTCGGAAAGATCCTGACGACACGCGTTCGCCGGCGGAGCTCCTCGTTGTACCGCTCCAGCATGTTCGTGGACTTCATCCGCAGGCGATGTTCCCTGGGCAGCCGATACACCGTCAGCGTCTCCTCGACATGATCCTCGACCCATTCCACTAGCCTGCCAAACCCTTTCTCATCGCCCCAACGGGCTACCCAGGCACCCAGTGCCTCACGAGCCTCCCCGACATGCTCACAGCCCCACAACCGTTTCAAACCCTCCAGACACGCGGGATCAGCACTCCGGGACAGCTTGTCCCTGGCATTGCGCAGAAAATGGACGCAGCACCGTTGCCACAGCGCGGTCGGCAGCACTTTCGAGATCGCATGCTTTAATCCCTTATGACTGTCCGAGACCACATACTCGACTCCCCGCAGGCCACGTTCCTTCAGATGCGAAGTTGTGTCAAGAATTTTCTGCAATTTCCGGTGGGAGCGGAGACCCGCCCATATGGGCGGGTCTCCGCTCGGCGCGAAATTTTCGGGCGTTTCATGCCGCCTCCTGCCATGTCTCGGATTCCGGTTCGGATGCGCGAACCACGCCGATCCGGCCATATAGATAACGCTGCCCCGTCAGCCACCGCTCATGGGTCTCCGCCGCAAGTACCAAGATCAGACGCAGACAGGACTCCGCGTTCGGGAAGATCCTGACGACACGCGTGCGCCGACGGAGCTCCTCGTTGTACCGTTCCAGCATGTTCGTGGACTTCATCCGCAGGCGATGTTCCCTAGGCAGCCGATACACCGTCAGCGTCTCCTCGACATGATCCTCGACCCATTCCACTAGCCTGCCAAACCCTTTCTCATCGCCCCAACGGGCTACCCAGGCACCCAGTGCCTCACGAGCCTCCCCGACATGCTCACAGCCCCACAACCGTTTCAAACCCTCCAGACACGCGGGATCAGCACTCCGGGACAGCTTGTCCCTGGCATTGCGCAGAAAATGGACGCAGCACCGTTGCCACAGCGCGGTCGGCAGCACTTTCGAGATCGCATGCTTCAATCCCTCATGACTGTCCGAGACCACATACTCGACTCCCCGCAGGCCACGTTCCTTCAGATGCGAGAGGAATTCCGTCCACGACACCTCGCTTTCCCGGTTCGCCACCTCCGCCGCCAGCACCTGACGCCGACCCTCGCCGTCAATCCCGAGGGCAATCTGCACCGCCCGGGAACGCACCGAGCCCTCCTCTCTCACCTTCTCATACCGGGCATCCAGCAGCACATACGGATACGCCTCCTCCAGCCGACGTTCCGCAAACGCCTTCAGCGACGCGTCCAGCTTCGACACCATGGCCGAGATCGTCGCCGGTGAAAACTCGTGACCGCACAGATCTTCCGCCAGTCGGCTCACCCGACGCGTCGAGACCCCCTGCACATACATCTCCGACAGCACGGCCACCAGGGCCTTCTCCGAACGCTGATAGCGCTCGAACACCCGCGTGCTGAACTGGCCGCTGCGTTCCTGCGGAACCCTCAGCTCGATCTCGCCCACCTTCATCGTCAGATCGCGCCGGTAGTATCCAGAACGGTAGCCCTGACGCGTCTTCGTCCGCTCGCTCTTGCCCGCTCCCAGAAACTCCGTCATCTCACTCTCCAGCACCTCGTTGAGCGTCTCTTGCACCAGCCGCCTCACAAAGTCCTCATCGTCCGCCAGATGATGACATGCCGACCTCTTCGTGTCATTGTGCGTATAATCTTCCCGAATCATTTTTTGCTCCTTTGTCATAAATTGTGTAATGAATGATTCGCGCCTGGACGCGGTTCCGCGTCCAGGCATCTCCACATTCCCGATGAAACATCAGATTCTAACCATCCGTCTGTCGTTACAGCTCGTTTTTCGTTTTTGCAGATAAATTTATACACAACCAGGCGAAAGCTGAGTTCCAACGGGGGATCGGCACTGCTGATGATGCTGGCCGAGCAGGTCCAGCTGTTCGAGCGCGCCTCGGCATGTTTCACGGACCACCGGGTGGCGCATCCGCTGGTGGCGTTGCTGGGGCAGCGGATTTTGGGTCTCGCGCTGGGCTACGAGGATCTGAACGATCACGACGAGCTGCGGCGGGACCGGGCCCTGTCCACGGCCATGGGGCGGGTGGAGTGTGCGCGTTCGGACTGCGAGCCGCTAGCCGGCAAAAGCACGCTGAACCGGATGGAGCTGTCGGCGAACGGGCGGGACCCGGCGAAAGCGCGCCAGATCCACCGTGGATTTCGATGCGCTCGACGAGCTGCTCGTGGAGCTGTACCTGGTGTGTGGCGAACGGGGCCAGATGCCGCAGCGGCTGGTGCTGGACATCGATGCCACGGACGTGGAACTGCACGGCCGGCAGGAGCACCGGTTCTATCACGGGTACTACCATGAATACTGCTACCTTCCGCGGCTGGTGTTCTGCAACGGCTAGCCGGTGCGGACGGAACTGCGCACGTCGAGCGGCGATGTGGCGGCGGGCGTGGTGGAGACGATCGCGCCGCTCGTGGACCGGTTGCGGAAGCGATTTCCGCAGGTGCCGATCCTGATCCGCGCCGACGGGGCCTACTGCCGCGACGCGTGGATGACGTGCTGGGACTGCCGCGCAATGATCGGCTGAAAGACCGGGTCCAGCCGTTGATGGACGATCTGCGGGACCGGTTGAAGCGGGATCCGGACTATGCACAGCGAGCGGTCCGCGGCTACCAGAGCTTCGGCTATCGCACGCGCGACAGCTGGAGCCGCGAACGCCGCGTGATCGCCAAGGCCGAATGGCCGCCGGGACCACCGGTCGGCAACGCGGACGGGGAACCGGCCGGCAAGGCCGACGGCGGACCGGAGGCCGGCGCGGAAGGCCCATGTGCGACGGTCGGCGAAGCCCGATACCACAGTCGCTTCGTCGTCACCTCGCTCCAGAAGCCCGACGCGCAAACGGTCTACGAAGCGATGTACTGCGACCGGGGCGCGGCCGAAAACTGGATCAAGGAGCAGAAGAACGATCGGTTCCTGGACCGATGCTCCAGCGGCCTCTGGAACGTCAACGCACTCCGGCTCCGGCTGAGCGCACTGGCCCATGCCCTCTATTGCATGATGAAGCGCCGGCTCGAGCACCTCCCGGTATCCGCCATGCTGCGCCGGAGCCACCCATCGACGCTGCGCGAGTGCCTGTTCCGGATCCCGGTGCGCGTGACGGTGTCCACGCGGCGGATCCATCTGGCGTTCGGGTCCGCCTTCCCATACTGGAAGGATTTCCGGTTGATCTGGGCCAGCCTGGCACCAACGTAAAAGCCCGGTGCAACCGGGTGCATGACGCTGGCGGCGGAGCGCGCTGGCCTCCCCGCGCCCGGATGCTCAGCGATGCGCCGTCCCGACCGCAAAAAGGCGGGGA
This sequence comes from Candidatus Azotimanducaceae bacterium, assembly GCA_965205965.1. GTDB lineage: Bacteria > Pseudomonadota > Gammaproteobacteria > Pseudomonadales > Azotimanducaceae > Bin55. The sequence goes on from CBDBHT010000008.1 coordinate 81,446, forward strand.
AACACACGCATCCCCGTCCTCCGAAGCCTTTTCGAACTCGCAACGCGACATTCTATGCCCCGTACCCACCGCATCCCGTGAAAAACATCATTTTCGACTTGGTTATGAGAAATCTGGGCTAAAGTCACTCGTTCCATGGTTAAGTCGAATGTTTTGCTGCTACTGTATGAGTTCATCTAATGAATCAATAACTTTGTCAGCACCAAGATCTTTGGCGAGAGTATCGTGGTTGTAACCGTAGCTCACCGCTATGACATCGATTCCAGCAGCGCGTGCAGCGTCAACATCGGTTTGTGAGTCTCCCACGAACAACGTACTTTCGATGCTCGTATTCAGTCCATTGCAAGCATATAGAAGTGGTTCAGGCCGCGGTTTTTTGACTTGTATCGTGTCACCTCCCACTAAGACACCGAAATACTGATACATACCCAATGCTTTCAGTAATGACAGCGAAAGATCATAAAACTTGTTGGTGACTACACCCAACCTCAATCCGTTATCAAATAACGTTTTCAGTGTCTTTTCAGTATTTGGGTAAGGTTTGCTGTTAATTGCTAAATTTTTTTTGTAATGATCGAGAAAATCATCGTAGAACGCATCAACTACGGATTTCTCTAATTTTGGAACCCCTATATATTTCAGAGATTCTTCAATCATGACTCTTCCACCATGGCCAGTCCAGTGCCTAGTTAACTCAATATCGACTGTGGGGTGATTGGCTCGTTGAAGCGCGTAGTTTAGGGACTCCATTAAATCTGGGGCAGTATCAACTAACGTGCCGTCCAGATCGAACAAATAAGCTGAATACAAATCTTCTCCTACTCGCCGATTGCCGAGCGCATTGCGCCGATTGCTTGCTTGTAATCATCTGCGCCGAAAATTGCAGTTCCGGTGACAAATGTATCGGCACCCGCCGCGTGAGCAGCACGGATATTTTCAGCACTGATACCCCCATCGATTTCGAGACGAATGTCTCTTTCAGTACGGTCAATAGTTGCTCGCAGTTCTGTCAGTTTTGCAAGGCTCTTCGATTGAAACTTCTGACCGCCAAAACCAGGATTTACAGACATCGCAAGGAGCAAGTCAACTTCATCGATTAGATATTCAATGCTCGAAGGAGTGGTTCCTGGATTCAATACTAACCCTGCTTTAGCACCGCCATCGCGAATTCGCATCAATGAAGCATGTGGGTGTTCTGTAGCCTCAGGATGGATTGATATGTAATTGACCTTTAGTTGATTAAACGCATCGATAAGATTGTCGACGGGTTTAATCATAAGGTGAACATCGACCGGAAAAGGGCCAATGGATTTTTGCAACGATTCAAGAACTAGCGGTCCGAACGAAAGATTCGGCACGTAGTGGTTATCCATAACATCAAAATGAATCATGTCCGCCCCGGCATCAAGTACGTTTTTAATTTCCTCTCCTAGGCAAGCGAAGTTAGCCGCTAAGATTGATGGTGCTATCAAGGAAGTCATCGAGGAAGCACTTAATAGGTCTGTAGACATCGAACTAACTTGTCGGTGCATGTACAGGTGATTATTCTAGCCCTTATTTCTCATAATGGATGGCTTGGGTGCGATGTATGTGCGTGTAAGTTGTGGATACCACGAAGTTGGTTGGGCTTTGCCGGGGGGAAGGGGATGGTAGCGGGGTGCGTTCGGACGGATGGGTGCGTTGGATGGCGAAAGGGGTGCGTTCGGGTCGGACGGAAGCGGGGCGCGTTCGGTGCTGGGTGCGATGCTGGCGGAAGCGGTGCGGACTTGTAGCATGCGCCTGGGCCCGTTTTGCGGACCGCCACGATCGGCGTGCAAAGCGGCACATCCCGTGAAAGATGCTGTTTTCGACTGGATGATGAGCCATGGGGGTGAGCATGCGGCAGACGCCCCTATCGCACGCCCTTGGGTCCAGGTCTTGACGAGGCCCGAACGCTCCCCGACTGTCGGGAGGTTTCGCCCCCGGTGGCTGCGATGGCATGCGGATGAACGGAAAGGGATCCCGGTCTTTGAGGATGTCGTGTAACCGGTTGATATACGGAAACATATTCGATTTTTTGGGGGTTCTTCAAAAAAACACTTGCGTTTTGGCATGGGTTATGACAATCTACGCTTGGTTAGATGGTCTCTGGTGCCAACGTGATGGATTTCCGAATCGAGAACGTGAAGTCGACCACCTTGGGTGGCACGCGGCGGACCCGCCGTTGGATGGTGGACCTTCAGAAGACGATGGCACGGTTTCCGGCACTGAGCCGCCATGAGTTGGCGTCCACCCTGTGTAGTCATCTGGGCTGGTTCACGCCGAAGGGTCGGGATCGATTGGAGTCCTGCAGGTCGCCGGCAGCCGTCTTGGCCCCGGAGGATGCTTTGGTCCCGGCTCTGGCAGCGGCGGCGGCGCGTGCTGAACACGCTGGTGGTCGTACTGTGCATGTTCCGGTGGGTGTTCTGGAAGGGGCGTCCGGGACATGCGGCCACGCTGGCCGAAGGGTGGGCGCAACGCGGCCGATGGGGCCGGATGGAGGAGGTCACGGGATGAAGAGCAAGCAAAAGCGCAAAAGCGCGGCGCGGACCGGTTGGTGCGTCGGATGGCGAAAGGGGTCCGTCCGGGGCGGATGGAGGTGGACTGCAGTGGAGGCGAGCTGAGTTCCAACGGGGGCTCGGCACTGCTGATGATGCTGGCCGAGCAGGTCCGGCTGTTCGAGCGCGCCTCGGCATGTTTCACGGATCACCGGGACCCGTCCAAGGTGGCGCATCCGCTAGTGGCGTTGCTGGGGCAGCGGATTTTGGGTCTCGCGCTGGGCTACGAGGATCTGAACGATCACGACGAGCTGCGGCGGGACCGGGCTCTGTCCACGGCCATGGGGCGTGTGGAGTGTGCGCGTTCGGACTGCGAGCCGCTGGCCGGCAAAAGCACGCTGAACCGGATGGAGCTGTCGGCGAACGGGCGGGACCCGGCGAAAGCGCGCCAGATCACCGTGGATTTCGATGCGCTCGACGAGCTGCTCGTGGAGCTGTACCTGGTGTGGGGCGAGCGGGGCCAGATGCCGAAGCGGCTGGTGCTGGACATCGATGCCACGGACGTGGAACTGCACGGCCGGCAGGAGCACCGGTTCTATCACGGGTACTACCATGCATACTGCTACCTGCCGCGGCTGGTGTTCTGCAACGGCTGGCCGGTGCGGACGGAACTGCGCACGTCGAGCAGCGATGTGGCGGCGGGCGTGGTGGAGACGGTCGAGCCGCTCGTGGACCGGCTGCGGAAGCGATTTCCGCAGGTGCCGATCCTGATCCGCGCCGACGGGGCCTACTGCCGCGACGAGTTGATGACGTGGTGCGAGGCGTGGATTACGTGCTGGGACTGCCGCGCAATGATCGGCTGAAAGACCGGGTCCAGCCGTTGATGGACGATCTGCGGGACCGGTTGAAGCGGGATCCGGACTATGCGCAGCAAGCGGTCCGCGGCTACCAGAGCTTCGACTATCGCACGCGCGACAGCTGGAGCCGCGAACGCCGCGTGATCGCCAAGGCCGAATGGCTGCCGGGACAACCGGTCGGCAACGCGGACGGGGAACCGGAGGCCGGCGCGGAAGGCCCATGTGCGACGGTCGGCGAAGCCCGGTACAACAGTCGCTTCGTCGTCACCTCGCTCCAGAAGCCCGCCGCGCCAACGGTCTACGAAGAGATGTACTACGACCAGGGTGAGGCCGAAAACTGGATCAAGGAACAGAAGAACGATCTGTTCCTGGACCGATGCTCCAGCAGCCTCTGAAACGTCAACGCACTCCGGCTCCGGATGAGCGCACTGGCCCATGCCCTTCATTGCATGATGAAGCGCCGGCTCGAGAACCTTCCGGTATCCTCCATGCTGCGCCGGAGCCGTCCATCGACGCTGCGCAAGTGCATGTTCCAGATCCCGGTGCGCGTGACGGTGTCCACGCGGCGGATCCATCTGGCGTTCGGGTCCGCCTTCCCGTACTGGAAGGATTTCCGCTTGATCTGGGCCAGCCTGGCACCAACGTAAAAGCCCGGTGCAACCGGGTGCATGACGCTGGCGGCGGAGCGCGCCGACCTCCCCGCGCCCGGATGCTCAGCGATTCGCCGTCCCGCCCGCAAAAAGGCGGGGAAAACACACGCATCCCCGCCCTCCGAAGCCTTTTCAAACTCGCGACGCGACATTCCATGCCCCGTACCCCACGCATCCCGCGAAAAACATCATTTTCGACTTGGTTATGAGAAATCCGGGCTAGGGGTATGAATTAATTTTTCTCTATAGACGACAATTAATTTCTTACGAGCAATATGTAACCTATCTCGGTCGAAAAGCAATCCTCATCTTTTGTCAAAGTACTGTATACGATTTATGTGTGCGTTTTTTATGTATGGGAGGCGATTGACAAGGGATTCCAGTGTTTGGGAAGTTCTGGGAGTGTGCACGTTCAAGTCTCAAAGTATAACCAAGCACGCGAGCATGATGAAGGTTCGGCACATGATGTTGAGTTTGCCATAACGTATTGCAATGCGGCGAAATCTTTTGAATCTGAGAACGAGATCTTCAATGTTCTCGACAGCTGGGAACAGTGACGTGCGGTAGTTATTGACACGGTTTCTACCCGCTATCACGGGAACTGGACACAGTTCTCGCTCAACATCATGTCTAAAACGTCACATGATCGTGCTGGCCAGATGAAGCGTAACTTGCGTTACCGTTATAAATTCAATTGTCGTACTGCTTTCAGTCGATCAGGTGTTCCAATATCCATCCACGTACCATCGAAAATCTCCCCAGTCACCTCATTTTTGTTACATCTCGAAAATATTAAATCTCGCGTCAGTGAAAATGCACCCATGGGAGATGCATTAAAGAACCGCGAGTGTATGACTGCAATACCGCAATAAATATAGTCGTGGGCTGAAGCATCACGGTTACGTCGTACGAATTGGCCATTCAGCGCGAAGTCTCCGGGTTCTACAGGGCTGGGTTTAGGTGTAAGAATTAAGTGTGCAAATTGAACGTCCAGTCGAGTGAGTCGACTGAATGGATAATTGGTCCATATATCTCCATTCAGAACGACGAATGGGCCATCGCCTAACAATGGTAAGGCCTGAACAATTCCTCCTCCAGTATCTAAAAGATCGGTTTCGTCGCTGTATTGTATTTTGATACCAAACATTCGACCGTCGCCTAGATACGACTTAATCTGGTCTGACAAGTGGTGGAGATTTATAACGATAGACTTAATACCAGCGTGTTTTAACCACCAAATTTGATGCACGACCAGCGGCTCACTGGCGATTGGAATCATTGGCTTCGGTATTTTCTCGGTTAGCGGCCTTAAACGTGTTCCTAGTCCTGCCGCGAGGATCATTGCCTTCATTTTCTTCCCATTCACGAAGCGATTGCTTTACTTGAGGTGTGATATCGTCCCGAAGCCAGTTGGAAAGAGATTTTAGTTCATGGTAATGCCCCGCAAGGCAGGTGATGCGATGAAGTAGGGGAACGACATGCACTAAATGACTCGCTCTGTGATGTTGCATCCAGAGTCGCACGAAAATGCCTACTGCTTTTATTTGCCTCTGTATTGCCGTCCGTTGCACTTCCAGTTTAAACGTGTCACCGTCTTCGCCGACTGGCAGGTGTTGAGTTTGTATTTGTTCAAAATACAACCGCACATAATTCGCGATTACATTTTCTGGAAACTCAAAGTAGCAATCGTAGAGAAGGGATGCTAGGTCGTAAGTAATTGGTCCGATCAATGCGTCTTGAAAATCGACGATCCCTAAACCGCCATTCTTCCGAAGCAGAAGGTTTCGGCAGTGATAGTCTCGATGAACGACAACTTGAGTTTGCCGAGGCAGCGGGCCAATCAGAACGTTCTCAACATCATCCAGCGGATCATGTGGGACCCCAAGTAGTTTTCCGCATATCCATTCCTTGAATATCCCGAGTTCCATTCTGAATCGATCTTCCGTATATAGTGCCATTTGCGGGATCCATAAGGATTGCACTTTGACAAGATTTTCAATTGCCAATTTCATACAGGTATCTATTCCGCCGTGGTGGTATTCACCCTCAAAAAGATTGTCGCCAAAATCTTGAACGAGCAGAAATCCCCGTTGCTGATTATGATGAAATACCTCCGGTACCGGAATCCCATGCCGTCGCATCAGTTGCGAAAGAAACACAAACTGGCCGTTGTTTTCTGTATTAGTCGGTGAGTCGATCGCAATCCAGGTCGATTGATGGTCACTCACCCGAAAGAATTTTCGGGTGCTGGCTTCAACCGGTAAGGCGGTAAAAATAACCTTTCGTTTAAGGCAATCGTTGACCCAAGTAACAAGGTCCGTCTTACGATCCGTGTTCATGCCATTGATTATAGGAATGCTAGCAAACCCAACTCGGACGTGGACTCAACATATTATCTTGTTCCGCGGGATACGGACGTATCGGACGGATCAACTATGAATGAGTTAACCTCAACCACAAAGCACTACTAAAATTGCGTAATAGCAAATTACTCATCCATCGTAATCTTTCAATGAATGCTGCTCGTCTATTGGTACTGATAGCTACTTTGGGTTGGTCATCCGCTCTTGGAAAGTTAGCGGATATTGATGATTTGTGGCGCGATCAAGGTTCGGATTTTACTTGCGCAGGCGAATTCGTTCTTCCAGACGCCTGGACCATCCCGACTGCGACGGATACGACATCACTCGTGATCCGCAGCAACCGTGTCGTTCGATTAGAAAATGGAACGACGAAAATAGACGGCAACGTTACCGTGACTCAAGATGGCGTTCGTATTTTGACTGACCAACTGCACATGGACGAAAAATCAAACTTACTTAAGATAGACGCTCCTTTTCTCATACTGAGTAAAGAATACGCAGTAGCTGCAAATCGGGGCAACGTGAATGCAGCGGATCGTAATTTCGACTTGGGGAACGCGGAGTTTGTCTTATTTGATAGCCAATTTCGCGGAGAAGCTGGATCCGTATTGCGAGAAGATGAAACGACCGTTCTCGAAAATATTTCGTTGACACAGTGTCCTCCAGGAAGCAATTTCTGGTCTCTACACGCGTCAAAAATAGTTTTTAGGGATGAACTAGCGAGTCTCTTAGCTCGTAATATGAGGTTAAAACTGGGTCGAGTACCAGTCTTTTGGGTTCCGCGAATGTCTCTTCCCCTTGACCCGGAGAAACGTACGGATCAATTTTTACCTTCTATCGGATACGAATCGGACTACGGTGTGACAGTTTCCATCCCACTTTCAAAGTCCATTTTGGGGGGCGTCGACTCAAGCATTGCACCTAAAGTAACTTCTCGTCGAGGTTTGGGTTTGGATGTTCGCTTGAGGCACAAAAAAGAAAATTGGAGTAGCATGGCCATCGATGCCGAAATACTGTTTTCTGACCGTAGGATCAAAAAGTACAATCGATGGCAAAAATCCAGTTTTGAGACGCTCGGAGAGCGTCCAACGCGAAGGTGGGAGGCCGATATTAGTCATCATGCAGGTACCGGCACTTGGACGTCTTTTGCACGATTTTCGAAAACGAGCGATGAAAGTTATTATCGCGATTTAGGCGAGTACTCCTCTAAAGGTCGCGTTGCACAGGAGCGAGTGGCCGGATTTCGTTACCGAAAGGGGCCTGTATCCGTGCATATGCGAATGCAGCGGTATGAGCTACTGATAGCGGGCAGTGAACCTTATCGGAGAAGTCCCGAGATTGACGTCACATGGAATTCTCGGTTGGGTTTTTTACGTACATCAGTACCCGGGCGGTTCAACCGATTCACTCAAGAAGATAGTGCCAGTGCTGAAACCGCAAAGCACCTGAGGATGCATCTTCAACCTAATATTATGCTTCCACTAGCTAAGCCTTGGGGTCGCATGGGCCTTACGGCAGGTATTCGTCATACCGCATACCGGTTGGATGATTCGTTGGCAATCACCAATGGTAGCTCGTCAAGAACGACCGTATTCGGGGCTGTAGACGGTCAACTGATTTTTATTCGAGATGCTCCAGAACAAAAAGCAATACAGTTCTTGGAGCCTCGCATATTTTATTTCCGGGAGTCATTTGAGTCGCAAGACCACCTCCCTATTTTCGACCGTGGATCGTCGTTTAAGACCTACGAACGGCTCTATTCTACTAGCAACTTTACTACTATTGATCGAATAGCGCGGGTTGATCGGATAGCTTTAGGAGTAACTGCGCGCGCCATCAACCGAGCGTCCAAACGGGAATTTGCACGATTTAGCATCGGGGCTACTCACGACTTTGAGCAACCTCGTACAACTATATCTGCGGATCGTGCCAGCTCAGGGCGGTTTGTGAGTGAATCATATGTGCGTTTTACGGATAGCTTATCAATGGATTCTACGTTTGCATGGAGTCGCTATGAAAATAATCTTCACCACGCTATCTCGACCATTCGTTACAAAGAGAGCGAAAACCGGCTGTTCCATATTGGATTCCGTAAGAATCTGCTTTATGACACGGAACAATCAGACCTCGGTTTCTACTGGGCAGTATCGAAGAAGTGGCGAGCCATGGGTCGTTGGAACCACGACTGGAACCACGACCAAAACGTAGATTCTTTTGCTGGCTTGGAGTACGGCAGCTGTTGTGGCAAAGTACGCGTGCTCTGGCGAAAATCGATTCGTCCAGTATTTGACGTTGAGGAACAATCGCCGAAACAGCATACTTCTTTGTTGTTGCAAATTTACCTATCGAGCTTTCGTCTCATGGGCTCAAGAGTAGACTCAGTCCTCAATCATGGCCTGCGCGGCTTTGAACGTAAGAAACGCGATACAAATGACCTTCAAACTTATTATTGGTAAGGGTATCTAACCTTCGTACTGGTTGGACTGATTGCTGACCAGTTACCGTCGAGTCCAAGTTGCCCTTATCGTATTGAGTTGCGGTTCATGAACGTGTTTTAGAAACCAGTTTTCTGGTTGCTGTAGGAAATTTTCTAATCGTGAGAGGACCAGAACCGTGTGCAATGACAGTAATTTCCAGCGAGTTGTGAACTGCTGGTTTTAATAGGGCTTTCGGTTGTTTTCGTCCCATGGTTTTCGCGAACCTTTGTCATTTTCCGGGCTGTATAAATTGGGGCATGTCATCAAACTGGAGTTGAAAAATTGAGTTAAATCAAAGAAATGCTCACCCATCTTTTGAACACACTGCCAGTATCCATGCATTTGCTCACTGGAAATTACTGGTTCAATGAGTAGCGTTGGTGTGGCTTCCAACATGTTCTGCTTTAGTATGAATGGATTCTCATGACTTTGGCCAATGAGCCCTACTGTTCCCTGCTATGTTCTTCGAGTGCTTTGGCATTGTCTGCACCACGAAACTAGAAAATATGTAGTGTCTGGCAGGAAACTCTTTATGCTACGTAAAGTTCTTGAATCCAGGGTATTTTCAGGTTTTTGAGGTTTGCGAAGAAGAGGCCGATTGGTTAGAATCTCAAGGGTTTCATGGTGTTTTTGGGGGATTCCCCCCCCCCCCATCTTCGTGGAAAAAGGAGCGGTAGTCGGGCATGCGTGATGGGGAACGAGGGAAGCAACAAATACGTCTTGGAGAGGTTCCGATTGAGAAGATCCAGTTGGATCTGAAGTCACGGGATGACATTCCGGTGGTGCTTCGGGGATTGCAGGCGGTGTACGGTGACCTGCGTATGCGGAAGCGGCTGTTCGAATGGTTGGAATCGGCACTGGGGTCGGATCGGGATCTGGGCAACGGGCGTCCGGGGATGCCGTTGTGGTCGATGCTGGTGTTGGCAGTGTTGAAGGAGGGTCTCAACTGCGACTGGGATCGCTTGCACGAGTTGGTGAACCAGCATGGGACCCTTCGGGAGATGCTGGGGGATTCCCGTTTTGGCGGGGAGCGGTACCACCGTCAAACGCTGATCGACAACGTCTCGCTGCTGAGGCCGGAGTTGCTTCGTGCGGTGGGGGAACTGGTGGTATCGACCGGACACGAGGTGGTGCGAAAAGAGTCTTGCGGCGGCTTGTCCGCTCGCTGTGATTCGTTTGTGGTGGAGACCGACGTTCGCTTTCCGACCGATCTGGGTCTGTTGTGGGATGCGACCCGGGTGGCGGTGCGTGTCTGCTCGAAGTTGGCCAAGGCGCAGGGGTTGGCAGGCTGGCGTCAACGAAGGCACCTGGAAAGGCAACTGCGGCATCGGTTTCAACGAGTATGCACGTCCCGACGGTGGAAGCGGGATCCGCAAGGAGTGAAGGCATACCTGTCCGGTTGTCGACAGCTACGGCAGCGGATTGCTGCGACCCTGGATCCATGGGCCATGTCCTCAGTGGATCTATCCGAACTCCGCCGTCTGGTGTCGCTGGGAACCCGTCTGGAAGATCAGATCGTGCGTCGGGTGTTGAAGGGGGAGACCATTCCGGCCTCGGAGAAGATTTTTCCGTGTTTGAGGAACACACCCGTTGGATCAGCAAAGGCAAGGCAGGTCGACCGGTCGAGCTGGGGGTGCCCTTGGCGGTGATGGAAGACCAGCATCAGTTCATTCTCGACTACCGGATCATGTGGGAGGGTAGCGATGTGGATTCGGCTATCCCGCTGGTGGAGTCTTGCAAGCAACGCTATCCGGAGTTGACGGCCTGCAGCTTCGACCGGGGCTTTTACAGTCCCTCCAACCGGAGCCAGTTGGAGCAGATGTTGGAGGTGGCGGCCTTGCCTGCCCAAGGTCGGCTGTCGCCGATAGCGAAAGCACGCGAGCGGGAGACCCGATTCGCGGCGGCCCGCCACCAGCATCCGGCGGTGGAATCGGCGATCCACCACCTGGAAAGCCATGGTCTGGATCGGATCCGAACGCACGGACGGAAAGGCTTTGCCCGAACGGTGGCCCTGGCGATTCTGGCAGCCAACCTCCATCGTTTAGGCACGCTGCTGCTGGCCCGGGATCGCAAGCGGGAGCGACGTCGCTCCCGAGCCCTGCTCCAGGCAGCCTGACCCCTCGGCATCCGCTCCGCAACAGCAGGCTCAACCTCCCGGAAACCTGTACGGGCAGGAAACTCTTGTCCCGCCCAGCTGGACGGGAAGCCTCTACGCACCCCAATCAAGCACTCCAACCACCTCAGAACCACACCACGCTACCCAATCGAGCGTTCTGAAACGGACGAACGCTCTTTCAATACCATCTACAGACTGGAAATCAGGGGTTTTCTGCCAAACACTATGTAGTAGAGATTTTTTCGAATCAGTTGACGTCAAGCATCCGGTCTACAAGTTTAACTTGGCCAAGAAGAGCTGACGAAGTTCAGCGAATGCTTCCGGCTGAACGCGGGTGGTATACGCGGGTTGCTATGAACAAAGCCGCTGCAGTCACAACTATGGAGGGGCCTGATGGGGTATCAAACTGTGCCGATGCTAGCAATCCCCCTACGACCACCATAACACCTACCGTTGCTGCACTGACAGCCATTTTTTCGGGATTCGAGGCAAAACGTCGGACTGTCGCCGCCGGTATGATTAGCATCGCGACGATCAGCAGTATTCCTACAATCTTCACCGCAACGGCAATTATTGCCGCTACCAGAAATCCGAAGATCAGACATGCACGCTCCGGTCGAAGTCCTGCGACGATCGCCAAATCGGTATTAACGGTCGCTGCCAGTAGCGGGCACCAGATCCACCATAACACACCCAATGCAACTATGCCGCCAATCCAAATTGCGGCTAAATCTATGCGTGATACGGCAAGAATATCTCCAAAGAGAAGCGAATGCAGGTCAACTTGCATGTTCGGGAAGAACGACAGAACGACAAGACCAAGAGCTAGTCCACTATGGGCAAGTAGACCAAGCATCGTATCGCTTGGCACCCCGTCGCGCTGATCAAGGTAGAACATCGCCAATACCACCATACATGCTGTGGCAAATATGCCGATCGTCAAGTGAAGTTCGAGTATTATTGCACACGCAACACCGAGTAGAGCCGAGTGTGCAATCGTCTCGCCAAAATAGGCGAGGCGTCGCCAGACAACAAAACACCCAGTTGGTCCGGTGACGAGTGCCAGTCCGATTCCGGCGAGCAATGCACGTACGAAGAAATCGTCCAGCATAGCCTAGGCTAGCGATGCACAACAGTTGTGCTGTTCAGCAACAAGCGAGGAGCGGCCTCCGACATGGCATTTTTCATCATGCTCATAGGGTACTAGGACCACCAAGTCATTTCCAACATCCATCACCTTTTCGAGATCATGTGAAATGAGCAGAATGCCACAGTCGAAATTGTGGCGGATCGTTTCGATGAGCTCGTGGAGCATGTCCGCTCCGGCGAGATCGATGCCTTGGGCTGGTTCATCTAGCACTAACAGATCCGGACGATGAATCAACGTACGAGCGAGCAGTAGCCGCTGGAATTCGCCCGCCGAAAGAGTCGTAACAGGAGGATCATCAAGTCGCTCCAAACCCACAGCAGCCAGTGCACTATCAATTTCTCGCGTACTGAACTTACCCGTCAGAGTCATTAAACGGCGCATAGACAGAGGCAATGTGTGTGTGATTGGCAGTCGTTGTGGGACGTACCCCACGTTCAGTGACGACTTGCGCTCAATTGTGCCCTCATTGATATCAATCAAGCCGAGTATGGCCTTTGCACAAGTCGATTTTCCCGCTCCATTAGCACCGATCAGGCAGATCAGTTCGCCGCGAACCACCTTGAAGTCCACATGTCGGATAATCCAACGCTCACGGCAGTACACTCCAATGTCGCGGACACTGATAAGTATGTTTGATTCTTCGGGTAGCCCGTTTCTCATAATCATATCTCCCAACGACAGTTGGTCTGCCAGTTCGAAATTGGCACTAATAGACTGAGGAACAATGCTGATCTTTCACTACAATGGTTCGGTATTCGAATCAATGCCTTGGATTTGATGAGATAGTAACGCAAGTTTGATCGCAGTCTTTGATGGGACCATGGTGCCAGCCACATGCCGCTGTAACGGTGCATTCAGCGAATCGCTATTAATACACTGAAGGTAGTATTGTCAGATTACATTGCATGCCTGTGTTCATATCGTACCATACGTTTTGACTGCTAGAAGCCGCGAATTCAACATGTGCCGCTACCTGACGCAGTCCGAGGCGTTGCTACGAAGCATAGACATGACACATGGTGCGATCAGGGTTATGGGCATGTTACATTTCATTTATGAATATTGCGGTCTTGAGTGTCTTTGTCGCGCTACCAATGCTAATTCATTCATTACTTCGTGTGAATTTTTACAGATGAACAGTGGATTAAGGACTGCCCCATCAACTTGAGGACCATCCCTCATTCGTGACATCGTTTGCTTCATGAAGGTTCAACGAATAGACTATTCGTACGCTAAACTTAAACTAAATACTTACACATGGGAAGAGTACGGACAGTGAAACTAAATTGCAAGACTCCTATAGTTAAACAGGAGTCCACGATCACTGATCAATCGTCGTCAGCTCAGCGATGTTCTCGTCTTGTACTGGCTACGGCGATATTATGTAGCTGTCTGATCGCCGGTTCGTCGATTGCCGATGACGAAGTTCATGTCGTTGCCTCAATCAAGCCAGTTCATTCGTTAGTGAGTATCGTGATGGCTGGTGTAGGTGAGCCTTACCTGATCATACAGGGTAATTCATCGCCGCATAACTTTCGTATGCGTCCATCTGATGCTGCGAAGCTTCAGGACGCTCATATAATCTTTCTGATTGATAGGTTGATGGAGACATCTCTCGCTGAAGCGATTGATGCACACGTTGGCAATGCTCGCGTAGCTCGTGTAATAGAACTGTCCGAAGCAGAAGGTTTGGTCCGCTGGAAGCACCGCGAAGGAGGCGCGTTTGAGGGACATGGTCATGAAGGTGAAGAGAGTCTAAGAGAAGATACGGCTACACCTTCAGAAAGTACATTCGACTTGCATAACTGGCTGGACCCGGTTAATGCTGTTGCTATGGTAAAAGAAATAGCTGACATTCTTTCTGAGGCAGATACTACTAACGCTGAGTTGTACGATGCTAATGCCCAGTCGGTCCTGCACCGGCTAAACGAGCTGACCACTAACATCGCGTCTGAAATGATCCCTGTCCGCAACAGGTCTTTCATTGTATTCCATGATGGCTATCGATACTTCGAAGAACGCTTTGGCCTGACCGCCGCAGGCTCAAGTGTGGTCAATCCCAACCGGTCACTTGGTGCTAAGCGTTTAAAGGAGATTCGAGATATGGTGCAGGAGCACGGTGTAAGTTGTGTATTTGTTGAACCTCAGTTCGATCAGGGGTTCGTCGAGGTAGTTATTGAAGGCACACAAGCACTGGTAGGTACTCTTGATCCCTTAGGGGCTCATATTGAAGACGGACCGGATCTGTACTTTAATCTTCTACGTAATTTGTCGGCATCATTTAGGGATTGCTTAACTTCAGCAGAGCAGAGTGCAGAGTGAAGACGTTTAGATATATTCCAAAAAACTGAGTAATAGCGACGACGGACGGTCAATGCGATATGATCAGCACTCCAAAGTAGCATCGCCATCGTCCTGATAAAAACAAACTTTTGCGTGGCGGCAATAGCCATCTATTGATATAGAGAACCTCTGCTGTTATAAGTAACAATTGTATGTGTGGCTAGTACTTCGTCATTCGATGATATATCTAGAATGAAGAGGTTCCATTTTGTTGGCCCTCATCGTGTAGATAGACACCTCTATTTACTCGAAGCAAGCGGAGGTAGACAATCCTTATATCATTAAAAATCATACCCTTATATAGGGTATGATTCGTCAACACAGCAATAAATAGAGGTTCCCCAGATGCTTCAGACCCGGTTCAAGCTATGTTGCGTGTTGATATCTTTTAAAAGCTGGAACACTAACGGTGACTTTATCTAGAGTGTCAAAGTGAATAGCTCGGTTAAGGTTGCGTCATCGCACTTATATTGTATTCTGCAGTGTTCGAACTGGTTCGCGGCTAGCTGTAATGTTTAGGTAGGACGGAGCTTAGTTTGAGGTATCATTTTCAGCTGTCGATTTTACTGCTTTAAGCTATAATATATTCCGTTTACCTATCCCGTGCTTCCCGAAGCGAGCGTAAATCTATATATATTCGATCGTGTAGCAGCAAAAATCTTCGTATGGTAGAAGTATCTGATACTCATGTCACCGTGTAGGATCTCTTGTGGCGGTGGCTATTGCGCAATGAAACCTTCATCATTCATATCTGGGCCGTGTCGTACTATAAGGATATAGCAATCATAACGGATATCAGAACGGCTTAGATTAAGTTCGATACCAGCTTTTAAAAATTTGTATTGGGGGTTGAATCACTCCAGATTGAAGCAAAAGATCGGCTTGCCAATAAAATGTCGAAATCCGGTTTTACAAGTTATCGATACCACCTTACTCACGTCACGGAGAAAATTAACCAAACTACTATTGAAGACAATCGTTACGAGCCCACCAGTCGCTACTTATGTTAGCACAATGATAGAGATCCTCGATAAAATCCTGGATCACTATAAGCTATAAGCGGGTACGACAGAGGCTCAGGTGGAACCATGTCTCACAAAACGGTCAAAGTGAAGAGTAGTTTAGCGGAACTTCGAGTGTGCTAGTTGCCATAGTATAAGATACGTGCAACAGCAAGTACTGCATTGAAAGTAAAATCAACCTCCCACAACGGTATTCGTGGTTCTCAATTCTAGGAAAGCAAATGACCCTACAACGTACTTTATGCCACGTGGTACTAGCTGTCGGTACCGTGTCTGCTACATTCCTCGCAGTTGCGGAAGCAGAGATACTCGATCGTATCGTTGCCGTAGTCAACGAAGGCGTCATTACTCAATCAGAAATTGACACAAGGTATCAAAACTTCATGTTACAGGTGGAATCCCAAGGAGTGACGGGCTTGCCTCCCGAAAACATCATCCGCGAGCAAATTCTTGAACGACTAATCCTGGAGAGCATCCAGCTACAAGAAGCGGAGACGCGCGGCGTCGTTATTGATGACGAAACGCTGACGCACGCGATTGAGGCTTACGCCCAAGAGGGCGGTATGGATATGGACGAGCTACGACGAAAACTTTCTGATGATGGTATTAGCTACGTACAGTTTCGGGAGGAAATCCGACGCCAAATGCTGCTCAATCGTATACAGCGTGCGATGGTTGATCGACGTGTATATTTATCAGAACAGGATGTAAGGGAGTTTCGCGAGTCGCCGTTCTTTGATGAAGTAGCTTCAGATGAGTTTCGGATAGGACACATACTGCTATTGATCAATAACGGACGCGACTCTCAAAAAATAAAAGCCGTAGAGGAGCAAGCGGAAGAGATCATAAGGCAGCTGCGCGAAGGGGCGGATTTTGGAACGATGGCTATCAACTATTCTAAAGCTTCCACGGCACTTGAGGGAGGTGATCTCGGTTGGCGGAGTGCTGGAGAAATCCCGAGTCTATTTAACGAACAGATTCTATCACTTGAGATTGGCGCAACGGCGGGCCCAATTCGCAGCCCAGCGGGTATCCACATCATTCAATTGCTTGACAAGAGAGGTGCTTCGTTAGAAAAGGCGGAACAAACTTTAGTACGTCACATACTGCTCGAAGTAACTGCAATACTTAGCGAGAAGGATGCAGAGGAAACTCTTGCCAATATTCGTCAACGCATAGTTGCCGGTGAAGAATTTGGGGAACTAGCCAAAGAGTTTTCTGATGACTCGGGTACTGCGTTGGTCGGAGGTGATCTTGGTTGGTCCGATCCGTCAAGCCTTGATCCGAAGTTCGCCGAAGTAATGGAAGCTGCCGATATCGGACATATTTCCGAGCCATTTAGGAGCACCTTTGGCTGGCACATTTTGGAAGTGATGGATCGTCGCGTACGGGATATGTCGGAGGAGGCACTGGATCAGCTTGCTTTCCGAATGCTCTATCAACGGTGGTACGACGAAAAGTTGGAGGAGTGGCAGAAAGAAATTCGCGATGAAGCGTTCGTGAAAATGCTGATGGCACCGGAGTCTCAATCACAGCGTTAATGCAAGCAAGAAAACGATTCG
The DNA here is from genome assembly GCA_965205965.1 of Candidatus Azotimanducaceae bacterium. GTDB lineage: Bacteria > Pseudomonadota > Gammaproteobacteria > Pseudomonadales > Azotimanducaceae > Bin55. The sequence continues at coordinate 98,502 of CBDBHT010000008.1, forward strand.
GTCAACACTTTCTTATTGACCGTTTGGTCATTGATCGTATTCACGCGAGTCTCGCATTGACGGATGACGACGACGTTGTTGAGATCGGGCCGGGACACGGTGAACTCACCGAGGGTTTATTAGATCAAGCAAAGTCGGTACTAGCGATAGAGATTGACCGTGACCTTGCTTACGGCCTTAATCAACAATACTCAGGCCTTGAGGTTCTTATCTGCGATGTGCTGGAGGTTCCGATTGGGATATTTCAACACAAACGAGTTGTAGGTAATCTTCCGTACAATATTTCCACTTCGTTGTTGTTGCATTTGATGCCGGTCGTCGGAGCAGTCGTTGACATGCACTTCATGATGCAGCGGGAATTGGTCAATCGCGTCGTTGCGGAGCCCGGAACTCGAGATTGGGGGCGGCTTTCCGTGATGATCCAGTCACAGTGTGAAACGGAACGGTTATTTGACGTTGATCCTGCGGCTTTTGAGCCGCCACCAGAGGTGCATTCGTCTTTCTTACGGTTGTCTAAACACTCTTGTCCCGTCCCCTTGAAAAGTGCCGTTGTTTTCGAAGAGGTGGTGCGACGTGCGTTCGGGCAAAGGCGCAAGCGCGTTAGTAATGCCTTAAAATCCCTACCTATAGGGTGGGACTCGGTATCTGTCGACCCTCGGAGCCGACCCGGGGAAATTTCCATCTACGGTTATGCAGAAATCGCAAACCACCTCGCTGAGAAAAAGCTGGAGAGGTATGTACGTGACTGGCAACATTGACATTGGCGTGAATGTGCAATCACAGTTCATTTGGCATGAGTCTGATCCGAGTGATTTACGGTACGTTTTTGCGTACACCATCACGATAACCAACAACGGCTTATCAAAGTCGCAGTTGTTGAAAAGACACTGGTTGATTACCAACGGCGATGGACATCAGGAAGAGGTGGACGGGCCTGGTGTTGTCGGAAAGCAACCAATGCTTGCGCCAGGTGAGTCGTTCTGTTACACCAGCGGAACGATTCTCGAAACCCCATTTGGAACGATGGAAGGTCATTACGAATTCGCAGGAGTGGAGGGAAATACTTTTAAGGTGCCGATAGCACCATTCATTCTTTCGATACCTGAACCGGAGATAAATTAAGCCGGAATGGCAACTTATGTAGTTGGCGATGTCCAAGGGTGCTATGAATCACTTCGGAAACTTCTAGAAAACATTCCATTCGACTTCAGCGCGGATGAATTATGGCTCGTAGGCGACCTAATCAATCGTGGTCCTCAGTCTCTTGAAACCTTACGCTTTGTTCGCAATTTAGGCAAACAAGCGACCACTGTGCTGGGTAATCACGATCTTCATCTTCTATCGATTGTTTTTGGTGGACACAGCTCGCATAGAGCGGATACTTTTCATGATGTATTAGATGCTCCAGATTGCGAAGAGCTTGCACATTGGCTGCGTTCGCTTCCATTAATCCATAAGACGGGCACGCACGTCATGGTGCATGCTGGAATTCCCCACATCTGGAATCTAGACCTTGCCAGGCGTTCGGCACGCGAAGTAGAAGAAGCAATCCGAGGCAATAGCTACGAGGTGTTCTTTAAGCGCATGTACGGTAACGAACCAAATAGCTGGTGTAATCAACTCAAAGGTATAGACCGACTTCGCGTCATCACTAACTATCTTACGCGCATGCGTTTGGTAAATTGTGCAGGGGTGATGGAGTTTTCCCACAAGGGGCCGATAGACAAATTACCAGATGGTTTTGATGCTTGGTTCCACTACCCCACTCAAATTAGAGAGAATATCGTCTTCGGTCATTGGGCCTCGCTGGAGGGAGTAACGAATGTGCCGCATATATTCGCTTTAGATACGGGATGCGTTTGGGGTCGTCAGATAACTTCATTGAGACTGGAAGATCACTGTCTCTTTAAGTACTGACTTCGTCTGATTCAGTATTGCGGCAATGTCGGGATTGGAAAAGTATTTAGTGGGTGGTGCGGTCCGCGACCGGCTGCTTGGTCGAGAGTCCTACGATCAAGACTGGGTTGTTGTTGGTGCTACACCCGAGGAAATGTTGCGGAGCGGGTTTAAGTCCATTGGAAAGCAGTATCCGGTATTTCTTGAGCCTGGTACAAATCAGCAGCACACGTTGGCGAGAACCGAACGTAAGATAGGGAAGGGGCATGCTGGATTTTTGTTTGATGCCAATAGGAATACGTCGTTAGAAATGGACTTATACCGCCGGGACTTGACGATTAATGCAATGGCTCAAACCAAGGACGGGCGGTTGATCGATCCTTTCAATGGGCGGGCCGATCTTGAAAATCGGGTATTGCGCCATGTATCTGACGCGTTTGTCGAAGACCCGCTGCGCGTATTTAGGATTGCGCGTTTTGCTGCTCAGCTACCTGAATTCTCGATAGCGACGGAAACCCAAAAATTGATGTGTACGATGCAGCCAACCCTTGCGGAATTGCCTGCGGAGCGGGTATGGATTGAATATAACCGAGCAGTCCATCAACCAGCACCGGCTCGATTTTTCCAAACAGTGCATGAGACGAGCGTTGCTGAACCGTGGTTCGCTGGTCTAGATTTACTTTCACTCACTCGCTTCGTCAGAACAAAATCTTTGTCGGGAACGTTTGTATTTGCTTCAGTTGGCTGGATTCATAATGAGTTAAGAACTGTTGAGCATTTCGAGCAATTGAAAGCACCGAAGCGAGTGTTGGAGATAGCGCGATTCGTGTCGGCGTACGGAAAATCATTGGCAGAATATCAAAATCTAGAAGCAGGTGAGATTTTGAGGCAGCTCACTGCATGCACGGCATTTAGGCCAGGTACGCTGTTTGAAGACGTGTACAGGGCGACTGAGCGTTGTTCGAGGAAAGATCTATCGTCGCTTCGAGAATTGGTGGAGAGATTGACAAAACTTCGCGTTGATTCTGTGTCAGGCAAGGAGTACGGTTGCGAATTAAAAATCGCTCGTATACGTTTGATCGAGCAAGAACTTAAAGGTTAGCTAGAACATATCGACGCCAAGGCGAAGCCGCGGACCTTTCCAGCCGATTGGCGACGGAATTCCGGTACTCCATTCTCCATCTCTCATTTCGGGAGATGGTTGCACGTCGTCTATTACCATATGGGTACGATGGAAGACATGGCTCCTTCGTGTGCTAGCTGCTTCAAGAAGCTTGTCCTCATGGCAATATTCTGAAGATTTGTTATATGGATTTATAACGATTTATTAGAAGCTCCTATCTGTTCAATATCTGAAACTGGCCACCGTGCTCTTACAAAAACTCCAGGATTCTCACAAAATCCGGCTTGCAAGCGCACATGTCCAGCGTATGCAATCATCGCCCCATTATCGGTACAAAGCTCTAAAGGAGCGTAATATACCGAAGCATTCAGCCTTTCAAGTCGCTCTCGAAGGCGTGTGTTTGCTGCAACCCCCCCACCAAGAACTAATGATTCTATATTTTGTTCTTTCAACGCACGCTCACATTTGATCTCAATCGTTTCTACGACTGCATCTTCAAATGCGTATGCAATATCAGCTCTTGTCTGCTCATTTAGCGTGTGTTGTTCGCGAACTTTGGTTAGTACTGCGGTCTTGAGTCCGCTAAAACTGAAATCCAGACCTGGGCGGTCGGTCATAGGCCTGGGAAACCGAAAGCGGTTCGGTACTCCGGACTCAGCTAGTTTTGCAAGAGCAGGACCACCAGGGTAACTGAGGCCGAGCAATTTGGCGACCTTGTCAAATGCTTCACCAGCTGCGTCATCAAGTGACTCTCCGAGGATACGATAATTGCCAATTCCATCTACACGAACGATCAAAGTATGCCCGCCGGAAACCAGCAAAGCCAAATAGGGAATGTCGGGTTTTTGATCCGCAATGAGTGGTGCCAGCATATGCGCTTCCATGTGATGAACGCCTATAGCTGGCTTTTCTAGTGCCCAAGCAAGATTCTGTCCGATGCCCGCTCCGATCATCAAACTACCTATCAAGCCTGGTCCAGCGGTGTACGCAATGCCATCAATGACACTGAGATCTATATGAGACTCGTTAAGAGTTCGACGAATAAGTGGAAGTGTCTTGCGTATGTGATCCCGCGACGCAAGTTCGGGAACTACTCCTCCGAATGGTGCGTGGACTTTAACCTGACTATATATTTGATTAGAAAGGATTCCACGTTCAGAATCGTAAACCGCGACCCCGGTTTCGTCGCACGAGGTCTCAATGCCAAGTATTTTCATTAGTTTTAAACCAAGTTCTGATGTCATGTTAGCGTAGCCGCCTGCATCACTTGGTCCTTTGTCGCAATAGGTTTCGCGTTTATGCATCATACGGCGTTTCCGATGTTGCACGGTTGGAAAGCTTAATGCTGCACCTGAGTACTTAGGGGACATCGATGCACGAGATTGCGTGTTTGTTGAACTACATCTGCAATTGATCGACCTCGGACGCGCTACCGGGAAGCCCCTCCCCCTTTTTTGATAGGGCGTGACGGTATACGGAATTTCTGACACTCCTACAACTTAGCACTGGTGTTGTGCTTCTACCAGCAGATAGTACGGGATCGAGGCAAGAGTTCGAACATGGTATGTATCCTCTACGATAAAAATCTTGGCATATCGGGTGATCAGCAACACGGCTTAGATCGGTTGCCGGTTCCCGACTAGCATGCCACGGTCCGGTTCGCCGGGACTACGTATACGAGAGGTGGTACTGAAAAGTGCGACAGCTTTGGACGATGGGGCGGAATTTTCTGCAGGAAAAGTTACTGCCCTAGACCGAAGCGAAAGCGGATCTGCCGATCATGCGCCAGTGTGCATTGCTGGGTCTGTCGCGCGCGGTCATATATTATCGACCTAGGGGAGGGGATGTGGCCTTGAAACGGACGTTGGAGGCCCTCTATGAACGGAGCATCCGTACTATGGTGGTCGGCGGATGCGAGAGATGGGTCTGGAACCGATCTACCCGAAGCGGAGGACTTGCGTGAGGAACCCGGCGTACGAGATGTTTCCGTATCTGCTAACCGTTATGGACTGGTTCAATCGCCGGGTGCTGTCGTGGCGATTGTTGAACACGCTGAATGTGGGCTTCTGCGTGGCGGTGCTGAACGAGGCATTGGGACGATACGGTCGTGTTCCGGCGTTTTTCGATACCAACCAAGGGTCTAGTTCACAAGCGCGGCATTCCTGAGCGTGTTGAAACGTCACAATATCGCCATCAGCGTGGACGGCAAGGGGTGTTGGCACGCGATAACGTGGTGGTGTCGAGTGCTTCCTTCTGGCGACCAAAGATGCGACGTAGCCAACAAACAGGCGAACATTTTTATCACCCCCGTAGGGATGGTGAAGTGGGTCGGAACACATCTTAGATCTCCCCAATTGCTGTCTCACAAAATGGCACCACCTCTCCATGGTATCGACGACGTTATTCGCGCGTAGCCCATTTTAATGATATTTTAGAATCTCCTTGCCAGAGGCGAAGACATCGTGCTGAGTCGTGCCTGCAAGAAGGACGATAGAATCATCGGTTGGCTCGGAAGTAGCTTGGCTACTGGTTCATCACGTTGTCCAAAAACGACTGCACAAGCTATCCTATGGAAGTTCGGCAAAAGCGACACCGTCAACGGAACGATCGGGTGTCATGCCCGGCTCGGCGCGTTTCTTGACTACGTTTAATTAACGTCACTCTAATTTGTGAAGCAATAAAATCAATATCAAGCGTACTTAATCAATAATGATAGCCATGTCATATACATCAGAACCAGGTGGTTTGCTGCACCCCGTCTCCGTATAGGTGCCACCTATGTATCCTGGAAGAGTGTCATTTGGGTTAATAACGAGCGTGTCGCTCCCATTATCTGTAACCGTTCCAAAGTTCTCGAGAATCTGCTGACAGACCTCAATGCTAGGAACTCCCGGGTACTCCACCTGAAGGTCCAGATCGCCGGGCCGTGGGCTAACGTCAATGTCCTCACCGAAAATATTAACTCCGTCGCCCAGCTGATTCCGCCCCAAGTAAAGCTCTAGATCTGCAATGTCCGTAAAACCAGCGTATGTATTCGCATGTACCGGAGCATGCCGGTACTTAACTGCGGCCCTCTGCAGCAATTGGATTTCATTTGCCGCCACCTGTACATGGCTTTTGTCTGCGAGCATGGTGTACAGTTCAAATAAGCTGAACAGCACGCTCGCAACGATGCCGAATACTAACACAATTTCGGTTATCGAAAAGCCATTTTTGGGGCTAGGGACGCATTCTCGCCAAGGAAGTTTGTAGGGGCTAGAGGAGACGGTACCACAATCTCCCTTCCTGTTTTTTTCAGCCACTGGCGGCATTCCGTTTTCAATAAATTTTCTAAGATATATCATCATAATTCATATAATCTCCATTCTGGCCCAGTTATAAAGAACTAACCAAATGTTCTTAAACACAGGTGGTGCGGTTCTGTGAGACAGCATTTCGGATGATTTAAGCTGTACTTTGCCCCACTTCACCACCCCCATGGGGGTGGTGAAGATTTTGGATTCGTTGCCGCTACGCCGCATGCTGCTGTTCCATCCGATCATCATGATAGACGTCGTCGGATGTTCGGTAGTCCAACGCCTGATGGGGTCGGTGCTGGTTGTAGCACTCAATCCAGACACCGTTTCGAGCCTGCGCTTCCCGTGAATCCTCGAATGCATGCAGGTACACACATTTGTATTTCAGCGATCGCCAGAAACGTTCCACTACCGCGTTGTCGCGCCAGCCGCCTTGCCATCCATACTGATCGTAATGCTGTGACGGCGCAACACCTTCAGGAACTCCGCGCTCGTGAATTGGGATCCCTGATCCGTGCTGAAGATTGCCGGGCAACCATGATGCTTCAAGGGTTCGTTCAACGCCTCCACGTAGAACCCCGCATCCAGCGTGTTCGACAACTTCCACGACAATACCCGCCGGCTGTACTAGTCCATGACCGCCACCAGATACAGGTAACCCCGCCCGCATCGGCAGATACGTAAAACCGGTCGTCCACACCTCGTTCGGTGCCGCGATCTCTTGATCCCTCAACAGATACGGATACTGCTCGTGGGACGGATCCCGCACGCTCGTCCGACGCGCCGGATGAATCGGCGTCAGCCTCATCTCCCGCATCACCCGTCGAATGCGACGGAGCCCCAGATCCCCACCGCGGTCCCTCAACGCCAACCGCATCCGTCGACTGCCGTAGTACGGATGACCTTCGTAGATCGCTTCAAAATTCTGGTTCAACGCCCCCTCCGTCTCACCCGCGGAGTGCCTTGGAACAGTAGTACGAGGCCCGCGAGACAGAGCACCCCACTCGCACTGACGCGTGATCGGCAAACTTGATTGGGGATCTATCATCGCCTGCCTTTGGGTTCGGTCCAAGGCACGAGATTTCCCTGCAGAAAGTCTCGCTCCATGGTCCATTCCCTAGTCTTGCGATGCCGCTTATCCGGATCCAGAGACGCCCCGGAATCGACTGGCTTGCTCTTACGCTCGAACACCGCCGAGCCCTTCCCCCAGCAACCACTTCTTCCAGCACTGGATCTGCGATGCTTGAAGTGTAAACCGCGACGACAGCTCCGCCAGCATTTGCTCCCCTTTCACAGCTTCCAACGCCACCTGGAATTTGAACGCCGGCGAATGCCGCCGGCGACCCCGTTTGCTTATCATATATATCTCCCGTTAATTTCGAATGACACGGGTCGCACACATCTTAAGCCATCATCGAAAACTGTCTCATATTTGCGGCACCACTGCTAACTTTTCCGCGATCTAGACTCTTAGAGCACTTGATTTTGAATGAGAAAACCTTCACCATTTATAATTCTAAACAACGGTCTAAGGCTTCAACCTTCACTTAAATAGGTAGATAAGATTATATCATATCAACATGCCTTGTTGCTAAGTAATGGCATAGAGCATAGGAAAAAGAATTTAGCTATTTGTTGGATTTCCAGTATGCGTTTATGTATGCTGGAGTAGGGGTGTAAATGGCGTGCCCAGTCGGCGTGCTACGGGAGTTGGAACTCGTTGTACCAGCGTATGCGCCGATAAGTAGAGATCGGGGCGTTGGTGCAGGTCTTCCAGGAGTTGAGGCATATCGGCGTTCTCCCGAGGGAGGCAGCAATTCCCCATATAGTTTCGATTTGAGCTGGGTGTCGACCTTTCCGTGGTTTGGTACGGAAAATCGGCGTTGCCTAGTGTTCCACACGACGTTTGGTCAGGCGTGGAGATGGGTTACGGGTACCGATCCGCGGATCCCTTGACGATCCCAGAAGTCTGCGCCGTAGAAAATTTTTAGGACATTTTTAGGATATCTAGTTTATAAATCGGCTAGAATAGGAATAAGGTACTTTTCAAACATCTATTTTAGGAAACACATCCTACTAAAGAACACTTGCACGTTTCTGCGACTCAGACTGTTCGGTTTGGCACTTGGTCGCCACAAGCTTATCAATCGCATTTATTCGACCTTTTAGCCTGAGCTAATGCGTCTTCTGAGTTTCCAGTAACGGCACCAAGTCCAGGTAAAACTAGAACATTTAGCACAATGTCGCGTCGTCTTGCTCCGCGTTGCCTCTTGGTTAGAACGTCCACTTTTTCTTGTTCTATCCGCCGTTCCACTATTAACTCTTGGCATGACAAATCCCTATATACGGGATAGAAGAAACATTGGCCGGAGGGATCGCTTGAGGTGGGGTGGCGCACCCGGTCAGTAAAAACAGAGTTGTTACAGTGATAGATAAGAGCAAGTATTTCATAATTGTGATTGGCTCGTGTTTGCAGAGTGTGGCTAAGGAGCTACAAGGAAAGGGAGGGTAGACTACACTTCATATTTATTTTCATTATGGTCGTGGGCAATGGCTATTGGTCATGCAGAGAATATCAATCCTCTCCGAAAGCTGTTACCTCATAATTTAAAAGATTATACTCATTTCCCAATTTCGATAAACGTAAGACAGTAAGGGATGTGCTCGAAAGTTATGTTTGGGATCGATTGATTCAATCTACCATCTTGATTACTTCTTGGTTCCGATTTGCCCGGATATCGTCCTTGAATTGGATGCCGTCAACCAGCTCCGCCAGTTTCTTGAATCCTCGCAGCGAGCACCACTACGTCTTGGCACAGGTATTAGCTTGAATATCATATGGGAACCTCTATTTACCTATTGCCTACGCTGTCCTACCCAGATGATTTTTTACTAACAAGTCGAATGAAGAGGTGTTGCAGATGAGCCCCGTGAACCTGTTTGGACTTCCAGACCATTTGCGTCGCCTGTCGGCGACCAGTAATTTCCAGTGAGCAAATGTCTGGATACTGGCAGTATGTTCAAAAGATGGATGAGCATTTCTTTGATTTAACTACATTTTTTCACTCCAGTTTGATGACGTGCCCCAATTTATACAGCCCGGAAAGTGACAAAAGTTCGCGAAAACCATGGGACGAAAACAGCCGAAAGTCCTATTAAAACCAGCAATTCACAACTCGCTGGAAATGACTGCCTCGGAACTGCTTCACCACCAACTTTAGTCGAATGCAAGTCTCATCAGTGGATCGCCTGGCGGCAACATTTCAAGCGCGAAGATGACTGTTGGGAATGAAGCAATGTACTATTTCTCTTGCGTACCCGATGGGTACCGCAGGATATTGTTCGTGTTGCACGACGTCCGTTCCAATACCAACGAGTCTCTCGCTGAATATTACATTCGAACTTACAAACACTTGATACCGCCCGGTGTGGAAATTTAGGAGTATAATCAAGACCAGAAAACGATCCAGCGACATTGTCAGTCCTCTTGAGTGGGACACTCGCAAGCAACCATTTCCACAGATTCCTCTTTCATTCACAGACCTATTGCTCCCCGATCCCAGCCAGATCTTCGGGCCGTAGCCGGTAGCGTATCGCGTTGCCCTCATGTAGTCCGCGGAACTCCCGAGCGATATAGTCGACGACATGCACGCGATCCTCTTCCGGGATATCAGCCTCGGCCACCATTTCCCTGATATCTTCTTGTCGAAAATCTTTCCACTCGAGCACACAGTGCCGCACGGACTTTCGGACGAATTCGCGATAGACGAACGCTGCTCTTTCCGGCGACTCGAGCTCGGCGCGGAGCATCTTGTAATTCTCGGCTGAGGCGAGATAGGCGTCGATATAGATATCGCGCAACAAAGACACGTTATTCAACTCGTAGATACCGATGAGTCCATCAATATAGGCACTATCATCCATGGCGATAAAAGACATAGGTGCAAGATCGGCCTTCAGGAGCGGAATATTTGAGGCGATGCGCGAGGTTCGCTTGTTGATGTCGTCGAAGGCCTGAAGATAGGGGATGTGGGCAAGGAGAAAAAAGGACTGTTCGAAAGCGTCCGTGATTCCCGCCGCCTTCGCAATGAGAACGTCGAATTCCTCCTTGATCGCGAAAGGGTCGTCAAGCGGCCGGTAGATCGAATGGGAGATCCCGACGGGCATGCGTCGCAGCCGCCCCGCCATGGCCGGATCCACAAGAAGGCCATTGGCGAGCAAAGCGTGAATGTTGAAGACATCTGGCCGGCTGATCATTATCTCGTCCAGATGATTGACAACATACTCGATCGCTTCCTTATGGTTGAGAATCATCACCGCTTCCTTGCGGTCCTTGCCAGCTGCTTCTTCTCCGAAGCGGATTAGCCGCTCGGTCTCTAGGATGTCGTAGGTATTCCCCTCCATACGCGATGATGCCCAAGACAAGTCCACAAGAAGGCGTTCCAGAATACGCCGCGCGTATGTGCCTCCCGGGAGCGGCAATGGTATCGGCCGCCCGGCGTCATGCAGGCACTGACGGTCACCATCGCTCAGGTAGAAGCTCTTGTCCGGGACATAGCTATCGACAAACTCCTTTCTATAGACTGCCAGCTTGCGACGGTTGTATGGAGTTTGCAGATACGCGCGAACCACGGCCGCGCCTGCCAAGCTGTACCCCGTGGCTCGGGCCCTGCCCGAAACCTCAAGCCGACCCTCATCGACAAGCCGCCTCAGTGCGCGCCAGATCGTCGGTGAGCTGACCTCCGGCGCAACATGGCGTCGAATATCCTCCCTCCCGGTGCCGGGATGCTCCCCTATATATTCGAGGATGCTCTGATCTGTGATTGGCATGAAACGATTCCGTGGAGCGGCGAAACGATTATACTATTAGAATAAAGGTATATTTCCATGTCGGCAAGTTATCATTTCATCTATTTTGAAACGATACAGCTGGCCCCTTCATATTCGTAATGATAGACAAGTCGGATGAAACAATTAAGTTATTGATTAATATAGGAAAAGTTACATTTGAGCTATATCGTTTCAAGGTAAACGAAACGATATGCAAAAACCTACCGTAGACACTGGAAGATGTTCAGCCCGACCAGGGTATGGTGCCTTCGGCCAAACGGTTCGAACCACTGCCTTCACGTCAAGTGCAAACCTCTATTAACCTACAGGCACCTCTATTTATTCGAAGCAAATAGTCCTTGAAATCATGCACTTATTATCGAATATGATTCGTCAATACAGCAATAATTTGTCATGAGTCAGTTGCGCGATTTTATTGGCGTTGCGGAACGCGACCAAAGCTGCACTTGGTTTTACGTAACGCTTGATCCGGTTTTGATGAAGGCCGCCAAAAGCGAAATCGCCAATTGCGGGAAAGACAAAATTGAAGATCGCAGTTGTCCTCGCCATCAATTATGGTCGATTAAAGATGATTTTGACCGCGGCCTTCCTGAATTGCCGAATGCCGGATATGGTTGATCCGTACACCGGCAAAACGACGAGGCAACTTTCGCTGTATTACTTAATCAAATAATTCGTGCGGCAAATCGAACTGGACTTCTGTATTCAGCCATAAGGGAACGAAGTTCTCGATTCAGCTTGTTCATCCCTTTCCGGATCACTAAAAATCCAACCAACGGGAAACATAGCAGTCCCATCGTTTGTTTCGACATAATCAAGCGAATATTGATTAAGCCACAGAACGGGCATTTTGTGTGAAACACCACAAAGGTGCCATGTACGTGCGATTTCATAGCGAGTCAGCCCGCAGCACCATTTCAGATCAATGCAGTTCGCTCCCGTAAATTGTTCAAACGGATCCCAGAGACAAGCTAGTTCGTCGTTGTCATATTGCGCTTTCGTCATTAAGCACCGGAACTCGCGGGGGTCTCTGTTGATGAGACTTCCCGCAGCGTAACGATGGATAACGACACTGACGCGCAACTCGATAGCAACCCATCAACAGAAAAACCGTCATGGCTCGGTAGCCTGTTCTCTGGAGGTCAAGCCGTGAATAAGACTACTGTGCTTGTGGCTCTGATTATAGGTACTGCGTCTGTTGCTAGAGCATTTTCGTGTGGTCGTCGCACAATAGATGCGATTTCTGTGGAAGTGGAATCAGGAATTCATGGCATGATTTACAAAATGGATAAAAAGTCAGGGGTACCATGGGCTCTTGCCGGGGCACAATCTTATCGTCACGAAGATGAGACCACGAAATGAAGCTAAAACGTCATCCCGCGAGCTCAAGTCGCTGGACGGGGTTATGAAGGCACTGCTTCAGCCCAAGGAGCAGGACAATCCCCACCCACCTACCAAAGCCGACCTTGAGCGGAAGTTCCGCATGATGCGACGTCGGGGCAAGCCGGTCATTGAGGAAGTCTGACATCTATGCCTGTCAACTTTCATTGGTAATTTCCCTATTAAGTGTTAATGGTTCCTAAAAAGTGGGCTCTTTGCATCGTTGCGTGCACATGTGTAGAATCGCCCCTACAATTTGTGGAGTAATCTATGCCATCGGTGCGAATCCGAGAAAATGAGCCTTTTGACATTGCGTTAAGACGATTCAAGCGCTCGTGCGAAAAAGCAGGAATCCTTGCTGAAGTCCGCCGTCGAGATCATTACGAAAAACCGACGACAATTCGAAAACGTAAGAAAGCCGCAGCGATTAAACGACACGTCAAGAAGGTGCAACGCGAACTAAGACGGTTCGAAAGAACATACTAATCTGTCAGTGTTTCATTGACTTTCTAATAGGCTGGAACGCATAGCCGGTATCAGTTAAACGGTATTAAAACGTCGCAACGTAACTCCAGTATAACGGGGCGTTAATTGCATAGCGGCGTCCACGAAAGCTGAATTACGCATACAGTTGCAATGAACTCCGTTTCTGTGATGGATAGAATCACGTTATAGAAGAAACAGACTGGAAATTCCAAAGTGCGCGGTTCCATACCTGAGGAGTTCATTAACGAATTACGAGAACGCGCTGACATCGTGGACATCGTCGGTGCTTTCGTGAAATTGAAAAAAACGGGACAGAACTATAAGGGTCTTTGTCCCTTTCATCATGAAAAAACCCCGTCATTTACGATCTTCGCTGACGAAAATCGCTACAAATGTTTTGGTTGTGGTGAATCTGGGAACGTTTTCAATTTTGTAATGAATCAAGAAAACCTCACCTTTCCTGAGGCAGTCGAGCGAATCGCGGGCCACGTTGGTCTGACTGTTCCTTGGATTGGTGTTCGACCACCAAACCAAGAACACGAAAAACTCTACGTATTGCTGAGTAAGGCACAAGAGTTCTTCTCTCGTAATCTACTTGACGGACAAGGCTCGGAAGCCGCACGGGAATACATTAATGCTCGCAACATTGATCAGAAGACCAAAGAACGTTTCGGAATTGGCTTTGCGTCGAACTCTTGGAACGCACTCAAGAATGTACTAAAAGATGAGGATGAGCAACGGCTGATCGAAGCTGGACTCCTTGCAAGCAACGATCAAGGTCACTTTTATGATCGTTTTCGCAATCGAATCACTTTCCCGATACGTAATCGTCGAGGACGTATCGTCGGCTTTGGCGGCCGTGTGATTAATCCTGAGGATCAACCGAAATACCTCAACTCACCAGAAACACCGGTCTACAACAAAGGAAAAGAACTTTACGGACTCTATGAAGCGCGGCAGGCACTAAATCGGATTGACCGACTGCTGGTAGTTGAAGGTTATATGGATGTTATATCGCTTGCTCAGTTTGGCATCACTTATGTGGTTGCGGCGTTGGGAACTGCTACAAACCGATACCAGTTTGACACGATGTTCAAAGTAACAAATCAGATCGTGTGTTGTTTTGATGGTGACAGGGCAGGGCGAAATGCAGCTTGGCGAGCTCTTGAAAATGCCCTACCTGTGCTCACGGGGGTTCATCGCCTACGGTTCATGTTTCTGCCGGAAGGACATGATCCCGATACGTATGTGCGCGAAATCGGGAAAGAACCTTTCGAATCCCAAATGGAAGATGCAGTTATTGCGAGCAAATTCTTATTTGACGAGTTAAATCGAGAATTAAATATGGACGTTGTTGACGATCGTTCTAAGCTTGTACGAGACGCTCAGCCTTTGATCGAACGAATCAATGATTCCGTCCATCGGTCCGGGATGTACGGCCAGCTTGCGGAGTTGGCGCGGCTTCCCTTGGACGAAGTTGAACCAAGGGATCGCGTCCGTGAAAGATTGGTTAATGAAATTCATCCGCCCAGCTATGGCTATAGCGACGAATTCGAGAAAGAATTGCCCTCGCCACGAATCAAACTTACACCTCGTCAGCACTCGATCATGCGGATTCTCGTTCACGTGCCTACCACTATTCGTGCCGTGAGTCAGACGGCGTTTCAGAGCCTCAAGGAGGAATTTCCCAGCGACTTGATCTCCATAATGCTTAATTTACTTAATGGGGAACGCGACATAAGTAATACGCGTAGACTTTTGGTTAGGTGTATCAACGAACCCTTCCAGGAAGAAGTGGAATCGATTGCGCAAGATGCAGCACCAGTACTGGATGAAGCGGCTTTGAGTGATGAACTAATAGAAAAAATTGAACTTTACTTGACGTCTCTGCGAAACGAGCGACTTGGTCGTGAGATTGCTAATAACCCAGCAATATTCCGTCGACATTATGGTACCCAAGAACTTAACTGAAGTCGTTTAGGTCAAATTACTTGGTAGCTAATTTCTGCTCCGTTGTGTTTTTTCAAGGGCCAATGGTTCTAAGTAACTAAGTAATAGAAAAGACTTAAGAACCGCTGGTATGAGACATGCGGGCTGAGTGCTTGCAATATTTGTGGATGGTTCAAGCTATGAAGACTTCGTTAACATCGGGATCGCGAACAAGCGAATTTATGAATGAAGATGGTTCCGGGCTGTTTTTTAACCCGAACGAAGCCATTATGGACGCTGATGTCGACTTGGTTGATGAGACGGATGAGGAACTGAGCCCCGAAGAATCTGCTACGTCTTCAGATAGGGAAAACGATGGCAGTAGCGCGTTCACTGAACCGTTGCGGATGTATATGCGAGATGTGGGCAACTTCAGCCTGCTCACGCGTGAGGGCGAAATAAACATCGCGAAACGTATTGGCCGGGGTATGCAGAATGTTCTTGCAGCGACGTATATGTATCCTGGTACGGTTGAATGCTTTTTCCGCGAATTTAAGAAGCTCGCAAAAGAGGGTCGTTGTGAAAAACTGATTGTCGGATATCTAGGCCCTGAGGATCGGGATTTTGCGGTGCCATCGCCCGATAAAGAAGAAGATATTTGGAAGGGCGACCATGAGAGAATGCTGGCGGAGCGAGCATTCATCAAACGGCAAATTACTGCACTCAAACATGCTCCGACGGTTGCTAGAGAAACGATTGAGGGATTGTCGTCCCGCGAGTCGGGTATCTCTCGAGCCCAGCTCAAAAAAATTGCGGATGCACTTTCAGTATTCAAACTCGCGCGAAAGTACTACAGCAACATCACGGCAATACCAAGAGATGCAATACTTCGTATACGGTCTCAAGAAGCAGTAATCCAACGTTTGTGTAGCGAAGCGGGCGTACCGGCTGAGAAAATCAAACAAGATTTTTACTATAGCGAGGACTCTTCCACATGGATTTCGCATCATATCCAAGCAAGACATGCCTATAGTTATCGCTTGTCACATGCCAAAGCCCAAATCGTGCGCGCACAACAAAAAATCGCATCAATACTAGCTGAGAGTGGTCTTTCTCTTAGTGAGATTCATGACATAGAACGCCAGATGTCCGAAGGTGAGACGAACATGCATCAAGCTGAGTGCGATCTTACCAGAGCCAACTTGAGGCTCGTCGTGTCAATCGCTCGGAAATACATTGGTCGGGGGGTTCCATTTTTGGATTTAATTCAGGAAGGGAATATGGGTTTAATGCGAAGCGTGGGAAGATTCGATTACCGACGCGGTTTCAAATTCTCGACGTACGCGACATGGTGGATAAGACAAGCTATAACGCGGTGCATTGCTGACGGTGCGCGAACCGTGCGCGTACCGATGCATGTGCATGAATTCATTAACCAGTTGTATTTTGTCAAACGACAGCTATTTCAAGAGCTTGGGCGAGAACCTACTTTGGATGAGCTGAGTAAATGTATGAACATCCCCAAAGAGAAGATACGAGTCGTGCAGAATATTGAACGCAAGCCTATCTCTCTTGAAGCACCACTGAAAGATCAGGATGATTACACGGTGGGGGATAGCATGCTAGATGGGAATTTGGCTGTGCCTATAGATAGTGCTTTATATGATGGACTGAAAGAAGCAGTGAACTCTCTTCTTGAAAAACTTACCGTTCGTGAGGCTGTAGTTTTACGGTTGCATTTCGGTATCGGTACAAATTCCGATCATACGCTTGATGATATTGGAAACCGATTTAACGTCTCACGGGAACGAATTCGCCAGATTGAGTCGAAGGCGTTACGTAAATTGCGCAACCCCATGTATTCCGAACGGCTGAAAGATTATCTTGTAGACCTTGACGGTTCTCAGTAGTACGACACGGTATTGGTGTAAAATACACTGTGTGGGGTGGGTAGTCTGGTATTTCAAATACTGGTAGACTTGTTTGGGGCATTTTTGTGCCGTAGGAGGCATTTACACCTAGATTACCTAGATTGCGACGATCAGTTGATAACGTTGGTATTATTGTAAGATTCACAGCAATCCTATAGTTCTGTAATGAAAGAAATACAATCAAGTTGTGTTGTTGGTTGGGTACAAGCGACTTCTAAGTATTAAGGGCTACAATAGTCAACTATTGGCAACTATTCATTCTCGTAACATCACTAAATACATTAAACACACGACTGCTGATATAGACAGAATAGGCAGAGCGGTTCGTCTGTTTTTGTTGCGGGGAGTGTAAGAATAGGACGGATCTTCAGTTTGTAGGACCATCATTTTACACGTCTATCTATTGAGGGAACATGTCTACGCAATCTTCACAGAAGTTACGGCTACAAGAGCTATTCTTGAAAGGACGCGAGCAGGGATTTCTGACCTTCGCTGAAGTCAACGATTACCTGCCGGACGACATTACCGAAACACATCAGATTGAAGAGCTATACGGCATGATTGCTGGTATGGGAATCATTGTCTCTGAAGTTGCACCAGACGCGAACGATCTTTTGCATGTCAGCAATCCTGCGGTGGACGAACTTGCCCCAGAAGAAGCAGCGGCAGTACTCGCAGCGGTGGAATCAGCGAATGTGCGAACGACTGACCCACTCCGGATGTATATGCGCGAAATGGGGACCGTCGAGCTGCTAACCCGCGAAGGTGAGATTGAGATTGCCCAACGTATTGAACGAGGAATGCGGGATGTGCTAGTGGCGGTAGCTAGGTTTCCTGGTACCGTCAATTACTTGTTAGGTGAATACAAGACGGCGACTACCGAAAAGCTGCTTGGAGATTTGATAATCGGGTTCTTAGATCCGACCGATGTTGTTAAACCGGTATCTCAGATTGGCCCAATCAAGAATGATGAGCCAAAGGTTGTTGATGAGAATAAAGGCCCCGACGTGGAACGGACTAAAAAACGCATCACGGCCCTCAGGCGCGCCTACAACAAATACATGCGAACTCTCGAAGAAGAGAAGGGTCATCGTTCAAAGACTGCACAGTCGGAACAGGAGAAGGTCGGACGGGCATTTTCAATCTTTAAGTTAGCTCCTCAACAGTATGAGTACCTTACATCTCTACCTCGAAGGGCGATGGCTGAGATTACAAAGCTTTCGTCGGGAATGAGACAACATTGTGAGTGGGCAGGCATGCCTTCGAACAAGTTCCAGATGGAATTTCGAAGGAACGCCACATCGATTGCATGGGTGAACCGTCATATCAAGGGAGAGTACGCTTATAGCAGAAAGCTTGATAAAGCAAAGATCGAAATTCAGCGAGCCCAGAGAAAAATCAAAGCCGTTCAGAAAAGATGCGGCCTGACAATTGCTGAAATTCGTGAAATCGCACACGAGATGTCCAAAGGCGAAGCGGATATGCGCCGAGCTAAGAAGGACATGACTGAGGCGAATCTTCGACTCGTAATCTCAATAGCTAAGAAATACACTAATCGAGGACTGCAATTTCCCGAGCTGATTCAAGAAGGCAACATTGGTCTGATGAAAGCGGTGGATAAATTCGAATACCGGAGGGGCTTTAAATTTTCGACGTATGCAACATGGTGGATTCGTCAGGCTATTACGCGCTCCATTGCCGACCAAGCTCGGACGATTCGCGTTCCAGTTCATATGATTGAAATGATCAATCGATTACATCGCGTAAACAGTCAGATGCTTCAGGAGCTAGGTCGCGATCCTACTCCCGCGGAATTGGCTAAGCGGATGGCAATTTCCGAAGATAAGGTTCGTCATGTACAGAAAGTTGCGCGCGAACCGGTCTCGATAGAAGCACCAGTGGGTGAGGATGAAGAGTCTACGATGGGCGACTTCATTGCTGACAACAATGCCACTTCTCCATTGCAGCAGGTTATAGACGACGGTCTTCATGAAACGATCAGTAATATTCTTGGGGAATTGTCTGCTCGAGAATCGAAAGTGATTCGCATGCGTTTTGGGATTGGTATGCCGTCTGACCATACGTTGGAGGAAGTCGGCAAACAGTTCGATGTGACACGAGAGCGTATTCGGCAAATCGAAGCGAAAGCATTGCGCAAATTACGCCACCCGAGTCGTTCGGAACAGCTGAAACCTCATCTTATTGAGGATATCGAATCTCGTTAAGGAAAGACTGGACAAGTTGATTCTGATATACGTTGGATCGGCTAACCTTGTAGAACTAGGGTGCGGCATGAGAAAGTGGTGGATGCGGTACGGGGTTTCCTGGAGCATGAGCGGCTGAGCGGACGGTCCTTTGGGAATGGCTTGAGAGTCAGATCGTGCCATTCTGCTTAAATGGTGGGATGTTGTGCGTTTACTGCGTTAGTTGTTTTATAGCCTCAGCGAATTCTGAGATGGAAGATCGGCTCTACAAAGTGGGATTGATCTGGCGGTTCGTGGGGATGAGTCTAGCGGGTCCGGCCGTCAAAGAGACGACGATTCTGAACTTCCACCGTCTGCTGGAGAAGCCCGATCTCGGGTAGATGCGAAGTCGGTTTGGACACGCAGCAAGACGACAGCGTCGGTCGTACGACGGATGTTTCGCAGGTACACCGGTTTGTTTGCTACATGATGACGAGCTATCAGCGTGAGACGATGCGACCGGACCGGGAGGGGGTCGGGTACGGATGGCCTCCGCAACAGAGGTGTGAAGTATCGGTGATTCGGATACGCGAAGACTCGTTGTCGAGGAGCAGCGAAGGTGAAATAAGGTAAAAACCGAACCATATTGGCTGGCCTTCCGAAACGGCAGTATACACGCCAGATAGATTCGAGATCTTGGTCGGCAGCTCCGATGACTCCTCAAAGGCCTGTACGGATCGTATTTTAGTTGACCAGTATTGGTGGGCCCACCAGGATTCGAACCTGGGACCAATGGATTCACGACCCACATTTGTTGTGGGTATCCAAGCGTTTCCGCCCGGCGTGGACTATCTCACCACCCTGCAAAGATCATTGACATCACAGGGCGCGGGACGCTCTAGCCTGTCATTAAGGGTACTTTGACGGCCTTGTAAAGCCGTACAACCCTCAGGTAGTCTCTGCACCTTCTAGTAGTGCACCACTAGCTTGGCTCAGGATTGCCATAACAACCTCTTCGTCGCGTTAGGGTTCCCTGAATTCATCCCGTTCATCTTCCGACTCTCGTCGAAAGTGCACCTTTTGATGAGTCCACTGCTCTAACCAGCTGAGCTATAGGCCCAATATAACAATGATACGTGAACACGCTTCATTAGTGTGGATATAATATTTCACGACGAGCGTGATTGCCTGTAGACATTTCGCATGCATGTCTAATCCCCAAAAGATAATCGGCTCTCATCTTCCAGTAAGTTAAGGAATACATCTACGAATACGAAAACTCATCTGATCGATTAGATGGATGGGAAGATTCATGAATCATGAGGTTCCACTACTACTTCGTTGAACGAAAATTTCTTCGGGAAACATTCTAGTTTAATCATTCGTACTTTCGCAAATTGCCGTCGCTGAACATGGAATTCCGAGCCATGGCGTATTTTTCTAGTCAGACTGAGCTGATGGTCATGTGATCTTCTCTGGAGAATCGACATACATGAAGTAGTTTGTTCAATGTTTAGCAACGGTCGCAATCATAATTGCTATAAGACGCACTACAAGAGATTTTGATTCCGTATCCTCACGCATTGTAGGTGGCACTTTTCAACTCTCCAACTCACTTTCGCCCCGTTGTTACTATCAATTGCCGCCGCTCGTGGTTGACGAATTCTTTACGTAAATAGTGTCTGTGCGAAACCCCTGACGATTCAACCAAAGCACTGATGATTGCGGCATGGGAGGGTATTTTGAGCTAAAAAATGCTGCGGGTGAAGATTGCCGTTGGAGGCGTTGAAATGGGCTTTGGGGGGGCGTATCGTTCGTCGGGAAGTTGTGTCAAGAATTTTCTGCAATTTCCAGTGGGAGCGGAGACCCCCGTACGGGCAGGTCTCCGCTCGGCGAAAGGATTTTGGGTGTTTCATGCCGCCTCCTGCCATGCCTCGGATTCCGGTTCGGGCGCGCGAACCACACCGATCCGGCCACATAGGTAATGCTGCCCCGTCAGCCACCGTTCATAGGTCTCCGCCGCAAGCACTAAGATCAGACGCAGACAGGACTCCGCGTTGGGGAAGATCCTGACGACGCGCGTTCGCCGGCGAATCTCCTCGTTGTACCGCTCCAGCATGTTCGTGGACTTCATCCGCGGGGGCGATGTTCCCTCGGCAAACGATACACCGTCAGTGTCTCCTCGACATGATCCTTGACCCATTCCACCAGCTTGCCAACCCCCTGCTCATCGCCCCAACGGGCCACCCAAGTGCTCAACGCCCAGAAATTCCCCGTGAACGGAATTTGGGTCTTTGCTCACAGTGCTTGGACGATCGAGGTGTTGCGATGTGCTGCGCAGCGGGTCTTGCCCCTCTGAATTCGGCCTTTTCAGCCCCCCGTGAAGGGATATTGCGTCCTGTGCGGTCCACGCGGACGCGGGGCTCCCGCCGTTCGAGCGGTGTCCCTCAGCCGTCCGTTCGGATGTTGTTGCCTGGCAGGCGGTCCCAGTGCGGGTTCAGGAAGTATCGAAAGCGGGTGTAATGAAATGCGACGGTCGCTCGGTGAACAGATAAAATTCGCGCCAGCCGGCGGGGAACGGTATGAGGTGTCAGGTGCGAGCGCAACCCTTCCCACAGCGCGTACGGGGTCCGGCCTTCGCTAGTGCGTGCGGCTTGGAACAGCAGCGGGCAGCACAACTCCTGCAACTGATCTGATCAGGAACGCCAGCAGCATCATCAGCATCAGCACGGTGGGCAGATGTTGGTGCCCGTGCCCGAAGTTGTGCTCCAACTCGTAGCCCTGGTTCTTCAGCGTGTTAAAGGTCTCGTTCTCGATCTTCCAGCGGCTGCGCGCACAGGCGTGCGCCTCGGCCGCGGTGGCTCGGGTCAGCGGCAGGTCCGTGACCCATGTCCGTGTCCGCCCCGCGGTGCGACCCTTGGGCGGCGTGTCTCCCGCACTTGCAAAACTGTCACGCGTACCGTGTCCCGGTGGATGTGGTTGAGCGGCACATCCGATACTAGCCGCAGCTGCCGATCGCATGCTTGGCCCGCCTCGCTATCGTTCGCGAACCACTCGCCCACGGCAGCCGCACCGATCTCGTCGAACAGGTACGCATGCGAGCCCGGCTGGACCGCGATCAGATAGCGCATATCCAACTCCCGACACTGCTGCAGATACGGCCCGGTCGCCGCCAGCGCATCCTGCAACACCACCATCTTCAGGTGCGGATGCGCATGCCGTACCGCCGGCAATAGGTGGCTCGCCGCCCGACTGCGACGGATGCATCAACACCGCCGCTAACAACACTGGTGGTAGTACGTCATGCGACCATCGCGGTGCCCATCCACGGCCAGCAGATAATGCCCGCCCAACGCCTGGAAACCCGTCAGGACCTTGTGCCGCCGAGCCACTTCGAAGGCCCGACCGAACACCCGCTGCAACGCCAACAGCGAAACCCGGTCCAGCCGCCGCCGCAGACTGCTGTCCGACGGAACCGTCTCCACCCCATACAAACGTGCCAGATTATGCTGCAACACCGGATCCGCCGCCGCCCTGCGGTGCCGCTCATCGAACTGCAGCATCGACGGATACTTAAACGCAAACAGTGCCAGACCGCACATCAGGTTGTCCGCCAGCGTGTGACGGCAGTACCGACCCGGCTCCTTGATCCGCTCAAAATGTGCGCGCACCACGGCCAACAGCCCCGGCGCACTCAGGTGCTTGCGCATCTTGCGCAAGTCTCTCGCTCTCGCTTCCATGCCATGCACTCCATCATGCCAATGACCATATGGTAGCACCACCAGTACCGCACCGAACACCGAAATCAACTTCAAAGTCCGCGAAAACTATCGCATTCCAAGTCCCAAGACCCCTGCTATGACGGGGTCTTTTCATTCACGGGGAATTGCTGCTTCAGTGTATCGTGACATACTGTAATAATCTCAGTGCCATATTGACGTTTTTCATTTGTCCTACATTTGGTTAAAATTTGAGAGTCAGTAATTGGTACACTTTGATCTTGTGGCGAAGAAGTGCCGTAATTTACCCCCAATTACATTGGTGTAAGAACTTTCAAGCAATACGATCAGTACAACCCTTCAACGAAAGTACTCTTGCAGATAAGACGATAAAGTGTTCGTAGAAATGCGCTCCTGATTCATGGTGTCGCGATCACGGACAGTTACCGTGGTATCGTCCAATGTCTGAAAATCAACGGTTACGCAAACTGGAGTGCCGACCTCGTCGTGCCGGCGATAACTCTTACCTATATTCCCCGTGTTCTCGAGCAATACTCGTCCTAGCCCCAATCGCTGAAGCATGATTTTGACTTCTCGAGCTCGTTCAACAAGCTCATTGTGATTTTTCTTCAATGGAATGACGGCTGCTTTGATTGGAGCTAGATGCGACTTGAGACGTAGGACAATGCGAGTTTTACCGTCGTCGAGGTATTCTTTTTCATAAGATTCATTCAAGAGTGCTAGAACGCCACGGTCTACACCAGCTGAAGGTTCAATGACGTAGGGAACGGTCCACGTCTTGGAATTCGGCACTTGAACCGCAAGTCGTACCGTTGATTCCGTATTTTTTAGAATTTTCGCACTGATGTTTAACTGTGCTTGTTCCTTGGTGTGCGATCCCAAGTCGAAATCCGTACGGCTAGCGATGCCTTCCAACTCTTCTTGCCCATGAGGGAATTCGTACATCAAGTCGATAGTGGCCTTGGAGTAATGCGCTAGGTCCTTCTTATCATGTTCATATTGTTGTAGATGTACTCTCTGAATTCCCTGCCTAACCCACCAGTCAATTCGTTCTTCAATCCAGTATTTATGCCACCGTTCGTCTGTACCGGGTTCCACAAAGAACTCCAATTCCATTTGTTCGAATTCTCGCATTCGAAAGATAAAATTGCGAGGAGTGATTTCGTTTCGGAATGCCTTACCGATTTGTGCGATACCGAACGGCGGACGACGAGACGTGCAATCGAGCACGTTTTTGAAGTTAATGAAAATTTGTTGTGCGGTCTCTGGTCGCAGATACGCTGACGACGAGTTGTCTTCAACGGGGCCTAGATTTGTGCGAAACATTAGATTGAACGGGCGTGGCTCAGTCAGCTTCGCGGAACCACAATTTGAGCACTTGCCATTTTTCAAGTGGTCCGCACGCATCCTCGACTTGCATTCCTTACAGTCAACGAGTGGATCAGTGAATGTTGACTCATGACCAGATTGGCGCAGGACAGTCGGGTGCGTAAGTACTGCTGAATCTAATCCTTCTATGTCGTCGCGCTCATAAACCATTGAACGCCACCAAGCTTGTTTAAGATTATTCTTGAGTTCGACTCCTAAGGGGCCATAGTCATACAAGCCTTGAAGACCACCGTAGATTTCACTCGATTGATAAATAAATCCACGTCGCTTACAAAGTGCAACGAGTTCTTCCATGCTGCTAGCGGTCACGATGGTTATCTCAACGGGCTATGGGGGGGGGGGGCGCAATAGACGACATACTGAACGGGTTGTTTATCC
Source organism: Candidatus Azotimanducaceae bacterium (assembly GCA_965205965.1). GTDB lineage: Bacteria > Pseudomonadota > Gammaproteobacteria > Pseudomonadales > Azotimanducaceae > Bin55. Next base: position 123,084 of record CBDBHT010000008.1, read on the forward strand.
GTAATCTAGCGGAGCGTGACTAATTATCTTGCGACGGCACTGGAAGGGCGGGCTCATCCAACTCAAATTCTTGAATGCGGTCAACGGACCTAATGATTTTCTCCGTTGAAGTTTGGATCGCACTAATGTCTTTTTGTGTATTCGAGAAATGACTCCGTAGCTTACCAACGCGTTGGTCCAGCCTGCCTACATCCGATGCAATTTTGTCAAGTTCTTGCAGTATTTTTTGCGTCTGTTCGCGAAATTCAACGTCTTGCTGCACTGCGCGAACAGTATTAAGTAATGCCATCATCGTGGTAGGTGAGACGATATAGACCCGGAGTCTCTGTGACTCTTCAATTACTGCAGGCAGTGAAGCATAAATTTCCGCATATACCCGCCTCGGATGGTAGAAACATTAAAGCACACGTGGCTGTCTTACCGGGAATGATGTATTTTGAGGCTATGTCTTCAAGGTGTTTGCGAACGGCACTACTCAGATTTTGCAGGGCAGTTTTCCTTGCATTATCGTCTCTCGCTTGCCTAAATTCGCGATAGCTTTCTAACGGGAACTTTGAATCTATAGCGACTGGCCCTGGCGGATTAGGCATTTTAATTAAACAATCCACGCGAACACTCTTCAAATCGGCTCCAAAATCGGTTTGAAAAGAGTACTGGAGTTCGTAAGCATGTCTTGGTAAAGCATTACTCACAATGTTTTGAAGCTGGACTTCCCCGAACGCGCCGCGTGCTTGTTTATTAGATAAAACTTCCTGAAGATCTACAATGTTCCGCGCGAGTTGATCAAATTTTGCTTGATGTGTCGCAATAATTCCTAAACGCTGCCGGAGGTCTCCTAGCGTTTTAGATGTATCAGATGCTTGTTTTTGGAGTGATTCGGAAAGAGTGACGGAATTTTGCGTCAATCGATCATCCAGCAACTGTGTAAATGCTCGTTCTTGTAGTTGTAGTCGTTCTTGCATCTGATTCACCTGTGTTTGCTGAGTTTCAGATATTTGTGCAAGGCGGCCAACGATTTCGTTGCTATAGCCGGAATTCGAGGGTTGTCGACGACTAAGTAAGAAAAGGCTCTTATGTATCCACTTGTGTATAGTTTGCTAAATGAGGTGAAAGGAAGTCTGCCTCCATCGATTCTTCAAGTTTGAATTCCGATCTCATCAACCAGCGCATGTAGTGGTCCAGGTAGCGTGTAGAGACACCGCGGTGGTGATGGTTCAGCCATCGCTTCATGGTCATATGGTCATATGACGCGGGTTAACCGTGTTGAGATGCCAACTCCCGCGGCGAAGTTCACGTCGGCTGACGCGAACCACTTCCTGGTGCATGTTCAGGCTCCGGCTTGCCATTTCGTAGCTGGGATGTCCATCGGTGACACAAACGCAATCTTCGGCCAGCCCTTCCGACATTGCCGGAGCGATGTCCGTCCCCGCCGTCGACGAGAGGGCTTCCATATCAGTCGGCTCGCCGCGAGATGCTGCCGTCAAGACGGGCCGCTGGTCCGACACCAGACCCTCGGCGTCCGCGATTTCCTCCTCGCTCGGCCGACTGATGCAGCGTCAGCCGATCTCGCAAGCACGCTTCGAATACCGACCACTTCGACTTGTGCCTCAAGCCAGCAAGATGAGTCCCGGTCAGCGCGTGAAAGGTTCGTCCGCACGATGCCGAACGGCAACGAAATCGACACAAGCCTGCCGACTTCCCGTAACGCACCACCCCTGAGGAACCGCAATGCGTACATACTCGCAATCGGGCCAACTCTGCTTCCCGTTGACGAACTTGTTCGGGTAGCTCGTCACTCTTGACCGATTTCTGGACTCCGAGCATCAGTCTCCGCTTCTGCGCTGGGGTCAGCCTAAGAATCTGGTTTAGCATCTCCTTGAATTCGCGAGGACTCATTGGTTTTCCTCAACCCATTGAACTATCGTATATTATGGCTGCTTGTTAATCACTCCCAACATAAGACTACATAAGAGCCTAAGAAAATTACTACAGATGCAAGTGCTAGAATAACTAAGCCTACTGAGACGAAGGCTAAGGTCAGTGTCGTGTCAAAATCCATGGTGCTCTGGAGTGTTTTTTGAGGGACTCAGATCGGTCAATATCAGGCGTAACATTCTTTTATTGTATGTTTCGAGTTCGGATGGGTGTCGGAGTTTAGGCATCAACTCAGCACTAGTAAGTATTGGTCTGGTAACGTTTAGCGCAACGACCTTGCTTAAGTTTATGCAAGAGCTGATTGGAGCAAACGTTGCAACGCAGAATAATCCATTCCTTTGAGCCGAGAACATCTTAACTTCATTTTCTCCGGTATTTTGGGTACTCCAGTTTTGCAAAGCGAGAAATTGTTCCCTAATACTATAACCAGCTACAGTTTCCACGAATTTATTTCCTAATCGTGGTTGAGGGTATCACTAGCCCTTATTTCTCATAATGGATGGCTTGGGTGCGATGTATGTGCGTGTAAGTTGTTGATACCACGAAGTTGGTTGGACTTTGCCGGGGGGAAGGGGATGGTAGCGGGGTGCGTTCGGACGGATGGGTGCGTTGGATGGCGAAAGGGGTGCGTTCGGGTCGGACGGAAGCGGGGTGCGTGCGGTGCTGAGTGCGATGCTGGCGGAAGCGGTGCGGACGTGTAGCATGCGCCTGGGCCCGTTTTGCGGACCGCCACGACCGGCGTGCAAAGCGGCGCATCCCGTGCAAGATGCTGTTGTCGACTGGATGATGAGCCATGTGGGTGAGCATGCGGCGGACGCCCCTATCGCACGCCCTTGGGTCCTGGTCTTGACGAGACCCGAACGCTCCCCGACTGTCGGGAGGTCTCGCCCCCGGTGGCTGCGATGGCATGCGGATGAACGGAAAGGGATCCCGGTCTTTGAGGATGTCGTGTAACCGGTTGATATACGGAAACCTATTCGATTTTTTGGGGGTTCTTCAAAAAAACACTTGCGTTTTGGCATGGGTTATGGCCAGCAATTCCCCGTATAGTTTCATTTTGGGCTTGATGTCGGTCTTTTCATGTTTCGGTACGGGGAACCGACGTTTTCAGACGGTTTGCACGGTATGTCGTTGTGCGTTGGAACGAGTTCCGGGCATCGATATGCAGGTCTCTTGACCGTCAGGGCGGCATGGGGTCTCGGGGACATCCCGATCTTCTTCATCGAGCAGCTGGAGAGGCGGTCGGCCGTCAGGACGTATCGTAGGCGAGGTACGCGGTGTAGATCCCGAGGGCGTGGCCGTACAGTTCCTGCCAGTTGCGGAAGGCTACCGCACAGAAACTGCTGCGCAGACGTTCCCACGTTGCGGTTCGGGTATAGCACTTGGCGAAGATTTGCTTCATGACGGGGCAGGCCATTTCCAGCAGCTGGTCGATCAGGAACGCCAGCAGCATCAGCGCAGCGAAAGTATCCGACAGGTGCTGGGTTCCGTGTCCGAAGTTGTGTTCCAGGTACTGGACGTTCTTCAGCGTGTTGAAGGTCTCGTTCTCGATCTTCCAGCGACTGCGAGCCGCGCGAGCCAGTTCGCTGGCGTTATGCGGATTGAGCGGCAGATCGGTGACCCAGGTGAACGCCCGCCGCGCATCCTCGCCGGAGCCACGCCGCTCCGAGCTCTGCAGCACCTGGACCTTCAGGTCGGGGTTCGCAGCATTCAGTTCCACCTCCGGCACCACGCGCAGCTGGCGATCCCGCTCCTGCCCTTCGGGCGAGGGATCCGCAAACCAGGGCGCATCGGAACGATCCAGCTGAGCCTGCAGATGCGGATGGTCGCCCGCCCGAGCCACCAGCAGAAAGCGCAGTCCATGCTCCTGCAGCAGCCGGATCTGGGGACCCTGCGAGAACAGCCCATCGGCAATCACGATCAGCTTCATGCGCCGATAAAGCGAAGCCAGGACCGGAACTAGCCGGGCCCAGGCACCCCGCTCGCAGTCGTTCTTCGTCGAGCCATCCCCGTTGCAAACCGCTTCTATCGCCATCGGCAGCACCTGCCGCTGATCCGGATGCACCATCACCGCACACAACTGCTGATGGGAGTACGTGGTCGAACCGTTGCGGTGCCGGGCCCGCAGACAGCACGGACCGTGAACCCGCTGGGAGGAAAAGGTGCCGGTACCATCCACGGCTACCAGATAATGACCGCGCCACGCCGACATCCGCTGCAGTACCTTGCCGCGCTGGGCGCGTTGCAGAACCTGCTGAAACGCCCGCCGATACCGCACCGGCGAGATCGGATCCAGGCGACGGCGCAGGGTCGTGTCGCAGGGAACCTGCGCCAGACCGTACAGACGATGCAGATTCATCTCCACCACCGAGTGCCGCTGCCTCGTTAAATCAAACTGCAGCAGCGAAGCGTGCTTCTCCAGAAACACCGCCAGACCCGACATCAGACAGTCGCCGGTGGAAAACTTCCGCCCGCAAACCTTCTCAACGACCCCCTCAAATACTTCACGAACCACCCGCAGCAATCCGGGCTTGCTCACATCCTTGCGCAACTTCAACGCACCCATCCTTGGATACCTCGTTTGTCTGGTAACTCTATATTAACCTATCATCCGCCCTCAAACGATAAGCCTACGCTCTTATTATCGCGAAAGCCAATGCGCAAAGCCCATACCTATAGCGGGGTTGGGGCTATACGGGGAATTGCTGGGTTATGGCAATCTACGCTTGGTTAGATGGTCTCTGGTGCAAACGTGATGGATTTCCGAATCGAGAACTTGAAGTCGACCACCTTGGGTGGCACGCGGCGGACCCGCCGTTGGATGGTGGACCTTCAGAAGACGGTGGCACGGTTTTCGGCACTGAGCCGCCATGAGTTGGCGTCCACCCTGTGTAGTCATCTGGGCTGGTTCACGCCGAAGGGTTGGGATCGATTGGGGTCCTGCAGGTCGCCGGCAGCCGTCTTGGCCCCGGAGGATGCTGTGGTCCGGCTCTGGCAGCGGCGGCGGCGCGTGCTGAACACGCTGGTGGTCGTACTGTGCATGTTCCGGTTGGTGTTCTGGAAGGGGCGTCCGGGATATGCGGCCACGCTGGCCGAAGGGTGGGCGCAACGCGGCCGATGGGGTCGGATGGAGGAGGGCACGGGATGAAGAGCAAGCAAAAGCGCGGCGCGGACCGGTTGATGCGTCGGATGGCGAAAGGGGTCCGTCCGGGGCGGATGGAGGTGGACTGCAGTGGAGGCGAGCTGAGTTCCAACGGGGGATCGGCACTGCTGATGATGCTGGCCGAGCAGGTCCGGCTGTTCGAGCGCGCCTCGGAATGTTTCACGGACCACCGGGACCCGTCTAAGGTGGTGCATCCGCTAGTAGCGTTGCTGGGGCAGCGGATCTTGGGTCTCGCGCTGGGCTACGAAGATGTGAACGATCACGACGAGCTGCGGCGGGACCGGGCCCTGTCCACGGCCATGGGGCGTGTGGAGTGTGCGCGTTCGGACTGCGAGCCGCTGGCCGGCAAAAGCACGCTGAACCGGATGGAGCTGTCGGCGAACGGGCGGGACCCGGCGAAAGCGCGCCAGATCACCGTGGATTTCGATGCGCTCGACGAGCTGCTCGTGGAGCTTACCTGGTGTGGGGCGAGCGGGGCCAGATGCCGAAGCGGCTGGTGCTGGATATCGATGCCACGGACGTGGAACTGCACGGCCGGCAGGAGCACCGGTTCTATCACGGGTACTACCATGAATACTGCTACCTTCCGCGGCTGGTGTTCTGCAACGGCTGGCCGGTGCGGACAGAACTGCGCACGTCGAGCAGCGATGTGGCGGCGGGCGTGGTGGAAACGGTCGAGCCGCTCGTGGACCGGCTGCGGAAGCGATTTCCGCAGGTGCCGATCCTGATCCGCGCCGACGGGGCCTACTGCCGCGACGAGTTGATGACGTGGTGCGAGGCGCGGGGCGTGGATTACGTGCTGGGACTGCCGCGCAATGATCGGCTGAAAGACCGGGTCCAACCGTTGATGGACGATCTGCGGGACCGGTTGAAGCGGGATCCGGACTATGCGCAGCAAGCGGTCCGCGGCTACCAGAGCTTCGACTATCGCACGCGCGACAGCTGGAGCCGCGAACGCCGCGTGATCGCCAAGGCCGAATGGCTGCCGGGACAACCGGTCGGCAACGCGGACGGGGAACCGGTCGGCAAGGCCGACGGCGGACCGGAGGCCGGCGCGGAAGACCCATGTGCGACGGTCGGCGAAGCCCGGTAAGTTGTGTCAAGAATTTTCTGCAATTTCCAGTGGGAGTGGAGACCCGCCCATATGGGCGGGTCTCCACTCGGCGCGAAATTTTTGGGTGTTTCATGCCGCCTCCTGCCATGTCTCGGATTCCGGTTCGGGTGCGCGAACCACGCCGATCCGGTCATATAGATAACGCTGCCCCGTCAGCCACCGCTCATGGGTCTCCGCCGCAAGTGCCAAGATCAGACGCAGACAGGACTCCGCGTTCGGAAAGATCCTGACGACACGCGTTCGCCGGCGGAGCTCCTCGTTGTACCGCTCCAGCATGTTCGTGGACTTCATCCGCAGGGGCGATGTTCCCTGGGCAGCCGATACACCGTCAGCGTCTCCTCGACATGATCCTCGACCCATTCCACTAGCCTGCCAAACCCTTTCTCATCGCCCCAACGGGCTACCCAGGCACCCAGTGCCTCACGAGCCTCCCCGACATGCTCACGGCCCCACAACCGTTTCAAACCCTCCAGACACGCGGGATCAGCACTCCGGGACAGTTTGTCCCTGGCATTGCGCAGAAAATGGACGCAGCACCGTTGCCACAACGCGGTCGGCAACACTTTCGAGATCGCATGCTTCAATCCCTCATGACTGTCCGAGACCACATACTCGACTCCCCGCAGGCCACGTTCCTTCAGATGCGAGAGGAATTCCGTCCACGACCCCTCGCTTTCCCGGTTCGCCACTTCCACCGCCAGCACCTGACGCCGACCCTCGCCGTCAATCCCGATGGCAATCTGCACTGCCCGGGAACGCACCGAGCCCTCCTCACGCACCTTCTCATACCGGGCATCCAGCAACACATACGGATACGCCTCCTCCAGCCGACGTTTCGCAAACGCCTTCAGGGACGTGTCCAGCTTCGACACCATGGCCGAGATCGTCGCCGGCGAAAACTCGTGACCGCACAGACCCTCCGCCAGTCGGCTCACCCGACGCGTCGAGACCCCCTGCACATACATCTCCGACAGCACCGCCACCAGGGCCTTCTCCGAACGCTGATAGCGCTCGAACACCCGCGTGCTGAACCTGGCCGCTGCGTTCCTGCGGAACCCTCAGCTCGATCTCGCCCACCTTCATCGTCAGATCGCGCCGGTAGTAGCCAGAACGGTAGCCCTGACGCGTCTTCGTCCGCTCGCTCTTGCCCGCTCCCAGAAACTCCGTCATCTCACTCTCCAGCACCTCGTTGAGCGTCTCTTGCACCAGCCGCCTCACAAAGTCCTCATCGTCCGCCAGATGATGACATGCCGACTTCTTCGTGTCATTGTGCGTATAATCTTCCCGAATTATTTTTTGCTCCTTTGTCATAAATTGTGTAATGAATGATTCGTGCCTGGACGCGGTTCCGCGTCCAGGCATCTCCACATTCCCGATGAAACATCAGATTCTAACCATCCGTCTGTCGTTACAGCTCGTTTTTCGTTTTTGCAGATAAATTTATACACAACCTTATTTTCGAGGCACTTACGTCGTGAAAGATTGGACATGCAAAATCCATTGTGGGGATTGTCTGGACGTAATGAAATTGATGCCAGATGATTGCATAGACCTGATTGTTACTTCCCCGTCTTATGCGGATGCAAGAACTCATACTTACGGTGGTATTCAGCCAGATGAATATGGAAAATGGTTTTGCTAACGAGCCGAGCAAATGAAGCGGATCTTAAAGCTTACCGGATCATTTGTTTTGAACATCAAAGAAAAAGCTGTGGACGGTGAACAGCATACTTACGTTCTTGAGTTGATATTGACCCTCAAGAGGGAAACCGGGTTCAGATGGGAAAAGAATGCATCTGACACAAAACCACGGCTGCACCCGGCAAATGGCAATATCGTTTTAGAGACGCTTGGGAACGCATTCTTCATTTCAGTAAAACTCAAGGCATTAAAATGCATCAAGACGCTGTAAATATACCCATGGGCAACTGGAAGAATTATGAGGCTTGGAAATATGAGCATGAACGATCGTGAACGTAGGGATTCTGCAACCAGTTCAGGAATTGGTTGAAAAATTCCAGCGTGGGCGGGAAAAGATACGGAATACACGTCTAATGTTCTTCATACATCTCCTGTAGCTCACAATACTGGGCATAGTGCTACCTTTTCTGAATGGCCTGCCCGAATTTTTTTATTAAACTATTTACTGATAGAAGGGGCGTTGTGCTCGATCCGTTTATGGGCAGTGGTACGACTTACAGAATAGCGGGACATCTTGGTCGTGTTCCTATAGGCATTGAGATCAATCCAAAGTACATTGATCGGGCGACGTAAGCGTTAGGTAAGGCACTAGATTTTCATCCCGGTACCGAAGGTTCCAAATTTTTAATCGCCACGCTTACATTCAAGTGTTGTGTAAAAACAGAACACTCTTTTTTAACCGTTTAATGAAATTCGACACGAATCGACTTAAATATACTTGACCTTAGCTAGCATCGGTCGCATGCTAATCGCAAATTTATGTACACGAATATTCGAAATGTAGCAATTATTGCTCATGTTGACCATGGCAAAACTACACTCGTTGATCGACTGCTTCAGCATACAAAAATGGATACACGTCACAAGCTAGAGGATCGTGTCCTTGACAGCAACGAACTTGAGAAAGAACGTGGCATAACGATTCTCTCAAAGAATACAGCGGTCGAATACAAAAATTGCCGTGTCAACATCGTTGATACGCCTGGCCACGCCGACTTCGGAGGCGAAGTTGAACGAATCTTATCAATGGTAGATGCAGTGCTATTGGTTGTAGATGCCGTGGAAGGACCAATGCCCCAAACTCGGTTCGTAACCAGCAAAGCATTCGAAGCTGGATTAAATCCGCTTGTAGTCATAAACAAAATTGACAGGCCAGAAGCTCGCCCGTATGAAATTGCAAGCGACGTACTAGAACTTTTCGATGATCTTGACGCAACTGATAAACAGCTGGATTTTCCTATCGTCTACGCCTCTGCTACTGAAAATATTTCTGGCACCGCTCCCGACAAGTTAACTGATGGCATGGGACCATTACTTGATCTAATACTTGAAAGCATTCCCCCACCTCAGGTCGAAAGGGGTGCCTTTCAGATGCAAATAAGCACTTTGGATTACTCACCTTATGAAGGAGCAATTGGAATCGGGCGCATTTATCGCGGATCCCTCAGACCTCGTGAAAAAGTGACAGTAGTTAGTAGGGAAGGGGTTACGCGGAAGGCTCAAATATCTAGTATATACGCCACGAAAGGGTTGGAACGAGTCGAGTTGGATCTGGCTGAGGCTGGAGATATTGTCTGTGTTACGGGAGTGCGTAACGTAGGTGTATCGGATACTTTGTGCGACCCACGCGTGGTTGATTCTCTCCCGCCGTTAAGGGTTGATGAACCGACACTTACCATGACCTTTGGCGTGAATACTTCGCCGTTTGTGGGGAAATCAGGTAAATTTCTGACGAGCCGGCAATTGGCTGAAAGATTGTTCACCGAGGCTTCACATAACGTGGCACTACGTGTTGAGGCAACGGAAGATCCCGAAAGATTCAAGGTGTCCGGAAGAGGCGAGTTACATCTCTCCGTCCTGATCGAAACAATGCGACGCGAGGGCTATGAGCTTGCCGTCTCCCGACCAACGGTTGTCACACGCATGAACAATGGAGCAACGGAAGAACCATTCGACTCCGTCGTGCTTGAGTTCCCTTCAATTTATCAAGGGAAAGTCATGCAAGTTCTTGGTGAGAGAAAATCTGAGTTCGGGAACGTACATACCGATACCAAGGGAAACGTGCGAATAACATTTACCGTTGCCACCCGCGGATTGTTAGGGTTTCGCAACATCTTTTCCAGCATCACGTCCGGTCATGGCATTATGACGTTTGCACATGCTGAATATCGACCATTCGTTAGTGGTCTAACCATGGGCCGGCAAAGGGGTGTCATGGTGTCGAAAGTGGAAGGAAAGGCAGTCGCTTATGCACTTTTCAATCTGCAGAATCGCGGCCGTATGCTTGTCGACCCTGGAACTGAAGTCTACCAAGGCATGATCGTCGGCATCCACAACCGATCGAACGACCTCATCGTCAATCCATCCAAAGAGAAAAAGATGACCAATATTCGGGCAGCAGCCAATGACGAGAACATCTTGCTAACTCCACCGCTACGTTTATCTCTAGAACAGGCACTTGAGATAATCAACGAAGATGAGCTCGTGGAAGTAACTCCCAATGCAACCCGCCTTCGTAAGAGATGAACGTTGAAGTAACCCGTAAAGCTGCATGATCTTCGCCGATCATTTTACGTTGCTTCATTCCTATCCTCAGTAACAGAAATTTTCAGCATGGATCAATTATGGCGGTACGATTTGTCTCCGGGTCACGAGCTAACAGATCCAGTGAGAAATTTCCGACAGATACTTCTTCAGATACCTCTTCGAGTTCCAATCCCAAAGCGTCGCCAAGCTCCGATCTATACCCCGGAGAGCCAACGAGTGAAATTAGTGGCCTCACGCGGCCATGCCCCGACGGAGGTTGACCCTTTACTATGCGTCCAAGTGCAGGTGCTTCCGTCATTGTCCTTGTCTCTCCTTTGATCCCAATTCGAACATGTCCTTGACGATACAAAGCATCTTCGGACTGCAAAAGAAAACTATTCAATTTACAAATAAAACACTTAATGACTAACCGACAGTCTGTTCTTTAATGGCTCATGCATGGGAGCATATCGTAAAGTTGTCCAGAAGGTTTTTGCGTGGCTGTCACTGAAAATCAAAATCGTTCGCTATTTAAACAATATCAGTCAAACCGGCATAAATTGTTAATCGAATATAGATAGTGTTAATCCAGCATGCCAATGCAATTCGAAAACGCATTCGAACTAGTATCTGATTACAGCCCCGCAGGCGATCAGCCTGATGCTATAGACGCTCTATCACACGGCCTTGACAAGGGTTTTGCTTATCAAACTCTACTAGGCGTAACTGGCTCCGGTAAAACATTTACGGTAGCCAATGTCGTACAAAACGTTCAACGAACAACCCTCGTGCTTGCACCGAATAAAACACTTGCAGCACAGCTATACGGTGAGTTCAGAGACTTCTTTCCGAACAATGCAGTCGAATATTTCGTTTCGTACTACGACTATTATCAACCTGAAGCATATGTACCGGCATCAGATACTTATATCGAGAAAGATGCTTCAATCAACGCACACATCGAACAGATGAGATTGTCGGCAACAAAAGCTTTGATTGAGAGAAACGACGCGATCATCGTCGCATCGGTATCAGCTATCTATGGACTCGGCGATCCTTCTTCTTACCTGAAGATGGTATTGCACTTGGACCGGGGAGACCATATTGACCAACGGTACATACTTGTGCGTTTAGCTGAATTGCAGTACACGCGAAATGACGTGGCATTTCAACGAGGTTCGTATCGAGTTCGAGGTGACGTTATAGATATCTTCCCTGCAGAATCGGAACGTGAAGCCGTGCGCGTTGAACTGTTCGACGACATGATCGAAAATATTACGTTGTTCGACCCACTTACCGGAGGGACACGCAACAAGTTACCTAGGTATACCGTATTCCCTAAAACCCACTACGTAACTCCACAAGAAAAAATTCTTAGCGTAATAGATGACATACGCGAAGAATTAAAGCTAAGACTTGAAGTACTGCAAACCCAAAACAGACTCGTTGAAGCACAGCGATTGGAACAACGAACAAGATATGACTTAGAGATGATTCGAGAACTCGGCTACTGTACGGGAATAGAGAACTACTCTCGTTACTTGTCTGGACGAAAAGCGGGTGAACCCCCTCCGACGTTGTTCGACTATCTTCCGACGAACGCTTTGTTGGTCGTTGACGAATCGCACGTGACCGTGCCTCAATTAGGCGCAATGTACAAGGGTGACCGATCCAGAAAAGAAACTTTGGTGGAACATGGATTTCGCCTACCGTCAGCACTGGACAACCGCCCCCTTCGGTTTGATGAATGGGAAACGAGGGGACCTCAAACTGTATTCATTTCGGCAACTCCGGGCGACTATGAAAAAGAACGGTCAGGTCAAATTGTAGAGCAGGTGGTCCGTCCCACTGGCCTTGTGGATCCCCAGGTACTGGTACGGCCGGCGAACACGCAAGTCGATGATTTATTTACCCGTATCCAGGAAACCATTGAAGCAGGCGAACGGGTGCTCGTAACAACTCTGACCAAACGAATGGCTGAAGACCTCACTGAATACTTGGATGAAAACGGTGTTCGTGTCCGCTACCTTCATTCCGATATCGACACGATCGAACGTTCGGAAATAATTCGTGATCTTAGGAAGGGAGAATTTGATGTTTTAGTTGGGATCAACCTCTTGCGAGAAGGATTGGATATACCAGAAGTTTCATTGGTCGCTGTCCTTGATGCCGACAAGGAGGGATTTTTGAGGGCGGAGCGTTCGCTGATCCAAATCATCGGCCGGGCGGCGCGTAATGCCAATGGTAAAGCGATTTTATACGCAAACACCATTACTGGATCCATGCAAAGAGCCATTGACGAAACCGAGCGCAGACGAAAAAGACAAATCAATTTCAATGTTAAACATGGCATTGTTCCTCAGACGATCCACAAAGGTATCGCTGATGTCATGGAAGGAGCAAGATCTGAATTCACATCAAAATCCAAGCGGTCACGACGAAAAGATAGTCAAGCAGTTACCCCCCAAAGGGTGCCAGATGATCCAAAAGCATTGGGTAAGTTACTAGCTGAAATAGAGAGAGATATGTACAAACACGCAGACCAAATGGAATTCGAAGAGGCAGCAGAACTACGAGACTTACTGTTCGAACTGCGGAATTCATCACTCAAAACTTGAAAAATTGGGGCGCACTTGGATTTGCTGTTACGCAAACAGGCTGGTAGGCGCGATCGGATTCGAACCAACGACCCCCACCATGTCAAGGTGGTGCTCTAACCAACTGAGCTACGCGCCTAGAAAAAAGAGGCAAGTATCTACAACGCCTATTCTAGTGTCTTTCATTCTATATTTCATAAAACTGATCCATATTTCCCCGTTATAGAAGATTACTACTTGAGACGTCAATGAATGAGTACCAGTAATAATTACTCATGATCAGTAGTTTGTTCTTTATACTTGAGACGAGTACAATATGTTCCGGCTGATCGCAAGTACCAAAGAGGAGTTTGCCATATTCGCATAATACAAACTTTGTCGGTCCGGCCTAAGTAAAACCCTTAGGGAGAAAGCTGTTTATTAAGAAGTCAGATTTTAAGTTGCGGTCGGGTCGCGCGCTTCTAAACGACCAGATATTAGCAAGTACTGTTCGCCTTGTGGGTGCGGATGGGGGTCAAGTAGGGATTGTCACGCGTGACCACGCATTAGCCGAAGCTAGGAAATCGAATCTTGATCTAGTGCTCGTTGCACCTGATTCAGTGCCTCCGGTAGCGAAGGTTTTGGACTATGGGAAGCATTTATACGATCTAAAGAAACAAAAAGCAGCGCAAAGAAAGAAACAAAAACAAATCCAGGTTAAGGAAATTAGATTTCGTCCTGGAACAGACGAAGGCGACTATCAAGTTAAGTTGAGGAAAATTGTCAGTTTCCTAGAAGATGGAGATAAGGCGAAAGTCACCGTACGGTTTCGCCGTGGACGAGAGTTGATCCATCCTGAATTAGGCACAAGGATTCTGCAACGTGTCAGAGGGGATGTTGACGCATATGGTACCTCGGAAATGGAAGACGAACCCAAACTTGAAGGTCAACAAATGACAATAGTCTTAGCACCTGTAAAAAGGAAAAAATAGTCACTTTCGGAGTAACTTCATGCATTATCGAACGGAGTATCAATGCCGAAAATGAAAACTAGCCGGGCAGTGGCCAAGCGTTTTCAGCGCACGGCGACCGGGTATAAACACAAGCGCACTGGCAAGAATCATCTGTTTATTGGAAAACCACCAAAGCGCAAACGTCAGCTTCGTGGATTCAACGATCTGTCGAATGCGGATAAGAAAAGGATTGGGCGGCTTTTACCTTATGGCAATAGCTAACGAAAGATGTCACGCGTAAAGTGTAGCGTTCCTTCAAGAGCGAGGCGTAAGAGGATACTTCGACGTGCCAAGGGATATTACGGCGCAAGAAGCCGAACGTTCCGAGTTGCCAAACAAGCCGTGATAAAAGCAGGCCAGTATGCATACCGCGACCGCAAAAAAAAGAAGCGTCAATTTAGATCATTGTGGATCATTCGCATCAATGCTGCGGCGCGTGAAAACGGCTTGTCATACAGCCGTCTAATGAACGGATTAAAAAGGGCATCCATTGCGCTTGATCGGAAAGTGCTTGCCGATCTTGCGATACATGAGAAGGATTCCTTTGCTTCCCTCGCTGCTCGCGCTAAGGTAGCACTTACCGCGGCAGATTGAACGTCAGTAAATCGCTGGAGTTCGTGCAGTAATAGAACTCGCAACGGCCTTGAGATATTCGTCTATCTAGATCTATGTTATGAGTTCTTCTGCTACGAACGTGGTTAAATTGAGCGCGAAAGAAGTTCGATCTGAAGCTCTATTAGCAATAGCAGAGTGCGGCACGACACGGGACCTGAACGAAGTTCGGGTTCGATTCCTTGGGAAGCATGGAGCGATCACTCAGCTGCTCAAATCTCTCGGCTCCCTACCAAAAGACGAGCGCGCATTGGCTGGTCAAGATGTCAACAAAATCAACTCTGAAGTCCAACAGTCCATTAACGATCGCAAAAATGCTCTTGATAAAGCTCGCCTAAATGAAGCACTGCAAGACGAATTCATTGATATCACACTCCCAGGTCGGAAAGGGCATGAAGGAACGCTACATCCGGTAACCAAAACGCTTGAACGCATTGAGGCAATGTTTGTTAGTGCTGGATACGTCGTCGTCGACGGTCCGGAGATTGAAGACGACTATCACAATTTCGAAGCATTGAATATGCCCGTGGACCATCCTGCTAGAAATATGCACGATACGTTTTATCTCAAAGATGGGAAACTTTTGCGTACGCATACTTCGCCCGTTCAAATACGCCACATGAGATCATGCCAACCGCCCATCCGCATTATTAGCCCCGGTCGAGTATATCGACACGATGAAGCAGATACGAAACATACTGCAATGTTCCATCAAGTTGAAGGATTAGTTGTTGATCAGGGGATTAGCTTTTCCAACTTGAAAGGCACCGTGGTCAGCTTCATAAGAGGATTTTTCGAAGAGAACCTGGAAATCAGATTCAGGCCGTCTTACTTTCCCTTCACTGAACCCTCAGCTGAGGTAGACGTAAAGGGTCAGCGTGGCTGGCGCGAAATGCTTGGTTGTGGAATGGTACATCCTAACGTTCTTTCAATGTCGGGTATTGATCCTGAAAAGTACACTGGATTTGCGTTCGGATTCGGGGTTGATCGACTCGCAGCTATGAGGATCGGTCTCGAGGATATCCGTGAACTGTTCGACAATGATATTCGTTTTCTTCGGCAGTCTATATAGAAAGCAACGATGAAGTTTAATGAATGCTGGCTGCGGACATGGGTTGATCCCGACGTGACAACGGAGGAGTTGAGTAATCAGCTCACTAACGCCGGGCTTGAAGTGGACATCGTTACCTCTATAAGAACATATTTCAAAGAGGTAGTCATATGCAAAGTTCTTCAAGTTGAAAAACATCCCTCGGCGAACCATCTATCAGTATGCCGAGTGGACGATGGAATCAAGCAATACAACATTGTTTGCGGCGCACCCAACGTTCATGCAGGCATGCTATCAGCGTTCGCCAAAATCGGCGCGACGTTACCTAACGGGTTTGAAATCAAAGAAAGGAACATTCACGGAGTACAGTCGCAAGGGATGTTATGTAGTGGTAACGAGTTAGGCTTTAATGAGGATGGTGACGGTATCTTGGATTTGCCTGAACATTTCAATGTCGGTGCTGGTATAGCTGATGCCTATGAACTGAACGATGTTCAATTCGATCTTGATCTGACACCCAATCGGGGTGACTGTTTTAGTATTCGAGGAATTGCCCGCGAGGTCTCAGTCATAAATGAACTCCCAATAAAGGAGCCGGATATTGAGCTAGTTCCAGAACAGAGCGAGACTTCATTTGATATAACGCTAGAAGATGCAGCGGGATGCCCATGCTATCTTGGCCGCATCATTGAGGATATTGATCTGTCCAAGTCAGCTCCGCATTGGATTTCTGAACGATTGAGGCGGTCGGGGCTTCGATCAATCAACAGCATAGTTGATATCTCCAATTACATCATGCTGGAGCTTGGACAACCGATGCACGTATTTGACCTGGACCAGCTCGATTCGAGGATTATCGTAAGATATGGGCGTAAAGATGAACGGTTAGAGCTACTCAACGGCCATGAAGTCACTCTTGATGAGAATACTTTGATTATTGCAGATTCAAGCGGCCCCGTTGCAATTGCTGGAGTTATCGGCGGATTACGAAGCAGTGTGAGTGAGGCAACGACCAATCTATTCCTAGAATGTGCCTATTTCTCCCCAGACGCCGTGCGGGGAACTGCACGCCGATATGACTTGGCTACGGATGCCTCGGCGCGATATGAAAGAGGCGTTGATTTTCAACTGCAGCACAAAGCCATGGAACGCGCTACGCAATTACTCGTTGAAACTGTGGGAGGAATGCCAGGTCTCATAGTGGAAGCAACGGCCGATCAATTTCCCCCAAGTCTGAAAACTGTTCGTTTGCGAGGCAAACGGCTAGATGTTTTAGTCGGAGAACGTATTCCTCGGGATCAAATTACTTCAATCTTTGCTCGATTGGGGATGGACCCCGTCTACAGAAACGATGAATGGACGGTAAAAGTGCCGAGCTTCCGTTTCGATATCTCAATAGAAGAGGACTTAATCGAGGAAATTCTACGCATCTACGGATATAGCAGAGTCGAAAGTCATCTTCCGTGTATGCCAATAAGGCTTCGGAACGTGCCTACAACCAAGCTAAGTATTTCTTCAATACGCAATACGCTAGTTGTGCTCGGTTACCATGAAGCCATTACTTTTTCATTCGTCGATAATATACATAACGGTCGATTAGCACCCGCGCTAGAAGCGGTGATTCTACAAAATCCCATCTCGCCCACGCGCTCGAAAATGCGAACGTCGCTCTGGCCAGGATTGGTTGAAGCAACCCAACGCAACTATTCGCGACAACAAAAGGAAGTTCGTCTATTTGAAATCGGCCGATGCTTCTCGATGACCAACAACGAAATAGAACAGTTAACTAAAGTAGGCGGAATCGTTACGGGTGGCAGAAATCCGGAGTCTTGGGCTCATGACTCGGTTGATGTTGATTTTTTTGATATCAAAGGTGACGTAGAGCGATTTATCGCATTAAGCGGAAAATCTGCTTCATTCAATCGAGCAATACTCGATTCGTTACATCCTGGTAAAAGTGCCAGTATTCATATTGATGATGAGACGATTGGTTATGTTGGCGTACTGCACCCGACAGTATGTGAAGAGTACGAACTCGACGGAAATACTGTCCTATTCGAATGTGACCTTGACCCTCTTTTAACAAAATCATCAATGAAAAACAAAACGATTTCCCGATTTCCAAACTCACGTCGGGATTTGGCAGTCGTGGTGAATAAAGATGTCCCTGCGAGACACATTGAAGACGTCGCGAGAGAATCAGCGAGAGAATTTCTCTCAGATATAACCATTTTCGATGTCTATACTGGAGAACCGTTGAGGAATGACGAAAAGAGCATCGGGTTGGGATTGACCTTCCAGCATCCTAATAAAACGTTAGAAGATACGTATATAAATGAGCGAATTAATGCTACGATGAGCTTGCTACAGAAAGAATTCGGAGCACGCCTTAGAGGAGGCTCGTAATTACTAGAAATGGCTACTGTCACAAAAGCAGATCTTGCGGTCATGCTCCATCGTGAAATGGGGTTGAGTAAGAAAGAAGCCGCTACCATTGTCCAAATGTTTTTCGATGAGATATGCGACGCGCTGGCGAATAGCGATCCCGTCAAACTCTCTGGCTTTGCATCCTTTCATTTGCGCGATAAACGTGAAAGACCCGGTCGAAACCCGAAAAGCGGAGAAGAAGTCACCGTATCGGCGAGAAGAGTGGTAACGTTTAAGCCGGGCATGAAATTAAAGTCAACAATAAAAGCCGGCATCATGGCACAAAGTGACTGAAGCTCGTCATTCCATACCCGATAAGCATTATTTCAACATCACGGAAGTTGCGGATCTTTGCGGCGTAAAACCACACGTTTTGCGGTACTGGGAGAAAGAATTTCCGCAGTTGAAAAACATCCGTCGTAGCGGTAACCGTCGTTGTTACCGACGAAAGGATATTGAATTAGTTCAACGAATAAAGCTATTGGTTCATCACGAGGGATTCAAAATCAGCGCAGCTAGGAAAAGGCTCTCAGAAGGGAAACCGGTAAACACCTCAAAGATCCAGTTGCATCAAATCGCAAAGCAGCTTCAATCAATACAGCGACTCCTGAGCGAACACTGAGGTAAGTAATTTCACAATTGGAATATAATACTCATTTATTCGTCGGGACGTGGCGCAGTCTGGTAGCGCACGTGACTGGGGGTCACGGGGTCGCCGGTTCGAGTCCGGCCGTCCCGACCAATTTTGTTTTCCTTTCCCGCATCAGTGCCGTCTTACCGGTTATCGTGTATCTGCTTGTATCTAGGAGTTGGTGCCACAACAGCAAGGAAGGAGTGACTTTTTATTGGGGAATTATACAGAATGCTTGAACTTGGGATCATGGATTAGTACTCTTTAGCCCTTATTTCTCATAATCGATGGCTTGGGTGCGATTTATGTGCGTGTAAGTTGTTGATACCACGAAGTTGGTTGGGCTTTGCCGGGGGGAAGGGGATGGTAGCGGGGTGCGTTCGGACGGATGGGTGCGTTGGATGGCGAAAGGGGTGCGTTCGGGTCGGACGGAAGCGGGACGCGTTCGGTGCTGGGTGCGATGCTGGCGGAAGCGGTGCGGACTTGTAGCATGCGCCTGGGCCCGTTTTGCGGACCGCCACGATCGGCGTGCAAAGCGGCGCATCCCGTAAAAGATGCTGTTTTCGGCTGGATGATGAGCCATGCGGGTGAGCATGCGGCGGACGCCCATATCGCACGCCCTTGGGTCCTGGTCTTGACGAGACCCGAACGCTCCCCGACTGTCGGGAGGTTTCGCCCCCGGTGGCTGCGATGGCATGCGGATGAACGGAAAGGAATTCTGGTCTGTAAGGATGTCGTGTCACCGGTTGATATACGGGAACATATTCGTTTTTTTGGGGGTTCTTCAAAAAAACACTTGCGTTTGGGCATGGGTTATGGCAATCTACGCTTGGTTAGATGGTCTCTGGTGCCAACGTGATGGATTTCCGAATCGAGAACTTGAAGTCGACCACCTTGGGTGGCACGCGGCTGACCCGCCGTTGGATGGCGGACCTTCAGAAGACGGTGGCACGGTTTCCGGCACTGAGCCGCCATGAGTTGGCGGCCACCCTGTGCAGTCATCTGGGCTGGTTCACGCCGAAGGGTCGGGATCGACTGGGGTCCTGCAGGTCGCCGGCAGCCGTCTTGGCCCCGGAGGATGCTTTGGTCCGGCTCTGGCAGCGGCGGCGGCGCGTGCTGAACACGCTGGTGGTCGTGCTGTTCATGTTCCGGTGGGTGTTCTGGAAGGGGCGTCCGGGATATGCGACCACGCTGGCCGAAGGGTGGTCGCAACGCGACCGATGGGGCCGGATGGAGGTGGACTGCAGTGAAGGCGAGCTGAGTTGCAACGGGGGGCGAGGCACTGCTGATGATTCTGGCCAAGCAGGTCCGGTTGTTCGAACGCGTCTCGGCATGTTTCACGGATCACCGGGACCCGTCCAAGGTGGCGCATCCGCTAGTGGCGTTGCTGGGGCAACGGATTTTGGGTCTCGCGCTGGGCTACGAAGATCTGAACGATCACGACGAGCTGCGGCGGGACCGGGCCCTGTCCACGGCCATGGGGCGTGTGGAGTGTGCGCGTTCGGACTGCGAGCCGCTGGCCGGCAAAAGCACGCTGAACCGGATGGAGCTGTCGGCGAACGGGCGGGACCCGGCGAAAGCGCGCCAGATCACCGTGGATTTCGATGCGCTCGACGAGCTGCTCGTGGACCGGTTGCGGAAGCGATTTCCGCAGGTGCCGATCCTGATCCGCGCCGACGGGGCCTACTGCCGCGACGAGTTGATGACGTGGTGCGCGGCGCGGCGCGTGGATTACGTGCTGGGACTGCCGCGCAATGATCGGCTGAAAGACCGGGTCCAGCCGTTGATGGACGATCTGCGGGACCGGTTGAAGTGGGATCCGGACTATGCGCAGCAAGCGGTCCGCGACTACCGGAGCTTCGACTATCGCACGCGCGACAGCTGGATCCGCGAACGCTGCGTGATCGCCAAGGCCGAATGGCTGCCGGGACCACCGGTCGGCAAGGCCGACGGCGGACCGGAGGCCGGCGCGGAAGGCCCATGTGCGACGGTCGGCGAAGCCCGATACAACAGTCGCTTCGTCGTCACCTCGCTCCAGAAGCCCAACGCGCAAACGGTCTACGAAGCGATGTACTGCGACCCGGGCGCGGCCGAAAACTGGATCAAGGAGCAGAAGAACGATCTGTTCCTGGACCGATGCTCCAGCGGCCTCTGGAACGTCAACGCACTCCGGCTCCGGCTGAGCGCACTGGCCCATGCCCTCTATTACATGATGAAGCACCGGCTCGAGAACCTCCCGGTATCCGCCATGCTGCGCCGGAACCACCCATCGACGCTGCGCGAGCGCCTGTTCTGGATCCCGGTGCGCGTGACGGTGTCCACGCGGCGGATCCATCTGGCGTTCGGGTCCGCCTTCCCGTACTGGAAGGATTTCCGCTTGATCTGGGCCAGCCTGGCACCAACGTAAAAGCCCGGTGCAACCGGGTGCATGACGCTGGCGGCGGAGCGCGCCGACCTCCCCGCGCCCGGATGCTCAGCGATTCGCCGTCCCGCCCGCAAAAAGGCGGGGAAAACACACGCATCCCCGCCCTCCGAAGCCTTTTCAAACTCGCGACGCGACATTCCATGCCCCGTACCCCACGCATCCCGCGAAAAACATCATTTTCGACTTGGTTATGAGAAATCCGGGCTAGATATGTCAGATTCAGCTGCTAAATGGTTAGCTCCATTGTCGTATCGAACTTCGCGCAAGCCAATAACACCGGCCATATCTTGAAGTTCACAGTCACCATTTGCAGAACAAGTGAGACAGTCCAGCGGATGATCAGAGATGTAAAGTTCCATGATACCGTGGCGTATTTTGGCAATTTTATCACTCTGCGTGATGACGGCGATATCATCTTGAACAGATTCCGTACATGATGCAAATAGCCTGTTTTGTCCCTCAATTGACACGAGGCAAAGTCGACAGGAACCAAATGCTTCAAGAGAATCCGTTGCACAAAGTTTTGGTATAGCAATACCTGCTTCCGTTGCTGCGCGCAAGATAGATGTATTCTCAGGTGCTTCGATTTTGACACCATCAATAGTTAACTTTACTGAACGCAAATCGCCACTGCTTGATACATCTGGCGTGCCAAAGTCTTTCTCTACTAATCTCATGTTCGTATTAACTGGTCAAAGTCTTCCTTAAACCGTTGAATTGCGCTACGAACTGGTATCGGCGTCATTCCTCCCATCTGGCAAAGGCTCGCGCTTTCCATTACATCGCAAAGATCATTAATGATGGTAAGTGTATCTGCATTACCGTCGCCGGACCGCAGAGATTGAATGATTTCCTTTCCTCTTACAGAACCAATTCTGCATGGTGTACATTTACCACATGACTCGAGCTCGCAGAATTCAAAAGCATATTCTGCTTGTTCCGCTAAGTCAACTGTATCGTCAAATACAACGATCCCACCATGTCCGATTCCGGCACCGATTTCTGCCATAGATTCATAAGTAAGAGGCGTATCCAATGCCTTATCAGATAGATAGGCACCAAGAGGCCCGCCAATCTGAGCTGCTCTAAATGGCCGCCCGGATTTTGTTCCTCCGCCAAAATCTTCCACAAGCTCACGTAGCGTATGACCAAATTGCAGTTCAACAATACCGCCGTACTTCACATTACCGGCTAGTTGAAAGGGCATTGTTCCACACGAAGGGGCAACGCCAAGTTCCGAGTAGGCATCAGCACCGATCTGCAGTATCCCTGGTACAGATGCGAAGCTAATAACGTTGTGTACAAGAGTTGGTTTGCCGAAGAGGCCGGCGACCGCAGGGACGGGAGGCTTTACTCGCACTTGTCCCCGTTTCCCCTCGAGGCTTTCTAAAAGCGACGTTTCTTCCCCACAAATATATGCTCCAGCCCCCAAAAAGAGTTCAAGGTCAAAGTCTAGATTGGACCCCAGGATATTTTTACCAAGAAGTTTTTTTTCATACGCTTGTTCAATCGCTTGACCGAATATCTTAATGGCAATTGGGTACTCTGACTGCAAGTAAACGAATCCTTGGTTTGCGCCGGTAGCGTACCCAGAAATAATCATGCCTTCGATTAAGCCGATAAGGGTCACCTTCCATCAAGATTCGATCAGCGAAGGTTCCAGAATCACCTTCATCCGCGTTACATACTATGTACTTCTGATCGGATGGAGTCTCGAGGACGGTTCGCCATTTGATATGTGCTGGAAAACCAGCACCGCCACGACCTCGAAGGCCGGACTTCTCAATTTGCGAAATGATTTCGGCGGAAGTGAAGCTGAGGGCAGATTTCAGCACCTCAAATTCAGGGACTTCCAGAACTTCACTGTTACCAATGCGATCAAAAACTAATCTCGTCTGATTAGCAAAAAAAGGAACTTCCTCGAGCTGACCCACGTAAGAGGGATGGTTTGAGTCCCAGGCTAGTTTGCTAATCGGTGATGCGTCAGCAGTCATCTCCGGCGAGATACACGCAAATGCAATACGCTTGCCGTTTTCCTGTATTTCTAAAAGTGGTTCCGCCCACGCCATACCACGTGACCCGTTTCGTGCAACATTAAATCCGGCACTGAGCAGATTCGAAACAACATCTTCCGCACCCATTGCAACGGCGAAAGAATCACAAGACACGTAAATATGTGACACGTTAACGAAGCAAGCCGATGATCTTAGATGCAGACGCTCTTGCGATTAGTTGGCTGTTAACCTGCGCAGATGGACCAAGTGCACATAAGCCAAGGCAATACACCGGTCGCAATGTGATTTCTGGTGACATTTTCGAATCGAGATGCTCAATGTGAGATTCCATATCGCGCTTCAACACTCTAGCACCAAGAGCCTGACATGCTTCGGCTTCGCAAATTCTGACGGTATTAGTGCTAGGTGTGTTTTCAAATGCGTGTTTGAAGTCTTCATAAAAACTCACAACACCTCGAACATCGGCCAGACTAATATTGAAAACATCTGCCACTATCTCAATATGGGCCGATTGTATGGTACCGAACTTGTCAACTATGTGATGTAAGGCATGTATTAAGCCGCCAGTTAAGGACGTACAAGGCATAATTAACGACCGAATATCAACTTCATTGTTCGACATACATATACGGCTACCGTAGAAGCGTTCGTACATTCTCAAGAATTGAGCCCGCGACGAACACTAATACTAAGCTTAGACACGTTTCTGGGACCAGAGGTTCCGTACGGTCACACGAAAGGGTCACATAACCATTTCCTTGATAAAGGTTGTTAACGTACCTTATGGTATGCCTGAAAGGATCAAAATCGTTTATTAGTGAGGTGGTGCGGTTTCTTGAGACGGATTAACGCGAGATTTAAGATACACTCCAGCAGACTTCACTACCCCCGCGGGGGTGGTGAAAATTTTCGCTTTTCGCTTTTTACGCCACATTTCGCCATGCCTTCCGGTCGGACCAGTAGACATCGTCGGGTGTTCGGTACCCCAATGCCTGATGCGGTCGCTCCCGGTTGTAGAACTCCACCCAACGCCCGATCCCCTGCCGAGCCTCCTTCGGATCGTTCCAGGCGTGCAGATGCACGCTCTCGTACTTCACCGAACGCCACAGCCGCTCGTCGGCTCTCACGTTGTCGCGCCATCGACCCTTGCCGTCCATGCTGATCGCAACCTCGGCCGCACGGAGGACATCCAGGAAGCTGTCGCTGGTGTACTGCGAACCCTGATCCGTATTGAAGATGGTCGGCTTGCCGTAGCGCACCAGAGCCTCCTTCAGTGCTTCCACGCAGAAGCGCGAGTCCAGACTGTTGGACAACCGCCACGACAGCACCTTACGGCTGTGCCAGTCGATCACCGAAGTCAGGTACACATATCCCCGACGCATCGGAATGTACGGGATGTCCGAAGCCCCCACTTCGTCGCTTCGCACGATCTTACGATTCCGCAGCAGATACGGATACTTCTCATGAGCCCGGCTCGATACGCTCGTTCGCGGCTTCGGACGAATCGGCTCCAGATGCATCTCCCGCATCCGATTACGGATGCGACGGACACCCGCTTCCAGTCCCTGCTTGCTCAGTTCCACCTGCACACGCCGCTTGCCGTAGAACGGATGCTGTTCGTAAATGCCCGCGATCGCATCCCGAAGAGCGCGGTCCGTCACCGACCGGGGACGGAGTGAGCGATAGTCATTCGAACGGCTCACCTCAAGTAGCTCGCATGGGTGCTTCACCGAAAGGGTGGCGGCCCCGGAGCCGATCATCGCCGTTCTCCGAGATCGATCCAGGGCACCAGCTTTTCCTTGAGAAAGTCCCGCTCCATCGTCCGTTCCCCAATCTTGCGGTGCAGCTCGTTCGCATCCGTATCCGGCTCCGGCTCCGGCGACTTCGCCGTCCGTAACCCACGTTCAAACACCAGTGCCCCTTCGTCCAGAAGCATCTTCTTCCACTGTTGAAGCTGCGTCGACTGCAACTCGAACC
This sequence comes from Candidatus Azotimanducaceae bacterium, assembly GCA_965205965.1. Taxonomy (GTDB): domain Bacteria; phylum Pseudomonadota; class Gammaproteobacteria; order Pseudomonadales; family Azotimanducaceae; genus Bin55. Next base: position 148,250 of record CBDBHT010000008.1, read on the forward strand.
GCGACGATAACTCCGCCATCGTCCAATCCCCCTTCAGGGCCTCCACCGCCACCTTGAACTTGAACTCCGACGAATGCCGCCGTCGTTTGCTTTTCACCATCGTTGTCATACTCCCGTCATGTCCCTAACAAAGGCCGGGTGTATCTTAAACTATGCTCCGTTCGTGTCCCATTTTTCCGCACCACTTCTTAGATAATCAGCTTTAAAGTTTAGTACTGAGGGCATGTGAATGCTATGCTGTATACATGAGGACAAGATAACCAGAAAAACATGACACGTAGAGAACGTGGAATCCACGAATTCTTCGCCGCGGACCTTGACAGAGCAGACTGGGAGATGTGGGGCCGAACAGCGAACAAAAAAACGCGCCGTGGTTTTATAACAGGACTGGGTGCCATGACTGCTCTTATCGGTGCAAAGATAGTATTTCCAGACTATATGCCGTCTGGGTTAATTCCAGCCGCGTACGCAAGCACAACGGATGCGTTCACCATTGCCAATAAGAAAGGATTAGTATTACTTAATGACCATCCGTTAAATGCAGAGACGCCACCGCATTTGCTTAATGATGATATTACTCCGGTGGAACGGTTATTCATTAGGAACAACGGGATTCCTCCACGAAGGGTGAATGTTGATACATGGTCCTTAACGATAGATGGTGAAGCTGCTAGCAGTCCCAAGATTTATACGTTAAACCAACTAAAACAAAACTTTGAAAATGTAAGTCGACAACTTGTAATTGAATGCGGTGGCAACGGTAGGACGGAGTTTGACCCACCGGTACCGGGCAATCAGTGGACATTAGGCGCAGTTGGATGCCCGCGGTGGGACGGCATTCGGTTACGCGATGTTCTGAAAGAATGCGGATACCATGATAGCGCAGTGTATGTAGCTTACTATGGTAAAGATGTCCATCTAAGTGGGGACGCTAGCCGAGTACCTATCTCGCGCGGGGTGCCTATTGCCAAAGCATTAGATCACGAATCAATGATTGCATGGGGCATGAATGGCCAAGGTCTACACCCAATGAATGGTCATCCATTACGTCTTGTCTTCGGTGGCTGGCCAGGTTCCGTTTCGGGTAAGTGGTTAAACCGAATATCCATACGAAACATCGTTCACGATGGACCCAAAATGAGTAGTCCATCTTACCGTGTTCCTTGTAATCCAGTTGCTCCTGGAACGGAAGTCCCAGACGAAAATATGTGCATTATCGAAGCCATGCCAGTCAAATCATTAATAACTCATCCACAAAGTGGTATCAAACATGCGCTAGGAGATGTTTTGCCTCTACATGGCCATGCCTGGTCAGGTGATACTCACGTCAAATATTTGAAGGTTTCGATAAACTTTGGCCAGACTTGGACACAAGCTAAACTCCAGCCACCTGTGAACCGATCGGCTTGGCAAAATTGGGACTTTAAGCTACGGTTCCCCAAGAGAGGGTACTATGAGGTTTGGGCGAGGGCCATTGATGCCGATAGCAATGCACAACCTATGATACTACCAAGCTGGAATCCCAAAGGTTACTTGAACAATGCTTGTCACCGGATTGCTGTATATGTGGTTTAAAGTTTTGCTCATATGCTTGGCAACTGCTGTTTCAGCAACTGCTAGTGAGAGGCAGACATTCACAATCGATGCCAATAATAGCCTGATTATGGACAAACGTGGTCAGTGGAAAGTAACGCGTGATAACTGTACTTCCTGTCATTCTGCAAGACTCTTCAAACAACAACGTTTAGACCGAAAAGGCTGGCTTAAAGTTATTCGTCGCATGCAGAAAGATGAAGGCTTGTGGCCACTCGGACCGTCTGAGATAAAAATTATTGATTACTTGTCAAGATATTATGGTACAGAACCTAGAACTGCAACTGCCAGACCTAGACGAGCATTATTACGTGTCAAAAATTGATCACATGAGATATAGAATAAGGCTCTTATGTATCCACTTGTGTATAGTTTGCCAAATGAGGTGAAAGGAAGTCTGCCTTAATCGATTCTTCAAGTTTGAATTCCGATTTCATCAACCAGCGCATGTAGTGGTCCAGGTAGCGTGTAGAGGTACCGCGCGGTCTGCCGATTACACACATCTCTCGCTTGACTTCTATTTATCGGGTCGCTGCAGGCTTATAGATGTAGTCGGGACCTTGCCTCCTGGGCGAGGTGGATGAGTCCGCTGGTAGGACATCGGACTGGTGCATGCAAGGCCACGTATCCCTTCCAGATCGTCTCGTATCCGGGGATCGCTGGCCTCTGCGCGTCGGCGGTTCTTGAAGCCACCCAGCATGGCGATGGCCAAGAGGAGTGCCTGGCCAAGATCGTTGGATGACGGGCTGCGTGGGTCATCCAAGACCAAGTCTCGCAACACAGTGAGTTTGATGTCGGTGAGTATCGTCCCGACGGGCAGTTCCGGGGAGGGGGGCATCCCAAGCGGGTGAGTGCGGCCAATCGCCAAGCTGGTCAGCAGCAGCCACTATAAGAAGTCAAGCTGTACTTATGTGTAATCGGCAGGGTGCGCCGCTTGGTGCTGCACAATACTCGCCGTATTCGGCTCCTGCTGAGCAGCACCTTCCCGCACCATGAGTGGTTCCACACGGTCTCTCCGCTCTCCGCCTGGACACCTCCCTGACCGTCGCCGAGTGCCGCCCCGGCACGTGGACCAACAACGGGGGTAAGGGGCAGGTGTGTCCAAAATCCGCAAAACCGTGCCCGAGCCACGGATCATGGGCGAAATGCGGACGTTGGAACTCCAGTTACCACTCCAAACCGAAAAACAGACCCATCTCGCACTGCTCATGCAATATTGGAGCTATAGTCGACTCCCAAGTCCGCGAAAACTATCGCTCTCCAACTCCCGAAACTCCCGCTATGACGGGTCCTGTTCATTCACGGGGAATTGCTGAACTTAATATATCATTTTACCTGTGTATACCGTTCTGTGCGGATTCCTTTTTCATCAATCAATGAGAACTCCTAGGTTAGCAAGACCGCTGCCAAGCCGGTAACAACCACTAGTGGCTGGCGAAGTGTGTCCTACAAAGCCTGTAATGGTCTTCCCTGGAGGAATTAGATAGGCCACATTGCCCCCCCCCCCCCCCCCCCCCCGATCTCTATCTCTTCAACATCTCCAAACCGTTGCAGGATTTTCAGACATACGTTCACACTGGGCACCTCTCCATATAGTACGAGAAGGTCCTCTCCTGAAGATGCAGGGGTTATATAAACTGTACCGCCAAAAGTGTTGGTTAACACCTTAAAGTTACCGAAAAGCGTTTCTACTCCTAATCCGTCTCCTAAATAAGGATCAATGCCACCATCGTTGACGGATCCAAGATTCCGATAGCCGTTATTTGGATTAGCTTGCTTGTACTGAACTGCTGCACTTTGTATCAACTGGATGTCAGCGGTTGCCGCCTTCACATCAGCATCATCTGACAGCACTGTGAACATGGCCCACACACCGATCAGCACGCCCGCAATGATACCGAACACCAGCAGGATTTCGGCTATCGAATAGCCGTTTGTGTGGCTAAGGAGAGGAAGGGAGGGGGGGGGGGGGGGGAGGAGAGATTCTCGTCAAGGAAGTTTATAGGGGCTGGAGTCATACCTACCCTACCTTCCTCTCTTCTGTTTTCCGGCAGTCTACGTTTCCCGTTTTGCTTTAACAGCTCTCTTGGGACACTGGATTGGGAATACTTGTCATAAACTTGCATCGCTAATCTCCTCTCGTATAAAATATAAAAGCCGATTTTTACCAAGCAGCTTCCGACCGATGGACTTGCTTGGCCGGTTCATTCCGTTCACTACACGTTTTTCGGGGTGGCATGGGTAGTTTTGCTTTCAATTTTCAGTCGCAATGCGACCACAAGCTTCAGCCGACGGTTCTTCGAAGAGATCTCAGCCAGTACGGACAGACCGAAATCCGAATGCTGCACATAAAATACATCCAGCCAACGAACAAATAAACATGTCCGATGATTGTAGACAGCTACCAATCTAATAACAAATATAATATTATGTAAAAAATATTGGTAATATTTACATAAATTATTAGTTAGTGTCTGCGGGAAACCCCCATTTTACGACGGGTTTAAGCCACGTGATGGTATCCGCCTCTCAGGTGATCATACTGATGTAGGAGATTTACGGCGGATCATCCGCCCATCGGGGGCTCCGAAAGTGTGGATGATGTGCTCCTGCTTGATGTCGGGTCGTGCGGGGTCCGTCCCGAGGGGCGGGAAGGATGGAGGTTGAGGACGGGGAGGCTAGTAGTTTAACTGGTTTTAATTTTCGGGTATAGATGCTTCAGTTTGGTGCGCGCGTCGTCGACGCTGAGCTGCCAGTCGACCCCGGTCTGCTCGCGATTGCGCTCCTTGGCCCAGGCCGCCGTTTCCGACGTGACCAAAGCCCTGCTCTCGATCCGGCGATCCAGGCACTGGCGGTGCAACGCACTGAACTCCAGTTCCGCGACGTTCAGCCAGCTCCCGTGTTTCGGCGTGTGCACCAGGTGGATGCGGTCGTTCAGCCGACTGGCTTCGGCCGCCGGGAACGCGGCGTAGAACGAGTCACCGCTGTGGGTGTTCAAGTTGTCGCACACCAGCGTGATGCTTTCTGCATCCCGGTAACGCGGCAGATTCGCCAGTGCGCGCACTTGCTTCGCCCAATCCAACGTCGTGCGCCGTTTGGTGACAGCCGCTGTCCGCCAGCCGGACAGCGGCTCGCCGAACATCCACACCGTGCATTCTCCCCGGCGGAGGTAGTGGGCGTCGTACTTCTCCGGCGGCCCGGGGCGTACTGGCAACTTCTCGCGGACTTCCGCCACAAGCTGCTTGCTCATCTCGTCCATGCACACCAGTTGTGTCATGAATTTTCTGCAATTTCCAGTGGGAGCGGAGACCCGCCCATATGGGCGGGTCTCCGCTCGGCGCGAAATTTTCGGGCGTTTCATGCCGCCTCCTGCCATGTCTCGGATTCCGGTTCGGATGCGCGAACCACGCCGATCCGGCCATATAGATAACGCTGCCCCGTCAGCCACCGCTCATGGGTCTCCGCCGCAAGTGCCAAGATCAGACGCAGACAGGACTCCGCGTTCGGGAAGATCCTGACGACACGCGTGCGCCGACGGAGCTCCTCGTTGTACCGCTCCAGCATGTTCGTGGACTTCATCCGCAGGCGATGTTCCCTAGGCAGCCGATACACCGTCAGCGTCTCCTCGACATGATCCTCGACCCATTCCACTAGCCTGCCAAACCCTTTCTCATCGCCCCAACGGGCTACCCAGGCACCCAGTGCCTCACGAGCCTCCCCGACATGCTCACAGCCCCACAACCGTTTCAAACCCTCCAGACACGCGGGATCAGCACTCCGGGACAGTTTGTCCCTGGCATTGCGCAGAAAATGGACGCAGCACCGTTGCCACAACGCGGTCGGCAACACTTTCGAGATCGCATGCTTCAATCCCTCATGACGGTCCGAGACCACATACTCGACTCCCCGCAGGCCACGTTCCTTCAGATGCGAGAGGAATTCCGTCCACGACCCCTCGCTTTCCCGGTTCGCCACTTCCACCGCCAGCACCTGACGCCGACCCTCGCCGTCAATCCCGATGGCAATCTGCACCGCCCGGGAACGCACCGAGCCCTCCTCACGCACCTTCTCATACCGGGCATCCAGCAACACATACGGATACGCCTCCTCCAGCCGACGTTCCGCAAACGCCTTCAGGGACGCGTCCAGCTTCGACACCATGGCCGAGATCGTCGCCGGCGAAAACTCGTGACCGCACAGACCCTCCGCCAGTCGGCTCACCCGACGCGTCGAGACCCCCTGCACATACATCTCCGACAGCACCACCACCAGGGCCTTCTCCGAACGCTGATAGCGCTCGAACACCCGCGTGCTGAACTGGCCGCTGCGTTCCTGCGGAACTCTCAGTTCGATCTCGCCCACCTTCATCGTCAGATCGCGCCGGTAGTATCCGGAACGGTAGCCCTGACGCGTCCGCGTCCGCTCGCTCTTGCCCGCTCCCAGAAACTCCGTCATCTCACTCTCCAGAACCTCGTTGAGCGTCTCCTGCACCAGCCGCCTCACAAACTCCTCATCGTCCGCCAGATGATGGCATGCCAACTTCTTCGTGGCATTGTGCGTATAATCTTTCCGAATCATTTCTTGCTCCTTTTCGATAAATTGTGTAATGAATGATTCGCGCCTGGACGCGGTTCCGCGTCCAGGCAGCTCCACATTCCCGATGAAACATCAGATTCTAACCATTCGTCTGTCGTTACAGTCCGTTTTTCGTTTTTGCAGACAAATTTATACACAACCTGCTGAGTATCGACTAGCCGCCGACATAGCCGTCGATTCGGTAACGGGCAGATACGCCAGCAATACTCTTGATCTGTAAGAATCGAGCGTACTGCTGAAGCGGTGCCGCTAATTCGATCTTGGGGATTAGCGGCATTGCGAAAAAGCCCCAGCTTATGCGTCTGGGATTGCTGATAGCCAGAGGATTTCATCAGGCGGTTTATTTTTGGGGTATCTGATCCAGGGTCGACTGGATGCGTTTGCTATAGGTTCGTGACCAGTAATTTCCAGTGAGCAAACGTCTGGATACTGGCAGTGTGTTCAAAAGATGGGTGAGCATTACTTTGATTTAACTAAATCTTTTCACTCCAGTTTGATGATGTGCCCCAATTTATACAGCCCGGAAAATGACAAAAGTTCGCGAAAAACATGGGACGAAAACAACCGAAAGTCCTATTAAAACCAGCAGTTCACAACTCGCTGGAAATTACTGGCGGCGATCTGACGGGGTGTCCGATATCGGCTTAAATCATTGAATGATATCGAATAAGACGACTCCAAACTGGGCAACGGGTGGAGCGAGTGCCAAATTGTGTCGGAAAGAGATGGATGCTCGGTAGGTCTAGAAGCAAGGCTTCAGCTATCGTAATATTACAATCAACAAGTTCAAAGGCAATCGGAAGGCTTAGGTAAACCACCAATCTTAGCCACCAATCGGTTGGGTTTGTCAGGGAAGAGCACTGCTAATCCAAGACTGGAGCCCAATCTCTCTCCGGCTTTGTCTCGAACCAGTTTAACTAGTGGTCGCATCACCGGACTCACCCCCGTTTTCTCGTAGAACTCCCGTGCAATATTTATAACTAACCAATGATCTTCAGATAGCTTCAATCCTTCACGCGCGGCAATCGACATTGCGACTTCGGTTGACCAATCTTCCATATTTATGAGAAACCCCTCTTCGTCATAGCGAACTTCCCGTATCATGAGCTTAAAATTGTAAGTGTTCTCCAGAAGGTCCCCATATAAATGAAGCAAGATAAAACAGTCATCCGCGGCGTAAGGCTATTCCGTTTCTACAAAAACATGATGGGATCTTTAGTATAATTAGTGTCTGTGGGGAGCCCTATTTTATGACGGGCTTAAGCCACGTGATGGTATCCGGCTCCCATGGTTCAGCAAGTACGGAGGATACTCTCCCGCTCTTTCGGGGCGGCGTACGGGGTCCGTCCCGAGTGGCAGACATGACGGGTATTGGAGGACGGCTAGGTTGCTAGACGATAGGGTGGTGCGTGTGAGCGATGCTTGCGCCATCCGTTGCCGCAACAAGCGTCCGAGTCGATGCAGGTTGACCGCGACCGATTGAGATGCCGACAGTGCGTTCGAACCCCGCCCGGTCATGCGTGCGCACCCGGTCCAGGCCATAGCATTCCAACGCCTGAATCGCCGATTCCACGCCCGGATGCCGTTGTCGTCGCGCCACGAACGAGGCCTCACCCTCCCAGCAGTCTGCGCCATAGAAACGTAGGAACGCTCTTTAGTAGGAAAGATAATCTAGAATACGTATTAATAGAGTATAAGATTTCAGTTCTGAGTTGTTTAAAAACTATCCATCCTAAAAAATGCATTCCAATTTCTCTACGACGCAGACTGCCGGACACTCGCTAGCGAAGATTCGTTCCGAATCCCCTGAAACCCTCAAAACAACCCATTTCAACGCCTCCAACGGTAATCTTCACCCGAAGCATTTTAGCTCAAAATACCCTCCCATGCCACAATCATCAACGCTTTGTCATAGAATCGGAATGGGTTTCTCACAGATACCAATTAATAAATATATTCAATTACTTGATTGTCTTTCTTAATCTACTTTCAAAGTTATTGGGCTCAGTGTGGTTGATATTCTCACATTAATCAGTTGCAATCTCTCTGGTCTTTGTTTGGATTGTCGAGTTAAATTACTCAATTCAATCTGATCTTCCTGTCTTAGTTGATTATCCATCTAGGACTTTCATTTTCCTCCCGTAGGTCTGCCAATGTCAAATTGTTGCCATAACTTCGTCGCGAGCTTTGAGTGACATGAGAGACATGTTGCCAGCTATTTTCTTGTCGATTATTCATTCTTACTGTACGTTGTTCTTCCAAGAGCATCTGTAGTTATTTTGAAATATAGCCTCATTAATAAGACTGTTTGCATTCACATGGAAACCTCTGCCTTTAGTTAAATGGAGAGGGCAGCCGCGATGGAATGAATCGTATTTATGTCCTATTTTCCGGCACGGCTCCAAAAGCGATCAAATCCATGTTATAGAGTTTGAATGTGCAACAACTAATCTAACGAACTGGTTAATATCAATCTCATTTACTCCCTCAGGCAAGACCACAGCTCTTGCCAACACATCATCTTTTAGCGCGTAGACATTCGTGCATTTTATTCTCGTAGCAGTATAAACTCCGTCGCTTACGAAAAGAACATCATCATCATCACATATATACGGTGTGCATGTTTCCAACGTATGATGATTGCTAATGATATGAAGCATTAATCGTTTTTTACTCATTCATATAGTTAGGAATATCCGTTGCTGACAATCTCCACCTATTAAGTATTCTTATAAAGAAAGTATTATATTTTTAATATTTTGAATAGAGAGCCAACGAGTTACCAAACAATTGACGTACATCATCCAAGGAAAAACTGTACCTCTCTGTTTAAATATACCACTTACGAACATTGCACCACGCCGTGTCGTCCACAAGTTGGTCAGATGGGCTGATGTACGACATGAAGAATGCTCCTCTTGGCTAAAAAGTAACTATTCGGTCGCAATCTTCAGCAGCCTCTACTAATTGTCCGAGTCCGGCGATCTCAAATCCATCAGCAAGGTTTATATCTTGACGAATGCCGCGACGTTCGGCTGCTGCAACACAGACCACAAGCTTCGTAGGATACTTTGCAATGAAATCGGCCCAATCTCTTTGAATGCTCCTTTCGTCTTGCGGTAGTCTAATGTGTTGATTGCCGATATATGCAGCATCTTTGTAGAAAAACACCGTTCCGACGTTGTGACCTGCATTCCACGCGGCATTTGCAAACCTTAGTGCGAGGCCACAAGAATCGGTGGTACCTAGGGCACCTTGAACGAGAAGGTTAATTCGCATTTCTATTCATAGATTGGTGTATTAGATAGAAAGGACTATATACGAGAGTCACATTTTCCTTGACTGGGTACCCCTTTCATTTTACACTAAAGTCACAATTTGAAAGAGTTATGGCATGTAAAGGTCCAGGAAAGAGCCATCGCCAAAACACTAGTAGGATAGCAATTCTAATAATACGTGTTTATAATAGTGGACTGGAAGGGGTTCTGGGATCAGGAGGATCAGATGCCGAAGAAATACATGGTGGAGTTAGCTCAGGATGAGCGGGATGAGTTGGAAGCGGTGCTGAAGTCAAGCACGCGTCGTGCGGTGTCGGCGACGAAGCTGCAGCGTGCACGGATTCTGCTGGCCGTGGATCAGGGGGGCACTGCCCCGGCACTGACGGACATGCAGGTGGTGGATGCGCTGGGGGTGACGGAGCGGACCTGCCAGCACGTGCGTCGGCGGGCAGTGGAGCAGGGTCCGATGAAGGCTCTGGAGCGCAGGCCTCGGCCGTTGCCTCCGGTGTCGAAGAAGCTGGACGGGGAGAAGGAAGCGCGTCTGGTTCAGGTGGCCTGTTCGGTTCCACCGGAAGGCCGCGTTCGGTGGACCGTGAAGCTGCTGGCGGAAGAGCTGGTGCGACTTAAAGTGGTTGAAACGATTTGCGGGGAGACCGTGCGGAAGGCGTTAAAGAAACGAATTGAAACCATGGCGGCGGGAAATGTGGTGCATTCCGAAGAAGCAAAGCCATCATTTCGTGGCCGGCATGGAGCGGGTGCTCAAGGTATACCGGCGGCCGTACGACCCGCGGCATCCGGTGGTGTGCATGGACGAGATGAGCAAGCAGCTAGTAGGCTACCAGTTCTAATAATACGTGTTTATAATAGTAGATTGGAAGGGGTTCTGGGATCAGGAGGATTCGATGCCGAAGAAATACATGGTGGAGTTAGCTCAGGATGAGCGGGATGAGTTGGAAGCGGTGCTGAAGTCGAGCACGCGTCGTGCGGTGTCGGCGACGAAGCTGCAGCGTGCACGGATTCTGCTGGCCGTGGATCAGGGGGGTGCTGGCCCGGCACTGACGGACATGCAGGTGGTGGATGCGCTTGGGGGTGACGGAGCGGACCTGCCAGCACGTGCGTCGGCGGGCGGTGGAGCAGGGTCCGATGAAGGCTCTGGAGCGTAGGCCTCGGCCGTTGCCTCCGGTGCCGAAGAAGCTGGACGGGGAGAAGGAAGCGCGTCTGGTTCAGGTGGCCTGTTCGGTTCCACCGGAAGGCCGCGTTCGGTGGACCGTTAAGTTGCTGGCGGAAGAGCTGGTGCGGCTTGAAGTGGTCGAATCGATTTGCGGGGAGACCGTGCGGCAGGCGTTAAAAAAAAACGAATTAAAACCGTGGCGGCGAGAAATGTGGTGCATTCCGAAGCAGCAAAGCCACCATTTCGTGGCCGGCATGGAGCGGGTGCTCAAGGTATACCGGCGGCCCTACGACTCGCGGCATCCGGTGGTGTGCATGGACGAGATGAGCAAGCAGCTAGTGTTGGAAGTCCGCGAGAAATTACCGGTACGCCCCGGGCCGCCGGAGAAGTACGACGCCCACTACCTCCGCCGGGGAGAATGCACGGTGTGGATGTTTGGCGAGCCGCTGTCCGGCTGGCGGACAGTGGCTGTCACCAAACGGCGCACGACGTTGGATTGGGCGAAGCAAGTGCGCGCACTGGCGAATCTGCCGCGTTACCGGGATGCGGAAAGCATCACGCTGGTGTGCGACAACTTGAACACCCACAGCGGTGACTCGTTCTACGCCGCGTTCCCGGCGGCCGAAGCCAGTCGGTTGAACGACTGCATCCACTTGGTGCACACGCCGAAACACGGGAGCTGGCTGAACGTTGCGGAACTGGAGTTCAGTGCGTTGCACCGCCAGTGCCTGGATCGCCGGATCGAGAGCAGGGCTTTGGTCACGTCGGAAACGGCGGCCTGGGCCAAGGAGCGCAATCGCGAACAGACCGGGGTCGACTGGCAGCTCAGCGTCGACGACGCGCGCACCAAACTGAAGCATCCATACCCGAAAATTAAAACCAGTTAAACTACTAGTGTCGGAAGTCCGCGAGAAGTTACCGGTACGCCCCGGGTCGCCGGAGAAGTACGACGCCCACTGTCTCCGCCGGGGAGAATGCACGGTGTGGATGTTCGGCGAGCCGCTATCCGGCTGGCGGACGGTGGCTGTCACCAAACGGCGTACGACGTTGGATTGGGCGCAGCAAGTGCGCACGCTGGCGAATCTGCCGCGTTACCGGGATACGGAAACCATCACGCTGGTGTGCGACAACTTGAACACCCACAGCGGTGACTCGTTCTACGCCGCGTTCCCGGCGGCCGAAGCCAGTCGGTTGAACGACCGCATCCACTTGGTGCACACGCCGAAACACGGGAGCTGGCTGAACGTTGCGGAACTGGAGTTCAGTGCGTTGCACCGCCAGTGCCTGGATCGCCGGGTCGAGAGCAGGGCTTTGGTCACGTCGGAAACGGCGGCCTGGGCCAAGGAGCGCAATCGCGAACAGACCGGGGTCGACTGGCAGCTCAGCGTCGACGACGCGCGCATCAAACTGAAGCATCTATACCCGAAAATTAAAACTAGTTAGATTACTAGCCCTTATTTCTCATAATGGATGGCTTGGGTGCGATGTATGTGCTTGTAAGTTGTTGATGCAACGAAGTGGGTTGGGCTTTGCCGGGGGGAAGGGGATGGTAGCGGGGTGCGTTCGGACGGATGGGTGCGTTGGATGGCGAAAGGGGTGCGTTCGGGTCGGACGGAAGCGGGGACGCGTTCGGTGCTGAGTGCGATGCTGGCGGAAGCGGTGCGGACTTGTAGCATGCGCCTGGGCCCGTTTTGCGGACCGCCACGACCGGCGTGCAAAGCGGCGCATCCCGTGCAAGATGCTGTTGTCGACTGGATGATGAGCCATGCGGGTGAGCATGCGGCGGACGTCCCTATCGTACGCCCCTGGGTTCTGGTCTTGACGAGGCCCGAACGGTCCCCGACTGGTCGGGAGGTTTCGCCCCCGGTGGCTGCCATGGCATGCGGATGAACACGGAAAGGGATCCCGGTCTTTGAGGATGTCGTGTAACCGGTTGATATACGGAAACATATCCGTTTTTTTGGGGGTTCTTCAAAAAAACACTTGCGTTTTGGCATGGGTTATGGCAATCTACGCTTGGTTAGATGGTCTCTGGTGCCAACGTGATGGATTTCCGAATCGAGAACTTGAAGTCGACCACCTTGGGTGGCACGCGACTGCCCCGTCGTTGGATGGTGGACCTTCAGAAGACGGTGGCACGGTTTTCGGCACTGAGCCGCCATGAGTTGGCGTCCACCCTGTGTAGTCATCTGGGCTGGTTCCCGCCGAAGGGTCGGGATCGATTGGGGTCCTGCATGTCGCCGGCAGCCGTCTTGGCCCCGGAGGATGCTTGGGTCCGGCTCTGGCAGCGGCGGCGGCGCGTGCTGAACACGCTGGTGGTCGTACTGTGCATGTTCCGGTTGGTGTTCTGGAAGGGGCGTCCGGGATATGCGGCCACGCTGGCCGAACGGTGGGCGCAACGCGGCCGATGGGGCCGGATGGAGGAGGGTACGGGATGAAGAGCAAGCAAAAGCGCGGCGCGGACCGGTTGGTGCGTCGGATGGCGAAAGGGGTCCGGCCGGCGCGGATGGAGGTGGACTGCAGTGGAGGCGAGCTGAGTTCCAACGGGGGCTCGGCACTGCTGATGATGGTGGCCGAGCAGGTCCAGCTGTTCGAGCGCGCCTCGGCATGTTTCACGGACCACCGTGACCCGTCCAAGGTGGCGCATCCGCTGGTGGCGTTGCTGGGGCAGCGGATTTTGGGTCTCGCGCTGGGCTACGAAGATGTGAACGATCACGACGAGCTGCGGCGGGACCGGGCTCTGTCCACGGCCATGGGGCGTGTGGAGTGTGCGCGTTCGGACTGCGAGCCGCTGGCCGGCAAAAGCACGCTGAACCGGATGGAGCTGTCGGCGAATGGGCGGGACCCGGCGAAAGCGCGCCAGATCACCGTGGATTTCGATGCGCTCGACGAGCTGCTCGTGGAGCTGTACCTGGTGTGGGGCGAGCGGGGCCAGATGCCGAAGCGGCTGGTGCTGGACATCGATGCCACGGACGTGCAACTGCACGGCCGGCAGGAGCACCGGTTCTATCACGGGTACTACCATGCATACTGCTACCTGCCGCGGCTAGTGTTCTGCAACGGCTGGCCGGTGCGGACGGAACTGCGCACGTCGAGCAGCGATGTGGCGGCGGGCGTGGTGGAGACGGTCGCGCCGCTCGTGGACCGGCTGCGGAAGCGATTTCCGCAGGTGCCGATCCTGATCCGCGCCGACGGGGCCTACTGCCGCGACGAGTTGATGACGTGGTGCGAGGCGCGGGGCGTGGATTACGTGCTGGGACTGCCGCGCAATGATCGGCTGAAAGGCCGGGTCCAACCGTTGATGGACGATCTGCGGGACCGGTTGAAGCGGGATCCGGACTATGCGCAGCAAGCGGTCCGCGGCTACCAGATCTTCGACTATCGCACGCGCGACAGCTGGAGCTGCGAACGCCGCGTGATCGCCAAGGCCGAATGGCTGCCGGGACAACCGGCCGGCAACGCGGACGGCGGACCGGAGGCCGTCGCGGAAGGCCCATGTGCGACGGTCGGCGAAGCCCGGTACAACAGTCGCTTCGTCGTCACCTCCTCGCTCCAGAAGCCCGACGCGCCAACGGTCTACGAAGAGATGTACTGCGACCGGGGTGAGGCCGAAAACTGGATCAAGGAACAGAAGAACGATCTGTTCCTGGACCGATGCTCCAGCAGCCTCTGGAACGTCAACGCACTCCGGCTCCGGATGAGCGCACTGGCCCATGCCCTTCATTGCATGATGAAGCGCCGGCTCGAGAACCTTCCGGTATCCGCCATGCTGCGTCGGAGCCGTCCATCGACGCTGCGCAAGTGCCTGTTCCAGATCCCGGTGCGCGTGACGGTGTCCACGCGGCGGATCCATCTGGCGTTCGGGTCCGCCTTCCCGTACTGGAAGGATTTCCGCTTGATCTGGGCCAGCCTGGCACCAACGTAAAAGCCCGGTGCAACCGGGTGCATGACGCTGGCGGCGGAGCGCGCCGACCTCCCCGCGCCCGGATGCTCAGCGATTCGCCGTCCCACCCGCAAAAAGGCGGAGAAAACACACGCATGCCCGCCCTCCGAAGCCTTTTCGAACTCGCGACGCGACATTCCATGCCCCGTACCCCACGCATCCCGTGAAAAACATCATTTTCGACTTGGTTATGAGAAATCCGGGCTAGTGCTGCGTCAGGTCTGATATTTCGGGTAGTAGAGGGCTTTTGCTATGATCAGCATATGGCGGTTGATCTAGGAGGCTCGAATATCGGTCAAGCATGTATTGAAGCTCACGGCAGAGGAACATGAGGAGTTGTCGAGGATCACCCGTGGCAGTCGTGGTCGGCGGATGATTGCGGAATGGAAGGTGACCCGGCAGGCCTCCGTCTGCAAGGCCGGATCGTGGCGTAACTCCTCGTGATCGTTCAAGTCCTCGTGTCCCAAGGCCAGCGAGCGCATACACGCGCTGCCTGATCAGATCCTGTAGACGGTGCTCGCAACTAGCCTGACGCCGTGCATCCCCAGGTATCTCGACACCGAGCGGGTCAGACCCAATTGGACACCTCTATTTACTCGAAGCAAGTTAAGGTAAACAATCCTTATATCATTAAAAATCACATACTTATATCGGGCATGTTTTGTCAAAACAGCAATAAATAGAGGTTCCCAACTGCCGGCCCACCTCCGCGAGCAGCGGGATGCCCCTGTTACCGGTGGTCGCACCGCCGCTGAATGCGGCCTCCACCTTGCGGCGTTGCACGGATGAAAAACGGATCGGATTTGAGCAACATTTTGTCACGGAAAGATCTGCTTCGATATCGGCTTAAATAGTTGAATGATATCGAATAATAGGAGCCTTGCCGTTTTATTCGTGCAATATCCGGGCTAGGAGCCTGCGCCGTAGGAAATTGATGCGATAATAAGCAACCGGACAGACTAGGAGAGCTTAAGCGATGCCCACGACTTTTCGCCGTTACGAACCGGATCAGCTGCTGTTGCTCCCACCGGATATGCGGGCATGGCTTCCGGAAGGACACTTTGCGCAACACGTCAGTGATTTGGTGGACGGTTTAGATTTATCGAGGTTCTACGAGCGTTACCGGGGCGATGGCCGTCGTAAGTCGCCTTATGAGCCGCGGATGCTGGTGAAAGTATTGATCTACGGCTATGCCACAGGGGTGTTTTCGTCGCGTGGGATGGCGAAGAAGTTGGAGGAAGACGTGGCGTTTCGGGTGCTGGCGGCGGGGAACTATCCGAGCCATCGGACGTTGTGCGAGTTTCGTCATCGGCATCTGGAAGACTTCAAGAAGTTGTTTGTGGAGGTGGTGCGTTTAGCGCAGGAATTGGGTTTGGCGCATTTTGGGAAGTTGTCGGTCGATAGCACCAAAGTACGGGCGAATGCGAGCAAGCGCAAGGCGATGAGCTATGGGCGGATGCAGGAGGCCAAAGAGCGGCGTCTGACGGAGGAAATCGAGGCGTTGCTAGGCCGTGCTCGGGACACGGATGTGGAGGAGGACGTACGCTTTGGGGAAGCGTTGCGCGGCGATGAGTTGCCGGAGGAATTGCGGTTGTGTATATAAATTTGTCTGCAAAAACGAAAAACGGGCTGTAACGACAGACGAATGGTTAGAATCTGATGTTTCATCGGGAATGTGGAGATGCCTGGACGCAATCCCGCATCCAGGCGCGAATCATTCATGACACAATTTATTGAAAAGGAGCAAGAAATGATTCGGAAAGATTATACGCACAATGCCACGAAGAAGTCGGCATGCGATCATCTGGCGGACGATGAGGAGTTTAGTTTGTGAGGCGGCTGGTGCAGGAGACGCTCAACGAGGTTCTGGAGAGTGAGATGACGGAGTTTCTGGGAGCGGGCAAGAGCGAGCGGACGAAGACGCGTCAGGGCTACCGTTCCGGATACTACCGGCGCGATCTGACGATGAAGGTGGGCGAGATCGAGCTGAGAGTTCCGCAGGAACGCAGCGGCCAGTTCAGCACGCGGGTGTTCGAGCGCTATCAGCGTTCGGAGAAGGCCCTGGTGGCGGTGCTGTCGGAGATGTATGTGCAGGGGGTCTCGACGCGGCGGGTGAGCCGACTGGCGGAGGGTCTGTGCGGTCACGAGTTTTCGCCGGCGACGATCTCGGCCATGGTGTCGAAGCTGGACGCGTCGCTGAAGGCGTTTGCGGAACGTCGGCTGGAGGAGGCGTATCCGTATGTGTTGCTGGATGCCCGGTATGAGAAGGTGCGTGAGGAGGGCTCGGTGCGTTCCCGGGCAGTGCAGATTGCCATCGGGATTGACGGCGAGGGTCGGCGTCAGGTGCTGGCGGTGGAGGTGGCGAACCGGGAAAGCGAGGTGTCGTGGACGGAATTCCTCTCGCATCTGAAGGGACGTGGCCTGCGGGGAGTCGAGTATGTGGTCTCGGACAGTCATGAGGGATTAAAGCATGCGATCTCGAAAGTGCTGCCGACCGCGCTGTGGCAACGGTGCTGCGTCCATTTTCTGCGCAATGCCAGGGACAAGCTGTCCCGGAGTGCTGATCCCGCGTGTCTGGAGGGTTTGAAACGGTTGTGGGGCTGTGAGCATGTCGGGGAAGCTCGTGAGGCACTGGGTGCCTGGGTAGCCCGTTGGGGCGATGAGAAAGGGTTTGGCAGGCTAGTGGAATGGGTCGAGGATCATGTCGAGGAGACGCTGACGGTGTATCGGCTGCCTAGGGAACATCGCCTGCGGATGAAGTCCACGAACATGCTGGAGCGGTACAACGAGGAGCTCCGTCGGCGCACGCGTGTCGTCCGGATCTTCCCGAACGCGGAGTCCTGTCTGCGTCTGATCTTGGCACTTGCGGCGGAGACCCATGAGCGGTGGCTGACGGGGCAGCGTTATCTATATGGCCGGATCGGCGTGGTTCGCGCATCCGAACTGGAATCCGAGACATGGCAGGAGGCGGCATGAAACGCCCGAAAATTTCGCGCCGAGCGGAGACCCGCCCATATGGGCGGGTCTCCGCTCCCACTGGAAATTGCAGAAAATTCTTGACACAACTATCCCGACCCTTCGGCGTGAACCAGCCCAGATGAGTGCACAGGGTGGCAGCCAGCTCATGGCGGCTCAGTGCCGGAAACATTTTCACCGTCTTCTGAAGGTCCGCAATCTGACGGCGGGTCAGCCGCGTGCCACAGAAGGTGGTCGACTTCAGGTTCTCGATTCGGGAACCCATCACGTTGGCACCAGAGATAATCTAACTAAGCGTAGATTGCCATAACCCATGCTGAAACGTAAGTGTTTTTTGAAGAATCCCAAAGGAACCGAATATCTTTCCGTATATCAACCGGTTACACGACATCCTCAAAGACCAGGATCCCTTTCCGCCAATCCGAATGCCATTGTCCCGACATCAGACACGTTCCAATGGAAAACTTCCGACCGACCACCGGATCGAAAACCCCACGAACCGCTTGAAGCAGACCAGGCTTGCTCACTTCCTTGCGCAACTTCAACGCATCCATCCTTAGATATCTCGCATTCCATATAAACTATATGCTAACCTATCTTCTAGCCTTAAAGGCTATCTCCTTGCTCCCATTATCGCGAAAGATAATCTAGAAAGTCCAGACCAATAGCGACGTTTGGGCTATACGGGGAATTGCTGTGTGCGGTCAGACAACCTTCGCTCGTTGCCTTGCTTCGATTAAATCATCACTGGTATTAACATTAAAGAAACTCGCTTCGATATCGGCAAGGTCCGTTGGTTTCATCCTTTCTTTAGCAATCCAATATTTCACTGCTTTCCCGTTTTCCTCGAAATACTCAATTAGCGAGACGCGTTTCTCTTTGTTTAGTAGCAGACAGAGGGGTTGCGGAACTCCACCAACCAACAGCACAGCTCCACCTTGCTTGAGCGCATCCTCAGACAAACGCTCCACTAGGTTAAGAGCAAGAAATGGCGTATCGCCTGGTGATGTCAAAACCCATTCTGTTTCGATCTCCGCAAAAGCTGCAACAAGTCCTGACAGTGGCCCTCTCGCAGATTCCAGATCAACTACTACACGTCGCCCAAGAGATTCATAAAGCGCGACATTACGTGAGCAGGAAAAGACGATTTCATGTACCTACGGTTCCAGACGTGCACAGATCGAATCGATTATCCTTAAGCCGTGTAGCTCCAGCAAAGGTTTATCGCAACCTTTTAACCGTGCGGCCTTACCCCCACAAAGCACGATCGCAGTAATTTCAGCGCATTCAATCATGACAACATATCATAAATAAGCATTCCAAAGCAATACAAGATAGACTCCGCGAATGATCTTTTACGAAGATTACGATATTCGAAAATGTTTCGAAGTATAGTCTGCGTGTTTGAGATATACCCGAAAGTGGTGTTGAGGATGAATCGATTCACGCTACCACCTCGATTGATTGATTGTTGATTGCTCCTCGTTCCGGTCTGCTCGGATGCTGTCCCGGAACAGGATGCCAGTCACCATCTCCGTCAGTTTCTAGAACCCTCGCCGTCGGCGTCACCGATCCTCATCAGCACATTCCGCTTTAGTAGCCTATCCAATGCGTGGGTTCTGGTGTGACCAACAGTCCTTGGTATGTCGTGTGCGATGCCGTACTGTACCGAACATCGATTCGATGGAATAACTCGTACGGATTTTGCGTCAGTGTTCCGCCGGGAAGTCATAGCACGTCAAAAGCATGTCCCAATCTTTAGCCAGGTGCTCGACGGCCTGCAGCTGTCCGTGACCACAGTCATCCCGCCGATGGCATCAACGCACACATTTTATCCAGCTCGCTCCGCAGGCGGCTATGCGCGCCGTCCGATCAGAGATACATCCGTGGCCAGACCGACAACCGTTCCTGTCGCAAGCCTAGTATTTCTGCGCCCGGTTCCGCCCCCATCGAAATGATGTTATCCTTGATCATTGTGCTGTTTCCTCTTGGCTGGTAATGAAAACTAAAACGTTAGTTAACAGTTGACCGGAAACACACTCCCACATTCGTTACTTTCAAGCATCCCTTTCGGATACATCTCGCGCGTTTGTTAACTTTCATGGTAAATAGATTAAGCTACGTTAATTACAGATCTCTGATTCACTGATCAGATGAAATTTTTCCCAACAGAACAGTAAAGTAGCTGAATACATAAAATGTCTTATTTATATTATTATGTTTTGCTATTTTAACGTGATGTAGTTCAAGGTCTGTTGTTAGATGTCGCTCCAAAAAAATGATAACGAAGTAAGAACTGTGTCAAGGCGGGTAGCACTCAAGGCGGGAATCATTGCTACCTTGCTTGCGCCTTGGTATCGGATAAAGGGCGCACTTGAATCGGTAGCTGACATTGCGGGATCACAAAGAACATCATCAAAACTTAAGGAGGTAATTGGAGTGACTGACGCTGATATTGTTCTAGGTATGTCCGCCGCTTTTACTGGGCCATCACGTGGCCTAGGCATTGAGCTGTACAGGGGGGCGCAAGCATATTTTCAGCATGCAAATGAATCTGGCGGAATTAACGGTCGCAAGGTGACTCTGAAACTTTATGACGACGGTTACCAACCTGACCCATCAGTAGAAAATACGATGCGGCTGATGTTGGAAGATAAAGTTTTTGCCTTGTTCGGCTACGTCGGCACGCCGACTGTGACTCGAGTGTTGCCAATGTTGAAGAAGTTCCAGGACCAAAATATCTATCTGTTCTTCCCTTTTACTGGTGCACAACCACAGAGAGAACCTCCGTATGGAGAGTTTGCATTTAACTTACGTGCGTCCTACAGACAAGAGACGGCAGGCTTGGTCGACAATTTTATTCGAATAGGGCGAAAGCGTATCGGAGTCTTCTACCAAGCCGACGCGTACGGGCGTAGTGGTTGGGCCGGCGTTCGGCAGGCATTGTCAAATCACGGGGAGCAAATAGTAGGTGAGGCGACTTATCGACGCGGCACTCAGTTTACAGCTAGCATGCGAGAGCAGGTTGAAATCTTGCATGCTACGTCGCCAGATGCCGTGATTTGTGTCGGTGCGTACGCGGCATGCGCAGCATTCTTACGCGATGCCGTTGACTTTGGACTAGAGATCCCGATTGCTAACCTATCATTCGTCGGCAGCGAAAATCTATTAAAGCTAATTAAGCAGGTTTCATCAGACGATGAACGGTACACAAAGTTACTTGTGAACTCACAAGTTGTACCAAGTTACGAGGATACATCTATCCCAGCTGTAAAAACGTACGGTGAACTCATGAATCTACACAATCCCCCTGTACCTGCAGCGTTCCATCAAAACGACTATGTACCTTTTCCCAAGAGTTTTGTGAGTTTGGAAGGGTTTCTTGATGCCAAAATGATGACTGAAATTCTCCACCGATTAGGTGAGCAACCTGAGCGTAGCGGTCTTGAGAAGGCTGTATTTACTATTCAAGACTTTGATATTGGAATTCAAGAACGCGTTTCTTTTGCCCCAGACCGTAGACAGGGCCTACAAAGCGTCTATTACACCGTTGTTGATAAGGATAGATTCATCCCCTTAAACGATTGGTTCGAATATTTTTCTTGATATGAAGATACAGAAGATATTTCAAAAAACTCTCTTTGGTATCTTTCTCTTGTTCGGTTTGATTGGAGTATCCACATCCATTCTTTGTATCAATACTGTCGATGCGCATTTGTCGTTGGAATACGAAACAAACAGTAGAGGCATTGCTAAAACCATTGCCGATGCCAGTGTAGATATTATTCTGAATCGCGACCTCTCGGCTTTGCAGTCCTTAATCGATCAATTTGTCGAAATACAAGGGATTAGTTATATTTATGTAACAAACGAATCGGGCGAATTTCTTGCTCATACATTCGTTCCTGGGATTCCCGAAGCTATCCTAACTGGGACGAGGGATGAGGCAGTAATCGAACAACACCTATCCGGAATGGGCGACTTTCTCGAGTTCAGCAGCCCGATACTGGCGGGGGTGGCTGGCAAAGTCCATATTGGAATGGACAAAGATCTTATCACCTTGAAAGTTCAGCAGGCGATCGGACAGCAAGTGTATCTGATATCGATGATATTCGTAGTCGGTATCCTAGCTGCTATCTTGTTAGTGAATCTTGCAGCAAAGCCATTATCGAGTCTTCTCGAATATGCGGTTGGACTTGCACGAAACCCCAATGAGAACATTTCATCAGAAAATCCAGTTTTAAATAGAGATGATGAAATAGGACATCTGGCGCGGCTTTACCTGCATTTCGCAAGCATTATCGATCATGAGAAAATAAAGGAGTCACCATCACCAGAGACTACTTAATACGTTCAGATACAAGGAATGTAGTAGTAGATTGATGTACTGATGGGCCCACCTCGAAAGCAAGCCATCATAGAATGCCAGTAGCGCAATCAGGGCCTCTTGTCCCTCGTGCAGTAATAATTTTATTGTGTACCGTACTGCAATTGTGCTTCGGTACGGTTTATGCATGGAGCTTCTTTCAGACGATGCTCGTCAGGCAGCTCGGTTGGACCTACACCGAAACTGCAATGGCATTTGGTATCGCGATATTTTCTCTCGGTTCTTCGGCGGCGTGGGCAGGGGCTATGCTGCCAAAACTCGGACCTCGAAAGCTAGCATTAAGCGGGAGCATCATGTTTTGTGGAGGATATTTAATTGGTGCTTTCGCGTTAAGTTTGAATAACATCATATTTTTCTATTTGGGATACGGTGTGATTGGTGGTATCGGAATAGGTTTAGGCTATGTTACGCCAGTAGCAACCATAGCTAAGTGGTTCCCTGATCGCAAAGGATTGGCAACGGGGATCGTAGTTATGGGATTTGGCGTTGGAGCATTCCTCCTGAGCAAACTTCTCGCCCCTTTCCTCGTAGTTCAGGCGAGCGAAGAACTACCTCTCATATTCATGTGGCTTGGCATTATCTTTGCTTGCATACTTATTCCATCCAGTCTTCTAGTAAGTGATCCGCCGCCGAATCATGCCTCGTTGCTACAGAGTGTTCCAACGAGTACGGGTGCGATTGAGATTGAAGAGGCGAATTATGTTGCCAAGTGTTTGCGCTCTCGAGAATTCATAGTCATGTGGCTGATCTTTTTTTTCAATATATCGGCTGGCATCTCCGTGATCAGTTTCCAATCACCTTTACTACAGGATGTGTGGGAGCTAATGAATCCTTCAATAGCTCCGAAGACGTTAGCAGCTTATGGAGCGACATTGATTGCAGTCAGCTCACTATGCAATGGTCTGGGTCGGCTTTTCTGGGGATTGCTATCGGATCATATCGGCCGGGTACGTGTATTCAGAATCTTGCTTGCGAGTCAGATGGTGGTCTTTGGAGTACTCATGACGGAGCGTGACCCATGGATTTTTTCCATACTCGTATGCTATATCTTACTGTGTTTTGGTGGTGGATTTGCAACGATGCCGTCCTTCATCAACGATGTATTCGGAGAAAAAAGAATGTCAGTGCTCTATGGCGCAGTATTAACAGCGTGGGCTGCGGCAGGTATTTGTGGACCAATGTACGTAGGATATTTGAAAGACACTTATCCCGATAGGGCTGTGATTTACTGCTTCTTGATCGGTGTACTGCTCTTGGCACTTGGGTACATCTTTACCTATTTATTGAGTGATGGTCGTATACGGCTTTCCCGACCAACGGTTGAAGACACATTGCAACAATTTGATATTCCGTTGCCTCGTACTTGCTAGCCGTCAAAATACTAATGAACTAAAAAGGGACTGGTCCATCAGCTGGACCCTAGCCTTTCCTGCTTATTTAAGCTCCATTGCCTTGGCCATAATTGTTTGACTGCTAGCGTGCCAATGAGCATCCAGAACCCGTTTTCATTCAGTAAAATCTCGGGCGTCACACATGTACGATTTTGATCTATTCGTGATAGGTGCTGGATCAGGCGGTATACGTGCTGCGCGCATGTCGGCATCCTATGGAGCGAAAGTAGCAGTCGCCGAAGAACGACACCTAGGTGGAACCTGTGTGAACGTCGGGTGCATTCCTAAAAAGCTATTCGTATACGGATCACATTTTAGTGAGGCATTCGAGGATGCTTCCGCCTACGGCTGGAATCTTCCACCACAATCTTTTGAATGGACCAAACTCCGTGACAATAAAACCCAGGAAGTCAAACGACTGAATGACGTTTACAAGGACCTTTTAGAAGGATCTGGTGTAGAGATTCTTCACACGCATGCCAAATTTACTGATCCTCATCATATCGCTATTGAAGGCCGAACTGTTTCATCAGATAAAGTACTGATTGCTACTGGATCGTGGCCCAGCGTACCTTCTTTTGATGGTTCCGAACACGTTATTACTTCTAACGAAGCGTTCTATCTTGGCGAACTACCGAATCGAATCGTCATTGTCGGCGGGGGATACATAGCCGTAGAGTTCGCTAGCATTTTTCACGGACTAGGAGTCGAAACAACCGTTCTCTATAGAGGCCCATTATTTTTACGCGGATTCGATATAGGAATTCGTGAGTTCATTGCCGAGGAGCTGCGCAAGAAAGGAATAGACGTTCAATTCAACTCAGACGTCGAACGTATCAAAAAATTTGGTGATGGAAAGAAAATCATGCTCAGATGCGGGGAGATAATTGAAGCCGACTGCATTATGTACGCTACTGGACGAAAACCTCTTACTAATGATCTGGGTCTTGAAGAGGCACAAGTGAAAACTACAGGCTCTGGCGGCATCGTTGTCGATCGTTTTTATCGAACGAGTACTTCTAATATCTATGCAATAGGTGATGTAATTGATCGGGTGCAGCTAACTCCAGTAGCCATCGCGGAAGGCACATGCGTTGCCCAAAATATTTTCAGAGACGAGTCACAGACGGTCAGTTATGAGGACATCCCCACTGCCATTTTTTGTCAACCTCATATTGGAACCGTTGGCCCTGATGAGGAGACTGCGCGAGCGAGACATGGTCAACTTCAGGTATTCGAAACCGAGTTTCGTCCTTTAAAGCACACACTTTCAGATCGGGACGGAAAGATATTTATGAAGCTTTTAGTTGATTCCGCAACAGACAAAGTTATTGCTGCGCATATGGTTGGACCAGAAGCAGGAGAAATCATTCAGGGTATTGGTGTAGCGATCAAAGCCGGTGCAACTAAGTCCAACTTCGATTCGACAATAGGTATACATCCAACGAGTGCCGAAGAATTTGTGACTATGCGAGAAATAACCAGATAAGGCTGATCAACGAACGTTCGTTAGTAGATGGCAGTATTCTTGGAGAGAGCGAACCGAAAATGTATAAAAAATCTGAAACTGCTTGATAATATTCGTATTTGCACGTTTCGCAGAATATTTTTGTGCTCCGGTATTATTAGTTCACTATCTATGATTAGTTTTAGATAGTCGACGCTACTAACGAATGCTTAATGAAACGGAGCCGAATTGAACACCGATAGGGATATGGGACGCACATTAGTAAGGCATTTCGAGGCTACGCACTTCGCTCCTAGAATACAGATACGGCTAGATCTGTAAATAGCGTGGGCATAGCACCTTTTAGCACCAGTGTCGTAATGCGCTTTCTCAATTATTTACCAAGAACGGCTTTCATAGCGAATGAAAAATTCATCGTGCGAAATATTAGGAACGATATCAATACACCTTGAAGTTAGTAGGCTAGGTTGATTGCTTCATTAAATTGCATCCATCGCATAGCGCGTACACGTCCATAGGGTCGTTGAGAAATGCGAAATCTGAAGCTAGGGTCATTATTGTACTACTCCATATATTGGGGATGTATTCAGTAGTGAGACCCGACTGCTTAAGAACTTTTCGCAGCAGAGCAATGGTGTCATCCCGTGGTTGTTCCAGATGTTTTGTGCGGAACCACTGATCTAGACCCGCGAGGTTAGCTGCGGCTTCAAGGGCGTCGTTAAGCGACCCCAATTCATCAACGAGACCTATATTATGTGCGTCTTTTCCTGTCCATACCCGGCCCTCTGCGATGTCCTTGACGACTTCCATGCTTAGATTACGTCCTCGTGCAGTAATTTCTAAGAATTGCCGATAGATGTGATCAACATTGGCTTGTAACGCGATTTTTGCTGTATTTGAAATATCGGAAGTAGGATTTAGATCTTGAGTAATGGGTGTCGTACCGATTCCATCTGTTGATACACCGATAGACGCCAGAGATTCCCCAAAACGTGGAAGTAATGTGAATACGCCAATAGAACCCGTAATCGTTGCCGGATCAGCCCAAATTTGATCGGCGGTGGCAGAAATCCAATACCCACCGGAGGCGGCGACACCGGCCATTGAGATAACCACTGGTTTACCGCTAGCCTGCAGAGATTCCAACTCACGGCGGATAGCTTCAGCAGCAAACGCACTGCCGCCAGGCGAGTCAACGCGAATCACTACGGCCTTGATCTGATCGTCGTTGCGTGCTCTATTAATGAGCTCTTTCATATTCTCCGCGCCAATTGACCCCGGAGGCTGATTTCCCATTCCGATAGTTCCAACGGCGGTAATTAAACCAATGGCATTTTGATGGTTTGAACGTCCTTCTGGTTCTTGCGGAATCGTTGCTAAATACTCATTCATGGGGATTTGTTGGAACGAGTGCTCTTCGCTTGCGACCCAATCCTGCATACGTTTGTCAAATTCACTGGAAGTTAATAATTCGTCGACAAGGAGATGTTTCACCGCTGTAAGTGCCGAATCGCCTTTGTAGCTAGATACCAGTTGACCATATTCCTGCGCGTAGTGATTGATGTTCTCCATATCGACATCACGATTGGCACCCACATGTTCTAAATACTGATGCCATAATTGGTCAATAATGGTTTGGTAAGCCATACGAGCTTCATCCGACATGTTTGACCGAGAGAACGGCTCAACAGCAGACTTGAACGAACCCGCCTTGAAGATGTGCATGCGAATCTTGAGTCGGTCGAGTAGTTCCTTGTAATAGTTCCGATAAACACCAAACCCCGGTAACAAGATTCCCCCCATTTGATTCATGTAGACGTGGTCCGCGTAGCTGGCAAGGAGATAGTCTCCTTGATTATAAAAATCGGCATATGCGACGATTGTTTTTTTCGTTTTTTTAAATCCAATCAGGGCGTTGCCAATGGTTTTCAGTTGGGTAAGATCAGCCGAGATGAGTTTACTTGTATCAATGACAATCGCATCGATCCTCTTATCCGACGCAGCATGTTCGATCGCACGAACGACGTTCGACAGTAACGTTTCTCGAACCATGTCTCCATCACCGGGTGATAACTTACTGAGCACACTGAGCATGCCGGTATTACTTAATTCCTCGACTATAGTTCCCGCAGGGTCGAGCACTAAAGCAGTCCTATAATGCACGCTGGAACTAGGAAACTGAGCAACGATTACTGTGATGATGAAGAGAATCAATAAAGTCATCAGGATGTTAGCAACCGCGGTGCGGAGGAACACATACAGGCGACTGATAAATCGGCCTACTTTCTTTAGAAATTTCATAGGTAGTACGCTAATGTCCTCATACTGTCACGTCGTGTTTGTAGGGATACCGATGATAAGTATAGCTTGCCAGCTTACTCATATTCACCTCAGATGGCCTAGTAGTATAACAAATGGGTACTTCTATAAAATTCGATTTTGGGCGGGCAGCTTCCGCCTGCGGGCTTTTCTTGGCCAGTTCATCCTGTTCATTGTGTATTTTTCAGAGTGGAATGGGTAGTTTGTCCCCAATTTTCATGCCGTTCCCAATTTTCGGGCACAATACGACCCCAGCCTCCAGCCGGGCGAAAGCCGCAACCGACTTCAGGAACGTGAACACCTTTACTTACTCGAAGCAAGCGGAGGTAGACAATCCTTATATCATTAAAAATCATACACTTATATCGGACATGATTCGTCAAAACAACAAGAAATAAAGGTTTTCATTTTTTTGATCTAACTAAATTTTTTTGCACTCCAGTTTGATGAGGTACCCTAAATTATACAGCCCGGAAAATGACAAAAGTTCGCGAAATCCATGGGCTAAAAACAGCCGAAAGTCCTATTAAAGCCAGCAGTTCACAACTCGTTGAAAATTACTGCCTCCGAACCAGATCGGTCGGGACGGGCAGCCCAAAGTGCGGGAATGGGTGTTCATCACGGATCCAAGCCTATCCCCGCGGATGCTGCGGAGTTCAGCCGCACCGGCCGCACACGCTGGCGCATCAAGCATCATGTTTTTCCCGAACGCTCAAGAATCACGATGGCATGCGTCTGGAGCACAACTACGGGCACGGTAAACAGCACCTGCACGAAACGCTGACCCATACGATGTTGATGGCGTTTCACATGGACGAAATACAGCACTAGTAGTCTGACTAGTTTTAATTTTCGGGTATGGATGCTTCAGTTTGGTGCGCGCATCGTCGACGCTGAGCTGCCAGTCGACCTCGGTCTGTTCGCGATTGCGCTCCTCGGCCCAAGCCGCTGTCCGGCTGGCGGACGGTGGCCGTCACCCAACGGCACACGACGTTGGATTGGGCGAAGCAAGTGCGTGCGCTGGCGAATCTGCCGCGTTATCGGGATGCGGAAACTATCACGCTGGTGTGCGATAACTTGAACACCCACAGCGGTGACTCGTTCTACGCTGCGTTTCTGGCGGCCGAAGCCAGTGTCGGATGAACGACCGCATCCACTTGGTGCACACGCCGAAACACGGGAGCTGGCTGAACGTCGCGGAACTGGAGTTCAGTGCGTTGCACCGCCAGTGCCTAGATATCGCCGGATCGAGAGCACACGTCGGAAACGGGTTGTGTATAAATTTATCTGCAAAAACGAAAAACGGACTGTAACGACAGACGAATGGTTAGAATCTGATGTTTCATCGGGAATGTGGAGATGCTTGGACGCAATCCCGCATCCAGGCGCGAATCATTCATGACACAATTTATCGAAAAGGAGCAAGAAATGTTTCGGAAAGATTATACGCACAATGCCACGAAGAAGTCGGCATGCGATCATCTGGCGGACGATGAGGAGTTTGTGAGGCGGCTGGTGCAGGAGACGCTCAACGAGGTTCTGGAGAGTGAGATGACGGAGTTTCTGGGAGCGGGCAAGAGCGAGCGGACGAAGACGCGTCAGGGCTACCGTTCCGGATACTACCGGCGCGATCTGACGATGAAGGTGGGCGAGATCGAACTGAGAGTTCCGCAGGAACGCAGCGGCCAGTTCAGCACGCGGGTGTTCGAGCGCTATCAGCGTTCGGAGAAGGCCCTGGTGGCGGTGCTGTCGGAGATGTATGTGCAGGGGGTCTCGACGCGGCGGGTGAGCCGACTGGCGGAGGGTCTGTGCGGTCACGAGTTTTCGCCGGCGACGATCTCGGCCATGGTGTCGAAGCTGGACGCGTCGCTGAAGGCGTTTGCGGAACGTCGGCTGGAGGAGGCGTATCCGTATGTGTTGCTGGATGCCCGGTATGAGAAGGTGCGTGAGGAGGGCTCGGTGCGTTCCCGGGCAGTGCAGATTGCCATCGGGATTGACGGCGAGGGTCGGCGTCAGGTGCTGGCGGCGGAAGTGGCGAACCGGGAAAGCGAGGGGATCGTGGACGGAATTCCTGTCGCATCTGAAGGAACGTGGCCTGCGGGGAGTCGAGTATGTGGTCTCGGACCGTCATGAGGGATTGAAGCATGCGATCTCGAAAGTGTTGCCGACCGCGTTGTGGCAACGGTGCTGCGTCCATTTTCTGCGCAATGCCAGGGACAAACTGTCCCGGAGTGCTGATCCCGCGTGTCTGGAGGGTTTGAAACGGTTGTGGGGCTGTGAGCATGTCGGGGAGGCTCGTGAGGCACTGGGTGCCTGGGTAGCCCGTTGGGGCGATGAGAAAGGGTTGGGCAGGCTAGTGGAATGGGTCGAGGATCATGTCGAGGAGACGCTGACGGTGTATCGGCTGCCTAGGGAACATCGCCTGCGGATGAAGTCCACGAACATGCTGGAGCGGTACAACGAGGAGCTCCGTCGGCGCACGCGTGTCGTCAGGATCTTCCCGAACGCGGAGTCCTGTCTGCGTCTGATCTTGGCACTTGCGGCGGAGACCCATGAGCGGTGGCTGACGGGGCAGCGTTATCTATATGGCCGGATCGGCGTGGTTCGCGCATCCGAACCGGAATCCGAGACATGGCAGGAGGCGGCATGAAACGCCCGAA
The DNA here is from genome assembly GCA_965205965.1 of Candidatus Azotimanducaceae bacterium. Lineage (GTDB taxonomy): Bacteria > Pseudomonadota > Gammaproteobacteria > Pseudomonadales > Azotimanducaceae > Bin55. The sequence goes on from CBDBHT010000008.1 coordinate 178,032, forward strand.
AATTTCGCGCCGAGCGGAGACCCGCCCATATGGGCGGGTCTCCGCTCCCACTGGAAATTGCAGAAAATTCTTAACACAACTCGGAAACGGCGGCCTGGGCCAAGGAGCGCAATCGCGAACAGACCAGGGTCAACTGGCAGCTCAGCGTCTGACGACGCACGCACCAAACTGAAGCATCTATACCCAAAAATTAAAACTGGTTAGACTACTAGTGCTACCCGCTATTCCGAGTCGCATTGCACCGCGGCGAACGCATCAGCTACCTCTGGGATCGCATGGCCACCGTCATCGTCTATCCCGTCTCCCGCAGCTGGGAGCCTCTATTTATTGCTGTTTTGACGAATCATGCCAGCAATTCCCCGTATAGTTTTAATTTAGACTTGGTGTCGGTCTTTCCGTGTTTTGGTACGGGAAGTCGGCGTTTGGACTATACGGGAAATTGCTGGAATCATGCCCGATATAAGTATATGATTTTTAATGATATAAGGATTGTACACCTCTGCTTCCTTCGAGTAAATAGAGGTGTCCAGCTGCGTCTCGAATGCCTCGAACCGCTCCTTTGTGCGATCTGATTCTGCCAAGCGGTTGCGGTACTTCCAGATCGTCTGCTGATCCGTAACCCCGCAGCCGCTCTTCTCAATCCCACAAAATGCTTGAATGAACGGCGATCCAGCAACTGGAATGGCAACGGACGGTCGCTTAGCTAGTGTCTGTGCGGAAACTCTGACGATTTTACCAAAGTGCTGATAATTGCGGCATTAGCGGGTGTTTTGAGCTAAAATGCTGCGGATGAAGATTGCCGTTGGAGGCATGGAAATGGGCATTTTCGGGAGGGCGACGACGATGAGGTGCTTCGAGCATGATCTACGGTTGGGGGAGACGCCGATTGGTGAGATCAGGATCGACGTGCGATCGCGGGATGACATTCCGGCGTTGCTGTTGGGATTGCAGCATCTGTACGTGTCGTGTCGGGAGGAGTTGGAAACGTTGTTGCGCCGGCATGTGGCGACGGATCGGGATCCGGAGAACGGTCGTCCGGGGATGACGCTGTGGCGGGTTCTGGTGATGGCGGTGCTGAAGGCAAGGGTTGGACTGCGACTACGACCGTTTGGGAGAGCTGGTGAACCATCATCGGGTGGTTCGGCAGCTACTGCAACACGGGTATCTGGATGAGGGGACGTACTCGGTTCGCACGTTGCGGGACAACGTGTCGCTGGTGACGCCGGTGTTACTGAGTGACTTGGATGCGCTGCTGGTGCGGGAGGGTCATGCGGTGGCGGGAAAGCCCCCTGGCACCGCCTTGGACGGTCGGATTGACTCGTTCGTGGTGGAAAGGACGTGCATGACCCGACGGACGTGAACCTGCTGTGGGATGCGCTACGGGTGCTGCTGACGGAGGTTCCCACCGGTTGCCGGTCGCATGGGGTGTCGGGCTGGCGGCAGTGGCGTCATGGGTGCCAGCGGGTTCGGCGGGGCTATCAGCGAGTGAGCTGCTCGCGGTTGTGGCGGAAGCGTCCGCAGGAGGGGGAGACGATCCCGCACCAGGAGAAGCTATTCTCGCTGTTCGAGCCGCACACCCGCTGGATCATGAAGGGTAAAGCCGGCAAGCCGGTGGAGTTGGGGGTTCCCCTGACGGTGCTGGAAGATCAATACCAGTTTATCCTCGATTGGCATGTGCAGTGGCATGGCGGGGACGTGGACGTGGCGGTTCCGCTGGTGGAGGCATGCCAGGCGCAGTATCCGGAGTTACGCGGATGCAGTTTCGACTGGGGGTTTCACAGCCCCACCAACTAGCAGCAACTGGCCGAGATGTTGGAACACGTCGCCTTGCCCGCAAAGGGGCGAGGTACGGAGGCCAGCCGTGCGCGGGAGGAGGAAGCCGCGTTCGTGGCCCGGCGGCGACATCCGGGCGTGGAATCGGCGATCCATGCGTTGGAATGTCGTGGCTTGGACCGGGTGCGCACCCAGGGCCGGGAAGGCTTCGAACGCACCGTGGGCATCTCGATCATCGCCGCCAACCTGCATCGGCTCGGACGGTTGCTGCAGCAACGTGCAGCGCAGCGGTACCATCGCACGCACGCACCACCCTATCGTTTGGCGGCCTAGCCGCCGTCCCCGAAAATCCGCCCTTCTCAGCCCCTCGGGACGGGGCCGGTATGCCCCGACATTGAGCTGGAAGGCGTTATCGGCACTTTCTGACCTCCTGCGGCCAGATCATCCGCCGTAAGTACCTCCAATGGACATGATCCCCCGTGAGGCGGAGATCATCGGATGGCTTAAAGCCATCGTAAAATGGGGTTTCCCCTCAAACACTAGCTAGTGTCTGTGCGAAAACCCTGATGATTGTATCAAAGTGCTGATTATTGTGGCATGGGAGGGTATTTTGAGCTAAAATGCTACGGGTGAAGATTGCCGTTGGAGGCGTTGAAATGGGCTTTTTTAGGGGTTTCAGGGGTGTTCTGTGCGGATCTTCGTTGGGAGAGCAGCGATCATGAGACGTTTCGAGCATGCCTTGCGGTTGGATGAGACGCCGATCGGTGAGATCAAGATTAATGTGAAATCACGGGATGACATTCCGGCGTTGCTGTTGGGCTTGCAGCATCTGTACGTGTCGTGTCGGGAGGAATTGGAAGGGTTACTGGGTTGCCATGTGACAGCGGATCGGGATCCGGAGAACGGGAGGCCGGGGATGACGCTCTGGCGGGTTCTGCTGATGGCGGTGCTCAAGCAGGGTTTGAATTGCGACTACGACCGTCTGGGGGAGTTGGTGAACCATCACCAGGGTGGTACGGAAGATGCTGCAGCATGGGTTTCTGGATGACTGGACGTACTCGGTGCGCACGTTGCAGGACAACGTGTCGCTGGTGACGCCGGCGTTGCTACAGGAATTGAATGCGCTGCTGGTACGGGAGGGTCATGCGGTGGCGGGAAAGCCCCCTGGCACCGCCTTGGACGGTCGGGTTGACTCGTTCGTAGTGGAGACGGACGGGGGTGCATTACCCGACGGACGTGAACCTGCTGTGGGATGCGATACGGGTGCTGCTGACGGAGGTTTCGGTCTGTTGCGAATCGCATGAGGTGTCGGGATGGCGGCAGGGGCAGTACTGGCGGAGCCAGGTTCGGCAGGGCTATCAACGGGTGAGCCGTGCGCGGTTGTGGTGCCGACGCCCGAAGGCGGTGGCGGCGTGGTTGACCCTGTGCGGCGATCTGACGGGGCGTCTGGGCGACACGCTGGAGGAGCTGGAAGGATTGCCGGAGGGCTCGGTGTCGCCGGCGCAGCTGTCGCGATGGCGCTGGTTTCACGCCTGCTCGGTGCGTTTGCAGGATCAGATCCGCCGTCGCGTGCTGGAAGGGGAAACGATCCCGCACGAGGAGAAACTGTTCTCGCTGTTCGAACCGCATACGCGCTGGATCGTGAAGGGCAAGGCTGGCCGGCCGGTGGAGCTGGGGGTTCCCCTGACGGTGCTGGAAGATCAACATCAGTTCATCCTGGGTTGGCACTTGCAGTGGCATGGCGGCGATGTGGACGTGGCGGTTCCGCTGGTGGCGGCATGCCAGGCACAGTATCCGGAGTTGCGCGGATGCAGTTTCGACCGGGGGTTCCACAGCCCCGCCAACCAACAGCAGCTGGCCGAGATGCTGGAGCACGTCGCGTTGCCCGCGAAGGGGCGCGGCACGGAGGCCAGTCGAGCTCGGGAAGGTAAAGCATCGTTCGTGGCGCGACGCCGCCGGCATCCGGGCGTGGAATCGGCGATCCATGCGTTGGAAAGTCATGGCTTGGACCGGGTGCGCACGCATGGCCGGGCAGGCTTCGAACGCACCGTGGGTATCTCGATCCTCGCAGCAGCCAACCTGCACCGACTCGGACGCTTGCTGCAGCAACGGGCGGCGCGGAGGTACCATCGCACGCACGCACCACCCTCACGCACCACCCTATCGTTTGGCGGCCTAGCCGTCTCCATCCTCAATATCCATCCTTCCCGCCCCTCGGGACGGACTCCGCACGCCCCGAAAGCGAGCAGGAGAACATCATTCGCACTTTTGGAGCTCCAATGGGCGGATGACCCGTCGTACATCTCCTAAATCAACATGATCCCCTGAGCGGCGGATACCATCACGTGGCTTAACCCCATCGTAAAATGGGGTTTTCCCGCAGACACTAGCTAGTCGTTCACCCCAGCGACGGAACTCGGAAAATAACCATCAGATCCCAGGACGGGCGGTCTCGGACGACCGCATCGCCACTCCCCGAACGACCGAAAATCTCCCGCAGCAGCGGACGGAACGCCTCCCAGTCCACCACCTCGCACAACTTCCGAAGATCGTCGAACTCCCGAAGTGCCACATCCTAGCACTCCCGTTCCAACAGGTGCGATCCGTTCATCAAAGTCCTCCGAGAGGATTCAGCCAGTACGACCAGGTCAAAGTCCGTATGTTCCGCATAAAATACACATTGACCAACGAATAAATAGACATGCCTAAATGTCAATTCTATGGACATGGCAATCGCTTTGCGAGTGTCTAAATCTTCCCGTTTCCAAGGGACCGGATATTGACGGCATTGATTTTGACTCTCGGACGATTAAATCCAATGAGTTGTTCGTCGCATTGCCAGGAGATCCTGGAAACCGTTTCAATTCTGCAGAGCGCACGGTTCGTGATGGACATGGTTACGTTGAGGATGCGTTCAAAAACGGGGCCGTTGCCGCACTGGTACACCGAGAAATAGACGTCAATATTCCGCAATTACTCGTTGATAATACACTCGACGCACTTTGGTCAATTGCCAGATACCGACGCCGCGAAATTAACGCGCCAGTTGTCGCCGTGACCGGCAGCAGTGGCAAGACTACACTAAAGGCCTTCCTGACTAACGCCCTCCAAGCTCATAGCTCCGCCGGTAGTTTCAACAACTATCTCGGCGTGCCGATAAGTCTCGCGCGAACACCTGCAAATACTAAATTAGCGGTATACGAAATCGGCACCAATCACGAGGGAGAGATAGCACCACTGTCGAAATTGGTTTCACCCGATGTGGCGGTTGTCCTAAACGTGTTGCCGGTACACATTGGGCATTTTCCTAGTATGGACGCTCTTCGGAAAGAAAAATTATCAATATCCGAAGGTTTAAGCAGCAATGGAATTCTTGTTATACCTAGTGACCTAGATTACAGCGAACTGCACCCTCAGTTATCCGTTGTTACGTTCGGATTACCAAGACATGCAGATGTTGGCATGCAAATGATTACAGATCATAAAATATTAATTGAATCAAGAACAGCCAGACTTGAAGTAAATGTGCCGGGTGGTGGAATGCATCGTGCTTCGACGTTGAATGCGGCGGCGGCCGTTCTCTATGCGCTTGATCTACCCATTGATCCATTGAAACACATACCGAACAGCCTGCCGCGTGGAAGAGGCAACCTTCATGTCATTAATGATATAACGGTCATTGATGAGAGCTATAACGCTAATCCAGTCAGCATGTCTGCTGCGCTCAAACAGCTAGCTACGCGCAGCACCTCCCATAGAAAAATCGCACTTTTAGGTGATATGAAGGAGCTTGGAGACGATACAAAGCGGTACCACCAACAGCTTCGCCTGTCGCTAGAAGGAATCGACGCTATTATATGCGTTGGAGAGGCGATGTGCTTTCTGAACGAACTTGTACCGGAGCAGAAACGATGGATAAGCTTTAACCGTGCGGATGAGAGCTTGCTTGCGTACTGTATTGAGCAGTTGCAGCCTGGTGATGCAATTTTAGTCAAAGGTTCGCATGGAATATTTTGGCAAGCCAATTTTGTAGATCAGCTAGTGACAAATCTTCGACAGCTGAAAGGTGTCGATAAGGATCATTCATCCACGACCAACTGATTAGGTCACCTCTATTTATTGTCTTTTTGACGAATAATGTTTCGATATTATAGTGTATGGTTTTTAACGTTGTAAGGATTGTTTGCTTCGAATAAATAGAAGTGCCCATTACTTTCATGATTACACATTCGAATCTTCTTGCATCCTCTTATCATCGCTTACTATTCTCTCGACCCAAGGCAGTCTCTTATATAGGCACCCCGGTATCAATAAACGGATATTTGATGATTTGAAAGTGGGGAGAGTAATCAAAATCATTAAGCGTACAAAGCTTAGGATTTCGGTGATAAAGTCGCAAGTTGCCGTTTTGTGCCCGTTGCGTCACCAGAAGGATTGGGAACTGTACCGAATCAAATGAATTCACAATCGTAGTACTACACACTGTCTTCGTTTCTTGACCAGTACGTAATCGAAATAGTGCAGAACGCCATCGTCTTGGAAGGATCTTCCAAGGAAAGAAAATACATGCGAGGCCAAGAATTTGACGAGTGCCATAAGCGACACCAAGATAGCTGGCGGCATGTTCAATAACGGATTCACTATCATCTGCAGATAATCCTTCCGGACGACAGATGCGCAAATGATCATCGCCGTAGCGATCCAATGAGAAAACTATCGTGCCTTCTCCAAATTTACTTTCGATCACCCATTGCGTTTCGGGTGAAAATCCTGTATGGCGAGCTAATGTCTTCCGACACATGTCACTGCTTACATCATGCAACCTTCCAATATAAAGAGCTGCATGTGTCCAAGGACTCTGCGTAATGGTTTGAATAACGTCTCCCATTCGACTGCGTCCTTCAACCAGTAAAACGTCACATTGACGCACTTCGTGCTTCATCCGGTTGAAATCGCTCAACGGAACGAGTCGGGGAGAGCGTTGTCTTAGCAACCAATTGGCGAGTACATTCGTTATATATGCTGGTAGTTTATTCATTCGTTACGATTCAAGTGGTCTCTTATTCCAAAGGAGTTCGGTAGACGTACTGAAATTCGCATGATCATCGATAGGTATGGACGGCGCTTCACCAATCTACGCGTTAGCCTTACGGCTGCATGCAACTACGCGTGTACGTATTGCGTACCTGACGGAAAAAAACTTCAGCCAGCCAATCAAGAGCTAGATGCCGTGGATATGCTACGAGCTGTAGAACTGCTCGTGGAGGGTGCTGGCATACAAAAACTACGTATCACTGGAGGTGAACCACTACTTTCACCCAAATTTGATGAATTCCTTCGAGGTGTTACCCAGCTCGATTTACTCGACATTGCAATCACTACCAACGGACAATTCCTTCCTCGAAAAGCACCTGTAATAGTAGAAAGTGGCTTAAAGCGCATCAATATTAGTCTGGACACTCTAGATCACGAGGCATTCCGATCAATTGCAAGAAGTGGTGACTTGAAGACGGTACTACAAGGCATTGAATTGATGCTGGAGGCTGGTCTTCGCGTCAAAATCAACATGGTTCCAACGAATAGCACTAACATTGGCCAAGTACTGCCTCTTCTCGAATATTGCCTTGAACGGAGAATTGAGTTGCGGTTCATTGAATTAATGAATATGGGGCATCTGAAATATAACCCAGCATACGAACGCGAGTTCGTATCCATGGACACTTTGCTTGAGATTATTGGAAGTCGTTATGAATTCGTTAGAGCGAAATCTCCTCATGACTCCACTTCGGTTCGATACCAAATACCCGGAAGAGGCAAATTTGGGATTGTTGCTAACGAGAGCGAACCGTTTTGCAGCGGGTGTACGCGGCTTCGGTTATCGTCAAACGGTTATTTGTACGGATGCCTTTCAAGTACGAGACGTCAAAGCTTGAGGTCATTGCTATCTGAACCCAAACACATTGCGTTGATGTCTTTGCAGTCATTACTCCGTTCTGCTATGGCTGACAAACAATCCATAGCGTTCACCGGCGAGACTACCGTGATGAAATTCATTGGGGGCTAGCCCGGATTTCTCATAACCAAGTCGAAAATGATGTTTTTCACGGGATGCGTGGGGTACGGGCATGGAAGGTCGCGTCGCGAGTTCGAAAAGGCTTCGGAGGGCGAGGATGCGTGTGTTTTCCCCGCCTTTTTGCGGGCGGGACGGCGAATCGCTGAGCATCCGGGCGCGGGGAGGTCGGCGCGCTCCGCCGCCAGCGTCATGCACCCGGTTGCACCGGGCTTTTACGTTGGTGCCAGGCTGGCCCAGATCAAGCGGAAATCCTTCCAGTACGGGAAGGCGGACCCGAACGCCAGATGGATCCGCCGCGTGGACACCGTCACGCGCACCGGGATCCGGAACAGGCACTTGCGCAGCGTCGATGGACGGCTCCAGCGCAGCATGGCGGATACCGGAAGGTTCTCGAGCCGGCGCTTCATCATGCAATGAAGGGCATGGGCCAGTGCGCTCATCCGGAGCCGGAGTGCGTTGACGTTCCAGAGGCTGCTGGAGCATCGGTCCAGGAACAGATCGTTCTTCTGTTCCTTGATCCAGTTTTCGGCCTCACCCCGGTCGCAGTACATCTCTTCGTAGACCGTTGGCGCGTCGGGCTTCTGGAGCGAGGTGACGACGAAGCGACTGTTGTACCGGGCTTCGCCGACCGTCGCACATGGGCCTTCCGCGCCGGCCTCCGGTCCGCCGCCGGCCTTGCCGGCCGGTTCCCCGTCCGCGTTGCCGACCGGTTGTCCCGGCAGCCATTCGGCCTTGGCGATCACGCGGCGTTCGCGGCTCCAGCTGTCGCGCGTGCGATAGTCGAAGATCTGGTAGCCGCGGACCGCTTGCTGCGCATAGTCCGGATCCCGCTTCAACCGGTCCCGCAGATCGTCCATCAACGGTTGGACCCGGTCTTTCAGCCGATCATTGCGCGGCAGTCCCAGCACGTAATCCACGCCCCGCGCCTCGCACCACGTCATCAACTCGTCGCGGCAGTAGGCCCCGTCGGCGCGGATCAGGATCGGCACCTGCGGAAATCGCTTCCGCAGCCGGTCCACGAGCGGCGCGACCGTCTCCACCACGCCCGCCGCCACATCGCTGCTCGACGTGCGCAGTTCCGTCCGCACCGGCCAGCCGTTGCAGAACACCAGCCGCGGAAGGTAGCAGTATTCATGGTAGTACCCGTGATAGAACCGGTGCTCCTGCCGGCCGTGCAATTCCACGTCCGTGGCATCGATGTCCAGCACCAGCCGCTTCGGCATCTGGCCCCGCTCGCCCCACACCAGGTACAGCTCCACGAGCAGCTCGTCGAGCGCATCGAAATCCACGGTGATCTGGCGCGCTTTCGCCGGGTCCCGCCCGTTCGCCGACAGCTCCATCCGGTTCAGCGTGCTTTTGCCGGCCAGCGGCTCGCAGTCCGAACGCGCACACTCCACACGCCCCATGGCCGTGGACAGAGCCCGGTCCCGCCGCAGCTCGTCGTGATCGTTCACATCTTCGTAGCCCAGCGCGAGACCCAAAATCCGCTGCCCCAGCAACGCCACCAGCGGATGCGCCACCTTGGACGGGTCCTTGCAATTGGACACACATGACGATGTGAATTCATTCCTTCTGTTTCATTCGCACGGCAAGCACGTATCTGCCAGCATGTTTCCGGGCAGGGGGTATCTTTTGGAAGGTGGAATCCAGCGAGTCTTCCAATACGATCACGGTTTGGCGAATGGTTTGGCGTCGATCCGGAGTTTGATGCCGGGCGGATCCGAGGTCAGGAGCAGGTTCAGGGTCTCGATCGGCACCGGATTGCGGGGCGGTCCGGTTCTGCCCGTGCGAGTCGATCGAGGCGGCAGGCGGTGATGGCCGAAGGCCAGGCATTTCGTCGTCCGCGTGATCGACGGCGCTCTTCGATGCGGGCACCGCTCTTGAGCACCTGAAATATTCTTCGATGACGCCAGCGTCGGCGATCGCAGTGCCTGGACGGCCTCTTGGGCATCCTGGAACGGGCGGGTGGACAGCAGCACCCAGTGCAGGGGAGACGTGTCGGCAGGGGGATGGATTTCCGTCTGAGACGGCGTGCACTTGCACCGGCGCGGGGGCAAGAGGTCGGCCGCTTCGCACCTCCATCGGGCGGTGCGGGCGGCTCGCGCCCGGGCACCGCCCGAGGCAGGCAGCGTTCGAGGCGCACCGGTTGCGATGCCAGCCGTTCCCACAGGTCTGCCATCTTCGGCCTCCGTCCGTGCCGTGCGCTATTGGCACCGCGGGAGGAGCGGAACAGGTCCACGTCCAAGTCCAGCACGAGAACCGGTCCCGATACGGCGATCAACCGGTGCTCCTGCGCCGGCCGTGCCAGTTCCACGTCCGTGGCACGGGCGATGTCCTCCCAAGCACCAGCCGCATGGTGGTGTCCTGCACCGGCATCGGTTCCAGGCGGCAGCGATCCACCGTGGACTGGCGATGTGCGTCCAGCACATGCTCCTCCGTGACACGCGCCGACAACAAGCGATAGGCTCCTTTCTGCTGTGCCGGGGCGGCAAACACCTGCGGCAAGGACAAGCCCGGACGATCGGCCCAGGCGCGCCCCATGTCCACCAGCCGCCGCCGCAGGCGCGCATCGCCCAGCGTGCGTGCGCCATATTCCCGATCGGCCCAGTCCGCCGTATCGGCAAGCCGGGATCGCTCATTGGAGCGCGGATTCGCACAAAATGCCGCGACAGCGGATGCACGGTCGGAGATCTGGCGCGCTTAGCACGTCCCGGCGCCGGGTCCCGCCCGTTCGCCGACACGCCTCCATCCGGTTCACCCGTACCCCGAATGCTGCCGAACCACCGCCTGCAAATGTGCGCCGCGCGGTCCGACCAGCCGATCCAGCGATCCCGACAGGCCGCCAGCTCCGAACGCGCGACCCTGGCGGCTCGAGACTCCAGTTCACGCCCCATGGCCGTGGACAGAGCCCGGTCCCGCCGCAGCTCGTCGTGATCGTTCACATCTTCGTAGCCCAGCGCGAGACCCAAAATCCGCTGCCCCAGCAACGCCACCAGCGCATGCAAATATAGCCATGTCCAATTGCAAGGGACGGGTCCCGGTGGTCCGTGAAACATGCCGAGGCGCGCTCGAACAGCTGGACCTGCTCGGCCAGCATCATCAGCAGTGCCGAGCCCCCGTTGGAACTCAGCTCGCCTCCACTGCAGTCCACCTCCATCCGCCCCGGACGGACCCCTTTCGCCATCCGACGCACCAACCGGTCCGCGCCGCGCTTTTGCTTGCTCTTCATCCCGTACCCTCCTCCATCCGGCCCCATCGGCCGCGTTGCGCCCACCCTTCGGCCAGCGTGGCCGCATATCCCGGACGCCCCTTCCAGAACACCCACCGGAACATGCACAGTACGACCACCAGCGTGTTCAGCACGCGCCGCCGCCGCTGCCAGAGCCGGACCCAAGCATCCTCCGGGGCCAAGACGGCTGCCGGCGACCTGCAGGACCCCAATCGATCCCGACCCTTCGGCGTGAACCAGCCCAGATGACTACGCAGGGTGGATGCCAACTCATGGCGGCTCAGTGCCGAAAACCGTGCCACCGTCTTCTGAAGGTCCACCATCCAACGGCGGGGCAGCCGCGTGCCACCCAAGGTGGTCGACTTCAAGTTCTCGATTCGAAAATCCATCACGTTGGCACCAGAGACCATCTAACCAAGCGTAGATTGCCATAACCCATGCCAAAACGCAAGTGTTTTTTTGAAGAGCCCCCAAAAAAACGGATATGTTTCCGTATATCAACCGGTTACACGACATCCTCAAAGACCGGGATCCCTTTCCGTGTTCATCCGCATGCCATGGCAGCCACCGGGGGCGAAACCTCCCGACCAGTCGGGGACCGTTCGGGCCTCGTCAAGACCAGAACCCAGGGGCGTGCGATAGGGACGTCAGCCGCATGCTCACCCGCATGGCTCATCATCCAGTCGAAAACAGCATCTTGCACGGGATGCGCCGCTTTGCACGCCGGTCGTGGCGGTCCGCAAAACGGGCCCAGGCGCATGCTACACGGCCGCCCCGCTTCCGTCCGACCCGAACGCACCCCTTTCGCCATCCAACGCACCCATCCGTCCGAACGCACCCCGCTACCATCCCCTTCCCCCCGGCAAAGCCCAACCAACTTCGTTGCATCAACAACTTACACGCACATACATCGCACCCAAGCCATCCATTATGAGAAATAAGGGCTAGCAATGTAAATTTGCCCGTCATGCTTTTGCTGATCAATACGGTAGTATGATTTTTGTCTTAAATCATTATATCATGTTTACCATACACATTATGTTACCATAAAACACTATTCTTACGAACTATGATATAGATCAATCCAAGATCCCGAGTTCCCAATTTAGTATGCGATGCTTGAAATTGTCGAAACATGCCTATGATCATATCTCACCTCCTGTATAATTATAGACTTGGAAGATCTGACAGGATCTTGCGATGAACCAGAAACTGATGGACTTTCTGACTTGGCAGGAACTTCTTGGCACGGAACAGGCCTGCCTGGAAGCCCTTGCCCACCACCGCTGGCGCGGTGGCTTCGCGTGTCTGAACTGCAGGCACGACCAAGCTTGAGTCCTGCAACACCGGCATCTGCACAAGTGCCGCTGCTGCGGTCGTCAGACTTCGCCCACGGCGGGGACGATCTTCGAAAACACGCGGTTGCCGATGACTACATGGTTGGCGACGGTCGATCGGATGACCTTCGACAAAGGGGGGCTGTCAGCGGAACGGTTGCCGTAAGATGATGGGGTCTGCTGACGTTCGGCGCAACGCATGCTGGACAAGTTGCGGGCGGCAATGGCGGACCGAGATGCCGACTACCCGTTACAGGGACTCGTGGAGGTGGATGACTGCTTGGTCGGCGGTGCGAACGAAGGCGGCAAGCGAGGGCGGGGCTCCGAGACTAAGTGCTCGGTGCTGCGGACGCCCCCTGCAGTCTCAATGGCATTCGTTTAGTGGATTTTGCCATTCGGTTAAGGATTCGGTCTTGGGCCTTGGTTATCCGCTGATTTTTTATTCCATTAGCGAGTTGCCGGTGCTCCCCTTCTTCGCTGCCACTTTCCGACCGGTTTTCGGGATCGCCGTTCATAGGACCTACCCGGACGGAGCCGTTGCCGACACTGGACGATCTCGCCGACAATACGGGCCACGGTTTCCCGGAGGGCGGATGCCTGCTGAAGTAGCAGGCTCTCGATGTTGGCCGGCACCGCCGCAAGTCCGTGCTTGAAATTCGTCTGCATCAGTGGCTTGCCGTCGTTCGGCAGCCCCCCGTTCAAATGATCCTCGCCGTGGTTGGCGAACAGCCGGGTCATGGCAATGAGGGTGAAGCATGCATACAGTTCCTGTTTCACGCCGCGCTCGCTTTGCCCATGAAAGTCCTCAACCTCCATCGGCCGTTTGTATACCTTGTACAGTTCCTCGATGCCCCATCTCGCGTGATACAGATCCGACAGTTGGTCGACGGAATACTGGTCCCGGTCCAGCAGGGTCGTTCCCAGGATGAAGACGGTATCGCCCACGGCATATTTCACCAGCCGCAAGCGGTGCGGGTCGAATGCGGCTCCGGGATTCCTTCGGCGTAGTCGGGTCAGCGTGCCTTGGCGGGGAACGACCTCAATGACCGTATCCCGGCGGCGGCCCGTGGAAGTTGTGTCAAGAATCTTCTGCAATTTCCAGTGGGAGCGGAGACCCGCCCATATGGGCAATGGCATTCGGATTAGCGGAAAGGGATCCTGGTCTTTGAGGATGTCGTGTAACAGGTTGATATACAGAAACATATTCGGTTCTTTTGAGGTTCTTCAAAAACACTTACGTTTCAGCATGGGTTATGGCAATCTACGCTTAGTTAGTGTCTGAGCGAAAACCCTGACGATTGTATCAAAGCGTTGATTATTGCGGCATGGGAGGGTATTTTGAGCTAAAATGCTACGGGTGAAGATTGCCGTTGGAGGCGTTGAAATGGGCTTTTTTAGGGAAGGTCTGAACAATCTCGTTCAAGACCGGGAAATTGCTGATAGAGGCTGAGAATCTATCCGATGGGGCGTTTTGGCTGTGCCCTATCGCCTCTGGAGCTCGATTTCCTCCCGATTGCATCGCCTGACGCGATCTGCAGGCGGATTCATCCCGCGTCAGGTCGCTACGCGGCGGCCAGCAATCAGCAGATTAGTGAACCCCAGCAGCAACGCCAGCCGTTGCGTGTTTTTGGCCAGACCCCGATAGCGCACCTTGGCGTATCCGAAGTGCCGCTTCACGTACAGGAACGGATGCTCCACTTTGGCACGCACTGAGGCCTTGCACTTCTCTCGCATCCTCGCAGGGTCGTCCGGTGCCAGTCGGCGGCGCACACCCGGACGCATCGCCACCTGCCAGGTTACCTTCGATCCCTGGAACTCCGGACGTTTGTCGATGCCTTGATATCCTGCATCGCCCCAAACCGTCGTCTCGCCTCCGTGTAACAGCCGGTGTGCCTGAGCCAGATCCGACGCATGGACCCGCCGTGGTGGCCACACTATGTGTCAGACCCGATGTCGCATCCATACCGATATGCGCCTTCATGCCGAAATGCCACTGATGCCACTGGTTGCCTTTCTTGGCCTGATGCATCTCCGGATCCCGCTCCTGCCGCCGGTTCTTCGTTGACGATGGTGCCTCGATCAGGGTCGCATCCACGATCGTTCCCTGCTTCATGCGATGACCACAGGATGCCAGATGCGCGTTGATGGCTCCGAACAACCCCTCGCCCAGATCATGCTTCTCCAGCAAGTGCCGGAAGTTCAGGATCGTCGTCTCATCCGGCAGCGCATCCGTCAGTCGCAATCCCACAAACCGACGCACGGACTCCGCCTCGTAGAGCAGATCCTCCATCCCCGGATCACTCAGGTTATAGAACAACTGCACGCAATGAACCCGCAGCATCACGCCCAGCGGGTACGGCTGCCGACCGCAGCCGACCTTCGGATAGAACGGCTCGATCCGACCTTCCAGTCGTTCCCAGGGGATCAGTTGCTCCATTCGCTCCAGAAAGAGCTCCCGCCGTGTGCGACGCTTCTTCCGATCGTATTCCAACCTGCACCGACTTGGACGCTTGCTGCAGCAACGGGCGGCGCGGCGGTACCATCGCACGCACGCACCACCCTATCGTTTGGCGGCCTAGTAGGCTACCAGTTCTAATAATACGTGTTTATAATAGTAGATTGGAAGGGGTTCTGGGATCAGGAGGATTCGATGCCGAAGAAATACATGGTGGAGTTAGCTCAGGATGAGCGGGATGAGTTGGAAGCGGTGCTGAAGTCGAGCACGCGTCGTGCGGTGTCGGCGACGAAGCTGCAGCGTGCACGGATTCTGCTGGCCGTGGATCAGGGGGGTGCTGGCCCGGCACTGACGGACATGCAGGTGGTGGATGCGCTGGGGGTGACGGAGCGGACCTGCCAGCACGTGCGTCGGCGGGCGGTGGAGCAGGGTCCGATGAAGGCTCTGGAGCGTAGGCCTCGGCCGTTGCCTCCGGTGCCGAAGAAGTTGGACGGGGAGAAGGAAGCGCGTCTGGTTCAGGTGGCCTGTTCGGTTCCACCGGAAGGCCGCGTTCGGTGGACCGTTAAGTTGCTGGCGGAAGAGCTGGTGCGGCTTGAAGTGGTCGAATCGATTTGCGGGGAGACCGTGCGGCAGGCGTTAAAAAAAACGAATTAAAACCGTGGCGGCGAAAAATGTGGTGCATTCCGAAGCAGCAAAGCCACCATTTCGTGGCCGGCATGGAGCGGGTGCTCAAGGTATACCAACGGCCCTACGACTCGCGGCATCCGGTGGTGTGCATGGACGAGATGAGCAAGCAGCTAGTGTCGGAAGTCCGCGAGAAATTACCGGTACGCCCCGGGTCGCCGGAGAAGTACGACGCCCACTACCTCCGCCGGGGAGAATGCACGGTGTGGATGTTTGGCGAGCCGCTGTCCGGCTGGCGGACAGTGGCTGTCACCAAACGGCGCACGACGTTGGATTGGGCGAAGTAAGTGCGCGCACTGGCGAATCTGCCGCGTTACCGGGATGCGGAAAGCATCACGCTGGTGTACGACAACTTAAACACCCACAGCGGTGACTCGTTCTACGCCGCGTTCCCGGCGGCCGAAGCCAGTCGGTTGAACGACCGCATCCACTTGGTGTACACGCCGAAACACGGGAGCTGGCTGAACGTTGCGGAACTGGAGTTCAGTGCGTTGCACCGCCAGTGCCTGGATCGCCGGATCGAGAGCAGGGCTTTGGTCACGTCGGAAACGGCGGCCTGGGCCAAGGAGCGCAATCGCGAACAGACCGGGGTCGACTGGCAGCTCAGCGTCGACGACGCGCGCACCAAACTGAAGCATCTATACCCGAAAATTAAAACCAGTTAAACTACTAGCCGTCCCCATCCTCAATATCCATCCTTCCCGCCCCTCGGGACGGACTCCGCACGCCCTGAAAGCGAGCAGGAGAACATCATCCGCACTTTTGGAGCCCCGATGGGCGGATGACCCGTCGTACATCTCCTAAATCAACATGATCCCCTGAGCGGCGGATACCATCAAAGTGGCTTAAACCCATCGTAAAATGGGGTTTTCCCGCAGACACTAGCTAAGATATTTTTAACTGTGCTGAAACTCGAAGAAGATAATTATTTTCTAGTGACCCAGTCCGAGAAGTTGCGGATTACAGTGGAAGACGCTCCATTCACCATCGTAGACATGGAAGCGAATGGTACCAACCGGAATCAGTCCATCGCTTTTTGCACTAACTTTGACGAGTACGTGATTGCCGATGCCATACATCCGATATTTACTCGCGTAAGAAATGGAGAAACTCGACCTTACGCCATGATTCGGTCTGGACTTCATGCACTCATTGTTCGAAGCGTCTACTACCGGCTGGCGGACCTGGTCATAGAAACGGAATCTGGTTTTAAAATTTGGAGTGCAGGTACTCTATTTTCTCTTGAACCTGTAGTCTCAAGCTAGTAGGTTTCCTGTTCTAACAATACGTGTTTATAATAGTGGACTGGAAGGGGTTCTGGGATCAGGAGGATCAGATGCCGAAGCAATACATGGTGGAGTTAGCTCAGGATGAGCGGGATGAGTTGGAAGCGGTGCTGAAGTCGAGCACGCGTCGTGCGGTGTCGGCGACGAAGCTGCAGCGTGCACGAATTCTGCTGGCCGTGGATCAGGGGGGCACTGGCCCGGCACTGACGGACATGCAGGTGGTGGATGCGCTGGGGGTGGACGGAGCGGACCTGCCAGCACGTGCGTCGGCGGGCGGTGGAGCAGGGTCCGATGAAGGCTCTGGAGCGCAGGCCTCGGCCGTTGCCTCCGGTGCCGAAGAAGTCGGACGGGGAGAAGGAAGCGCGTCTGGTTCAGGTGGCCTGTCCGGTTCCACCGGAAGACCGCGTTCGGTGGACCGTGAAGCTGCTGGCGGAAGAGCTGGTGCGACTTGAAGTGGTCGAATCGATTTGCGGGGAGACTGTGCGGAAGGCGTTAAAAAAACGAATGGAAACCATGGCGGCGGGAAATGTGGTGTATCCCGAAGAAACAAAGCCACCATTTCGTGGCCGGCATGGAGCGGGTGCTCAAGGTATACCGGCGGCCGTACGACCCGCGGCATCCGGTGGTGTGCATGGACGAGATGAGCAAGCAGCTCGTGGCGGAAGTCCGCGAGAAGTTGCCGGTACGCCCCGAGGTCGCCGGAGAAGTACGACGCCCACTACCTCCGCCGGGGAGCATGCACGGTGTGGATGTTCGGCGAGCCGCTGTCCGGCTGGCGGACAGTGGCTGTCACCAAACGGCGCACGATGTTGGATTGGGCGAAGCAAGTGCGCGCACTGGTGAATCTGCCGCGTTCCCGGGATGCGGAAAGCATCACGCTGGTGTGCGACAACTTGAACACCCACAGCGGTGACTCGTTCTACGCCGCGTTCCCGGCGGCCGAAGCCAGTCGGTTGAACGACCGCATCCACTTGGTGCACACGCCGAAACGCGGGAGCTGGCTGAACGAACGTTGCGGAACTGGAGTTCAGTGCGTTGCACCGCCAGTGCCTGGATCGCCGGGTCGAGAGCAGGGCTTTGGTCACGTCGGAAACGGCGGCCTGGGCCAAGGAGCGCAATCGCGAACAGACCGGGGTCGACTGGCAGCTCAGCGTCGACGACGCGCGCACCAAACTGAAGCATCTATACCCGAAAATTAAAACTAGTTAAACTACTAGCTCCTTGTCTTACTTAGCAACTACATATTGGGGTAGTTTGGCCCGCCTGTACCCTCGGGTGTCACCCACGTAATATTTTGCGCGGGGTCTTTAATATCGCATGTCTTGCAATGGACGCAGTTCTGGGCATTGATTTGAAAATGATGCTCATTGCTTTCCTCAATGACCTCGTATACGCCAGCTGGACAATAGCGTTGAGCAGGCTCTGCGAACTTAGGTAAATTCTCTTGGATCGGTACCTCTGGGTCGGCAAGTGTGAGATGACAGGGTTGATCCTCCTCGTGGTTCGTATTCGAAAATGAGACACTGGTTAGTTTATCGAATGACAATATACCGTCCGCTTGGGAATATTCGATCGGTTGTGATTTGTCAGCTGGTTTTAAGCTTGCGTGATCAGGCACTGGGTCACGCAACGTGTAGGGTACCTTACCATGGAAAATGTTTTGCTCCACAAACGAATATGCCGAACCCCAAAACATCCCCAATTTATGCCAAGCTGACCCTGCATTACGAGAAGCTTGAAGTTCCTTGTATAGCCACGAATTTTCGAAGTGTTTTTGAAATGCTGCCTCGGTACCGGCATTTCCTTTCTGAATTTCTTCAAACACTGCTTCCGCCCCCAGCATACCGGACTTCATCGCGGTATGACTGCCTTTAACTTTAAGTACGTTTAAAAATCCAGCATCATCACCGATTAAAAGTGCCCCCGGAACCGTTAATTTGGGTAGTGCTGGCAAGCCGCCTTTGACGATAGCTCGTGCCCCGTATGATATGCGCGTCCCACCTTTAATTTGATCAGCAATCAACGGGTGATGTTTCCAACGCTGAAATTCATCGTGGGGACTTAGATATGGGTTGGAATAATTTAAATCGATGATGACTCCCAACGAAACTTGTCGGTTTTCTACATGATATAGAAAGCTTCCTCCGGTCGGGTTGCCTAATCTGCCGCCTAACGGCCAACCCAAGGCGTGGATGACTCGACCTGCTTCATATTGACGTTCCGGAACTTCCCACAATTCTTTCAAACCTATAGCGTAATGTTGTGTGGCGGAACGTTCTCTTAAGCTATATTTCGACATGAGTTGCTTTCCAAGATGGCCGCGGCATCCTTCAGCGAAAAGCGTGTATTTGGCACGCAATTCAAAACCAGGTTGATACGTGGGTTTCAGCTTTCCATCTTTTGATATACCCATATCGCCAGTTGCAACACCGCATACTGCATTGTTCTTGTCATATAGAATTTCCGCTGCCGCAAATCCTGGGAAAATGTTGACTCCTACTGCTTCTGCTTCTTGGGCGAGCCAACGGCAGAGCGCGCCCAACGAAACAGCGTAGTTCCCTTTGTTATATATGGGTTTAGGAACAATAAACCGTGGGATTCGAATACTGTTCGTATCGCTTGTTAAATAGTAGTACTCATCAGAAGTTACTGGGGTATTGAGTGGTGCATTTTTTTCGCTCCAGGTGGGAATGAGCTCATTGATCGGCTGAGGGTTGAAAATTGCACCCGACAAGATATGCGCACCAATTTCACTACCTTTTTCTACAAGACATATCGAGAGGTCTATACTAGATGCAATACTTAGCTGGGCAAGGCGAATCGACGCAGACAGTCCGGCGGGTCCACCACCAACAACTACCACGTCGAATTCCATTGACTCACGTTTCGTTTGCTTCACAGTTACTGCCTGCAACCAGTTATATAGCGAATTATAGATGGCAATATAAAATGCCCGTGGCAGGCGTTGTGTATGCAATCGTATTACATCTAGAAAAAGGTATTGTTGCATTCCGTTACTTATCAGTTGGACTGTTATGAAGGTATTAGTACCTATAAAGCGCGTCGTTGACGCAAATGTAAATGTTCGCGTAAAGGGCGATGGCTCAGGAATTGATCTCACAAACGTAAAGATGGCTGTTAACCCTTTCTGTGAAATAGCCGTAGAAGAAGCACTAAGAATTAAAGAAGCTAGCCATGCCGATGAGGTCATAGCTTGTACCGTTGGACCACCGCAAAGTCAGGAGCAGCTTCGTGTTTGTTTAGCTCTTGGTGCGGACCGTGGAATTCACATCACTCATGACGGTGAGCTTGAGCCGTTAACCATCGCTAAGATTTTAAAAGCAATATACGAAAAAGAACAACCTGGCATCGTCATTTTCGGCAAGCAAAGTATCGACGGAGACAATGGTCAAACGGGTCAAATGTTTGCCCAACTAACGGATCTACCGCAAGCGACGTTCGCTTCAGAACTTAAGATCATCAGCCACCGAGTGGAAATTACGAGAGAAGTCGACGGTGGATTGCAGACCATCGCGGCCCAGATGCCTTTGGTTGTAACCACGGACCTACGCTTGAACACGCCACGATTTGCTTCGCTGCCAAACATCATGAAAGCCAAGTCAAAACCCATTGACAAATACACGCCAGGCGATTTTGGAATTAACGTATCTCGACATACTGAGACCCTGCGAATTTCACCACCACCATCACGGCTCGAAGGTGTAATGGTTAAGGATGTAAAAGAATTGATTGATAAGCTGAAGAATGAAGCAAAGGTAATCTAATGGCCATACTTATAGTCTCAGAGCACGACAACGAATCTGTTAAACCTGTAACATTAAATGTACTAGCGGCAGCAGTAAAAATTGGAGGAGAAATTGATGTCCTTGTAGCAGGAAGCAACTGTTCGACGGTTGGAGATGCATGTTCTCAGTTCATCGGAGTTAGGACGGTTCTATTAGCTGATCACGCGGCTTACGAACATGCATTACCTGAGAATTTAGCCGCCTTGGTTGCTGAATTGGGTAGAGAATACGATTACATACTAGCTGCGCACACCACAACCGGCAAGAGTTTTCTGCCTAGAGTCGCTGCTTTTTTTGACGTTCAAATGATCTCTGACATTATTGGTATAGTGGCACCGGACACTTTCCGGCGGCCAATCTATGCGGGAAGTGCGATCGCGGAAGTCAAATCAAGGGACGATAGAAAGATTCTTTCGGTGCGCGGAACAGGATTTGATCCGGCATCCTCGAAAGGAGGCTCTGCCGTTATCAACTGCATTGATTCCGTATATGAAACAGAAAAGGTGGAATTCGTGATGGAAGATCTTGCCAAATCTGAACGGCCCGAACTCACTGCAGCAAGCATTGTTATTTCCGGCGGTCGTGGTATGGCGAGTCGTGAAAATTTCCGTCTTCTCAATGGCATAGCCGACAAGCTTGGGGCGGCAATCGGAGCGTCGCGAGCAGCCGTGGATGCTGGTTTCGTGCCAAACGATATGCAGGTAGGGCAAACTGGAAAAATCGTTGCTCCAGATCTGTACATAGCCGTGGGCATATCGGGTGCTATCCAGCACCTTGCGGGCATGAAAGACTCCAAAGTAATCGTTGCCATCAACAAGGATGCAGATGCTCCGATCTTTCAAATAGCGGACTATGGATTGGTAGCTGATTTGTTCCAAGCATTGCCGGAACTAGAGGCGGCATTATAGCTTAGTCAACGTTCGCGGCTTTATTGATTGCTTGTTGGATCGCGTTTGGCCGTGAACCAAGGAACTGAGCGGACATGTGTTTCTAACTTGCCCGCTACATCCAATACAAGAGCAAACAATGCCATGCGAATGAGTACGCCATTGTCCGTTTGTCTGAATATCGCAAGATTCGGATTCGAATCCAGGTCCTGATCAAGTTCCTGCCCCTTTTTTCTCGAATCACGCGGCAAGGGATGCATGATTACCGTGTTCGGTTCGCAGTGTTTAGTATATATCTCTTGGTTAATACGAAAAAGGCCTCGATAACGGTCCGCTTCAGCTTGGGTTGCAAAACGCTCCTCCTGCGTCCGGGTTACATACAGTATGTCCACATGGTTGATACCAGATTCCAACGTACTAAATGCTTCTACACTGTGCCCATGAAATTTGAGGTGAGCGACGATTCCATCTGGCACCTCTAAACCCGGTGGGGAGACAACATTGACGTGGATATCATCAAACACGGACAGGAGTTTCAATAGTGAATGTACGGCGCGTCCGTATTTGAGGTCACCAACCACGGCTATGCGCATGCCATCTATTAAATGGCCTTTTGCTCGTAACTCTTGTCTAATGGTGTAGAGGTCCAGCAATGCTTGGCTTGGATGTTCGTTAGATCCATCTCCGCCATTAATAACGGGAACCCTAGAGGCCGTGGCAAATTCTGCTACCGATCCTTCTTCATGATGTCGCATGACGATAACGTCGCTATAACCAGACAATACACGCGCAGTATCGTACAGTGACTCACCCTTAGCCAGCGACGATGATTTGACCTCGGTGATTTCCCGTACATTTCCCCCAAGTAAATTGAAAGCACATCCAAACGAAACACGAGTCCGCGTGCTCGGCTCAAAGAACATGTTCGAAAGAATCGCACCTTCGAGTGCCCGCGTAATTTGATTCCGCTTAGAGAATGGTTCCATTCGGTCGGCGACCCCAAATAATTGTTCCACGTCTGACCTTTGAAATTGGTCAACTGATAAAATATGGTTACCTACAAAATCCAATGTAACTAGTAGCGTTGTTAAATTCAGTGGAACTGAGGTTGGGTTAGATTAATTGTAATCTTGTCAGTTGTTGTTTCTCCCGGCGTCGCGAGTTGCCACGGTTAGCGATCGATTCATTTACACTCCAGCACTGTGAAAAATGATCCTCCACCCACCCCTGAAATGCTTCCGAATAGAGTGTCCAACTTATAAAATTACCATACTTTAACGACTAACGACACGGCCGAAAGGCAGAGTCACGTCATTCCAATACCAAAATACTGTACTCAACGGGAATAAGTTTTCAATTGCAATTGAGTGAGCAATAACGTTGGGACAAATCAAAATTGTAGTTGTCATATATAGTAACCCAAACACCCGCTGCATAGATTCATGACGACTAGTTTGCTATCTTCTTTCTAAATGGAAGCATTACGAGACACATATTCCGATGGTGCAGAAGCTCCTACGCTGGTTGTTCCAGAAAACGAAGCACTAAGCGGTCTCACGAGAATCCTCCCGTTTGCATTTGCACGTCGTTTTCAAGTTCTAGTAACCAACGATACTGATACCTGCCAGAATGGTGCGGTCGTCTATTGTGTAGACCGTCCGAATCTTCGAACTTCCTCGGAACTACGCCGATTTTTGAGGCACAGTTTTACCTACGAACATCTTACGCAGGAAGAATTCAATAAACGACTTGAGCAGGCATATTCAAGAGATGCGTCGGATGCGAAACGCATGGTCGAAGACCTTGGCGAGGAACTCGACTTGGCGTCAATTGTTGAATCGATACCTGAGACCGAAGACTTACTTGAGCAAGAGGATGATGCACCAATTATTCGCTTAATTAATGCACTTCTCGCAGAAGCTATCCGCGAAAATGCCTCCGATATCCACATCGAGACATTCGAAAAAAACGTAGTTGTTCGCCTGCGCGTTGACGGTGTACTACGGGAAGTCGTGAAACCCAAACGAGCGTTAGCTCCACTATTGGTTTCACGAATCAAGGTAATGGCAAAACTCGACATAGCTGAAAAAAGGGTGCCTCAAGATGGTAGAACGTCCTTAAGAATAGGTGGACGCAACATTGATGTTCGAGTATCCACGATGCCAACGGGCAATGGTGAGAGAGTTGTGCTCAGATTGCTTGACAAGCAAGCTGGCCGGTTGATGCTCTCAAATCTAGGCATGGACGAGCAGACTTTGAATCTGGTCAGAGATATTTTGAAGGTGCCACACGGAATCCTGCTTGCGACGGGGCCAACTGGATCCGGTAAAACGACAACTCTATATTCCTCGCTAACCGAATTGAATACTGAATTAATTAATATTCTCACGGTCGAAGACCCGATCGAATACAACCTGTATGGTATTGGTCAAACTCAAGTGAATCTCCGCGCTGATCTCACGTTCGCGCGAGGGTTGAGAGCGATCCTTCGACAGGACCCTGATATCGTCATGGTTGGCGAAATCAGGGATTTAGAAACAGCGGAGATCGCAGTGCAAGCGAGTCTTACCGGTCACTTGGTCATGTCCACACTCCACGCAAACACTGCTGTCGGTACAATTACAAGACTCGTAGACATGGGAATCGAACCGTATTTGGTTGCAACTAGCTTAGTTGGAGTATTAGCTCAGCGACTTGTACGCGTTTTATGCCCTTCATGCCGTCGCGAACACGAGCCCAATGCGTTCGAACATGAGTTCCTTGGACCATCCACGACTGGAAATATTGTATATCGTGCCCATGGCTGTGATCAATGCGCACATTCCGGTTACCGTGGACGTACTGGAATTTATGAATTTGTAAAGATAGATGATCAAATACGCAAGCTGATTCACGACGGAAGATCAGAACAGGAAATCGGAGACTATATTCACAAAAATGCACCTACTATTCGAGAAGATGGCCGTCAGAAAGTAATAAAAGGAATCACCACTATACAAGAAATCTTGCGTGTTACGTTAGATAGATAATGAATAATGGCAACATTTGATTATGCCGCTCTTAATCAGAGCGGTCGGCAGGTAAAAGGTATTGTCGAGGGCGACAGCAGTCGGCACGTACGACAAATTTTGCGTGAGCAGGGATTGAATCCTCTCGAAGTTTCCCCTGCCAAGAAGAATCTTCGAGCTAGAACCATTGGACCTAATTGGTTCCGGCGCATTGGGCCACTAGAACTGGCACTTGCAACCCGCCAATTTTCGACGCTGATACATGCTGGTTTACCGATTGAAGAAGCACTTTCGGTGATTGCACAGCAAACCGAAAAGAAGAGAGTACGTTCTGTATTCATGAATGTTCGAAGCAAGATTCTAGATGGTTTTCCACTATCCGACGCACTCGCAGAATTTCCTGCGACATTCGATAACATGTATCGTTCCACCGTGGATGCCGGTGAGCAATCTGGACATCTAGATTTGATTCTTGAAAACCTCGCCACCCATCTCGAAGAAGGATACGAATCGAAACGCAATCTAGAAACGGCTCTTTATTATCCGGTTTTGCTTTTAGTAACGGCGGTAGTGATCATTGGAGTATTAATGACGTATGTTATTCCAGATATTGTCAAAGTCTTTGATGACACTGGAGTGGAACTACCGGCAATAACAATAGCACTGATTGCAACAAGCGAGTTTTTACGAGCATACGCATGGTTGTTATTAATAATATTGGGATTAGTTTTCATCGCTATACGGTGGCTGCTCTCGTTGCCATCCGTACGAATTGCATGGGATCGCCAGAAAATAAAAATGCCGTTCGTCGGATGGTTAATTCGCGGTCGAAATGCTACTCGGTACACGAATACGCTTTCTATCTTAGGCAGCAGCGGTGTCAGTCTCGTTGATGGCATGCGCATTGCAACCGAAATTGTTGGGAACACTTGGTTAAAAATACAGTTACGGAATTCAATTGACATTGTAAACGAAGGTGGTAGTCTTCGGTCAGCTTTGGAAGGCGCAGCATTCTTTCCGCCAATGTTTCTTCACATGATCGCGAGTGGCGAGGCGAGCGGCGAGCTCAACGCTATGTTGCATAAAGTATCTCAGTACCAGCAGAGTGAATTAACACGGTCTATGGAGACTATGATTCAGCTATTTAGGCCAGCAATGCTACTGCTCATGGCTGGACTGGTCTTGATGATCATGATGGCAGTTTTGGTTCCTATTCTTAATATGCACGAACTTGTACTTTAGATTATGAGATTATGAAAAAACGATTAGCTAGGAAATCCAGTGGATTTACACTTCTAGAGATTTTAATGGTGGTGGTCATCATCGGGATTCTTGCTGTCCTACTAGTTCCAAACATCGCCGGCAGAGGTGATCAGGCACGAGTGAAGGCCGCTATTAGTGATATTCGTGCTTTAGGCACTGCCCTTGAGCTGTATCGCCTTGACAATTCCCATTATCCTTCCACGGACCAAGGGTTAACTGCACTAGTAGCACGGCCTTCTGGTAATCCCGAACCCAAGGCATGGGGCCCCGAACCGTACATAAAAAAATTAAATACGGACCCTTGGGATAATGTATATATCTACCTGAATAGCGGTGCCGAATTCGATATTATTTCTCTAGGATCAGATGGCGAACAAGGCGGAGACGGATATCGAGCCGATATCCACCTTAGTGAAATTTAAATCGCATTATGTCCAAAAAACAGTCCGGAAAAATGGCTTTTCGCTACTAGAGCTGTTAGTTGTACTAGTTATTATATCAGTCCTTGCTGGGGTTGTCACTATTACAATGGCCGGTAAAGGCGAAGCAAGACAAATTCAAACAGTTTCTGAACGTCTAATGCTCGCAATCGAGCTCGCCCGCGTTCGGTCATCTTCTCAAAATCGATGGTACGGGGTAACGATTACTAGTCATTCATATACGTTTTTACATATTAACGACGAGACGAAGAAATGGTCTGAAGTCATAGAAAGACCGTTGCAGAGAGTAGACATCGGCACGCAACACTCTATGCAGCTATATTTGGAGGGTAGTGGATCCATCTCGAAAATACTTAGGGGTACGAAGGATGGAATAAAACCGAGTATCGTCATTTTTCCAAACGGTGAGCTGAGTTCTTTTCAGATTGTGGTCTCACCCACCATATCGACAACGGTACCAATTTGGAACATAGTTTCCAATGGATACAGCCGTACCACCGCATTTAAAGAACCAACTAAGCGAAACCCATGGTGATGAGTTGGATTTCAGTCGCATGAAAAAACGTGGGTTTTCTCTTATCGAAATTATGGTGGCACTCGCCATCATTGCCATCGCTTCTACTATCGTGCTTCATCGACATAGCGAAATAATCAGGCAACAATATTTGCTTGAGGAGAAACTGGCAGCTCAGTGGTTTTTGGAGACGAAGATAGCTCAGATACGTCTAGATCAGAGGCTGAACAGACCTATTCCATCCGTAAAAAATTATAGAGAGGACTTTGAATATTCCAATACCCGATACCAGCTTGTAGTGGAAGCGATCGAAACGGAAGATTCAGAAGTACAGCGAATTCAGATACAGATATTCCGAATCGAAAAGGACCAAAAAATTGGTCCTATCAAGCAGATCGTCAGTTATTGGTCAGAAGATTAATGAAACAGAAAGGGTTCACGTTGCTAGAAATGCTTGTAGCAATTGGGGTGTTTGCAGTTATAGGGTTGATTTCTTCGCGTATTCTTATTTCGAGTGCCAGCACGGCCGAAATAATAGTTAGCCGGGGCGAACACATGATTGAATTGCAAAGAGCGATGGATATCATGCGTAGAGATATTGAACAATTAGTACGCCGCAAAACACGTAATGAGAAGGGGGAGTTTGTACCTTTTTGTGTGGTAGGGGCAGAGGGTTTAACTATTACTCACTCAGGATGGTTGAATCCATTATCCCTGCAGCGTTCTGAACTACAGCGCACTACTTATACATTCGAGGATGGGAAACTAATACGTAGCCATCCTTTTGCTTTGGATTTAACTCCAGACACGCCGAAAAATTCTGCCGTAATACTCGAAGGCCTATCTCATTTTCGTGTATCTGTAATTGATAGTACAGGCGCAGAATCGACGGAATGGCCCAACTCGAGTTATGAATTATCAGAGAGCCAACCGAAGATTGAGGCGATACGGATTTCAATGATCATTCCTCCGATAGGTAAGTTAGACAGGCTATGGTTGGTACCGCAGGCGGTACTGGAGAAAAATGACGACGACTCTGATTCATAGCCATGGCTATTTCAACTTTTTCCAATGTAAAAGAGCGGGGGGTTGCTTTAGTCAGCGTACTTTTAATTACCTCTGCAATCGCTGCACTGGTCTACCATGTTGTGACGCGGCATACCTTTGCCGTTGCTTTTACTCAGCAGCACACTGCCTCGGCACAGCTGAGGGAATTTGCACTTGGCGGCGAGACCATCGCCCGGCAATCACTGCTTGATGATTTACGGGATGAGGCGGGTTCACGCGCTGATACGCTACTAGAAAATTGGGCACAATCTAGAGTTATTGAAGATGAAGATATTAAGATATATATTAAAATCATTGATTTACAGTCATACTTTAATCTAAATTCTCTTGTGGGTGAGTCAGAAGAAACGGCTCATTCGCACCTTGAACGGATTGCTTTGGAACTTGATCTTGATATCGCCCTACCGGATTTGTGGCTGGACTGGATTGATGAAAATGAATTAACCTCCCCAATGGGAGCGGAAGATCTAGTCTATCTAGCGCACAATCCTCCTTTTCGAACGCCTAATACACTCGCCGCCGATGTTTCGGAAGTAAGGGTAGTCATACCATTAAGCAATGAACAATACGAGAAATTGACCAAATATGTAACTGTGTTACCTGATCCTGATACATTAATGAATATTAATACAGTAGACGCTCTCACATTGCGTACGATGGATGAGAGTATTTCTGATTCACTAACCATGGCGTTAGTAAGTAGCGACCGCAAATTTGATTCCGTAGAGACTGCAATAACACAATACCCTGCACTTAATGCCGTAAGCGATAGAGTTACTGTGCGCTCATCGTACTTTGCGGTAGCCGTTAAGGTAGAATCGGAATTTGGAAAGAAAACTCTGGTGAGTACGATGATGAAAGATTATGACGCTAACCAAGTACGTGTAATCGCACGCGACTACAGTCAATTAATACCTAAAAGTATATTGCTGACTGATTAGCACCGTATTTGTATGTCTTTATTTTTAATACCATAATCTTTATGCCGAGATGCGATCACTATTCATTAAAATTGACCATTCAACAACCGAGCTATCAGCTACCACGGACTGTGAGTGGATTATTATCAGCGACGACACTGTCGAAGTA
The DNA here is from genome assembly GCA_965205965.1 of Candidatus Azotimanducaceae bacterium. Taxonomy (GTDB): domain Bacteria; phylum Pseudomonadota; class Gammaproteobacteria; order Pseudomonadales; family Azotimanducaceae; genus Bin55. The sequence continues at coordinate 206,944 of CBDBHT010000008.1, forward strand.
CACGGTAGAACACCATTAAAAGATCTCAATACTGAACTAGAAGAATTCACTCTTAGTTCTATACAAAATATAGTAGTACTTGTCCCAGATGATGATGTCTTATGGACCAGCATAACCATTGAAGGCAAAAACATTGGAAGAATCCGTCAAGCTATTCCGTTTGCAGTAGAGCCGTATCTATCAGAAAACGTTGAAGATCTACACATAGTCAACGGGGTCATTGAACGAGGTAACCCCATTGAGTGCCTAGTAGTTAACCGTACAGTCATGCAGCATTGGATGGATGTGCTTGCCGATTGTGACTTATATCCAGATATTGCAACTACACAAGGCTCAATAATACCGGTAGCGGATAATGGTATTTCGATCCTTCTGGAAGATGTCAGTGCATTAGTGAAAACGCACGATCAAGTTGCCTCCGTTAGTCTAAATGAACTCCCCGAAATTTTACAAGAGCTCCACGATAACTATTCACCAGAGGGAGATGAAATCATTCTCCATATTATGGGATCTAGTATGATAGATCAGGAACGGTTTCTGTTGTCGCTTGGTGCTGATTCTAGTTCCTTCACCGAAATCGCTGATGGGAATTTTGCCTATGTTGCAAAACAGTATTTACTGAGCGGATGCGTGAATCTTTTACAAAAGGATTTTGAAAATAAACGATCGTTCAAGCATACTCAAGATCGTTGGCAACCAGTACTCAATTTCGCTGCTACATGGTTTATTATCGCTACGTTGACTATTTTTTCCGAAGGTCTATATACGAAACTACGCGCTGATTCGCTAAAAAATGACATTGAATTTTTGTATCAAGAGATACATGGAAGGCTACCACCTGCAGGTGTCAATCCCGTTCAAGCCTTAAAAGCACGTTTAGAGGGTATCAACGTTGATGATTCTTCGTTTATCCTTCTTCATGTAAATTTCATCAAGGAAGCTTTTTCGTCAGGTTTGATTACTGAATTAACCAGTCTTGAATATCAACAGAATTATTTAATCGCAAATTGCATTCTTTCGTCATTCGAACGCGTGGAATCACTTAAAGATACATTCTCAAGTAACGGATTTGATGTCGAAATTATGAGAGCAGAACTGGTCAATGGCTCATGGGAGACATCCGTTAAGGTGAGTGCAGTATAGATGTCAAACGCGCTTGAAAGTTTCTACCATCGTATTAGCGAATCGACAAGGTCAAGTGTAGTAGGTCAGTGGTTTGGCCGTCTATCCGGTCGTGAACGCTTCTTAGTTCAAGTAGTTATTTTTCTAGTCATTGTTTTTATGATATATGCGGTGATTTGGGCACCGATTTGGAATTATCGGTCTGAGCAATTAGTTCAGTATCAGCACCAATCAGCAGATTTGGCGTGGATGCGGAGCGTCGAGGGAATAGCTAGACGGGATAGAGGAGGGTCTCATTCACGGTTAGGCGACTTGAATAGAAGTGCCTCATCGGCTGGTATTAAGTTACAGCGTGTCCTGCCAGACACTAGCGGGGGCGTCAATGTTCGTATACGCAAACAAGAATTTGGCAAAGTCTTGCGTTGGTTGGTATCCATTCAAAACGACTACACATTTCGTATTGTCAGTTCTCAAATTGACAAAGATTCAATAGGGTTAGTAAATGCGACAGTATATGTGAATTAAACATATCATATAATTAATAGACATCCAATTTCGATTGAGAAATTACTACTATGTTCAAAATTTTGCTCTTTATTCGAATTTGAAATATTTTCCTGTTCCATTATTATATTGTAATGGACAAAATTAAGCTATGGTACGATATGCGTGCACGAAGTAACGCTGTAAAGGTTGGGGTGCTTCTTGGGTTATTTACGTGGATATGGATATGAATTGCGCCGGAGTAGGGCATAGAGGAGCGTGTCAGGTGCAGACAGCTCTGTGGCTGATGTTGGATTCTTTAAGCATGTACTTAGTGCTTCTGATTGAGTGCATCATAAAGACGGCACGGCTACTTGAATTGAGTATATCCGCTAATAAATTATCGTGACGATCAGAAGAAGCTGGAAGCAGGATGTCGCCAAATACGCTATCGCTTGATTCATCAGATTGCGTCTATGAGAGAGACGAATACTTCTTTGTGGTGCCACTCTAAAAACTCCGGATCAGGAAGGTGATCTTCGCTCGCCGGTAAAATGATTTTTTTGGAATCGAACCGTGCAAGGGAATCTTGGAAGCCTCTACCACTCAATGACTTGGCTACGACTACTCGTTGGTCGCACGATAGTGTGAAAGCACCTCTATCGAATAATCGGTGATGAAGCACACAGAGCGATAGCCCGTTCTTAATTAAATCGGTGCCTAGTAGGCTACCCGTTCTAACAATGCGTGTTTATAATAGTGGAGTGGAAGGGGTTCTGGGATCAGGAGGATTCGATGCCGAAGCAATACATGGTGGAGTGAGCTCAGGATGAGCGGGATGAGTTGGAAGCGGTGCTGAAGTCGAGCACGCGTCGTGCGGTGTCGGCGACGAAGCTGCAGCGTGCACGGATTCTGCTGGCTGTGGATCAGGGGGTCGCTGGCCCCCGGCACTGACGGACGGGCAGGTGGTGTATGCGCTGGGGGTGACGGAGCGGACCTGCCAGCACGTGCGTCGGCGGGCCGTGGAGCAGGGGCCGATGGTGGCTCTGGAGCGCAGGCCTCGGCCGTTGCCTCCGGTGCCGAAGAAGCTGGATGGGGAGAAGGAAGCGCGTCTGGTTCAGGTGGGGTTGTGTATAAATTTGTCTGCAAAAACGAAAAACGGGCTGTAACGACAGACGAATGGTTAGAATCTGATGTTTCATCGGGAATGTGGAGATGCCTGGACGCAATCCCGCATCCAGGCGCGAATCATTCATGACACAATTTATTGAAAAGGAGCAAGAAATGATTCGGAAAGATTATACGCACAATGCCACGAAGAAGTCGGCATGCCATCATCTGGCGGACGATGAGGAGTTTGTGAGGCGGCTGGTGCAGGAGACGCTCAACGAGGTTCTGGAGAGTGAGATGACGGAGTTTCTGGGAGCGGGCAAGAGCGAGCGGACGCAGACGCGTCAGGGCTACCGTTCCGGATACTACCGGCGCGATCTGACGATGAGAAGGTGGGCGAGATCGAACTGAGAGTTCCGCAGGAACGCAGCGGCCAGTTCAGCACGCGGGTGTTCGAGCGCTATCAGCGTTCGGAGAAGGCCCTGGTGGCGGTGCTGTCGGAGATGTATGTGCAGGGGGGTCTCGACGCGTCGGGTGAGCCGACTGGCGGAGGGTCTGTGCGGTCACGAGTTTTCGCCGGCGACGATCTCGGCCATGGTGTCGAAGCTGGACGCGTCCCTGAAGGCGTTTGCGGAACGTCGGCTGGAGGAGGCGTATCCGTATGTGTTGCTGGATGCCCGGTATGAGAAGGTGCGTGAGGAGGGCTCGGTGCGTTCCCGGGCAGTGCAGATTGCCATCGGGATTGACGGCGAGGGTCGGCGTCAGGTGCTGGCGGCGGAAGTGGCGAACCGGGAAAGCGAGGGGTCGTGGACGGAATTCCTCTCGCATCTGAAGGGACGTGGCCTGCGGGGAGTCGAGTATGTGGTCTCGGACCGTCATGAGGGATTGAAGCATGCGATCTCGAAAGTGTTGCCGACCGCGTTGTGGCAACGGTGCTGCGTCCATTTTCTGCGCAATGCCAGGGACAAACTGTCCCGGAGTGCTGATCCCGCGTGTCTGGAGGGTTTGAAACGGTTGTGGGGCTGTGAGCATGTCGGGGAGGCTCGTGAGGCACTGGGTGCCTGGGTAGCCCGTTGGGGCGATGAGAAAGGGTTTGGCAGGCTAGTGGAATGGGTCGAGGATCATGTCGAGGAGACGCTGACGGTGTATCGGCTGCCTAGGGAACATCGCCCCTGCGGATGAAGTCCACGAACATGCTGGAGCGGTACAACGAGGAGCTCCGTCGGCGCACGCGTGTCGTCAGGATCTTCCCGAACGCGGAGTCCTGTCTGCGTCTGATCTTGGCACTTGCGGCGGAGACCCATGAGCGGTGGCTGACGGGGCAGCGTTATCTATATGGCCGGATCGGCGTGGTTCGCGCATCCGAACTGGAATCCGAGACATGGCAGGAGGCGGCATGAAACGCCCGAAAATTTCGCGCCGAGCGGAGACCCGCCCATATGGGCGGGTCTCCGCTCCCACTGGAAATTGCAGAAAATTCTTGACACAACTACGGAAAAACCGGTATCGATGTCGACCGCTTCATCCACGGCAGCCGCCGGGATACGGTCATCGAGGTCGTTCCCCGCCAACGCACGCTGACCCGACTACGCCGAAGAAACCCCGGAGCCGCATTCGACCCGCACCGCTTGCGGCTGGTGAAATATGCCGTGGGCGATACCGTCTTCATCCTGGGTACGACCCTGCTGGACCGGGACCAGTATTCCATCGACCAACTGTCGGATCTGTATCACGCGAGATGGGGCATCGAGGAACTGTACAAGGTATCCAAACGGCTGATGGAGGTTGAGGACTTTCATGGGCAAAGCGAGCGCGGAGTGAAACAGGAACTGTATGCATGCTTCACCCTGATTACCATGACCCGGCTGTTCGCCAACCATGGCGAGGATCATTTGAACGGGGGGCTGCCGAACGACGGCAAGCCGCTGATGCAGACGAATTTCAAGCACGGACTTGCGGCGGTGGCGGCCAACATCGAGAGCCTGCTACTTCAGCAGGCATCCACCCTCCGGGAAACCGTAGCTCGTATTGTCAGCAAGATCGTCCGGTGTCGGCAACGGCTCCGTCCGGGCAGGTCCTATGAGCGGCGATCCCGAAAACCGATCGGAAAGTGGCAGCGAAGAAGGAGAGCACCGGCACCGGCAACTCGCTAACGGAATAAAAAATCAAGCGGATAACCAAGGCCCAAGACCGAATCCTTAACCGAATGGCAAAATTCACTAAACGAATGCCATTGGGTCGAGAGCAGGGCTTTGGTCACGTCGGAAACGGCGGCCTGAGCCAAGGAGCGCAATCGCGAACAGACCGGGGTCGACTGGCAGCTCAGCGTCGACGACGCGCGCACCAAACTGAAGCATCTATACCCGAAAATTAAAACCAGTTAAACTACTAGAGCTCGGTGCCACTTGAGCTAACGGCAATGCGGTGTTGTGCGCGTTGGGAATTTCCCACAGATCGTCATTCTGGAGACGCCAGAAGGGGAATTCCGTATGTACCCGTTTGCCGGGGCAGTCCCAATTGCACTAGGAGATCCTTCAGGGCACGATCTGCATCTTGGTAAGACACCAAACAGTTTTCACCTCTCAACAAACACCCTTCGATTGCCCACAATACAAGCAACGGCTTGTGTGGATCACGCTGACCGTTCGCCTGCCAAATCTGAAGAGCGGCAAAACGATCCCGCAAATCGTCCGACTTCATACCGTGTGAACTCCATTATGAATGTTCATCGGTGGCCCGAATATTACACAAGATAATATATACACGTGTCCATGTGAGTGAACGTTACTATTAACTCGTTAAAAAACGGTCGCGAGTATGAAGGCAGATTATCCAGTTGATGGTTAAATATTTCAACGCCACCAGCGTTATGGAAAAGGACGAGTGGCGGCACGATAAGGGGGGAGGGGGTCAGGGCAATCGCATTTGAAATTTGCTCAAGCTGCAGGGCGGCGCGAACCATGTCTAGTAGTTTAACTGGTTTTAATTTTCGGGTATAGATGCTTCAGTTTGGTGCGCGCATCGTCGACGCTGAGCTGCCAGTCGACCCCGGTCTGTTCGCGATTGCGCTCCTTGGCCCAGGCCGCCGTTTCCGACGTGACCAAAGCCCTGCTCTCGATCCGGCGATCCAGGCACTGGCGGTGCAACGCACTGAACTCCAGTTCCGCAACGTTTAGCCAGCTCCCGTGTTTCGGCGTGTGCACCAGGTGGATGCGGTCGTTCAGCCGACTGGCTTCGGCCGCCGGGAACGCGGCGTAGAACGAGTCACCGCTGTGGGTGTTCAAGTTGTCGCACACCAGCGTGATGCTTTCCGCATCCCGGTAACGCGGCAGATTCGCCAGTGCGCGCACTTGCTTCGCCCAATCCAACGTCGTGCGCCGTTTGGTGACAGCCACTCTCCGCCAGCCGGACAGCGGCTCGCCGAACATCCACACCGTGCATTCTCCCCGGCGGAGGTAGTGGGCGTCGTACTTCTCCGGCGACCCGGGGCGTACCGGCAACTTCTCGCGGACTTCCGACACGAGCTGCTTGCTCATCTCGTCCATGCACACCACCGGATGCCGCAGGTCGTACGGCCGCCGGTATACCTTGAGCACCCGCTCCATGCCGGCCACGAAATGATGGCTTTGCTTCTTCGGAATGCACCACATGTCCCGCCGCCATGGTTTCAATTCGTTTTTTTTAACGCCTGCCGCACGGTCTCCCCGCAAATCGATTCGACCACTTCAAGTCGCACCAGCTCTTCTGCCAAGCTTCACGGTCCACGAACGCGGCCTTCCGGTGGGCAGGCCACCTGCAGACGCTTCCTTCTCCCCATCCAGCTTCTTCGGCACCGGAGGCAACGGCCGAGGCCTACGGAGCCTTCATCGGGCTCCACCGCCCGCCGGGTGCTCAGGTCCGCTCCGGGCATCCACCACCTGCATCAGGGCCGGGCCAGCACCCCCCTTTGAATCCGTGCAATTTCGACTCAGCACCGCTTCCAACTCATCCCGCTCATCCTGAGGTATTTCTTCGGGCTGATCCCAGAACCCCTTCCAATCCCTATTATAAACACGTATTATTAGAACTGGTAGCCTACTAGGAGGAAGTCAGTGTTCCAGCCAGCGCGTTTGAGCTTGCCGCGCATGGAATCTTGGTCGGGATGCACCCTGCAGTCTGCACCGTAGAAACGTAGGAATGCTCTTTAGTAGGAAAGGTAACCTAAGATATGTATTAATGAAGTATGAATTTTCTATTCTTAGTTATTTACACACTCTTCATCCTCAAAAATATACCAAAGATTTTCTACGGCGCAGACTGCCTGGAGGTGGGTTCTTGGGATTAGTTTTGCAATTTCTCGTATGGTTTTATTTGGCGTGGATCCTTGAACAGTCAAGGGTGGCATGACATCTTGAGCTGATCATCCAATATTGATCCAACTCGGGAAACGTTCTGCAGTTAGTCAGAAACCTGAAAATCTAATGAGTATCAATCGGAATACCAACGCCAAGCAGCTGGTCACTTCTATTTACTCGAAGCAAGCGGAGATGGACCATCCTCACATGATTAAAAATCATACACTTATATCGAGCATGATTCGTCAAAACAGCAATAGATGGAGGTTCCTAGCTTTGTTTTTGCGAAGATACTAATGTGAGTGCATTCATCTTGAGACGTGGTTCAAATTTATTGTATTTTACATAATATAGATTATGCGCACATATCTATCGATCTGAGATAACTCATATCGGTGCTGTTCCGACTCGGCCGAGTTGCTTTACCACCCGTTGGTATTGTTCAGAATACTCGGGTTGTCGCTTAAAACTTAATGGTGGAGGAACTCCAAAGCTGCCACCAGTCGGTGTAGCGACAGATTAAATAGTGTCTGCGGGAAAACCCCATTTTACGACGGGTTTAAGCCACGTGATGGTATCCGCCGCTCAGGGGATCATGTTGATTTAGGAGATGTACGACGGGTCATCCGCCCATCGGGGCTCCGAAAGTGCGGATGATGTTCTCCTGCTCGCTTTCGGGGCGTGCAGCGTCCGTCCCGAGGGGCGGGAAGGATGGATATTGAGGATGGGGACGGCTAGGCCGCCAAACGATAGGGTGGTGCGTGCGTGCGATGGCACCGCTGCGCCGCCCATTGCTGCAGCAAGCGTCCAAGTCGGTGCAGGTTGGCTGCGAGGATCGAGATACCCACGGTGCGTTCGAAGCCTGCCCGGCCATGCGTGCGCACCCGGTCCAAGCCATGACTTTCCAACGCATGGATCGCTGATTCCACGCCCGGATGCCGCCGGCGTCGCACCACGAACGATGCTTTAGCTTCCCGAGCTCGGCTGGCCTCCGTGCCTCGCCCCTTCGCGGGCAACGCGACGTGCTCCAGCACCGCGGCCAGTTGCTGTTGGTTGGCGGGGCTGTGGAACCCCCGGTCGAAACTGCATCCGCGCAACTCCGGATACTGTGCCCGGCATGCCGCCACCAGCGGAACGGCCACGTCCACATCGCCGCCATGCCGCTGCAAGTGCCAACCCAGGATGAACGGATGTTGATCTTCCAGCACCGTCAGGGGAACCCCAAGCTCCACCGGCCGGCCAGCCTTGCCCTTCATGATCCAACGCGTATGCGGCTCGAACAGCGAAAATAGCTTCTCCTCGTGCGGGATCGTTTCCCCTTCCAGCACGCGACGGCGGATCTGATCCTGCAAACGCACCGAGCAGGCGTGAAACCAGCACCATCGCGACAGCTGCGCCGGCGACACCGAGCCCTCCGGCAATCCTTCCAGCTCCTCCAGCGTGTCGCCCAGACGCCCCGTCAGATCGCCGCACAGGGTCAACCACGCCGCCACCGCCTTCGGGCGTCGGTACCACAACCGCGCGCGGCTCACCCGTTGATAGCCCTGCCGAACCTGGCTCCGCCAGTACTGCCCCTGCCGCCATCCCGACACCCCATGCGATCCGCAACAGACCGAAACCTCCGTCAGCAGCACCCGCATCGCATCCCACAGCAGGTTCACGTTTGGCACGTCCGTCTCCACTACGAACGAGTCAACCCGACCGTCCAAGGCGGTGCCAGGGGGCTTTCCCGCCACCGCATGACTCTCCCGAACCAGCAGCGCATTCAACTCCTGTAGCAACGCCGGCGTCACCAGCGACACGTGGTCCTGCAAGGTGCGAACCGAGTACGTCCAGTCATCCAGAAACCCATGCTGCAGCATCTTCCGTACCACCCTGATGATAGTTCACCAACTCCCCCAGACGGTCGTAGTCGCAATTCAAACCCTGCTTGAGCACCGCCATCACCAGAACCCGCCAGAGCGTCATCCCCGGCCGACCGTTCTCCGGATCCCGATCCGCTGTCACATGGCAACCCAGTAACGCTTCACATTCCTCCCGACACGACACGTACAGATGCTGCAATCCCAACAGCAACGCCGGAATGTCATCCCGTGATTTCACGTTAATCCTGATCTCACCGATCGGCGTCTCGTCCAACCGCCAGCAATTCCCGCTTCCTGTGGAAAAGCAGTGCCTGCAAGTTTTGAGCGACTGCCCTTGAATGTTTTCCATCCGTTGGGGTCGTTTCGGGCCCTTGTTCGGCGGGACCAAGCTACGTTTTGGCGGCGTTGGGCCGCGGGATCTGGTGCGGACCAAGGCATGCCCGGTTCGCATGTCGACGGATCTCGGAGGGGTGCCCGCGATCAGGAGGCGCAGGGCGCGTTGCACTATGGCGGACGGGAACCAGGATCGGGTCGTCCGGAACCGCGGTCGGGTTCCGCACCAGCGAGGGCTTCGTACAACTGTTCCCAGCTGTGGAGGATCAGCAGCCAGATCGCACCGCGCATCTTTTCCCACAGGGAGGCATAACTGCCCTGCCGACGGTAGGCGGCTTGGAAGCGCGGGCAGCACAACTGCTGGATCTGGTCCACCAGAAACGCCAGCAGCATCAGGGTCGCCAGCGTATTCGCAAGGTACCGGCGACCGTGACCGTAGTGGTGTTCCAGACCGTACCCCTGGTTCTTCAGCGTGTTGAAGGTCTCGTTTTCGATCTTCCAGCGACTGCGCGCCATCCGTGCGGTCGCCGGTGCCTCGGCTCGGGTCACCGGCAGATCGGTGATCCAGGTCCATTGGCGTTCGGGTTTCCGGACCCGTTTCGGGGTGCGTTCCCGGCACTGCAACACCGTCACCCGACGGTCGGACCGGGACGCACTGAGCGGGACATCTGCTACCACCCGTAGCCGGCGGTCCACGGCGCGTCCCTCCTCGCTCGGGTCCGCAAACCCGTCCGCCGAAGGGTCCTCCAGATGCTGGAACAGCACCGCATGGTCGTGCTCCCGCGCACTGATCAGGTATCGCAAGTTCAGGACGCTCCAGCAGATCCAGATGCGGTCCGTTGGAGGCCAGGCCGTCCTCCAGCACGATCACTTGCACATGCGGATGCTCCCGACGCAACGCTTCCAGAAACCGTTTCGAGGCATTGCGCTCGCAATCATTCTTCGCCTGACCGTCCTGCCGGACGATCGGTTCCGGTGCCAGCGGGATCACGGTCCGACAGTCCGGATGCACGATCGCACCGGCCAGCATCTGATGGTGATGGTGATAGGTGACCGTGCCGTTGCGGTAACGCCGCTCGCAGCAGTACTTGCAGCGCACGGCTCCCGATGCAAAAAAAACCCGTGCCGTCCAGCGACAACAGATAGTGGTGGCCGTACACCGCATACGGCTTCGGCATCTTGCCTCGCTGCAGTTCGCGGAACAGCCGCCGGAAGACCGGGCGCAAGGCACTCGCCGGAACCCGATCCAGACGCGTCCGCATCTGCGTGTCGCACGGCACCCGACCCACCTGATACAGCCGCCGCAGATTACCCCGAACCCCAGCAATTCCCCGTATAGCCCCAACCCCGCTATAAGTATGGACTTTGCGCATTGGCTTTCGCAATAATAAGAGCGTAGGCTTATCGTTTGAGGGTGGATGATAGGTTAATATAGAGTTACCAGACCAACGAGGTATCCAAGGATGGGTGCGTTGAAGTTGCGCAAGGATGTGAGCAAACCCGGTTTGCTGCGGGTGGTTCGTGGAGTTTTTGAGGTGGTCGTTGAGGAGGTATGCGGGCGGAAGTTTTCCACCGGCGACTGTCTGATGTCGGGTCTGGCGGTGTTTCTGGAGAAGCACGCCTCGTTGCTGCAGTTTGATGTAACGAGGCACCGGCACTCGGTGGTGGAAATGAATCTGCGTCGTCTGTACGGTCGGTCTGGCGCAGGTTCCCTGCGACACGACTCTGCGCCGTCGCCTGGATCCGATCTCGCCGGTGCGGTATCGGCGGGCGTTTCAGCAGGTTCTGCAACGCGCCCAGTGCGGCAAGGTGCTGCAGCGGATGTCGGCGTGGCGCGGTCATTATCTGGTAGCCGTGGATGGTACCGGCACCTTTTCCTCCCAGCGGGTTCACGGTCCGTGCTGTCTGCGGGCCCGGCATCGCAACGGTTCGAGCACGTACTCCCATCAGCAGTTGTGTGCGGTGATGGTGCATCCGGATCAGCGGCAGGTACTGCCGATGGCGATAGCAGCGGTTCGCAACGGGGATGGCTCGACGAAGAACGACTGCGAGCGGGGTGCTTGGGCCCGGCTAGTTCCGGTCCTGGCTTCGCTTTATCGGCGCATGAAGTTGATCGTGATTGCCGATGGGCTGTTCTCGCAGGGTCCCCAGATCCGGCTGCTTCAGGAGCATGGACTGCGCTTTCTGCTGGCGGATCGGGCGGGCGACCATCCGCATCTGCAGGCTCAGCTGGATCGTTCCGATGCGCCCTGGTTTGCAGATCCCTCGCCCGAAGGGCAGGAGCGGGATCGCCAGCTGCGCGTGGTGCCGGAGGCGGAACTGAATGCTGCGAACCCCGACCTGAAGGTCCAGGTGCTGCAGAGCTCGGAGCAGCGTGACTCCGGCGAGGATGCGCGGTGGGCGTTCATCTGGGTCACCGATCTGCCGCTCAATCCGCATAACGCCAGCGAACTGGCCCGCGCGGCTCGCAGTCGCTGGAAGATCGAGAACGAGACCTTCAACACGCTGAAGAACGCCCAGTACCTGGAACACAACTTCGGACACGGAACCCAGCACCTGTCGGATACTTTCGCTGCGCTGATGCTGCTGGCGTTCCTGATCGACCAGCTGCTGGAAATGGCCTGCCCCGTCATGAAGCAAATCTTCGCCAAGTGCTATACCCGAACCGCAACATGGGAACGTCTGCGCAGCAGTTTCTGTGCGGTAGCCTTCCGCAACCAGGCAGGAACTGTACGGCCACGCCCTCGGGATCTACACCGCGTACCTCGCCTACGATACGTCCTGACGGCCGACCGCCTCTCCAGCTGCTCGATGAAGAAGGATCGGGATGTCCCCCCGAGGCCCCATGCCGCCCTGACGGTCAAGAGACCTGCATATCGATGCCCGGAACCCGTTCCAACGCACGACGACATGCCGTGCAAACCATCTGAAAACGTCGATTTCCCGTACCGAAACATGAAAAGACCGACATCAAGCCCAAAATGAAACTATACGGGGAATTGCTGACCCGAACCCGTCCATCCAACCGCACCTCGCGGTCAAACTGAAGCAACGACGGGGACTTCAGACCGAACATCGCCACAGCCGACATCAAACAGTCGACCAGACGATAAGTGCGGACCGGTGTCCCGTCTTCAATCCGTTCAAAACACACCGCCGACTTAACGTCAGCAGTCCCGCAGCATTCAATCGCTTGCGCATCGCTTGTCGAGGCATCCTTTCCTCCATGATCGGGTCGTAAACGGCTATCATAAACCATCACCCCAGATCACCAAAGTCTGCGAAAAAGGACCAGACGCAGACGCTCAAACCCCCGCCAACTCCACCTTTTCACAGGAAGCGGGAATTACTGTCCAACCGCAAGGCATGCTCGAAACGTCTCATGATCGCTGCCCTCCCAACGAAGATCCGCACAGAACCCCACTGAAACCCCTAAAAAAGCTCATTTCAACGCCTCCAACGGCAATCTTCACCCACAGCATTTTAGCTCAAAATACCCTCCCATGCCGCAATAATCAACGCTTTGGTACAATCGTCAGGGTTTTCGCTCAGACACTAAATAAGAACCTCAGACGCCGGTTCCCTCAAATTATACCGCGAACTCATGACGTGCCCGTACGCGCCGACGTTGGCGATAAGCAACACATCCCCCTCCCGCGTCTCGGGCAAGAGCCGGTCGGAACCTATCCGGTCGCCGGTTTCACATACTGGTCCAACAATATTAACGGTTTCGGTGGCTGGTTCGCTCAAACGGGATAGATTCACGATTTCGTGGTAAGCACCATAAAGTGCCGGACGTAGCAATGAGTTCATCCCCGTGCTCACACCCACGTAACGAATATCGCCTTTACCCTTGGTTTGAGTTACGCGAGTAACTAGCACACCCGCCCTTGCAACAATAAATCGCCCGGGTTCCAACCAAATCTCCAGTTTGGGTGTCCGAACCTTGACTCGAGCGATAGCGGCATCCAGCTCAGTCAAGTCCAACGCGATCTCACCAGGCTTTTCCGGTATACCCAAGCCACCGCCCAAATCGACATAGCGAGCGTGCGGAAACATCGCCATAAGGCTCGCTAGGCACATGCCGGTTTGTTCCCAGTTGTAGGGGTCAAAAATCTTGCTACCGGTATGAGCGTGAAGACCTACGACACGCGCACCAGCGGCACTAACCAACCCCACAAACTCGTCCAACTCGGACATTGGGATGCCGAACTTCGAGTGCATGCCCGCTGTACGGACATGCTCATGATGTCCCCACCCTACCCCCGGGTCAGCGCGAACAAAGATTTCCCGCCCTTGAAATAGTTCGGGCCAGTGACGGATCGGGTGTAGATTGTCCAACGTCACCCAAACATCCTGTTCCAAGCCCCATTCATACTCCTCTTTGGGCGCAAAATTGGGGGTGAAGAGGATCCGTTTCGAATCGATTCCCGGTACTGCATCGAACACGCGCTGGATCTCACCTGGGGAAACACACTCAAAATTGCCGCCGCGTCTCTCGACAACACGAAGGATGCTGGGATGTGAATTCGCCTTCACCGAATAAAGTACGGCATCAATGGATTTCAGCGATGTGAGTGCTAATAACGCCTCGGTCACACTATCTAAGTGATATACGTAGGCGGACCCCTGCTCCCGGGCGGTTGCGATGAGCTTGTCCCGTTGCAGCGTCCACCAAGGCACCGGCCCCTTATTGGCCACCGGCTCAAGATTTTGAAGTTGCGCCCAAGTCGGACCAAACATGCGACTCCCGCGAAACTTGGTGATCAACAAGCTATGAAGACGCTTCAATAAACGAAACGCGTGGTCGCCGTCAACGACGAAGGTCAGATTCAGATCGTTGGCAGCTTGAGTCAGTAAGTGTACCTTCTGTTCTTCAAAGACTTCCATGACCGGGCTAAGTTCGTGAAGAATGGTTCGGATACGTTTTCCCACCAACGTGATGGACGCGCAGTCACGTATGACTTTGACTCGGCAAAAGCCTTCGAGACTCTTGGCGACGGCATCCACTGCGGACGGGTCAGTAAAGTTAACGACAGGATCAATGGAGACGGTGACGTTGCTTTCCGATGTAGAAATACGGTCTACCGAAAGGCCATATTTGCGAAAACATTCAAAAGCGTCGGCCAAGAACCCCACTTGGTGCCACATGTCCATGGATTCCATGGAGATCAGCGTGACCCCTTGTCTACGAGAGATCGCCTTTAGTTGGGGCGTACCGTCTCCCAGCGCATTCGACACCACCGTACCCTTCCATTGTGGATGGCTGGTAATCCTGAGAAACAAAGGGATACCCCATCGGCGCACGGGAGCAATGCTCCGCGGGTGCAGCAATCCGTCACCCGCAGAGGCAATCTCCTGAGCCTCGCTATAGTGCAGCTCCTGAAGCAGACGCGCTGTAGGTATCGCCCTTGGATCCGCGCTGAAGAAACCCGGTACATCGCTCCAGATCTCCAGACGCCGGGCTTGTAATTGCGCGGCCATATAGGCGGCTGACGTATCCGAGCCGCCACGTCCCAACAAAACCGTATCGCCTCGCGAATTACGCGCGATAAATCCTTGGGTGACGATAAATCCATCCATTTTTGCAAGGGTTCGTTGCAACTCCGGATTAGCTTCGTGATCACAAGTCGCCGACAAGAACTGGGCCCGTTCTGCCACATTCCTGCGTTCAATACTCTCCAGCAACGTTCGGGCGTCCCACCATCGAGCTGGAAGGCCTCGCGACTCAAGATAGCGCACGCCAAGCGTCGTTGCCGCCAACTCACCCGTTGCCATAACGCGTGCGTACACGCTTGGGCTAGCCTCGCGCAGCAGACGTACACCGTCGATGAGTTGACTCAATGTGTCGAAGTGAGCATCCAAGATTGATGGATCCACTGTCAGTTGCCTAGCGAGGCTGTCGTGCGTGGAGCGAATCGCTTCAAGATTCTCAGCCACATTCTCTCCTCTTACAGCAGCGTCCAGCAGTGCCTCCAACGCGTCGGATACACCGGCTAATGCTGAATGCACAACTACCGGTGTAATACCGGAATCCAGTCTTGCTTGAAGCAATGCGGCAATACGGCCCCAGTTTTCCTCAGTAGAGACGCTGCGTCCCCCAAACTTCATCACCACGAAAGGTGAGTCGGGAAACGGAGATTCCACCGCTTCAAAATCGGTATGCGTCTTAGTGTTGTTCTTCATAGAGCACGCCTCTATGTAAGAGAAGGTCAGCCAAGATAATCCTCAGTGGGGTTTCATAGTGACTATCGTGCGTTGTTTGCTAGATCATTGATACGATCAGCCTTCTGACGGCGCGTTTGGAATTCGTCGTCATTACGGTCGTCACATCTTTATCGATCATTGCCATGGCGCGCAAAATATAGACAATGCCTGTACAGGTCAAGAAACCACCATTCTAACCACGCCCGCTATCAATAACCTATCCAAGATTCACAGCTAACCTAACCAATAACGACACTAGGGGGCGAACTAACCATGATTTCATATACTCTGTCAGCAAGTCGTCGTGTGTAGTGTTCGAAGGGCGCAGAGTCTGGCTTCGCGGATGCTGATCGAATGAAGTTGCTGGGATATCGAGATTGATTAGCCTGAGAACTGGTGGAGGTCCGCCCCCTATTCCTAGCCACAGCACGCAGCATATCCACCGCAGCCTCCGGTACCATATCATACCCCACTATAAAAATCATAGTTCCAGTCAGAAAACCAGTTATCGACGACAACGCGCTATCTAGTAGCCCCCAGAGCGATCTCTTCTGCTTCGAGCACGCGCGCAGGACCGCTAAATTCAGTACCCTCCTTGCCGGGAATTTGGACGGGGGCTCCATATTCATCGCTAAGATAAGTTTGAAAATTTCGTACGCGATTAAAGTGTACGGGACCTAGATGATACGACTCACTCTTGAGACCAGAGCATCCACAAAATTTGTGCAAATTACAGAAAGGTGGCGTCCCCTAGGGGAATCGAACCCCTGTTGCTGGGATGAAAACCCAGTGTCCTAGGCCTCTAGACGAAGGGGACAGTTCAATGGATAAGGCTTTATGTTCGGCGAGTATACGATTTAACAACTACGGCAAAGTTCCCCAAATTATAAAACACTCCTTCAATCTTTGCGTTGTGCTCGAACACAATCAGCTCAGTAAATGCTTGCCTATCCAATGCCGGGCGAAATGATTTGCTGTGCGTCCACTTCGTACCCCCCTATATAGTGCCCATTGTAATGCTTCTCGCTCAATATCATTATCCCAAGCATGACGTATACCATGTTGATCTGCTAGCCTTTCTAACCAATATTGGGCAACCGCGAGGTACTGCGACTGTTTGAATGGGTGAAAAGAGAGCCACAAACCAAACCGATCGGAAAGTGAGACCCTTTCTTCAGCTGCTTCTGATTGATGAAGTTCTCCCTGCTGATAAGAAGCAGCAAAATTATCTTGCATCGATTCTGGCATGAGATGCCTTCGATTGGAGGTTGCATAAATGAGTACATTGTTAAGCGTTGTCACGATTGAGCCATCCAATGCGCTTTTCAGCTGTTTGTAGCTAGGATCATTGACTTCGAACGATAAATCGTCTGCGACTATAAGGAAACGATATGGGGCCGTTTTAATTTTCGAAGCCATCCAAGCGATGTCAGAAAGTGCCTTCTTATCTACCTCAATAATGCGAAGCCCAGAAGTTGCAAACTTATTAAGCAAGGCATGAATCAACGAAGACTTTCCGGTCCCTCGAGCCCCCCAAAGCAACGCATTATTTGCGGGAAACCCTCTGCAAAACTGATTGGTATTTTGTGCAATGACTTCTTTTTGCCGGTCAATCTCAAGTAAATCATCCAGTGTAATCGGATCAATATCTTCAATTACTTCCATGGAACAAGAAAACTTATTGCTAATCACACGAACTGCTAGACATTCATCCCAGTTGATCTCTTCTGTCGATGGGATCAGTTGTTCCAGTTTGGCTAGCACATCATGCACACGATGAAGCAGTTGGTCAGTCTCGTTTGTCATTTTGACCGCAAGGAACTTTTACTCAGCTGTTCGAAATGTGATGATACGTTGACAACAAAGTTTTTTAGCCCTGTGTCGCCCATTGGTTTCATACACTTCTATCGCTAGTTTGCCACTACTCCCGCAAAATTTGGGCATTTTACTGTCGCCAGCATTGATGGAACGAAAAGATATTTTTGTTTATGGTAAATACAAATGTTTTTATTATCTGCGTTGCGACACGTCGAAATCACGTACAGAGAGTGGTATACACAACCAATAATGCAGGGTTGATGATAATGTATACCATATTGAAGAGACCTTGTATCTGGCTACTTGTTCGATACGGTAGTCATTGAATAGCTTGAACTGTGTTAGAACTCAATATTGCATTTATTGGATATTTTCTGGTCGTCGCCGTAATAACTATTTATGCTACTAGACAAACACGAACGAACTCTGATTACACCGTCGGTGGACGACGACTTTCTGCGCCAGTCACTGCTCTCTCAGCTGGTGCCAGTGAGATGTCCGGTTGGCTCCTTCTCGGATTACCTAGTGCCGCATATATATCTGGACTGACTGGCAGTCTTATTGTGATCGGGCTTATTACCGGAGCGTTTTTAAGCTGGACGTTCGTGGCCCCACGACTACGCCGATCAGTTGAAATTTATGAGGTGGATGCCAATACACTGCCATCCTTTTTCTCCTTGAGGACAGCCGCGAACAATCCAGCACTTCGAACTATTGCCAGCCTTGTAATTATCGTTTTCTTCACGATTTACGTATCCGCAGGTTTTGTAGCAGGCGCAAAATTATTTGTATCCATTTTTGATTTTTCCTACCAACACGCATTGCTAATTGGTTTTGTAGTAATCGTTACCTACGCGACTATCGGGGGATTTTTGGCAGTTAGTTGGACCGATGTATTTCAGGCCACCTTAATGTTACTTGCACTTATCGTAGTACCAGCCGTGGCCCTTACTGATGTTCAAGCTAGTGATATAGCTATGCAGTTTGACATTCAACCTGTAAGCCTTATGGTTTTGGTAAGTGCACTGGCTTGGGGGTTGGGATATTTCGGTATACCTCACTTCCTCGTACGGTTCATCGCTATCAATAATCCCAATGAACTTCCGAAAGCTCGAGCAATTGCGATGAGTTGGATGGTGCTTGTGTGTATCGGAGCAATAATGGTCGGTTTGGTAGGCTCCATGCGAATTACAAGTATTGGTGACGCAGAAAGAATCTTTATCGAGTTGAGTGCCTTGGTTTTAAATCCCTGGATAGCCGGAATCGTCATTGCCGCAATCTTAGCAGCTGTAATGAGTACCGTAGACTCACAGCTCATTGTAGCATCCACATCCGTCTTACAAGATGTCCTCAACAGACAAGAGCAACCACTTTATCAAAATCGTCTTATTGTGCTAGGGATCGCATGCCTAGCTCTCATATTTGCATGGAACCCTAACAGTGCAGTTCTTGGAATCGTTAGTTATGCTTGGGCGGGACTGGGGTCGACGATTGGACCTTGTGTTCTATTCTCTCTATTTTGGTCAAAAACAACCAGCGCAGGACTTATAGGAGCATTATGCACCGGGTCAATCGTAACCGTAGTATGGCATCATCTTGACGGTGGCATCTTCGAACTGTACGAAATCGTCCCAGCTTTTCTACTCGCATCTCTTGCAATTATTGTCTTCGGCGTGCTTCGACCAGACGAAAATGCAAGCACAAGATTTAAGTCGTTGGTGAAATATCCATAAACGTGAACTACGAGCGTCCGTGCAATGAAATAATTTTGGCACCGCGCTTGCTGAATATCTGCCTTGGTCTATCAGGTCCATCAAGACCAATCCGACCTTCGGGAAAATAGCGCAGTACGTACTCATGATCAGTATCATTTTCTTCAACGAGAAAAAGAGACTTCGGCGATAGGTACCAAGAACCCATTTTAGCTTTGTTGCCTTTCTTGGTTCGAAAACTACCATGATCAAGTTCTCCAAAGAACTCCAGTACCTCAGTTTCCGCTTCCTCATCTTCAAGTTCCCATATACCTGGGAGATTCACTTGCTGGAGCCATTGCTGGCGCGAACCGCGAATGCTTCGTAACACAAGCAATATAATAATCGAAACAGCACTCAAGATAGACAGAGTTAGCACTATTTTTCTACTAAAATCATAATCTTAGACTATTGACTGCACAATCACATATTCGATGTTAGGTAGATAGTATTGAAGGGAAACGCTAATCCCAATGTCAACCAAAGCCGGTTTTCGCTACGTCCTCCGGGATGAGTGGGTAACTGATACCCGCCCACTTCTGCAAAACGCGAATTACCTGACAACAGTAACCGAATTCGTTGTCATACCAAACATAGAGACAAATTCGATTATCATCAACAATGGTTGCACCCCCATCTATTGCACAAGCATGTCGATTACCTATGAAGTCCGACGATACAACCTCTGGTGCTTCGATATAATCAATTTGTCGCTGAAGCGAAGAATAGAGTGCCGTATCACGCAGGTATTCATTAACTTCCGTTTTGGTCGTACTTCGTTCTAAGGTCAAATACAACAACGCAAGGGACACGTCTGGAGTTGGTACTCGAATTGCGTTTGCTGTAAGCTTACCCTCAAGTTGTGGTAATAGAGACGTCACGGCTTTAGATGCACCCGTGTCGGTAATAACCAAATTCAACGGGGCTCCGCGTCCGCGTCGATCCTTCTTATGAAAATTATCTGTTAAGTTTTGATCAGGAGTGTATGCATGAACAGTTTCAATATGACCGCTTCTAATGCCAAACCGCTCATTGATGGCTTGAAGTGGCGGAACGATTGCGTTCGTTGTGCAAGATCCGGCTGATAATAGCCTGTCGTTACCGCTGAGCAAGTGTGAGTTTATCCCTGACACTATATTTTTTACCGATCCCTTGCCAGGTGCCGTTAAGAGAACGCGCCCTACCCCTCTTGATTGCACATGCTGACTAAGCGTAGCGTCGTCTCGCCATGCACCCGTATTATCAATAACGATTGCGTCCTTTATTCCATACGCCTCATAATCCACCTTTGCCGGGTCGTCGGAATACAAGACATAAACGACATTGCCGTTAGCAATCAGGCAATTATGTCCCTCGTCAACCCGTATCGTGCCTTTAAATGGACCGTGGACTGAGTCTCGTTCCAAAAGGCTTGCGCGTTTGATCAAGTCGTTCTCGGATCCTTTTCTTACGACAATAGCACGAAGACGCAGTTGGGTTCCCCCACCGGCTTTTTCTATTAGCAGCCTTGCTAAAAGTCGACCAATGCGACCAAATCCGTAGAGCACCACATCTTGTGGATTTTCTAGCGGTTTTACGTGATTCTCAATAACAAACTTGCATTCCTGCGTCACGTAATCGATTGGTGACGGGGCGTCCCCATTCGAAGTTTCAGTGATTTCCATGTACTTTGACGCGAGAAGACCTACGTCAATTAACGATGGACCAAGATCAAGTTCGGACATTGTTTTCAAAATAGGATAACTTTCAAATTCGGAGAGCTCATTCTTGGCAACCTGACGAACTAACCGATGAATCTTCATAATGTCCGTAACATTCTGGTTGTATAGCGCACGGCCATAGCAATAAATAATCACGTTACGACGATAGAGCTGACCGATAATTGGAATCATCGCTTCTGCAAGTGCTTCGCGTTCTTTCCAATCGGGAAAATAATCATCAAGACTGGGAAGGGGCACTTTTGTCCTTATTCCAAAAATGAACGGTACGAATGATACTGACCACCCTAAAATCCGTAAATCAAGCCGCTTTTAATAATGTATCTCAGCAATATCATCGGTACTAAAATTGAATGAACACTATAAAAACGGTACTATCTGAAACTATCATTTATTTTTGCAAGTACATCAGATCCTGGACATAGCTCATCTTCACCAAGAGCATTTAGTGGCTGCTTAGCCAAATTTAGTACTTCCTGTCAATCTACAGCATTGGGGTCAACGTACAAAAGGCCAGTGGCAAGATCCCCTTCTTCCTGCGCACGTTGCACGTAATCAAGGGTTCCAATTCTGTCATACGGATCGTACGAATCCGAAAGTTTTCGCAATCTAAGCAGACTACCATCTGGCATGGTTACGGTTTCAGTCATTCCCGGTTCGTAGTCAATCATGATTTCTTCTTGTGGCGGAATAAAATCGGTATCAATAAGTGCCTCACTGCGTTGCCGAACATATTCGTAACTTTTTGTAGATCCGTTATGGTTGTTGAACATCACACACGGCGAAATTACGTCGATTAAATGCAAATCCCCGGTGTAACAAGGAACCTTTTATAAGAGGTACCAGTTGCTTCTTATCTCCAGAAAAACTACGCCCTACGAAACTTGCACCCATTTGAAGAGCCAGCGACACTAAATCAACTGGAGTATATAGGTTCGGTACCCCACGTTTGTTCGTGGAACCCCGATCATTCGTCGCTGAAAACTGTCCCTTAGTTAAACCATACGTTCCGTTGTTGTCCACGATGTAGCACATATTAATTTTGCGTCTAACGACGTGTGCAAACTGTCCCAGTCCAATCGAAGCACTATCGCCGTCACCAGATGATATCCCGATACAGAAAAGATCCCGGTTTGCTAAGCTCGCTCCCGTTGCAATGGATGGCATACGTCCGTGTACGGAATTAAAGCCATACGATTTGCCTAAAAAATAGCTTGGGGTCTTAGATGAACAACCAATTCCGGAAATTTTCGCAAAACGATGCGGAGGTATCGAAAGTTCCGAACATGCTTGTACAATTGCCGCACTGACAGAATCGTGCCCACATCCTGCGCACAATGTAGAAACCAAACCTTCGTAATCACGTCTGCCAAGCCCGATTTCGTTACATCTCAGTTGCGGGTGACGTATTTGTGGTTTAGCTATAAAGATCACGACGCAACCTCCCGCATCCTCGGAAGATTATTCTCGGTGCAAACTTTTATGATCGCGTCGTTAATAAACGACGCGGTTATCGAAACTCCTCCGTAGTATAGAACGGACTGGATCTCACGCGGATTTATATTCAATTCGTTCACGAGCAACGCTTTCATCTGTGCGTCTCGATTTTGTTCGATCAGTATTATCGTCTCGTGATCGGCTATGAAATCCTCAACCTCTCCACCAAAAGGGAAAGCACGAACTCTCATCGTATCCATACGAGCTCCCGCTTCTGCGAGCAGATCATGAGCTTCTTGCATTGGCACCGCTGTCGATCCATAATAAATGCAGCCTATATTAAATCCTTTGGAGTGAACTTCCGCTGCGGGCATTAATGCACGCGCCGTTTCCCACTTTAACAGTAAACGGTCCATGTTTGCGATGTACGTATCGGGGTCTTCCGTATACCTCGCGTACGCATCCCGCGAAGTACCACGCGTAAAGAATGATCCTTTATCAGGATGATGCATGCCCGGGAAAGTTCGATAACCGATGCCATCACCGTCAACATCGACATATCGGCCGAATTCACTAAGTGCATCCAAGTCTTCTTTTGTTAAAACCTTGCCGCGATCGTACTCCCTACTATCATCCCACTCAAATGGATCTGACAACGTATCGTTCATACCCAGCTCAAGATCGCTCATCACAATGATAGGAGTCTGAAGACGGTCTGCGAGATCAAGTGCCAACGCAGCGAAATCGAAACTCTCCTTGGGCGTTGCAGGAAACAGCAGGGGATGTCGCGTATCTCCATGAGATGCATATGCGGCCCCCAGAAGATCTGCTTGTTGAGTCCTTGTTGGCATTCCCGTGGATGGTCCAGCCCGCTGAACGTCAAACAACACGGCAGGAATTTCAGCAAAGTAAGCCAATCCTAAAAATTCCGTCATCAGTGAAAGGCCAGGGCCGCTCGTTGCCGTGAACGCACGAGCACCATTCCATGTTGCACCAATAACAATTCCCATTGCTGCGAGCTCGTCCTCATCCTGAATAACGGCAAATTTTTTACCGTCATCAGCAGTATCGACACGAAGCCGGCTCGCATATTGTTCAAAAGCCTCAGCTATAGCAGTAGGATGGCGTGATGGGATACCAAGCGCAAATCGTTGCACCACCATAAATCGCACCGAGTGCAGTCGCTGTATTGCCGTCAACGAGAATTTTACGTCCAATCGCCTCCGAATGACGAACCTGAATGGGTAGCGGAGAATTTAGGTAGTTCTTCGTATAATTTCGTCCAATTTTCATAGCATGAATATTCGGTTTAATCAAGTCATCCTTGCCTTTATATTGAGACGAAACCAACCCGGTAATCACGTCAAAGTCGATGTTTAAAAGGGACGCAAGAGCACCGAGATAAACAATATTCTTGAATAGCTGTCTCTGCTTAGGATCCGAAAATTCGGGAAGGATTAAATGCGAGATTGGGATACCTACGTCTACAACGTCTGATCGTACGCATTCTCTTGGCAGACCGCGCGTGTTGTCGTAAATCAAGAACCCTCCCGGACGGAGTAACTGCACATCTTGCTTGTAAGTCTCCGCATTCATTGCAACCATAACGTCAACGTCATCACGAGCACCGAAGTAACCTTTCTCTGAAACGCGAACTTCGAACCACGTTGGGAGTCCTTGAATGTTCGAAGGAAAGATATTTCTTGTGGTTACGGGAATGCCCATCTTAAAAAGTGACTTAGCAAACATACCATTGGCACTTGCAGATCCAGAGCCGTTTACATTTGCAAAACGAATGACAAATTCGTTATAGATGGTCATTCAGCATAGGATCCAAGCTGTGGTACATGCACAACCGACTTCTGCATATCCCATGCATTCGTTGGACATCGTTCAGCGCACAAACCACAATGCAGGCAAACATCTTCATCTTTGACCATCACACGTCCCGTTCCGAGTTCACCCGACACATAGAGAGCCTGTTCATAATTTTCCGCCGGTGCAGTCAATGATCCTCGCAACACGGACTCACTACCATTTTCTAGGAAGGTGATGCAGTCCATAGGACAAATATCTACACAGGCATCGCATTCAATGCAAAGTTGGTCAGTGAACACCGTCTGTACATCGCAATTCAAACAACGCTGAGCTTCTTTAAATCCCAATTGTTCATCAAATCCCAGTTCGACCTCAACCTTAATGTTTGATAGAGCCTGACGTTTATTAGCATAAGGCACAACATAACGTTTAGATGGATCATGCTCGGCGTCGTACGCCCACTCGTGTACCCCCATCTTCTGACTGATCAAATTAATTGCATCAGCTGGACGGTCCTTTTTAGGATCTTTGCCCTGACAAAATAAATGTATGGAAATCGCCGCCTGATGTGCATGCGCCGACGCCCAGATAATGTTTTCTGGTCCAAAAGCCGAATCACCTCCAAAAAACACTTGAGGATGTGTGGATTGCAGTGAAACTTCATCTAGTATTGGACAATCCCACTGGTCAAACTCGATCCCAATATCTCGTTCAATCCAAGGACAGTGATTTTCCTGACCAATGGCTATCAGGACATGATCAGCTTCCATGAACACATCTGGCTCTCCACTCGGTACGTAATTGAGCCGACCGTTTTCCTCAATTGGCTTGACGCATCTGAAGAGCACGCCCTTGAGCTTTCCATTTTCATGTACGAACTCCTTAGGTGGTCTGTTGTTAATGATCGAAATACCTTCAGACATTGCATCTTCTTTCTCCCAATCGCTAGCTTTCATTACTTCAAAGGCTGACCGAACTACGACGGTTACTTGATCGGCACCTAATCGATTTGACGTGCGACAGCAATCCATGGCAGTGTTGCCCCCGCCCATAACGATTAGGTTGCCAGAGATGGATGTTGTGTGACCGAATGCGACGCTTGATCAGCCAATCGATACCTATCGAAATGTGTTCATCAACTTCAGTTCTACCCGGCATGTCCAAATCTCGGCCTCGAGGCGCACCAGTGCCCACAAAGTACGCATCGTATCCGAGATCAAGCACATCCTTCATGCTGGTGATCTCGTATCCGTAATGCATGTTCACGCCCATATTGACGATTAAGTCGACCTCTTCTTCCAAAACGTCAGCAGGCAAGCGGAAGGCAGGAATTTGGCTTCTCATCATACCCCCGCCTTTCAAATCCCGATCGAACATATCGACCTAATAACCGAAAGGCAGCAGGTCGCGCGCAACGGCTAGCGATGCAGGACCTGCCCCGAGAAGTGCTATACGCTTCCCATTGCGAATTTTGGGTACTCGCGGCAAGTATGGAGTGATATCCCCTTTGTGGTCCGCCGCAACACGCTTAAGCCGACATATTGCCACTGGTTTTTCTTCGGTGCGAACGCGGCGACATGCGGGTTCGCAAGGACGATCACAAGTACGACCGAGAATGCCTGGAAATACATTTGATTCCCAGTTCATCATATAAGCCTCGGTGTAACGCCCGTTTGCTATAAGCCGAATATACTCAGGCACCGGCGTGTGAGCCGGACACGCCCATTGACAGTCCACTACCTTGTGAAAGTAGTCAGGCACACCAATATCAGTGGCTTTCATTTGCTTGTAGGCTCTATGTAAGGGTGTATAGAGGCTTGAAGAATTATGAATATTCTATAAACGTTTGCTCGTCCACGACATCCATACCATATGTAAGTGATGCTAAAACACATCTATTTTACCAATAGTAACAAAATTAGTGTGCCACTGTTCGATTGGATTGTTTAAAGTACAGCTGGTCCAAGCAGTGTTAGTATTGACGGAACCTCCGGTCCATACGTATACCTACATATTTACGGTTTGCATGCAGTAAAACATGGATAGATAGACATGAATCGCATGACTTCATTCAAGCAGCTAGAAATTCCCCGCACGGCACAAGTACATCAATGGCAAAACCTTAATGGCTGCGCTAGTTCTATTGCAATTACCAAGTTGGCTTCGGAAACTGATCGAGTGTTTGTATACGTTGCACGGAATTCAGAACATGCGTACAGAATTAACCAAGAAATACGTTGGTTCTCAAACGGCTTGTCTATTCTTAATCTACGAAACCAAGAAATACTTCCTTATGACCCCTTCTCACCACAAAAAGCTATTACAGCGAGCAGACTGGAGACGCTTTACGCATTGTCTGGAATCGATAAGGGAATACTAATCATTCCTATTCAAACGTTGATGCAACGTCTGCCACCTCGCGACTATGTGCTTTCACGAACCCTGTTACTCAAGCCGGGACATCAGTTTTATATAGAGAAAGAACGTGAACGACTTAATCGAGTGGGTTATCGCACAGTTTCAACTGTTTATGAACGGGGTGAATATGCGGTCCGCGGATCGCTGTTCGACATCTATCCTATTGGTACCCCAAATCCCGTGCGCATTGATCTTTTTGATATGGAAATTGAATCGCTGCGATTTTTTGATCCTAAATCCCAGCGAACCGTCGAACAGATTGAGGAATTGCGTATTCTCCCGGCAAACGAATTTCCATTGGACGAATCATCTATCAAGCAGTTTCGAAATACATGGCATCGCTTATTTGATGTCGACGACAACACTTGTCCGGTCTATCGCGACGTTAGCGAAGGCATCCTTCCGGAAGGTGTTGAAATTTACATGCCGCTCTTCTTTCCTAGCACGAGTACTCTTTCCGAATATCTACCCGACGACTCGATATTCATTTTAGATGATCACATACGTGAAGCGGGGGAAGACTTCTGGTGTGAAATCGAAAGCAGGTATGAATCTCGACGCTACGATCAAGAACGTCCGGTTCCTCCACCGTCATACCTTTACGTGAACGTTAATTCACTAGTCAGTACTTGGAACCGACATAGTCGAATCCAATTAGATACCCAGTCTGCAGCTAAACAACACACGGTGCGATTCACGGGAAATATGCTACCCGATCTGGAAGCGCGCTCGAGATCAAAGGACCCTGCGCAACGCCTCCGTCAGTTTATTCACAACGTCAACAGACGGGTATTAATTACTGCGGAATCTCTTGGGCGGAAAGAGCATCTCATTGGCTTTTTGCATCGCACTAACCTCTGGCCTAGCGAAGTAGCAGATTTCGACAAATTTCTTTTAAGCCATTCGGATTTATGTATCTCAGTAGCACCTCTTGACCGAGGTTGCTGGCTTGACGAGTTCGTCATTATTTCAGAAACTCAAATCTTTGGAATGCGACATGAGAACGTACGCCACCGTACAACGTCACGCTCGCTGGATGCCGAACAAGTAGTTCGCAACCTTTCAGAATTAAGTTTGGGATCTTCAGTCGTTCATATTGACCATGGCATAGGACTCTACCGTGGCTTACAAAAGATCACGCATGAAAATTATCCTATGGAATTTTTGACGCTTGAGTACGCGGACGGCGATATTCTTTACGTTCCAGTGTCTTCACTACACCTCATTTCGCGTTACGCCGGCCCAGTGGAGCGTACAGTTTCATTAGACAAACTAGGTACGGACCGCTGGACCAAAGCAAAGAGGCGCGCCGCGGAGAAAGCTCGAGATGTCGCCGTCGAGTTATTGGATATTTACGCCAGACGCAAATCATCCAAGAGTTTTGCTTACCCAGATACGGATGACGAATACGAACAATTTTGCGACAAGTGCGAATTTGAGCTAACATCGGATCAAAGTCAAGCCGTGGAAGCCGTGATGGCCGACTTATCGCAAGATAAATCTAGCGATCGTCTGATTTGTGGAGATGTAGGTTTTGGCAAGACGGAAGTAGCTATGCGAGCTGCATTTCAAGTTACGCAATCGGGCAAGCAAGTTGCGGTCCTTGTCCCTACAACACTCTTAGCTCGACAGCACTACGACACGTTCAGCGATCGATTTGCAGACTGTCCCCAGCGAATCGAATATCTCTCGAGACTGCGGTCAGAAAAGGAAGTTCAAGCAATTCAGCAAGCTATCTCCAGTGGTGTAATAGATATCGTCATCGGAACCCACAAACTCCTGTCGCAGGATTTGAAATTCAAGGATTTAGGTCTATTAGTCATTGATGAGGAACATAGATTTGGAGTACGCGATAAGGAACGACTGAAGAGTTTGCGTGCTTCGGTAGATATCCTTACTTTAACTGCCACACCAATCCCGCGTACGTTGAATATGTCGGTAGGCGGCCTCCGAGACTTGTCGATCATTGCAACGCCGCCAGCCGACCGATTGTCAATCAGGACCTTTGTCGTTCCTAAAACGCAGAGCATCGTGCGAGAAGCAATAACTCGAGAACTTGCTCGCGGAGGACAAGTTTTCTATGTACACAACCAAGTAGAGACCATCCAGCGCGTAGCCGACGAATTACAAAAGCTTATTTCACAAGCGCGTATCGAAATTGGACATGGAAAGATGCCTAAGCGGGCACTGGAATCGACCATGTCGAATTTCTACCACCGTCGTTGTAATGTACTTATTTGCACTACGATTATTGAAAGCGGCATTGACGTACCTAATGCCAACACCATTGTGGTTGACCGCGCCGATCGCTTCGGCCTAGCTCAACTTCACCAGTTGCGCGGAAGGGTTGGCCGTTCTCATCGTCAAGCATACGCCTATCTGCTAAAACCTCAAGCTGATCTCATAACGGAAGACGCACAAAAAAGACTGCAAGCTATTGAAGCCGCTGGAGAACTAGGTATTGGCTTTAGCCTAGCGCTCCATGATCTTGAAATTCGCGGCGCAGGTGAGCTTCTAGGTCAAGAACAATCGGGACAAATGGAAGCAATTGGATTCACTCTTTATATGGAGATACTCGAACGTACCGTTGCATCGCTGAAACGTGGGGAAGAACTGAACTTGGATGATCCCCTTCCGATGACGCACGAAATCAATATTCATGCTCCAGCTTTAATACCTAGTGACTACATTCCTGACGTTCATATGCGGTTGATCCTGTATAAGCGAATCGCTAGTGCAGATAGTGAAGAAAAGCTGGATGATCTTCGCATCGAAATGAATGATCGATTCGGACTTTTACCCGAGGCACTAGGCACTCTGTTTCGAGTCACTCGAGTAAAACTGCATGCGGCACGAATAGGGATTCGGAAAATTAATATTGGACAGGAACGCGGATATATTGAATTTGAATCACATGCACGTTTCGATCTTACTCGCCTTATCAAAATTGTGCAGTCCAGTCCATCGCAATATCGTCTCGCGGGCCAATCAAAATTACTAGTAACGAAATCCCTACCGTCTCCTGAGTTACGGATTCGATACGTTTCGGATTTGCTCAACCAATTAACGCCAGTCGCTTCCGAACGACAAGTAGCTTGATGAGGTATCCTGCAATATTAGCCGTACTGATTTGCAGTACCGTTTCAGCCAAGCCTACAGTCGATACGTTTCTTCATGAATCTTGGTACACGTTTGAGCTGGTGGTGTTTCAGCACCCCGCTGACGAATCGAGGGACAAAAGTCAAGACGAAAGACCTCACACTGAATCTCTTAAGTACGCACCTAGATTAGGTGTAATCTTGGATACTCTCGCAAATGGAAAGCACTTAGGTACACCAAACAGACAGGAAGAGACGGAGGCAGAAACGCAATCCCTTCGAAAGGACCAACCAATTGTTCCACCCGACTGGCTAGCAGAGTCCCATCAGCTTACAAAGGAGCAGTGGGAGTATCTTATGAGCAGCCATGGTATTGATTCCTGGTCTTCGCACCAGATCTTCAACTTCCTTCAACAACCATCTAAATACGTCAAATTAAGTCCGAAAGAGGGGTTCCTGGACGCCGTTCGGGCATTTGAAGATTCACTGTATTCGAACAGCTATAGTTGGACGTACGAAAAGCTAAATCTTGGATTGGCTGTCGAACGATTACAACGACATGGATATCGCATACTTCATCATGGCCGTTGGCACCAACCGGTAGCGGCTGCGAAAAAGCAAAGGCTATTGTTGCAACTCGGAAATCAACTTTCTATAGGAGTACGTGAAGTAGAAGGATGGATAGAAATTTCAAAGCCCAATTTTCTAGTAGTAGATGCGAACCTATGGCTGTTCAATCAAGCCAACGTGGCCGTTCGAGACGAAAACCATTCTCATCAATTACACACGTTCTATGAGTTAAACGAAGAACGAAAGATGCACGGCAATGAGAACTATTACTTTGATCATCCTCTTATCGGTATTATCCTTCGCGTAGAAGAAATCAAAATACCCCAAGCAATTCAAGCAATGCTGGATGAACTCGAAAAGGTCGGTTCTCTATAGCGACTAGCTTCTTCGAACTGTGTTTAATTCCATGGGCAACGATTCGACATGAAGTGTCTGAGTCGGAAAAGCCATCTCAGCTTTATGTTGAGAGATTATTTCGGCAATCTCGAAAAGAACTTCTTCTTTAATTTTGTGAAACTCAGTCCAAACAGTCGTTCGGGTGAAAGTGTAAATAAAGAAATCGACAGAAGAAGCACTAAACTGTACCAAGTTCACCATAAGAGTTCTATGCGTGTCAATCGCTGGATGGTTTTCAAGAAAACCTTTGACGTCTTGAAGAATCGCAGGTAGAGAGGTGATATCGTTATAGCGAACTCCAATATATTCGTAGATTCTTCGGTTATACATACGGTCAGGATTTTCTACGGTCAGATTGGCGAACGTCGAATTGGGTACGTATAGAGGTCTCTGATCGAATGTCCGTATACGAGTCATTCGCCAGCCAATTTCTTCCACCGTACCCTCAATGTCTTTGTCGGGTGACCGAATCCATTCTCCAACGGTAAATGGCTTATCTAGAAAAAGCATGATTGCTCCAAAGAAATTCGCCAGCATGTCACGAGCAGCAAATCCCACGGCGATCCCGCCGATCCCGCCAAATGCGAGTACACCTTCTACACTAAATCCCATTGTTTGAAGTGAGATCAATAATGCTGTAATTACTACAGACGCACGCAGCAACTTGCGAACCGCTTGTGCCGTGTGCATATCAACTTCACGAGTATTTGATTTATCTTTGGAGGAACTCTTATCACGATTAGCATAGTTGCTTTCCAAGGCGTTTATGAACCGAAGTGCAAACCACGCGATTAGAAAGATCACGGAAAGTTCACGTGCTGGCTCAATAATAAACTCAAAGGTTCCGTTATCGGCTTGTTCTCTCGCAATCTGTGCAGCCCACAAGAAGCCCAGAATCCAAATTGCCCAGCTGACTGGTTTTCTAATAGCAAATAGCAGAGCATCATCGTATGAATTTTTTGTCAGTTCTAGCTTCTTAGCGAGTCGGTCGAAAACAAATTTTGCTATTACGCGAGCAACGAGCGTAAAGAAAACGGTAGTGAATACAAAGATAACCCAATGGTTGTCGCTAGCCCAGTTAGCTACTGCTTCCATATCCCTTTATCCAATAGTCTTGCATAGAACATAATGCAAGAACATCTTTTCACTCATGAATTACCACCCGAAATTATCAGAATGCCTTGGAGGAACGACTATAGCAACTATATTGCAAACTCGTTAGCACTTGATTTTTGGAGGTCTCAAACGGACAGTACGTTATATAGCATTGATTTTTCTCTCTGACTGAATATATTTACAGAAGGAATACCAATATCATAAAGGAAGCCTCATGGCTAAACATCTCACAAAACGACAAAGTCAAATTCTCGAAATGATTCGAACACATATTTCGAAAACCGGCTATCCACCAACACGCCGAAATATCGCAGATGAATTCGACTTCAAATCGCTCAACGCGGCTGAAGAACATTTGCGAGCATTAGCACGTAAAGGTGCGATCCAAATGGACCGCCATACTTCACGTGGTATTCGAGTTACTTCCGATGAGGATATGGGAACTCCAGTCATAGGTCGCGTTGCTGCGGGAAGCCCGGTGCTTGCCGTCGAAAACGTTGAAACAAGATACAACATACCCGACCAGCTGTTCTACCCCAAAGCAGACTACCTTTTGCGTGTTCGTGGAGATAGCATGATAAACGTCGGTATTTTCGATGACGATCTTCTGGCCGTCCACAAAACCCAAAACGTCCACAATGGTCAAATCGTTATTGCGCGCGTAGAAAATGAAGTGACAGTGAAGCGGTTTGAACGCGACGATCACTCTAATACTATCAAGTTACTTTCAGAGAATCCCAAGTACGAGCCAATAGTCATTGATACCAACTCAGATACCAACTCAGATACCAACTCACACGAATTTCATATCGAAGGTCTGAGTGTTGGCGTGATTCGACAAAGTTTCTAGAACATGCGTGCACGTCAACCACGCCGTCTCGCTGCAGCTTTACTAGTACTCTTCCGCCTGCGAGACAAGATCGGCTTTTTTGCCGTTCTTGCCTCGTCAACCCAGCGGCCATCTTGAAAGACGGACCTCCACGAGCTTGGCACTCCGTTTTCGCTGCTACCAATATAGTATTGCTTGGTTTTCCGCGAAAACCTAATTTCCGTGGGCTTGCCATTCGGATCGGTTTCAGGTGCTGAAAGCAAAAACTTAAATTTGGGATCAAGCTCGTTCGCGTGGGGCATAATCTCAGCAACACGAGCGGCGCGGGTTTTTCGTATTCGAGGATACTTGCTAGCTGCCAGGAATAGACCCGCAGCACCATCGCGGAGTACATAGTAGTCGTCAATGCCCCCTTCGCAAACAAGCTCAGGCATAGGAATTGGGTCAGCTCGAGGCGGTGCAACTGCCCCATTGCGCAGCAATTTGCGACTGTTCTTACAATCGCCGTTGGTACACCCAAAGTACTTTCCAAATCTTCCGCTCTTTAGCTGCATATCGGCACCACACTTGTCGCATTCTACGATTGGGCCGTCATAGCCCTTTAGTTTGAAATGTCCTTGCTCGATTTCGGACCCGTCACAATCGGGATTATTCCCACATATATATAGATTACGGTTTTCGTCAATCAAAAAACTTTCCATAGGCGTATCGCACTTCGGACACCTTTTTCGAGTTCTTAGTAATTGGCTTTCGTCCTCGTCGTCTCCATTGGTAATTTCATCGCCTTCGACGAGATTCATCGTATTTGTACATCGCTCTTTCGGCGAAAGTGAGTAACCTTCGCAACCTAGGAAAACACCGGTCGAACCTATCCGAAGAGTCATATTTCGGCCACATTGATCACATTTAATATCCGTGGGGGTTGGGACGTTCTTTCGCATCCCTGTTTCGGGGTCGCTAGCGTTCCGAAGACGCTCGCTAAAATCGCTATAGAATTCATTCAAAACATTTTTCCATTCCCTCTCACCAAGTGCAATTTGGTCCAGCTCCGACTCAAGTTCGGCAGTGAAAGAATAATTCAGCAGATTTTTAAAATTTTCCATGAGGCGATCTACAACCAGCTCCCCCACCTTCTCTGCGTAGAACCTTTTGGTCTTAATCGTGACGTATCCACGGTCTTGGATAGTTGAAATAATGGATGCATAAGTTGAGGGGCGCCCTATTCCCCGCTTGTCCAATTCACGAATTAGACTTGCTTCGCCATAACGTTTTGGTGGTTTGGTGAAATGCTGTACGACATGAGCATCTTTTAGATTCAACAGTTCGCCCTCTCGGAAGTCAGGCGACCATGCCTGCTCATCCTTATGCGATTCCGGAGCAAGAACGCGAGTAAAGCCGTCAAATTCCGTCCTACGACCACTCATTCGGAGCTCAAAATCACCAGCTTCGACAACAGTTGTCGTGTGCAAATACCTCGCCGGCATCATTTGTGAAGCAATGAACCTATTACGAATTAGTTCATATAGGCGAGCCTCGTATCGGTCTACCCTGCCTAAGCCTTTTGCGTCCAAATCAGCATTGGTCGGCCTGATCGCTTCGTGTGCCTCTTGAGCGGTTTTCTTACTGATGTATTTATTAGCCTCCTTGGGTAAATAATCAGTACCGTATTTAGCACCGATTAGCGACCTAACACTTCTTACGGCATCCTCGGACAGATTGGTGGAATCTGTTCGCATGTAGGTGATTTTGCCAGCCTCGTACAATCTTTGAGCTAGCGACATCGTTTTGCGGACACTGAAGCCAAGTCTAGAAGACGCAGATTGCTGAAGAGTGGAAGTGATGAACGGCGCAGGCGATTTCGTGGACCGTGAAACGGCCTCGTGCTTCAAAACTTTAAAACCTGACGCCGCATGTAATCTCTCAAGGCTGGAATCGGCATCAGCCTGACTTGTCGGACGGTATTGTTCGTCATTTTCACGATTAATCTGAAAACGACAAGCCGTTTCCGAATTCTTTCGAACAAGATCGGCAAATCCTTCAAAATACTCCTCAGATATGAAAGCCCGTATCTCGCGCTCTCGTTCTACGATTAAGCGCACGGCAACAGACTGAACTCGTCCCGCAGATAATCCTCGCGCGATTTTGGCGTAAAGCAACGGTGTAAGCTCAAAGCCTACAACTCGATCTAGAAAACGTCTTGCTTGCTGTGCATTTACTCGATTCTGGTCAATATTGTGTGGATTATTGAACGCCTCGGCGATCGCGGGCTTGGTTATCTCATGAAATACAACGCGTCGGTACCGCTCAGGGTCACCCCCTATAGTTTCGCGGAGGTGCCATGCAATGGCTTCTCCTTCTCGGTCCAAGTCAGTGGCAAGATAAATCCAGTCTGATTTGTTAGCAAGACTAGTCAGCTCCGCCACGACCTTTTTTTTGTTTGGTAGTATTTGGTAATTCGCACGCCAGTCATTGTCGGGATCAACGCCCATTCGGGCTACGAGGGATTTTCTACGTTGACGCTCCCGTTCCACTGCTTTTGCTTTAACGGTTTTCTTAGTGGTTTTTAAGCGTTTGGATTTCTTTACATTAGCGTCTGAGCCGCGTTTTTGCGATGCACTTGTTGGAAGATCGCGTATATGGCCTACGCTAGATTTGACAACGTACCTACTACCAAGATAGCGACTAACCGTCTTTGCTTTTGTAGGTGATTCAACAATCACTAACGATTTATCCATAATATACGATACTACTACTAGTTTAAGATAGTTTATTTAGATGGCTATTTAGAAGGAGATCCCCATCTGAACTATATCGTTACAACCACATAATTGTGACCTACGTAATACTAAATAGAATCCATGAACTATTCTCATGTGGTAGATAAATCCATTCACGTTGCCTCTTTAATCAAAACGCAGATCCTAATATACTAACAGGGCATCATATTATATAAATAATATTCTCCTTACAAATTGCACACATCGTACCAAATTAATTTAATGAATCTTCGAAAGATACATGATTTTTGTGGATACTAGCGTGAAGATGGGACAATTTTTCAAGAACGTCATTCAGACCTCTCTGAAAAAACTCTGGTGTCTCATTCTTCCACTGTTCTATGCCTAGCCACGCCACAAAGTGATCGTTCGCGACAAATCCGAAACATCTTGCAGGAGCACCATTGACAATTGAACGAACATGATCCCAATATTCGCTTTTGTTCTTGATCTCATTTATTTGAAGTTTGCCATCTAACGCCCATCCTTGCAATGGATACTCACTAGCGCCATCTTTAACGAGCCGCCATCTAGGTGCATGGTCAAGTGGCAATCGAAAATCTTTGCGATAAGACGTACACATGCGAGTTGGATGACGTTTCTTTCCACCTGCGGAAACAATCTCCTCTGGTTTTGCATCTTTTTGCTCCAAGAAAACCGTTTCTATCGTGAGGCCGGATACGCGCGCTAATTGCCGAATTCGTGCGAGCTGGCGGTCTCTCTTAGACGGTAATAGATAAAAGACGCCACCGAATCCGACCAAGAGAATCCCCGCGATAATCAACCAAACTGTCATTTCGTAGTAACTGGCTTTAGCCCCCCCCCCCCCACTCATATGTATGGGAGCCTCGATTAGCACATCCCCCGAACCGTATAGGATATCCCTAGTAGTCAGTGGCAAAGATCGAAAATTTATCGCTCATTATCTG
Source organism: Candidatus Azotimanducaceae bacterium (assembly GCA_965205965.1). Classification (GTDB taxonomy): domain Bacteria; phylum Pseudomonadota; class Gammaproteobacteria; order Pseudomonadales; family Azotimanducaceae; genus Bin55. Next base: position 243,073 of record CBDBHT010000008.1, read on the forward strand.
TTGTTTCTGATCCTTCAGATTTGCCATCCTTTGAATAAATGGACGTGCTGCCAAGGAGCGACTTCACCACATTTTGAATGTGCTCCTTGATTAAGCTGATTTTCACAGCTGCATCTGGCAAATATCCGACTGTCACGTCCATTGACGCGCAATACGAATACAGCTGAGTATATCCCCAATTATCATACATTTCATCTACAACTAACGTAACCATCCACAACGCCAGTACCGCCACCAGTGGTTTTTCAGCAGCAATTCCCGCTTCCTGTGGAAAAGCAGTGCCTGCAAGTTTTGAGCGACTGCCCCTGCAATCTGCGCCGTAGAAAAATTTCGATACATTTTTTAGAATGAATAGTTTGCAAACAATTTAGGATGGAATTTTATACTTTATTAATACGTATTTTAGGTGATCCTTCCTACTAAAGAGCGTTCCTACGTTTCTACGGCGCAGACTGTCTGCAGTAATTTCCAGCGAGTTGTGAACTGTTGGTTTTAATAGGACTTTGGGCTGTTTTCGGTCCATGGTTTTCGCGAACTTTTGCCATTTTCCGGGCTATATAAATTGGGTCACGTCATCAAATTGGAGTTGGAAAATTTAGTTAAATTAAAGAGATGTTCACCCATCTCTTGAACATACTGCCAGTATCCAGACATTTGCTCACTGGAAATTACTGGGTTACAACACACTTCTTTTCACTTTCGTAGCCAGTATTGGGTTACTTCTGGCTATCTTCAAACTCTGACTCAACCTTGTAACCTCTTAAACGGTCAACCTGGTGACAGGCGAACGATTCGTCCTGTCGTAGCCTATGAAGATAGAAGTCTCCGTCGTAGAAATTATGAAAACACTCTTTCGTAGGGCGGATTTCTTGATATATGTGTTCACAAGATATGTATTTTGTATTCTCAGCCAGCTGCGAATTGGCTATCCTAAAAATGCTCTAAAACATGTCTACGACTCAGACTCCTAGAGAGACCGCCGCGATGAACGATAGCGTTTATTGCTGTCCGAAAGTCGAACGGCTAGGTGAATCAACTCATTTCGTTGATGTATGCAAAATCGAATAGATATCAACCTGCACTTGACTGCCCGAAGATGACTACTATACTGCGTTGACAGTCACCAACGGACTGGGTCAATCTAGAATGCACTGTAGCCAAATACGATTTCATACCGCAATTGTGGTTTTTTTATTTCTGTTAGGGTGCTCACCCTCTGGTAACCAATACAAGGATCGGTACGAGGGTCTTTCCTGTCAATCGCTAGTCCATGAGCGTTTGCAAGAGCATAGTAAAGAGGTTACATACACTAAAATACTACTCCAGGTCCAACAAGAAATAGAGTCAGAGAATCCAAACATGGAGGTTCTCTCATCCGTAGAGAGTACTATGGAGGGATTATCTCAAGCTAGAACATCACTTGCTGTTTTAGACGAGATATTGATATCGAAGTGTCAAACTGACCCATCCGTCCTTACCTCCGACCACATAGATACGCTAGAAAACAAAACAGACCTATAGAGGATATACTTGAAGACATCGAATGATTGTAACGCTGATCGTGGCTTACGGTCTTAATCCCTTGGCGGTCGTTAACTATTGCCTTTTTGTCCTTGCAACTTGTAGACCATCGCGTTTGTATCGGTGGGTAACTTGTGGCGGGACGGATAGTACTCCCTTATCCCGTGATACCCGAAATCGCAGGATATCTGTATTAACCCATTATAGGGTTGGTCCCACCGGTGGTTGTTCGCAAAATTGTAGCTAAAGTGAACGGAGTATAGGCGGTTAAAATTTGCATGCATTTGCCCTAATACCGCACCTTGAATAACAAGTTGACGCAAAGGCCACATGAAACATACGAGAATACTTCGACCTTTTTAGGGAAATACGTCAAGATTCCTTCTGAAAACAAGTATCTTATTTGTGATGAAAATTAATAGGATTCAAGGGAACTTGTACTGAACTGATAGCGCAAGGAGAAATCATCAACAACCAGCCTCTTTCTGGTAACGATTCGCCGAGATTTGCTGCACCCTCAACATTTATGCGATTGCCCACTGCCAGTGATCCGGCAACTATTGATGTCGGTTTTATCGGTGTTCCGTTCGATATCGGAACTTCAAATCGGCCCGGAGCACGGCTAGCTCCGCGAGAAATCCGTGATGAGTCGAGAATGATCAGACCGTACAATATGGCTACTCGTGCGGCTCCTTTCGACTCCATGAATATTGCGGACCTCGGTGACGTGGCCCTCAACACTTACAATCTAAGTCGTAGCATTGAGATTATTGAAACATACTACGACAATGTCATCTCAAACCACTGTATTCCACTTACGCTTGGCGGCGACCATACTATTACCCTTCCGATTCTTCGCGCCGAGACGAAAATGCATGGCACTCTAGCCCTCATTCACGTTGACGCTCACGCAGACTGTAACGATCAGATGTTTGGAGAACACATAACACACGGCACATGGATTCACCGAGCAGTAGACGAAGATCTCTTAGATTGCACCAGTGTATTACAGGTTGGACTAAGGGGGTCCGGTTACTCAGCAACCGATTTTGATTGGCCTCGGCAGCAGGGATTTGAAGTCGTCACGGCGGAGGAATGTTGGTACCGCTCTTTGGAACCCCTTATGCGTCGGATACGATCAAAAATTGGAGATAGACCAACGTATATTACGTTAGATATCGATGGCATTGATCCGGCTTTTGCGCCTGGAACTGGAACTCCGGAAGTCGGCGGCTTAACTTCAACTCAAGCACTTGAAATTGTCAGAGGCTGCATTGGTCTGAATATCGTTGGAGGAGACTTAGTTGAAGTGTGTCCGCCGTTTGATTTCAGCCGGGCCACGTCGCTTCTCGCAGCAAACCTTTTATTCGAAATGTTATGCGTACTCCCCAATACTCAATACCGATAAAACCTTATGAATGTTTGTGATCTTGTAGTTCTGGGATTACGTGAGCTGGGTTGCACTACTGCTTTTGGCATCCCGGGTATTCACAACCTTTTGATTTATCAGGCACTCGAGTCTCATGGAATTGAAGTCATCGGAGCACGTCATGAGCAAGGTGCGGCATTTATGGCTGATGGGTATGCCCGCGCTTCGGACAAGCCTGCAATTTGTGTGACCATTGATGGCCCTGGTTTTCTTAACGCAGCTACGGGCATAGCCCAAGCTAAAGCAGACTCTGTGCCCATGGTGGTGCTTACTCCAGCACCTCGCCTAAGCCACCAAGGGGCGGGTATAGGACGAGTTCATGAGTTAGACGACCAGTTGGCAGTTTCGCGTCAAATTTGCCGGTTGTCCGAACAGATAAAAGAAGCAGACGAAGTCTTTGGCATTTTAGAACGAATCCAGCGGCTTCTCGAGAGCGAACGACCTGGGCCTACGCACATTCAAATTCCCTTAGGTGTCATGGATCGTGAAACCGAGCTAGATGCTTGGAAACCCAGAGAACATTTTTTAGTTCCTACGCCTAATTCATCAACCTTGCAACAGGCTTCAACGATACTAAACGAATCGAAAACGCCAATAATTCTTTTAGGAGGTGGAGCACAAAAAGCCGAAAAAGAAGCTCGAAACATTGCTGAGTTACTGGATGCACCATGTGTTAACACGGTAAATGCAAAGGGAATCATTCCCAATGGACACCCTTTGCATGTTGGGGGTAGCCCATCTCTGAAATGTGTATTTGATGCACTCTGTTTGGCCGATGTAGTCCTGGCAATAGGTACAGAGGTCGGCGAAACCGATTTTAACTTCTTCTTACGTGACGAACCAATACGATGGCAAAAGACTATCCGCATTGATATCGACACAGACCAGCTCCATCGCAATGTACATGCTGACATTGCCATACACTCCGATGCCGGAACGGCAATCCGCGCACTCCATATAGAACCGAGCACACGCAATGGACATATACGTGCTCACGAGCTGAGGCAGGCAGTGTACGAAGAAACACAAAAATGGGATATTTGGCGTGAATTCTTAGATGTCATTAACTCGAATACGGACGTTTTAGTGGGAGATTCTACCCAGCCAACTTATGAAGCATCGTGGCTATACGAGCCTGGAAAGCCGCGGTCTTACTTCCATTCCGTGACGGGATTCGGAACTTTAGGTTATGCCATGCCGGCAGCGTTTGGAGCAAAACTCGCATGCCCTGACGCTAAAGTCACAGTGCTCATCGGAGACGGTGGTATGCAGTTCTCGCTTAGCGAACTTCACGTTGGCGTTATAAACCGATTGGCAGTGCCGATTGTCATATGGAACAGTAACGGATATAAAGAAATAGAAAAAAGCATGCGTGCTCTCAACATGAGTACTGCTAGCACACAAATTGCTTCACCGGATTTCATTGCAATTGCCCAGGCAATGGGAGCACAAGCATCCTTGACTACCAATCTATATGAATTAGGTAAGCAGATTGAACTAGCACACCAAGAACATGTACCTACCGTTATTGTCGCACAACCGTCAACGCTTAGTGAAAGCGAGCAAAAACGTTTGTTGGATTAGTACCCCATGTTTTCATGCTGTTTTGTATCGAGGATTTAGACAGTAATTTCCCGTATAGCCCAAACTCCTCTATTAGTCTGGACTTTCAAGATTGGGTTTCGCGATAATGGAGGCAATATCGGTACCCGGCAGTATGCGCCGTAGAAAAAATTGGGTACATTTTTTAGGATGGATAGTTTATAAATAACTCAGAATGGGAATTTATACTTCATAAATACGCATTTTACGTCATCCTTCCTACTAAAGAGCGTGCCTACGTTTCTGCGGCGCAGACTGCCAGAACCCATCTCAATGCACGACGAAATGCTGTGTGGAACGCCTGAAAACGCCGATTCCCCGTACCAAAACACGGAAAGACCGTCACCAAGTCTAAATTAAAACTATACGAGGAATTACTACGGTTTAACAGAGTATGTAATACTATTGAATCGAAGCTACAGACAGCTCAAATCCATATATCTGGACATCTCTATCTACTCGAAGCAACCGGAGGTAGATAATCCCTATATCATTAAAAATCATATACTTATATCGAGCATGATTCGTTAAAACAGCAATAAAATAGAAGTTGCCCATCTGCATACAGACAGATGATGCGGTTCGTGAGACAGCATTTCGTCTGATTTAAGCTGTGCTTCGGCCCATTTTATCACCTCCATGGGCAGCAATTCCCCGTATAGTTTCATTTTGGGCTTGATGTCGGTCTTTTCATGTTTCGGTACGGGGAACCGACGTTTTCAGACGGTTTGCATGGCATGTCGTCGTGCGTTGGAACGGGTTCCGGGCATCGATATGCAGGTCTCTTGACCGTCAGGGCGGCATGGGGCCTCGGGACGACGTCCCGATCCCTTCTTCATCGAGCAGCTGGAGAGGCGGTCGGCCGTCAGGACGTATCGTAGGCGAGGTACGCGGTGTAGATCCCGAGGGCGTGGCCGTACAGTTCCTGCCAGTTGCGGAAGGCTACCGCACAGAAACTGCTGCGCAGACGTTCCCACGTTGCGGTTCGGGTATAGCACTTGGCGAAGATTTGCTTCATGACGGGGCAGGCCATTTCCAGCAGCTGGTCGATCAGGAACGCCAGCAGCATCAGCGCAGCGAAAGTATCCGACAGGTGCTGGGTTCCGTGTCCGAAGTTGTGTTCCAGGTACTGGACGTTCTTCAGCGTGTTGAAGGTCTCGTTCTCGATCTTCCAGCGACTGCGAGCCGCGCGAGCCAGTTCGCTGGCGTTATGCGGATTGAGCGGCAGATCGGTGACCCAGGTGAACGCCCGCCGCGCATCCTCGCCGGAGCCACGCCGCTCCGAGCTCTGCAGCACCTGGACCTTCAGGTCGGGGTTCGCAGCATTCAGTTCCACCTCCGGCACCACGCGCAGCTGGCGATCCCGCTCCTGCCCTTCGGGCGAGGGATCTGCAAACCAGGGCGCATCGGAACGATCCAGCTGAGCCTGCAGATGCGGATGGTCGCCCGCCCGAGCCACCAGCAGAAAGCGCAGTCCATGCTCCTGCAGCAGCCGGATCTGGGGACCCTGCGAGAACAGCCCATCGGCAATCACGATCAGCTTCATGCGCCGATAAAGCGAAGCCAGGACCGGAACTAGCCGGGCCCAGGCACCCCGCTCGCAGTCGTTCTTCGTCGAGCCATCCCCGTTGCAAACCGCTTCTATCGCCATCGGCAGCACCTGCCGCTGATCCGGATGCACCATCACCGCACACAACTGCTGATGGGAGTACGTGGTCGAACCGTTGCGGTGCCGGGCCCGCAGACAGCACGGACCGTGAACCCGCTGGGAGGAAAAGGTGCCGGTACCATCCACGGCTACCAGATAATGACCGCGCCACGCCGACATCCGCTGCAGCACCTTGCCGCGCTGGGCGCGTTGCAGAACCTGTTGAAACGCCCGCCGATACCGCACCGGCGAGATCGGATCCAGGCGACGGCGCAGGGTCGTGTCGCAGGGAACCTGCGCCAGACCGTACAGACGATGCAGATTCATCTCCACCACCGAGTGCCGCTGCCTCGTTAAATCAAACTGCAGCAGCGAAGCGTGCTTCTCCAGAAACACCGCCAGACCCGACATCAGACAGTCGCCGGTGGAAAACTTCCGCCCGCAAACCTTCTCAACGACCCCCTCAAATACTTCACGAACCACCCGCAGCAATCCGGGCTTGCTCACATCCTTGCGCAACTTCAATGCACCCATCCTTGGATACCTCGTTTGTCTGGTAACTCTATATTAACCTATCATCCACCCTCAAACGATAAGCCTACGCTCTTATTATTGCGAAAGCCAATGCGCAAAGCCCATACCTATAGCGGGGTTGGGGCTATACGGGGAATTGCTGCCTCCATGGGCAGGGCATCGCATTTGGATTATGTGCCGCGCGTGAGCAATTTGTGCAGGTAGTCATGGTTGCAGGCCGCTTTCAATTGTTTTCGTGGTAACAACATGGTTGTGGGCTCTTTGCGCAACGCATTCAACGCGAGCTTTCGCATCTATGCAAGATTCGCGGGGCCGTTGTCGTTTCGGTTGCGGCTTTGGTCCTCATGGAAGACCACATCCAACACCCAATGCACCTAGCCCGGATTTCTCATAACCAAGTCGAAAATGATGTTTTTCACGGGATGCGTGGGGTACGGGGCATGGAATGTCGCGTCGCGAGTTTGAAAAGGCTTCGGAGGGCGGGGATGCGTGTGTTTTCCCCGCCTTTTTGCGGGCGGGACGGCGAATCGCTGAGCATCCGGGCGCGGGGAGGTCGGCGCGCTCCGCCGCCAGCGTCATGCACCCGGTTGCACCGGGCTTTTACGTTGGTGCCAGGCTGGCCCAGATCAAGCGGAAATCCTTCCAGTACGGGAAGGCGGACCCGAACGCCAGATGGATCCGCCGCGTGGACACCGTCACGCGCACCGGGATCTGGAACAGGCACTTGCGCAGCGTCGATGGACGGCTCCGGCGCAGCATGGAGGATACCGGAAGGTTCTCGAGCCGGCGCTTCATCATGCAATGAAGGGCATGGGCCAGTGCGCTCATCCGGAGCCGGAGTGCGTTGACGTTCCAGAGGCTGCTGGAGCATCGGTCCAGGAACAGATCGTTCTTCTGTTCCTGGATCCAGTTTTCGGCCTCACCCCGGTCGCAGTACATCTCTTCGTAGACCGTTGGCTCGTCGAGCTGCTGGAGCGAGGTGACGACGAAGCGACTGTTGTACCGGGCTTCGCCGACCGTCGCACATGGGTCTTCCGCGCCGGCCTCCGGTCCGCCGTCGGCCTTGCCGACCGGTTCCCCGTCCGCGTTGCCGACCGGTTGTCCCGGCAGCCATTCGGCCTTGGCGATCACGCGGCGTTCGCGGCTCCAGCTGTCGCGCGTGCGATAGTCGAAGCTCTGGTAGCCGCGGACCGCTCGCTGCGCATAGTCCGGATCCCGCTTCAACCGGTCCCGCAGATCGTCCATCAACGGTTGGACCCGGTCTTTCAGCCGATCATTGCGCGGCAGTCCCAGCACGTAATCCACGCCCCGCGCCTCGCACCACGTCATCAACTCGTCGCGGCAATAGGCCCCGTCGGCGCGGATCAGGATCGGCACCTGCGGAAATCGCTTCCGCAGCCGGTCCACGAGCGGCGCGACCGTTTCCACCACGCCCGCCGCCACATCGCTGCTCGACGTGCGCAGTTCCGTCCGCACCGGCCAGCCGTTGCAGAACACCAGCCGCGGCAGGTAGCAGTATTCATGGTAGTACCCGTGATAGAACCGGTGCTCCTGCCGGCCGTGCAGTTCCACGTCCGTGGCATCGATATCCAGCACCAACCGCTTCGGCATCTGGCCCCGCTCGCCCCACACCAGGTACAGCTCCACGAGCAGCTCGTCGAGCGCATCGAAATCCACGGTGATCTGACGCGCTTTCGCCGGGTCCCGCCCGTTCGCCGACAGCTCCATCCGGTTCAGCGTGCTTTTGCCGGCCAGCGGCTCGCAGTCCGAACGCGCACACTCCACACGCCCCATGGCCGTGGACAGGGCCCGGTCCCGCCGCAGCTCGTCGTGATCGTTCACATCTTCGTAGCCCAGCGCGAGACCCAAGATCCGCTGCCCCAGCAACGCCACTAGCGGATGCGCCACCTTGGACGGGGCCTTGCAATTGGACACACATGACGATGTGAATTCATTCCTTCTGTTTCATGAGGAGGTAGATTCGCACGGCGGGTTTGAGCAGCACGTATCCCTGCCAGAGTTTGATGTTTCCGGGCAGGGGGTATCTTTTGGAAGGCTGGAATCCAGCGAGTCTTCCAATATTGATCACGGTTTGGCGAATGGTTTGGCGTTCGGGATCCGGAGTTTGATGTTTCCGGGCAGGGGGTATCTTTTGGAAGGCTGGAATCCAGCGAGTCTTCCAATATTGATCACGGTTTGGCGAATGGTTTGGCGTTCGGGATCCGGAGTTTGATGTTTCCGGGCGTGGGATCCGAGGTCTTCGAGGAGCAGGTTCAGGGTCTCGATTTCTTCCCGGGTCAGCACCCGGATTGCGGGGCGGTCCGGTTCTGCCCGTGCGAGTCGATCGAGGTCGAACACCCGCCAGGCGGTGATGGCGTCGAAGGCCAGGCATTTGCGCAGGTCGTCCGCGTGATCGAGGCGGCGCTCTTCGATGCGGGCACCGCTCTTGAGCACCTTGAAATATTCTTCGATGACCCAGCGTCGGCGATACCGTTCCAGTGCCTGGACGGCCTCTTGGGCATCCTGGAACGGGCGGGTGGACAGCAGCACCCAGTGCAGGGGAGACGTGTCGGCAGGGGGATGGATTTCCGTGGCTGAGACGGCGTGCACGGTCTGTGGCGGGCGTTCCTTGCACCGGCGCGGGGGCAAGAGGTCGGCCCGGAGGCTTCGCACCTCCAGTCGGGCGGTGCGGGCGGCTCGCGCCCGGGCACCGCCCGAGGCCGGAAGATCGAGTTCGAGGATCGAGGACACCGGTTGCGATGCCAGCCGTTCCCACAGGTCTGCCGGAGGATCTTCGGCCTCCGTCCGTGCCGTGCGCTTGGCACCGCGGGAGGAGCGGAACAGCAGTTCCACGTCCAATCCCGCGGCGCGTTCCAGCATCGAGAACATGTCGGCTTCCCGGTCGCACACGGCGATCACGCGAGTATCGGGACAGGACTTGGCCAGTTCCGCGGCACAGTCCAGACCCGCCAACCAGCGTGTGCGCTCCGAGGTCTCCGCTTTCTCCGGCGCCGGCGGCCGGAAGCGGGTATCCATTTCCAGCACGCCCAGCGGTCGCCCCGTCGGCGTGACGGCCAGCGTGAGATGCACGGGCAGACCCTGCACGCCCTTTCCGCCGCCTCCCAATTCCGCCAGCCCCTCGCTGGTCGCCAGCCCCGAATAGTTCAGCATGGTGGTGTCCTGCACCGCCAGCACCACCGGTTCCAGACGGCAGCGATCCACCGTGGACTGGCGATGTGCGTCCAGCACATGCTCCTCCGTGACACGCGAATTCGACAACAAGCGATAGGCTCCTTTCTGCTGTGCCGGGGCGGCAAACACCTGCGGCAAGGACAAGCCCGGACGATCGGCCCAGGCGCGCCCCATGTCCACCAGCCGCCGCCGCAGGCGCGCATCGCCCAGCGTGCGTGCGCCATATTCCCGATCGGCCCAGTCCGCCTGTATCGGCCAATGCCGGGATCCGCTCCACATTGGCAGCCGAGCCCCGGATTCCGCGCACAACTCTCGTCGCCAATGCCGCGACAGCGGATGCATCCAGACCGCCTTCGGAGACGTCCGGCGCCCGCCCGGAGGACGACCGGAGGTGCGCCCCGCGCAACGCTGCCAGCCCGCCGCCCGATAGCACGTCCCGGCGCGGGACGGATCCACGTAAGTATACTCCAGAAGCGGTGCCGTTCCACGCGCTCGCCGCCACTCCGCCGCGAGCACCTTCGACGCCTTCGCGAGCACATGGGAAGCCAGGTTCGGTACCCGTACCCCGGGAAGAATCAAAAACCGCGACTGCCGAACCACCGCCTGCAAATGTGCGACCCGCGCGGCTTCCGACCAGCCGATCCAGCGATCCCGACAGGCCTGGTGCCAGCTCGCCGCCGACCATCTCACCCCGCCCAGGCGACCCTGGCGGCTCGAGACAATCCAGCAGTTCAGCGCAGCGCCCGGACTGCGATCCCATCCCCGTGGATGATGCGTGTGCAGCAGGCGACGAAACGCCCCCACGTCCTTCGCCGCCACACGTCGCACCGAGACCTCGCCCAATGCCTCCAGCGCACAGTCCAACGCCAGGTCCGGATAGTCCGAAGCCGGTGCCCGGACCGATGCCACCGGACGCGCCGCCGGCAACGCCACCCCCAGATGCGCCGCCAGTTGCGGCAACGCCTTGCAGGCCGACGCGATGCACCACTCCCCCTGACGATTCCGCCAGTCTTCACGCTCGCAAATCCCCCGAGCCAGGGACCACCGAGTCGCCGACGGATCCCTCGACTTCTCCTTGAACCAAGCCAGCGAAGCCTCGCCAAAATGTCTCAGACCCAATTGCATGCAAATATAGTAAACATCACCCCCTCTCTTGTCAAGTATGTCCAATTGCAAGGGACGGGGCCCGGTGGTCCGTGAAACATTCCGAGGCGCGCTCGAACAGCTGGACCTACTCGGCCAGCATCATCAGCAGTACCGATCCCCCGTTGGAACTCAGATCGCCTCCACTGCAGTCCACCTCCATCCGCCCCGGACGGACCCCTTTCGCCATCCGACGCACCAACCGGTCCGCGCCGCGCTTTTGCTTGCTCTTCATCCCGTGCCCTCCTCTATCCGGCCCCATCGGCCGCGTTGCGCCCACCCTTCGGCCAGCGTGGCCGCATATCCCGGACGCCCCTTCCAGAACACCCACCGGAACATGCACAGTACGACCACCAGCGTGTTCAGCACGCGCCGCCGCCGCTGCCAGAGCCGGACCAAAGCATCCTCCGGGGCCAAGACGGCTGCCGGCGACCTGCAGGACCCCAATCGATCCCAACCCTTCGGCTTGAACCAGCCCAGATGACTACACAGGGTGGACGCCAACTCATGGCGGCTCAGTGCCGAAAACCGTGCCACCGTCTTCTGAAGGTCCACCATCCAACGGCGGGTCAGCCGCGTGCCACCCAAGGTGGTCGACTTCAAGTTCTCGATTCGGAAATCCATCACGTTGGCACCAGAGACTATCTAACCAAGCGTAGATTGCCATAACCCATGCCAAAACGCAAGTGTTTTTTTGAAGAACCCCCAAAAAATCGAATATGTTCCCGTATATCAACCGGTGACACGACATCCTCAAAGACCGGGATCCCTTTCCGTTCATCCGCATGCCATCGCAGCCACCGGGGGCGAAACCTCCCGACAGTCGGGGAGCGTTCGGGTCTCGTCAAGACCAGGACCCAAGGGCGTGCGATAGGGGCGTCCGCCGCATGCTCACCCACATGGCTCATCATCCAGTCGACAACAGCATCTTGCACGGGATGCGCCGCTTTGCACGCCGGTCGTGGCGGTCCGCAAAACGGGCCCAGGCGCATGCTACACGTCCGCACCGCTTCCGCCAGCATCGCACTCAGCACCGAACGCGCCCCGCTTCCGTCCGACCCGAACGCACCCCTTTCGCCATCCAACGCACCCATCCGTCCGAACGCACCCCGCTACCATCCCCTTCCCCCCGGCAAAGTCCAACCAACTTCGTGGTATCAACAACTTACACGCACATACATCGCACCCAAGCCATCCATTATGAGAAATAAGGGCTAGCATGTAATCCACGCCCCGCGCCTCGCACCACGTCATCAACTCGTCGCGGCAGTAGGCCCCGTCGGCGCGGATCAGGATCGGCACCTGCGGAAATCGCTTCCGCAGCCGGTCCACGAGCGGCGCGACCGTCTCCACCACGCCCGCCGCCACATCGCTGCTTGACGTGCGCAGTTCCGTCCGCACCGGCCAGCCGTTGCAGAACACCAGCCGCGGAAGGTAGCAGTATGCATGGTAGTATCCGTGATAGAACCGGTGCTCCTGCCGGCCGTGCAGTTCCACGTCCGTGGCATCGATGTCCAGCACCAGCCGCTTCGGCATCTGGCCCCGCTCGCCCCACACCAGGTACAGCTCCACGAGCAGCTCGTCGAGCGCATCGAAATCCACGGTGATCTGGCGCGCTTTCGCCGGGTCCCGCCCGTTCGCCGACAGCTCCATCCGGTTCAGCGTGCTTTTGCCGGCCAGCGGCTCGCAGTCCGAACGCGCACACTCCACACGCCCCATGGCCGTGGACAGAGCAGAGCCCGGTCCCGCCGCAGCTCGTCGTGATCGTTCACATCTTCGTAGCCCAGCGCGAGACCCAAAATCCGCTGCCCCAGCAACGCCACTAGCGGATGCGCCACCTTGGACGGGTCACGGTGGTCCGTGAAACATACCGAGGCGCGCTCGAACAGCCGGACCTGCTCGGCCAGCATCAGCAGCAGTGCCGAGCCCCCGTTGGAACTCAGCTCGCCTCCACTGCAGTCCACCTCCATCCGCGCCGGACGGACCCCTTTCGCCATCCGACGCACCAACCGGTCCGCGCCGCGCTTTTGCTTGCTCTTCATCCCGTACCCTCCTCCATCCGGCCCCATTGGCCGCGTTGCGCCCACCCTTCGGCCAGCGTGGCCGCATGTCCCGGGTGCCCCTTCCAGAACACCCACCGGAACATGCACAGTACGACCACCAGCGTGTTCAGCACGCGCCGCCGCCGCTGCCAGAGCCGGACCAAAGCATCCTCCGGGGCCAAGACGGCTGCCGGCGACCTGCAGGACCCCAATCGATCCCGACCCTTCGGCGTGAACCAGCCCAGATGACTACACAGGGTGGACGACAGGGTGGACGCCAACTCATGGCGGCTCAGTGCCGGAAACCGTGCCACCGTCTTCTGAAGGTCCACCATCCAACGGCGGGTCCGCCGCGTGCCACCCAAGGTGGTCGACTTCACGTTCTCGATTCGGAAATCCATCACGTTGGCACCAGAGACCATCTAACCCAGCGTAGATTGCCATAACCCATGCCAAAACGCAAGTGTTTTTTGAAGACCCCCCAAAAAAACGAATATGTTCCCGTATATCAACCTGTTACACGACATCCTTACAGACCGGGATCCCTTTCCGTTCATCCGCATGCCATCGCAGCCACCGGGGGCGAAACCTCCCGACAGTCGGGGAGCGTTCGGGGCTCGTCAAGGCTAGGACCCAAGGGCGTGCGATAGGGGCGTCCGCCGCATGCTCACCCACATGGCTCATCACCCAGTCGACAACAGCATCTTTCACGGGATGCGCCGCTTTGCACGCCGGTCGTGGCGGTCCGCAAAACGGGCCCAGGCGCATGCTACACGTCCGCACCGCTTCCGCCAGCATCGCACCCAGCACCGAACGCGCCCCGCTTCCGGCCGACCCGAACGCACCCCTTTCGCCATCCAACGCACCCATCCGTCCGAACGCACCCCGCTACCATCCCCTTCCCCCCGGCAAAGCCCAACCAACTTCGTGGTATCAACGACTTACACGCACATACATCGCACCCAAGCCATCCATTATGAGAAATAAGGGTTAAACACGCATGCCCCGGCTTCGTTCTACGAGGCGTTCGAGCCGGCCGAGGCGCGGCGCATCGCCGAGCGTCTGGAGATCCACTATACGCCCAAGCACGGCAGCTGGCTGAACATGGCCGAGATTGAGATCGGTGCGATGGTCGGCCCATGCCTGAACCGTCGTCTGCCCGACCGCGAAACCCTACGCCGTGAAGTCGATGCTTGGCAGGAGCGAAGGAACCGCGAAGCCGTGCGAGTGGACTGGCGATTCACGACCGCAGACGCACGGATCAAACTGAAATCACTTTACCAATCAATACAAAAGTGATAGCCTACTAGCGATAGGTTCGATGACCTCCATACCTCCAGTATATGGATGAAGTGCCGTTGGTAAACGAATAACTCCCTCCTTATCTTGGAAATTTTCAAGTATTGCAATCAGTGTCCGGCCGACAGCTAAACCAGAACCGTTCAGCGTGTGCATAAACGTCGGTCGTTTTGTTTCAAGATCGCGATACCTTGCCCTAGTTCTTCTAGCCTGGAAGTCAAGGAAATTGCTGCAAGACGATATTTCCCGGTAGCAACTTGATCCTGGCAGCCACACTTCCAAATCAATGGTTTTAGCTGCCGAAAAACCTAGGTCCCCCCCGCACAACACTACAGCTCGGTATGGCAATTCCAACCTCTGCAAAACAGCTTCTGCATGCCCTGTCAATTCTTCTAATACTCTCCATGAAGTTTCCGGTTTAACTATCTGTACTAATTCAACTTTTTCAAATTGATGTTGGCGGATGATCCCATGAGTATCGCGTCCTGCACTGCCTGATTCGCGCCTAAAACAAGGCGTATGACAAACAAATTTTAGCGGTAATTTCCCTTCACTAACAATACTATCCTTGACTATATTCGTAACTGGAACCTCTGCTGTTGGCACCAGATAAAAATCCGCTGCTTCGTCCAAACGGAAGAGATCATCCTCAAACTTTGGAAGCTGCCCGGTTCCTTGCATCGTATCGCGATTGACGATATAAGGAACATAAACCTCTTCGTATCCGTGTTCCTTTACATGTACGTCGATCATCATATGAACCAGAGCCCGGTGTAATCTCACCAGCGGTCCGTACATAACTGCATAACGACTACCGGTAATCTTCGCAGCAGATTCAAGATCAATGCGCCCCTGAGCCAGTTCCACATGATCCTTAGCTTCGAAATCGAAGCTGGGCGGGGGCCTCCATCTTCGAAGTTCTAGATTTGCTGATTCATCCCCACCTTCCGGAACAGAGTCGTCGGGAATGTTCGGTACCTCAAGAAAAAATGCATCGAGCTCACTCTGAATCCTCTTGAATTCATTTTTGACGACATCCAAGCGCGATTTTAGATGACCGAGCTCTTCAACCATTGAGCCTATGTCCTTGCCTGCAGCGCGATCAATGCCAATCGCTTTTGATGCAACGTTGCGCCTGTTCTGCAGCGACTCGGTTTCATCTTGCATCTGCTTGCGCAGCTCTTCTAAAGCCCGATACTTGTCAAGATCCAGTTTGAAGCCGCGCTTTTTAAGCGCATTTGCAACTGCTTCAGGCGATCGTCGAAATATTCTGGGGTCAAGCATTAGCCAAAGCTACCAACTGCACTGATCAGTGAGCGAAACAGCGACAGCGTGCCTGCCAACCAGATAAAGTCCAGCTTCGATTAGTTTTCCTGACTCTACTCATCGCAATGTATTCGATGAAAGTATCGAAAGCGTAGTAAATGCACCTAATAGGTCCACGGTAATAATTTCCCCTCTGTATTCTGTGCACCAGCGAGCAGGACTGTGCCCCGAGCGCTGCGTCGTCGCAATGCAACGAGAAATACCAATTTCCACATGCTAATCGCTGTCAGAATGGGTATTGCGAGCGCGGAGTTTATCCAATCTCTTTCGGATGTTGCTCTCTAACCCACGGTCCGTAGGGTGATAAAAACGCGTATCCGGCATCTTATCAGGGAAATAACGCTCCCCTGCAGCAAAAGCATCTTTCTCATTATGTGCGTACCTGTATCCCTTGCCATACTCCATGTTTTTCATGAGTTGAGTTGGTGCATTGCGAAAGCGTAAAGGTACATCCCATGATGGGTACTCTTTAACAAACGTAGCCGCATCATTAAACGCCGTGGTAATCGCGTTACTTTTAGGTACCACCGCGAGATAGATGACTGCTTCGGCTAATGCGAGTTCTCCATCGGGAGAGCCTAAGCGGTGGTAAGCATCGCAAGCATCTATTGCAAGTGTAAGTGCCTTGGGGTCCGATAATCCGATGTCTTCCGTTGCCATACGGATCAGCCTTCGGCCGATATACAACGGATCACATCCTCCATCCAACATTCTTACGAACCAGTAAAGTGAAGCATCTGGATCGCTACCCCTTACAGCTTTGTGCAATGCGGAAATTTGATCGTAGAAATGGTCACCTTTTTTATCGAAGCGACGAAATGTTTGACCAGAAGCTTCAACCACGTTCGCTTCCGTCAGCTCCTGATCTGCAAGTTGTGCTGCTACTTCCAAGGTATTTAACATCCTTCTAGCATCTCCGTCTGCATACCGACAAAGTACTTCAACTACCTCGCGAGAAATAGGCAAATCTGGATAATGCTTGTTATGTGCTCTCAATAAAAGCGTGCGCAAATCGTCAAGCTCCAGTGGTTTCAGAACAAATATTCTTGTTCGCGAAAGCAGGGCCGAATTAACTTCGAAAGAAGGATTTTCTATCGTTGCGCCAATTAACGTAACGGTCCCGCGCTCAACGTATGGCAGCAACACATCTTGCTGTGACTTTGAAAATCGATGTACCTCATCTATGAATAAAATGGTCTGATAACTTGAATGTCCTTCGGCATCTGCGACAGTATTTCGGATATCTTTGACGCCGGCTAGAACTGCCGACAGTACTAACAATCGAGCCGATGCCGTATTTGCCAGCAACTTAGCTAGAGTTGTTTTCCCGGTTCCTGGCGGTCCCCAAAGAATCATTGAGTGTACCGATCCGCTTTCCGCTAAACGACGCAAAGGCTGACCCGGTCCTAGGAGATGTCGCTGACCAACGAACTCATCCAACGACGACGGCCTCATACGCTCGGCTAAGGGAGCGTATAAGCTTTGAGAAGAAATCAAATCATTCGGATTCAAGAGCACTCAGATCGCCAACGATTTCCGTGCCTTCCGGAACTTCTATGGTAAACATCTCGTCTGGCAATTCGACATTAAGTTCGATACTATGAAACGAGATCTTAGTGAATGTCCCTAGGGAATCTAAAAAATCAATGCTCGATAATTTCGATTGATCGAAATGAACGACAATTTCCTTAAATAGAGGCTTCTCTTGCTTCGGTAAAAGTACGAATGCTGCACCTTCTCTAGATACGGTGAAGTTTTTTTGAAGAGTTTGTGCCGGTCGTGAGAGCAGATTAGCGATATGTAGTTCAGTCTCTTGTAACGTTCGAATGGTCAGCTGCTCCAATTCTTCGTCGTAAAGAGCCGCTACATCTTTCCGGATAGTCAACAATTGCGGAAATGGTTTAGTTATCTGCCATCGAAATTCCGTCGGTTTCTTAACGGCAAACTTTCCTTTCTGATCTTCTTCATCAGCACCATCACCAGCGATCCGTTGCACGAATTCCCCTTGCATAGACTCATATGCTGTAAGCTTCTCTACCAAGTCCTTGACGGGACCCTCAGTTGCAAAAATTGATTGCAGGCTGAAAAAGGTAACTAGGCAGGCAATTCCACCAGTTCGATTATGCATCATCGCAAACCAAAATTTCCCGGTTTCCACTCGAATTCTGCTCGGAGACAAGCCCTGCTATTTCCATCGCTTCAATCATTTTTGCGGCGCGGTTGTAACCAATAGAAAGTTTACGCTGAAGAAATGAGATCGAGGCTTTCTTGTGTTCAAGTACCACGCGAACGGCTTGTGCGTATAGCTCGTCCTCACCCTCTGCTTTGACAATGCTATTTATGAAATCTAGACTGCCAGTATCTTCATTCGGTGCTGACAGATCAAGTTCATAAACTGGATCACCAATTTTTTTCCATGCGGCAACGACTGCATGAACTTCTTCGTCCGACACGAACGCACCATGAACGCGTTCAGGAACGGAAGATCCCGATTTGACGTACAACATATCCCCTTGTCCCAACAATTGTTCCGCACCACCCTGATCAATAATCGTACGTGAGTCAATGCGAGTTGGCACCAGAAAACTAATCCGGCAGGGAATATTTGCTTTAATCAGTCCAGTAATAACGTCGACTGAGGGGCGTTGGGTAGCCAACACCAAATGAATTCCGGCCGCCCTAGCCTTCTGCGCGATCCGAGCTATGACTTGGTCCAGCTTCTTGCCAACAATCATCATCATGTCAGCGAACTCATCTATCACAACGACGATTAACGGTAGCTTCTTAAGTGCCGGGGGGGGAGCTGGAGCAGAATCTGGCCAAGTAGGATCCAATAGTGAATTGCCCTGCGCCTCTTCGGATTCTATACGCCGGTTATAGCCTTCCAAACTACGTACACCGAGTGACGCCAAGATGTTATAGCGTCGTTCCATTTCACCAACGCACCAATTCAATGCTTGCGATGCTTCGCGCATATCCGTCACAACGGGCGTAAGCAGATGTGGGATGCCATCGTAAACCGATAACTCAAGCATTTTAGGGTCAATCAGAATAAATCGTACGTCATCGGGCGTAGCCTTGTAAAGCATGCTCAAAAGCATAGCGTTGATCGCTACGGACTTGCCCGATCCAGTTGTGCCAGCAACCAAAAGATGCGGCATTCCTGATATGTCCGCAACTACAACTTCACCAGCAACATTTTTGCCAATTGCGATGGTTAGAGGCGAGTCTGATTGTTTGTAGACAGGCGAACTAAGAATATCGCTGAGACGAACTATACTTCGGCGATCATTAGGAATTTCGATACCGATTACTGATTTGCCTGGTATCGTTTCCACTACTCGTACACTGACTACTGACAGTGATCTGGCGATATCTTTAACCAGTGCTGTAATTTTGCTAACTTTAACACCCGGTGCTGGCAAAATTTCAAATCGAGTGACTACGGGGCCTGGAAGAATGGACTCAACTTCTGCCTTAACACCGAAGTCCGCCAGTTTCTCGACAAGTACTTCTCCCAATATTTCGAGTGTTTCGTTGCTATAGCTACTTCGAACATTGGATTCCGCTACATCAAGCAGTTTCAAGCTAGGCATGCCTTTTTCGATCAAAACGGGAATAGTATCGTGAGTATCCTTTTTGTAGGCAGTAGACACCGTGGTTAGTGATGACACAGCTGGAGTAACCTTGCGTGCAACCGTTTCTTTGTTATTTGGTGCTGATCTACTAACCGTGGGTTCAATATAGATCCGAAGCGATTCTTTAGAAGACCGGTGCTCTACTTTGGTTCCTAATCCAAGTTTCGGTGGCACAGTCGGCGAAACAGTCAGTGCTGCAATTTTGCTATCTTCATTTTCCTGTAGGTGTATCCACACCCAATATCGTTTGGTGAAACGAATAATCTTGCCAAAAACTCGGTATAGAACGCTTCCAATCCACTCAGCAACCGTAAGCCACGAAATATTGGTCAGTGTCTGCTGACCCACAATTAATAAAGCAACTGACACGATAGTTAATCCTGTCGGTTTCAGGAACGAATTGCCATATTGCACAAGAACGGAACCGATTATTCCTCCAGTGCCATACACTAGGTCAGGATCATTGGCCTTCATGTGCAGCTGCACAAGGACACAAAGTGCTATCAAGATAACTAGTAATGTTCCAGCTTTTGCAACGGCTCTGGTCCAAGACCACGGCGTGCCTCTTCTCAATACGACATTCAACCCTCCAATTAATAGGGCCATAGGTAGCAAATATGCGATATAACCAAACGTCAGTAGAGCAAGTCTAGCTACCCAAAGTCCACTTGACCCCACGACATTGGTTACATCAAGGCCCTCACTAGAAGTAGCCGTAGCCGTGTCAATGGGTGCATAGGAATAAATGGCTAAAAAGATATATGCAGCAAACGCTGTACATATGACAACCACGCATTCGCGCACTGGAAACATAGAGATTTTTTCAACCATCCCTGGCTCAGCCATACCACCATTCCTCTTTGAATGATATGGGAAGTCTACCCCCCTTATTCTTTTCTCGTCAAATGATATTTTTTAACTCGCACGTCCCTATTTTTCTGTGCAAATGAAAGTACTCAATTCCTTAAGCATGGTGCTTAAAATATTTACGGATTTGGAAACTATCGATATCATTCCACCCTGTAGAAGAAACTACGTTTCATCATGGTTGAATTCATCGTAAAAATCCGTGAGGATTAGGACAGCAGTTGCTAAAGGGATTGGGTACGATACGAGAGTGAAGTCGTTCTTCAGCGTTGCGATTCTCTACTAACTAATTGTGATTTTCTAACGATCTCGGCTCTTACGTACATGCGCTAATACGTATGTACCAAGCTATCTGTATGCTATGCACATCAAAGAGTTTCATCGATTTTTAGCATTTCTTCAAAAAATGGACAAAATCTTAAATCGACATACGTCAGTAACAATACTCTAGTGGACTACATTGCAAACGCATTGCAAAAATGGACCTTCCATAGAAACTCCGGAGTCAAGCATATGAGCGAAGTGCATCGAGCTCGTCTCGTTGTCCTCGGATCGGGGCCAGCTGGATACACCGCAACGTTATATGCTGCGAGAGCTAACCTAGAGCCAACGCTCATTACCGGCGTTGAAATTGGAGGTCAGCTGATAACTACCACCGATGTTGACAATTGGCCTGGCGATCACAATGGCCTGCAAGGTCCTGAGCTAATGCTTCGTATGAAAGAGCACGTGAGTAAATATCGCACACACGTTATTAACGATTATATTCATTCGGCCGACTTAACAAGTTCACCTTTTCGGCTAATGGGTTCTCAAACTGAATATCGATGCGATGCGCTGGTTATAGCGACAGGTGCTTCGGCGAAATATCTCGGTCTTCCAAGTGAAGAGAAGTACAGAGGAAGGGGCGTAAGTGCTTGTGCAACATGCGACGGCTTTTTCTTCAAAGGGCAGAACGTAGCCGTTGTTGGTGGTGGTAATACTGCAGTAGAAGAAGCTCTCTATTTGTCCAATATCGCGTCGAAAGTATATTTGGTACACCGTCGAGACAAGCTCCGAGCAGAAAAGATTCTTCAGGACAGATTGTTTGGACGAATAGATTCTGGAACGGTTGTACCAATATGGAAGCATGTCGTCAATGAAGTACTTGGAGACAAGCAGGGCGTGATGGGATTAAGTTTGCGAAACACCGAAAATAATGAACTGTCGGAATTGCCTGTAACGGGAGTTTTTATTGCTATTGGCCATGTACCCAATACCGAGATCTTTGCTGACCAACTACATATGCATGATGGATACATCAAAATCAGTAGTGGAATTAATGGCAACGCAACTGCTACGAGTGTTCCTGGAGTATTCGCAGCGGGGGATGTCGCCGATCACGTGTATAGACAAGCAGTAACATCGGCTGGATTTGGCTGTATGGCAGCGTTAGATGCGGAGAAATATCTCGATTCCCACTCTACTTGATAAGCCCATGCGGAGTTTGAGCTGAACCTTATTTATCTGGCGGATGAAGCCGTCGCCCTGCCCGACCCATCAAAATCTCAGTTTGAAGATATTGTTGCCATCGGTGGAAAGCTGTCAAAAAAACGATTGGTAGAGGCATATTCCAAAGGCATATTCCCGTGGCCGGAATCTAACGAAGAAGCAATTCTTTGGTGGTGCCCTGATCCGCGAGCAGTGATAGTGATCAATACATTCAAAACTTCCCGCAGTTTATCTAAGCGGATTCGCAATGGTCCGTTTAAAGTCACTGCCGACACAGCATTTGACGCAGTCATTCGAGAATGTGGAGTAACTAGACCTGGCCGTGAACAAACTTGGATTACCGAGGAAATGATGACTGCTTATGGAAAACTACATCGTGAAGGTATCGCTCACTCAGTCGAAACGTGGAATAAAAGTAATCTGGTAGGTGGACTGTACGGCGTTTCGTTAGGAAGGTTGTTCTTTGGAGAATCTATGTTCTCTATCGAATCCGATGCATCTAAGGTTGCTTTAGTATCGCTGATATATCACTTGCGTTCTTGGAATTTCTTTATGATCGACTGCCAATTGATGACGTCACACTTGTGTTCACTTGGTGCAGTAAATATTCGACGTACGGAATTCTTGCAGACACTTCGAACTTCTAACCAATATTCTTCGAAAATCGGCAGATGGCAGATTCAAAGTGCATGGTAATCGCCGGATTAGGTCGAATCGAATGATGCCTAGATAGGACGGTAGTGCTTGTCGTCGCGCTCCCGCCCAAACGGGTACATCACGCAGTCGCGCAGCTACAAATCTCGTTGCCCTACCTCCCTGTAAATAGGGCTGTCAAGGGACTCCAGATTCCTGTAACAGGCGTGGCTCGGTTAGCCATGCTACCTATAACTGGAACTGCTGGTGCCATATAACAGCTGCCATGCGTTAGCACCTCGTCATTTTTAATTTTAGGATACACGCCTCTGTATCGCAGCATGCACCGTTAATCTTCATTTGACCGGCGACGCCGCGCCGTTGGCTGTTGACGTCAGTCGACCAAGCATTGATCCTCTTAGCCAGAGAGATAAATTTACTTAGATACAGAAATCGATTGGTTCTCCCGCTCAAGCGTAGTTAAGCCAGCGGTCATATAAATAAGTTGAGTAGTCAAAGCCATTGGAGGCTGGAGTCGGAATCGAACCGGCGTAAACGGAGTTGCAGTCCGCTGCATAACCACTCTGCCACCCAGCCCAGTGAGTAGTGAACGCAGAAAATAGAGAATAGAGAATGGTATCCAAAATCGGAGATGAAATAGTATCACGGTCAGTTTATGGGTCAATCTAGCATTGAAACAGCCTCTCCTCTTATCTCTGATCATTATCCTAAATATTTTTAAGAATATCATCACGGCATTCAAATTGCTCTCGTGAGGGCGACGTTCAAATTTTGAACGGCGACGTTCAAATTTTGAACGGCACGCTCACCTCCGCAGACGGTGGCAACAAACTTCAGACGTCAAAGTTTGTCCATCACCCAGTCCAGCACTCTGTTCTTTAACTAGTAGTTTAACTGGTTTTAATTTTCGGGTATAGATGCTTCAGTTTGGTGCGCGCGTCGTCGACGCTGAGCTGCCAGTCGACCCCGGTCTGTTCGCGATTGCGCTCCTCGACCCAGGCCGCCGTTTCCGACGTGACCAAAGCCCTGCTCTCGACCCGGCGATCCAAGCACTGGCGGTGCAACGCACTGAACTCCAGTTCCGCAACGTTCAGCCAGCTCCCGTGTTTCGGCGTGTGCACCCAGTGGATGCGGTCGTTCAACCAACTGGCTTCGGCCGCCGGGAACGCGGCGTAGAACGAGTCACCGCTGTGGGTGTTCAAGTTGTCGCACACCAGCGTGATGGTTTCCGCATCCCGGTAACGCAGCAGATTCGCAAGTGCGCGCACTTGCTTCGCCCAATCCAACGTCGTGCGCCGTTTGGTGACAGCCACTGTCCGCCAGCCGGACAGCGGCTCGCCGAACATCCACACCGTGCATTCTCCCCGGCGGAGGTAGTGGGCGTCGTACTTCTCCGGCGACCCGGGGCGTACTGGCAACTCCTCGCGGACTTCCGCCACGAGCTGCTTGCTCATCTCGTCCATGCACACCACCGGATGCCGCGGGTCGTACGGCCGCCGGTATACCTTGAGCACCCGCTCCATGCCGGCCACGAAATGATGGCTTTGCTTCTTCGGAATGCACCACATTTCCCGCCGCCATGGTTTCAATTCGTTTTTTTTAACGCCTGCCGCACGGTCTCCCCGCAAATCGTTTCGACCACTTCAAGTCGCACCAGCTCTTCTGCCAGCATCTTTCACGGTCCACCGAACGCGGGGCCCTTCCAGTGGAACCGAACAGGCCACCTGAACCAGACGCGCTTCCTTCTCCCCGTCCAACTTCTTCGGCACCGGAGGCAACGGCCGAGGCCTGCGCTCCAGATCCTTCATCGGACCCTGCTCCGCCGACGCACGTGCTGGCAGGTCCGCTCCGTCACCCCCACAAAGCGCATCCACCACCTGCATGTCCGTCAGTGCCGGGCCAGCACCCCCCTCCCCTGATCCACGGCCAGCAGAATCCGTGCACGCTGCAGCTTCGTCGCCAACACCGCACGACGTGTGCTCGACTTCAGCACCGCTTCCAACTCATCCCCCTCATCCTGAGCTAACTCCACCATGCATTGCTTCGGAATCGAATCCTCCTGATCCCAGAACCCCTTCCAGTCCACCATTATAAACACGTATTATTAGAATTTGTAGCCTACTAGCCCGGATATTGCATGAGCAGTGCGAGATGGGCCCGTTTTTTGGTTTGGAGCGGTAGCCGGGGTTCCAACATCCGCATTTCGCCCATAATCCGTGGTTCAGGCACGGTTTTGTGGATTTTGGACGCACCTCCCCCTTATCCAGCAATTCCCCGTATAGTTTCATTTTGGTCTTGACGTCTGTCTTTTCACGTTTCGGTACGGGAAACCAACGTTTTCAGCTGGTTTGCACGGCATGTCGTCGTGCGTTGGGACGGGTTCTGGGCACCGATATGCGGGTCTCTTGACCGTCAGGGCGGCCTGGGGCCTCGGGACGTCCCGGATATATCCTTCATCGAGCGGGGGAGGCCGGTCGGGCGTCAGGACGTATCGTAGGCGAGGTACCGCGGTGTAGATCCCGAGGGCGTGGCCGTACAGTTCCTGCCAGTTGGCGAAAGGCTACCGCACAGAAACTGCTGCGCAGACATTCCCACGTCGCGGTTCGAGTATAGCACTTGGCGAAGATCTGCTGCATGACGAGGCAGGCCATTTTCAGCACCTGGTCGATCAGGAACGCCAGCAGCATCAGTGCCGCGAAAGTATCCGACAGGGTGCTGGGTGCCGTGTCCGAAGTTGTGCTCCAGGGTACTGGACGTTCTTCAGCGTGTTGAATGTCTCGTTCTCGATCTTCCAACGACTGCGAGCCGCGCGGGCCAGCTCCCTGGCGTGGTCGCAATGGCATTCGTTTAGTGAATTTTGCCATTCGGTTAAGGATTCGGTCTTGGGCCTTGGTTATCCGCTGATTTTTTATTCCGTTAGCGAGTTGCCGGTGCCGGTGCTCCCCTGCTTCGCTGCCACTTTCCGACCGGTTTTCGGGATCGCCGTCCATAGGACCTACCCGGACGGAGCCGGTGCCGACACCGGACGATCTCGCCGACAATACGAGCCACGGTTTCCCGGAGGGCGGATGCCTGCTGAAGTAGCAGGCTCTCGATGTTGGCCGCCACCGCCGCAAGTCCGTGCTTGAAATTCGTCTGCATCAGCGGCTTCCCGTCGTTCGGCAGCCCCCCGTTCAAAGGATCCTCGCCGTGGTTGGCGAACAGCCGGGTCATGGCAATCAGGGTGAAGCATGCATACAGTTCCTGTTTCACTCCGCGCTCGCTTTGCCCATGAAAGTCCTCGACCTCCAGTTGCCGGTGCCGGTGCTCCCCTGCTTCGCTCACTTTCCGCCGTTTGGATACCTTGTACCGTTCCTCGATTACCCATCTCGCGTGATACAGATCCGACAGTTGGTCGATGGAATACGGGTCCCGGTCCAGCAGGGTCGTTCCCAGAATGAAGACGGTATCGCCCACGGCATATTTCACCAGCCGCAAGCGGTGTGGGCCGAATGCGGCTCCGGGGTTCCTTCGGCGTAGTCTGGTCAGCGTGCGTTGGCGGGGAACGACCTCGATGACCGTATCCCGGCGGCCGCCGTGGATGAAGCGGTCGACATCGATACCGGTTTTCCGTTTCATCCGGAACACCACGTGCAGTCCCCGGATCGCATGCGCGTGCAGCATCTCATAGGAATAGTAGCCCCCCGGTCATAGACCACCACATCGTTCGCCGAGAGCACGTTCAGGTGGGCCAGTGCCGTCGCTCGCTCGTTTCCATGCGCATGCAGGTCGAAGTCGACCGGTAGTCGGGCCTGCAGCCGATACAGGCAACTCACTAGACCCTGCGGATAATGGGCACCGTCTACCGGCGTCCGCCAGCCTTCATGCACCAGTCCGCGCGGCAGGTTCAGGGAGCTTCCATCAGACCGCAAACACCCGATGCCCATGCCACCGCCGATCCGTGTCGGGCCGGACTTTCCGTGCGTGCCGGGGTCGTGCCTCGGCGTCGAAGACCACCTTGAGGATTTCCTGGTGCAAGGTCTTGAACAGTTGCTCGTCCAGCCTGGCCCGGGCACTGCAGATGGAGGACGGCGACACCGGAGCCGGCTGTGGCAGTTCGATCCCCATCGTCCGGCACTGCCCCCACAGTTCGGCCAGCGTGGTCGCATATCCTGGACGCCCCTCCGAGAACACCAGCCGGAAAACGAACAGCACGACCACCAGCGTGTTCAGCACGCGCCGTCGTCGCTGCCAGAGCCAGTCGTGCCGGTTGGCGACACCCACGAGCGTCTCGACGATGCCGCTCCAGAGCCGGACAAACGCATCCTCCGGGGCCAAGACCGCCACCGGCGGCCTGCGGGAACGGCGTCCGGATCGACGGGAGCCGGTCAGCAGCACCTGCTTCCAGTCTTTCATTAGCGGATACAGGTAAACGTCCTTCGAAGTCCTGCCCGCCTCCGATGCACTCGCCTTGCGTCCCTTCGTCCGGCCAATGCACTGCCAGTTGGCGGCACGGTAGCAGGTCCCCCGGTACTTCGCCGGATCCACAAAGGTCTCCACCAGTACCGGCTCCAGGCCGTGCCGCTCCTTCCAGTCCCCGGGCAGCGAGGCCGAACCGCCATCGACAGGGCCTTCGAGGCCAGATACGGAACCCGAACCCAAGGGAAGATCAGGAACCGGGAGTTGTTCACCACCCCTTCAGACGCTTCGCCCGATCCCGATCCCGCCAGCCAATCCAGGCGTCACGACAGGGAAGCCGGGTCGTGCCCGCCTCAAACAGCAGACAGCCCAGCTTGCGACCCCGACGATCCCGCAGCCAGTAGCGCAGGAAACAGCCGAACGGATGCCGGTAACCCAGCTCATGATTCTGGTCCATCCGTTCCTTCCATTCCTCAACGGCCTCCCCCTCCGCCACAATCTCCAGTTCCAGTGGCATCAGCTCCTGCAACCCGCACTCTATGGCGGAACCCGGATCCGAGCGGCTCGTATGCCGCGGTCTCCGGGTTGTGTATAAATTTATCTGCAAAAACGAAAAACGAGCTGTGCCAACGACAGACGGATGGTTAGAATCTGATGTTTCATCGGGAATGTGGAGATGCCGGTGGACGCGGAACCGCGTCCAGGCGCGAATCATTCATGACACAATTTATCGGCTGACTGATGCAGCGTCAGCCGATCTCGCAAACACGCTTCGAATACCGACCACTTCGACTTGTGCCTCAAGCCAGCAAGATGGGTCCCAGTCAGCGCGTGAAAGGTGCGTCCGCACGATGCCGAACGGCAACGAAATCGACACAAGCCTGCCGACTTCCCGTGACGCACCGCCCCTGAGGAACCGCAATGCATACATACTCGCAATCGGTCCAACTCCGCTTCCCGTTGACGAACGGGTTCAGGCAGTTCGTCGCACCCGACCGATGTCTGGACCCCGTGCATCAGCCTCTGCTTCTGCACTGGGGTCAGCCTGGGAATCTGGTCTAGCATCTCCTTGAATTTGCGGGGACCCATTGGTTTTCCTCAACCTATTGAACCAGCGCATATTATAGCTGCTTGTTAGTCATTCTCAACATAAGACTACATAAGAGCCTAAATTTATCTGCAAAAACGAAAAACGAGCTGTAACGACAGACGGATGGTTGAATCTGATGTTTCATCGGGAATGTGGAGATGCCTGGACGCGGAACCGCGTCCAGGCGCGAATCATTCATGACACAATTTATCGAAAAGGAGCAAAAAATGATTCGGGAAGATTATACGCACAATGACACGAAGAAGTCGGCATGTCATCATCTGGCGGACGATGAGGACTTTGTGAGGCGGCTGGTGCAAGAGACGCTTCTGGGAGCGGGCAAGAGCGAGCGGACGAAGATGGACCGTTCTGGATACTACCGGCGCGATCTGACGATGAAGGTGGGCGAGATCGAGCTGAGGGTTCCGCAGGAACGCAGCGGCCAGTTCAGCACGCGGGTGTTCGAGCGCTATCAGCGTTCGGAGAAGGCACTGGTGGCCGTGCTGTCGGAGATGTATGTGCAGGGGGTCTCGACGCGTCGCTGAAGGCGTTTGCGGAACGTCGGCTGGAGGAGGCGTATCCGTATGTGCTGCTGGATGCCCGGTATGAGAAGGTGAGAGAGGAGGGCTCGGTGCGTTCCCGGGCGGTGCAGATTGCCCTCGGGATTGACGGCGAGGGTCGGCGTCAGGGTGCTGGCGGCGGAGGTGGCGAACCGGGAAAGCGAGGTGTCGTGGACGGAATTCCTCTCGCATCTGAAGGAACGTGGCCTGCGGGGAGTCGAGTATGTGGTCTCGGACAGTCATGAGGGATTAAAGCATGCGATCTCGAAAGTGCTGCCGACCGCGCTGTGGCAACGGTGCTGCGTCCATTTTCTGCGCAATGCCAGGAACAAGCTGTCCCGGAGTGCTGATCCCGCGTGTCTGGAGGGTTTGAAAGGGTTGTGGGGCTGTGAGCATGTCGGGGAGGCTCGTGAGGCACTGGGTGCCTGGGTAGCCCGTTGGGGCGATGAGAAAGGGTTTGGCAGGCTAGTGGAATGGGTCGAGGATCATGTCGAGGAGACGCTGACGGTGTATCGGCTGCCCAGGGAACATCGCCTGCGGATGAAGTCCACGAACATGCTGGAGCGGTACAACGAGGAGCTCCGCCGGCGAACGCGTGTCGTCAGGATCTTTCCGAACGCGGAGTCCTGTCTGCCTCTGATCTTGGCACTTGCGGCGGAGACCCATGAGCGGTGGCTGACGGGGCAGCGTTATCTATATGACCGGATCGGCGTGGTTCGCGCACCCGAACCGGAATCCGAGACATGGCAGGAGGCGGCATGAAACACCCGAAAATTTCGCGCCGAGCGGAGACCCGCCCATATGGGCGGGTCTCCGCTCCCACTGGAAATTGCAGAAAATTATTGACACAACTGGTCTCCTCCGACCCCCGGTTCCCGTTCTCGATCCCGGCCGCTTCGCCGGCAGCGACACGATGCCGCAGGACTCCAGCTGCTCCAGCATCCGCAGACAGGACCCCAGTCGGTCTCGATCCCGACCCTTCGGTGTGAACCAGCCCAGATGACTGCACAGGGCGGCAGCCAGCTCATGGCGGCTCAGTGCCGGAAACATTTTCACCGTCTTCTGAATGTCCGCAATCTGACGGCGGGTCAGCCGCGTGCCACAAAAGGTGGTCGACTTCAGGTTCTCGATTCGGGAATCCATCACGTTTGCACCAGAGATAATCTAACGTAAGCGTAGATTGCCATAACCCATGCTGAAACGTAAGTGTTTTTTGAAGAACCCCAAAAGAACCGAATACGTTTCCGTATATCAATCGGTTACACGACATCCTCAAAGACCAGGATCCCTTTCCGCTAATCCGAATGCCATTGGGCGTGGTCGGAGCGGACCGGCAGATCCGTGACCCAAGTGAACTCCCGCCGCGCATCCTCGCCGGAACCCCGCCGTTCCGAACTCTGCAGCACCTGGACCTTCAGATCGGGGTTCGCAGCATTCAGTTCCACCTCCGGCACCACCCGCAGCCGGCGGTCCCGCTCCTGACCCTCGGACGAGGGATCCGCAAATCAGGGCGCATCCAAACGATCCATCTGAGCTTGCAGATGCGGATGGTCGCCCCGCGCGCGAGCCGCCAGCAGAAAGCGCAGTCCGTGCTCCTGAAGCAGCCGGATCTTGGTCCCCTGCGAGAACAGCCCATCGGCGATCACGATCCGTTTCATGCGTCGATAGAGCGAAGCCAGAACCGGAACCAGCCGGGTCCAGGCGCACCGTTCACAGTCGTTCTTGGTCGAGCCATCCCCGTTGTTGCGAACCGCCTCCACCGCCATCGGCAGCACCTGCCGCTGATCCGGATGCACCAGCACCGCACACAACTGCTGATGGGAGTACGTGGTCTGAGCTGTTGTGATGCCGGACCCGCAGACAGCACGGACCGTGGACCCGCTGGGAGGAAAAGGTACCGGTGCCGTCCACGGCTACCAGATAATGGCCGCGCCACGCCGACATCCGACGCAGAACCTTGCCGCGCTGGGCGCGTTGCAGTACCTGCTGAAACGCCCGCCGATACTGCACCGGCGAGATCGGATCCAGACGGACGGCGCGCAAGGTCGTGTCGCAGGGAACCCGCGCAAGACGACCCGACCGTACAGACGTCGCTACCTCCACCGTATCCCCGCGCCATCGATAGATGATCAAACTGCAACAAGCGAGCCGTGCTTCTCCAAAAACATCGCCAGACCCGACATCAGACACGCTCCGATGGAAAACTGTCGACCGGAAACCGGATCGACCACCGGATCGAAAACCTTCCGAACCACCCGAAGCAGTCCGGGCTTGCTCATGTCCTTGCGCAACTTCAACGTATCCATCCTTAGATACCTCGCTTGTCCGGTAAACCCTATACTAACCTATCATCCATCCTCAAATGACAAGCCTACACTCTTATTATCGCGAAAGCCAATCCACAAAGTCCACATTATCATAGCAGAGTTTAGGTTATACGGGAAATTGCTGGCGATTACCCTATTACCCCGTGGACCTGCGTCGTAATGAGCGTCTGTGATGGAAGCCTTCCATCAGGGAAGACCAAGCCACTTGTAGGTACATAAACATTGACCAGAGTGTCATACCAGTAGCAATATACATCACGATCAGGCCAGCGAAAACTATTGGTCGCCCCAATTCCGGAGGATTCGAAAGCAAGATGTAAATGGCAACCATCTGTGCTACAGTTTTAATCTTTGTGAGTGCTATCGTAGCAACAACTCTTCGTCGGTTCATTTCTGCCATCCACTCTCTTAACGCTGAAATGATCAATTCTCGACCAATAATGACCAGCCCCGGTAAAGTGATCCAAAGGCTTGAATGCGCACCAATTAATACAACCAATGCTGATACAACGATTAATTTATCCGCGACGGGATCTAAAAAAGCACCAAATTTTGTATCTACGCTTAATCGGCGTGCAAGATAACCGTCTAGCCAATCTGTTATAGCAGCAGCAGAAAAAAGTACACCAGCGAGCCAATGCATTTCATCGGAGATGATGTAGGTGAATACAAAAATTGGAATCAACACGATCCGGCTGATCGTGAGCACATTTGGTAGGTAACGTTCGAATTGACTAGCCAGCATGAAGCACCCCGTATATTTCTGTAGCAAGTTTTCGATGTATCCGTGGAACCTTTGTTAGCTCTTCAATACTTGCTCCTTTAATTGCATCCAATGAGCCAAAATGCGTAAGTAGCTCACGTTTGCGCATAGAACCAACTCCTGGAATACTGTCAAGTTCCGACTGTCTTCGTCTCTTCTGACGACGGCTACGATGACCGGCGATGGCAAATCGATGCGCTTCGTCACGAATATGCTGCAGCAAGTGTATGGCTCCACTATCTTTACCCAAGATAACTTCCTGTCCCCGATGGTTAATAATCGTTTCTAGGCCGGGTTTACGTGTGAATCCTTTGGCAACGCCCAAGATACAGATGTCGACCAACTCTAGTTCAGCTAGTACTTCAACCGCTTGCCGAACCTGTCCCAGTCCACCGTCAATAACCAATACATCGGGCAGATTAAATTCACCACCAGCTACGCGGCGATAATGACGAAACAATGCTTGGCGCATTGCTGCGTAATCATCACCGGGTGCAACGCCGTCGACATTAAATCGTCGGTAATCAGACCGAAGAGGCCCATTTCGATCAAAAACTACGCACGACGCGACCGGTGCCTCTCCACTGGAATGGCTCACGTCAAAACATTCCAACCGATCAGGTACTTCCGAAAATCCAAGGCCCTCTTGCAAATCTACCAAACGTGCAAAAATATTTCTTCTTTCACTCATCCGAGTAACAAGCGATAACTTTGCATTTTCCACAACCAATGCGATCCACCGAGCTCTATGAGTACGTCCGCGCGAGCTTAGTTCGACCTTACGCCCTGCTACCTCTGATAATGCGGCTCTGAGAATAATCGCGTCATCCACTTCTACAGAAGACAAAATTGTCGCAGGTATCTCACGCTTGATATTTCCAAAGTAATACTGAGAAATAAATTCCGACATGATCTTGGAAACATCATTTAATAATTCGTTTTTCAAAAACCAATTGCGGTGGCCAAGGATTCTGCCATCGCGGACAAATAGTCCATGAATGCATACATATTGTGAGGCTCGTGCAATGCCAAATACGTCGATATCCCCACTTCCACCATGTACAACATACTGAGACTCCTGTACTTTACGTAAGTGCCCAATACGGTCACGGAGTCGTGCTGCTTGTTCAAAGTTTAAAGATTCGGATGCACTATCCATCTGCTTCTTGAGTTCGCTCAGAACATCTTGGCTTTTTCCTTCTAAAAACAGCACCGCCAGTCGAAGTTCGCTTGCATATTGATCAGAATCGATCAAATTCACACATGGTCCACTGCACCGATGAATTTGATACTGCAAACATGGACGGGACCGATTCTTGAAGAAATTGTCTTGACACGCACGGATACGGAATAACTTCTGCAGGATCGCAATGCTATCCCTTACCGCGGCAGTACTTGGAAACGGGCCAAAATAACGCGATGATGACCGCTTTGCACCCCTGTGCAACCTTAGACTAGGAAATGGATGATCTTCATGCATTTCGATATAAGGATATGACTTATCATCTTTCAGTAACACGTTATAGAAAGGGCGTTCCTTTTTGATAAAGCTCTGCTCTAAAAGCAAAGCTTCGGTCTCACTGTTTGTTACGGTTACCTGAAGATCATGCGTACGCGCAACGAGGGACATTGTTTTCGTAGTAAGACCCGATGTGCGAAAATAGCTTGTGACCCTAGATTTGAGATCTCGAGCTTTGCCCACGTATAAAGTCACCCCCTGATCATCCAACATTCGATAAATGCCAGGTTTTCTTGGCAGAGACTCGATCAATTGTCTGGGATCAAAACTCCTGTGCCGGTCCATTGTCTTTTGTTGTGCTGAAATTTACTGCTTTCGCTGATTTAATTAATCAAGTCGTAAAAGCTTGAATGCCAGTCTGTGCACGACCGAGGATGAGCGCGTGGATATCATGTGTGCCCTCATATGTATTTACCGTTTCTAGATTCATGACGTGACGTATGACATGAAATTCATCGGAGATCCCATTCCCTCCATGTATATCCCGCGACATTCGCGCAATATCCAATGCCTTGCCACTGTTGTTCCTCTTCATTAGAGATATGGTCTCGACAGGAAGCCGGTCTTCATCAAAAAGCCGGCCCATTCGCAAGCAACCTTGAAGGCCTAGCGTAATTTCGGTCTGCATATCAGCAAGTTTCTTCTGTACCAGCTGATTCGCGGCCAAGGGACGCCCGAATTGGGTTCGCTCCAATGCGTAATTTCGCGCAGCATGCCAACAAAACTCAGCGGCTCCCAATGAGCCCCAAGCAATTCCATATCGAGCATGATTCAAACATCCGAACGGACCCGCTAGTCCCTTAGCCCCAACAAGCAAATTCTCTCGGGGAATCCGAACATCGTTAAGGATGATTTGCCCTGTGACTGAGGTTCTCAAACTCATTTTCCCTAAAATCGTAGACGTTGAGAATCCCTCCATGCCGCGTTCAACTAGGAACCCTCTTATTTCACCGTCTAGTTTTGCCCAAATCACCGCCACGTCTGCAATCGGAGCATTAGTGATCCATGTTTTAGTACCATTCAACACGTACTCACCATTAGTTTCCTCGGCCTTAGTAAGCATGCTAGCCGGGTCCGACCCGGAGTCTGGTTCCGTCAACCCAAAGCATCCGATCCACTCTCCAGACGCGAGGCTAGGTAGATACTTTGCTCGTTGTTCTTCATTGCCGTAAGCGTAGATAGGATACATGACAAGTGATGACTGCACGCTCATTGCAGATCTATAGCCGGAATCAACCCGCTCTATCTCCCGAGCAATCAGACCGTAGCATACATAATTGGCACCCGCCCCCCCATATTGTTCTGGTAGCGTTGCGCCGAGAAAATTTATCGCACCTAGTTCCTTCATAATTTCACGGTCAAAGAACTCGTTACGATTCGCTTCAAGAACACGATCCATTAGTCTTTGTTGTGCAAAATTCCTTGCAGTTGCCTGCACCAAGCGTTCCTCCCCAGAAAGCTGATCCTCAAGAAGAAAGGGGTCGCTCCAATCAAACGATGCTCGTGGCATAAAAATCCCTTGTACTTAAATTTGAATAGGTAGTTGGTTGGTGGAATATTTACGCAAATTTCTAGTGCTTCGGAGTCGCTGGAAGTATTGATGCATAGTGCCTTGCCGAATTCCGGATGACATCCAATGAATTTAATTTTGTGTTATGATATAATATATCACGTGAAACGTTTACAATTAGACCCATACCTCTTGAATCCCTTCCGGCAGCAAGAACTTCTTCAACTTGGGCTCCTTGTACACCCACTCCTGGTGTCAAAAGAGGTACGTCGCCAACAACTTTTCGAATCTGAGCTAACACTTTCGGGAAAGTTGCCCCCACTACTAGCAGTAGATTTTCATCTTGAGCATCACGAACCCGTCTTGCAATACGGAGATACAACGGGTCCTCTGCAGGATAGCCCTGTATCCAATCGCTATCAGCATTACTGGTGCGACAAAGTACTAAAACACCACGATCGCGATAACTAAGAAACTGTTCAATGCACGACCAGCCAAGATAGGGATTGACAGTAACGGCGTCTGCGTCGTAACGCACGAACGCTTCTCCGGCGTATCGTGCCGCCGTGTCCCCAATATCTGATCTCTTGGCATCCAAAATAACTGGAATGCCTGGATATCGTTTATGTATGTAACTAACTAACGCCTCGATGTCATGCTCAAGGCCTAGTGCGGCAAAGTGTGCCTGCTGGGGTTTGAATGCACACACGTAATCATGCGTCACATCTACAACTGCTTTACAAAAATCAAATACCCCCTTGGGTCCAATATCGAAAGGTTTGGGAATACGCTTTAACAGCGGGTCTAGCCCCACGCACAATAAAGAATTGGATCTAACCCAAGCAGTCCGTAATTGTTGAATAAATGAGTCCCGCATTCCCAGCTTGACCAGTTAGCTGCAGCTTCGGTCTATGTCACGCGCCTGCAGAAATGCTTGCGTCGTGTTAACAATCGCTTTTGTGATACAGTCGACCTCGATATTCATGCGACTTCCAACAGCCAGTGAAGAGAAAGTCGTCCGACGCAATGTTTCCGGAATAAAGTTGACCTCTGCTATCTGGTTTGCCGGTTCCCATGTGGCAACCGTAAGACTTGCCCCATCAAGAGTTACGAATCCTTTAGCAAAAATATATCGAGCTAAATCTTGGGGTACTTCGAACGTAACTCGTTTTTCTCGTTGCCGTGACTCTATGGACAGAACACGTACCGTCGAATCTACGTGCCCGGATAACATATGACCCCCCACTTCGTCTCCAAAACGCAGCGAACGTTCAACATTGACTTTGTCCCCTTCTTGAAGCAATCCCAGATTGGTCAGCCATGCAGTTTCGTGAATAAGTTCAAAACCCACTAACGAGTCTTCTATGTTCACCGCAGTTAAACAACATCCATTAACTGCCACTGACCCCCCAACGACTAGACCATGGGCAAGATTCCCGAGATGAATACCAAGCTCAACGATATCATCAACGACGCAGTACGACTCAATCGTACAAACGGCCTGTACGATTCCAGTAAACATAACGAAACATTTTCATGCCGAACTTTAGTACCGGCTCATTAGTAGTTAGCGTACTATCCTGCTACTTTAGCTAATTCCGCACGGCGTTTTACTTCTTTGTCGATGTACTTAACCCAGTTAGACGCGGTTCGCGACGCAGTTCTATTTTTAGCTTTGTCGGCATTATCTCGAGCCGAAGCAAATGCTTGACGAGCCTGCGTCAAAAGGTCACGTTCAACAAGGCAAATTCCCATTACAATTTCGATATTGAATACCCTCGGCAGACCGCCTTTATCTATCGCAATCTTTGCCGTTTCCGTGCATTTTTCGTACTCATCCAAGTCATAGTACAAGCGGGCAAGACGCTCAAATAATTTCCCATCTTTTGCTTGTTCGCGAGCTTCCTCAAAAATTTCAATAGCTCGATTAGTTTCTATCGCAGCTTGATATCGCTGACCAAGCGTATTCAGAGTGTTGTAATCCTTCTCTACAATACCCTTTTCAAATCCTTCGTTTAAGTACTTAGCCGCTCTCCAGTAAACACCTTCGTTGGCAAGCAATGCCGAAAAATTCCTATAGTCCGATGATTTTTTGAAGTAGCCTCCTACATGTGCCGCTTCCATGGCGTACATTTGTTTCTTCTCCTGGTCAATTTGACCATACATGCCCGCCAAACTTATCCAGTATTCTCGCCGAGGATATTTTTCTACCATCAATTCCAGTATTTTCACCGTTTTAGGATAGTTTCCTAATTCATAATAACTAACACGTAATATATCCCACCACTGCCTTTTTGCTTCGATACCCAATTGACTGGCCAGATCAATTGCTTGCTCAGTCCGATCAATAGCACCTTGATAATTTTTCATCATGTATAGAGCCACACCGATTAGCGCGTAGTCAGCTGGTTTAGGTTCCATGGCAAGTGCTACCCATGTTTCCATCAGTTCCAGTGACTTTCCGAAATCTTCAACGGCGAAGTAAAGCTGTGCAAGCGTTTTAATCGCATTCTGTTCCATTCCTTCGCTAATAAACTCCCTACGCTCCACTATTTCTTCGTAATGTTTTATAGCTTGTTGTGTATCTCCTCGTTCATGTGCAATCCACGCAGCCATTCGGTGGATTTGAGCGACCTCGTTTTGGTTGTAGCGCTGCTCATGCCTTAACATCTGATCGATAATTTTTTGCGCTGAATCAAGATCTTCGTTCGTAGCGAATTTTTCAATTTCGCTCAACCTTTTATAGGTGGTTTCCGATACATTGGGAATGGTACGTCTCTTGTTCGAAGACTTGCCTTTTTCTTGAGCATAGCACATTACACCCAGTGAGAGACTAAATCCGGTGTCCCTTGCCATTTTTTCTAACGTCGGCAGAAAAATGGTCTCTAATATCAAAAATAACGCGCCTAGCGTCACCAAACAGTGCAAACTGTTTATATTTTGTACTGACCTCTGTTTCATAAAATTGCCTTATCAGCTTTTAAAAGGTTGGTCCTAGCATTTCTCACTCTATGATGTCTTGACGGCTCAGACGTATATATCGTTACTTGAATTCAACCTCTTGAAATTAATAAAGATTTACGAATCTTGTAGGTGGCTTGATCATCTCCATGAACTTGTTAATGCGAATTCCCATAACGCCGAAACTACCCTTGCTTCGACATGAAAAGTTGACCTCAAAAAAGTTAATACGGATTCCTAAAAAACCAATCCCCAATACTCAAATTACGTTTGTGCACGCTTTAGTGCTCATCTTCCATTTGGAATTTGATCAAATTCTTTACTCCCGTTACCTCTACGGCTCTACCATCCACCATTTTGGGTTTATACTTAAACTTTAAAGCAGCATTTACAGCAGAACGGTCAAAAACTCCCGGAGGGTTAGATTCAACAACGACAACATCCTTCGTAGCACCCGACGCCGTAACGGTCAAACTCACAATCACATATCCCTCGATCCCACGAGAGAGTGCTCTGCGAGGATAGATGGGCTCCACTTTTACTAGGGGCAAATAATCTCCATCGAAGGCATATCCGCCACTACCTATCTCTACGTCAATAATTGGAGCTGGGCCACTCCAAGACGTGCCTATGGATGTATCTGAACTATCAAACTCAGGCTCCGGAATATCCGGCGGCTGCTCATCGGGCGGAGGCGGAGGTTTAGGTTTTTGTCGTTTAACATCTATGGTTTCATCATCCAGCAAACGCACAAAGTCAATCATCCTTCCACCAAGTGCTTCGTTTAGCGGATTCTTGTCACTTCGAATTACTGCCTGCATAACGTAAAGCAAAGCAACGGTAACGACCGCACCTACAACTACCGCGATTGCATATCTTGCTGCCATGGCAATTACTCCCGCATGCTGCTGCTAATCGGCGATTGAAATCGCGACGTCAGTTATGCCAGCACCCTGCGCCGCATCAAGTACAGCCTTCAGTTTCTCATACTTTGCGAAACGGTCCGACTGGATAACAATACCACCTTTAGGGTTCTCCGCATGAAGACGTTCGATATGAGCACGAATAGTACCGGCATCAACCTTTGTTTTATCAATCCATATCTCTCCAGTTGGCCCCACCGCCACTAACACACTGACTAGCGGTTTTGACTGAGCAGTCTGTGCCTCAGGTCGAGTTACGTCTATGCCGGCTTGTTTAATAAAGGTAGCAGTCACTATAAAGAAGATCAACATAATGAAAACCACGTCGAGCATTGGCGTCAGATTAATGTCTGACTCGTCCGATTCTCTTTCTTTGCGAATACCTACAGTCATAACATTAATCCTCTAATGGTCCATCGTGAGATGTTCCTCGAGTAACGATGTTTCGTACTCAATCCTTCGTTTGATCACCGTAGACCCCATGACGCCCGAAATTGAGGCGATCATTCCAGACATCGTGGGAATAGTTGCTGCGGAGACCCCCGCCGCCATTGAACGAGCATTCCCACCCTGCATAGCCATGGCATCGAATACTTGAATCATTCCCGTTACCGTTCCGAGCAGCCCAAGCAATGGACAAAGTGTGATGCACGTCAAAATGATTGGCATACTCCCGCGTATCTGAATGCTGGCCTCGGAAATGATCGTGTCACGAATCGCGTGGGCGGACCACGATTTCCTTTCGTCGCGTGATTCCCACGCTTTCGTAGTATTTCGCACGACTTCACGATGCTCCCGCAAAAAGTACCAAGCGCGCTCGAAAATCAGCGACCACATCAAAAACGTTACAAGAGCAATCAAGTACAGAACATCGCCACCTTGCTCAAAAAAACGGACAATGGATGCGTAAATATCCATGTCAAATTACCCTAGACTCTGCCCAGTATCCTCCGCGTGCCGTGCAATTATTCCTTCCGACTGCTCGTCAAGAACATGGATTACGCCACGACTTCGTTGACTGACCAATGCGTGCAGCAGTACGGTTGGGATCGCAACACAGAGGCCCAGTACCGTAGTCATTAAAGCTGTTGAAATACCACTAGCCATAATCTTCGGATCACCCGTCCCAAACAATGTAATGGCTTGGAACGTCTGGATCATCCCGATTACTGTTCCTAACAGACCCATCAGAGGTGCAATTACCGAGATCACTTGTATGATGGTAATATTTCTTGTGATCGCCGGCGTTTCCTGCAACACTGCTTCTCCTAATTTTAACTGGAGTGTCTCGACATCCGTGTCACGATTGTCATGGTAAACTTGAATAACCCGACCTAATGGATTTTGAAGATTGGGGATTCCCGTATCTTTCTTTTGACTACCAACGTTGCGTTTTATCAACGTTAGGCTTATTAATCTTTCGAGTGCCATGAGCACACCGACAATCCCGACTAAAATGATAATGGCTCCCATGATTCCGCCCTGACCGTCACAGAATGGAAGATAGCACTTACCCGTAGCAAATCCTCCGAAAGGAGTTCCCACCATCTCGCTCAGCGTCGCACGCTGAATCTCAAGGCTTAAAAGCGAGCCACGCGTTGGGTCGATAGCAAACGCTACAACTTCCCCAGGAGAAGCTGCGTAGAGATCATCAGCCGTGTTGGCAAATTCCGCCGATGGCTGTCGCGCTAATTTCACAAGCTTTTGGTTGCTAATGTCGTAGTTGATATATCCATCGTCAGTAACTAAGTTGAACGATCCTACGCGAATAACTTCTTTCTCGACCTGTCCACCGTCATTTTGATTGATAGCAGCGCGAAACCTTGTGACCTTGCTCGATTCAACCATCTCCTGCTGAAGCAGGTACCACATGTGCTCCATCTCATCAATGGTCGCAAGCTCTACGGCCGTTCCCATCTTGGATGCGAGTTCATCCAAAAAATCGCCGCGGCCGGGATATTCCGCCGTAATGACTGAACCAGCGAACACACCGCGAGCGTCTCCCGCAACTTGAGTCAGAACACCAAATAGCTCACGTAGCGAACCTAAGCGTTCGTCAAACCGTTCCTGTTGATTCTTGATTTCTGTTTCGTTTTGATCGAATTGTGCTTTCAACCGCTCACTACGCTCTTCTTCTCGTCTTTGTGCTGCTTTGGCTTCATTTAGGAGCACTTGCTGGTCGGACTTGCGTTGTTCAAATTCACGTTCGCGGCGCTTATTTTCCGAACTTTCAACGACTCGTCGATCCTTGACGTTCTGCAAGAGTTCCTCCAAAGAGTCGGCTTGAACGATTTCCAATCCGACGGATTCGTGAACACTCTCTTCTGCTTTAGTATTATCGCTTTCCTGGGCAAATGGTTGTGTCGCCAACAACGCGGCTATAGCTATCAAAGCAAAATGCATAACGATTCTCTTTCTTTCTCTCATGGCTCTTACTCCGGCGCAACGACTGGTACGACGAATAAACCGCCGGTAAGTTGCTTACGTGCCATCTTCAGTCCATTTCTCACCGAAGTGGTGAACTCCCTTGGTAAAGCCTCCCACTGCTTCGTGCTCTTATTCCACCAACCTGTTTCACTGCCATCTTGCGTCTGGTAAACGTAGGCTACACGTCCGACTTGTAATACATCAACAATACGCTGTTGACCGTCAATGTCGATCGTGGTGCTATTTGCCGACATTGTTCGCCCATATTCGTTCTCAATTTGATACGCTTTCAAAATCTGACCAAACTTCTCGGAAACGGAAACGTCGGCGCGATCCATCATGTCGCGAAGTTTCTGTATGCGTTCGCGCCGCTCATCAATCTCGAAAGGCATATCCAAATTGACGAATTGCTCTAAACCTTCAATCATCCGAATCATCAACGGCGTAATCTGCTTTTCGATACTCGTAACTTCCTTGATCGATTCCTTGATCGTTATGATTGTTCGATTCTGGGACGCTATTTCACGTTCCAGCTGGGCGTTGTATACTCTGAGAGCTTCAATAAGTTTCAAAGTGTTCTTATATTCATTGGAGAGTCTTTGGGTCTCGCCATCAAGCGATTCAATCTTAGCGTGCGACCTGCGTGCCTCATCGTTGATCGTTTCTGATACCGCATAGATGTTACTTAACGTCACTCCGCTTACAGATACAACTGCGAACAGTGGGAGTAGTACCAGCAACAATAGTCGTCGCCAATGTTCCGGACGTCTAAAAAATCTTTTCATCGAATTTCCTATTAATTGCTCCAAATGAAAGTGGAATACAACGTTCTATGCCGTCTGCTTGAACTTTGTCGAACCAAGTAAGTTCCAGCCTGTTGTTATAGACACCGCAGTGGGTTTTAAAGTGACAGTCGTCATTTAAATACCAATCAACAAATAATCCAACTACCGCAGTCCCATAGCACGTAACCATAGCGATCTCATGAGAAGCACAAACAAAAATTCATTATGCACGTAAGCATGTCAGTCGGGTTGCAATAAGTTATCTTTTTATGTTGTAAATAA
Source organism: Candidatus Azotimanducaceae bacterium (assembly GCA_965205965.1). Taxonomy (GTDB): domain Bacteria; phylum Pseudomonadota; class Gammaproteobacteria; order Pseudomonadales; family Azotimanducaceae; genus Bin55. The sequence goes on from CBDBHT010000008.1 coordinate 285,004, forward strand.
TTGCTCATTTAAGATTGGTCGTAAGAAAAGCGAGAGTCCGATCAAATGCCTGCTTGGTGGATTCCTCGTCATAGTTAGCCCGGTGATTACAGTTAAATCCATGACCCGTGTCATACATGAATATCTCTGCATCGGTCACGGTAGATTTAATAGCACCGATATCCACCGTAGGGATCATTAGAAGCCTTTTCTCCAAAATACATCATTAAAGGACAACGTGGAGAAAGGCTAAGATCTTTTGCGATACCTCTCCTCTCCGTAGTACACCACCGCACAATCAATACCATGAAGCGTACAGCCGGCCCTCCATGCAAATAACCCTCCAAAGCAATATCCCACTACACCCACGGGGCCGTATCTTCCCGTCTCTATCAGCCGTAGTTTGCAAATCAAGAAGTATTGAATCCGTATCCAGTTGTTGGAATGCGAAATTGACACCGCGTGCCCATGCCATCGGATTCATAAACTTAATTCGACATCGCGTTCAGTGCGATCGAAAACCTGAAGAGCGATTGCAACGTAGCCAGCTTCTGCAAATTCATCAGCGACCTCACGTATATGATCATTGATACCAAAGATTTCCTGTATAACGACTAAACCTCCCTGCAGTTTTTTTATCAGGTTATCGCCTCATAAACACTAAACGTAAAACCATCTTCCGCATGCAGTTGACGTTTAGATCCCACGAAAGATTCCTTTAGCTATCAATATCTCATAAATAAGTATTGTGTAACAAAATTGATAAAACTAAACCAGACTCTCGAATTCGACATGCTGAAATTATTTGAACCATACTGCACAGAATGGCAACACCACATCCGTCTTTCCGTTTTATTGCAACCAAATTTTAGAAATATAAATCGGCTATACCGGCCTATGGGCCTATGACATGTTTTAGCTGTATTTTCATATACCGTGCGTAGGACATCATAATACTGCCTCGTCGCTACTTTAAGAGTAGGTTACACGTAACTACACATGATTACGTTATGTGTGCATGATGTAATTTCAATGTCATACCTTTAAGCCTTAATGGTACCTAACTCAATATCAATACCACCTCACAGGTTAACAACATTAACATGGCACCAAATTCCATATTGTTGATTGAGGACGAGCCGGACGTTCGCACGATGATTAAATTTTCGTTGGAACGCGTGGGATTTATCGTACATGAAGCCGACACTGCTGAGTCGGGGCTAGACAAGCTGAACGGTCGTCTTCCTGATTTGCTGATTATTGACTGGATGCTTCCAAGTATGAGCGGCCTCGATTTGATGCGTCGGCTGCGTCAGGATAAACATACCGCTAAGATTCCAATGATTATGCTTACCGCACGTGGCGAGGAGTCGGCCAAGATTAAAAGCTTCGACTCCGGAGTAGATGACTATCTCACCAAACCATTCTCTCCCAAAGAATTAGTAGCTCGCATTAAAGCTTTGCTTAGACGTTCAGGTTATCCCGAGGACGGTCGCCTAGTCGTTCACGGTCTAGAACTGGACAAGCTTGCTCACACCGTAGCGCATCAAGGAAACCCAATTCACCTTCGCCCAACCGAGTATCGTCTGCTCGAACTACTGATGCTCCAGCCGAACCGTGCGTTTTACCGTAACCAATTGCTTGACCATGTCTGGGGTCGGGACATCTACGTTGATGAACGAACTATTGACGTTCATATGCTTCGCTTACGCAAAGCACTTGCGGTTCATGGAATCGATGGCGTGATCCAGACTGTTCGAGGTATCGGTTACAGACTTTCGTCGGATCAAGCGAGCGTGTGACATTATCCAAGCGAAGTATTTCTTGCTAGCAGTTGGCTGTGCGTCATTTTTGCTTACATGGTGGCTCTCTCAGAGCTTGAGCTGGGGTATCGTTTGCTGCATTTCATTATGGATCATGTACTACGCTTATTTTGATCGTCAATTTATTGCTTGGGCAAAACACGCTGGTACCAAACCCCATATCAGCAATGGTCCGTGGGCTGAAATAGCGGCAAACTTAAATCAAGTCATCAATATCCATCGCAATAGATCTAAGACCCTTGTTTCTTCACTTGTGCAGCTGCGCGACATCGCCAATGAACTCCCAGATGCGTGGGTTGCCATGCGCGCTCAGAGCGAAATAGAAACGTTTAATCGTGCTGCTAAAGAACTGCTAGGACTGATCTCGTCCGATCGCGGAAGACATCTCATCGCGTTAATAAGGGACCCTTCTCTCTCCCACATGATGCACAGCGATCATCCGTCGGACCCGATTGAAATCGTCTCACCGGTCAACGATCAGCAACGGCTTGAACTACGTTGCTTCAACATCAGCAATAATCGCAAGATCGTAGTTGCACGAGATGTCACACAACTCAACCGGCTACTAACAATGCGTCAAGATTTCATCGCTAACGTGTCGCACGAATTACGTACACCACTCACCATAATCATTGGCTATCTCGAAACAATAGCCTCTAGCGAGGTAGACGAGGCAACGATGCTAGACCTGGTGCAACGGTTAAACTCGCCTGCCCATCGGATGCACATTCTTGTTGATGACCTGCTTACGTTGACAAGACTCGAATCAGCACCGATGCCGCAACAAGATGCTCTTGATATGGCCCGAGCCTCGGAGCACATTCAAACCATTGTTGCTGAAATGCGCCATATTTCAAGTGGAATGCATGCAATAGCCATGGAACTTGATGAAGACCTTGTAGTTGAAGCCGTCCCTTCCGAAATTCACAGTGTATTCTCAAATCTGATTTCCAACGCGGTCCGTTACAGTCCTAAGGGAGGAGAGATCGTCGTTCGATGGTTTCGAGCGAAGGACAGTGCTCGCTTTGAAGTTCAGGATCACGGAATCGGTATCGCACCCGAACACTTGACACGAATTACGGAACGTTTCTATCGAATAGACCTTGGAGGAGAACGTGTACGCGGTGGAACCGGACTGGGATTAGCCATAGTGAAGCATATCCTGCGACGACACCATTCACAGTTGTGTGTTGAGAGTAAATTGGGCGTAGGCAGCCTGTTCTGCTTTGATTTGCCACTTAAATTCGAATGTTAAGGAGTCATTGTTAATGCTGAGACACATCCATCTCATAGGATTGACTGTTGTGATATTGATCTCTACAGGTACCGTTGGTGAGGAAGCAATCCCCGAATACGTTCGTGTCAGTGGAGTATCCGGAAATCTATCAAGCATGGGGTCCGATACCTTAGCCAACTTGATGACTCTATGGACAGAGGCTTTTAAGAGGGAATATCCAAATGTAAACGTCGAAGTTCAGGCGCCAGGCTCGTCATCTGCGCCTCCGGCACTTACTGAGGGAGTATCGAATGTAGGACCGATGAGCCGAAAAATGAAAGATAAGGAAATCGAGTCATTCGAGACACGATTCGGATACAAGCCTTTGGGCGTACGAGTCGCTATCGACGCCGTAGCAGTTTACGTACACAAAGATAATCCAATTGAATTCCTGGACCTTGAAATAGTTGACGCTATATTCTCCGCAACAAGGAGATGCGGGTCACCTAAAACTGTACGAACATGGGGTGACATCGGTATGACGGGTTCTTGGGAACATCGTCCTATCCAACTTTATGGCAGAAATTCTGTATCGGGAACTTATGGTTATTTCAAACAAACAGCCCTATGCTCAGGGGATTTTAAAAATACCGTAAACGAGCAACCTGGTTCAGCATCTGTTGTTCAGTCAATTACGACCTCGCTCAATGGTATTGGATACTCCGGAGTGGGATACATTACTTCAGGAGTACGAGCAGTACCACTGGCAGAGACTCTAGGTGAACCTGCCATTCCTGTCACTAAGGAAGCGGCATCGGACGGCTCTTACCCGCTTTCACGTTATCTCTATATATACGTCAACAAAAGACCAGATACCGCACTCGCGCCCCTCGAAAGAGAGTTCCTGAAACTAGTGCTATCGGTTCAAGGCCAAGAAGTTGTGGAAAAAGACGGCTATGTTGCACTCCCAGCAAAGGTCGTTCAGCGAGAGCTACGTCGCATTGAATCGTAGCTCTGGCCGATTACAACTGATATTAACTGAATGTTTTAATCCGTGTCTACTCGTTCACTGCCACCGTTACCGCAGCGCAGGCAGCTGGTAAATTCTTTCACAAAACACCTGGTTTTCATCGGTGGTGCCTCAGTGATTGGTGCCATCACGTTGTTGATGACTTATTTAATCTGGGTTGTAGTGCCAATTTTCAAGCCAGCATCTGTCGAGCTAGTAGAGACGGAACTCCAGCTGCCAAGTGATGTAATACGTGTTGAATCCAACGACCGCTTTGACACGCTAGCGGTGATACGTTCATCAGGCGTTGTTGATTTCATTGACGCCCAATCGTTCGAAACAAAATCAACGGACAAAATCAGTCAAGTCCCCATACTTCAAATAGTAAACGTCTTTCCTACGGCAGATGTGTTCGCGGGCGTTAATAGTGACCAAGAGATGCTCTTTTTCCGACTTACTTACCTCGTGAGATATATTGATGGCGTTCGAACACTCGTTAACCACGCAACGATGCTATTCGATGAAGTACCCGTGGAATTGCCTGATAACGTTTCGGATATTGACGTGTATTGGGAATCCAAGAAGGTTCGAATCGCAATAAGATTGGATAACGGCAACATAGTGGTATCAGAATACCTCGACGTTGACGAATCGTTTGCACTTGAAGAAGAGCGATCCCTAACAATAGAAGGAAAATCAGGCTTAACTCGAATTCAATGGGGACCTCAAGGGCACCGGCTCTTCGATATAAATTTGGAATCTGGAACCTACCGCTTATTGGATATACGTAGTATTAGAAGATACCACGTTGCATCAAGTCATCAGTTCGTATCTGAGGGGACGAAGCTAACGACATACACTCCATTGCTTGGGCGGTATTCACTTCTCGTTGCGGATGACGCCGGCGACGTGACACAGTGGGGTCTTCAAACGCAGGCGACCGGAGCAACGTTAACTCCAATACGAAAGTTCTCATTTGAATCGCCAATTACCATGCTGACGTCCGAACACCGCCGCAAAGGCTTCCTAGCGGTAGCTGATAATGGAGAAAGTCATGTGGCTCACACGACATCTGAAAAGGTCGTTGCTTCTTTTTTACTGAAACACGCCCCCCAGATCATCTCACTTTCGCCACGTGCGGACAAACTCGTTACCGTCGACAGCCTTGGCAACACCGAAATTTACAAGATAGATAATCCACACCCTGAAATTGCTTGGGGAACCATTTGGAACAAGGTGTGGTATGAAGGTTATGAAACATCTGTATTCAGTTGGCAAAGTTCTTCAGCTGATACCGCGTTCGAGCCGAAATTTTCATTAACGCCATTGCTATTCGGAACCCTGAAAGCCGCTTTCTATGCCATGCTTTTTGCCACGCCATTGGCAATCCTAGGTGCTATCTATACCGCAAACTTTATGGCACCTAGAATGAGACAATGGGTCAAACCGAGCATTGAAACCATGGCTGCGCTGCCTACGGTGGTACTTGGATTCCTAGCCGGGCTATGGCTTGCGCCAATCGTAGAAGCAAATTTAACGTCGGTTTTGCTATGCATCATCGTACTCCCACTCAGCGTATTGGTTTTTGGATTCCTTTGGTCCCTACTTCCTTCTCGCATGGCGCGGGCATTCGACGGTTGGTTGGGCGCACTGAGTGTGCCGATACTCATATTGGCGGGTTACGTCACATTTTCGTTCGATGAGCTGCTCTCTGTATTGCTATTCGGTGGAGATGCACGGGCTTGGTTTTATCAAGTACTGGAACTGGAATACGATCAACGCAACTCACTGATTATCGGGATCGCCATGGGACTTGCAGTAATTCCAACTATATTTTCTATTGCTGAGGATGCCCTATACGGCGTTCCGCAGCATTTGGTACACGGGTCGCTTGCTTTGGGTGCTACGCGCTGGCAAACACTTGTTCGTATCGTCCTACTTACAGCTAGTCCTGGGATATTTTCGGCAGTAATGATTGGTTTTGGGCGCGCAGCTGGAGAAACCATGATCGTACTAATGGCTACGGGTAACACACCAATTATGGATCTTAATATTTTCCAAGGCATGCGTACGTTTGCCGCAAATATCGCCGTCGAAATGCCGGAATCCGAAGTCGATTCCACGCATTTCCGCATCCTTTTCCTCACGGCACTGGTACTCTTTGCGATCACGCTAGCTTTTAACACTGTCGCAGAAGTAGTCCGACATAGACTGAGGTCGCGCTATGGGAACCTCTGATATCCCCGGCCGTATCGTATTGCACAAGCCAGAAGGACACTCCCTGCGCGCATGGGTACGTTCAGGATCACCATGGATTTGGCTAACCGCCACCGCTGTGGGCACCAGTATCGTTGCGGTTCTCGGTGTACTGATAATGATAGCACTCAAAGGATTGGTGCTTTTCTGGCCTGCTGATGTCATTGAACTTGACGTTCAAACTTCCATGGGATTTCAGAAAATCGTAGGCGAAATCACTGAGCGTGAAACAATACCCCGAGCCCTTTTCCTAGAGGCATATCCAACTTATGCGGATGAAGTCGACTTAGCAGTCAAACGTATTCTAGTTAAAACGGGGAACCGACGCGTCGCCTCTCCCGATTTTCGCTGGGTGTTCGAACACGATATCACATCACAAACGAAGCCTGAAGAAATATTTGTACTTGAAAGGGTTGAGTGGGGCGACGCATACGGTTTCGTGGAACAACTAACCGCCAATAGTGAAGAGATGAAGGCCTCATCTTCACCAGACCAGCTTCAAAAGAGTATTGAGCGCGCTGAGAATATTCGCAATCAAATCAAAGCATTGCAGATTTCTGAAATAAACAGCATCAACTATGACCTTGAGCAATTACGCCTTGAGCGAAGACGACGCGAGCTTGACGGCAGATCCGACTTCTCCGACCTAGTGACCGCCGAAAAGAAACTACGCGAATCATACCAAGAGATAGAAAAAAGTATCCAAATATTCTCCGAGCAGCTTAATAGTGATGAAGTCGTCATTCGTATCGCCAACGGTACAAGTACCACGATCAAAGTGGGTACGATTCTACGAGCTTGGCAACCGAATGCAATGTCATGGTGGGATAAGATAATGCACTATTTCAAGAGCGTCTGGTCATTCCTCTCCGCAGACCCTCGAGAAGCTAACACTGAGGGAGGAGTATTTCCCGCGCTCTTCGGAACGGTACTCATGGTACTGCTTATGTCTGTATTCGTAACGCCATTTGGAGTTATTGCTGCGGTATACCTACGCGAATATGCGAAACAAGGACCCGTAGTTCAGATTGTCCGTATTGCCGTCAACAACCTCGCTGGTGTTCCATCAATTGTCTACGGGGTATTCGGTCTTGGATTTTTCGTCTACCTAGTCGGAGGCACACTAGACGACCTTTTCTACCCAGAAGCTAATCCTGCTCCAGTATTCGGTACTCCGGGATTGCTCTGGGCTTCTCTGACACTTGCACTCCTGACGGTACCAGTAGTTATTGTTTCTACAGAAGAAGGCTTGACTCGCATACCCAAAGCCATCAAAGAAGGAAGTATGGCACTCGGTGCTACCAAAGCTGAAACGCTTTTTAAGGTCATACTACCAATTGCCAGTCCTTCTATATTGACGGGAATGATTCTTGCGGTGGCAAGAGCCGCAGGCGAAGTGGCGCCCTTGATGCTTGTAGGTGTAGTGAAGTTGGCACCGTCGCTTCCGGTAGACGGCAATTTTCCGTACTTACATCTTGAGCGCAAATTTATGCATCTAGGGTTTCATATCTACGACGTAGGTTTCCAAAGTCCTAATGTGGATGCGGCAAGACCTCTCGTGTTCGCCACGGCTTTACTGCTAGTTCTAATCATCGTCTTCTTGAATCTGGCCGCAATCACTTTGCGTAACCATTTAGAGCAACGCTTTAAAGGCATTATCAATTGACTTATGACAACTGAAGGTGCCGAGCATTCGAAGCAGCTGAGCAAGTCTATACCCATTATGTCCACGATTGGAGACATCCACGGTGACTCCGACCCTAATGACATGGCCGACGAAGATATCTGTATTGCGGTGGAGGACTTGTGCCTTGCCTACGGCGAGCAAGGTGCTCTGATCGATATAACCATGCGCATCCCACGACAAAAGGTAACGGCACTTATCGGACCGTCTGGCTGCGGCAAATCCACGTTACTTCGTTGTTTCAACCGTATGAATGATCTCATAGATGAGGTTCAAGTCACGGGTCTAATTGAACTAAACGGCTTGGACATTCATAGTAAAGAGGTTGACGTTGCTCAATTGCGCCGTAGAGTTGGGATGGTTTTTCAACGTCCGAATCCTTTCCCCAAGTCGATCTTTGAAAACGTTGCCTATGGTTTGAGGCTTAATAACGACCTGTCCAAGTCAGAGATGGAAGATCGAGTGGAATGGGCACTGAAAAGTGCAGCAATATGGGATGAGGTCAATACTAGGCTCAAAAACTCGGCATTAGACCTGTCCGGTGGCCAACAACAAAGATTGGTTATTGCTCGTGCGATAGCCGTAAAACCGGATGTACTACTCCTAGACGAACCAGCATCTGCTTTAGACCCAATTTCAACGTTAAAAATCGAAGAACTGATTGCCCAACTCAAACTGGAATATACGATCATCATCGTCACTCATAACATGCAACAAGCAGCCCGAGTATCGGATTTCACAGGATTTATGTATTTAGGTGAATTGCTTGAATACAACAACACGACGATGATCTTCACCAATCCGTCCGAAAAACAAACTGAAGACTATATTACTGGAAGGTACGGCTAAACTTCATTACATAAGACTTAAGAGGCTTTATTAATGGCACGACATATCTCCGAACAATATGATAGTGAATTGGATACTTTGCGTAGCCGTTTCATGACCATGGGAGGAATGGTAGAGCGTCAACTTCAATCGGCTATAAAAGCATATACGAATAAAGACAGTGCACTAGCACTGGAAGTACGTTCTAACGAATCACAGATTAATGAAGGTGCCGTTACTTTGAGTGATGAAATAACTGCAATCATTGCTCGCCGACAACCAGCAGCGAGTGATTTACGATTGCTAGTAAGCGTAATGAAAAACACGAACGATTTAGAACGTGTAGGCGATGAGGCGAAGCGCATCGCAAAGCTTGCATTGTCGAACCAACCCCATGACATTCCCGCGAACATGTTGGGCGCAATCGTTCGAATGAACAGTCAAGTCTCATCCATGCTCAGCAAATCTCTAGATTCTTTCGTCCGCTTAGACTTGGAACGCGCGCGAGAAACAGTAGCTGAAGACAAGCAGATTGATTCTCAATATCACAATCTATTCATTGAATGCAGCGATGCGCTGTCTAAAGTCCCATCTAATGTTGACCTGTTTTTATCTCTCATTTGGGTGGCCCGATCGTTAGAACGAATAGGAGACCACACAAAAAACATCGCAGAGAGTATTGTCTATCTTGTTGAAGGATACCACTACAGAACCAATGAATCTCCGGTGTAGCCCCGCACTGTAAGAGTAGAACTTACCACTTACTTCATACTAGCTCTGCATGGGCAAGATGGGCACCCCCATCCATGATCAACGTTTCACCGGTGACGATATCAGCACCACACACAAAGTAAAGAATCCCTTCGGCAATCGTATCCGGAGTCGCACTCAACTTGAGAGGTGCAACCGATTCCGTACGCTCTTTGGTAACGCGATAGTTATCGGAGTTCAGACCTCGTTCCAGACAACCACCTTGAACAAACCCGGGGCAAATGCAATTCACACGTATCTCTGGACCTAACACACGAGCTAGTGAAAGTGTCATAGTAATCAGTGCACCCTTTGACGCAGCGTAAGCAATCGATCCACCTACACCCGTTATTCCAGCGACTGAAGCAACATTGACGACACTTCCCCTCCCTCCCATTTTCATTGCTTCAACAACCGCTCTGATCATCTGATACGGACCGACGGTGTTTACAGCATAAATATCGATAAAGTCTTGCTTGCTTAATCCTTCTAAGTTCTGATGAGGATTGCATTTGGTGGTTCCCGCATTGTTAATCAACGCATCCAGCCGACCCCATTTGTCAAGGGCTGTATTGACCATCGCTCGACATTCGTCATCATCCACAACATTTGCTTTCACAACCAACGTTTCCACACCATAGGCCTCGCAAGCCTGTTGTGTGTGCCGAGCACCTTCCTCGTTACGTGAATAGTTGATCACTACATGGCTTCCCTTCTCTGCTAGTTGTCGAGCACATGTGGCGCCAATACCCGACGATGCACCGGTGATAATCGCTACTCCGTTTTGCATATCCATATCTAGCACTTCCTTCCATTGCTTGATGCAGCGGAAATAGGATCAAGTTCCAATAGTAATGATTCCGCACGAGATATTATGAGCGATACATAATAAACGTGTATCAAATTCCTCACTCCAGAAGGCGGAACCAGCACTATAACTGAGAGCTGCAAGAACCCTGTTTTCCGTATTTGAAACAAGGAATTTCAACTTGAAACGCTTATGTCTCGTGTAGTGGTATTATCGGCTAGCCAGACTGAGATCAGCGGTGAGAGAAGAAGGCGGTGCCCCTTGGGACCGCTCTAGTAGGCCATCACTTTTGTATTGATGGGTAAAGTGATTTCAGTTTGATCCGTGCGTCGGCGGTCGTGAACCGCCAGTCCACTCGCACGGCTTCGCGGTTCCTTCGCTCCTGCCAAGCATCGACTTCACGGCGTAGGGTTTCGCGGTCGGGCAGACGACGGTTCAGGCATTGGCCGACCATCGCACCGATCTCAATCTCGGCCATGTTCAGCCAGCTGCCGTGCTTGGGCGTATAGTGGATCTCAAGCCGCCATGGCGCACGCAAACTGCGCATCCGACTTCGGGGGAATGCACCAGCATTGCTTCAACCACGGTTTAAGGTTGTTTTTTTTAGCGTACGACGAACCGTCTCCCGACTCACGCCATCCACGATCTCGCACTCCACCAAAACGATCCGCGAGCAAGCGCAACGACCACCGCGCGTATCCCTCCGGGGGATCGCCGCAGGCGATCGCCACCAGCCGAGCTTCCGCCTCCCCATCCAGAAAACCTTCGCCCGCCGGTTCAACTGCTCCTTCCGGTTCAGCGCCGCCTCCAGTCCCTCCTCCACACAACGCCGACGCACTCGCACCACCGTCGATACCCCAATGCCCAGGGCCTCCGCAATCTCAGCGTCCGTCCGTCCGCCATCCTCCCGACATTCATCGCACTGCCCCTCGATCAAGGTATAGGCCAAAGCCGAGGCCAAAGCCGACAACAACTGCCGGAACTGGTTGGGCCAAAAACGGTGACAAGACGTCCGATCGGCAAAGAGATCCAACGGCTGATCCTTGAGGCGGTTCTCCATGTCCCCGCGCGCGCAGTACACTCGGTCGTAGAGGCCGACAGTACCTGTCGGATAGTCGTCGGTCCCCGGCAAGTTGGTGACCACGAAGCGCGGATTGGAACCCCGGGCGGTATGTTCGGCTTTCACGATCACCCGTCTCTCCCGGTCCCACGTGTGTGCCCCGTAGCGCACCGAACCGAACAGGCGTTGTTTCTCGCCCGTGGCTTGGTAAGCCTGCGCCGCACGTTCGAGCAACGCCTCCGCTTTCCGATGCAGACGGGCGTTCTTTGCGATCCCCACGATATAGTGCACGCCATGCGCTTCGCACCACCGTAGCATCCGCCGGCGGCAAAAGCCGCTGTCGCCGCGCAGGACGATCTCCACTTGCGGCCAGTGCGTTCGCAGTGCCTGCACCAGCAACGACAGGATCGCCCAGGCGTGACGCGCCGGATCGATCCCGCTCGGGCGCAAGTAGCTCACCAGCAGATGCCGACCGCAGAACACGTACAACGGCAAATAGCACTAAGTATCGTAGTAGGTGTGAAAGAACCGGCCTTCCTGCTCGCCATGCAACGGCGTGTCCGTGGCATCGATATCCAGAACCAGACGCCGTGGCGGCGTCGCATGCGCCTTCACGAACGACTCGAACAACGCCTGATGTACCGCCCCACCGCCGTCTCCCGATCCGCACGCTGCTCCAGGCGACACAACGTCGACGGACTCGCCAGGGTTCTCTATCCGGGAGGTCGCCGTCTGCAAGGCCGGATCGTGGCGCAATTCCCCGTGATCGTTCAAGTCCTCATGCCCCAGAGCCAGGGCATACACACGCTGCCTGAGCAGATCTTGCAAACGGTGCTCGCCCAACTGGCCTGACGCCGTGCATCCCCCAAGTACTTTGATACCGAGTGCGTCAGACCCAAGTGCCGGTCCACCTCCGCGAGCAGCGGAATACCCCCGTTACTGGTGATCGCACCACCGCTGAATTCGGCCTCCACCTTGCGGCGTTGCACGGATGAAAAATGGATCGTATTTTGGTACCATTTCGTCATAGCAAGGTCTCCTTCGATATTTTGTTTAACTATTTGAATTATATCGAATTTATAGGATCCTTGCTGTCTTATTCATGCAATATCCGGGCTAGCCGTCCCCCAATATCCGTCATGTCTGCCCCTCGGGACGGACCCCGTACGCCCTGAAAGCGAGCCGGAGAGCATCCTCCGTACTTGCTCGAACCCTGGGAGCCGGATTATCCGCCGTAAGTATCCCCCAAAATCGGCGTAGTCCCCTGAGCAGCGGATACCAGCACGTGGCTTAAACCCGTCGTAAAATGAGGTTCCCCACAGACACTAAAAATGCCGATCGTCATAATCGTGTCTCAAATCTCTAGCTAAGGAAGTCGTAATCTATGAACGGACAAGCTACATTGCAGACAAAAGTTAGACCTCAACTAGTGGCTTTCGTAACACTATTCATCTTTCTATTTCAATCTGTTGACGCGGAAATTGTGCAAGGACCATCTCTCGTTTGGGATATCTCTCTCTGGGGTAAACCAAGAGCAGGAACTGTTGTTGTCGACGCTCTAGCTGCAGCAGTAAAAAGACGAACTAACGGTTCCTGGCAAATGAATTTACACTACGGAGAGACAATTTCCAAAGCGAGAGAAAATCTTGATGGAATCGCTATAGATGCCTTTCAAGCCGCGATGGTCTGCAACTTCTACCATCCACGTAAAAATCCTGCACTGATGGTTCTATCGCTCCCGTTTCTGCCGATGGCAGATTGGGACAACAACCGAAAAGTACGAGAAGCTGTATACGCACACGAAGCGGTAAAGCAAGAGCTTGCTCGCTGGAATGCGATGGCATACACATCGACATTCCTGCCTCAATACGAATTTATGGGACGCGGAAAACCACCGACAAGGCTGACGGACTGGAAAGGATTGACGGTACGTGCAGGCGGCGGTATTGCTCAGGCCATGAGGCTACTCGGTGCTGCGCCAACGAGCTCCACCGCTTCTGAGGTTTATACCGGCGTACAGCAAGGTACTATGGACGCCGCGTCTTTCCCTTTTACTTACGGGCATGTCTCGTACCTGATTCATGAAGTTTCAGAGTGGTACACCAGTAACTTGTCGCCAGGTACTGCTGATTGTCCAATCGTTTTCTCAATTACCGCGTATAAATCTCTGCCCGAACAATACAAGCAGCTTCTCATTGATATTAGAGATCATGTGGTCAATACACAGATCCAAGCGTACATAGATGCCGATACAGAAAACCTACCGGTACTTAAATCATCTCTAAAGGAAATACTGTATAGCGACGAACAGATCGCAGAATTTGTCAAAATAGCTGGTAACCCAGTAGTCGAACAATGGATTGAGGAACACCAAGATGAATTTGATGCACGCGACCTCGTAGACACCATCTATAAAACTATAAAAACCGTAGAACGTTCGCCCTAACAAATGTGATTTCTTTCTGTAATGATTCTCGGAGTCGTTACGAAAGGGATTCACATCGAATTTTAGCCAAGCAAAGCGTAAGCTGCCTGGACCCGATCGTCTGTCAACTTTCCTGTTCAATCCCCTTACTTTAGGACCTGAAGCATATCTGCTACGCATTGAGGCCTCATCGTTTTGTTAGGTCCCAGTGCGTCGAGCTGCCTCTGTTTAAACTTTTCTACGACCACTACTTTGCCACGCCAAATTTCCAGGCCCAATAAATTACCTTTGTAACTCACGAACGACCGAAACGGCATTAGCTTGTCTAGTAGGCTGCCACTTTTGTATTGATTGGTAAAGTGATTTCAGTTTGATCCGGGCGTCGGCAGTCGTGAATCGCCAGTCCACTCGCACGGCTTCGCGGTTCCTTCGCTCCTGCCAAGCATCGACTTCACGGCGTAGGGTTTCGCGGTCGGGCAGACGACGGTTCAGGCATTGGCCGACCATCGCACCGACCTCAATCTCGGCCATGTTCAGCTAGAATAAGGAAGGCAACGATGAACGTGTAACTCTATGTAGAACAGCGAGATTATTGAGTACCATGTTGGGTAGGGATGCTACTTTAGCATTGACGCTGCGAGTACCAATGCAAAACTTAAGCTGCAAGCAAGTTTGGTTTGATACAACTAAATAATGCTTTCTCAATAGCAATCAAAGCTAATCTAGTAGTCTAGCCAGTTTTAATTTTCGGGTATAGATGCTTCAGTTTAGTGCGTGCGTTGTCGACGCTGAGCTGCCAGTCGACCCCGGTCTGTTCGCGATTGCGCTCCTCGGTCCAGGCCGCCGCTTCCGACGTGACCAAAGCCCTGCTCTCGATCCGGCGATCCAGGCACTGGCGGTGCAACGCACTGAACTCCAGTTCCGCAACCGTTCAGCCAGCTCCCGTGTTTCGGCGTGTGCACCAAGTGGATGCGGCCGTTCAGCGCCCGACTGGCTTCGGCCGCCGGGAACGCGGCGTAGAACGAGTCACCGCTGTGGGTGTTCAAGTTGTCGCACACCAGCGTGACGGTTTCCGCATCCCGGTAACGCGGTAGGTTCGCCAGCGCGTGCACTTGCTTCGCCCAATCCAACGTCGTGCGCCGTTTGGTGACGGCCACCGTCCGCCAGCCGGGATAGCGGCTCGCCGAACATCCACACCGTGCATT
Source organism: Candidatus Azotimanducaceae bacterium (assembly GCA_965205965.1). GTDB lineage: Bacteria > Pseudomonadota > Gammaproteobacteria > Pseudomonadales > Azotimanducaceae > Bin55. The sequence continues at coordinate 300,047 of CBDBHT010000008.1, forward strand.
CTCCCCGGCGGAGGTAGTGGGCGTCGTACTTCTCCGGCGACCCGGGGCGTACCGGCAACTTCTCGCGGACTTCCGCCACGAGCTGCTTGCTCATCTCGTCCATGCACACCACCGGATGCCGCGGGTCGTACGGCCGCTGGTATACCTCTTGAGTACCGCTCCATGCCGGCCACGAGGTGGCGGCTTTGCTGCTTCGGAATGCACCACATTTCCCGCCGCCACGGTTTCAATTCGCTTTTTTTTAACGCCTTCCGCACGGTCTCCTCGCAAATCGTTTCGACCACTTCCCGCCGCACCAGCTCTCTTCCGCCAGCATCTTCACGGTCCACCGAACGCAGCCTTCCGGTGGAACCGAACAGGCCACCTGAACCAGACGCGCTTCCTTCTCCCCATCCAGCTTCTTCGGCGCCGGAGGCAACGGCCGAGGCCTACGCTCCAGAGCCATCATCGGACCCTGCTCCACCGCCCGCCGACGCACATGCTGGCAGGTCCGCTCCGTCACCCCCAGTGCCATCCACCACCTGCTGCCCGTCAGTGCCGGGCCAGCACCCCCCTGATCCACGGCCAGCAGAATCCGTGCACGCTGCAGCTTCGTCGCCGACACCGCACGACGCGTGCTCGACTTCAGCACCGCTTCCAACTCATCCCGCTCATCCTGAGCTAACTCCACCATGTATTTCTTCGGCATCGAACCCTCCTGATCCCAGAACCCCTTCCACTCCACTATTATAGACACGTATTATTAGAATTGTTAGCCTACTAGTAACTTCTATGCTGTTCGCATAACTAGTGTCTGTGCGAAAACCCTGAGGATTGTATCAAAGCGTTGATTATTGCGGCATGGAAGGATGTTTTGAGCTAAAATGCTGCAGGTGAAGATTGCCGTTGGAGGCGTTGAAATGGGCTTTTTTAGGGGTTTCAGGGGGGGTCGGTGCGGATCTTCGTCGGGAGGTCGGCGATCATGAGACGTTTCGAGCATGCCTTGCGGTTGGACGAGGTGCCGATCGGTGAGATCAAGATCAACGTGAAGTCACGGGATGACATTCCGGCGTTGTTGTTGGGATTGCAGCATCTGTACGTGTCGTGTCGGGAGGAATGGGAAGGGTTACTGGGTTGCCATGTGACCGCGGATCGGGATCCGGAGAACGGTCGGCCGGGGATGACGCTGTGGCGGGTTCTGGTGATGGCGGTTCTCAAGCAGGGTTTGAATTGCGACTACGAGCGTCTGGGGGAGTTGGTGAACCATCACCAGGTGGTGGTACGGAAGATGCTGCAGCATGGGTTTCTGGATGACTGGACGTACTCGGTTCGCACCTTGCAGGACAACGTGTCGCTGGTGACGCCGGCGTTGCTACAGGAGTTGAATGCGCTGCTGGTTCGGGGGGAGGGTCATGCGGTGGCGGGAAAGTTCCCTGGCCCCGCCTTGGACGGTCGGGTTGACTCGTTCGTAGTGGAGACGGACGTGCATTACTCGACGGACGTGAACCTGCTGTGGGATGCGATGCGGGTGCTGCTGACGGAGGTTTCGGTCTGTTGCGGATCGCATGGGGTGTTGGGATGGCGGCAGGGGCGGTACTGGCGGAGCCAGGTTCGGCAGGGCTATCAACGGGTGAGCTGCGCCCCCCGGTTGTGGCGTCAACGCCCGAAGGCGGTGGCGGGCGGCGTGGTTGACCCTGTGCGGCGATCTGACGGGGCGACTGGGCGTCACGCTGGAGGCCTTGGCAGGATTGCCGGAGGGCTCGGTGTCGCCGGCGCAGCTGTCGCGATGGCACTGGTTTCACGCCTGCTCGGTGCGTTTGCAGGATCAGATCCGCCGTCGCGTGCTGGAGGGGGAGACGATCCCGCACGAGGAGAAGTTGTTCTCGCTGTTCGAGGCCGCATACGCGCTGGATCATGAAGGGCAAGGCCGGCGGCCAAGCCGGTGGAGTTGGGGGTTCCCCTGACGGTGCTGGAAGATCAGCATCCGTTCATCCTGGGTTGGCACTTGCAGTGGCAGGGCGGCGACGTGGACATGGCCGTTCCGCTGGTGGCGGCGTGCCAGGCGCAGTATCCGGAATTGCGCGGGTGCAGTTTCGACCGGGGGTTCCACAGCCCCGCCAACCAACAGCAACTGGCCGCGATGCTGGAGCACGTCGCGTTGCCCGCGAAGGGGCGCGGCACGGAGGCCAGTCGAGCCCGGGAAAGTGAAGCATCATTCGTGGCGTGACGCCGGCAGCATCCGGGCGTGGAATCGGCGATCCATGCGTTGGAAAGCCATGGCTTGGACCGGGTGCGCACACATGGCCGGGCAGGCTTCGAACGCACCGTGGGTATCTCGATCCTCACCGCCAACCTGCATCGGCTCGGACGGTTGCTGCAGCAACGGGCGGGCACCATCGCACGCACGCACCACCCTATCGTCTAGCGGCCTAGCCGTCCCCATCCTCTCAATATCCACATCCTTCCCGCCCCTCGGGACGGACGCCGCACGCCCCGAAAGCGAGCAGGAGAACATCATCCGCACTTTTGGAGCCCCGATGGACGGATGCCCCGTCGTACATTTCCTAAATCAACATGATCCCCTGAGCGACGGATACCATCAAGTGACTTAAACCCGTCGTAAAATGGGGTTCCCCCGCAGACACTAACTATGCTTATACGCCGATGCGTCTAGCTCTCAAATCTTGTCAAATTAGATAATTGCTACGACTGCTACCATGCTCTACCCTTAAAGGGTCTATGAATAATTGAGATTGACACTCCAGCAAAATCCGCATGAAGACGATTGCCTACAATTAGATTCCATAAAATACTTCGTGCGAATTCAAGTGTAGCCGCAACGAATGAATTCGTGTTGTATCGATGGAAATGAGTACGGTTGGCTACCGCTGTAACATTGAATCGTATGAATGACCTGCTCGGTAGAGTGCTAACCATGCTTGATCGTGCGCTCTCACCAATAGAGAACGGCATGAATCTATGCTCTGGACTCCTGATCCTTGCACTCATGTTCCTAGGCGTGGCGCAGATCGTACTCCGAACAGCCTTTAGTGCCCCGATATTCGGATATATCGACATCGTCGAAGTTTCGATGGTGGGGTTTACGATATTGTCGATTGCCTATGTACAACGATTAGGCGGACACATACGCATGGAGCTGCTGATCGCCAAACTACGCGGACGCAACCTGTGGCTAGCAGAATTTTCCGTCTCAATCTTATCACTCTTTATCGTAGGGACGCTTATCCCCTATTCATTCGATCACTTCCAACGCTCCTTTGATTTTGGCGACAGCACCATTGATATCGAATTGGTTACGTGGCCAGCCAAACTAGTTGTACCCGTGGCTCTGTCCTTTCTATTTATACGGCTATCGATTCAGTCCGTATCCTATTGGCGTTTGTTCCTACATCCGACATATGAACCTATCGCTATTCCTTTGATCAAGGATACAACGCAACGCGTCGAAGAAGAAATCCTCCTGTTGCAAGAGACTGAATTGAACGAAGTAAGTGCAGACTCTAAAACTAACGATGGGCTGAACTAGTGATGCTTACTGGGTATGACGAGTTCACGATTGGCATTGCTGGTGTGGTACTACTCATCCTACTCGTAGCACTCGGCGTACGCGTTTATATTGCGGCGTCATTAACTGGTTTCCTGGGCTTATTCGTACTCAAAGGCTGGAATATAGCAGCAGCAATTGCCGGAACCATACCTCACTCCAAGACGGTTACTTACCCATTATCGGTACTTCCATTGTTTATTCTGATTGGCTTCTTAGCGTTTAACGCAGGATTAACGAATCGTCTGTTCGAAGCAGCACGTCGCTGGGTTGGATAGGTTCCCGGAGGATTGGCCGTGTCCACTGTTTTCGCAAGTGCGGGATTTGCTGCTGTATCTGGAGCTTCTACTGCTACCGCTGCGGTATTCTCACGTATTGCAATCCCGAACATGCTCGAAAATCACTATAGCAAGCGGCTTACGGCTGGTGTAATCGCCGCCGGTGGAACACTCGCCTCGCTAATCCCACCATCCGCAATTCTGGTTATCTACGCCATCATCGTAGAACAATCCATCGGGAAATTATTGCTTGCTGGACTAGTACCCGGCGTTTTTTCCGTAGTTGTCTATACGGTGCTAATTATCCTGATGTGCACTATTCGACCGGAGCTCGGACACCCCATTAGGGGATTTTCATGGTCTCAGCGATTTCAGTCGCTTCCAGGTGCGATACCCATACTGCTAGTCATTGGAATCATATTTGGGGCACTCTACTCCGGAACGGCTACCCCTAGTGAAGCGGGGGCACTAGGAGCGATGGTTGTGTTTACGCTATACATCATCAATGCCTACCGGGAAAAATCAATCGATCAGATCAAAACAAAGCTCCGCGACGCTCTGATGGAAACTGCGAAGCTTACCGTCATGATATTTACGTTAATCTGGGGCGTCTTCCTATTCGTTCGCTTTCTTGGCTTCGCTGGGCTGCCCAGCGCATTTGCCGATTGGGTTGTCGCGCTGAACTTCCCGGCCTCTGGTCATCATGATCTGCATCCTGCTTGCGTACATGATTCTAGGAATGTTCATGGATGCTATTGGAATGCTGATCCTAACACTTCCTGTCGTATATCCAGCGGTAATTGCTCTTGGATACGATCCAATTTGGTTCGGGATCATTGTGGTGAAGATGGCTGAGATCTGTTTAATTACACCACCCATTGGTCTCAACTGCTTCGTGGTCGTGGGCGTTGCAAGAGAATTACACGATCATGAAGGTAAATCTTTAGCAATTTCACTTCAGGAGGTTTTCCGAGGTATCGGACCATTTTTCGCAGCGGACGTAATTACCGTTGTAATACTCCTAATGATTCCGGAAATCGTTCTCTGGCTACCTAATTCTATGATGTAAGCAGCAATTCCCCGTATAGTTTTAATTTAGACTTGGTGCCGGTCTTTCCGTGTTTGGGTACAGGAAATCGGCGTTTTCAGGCGTTCCACACAGCATTTCGTCGTGCATTGAGACGGGTTCCGGGTACCGATATTGTCTCCATTATCGCGAAACCCAATCCGGAAAGTCCAGACTAATAGCGGAATTTGGGCTATACGGGGAATTGCTGTGATGTAAGCGTAGAATACAACTACGGGACACGATATCACCACTCGGACGAGAAATGCAACCCCGATTGAATTCGTTCTAAACCTACCGAAGGAACCACTATTCTCAATGGAAAAACTCCGTCAAAGGGCCGAGGATGTGGAGTTGGTGCGATCGCGTCAGCTAGGGACAGTGCAGTAATTTCCAGCGAGTTGTGAACTGCTGGTTTTAATAGGGTTTTCGGGTGTTTTCGTCCCATGGTTTTCGCGAACTTTTGTCATTTTCCGGGCTGTATAAATTGGGGCACGTCATCAAACTGGAGTTGAAAAATTTAGTCAAATCAAAGAAATGCTCATCCATCTCTTGAACATACTGTCAGTATTCAGAAATTTGCTCACTGGAAATTACTGGTACTTATCTGTCATTGATAATCCTTCTGTCTGATAGTCATACAAGCTTCTCCTATGGATCAATTGCAAATATGCTGTGAACATGTTAGATTTTGTCATACCAATCGTGTCCAAAATTCTCAGCACAGATCAAACGACTACGTACGCTTCGGAACAATGACTATTTGCAATGACAAGTTGCTTCTGCTCAGTAGTTCAAATGCGATGACCTTGGTCTTATCGTGCTTTTGTGTAGATAGGAACTACCAGCTCAACACGAGTCGCAGTCATACCGTTGGCCGGAGCTAGTGGTCCCACGCCAAATGGCTTCGCCTGAATCTGACCGGAACCCCGTATCCGTTCGGAAATTGTTGATGCACACTCTTCCGACGCAGACATTAATTCGGAAGTGGGCTGGGAACCCGAAATATGACACACCACATACAATTGTGTGTTAGCAAATATTACGAGGGATTCAACGAGTGAGTCAATCATAGCCAATTCCGATTCCCGTATCGACCCATCATGCTTAGGAGTAATTCCTTCAAGCACTACAAATCCACGACGGGCTAGATCACTTGCGATATCAGTATTGGGATTGAACGGGATGGAATCATCCTCTGACAAAACAATAGTTTGAATATGGGCGTACACTCGGGTATTTCCTCTCTCAACAATGTAAATCGAAAGGGCCGATTGTGTGTCTCCATCTTGGACTGAAACTGCCACATAGTATTGATTCCTTATTGGCGCGGAGAGCTCCCTGATTCTAAATATATCGCTCGACCATATCGTTGCACGTCCACAGTCGGGGCCGTCGCAAGAAAATAGTATTTTTGCATTGTTCTTCTCAATTTGCTGCTCATAGTGTTCCACAACTTTCAATCGTTTGGTAGCACCTGGCATTAGGTAGGTAGCAGAACTGAGCACACCTGAAATTCGTACAGATTTTTCGAACGAGACATCCCTTTTAATTTTGTCAACAGGACCAAGAATGAAATCATACGACGCCTGGTCTCCGGGAGGCTGATCAAGAACAATCGAAGAACGTGAAAATCGATCGAATTGACTTTCGTCGCGCGAACCGGGAATATCAGTTGCTACTGCCGGCAGTGCTAAAACCATCAAAAACCAGCGGCATTTCATTCTGATGTATTTCCAACATCCGGCATGGCGAACTCAACGTCCACGGCCATCGAACTTTCCATAAATTCACCAATCACCGTCTGAATATCATGTTGTTCGAAAAGTACATGATGCAACGCCTCGGCTAATGGCATGTAGACGTCTAGAAATTTACTTCTTTCATACACCACTCTTAAAGTATTGACGCCTTCCGCAAGCTTTCCAAGTGATTCTGAAGCCTCATCCAAGGAAGCACCTTTTGCGATGCGATAGCCCAACTGAAAATTACGCGAGTGCGGCGAAGTACAAGTAGCAACGAGGTCACCAACGCCAGCTAATCCTAGAAATGTATACGGATTTGCCCCCATTGATACTGCGAACCGACTCATCTCAGCTAAGCTTCGAGTAATAACCATGGATAGAGCACTTTGACCAATATCTAATGCTGATGCCATGCCACAAACAATCGCGTAAATATTCTTTAATGCTCCACCAAGTTCTACACCAAAGACGTCCGAACTTGAATACACCCGAAATAACCGATGATGCATGTGTTCCTGTACAACGGAAACAAGCTTAGGATCACGGCTCGCAATCACGGTACCCGCCAGCCGTCCATCAGCAATCTCTTCCGCAAGATTTGGGCCGCTGATCACGCCAATCCTGCAGTCATGCAGCTCCTCCTCCAAGATCTGACTCATCAACCGAAACCCATTACCCTCAACACCTTTCGTTGCGCTTACGACATACGTCCCCGATTGGACGAAGGGGGCGAATTCACGCGTAACTGCGCGGAATGACGCACTGGGAACCGTAACGAATATTAGGTGCGACTCCTTGATTGCTTGAGAAAGATCGGATGTCGGAATGACGCTGTCCGCGAGTCGGTGCCCAGGCAAGTAGCGATTGTTTTCTCGCGTTGCCTGCATTTCGTGTAGCTGCTGTTCATCACGTACGTACAAATACGTTTCGGCCCCATCGCTGGCAACGATGTTGGCAATAACCGTGCCGAAATTACCGGCACCAACGACGGACACATACACTTAGCTACTCAATCAACTCAGTAAGCAAACGATTGATTCTGCGGACGTATACACCTGGTTCTACTTGGTCAAGACCGTCGGCTAACGCCGCTTGATCAAAAATGATGTTTGCAACGTTACTAAACCGTTCGTCGTCCTGCTCTTTACTTAAATGTCTAACCAGTGGATGGTCTAAATTTACTTCGAGTGAAGGCTTGGATAGTGGCACTTTTTGCCCTGCCATTTCCATCATACGTTGCAGCTGGCGATTCATACCATCTTTCGGAAGGACCAGACACGCTGGAGAATCCGTGAGACGAGAAGATGAGCGTACATCTTCCACTTTTTCCTTAAGCACCTCCGAAATACGCCTGATCAACGGTTCATCCTCAGGTGTCTCTACCTGGTCCTCATCTGTTTTTAGATCAAGATCCCCTCGCGATATATCCTGCCATTCCTTATCTTCATATTTCTGGAGGTAAGATACAAACCAAGGATCCACTCGATCTGATAACAACAGTACTTCCATTTTGTTCTTGCGAAAAACTTCGAGATGTGGACTTTCCAATGCCGATGCATGAGATTCAGCAGCGAGGTAATAAATTTTGTCCTGGTCATCCTTTGTACGTTCCAAATAGTCTTTCAGCGACGTTCGTTGAACCGCGGTATTATCGTGCGTTGAAGAAAATCGGTATAGTTTGAGAAGTGCATCACGATTAGTGAAATCACTACTGGCACCCTCCTTCAAGACTTGCCCGAAGGTATCCCAAAACTGATTGTAGGAATCAGTATCTTCGGTGGCAAGCTTCTCTAGCGTGTCAATTACACGCTTTGTTAAGGCATTTCGAAGCGACGCAACTTGCTGGTTCTCCTGAAGAGCTTCACGAGAAATGTTCAACGGCAGATCTTCTGCGTCAACTACGCCTTTTACAAATCTCAGATAAAGCGGAAGGAAAACTTCCGCATCGTCCATAATGAATACGCGTTGTATGTAGAGTTTCAATCCGTGAGCGGCTTCATAGTTCCAAAGATCGAACGGTGCGCGTTTCGGAACGTACAGCAGACTTGTGTACTCCAAACGGCCTTCAACGCGATTGTGGCTCCATACCCACGGTTCCTCAAAGTCATGGGAAATATGCTTGTAGAATTCTTTGTATTCATCATCAGAGATTTCCGAACGTGACCTGGTCCATAAAGCCGTTGCTTCATTGACAGTTTCTCGCCCCTCTTCATCCCCCTCTTTGGGCATCTCAACTGGCATGCTGATATGATCGGTATAACGATTAATGATGCTCCTAAGGCGATAACCATTGGCGTATTCATGAGCATCTTGTTTAAGTGATAGCATGACTTTCGTACCGCGTTGCGCCTCGCAATCTTCGATGGTGAATTCATCTTCTCCCTTGGAGGTCCATCGAACGCCTGTAGTCGACCCAACACGACAAGACACCACTTCTACCTTATCAGAAACCATAAAGACGCTGTAGAAACCAACGCCGAATTGCCCGATCAAATTCGCATCAGACTTTTGATCACCGGTTAATTGTTCGAAAAACTCCTCGGTTCCCGATTTTGCAATCGTTCCTAAATTCTCAACGATCTCGTCTCGAGTCATACCGATTCCGTTATCAGCGACCGCTAGCGTGTGAGATTCCTCGTCGAAATCTATTAATATTTTAAAATCTGGATCTCCTTCGATTAGCTCCGGCTTCGAAAGCAGTTCGAACCGAAGTTTATCAACTGCATCAGACGCGTTAGAAATTAGTTCCCGCAAAAACACCTCCTTGTTCGAGTACAAGGAGCTGATCATAAGTTGAAGTAGTTTTCTTGCTTCCGTCTGAAAGTTAAGTGTTTCTTTACTCATTAGATTAATACGAATTCAGATAATGAAAGTGGATCGCCATTATGCAATCTAAATCAGAGATAGCATATGTTATGGTGAAGACCATCCAGTAATTTCACCAAGGCGGGTTCCAATTTCCGACAGGCTTCGAACGGTGGCGACACCAGCGCGTTCTAACGCAGCAAATTTCTCCTTGGCGGTACCCTTTCCTCCAGCGATTATCGCACCCGCATGGCCCATTCGTTTTCCGGGAGGTGCCGTAACCCCAGCAATATAAGCGACTATTGGTTTAGTCACATTGCTCTGTATGAATTCAGCAGCCTCTTCTTCCGCAGTACCACCAATTTCTCCTACCATTACGATAGCTTCGGTCTGCGGGTCAGACTCAAATAGTGCCAATACATCAATGAAATGAGTACCGGGTATGGGGTCTCCCCCTATTCCTACACACGACGTTTGACCAAACCCTTGGTCAGTCGTCTGTTTCACCGCTTCATACGTTAATGTGCCTGATCGAGAAACCACGCCTACCCTTCCCGGTAAATGGATCTCGGCCGGCATAATGCCTATTTTGCATTCCCCAGGCGTTATCACGCCTGGACAGTTAGGACCAATAAGCCGCGATTGGCATCCATCCAATAGAAACTTAGCACGCAGCATATCTAAAGTTGGTACGCCTTCAGTGATACACACGATGAGATCAATGCCGGCATCAATGGCTTCTAGTATCGAGTCGTAACAGAAAGGCGCCGGAACATATATGACGGTGACCGTTGCTCCGGTTTCCTTGACGGCATGCGCTACGGTATCGAATACTGGTAAACCAAGGTGCTCCGTCCCACCCTTACCCGGTGTAACGCCGCCAACTAGTTGCGTACCGTATTGAATAGCTTGTTCGGAGTGCAGCGTTCCCTGAGAACCGGTAAATCCTTGACAAATAACCTTAGTATTTTTATCGACAAGTATGCTCATGATATTTATGCTGCGGCTTTCACCGCGGCACTCGCCGCTTCGCTTAGACTTGACGTGGCGATGACGTTCAGCCCGCTATCGCGAAGAATTCCCGAACCTAATTCGGCACTGTTTCCGTCAAAACGGACCACCACGGGCACACTTACGCACGCGTCCTTAATAGCTCCAACGATACCCTTTGCAATCGTGGCGCAAGAAACGATTCCACCGAATATATTGATCAACACGGCTTGCACGTTGGAATCGGAAAGGATGATCTTAAAGGCCTCTCCCACTGCTGCCGTACTAACTCCACCACCCACGTCCAGGAAATTCGCAGGTTCACCTCCGTGCAGCTTGACTAGATCCATCGTACCCATGGCTAACCCTGCTCCGTTGACCATGCAGCCAATGTTCCCGTCCAGTGCCACGTAACTCAGTCCAAACTTCGTCGCTTGTGCTTCACGTTCGTCCTCCTGTCGAACGTCCCGCATCTTTTCTACCGTCTGTTGACGAAATAATGCATTGTTATCAACATTTACCTTAGCGTCCAAACAAAGTACGTTGCCCTGAGCAGTAATGACGAAAGGGTTCACTTCAACCAGAGAACAATCCAACTCTACGAACATGCGGCAAATATTCAAAAATAGATTGGTGAATTCCCTGACCTGATTGCTATTGAAACCAAGTTGCAAAGCCAGCGACCGCGCCTGGTACGCCATTGGCCCGACTAATGGATTTAAGAATACAGAGAGTATTTTGTCTGGTGTCTCCGCCGCAACTTTCTCAATTTCCACACCACCTTCCGTTGACGCCATAACGACCACGCGCTTGGAAGAGCGATCTATGACCAAACCTAAATAAAGCTCCCTGTCGATATTCGATACTGGCTCAATGTAGACTTGGTCCACAGGTCGTCCAACGGCGTCCGTCTGAAACGTTACCAGTCGTTTTCCGATCCATTCTTCCGCGAACGTTCGGACTCCCTCCAGGTCGTCGACTAGCCTTACTCCACCTGCTTTCCCTCTTCCACCGGCGTGGGCCTGTACTTTGCAAACCCATCGGTTGCCACCTATTGCTTTTGCCGCTTGAATCGCATCATCTACGGATTCGGCGACGCTACCTTCCGGAACTGGAAGACCGAACTCCCGAAAAAGCTGTTTAGACTGATACTCATGCAAATTCATAGCGTCTCGTACACCAAAGCGAACGGCAAGAAAGAGGGATTATTGAATCTAGTGTCGCGGTTTCTTATTGACCATATGGATGGCACGTCCGCCAACGCCTAAAGCCGCCTCGTGTACAACTTCCGACAAGGTCGGATGCGCAAATATGGTAAGTGCCAAGTCTTCCACGCTCGCATCGAATTCCATGGCGATGACAGCCTCGGCGATTAGCTCTGAAGCCTGCGGCCCAAAGATATGCACTCCCAATAGGCGATCCGTTCCTGCGTCGCCGATCACTTTGACGAGTCCTTCCGAATCGTTTGCGGCCAGTGCACGCCCGCTTGCGGCAAACGAAAATACCGCGGAATTCACTTTTTCACCGTCTGATTTAAGTTGCTGCTCCGTCTGACCAACCCAAGCAATTTCAGGATGGGTGTATACGACGGAAGGGATACAGTCATAGTTAACGAGCGGCTTTTTGCCGGCTATTCGCTCTACAACCATGACGCCTTCTTCGGATCCTTTATGAGCAAGCATCGGCCCCCGCACGACATCTCCGATTGCATACACCTCCGGAGCATCGGTCGTACACAAGTCGTTGACGTACAAGAAACCACGTTCATCCAAATTGACCGAACTGTCGGGGCCAAGTAGACCTTCAGTATATGGACGTCTCCCCACGGCGACGATGAGTTTATCCACCGTGAGCGTTTCAGTCTTATCACCCTCCTGGAACGTAACGACGACGCAGCCGGATTTGATTTTCGATTCAACGACACGCGTACCTAAGCGAATATCCAATCCCTGCTTCTGAAAGGATCGCTTTGCGTCACGTGCGATCCGTTCGTCCGCAATAGGAAGAAATTCCTGAAGTGCCTCTAGCAAGACAACTTGAGAGCCAAGGCGCGCCCAAACGCTACCAAGCTCCAAACCGATTACACCCGCACCAATAATGCCGATTCTCTTGGGAACTTCATCGAACTCCAGCGCACCCGTCGAGTCGACGATCAATCCTTCCGTAAGTGGTGCCGCGTCCAACTCTATAGGTATGGAACCAGGTGCAAGAATGACGTGGTCGGCGCGCAATTCTTTAACGTCCCCGTCATGGCCGTTAACTTCGATACGACGCCCCGCATGCAAGGTACCCGATCCTGCACACGACGTCACACCGTTCGCTTCAAAGAGCGTCTTAATACCACCCGTCAATTTGCTAACGACGGCATCTTTTTCCGCCACCATCGTTGGAACGTCAATGGCAACCTTGCCGGTCTTGATACCGATTCGATCAAATTGTTGTGCCTCACTGAACCGATGCGATATATCAAGCAATGTTTTTGAGGGGATGCACCCCCAATTCAAACAGGTACCACCAAGCGTAGGCTTTCCATCCTTACCGAGAGACCTATCAACGCACGCGGTCGAAAAGCCTAGCTGAGCAGATCTGATAGCCGCCGTGTACCCCGCAGGACCCGCACCGATAACTACGACATCATATTGTTCCGCCACCTTTCACATCCAACATTTAAAGTTCTAACAAGATTCGCGCCGGGTCTTCCAGCATACCTTTAATAGTAACTAGAAAACGTACTGCTTCCTGGCCGTCAATCAGACGATGATCGTATGAAAGCGCAAGATACATCATTGGTCGAATAATAATTTCACCATTTTCGACCACCGGCCGCTCCTGAATTTTGTGCATTCCAAGTATCGCAGTCTGCGGGGGGTTAAGAATTGGAGTAGATAACAACGATCCAAAGACCCCACCATTCGAGATCGTAAATGTACCACCCTGCATATCTTCTATTGCCAGTTTATTCGCCCGTGCACGCTGACTAAAATCAATAATGCGGTCCTCTATTTGCGCTAGACCAAGCGCGTCCGCGTCGCGAACAACTGGAACGACAAGCCCACGGTTGGTACTCACCGCAACGCCTATGTCGTAAAAGCCATGGTAGACGATATCAGAGCCGTCAATGGAAGCATTTACCGAGGGAAATCGTTTTAACGCCTCGACGCTCGCGCGCACAAAAAAGCCCATGAAGCCAAGACGTGTTCCATTATGGCGCGCCGTGAACTCTTCTTGGTACCGTTCCCGCATTTTCATGATTGGTGCCATGTTTGCTTCGTTAAACGTCGTAAGCATTGCGGCGTTGCGCTGCGCTTCAACCAATCTAGATGCGATGGTTGCACGGAGTCGAGTCATGGGAACTCGGCGTTCAACTCTTTCTCCGGTATCGGCACTCCCTCCATCAACGATCGGTGGAGCAACTGACTTAGTCGTGCTTTTTTTCTTGTCTTGTTCGTCAACTTTCGACCGCTTTAGCGACGAGATATGCTGCAATACGTCTTCTTTGGTCACGCGCCCACTACGACCCGTGCCTCGGACAGCATCGATCGCAATACCATGTTCACCTGCCAGCTTGCGCGCGGCAGGAGATACACCAACGGACGTCGATGCATTTGCAGATCTTGCGGATTCGGTTTCGACGTTGCCAGACATACCTTCCTCATTCAAACTTGGATTTTCTCCCTGTTCGAACAGAGCAATAACTTCCTCACTCTCGACCGTGTCACCCTCAGCTTTCAGTATCGAAACAAGCTTGCCCGACACGGGTGCCGGAATTTCTATTGTAGTTTTTTCGGTCTCCACATCGGCAAGTGGAACATCTCGCTCAACGAACTGGCCTTCGCTTTGATACCACTGAGCGAGCATACCCTCAGTGATGGATTCAGGGAAAGAAGGTGCTTTGATTTCCATACGTGATTTCAATACTTGATAAGAATGACGTGCTAAAGCAATTCTGACAAATGAATCAACGAGAAATTAGGGAAATGAATTGCAAAAATCAATATGTACCTTAATAGTGGGTGAGCATTGTATCGGTTAGTAGATGCATGTGGAAACTTCTAAAAATTGGGGGCTTATATATCTAAGTAACCAAAGAGGCATCGTCAATCGCATTCTGATTTCCGCTTTTTCCCGAGCAGATAATCTCGCCTGATACGCTGGTTTCGCATCCCCATCCGCCGAACGACGGATTTCACCCGCTCATGCGGATCTTCAGAATTCAATCCTTCATCAAGGCTGGCAAGAAACGCTTCAATTCTAGCAAGTTCTGCGACGTCGCGTTGAATGAATTTACAGCCCATACTCTTTCTCATCTAAACTTCAATATTATTGAAGGAACATGTGATTAACATGATGATATTAGAAACGGGCAAGCCCTGTCGAAGGCGAGACCTTGGGAATTCCATTCGATATCCCTTATTCCCTTCGTGTTGTGCCCGATCTCGTGCCTTTGTTGTCTGGCATCGACACGCTTCCACCGTGTTTTCCGACTTTCAGATCGATAGTGGCGACAAGGGTTCGCGGAACATGTACACGTTGGCTGGTACTGGCGGTTCTTGGTCGACTGCGACGCATCGATCACCGTAGCATCTACCACCGTGCCGCGACTCACCCAAAGCTCGCACGATCCAACACTTCATCCACCATCGCTTTCAAGCGATCTGCCAACCCCACTTCCAGCAGCCAGGCCCGAAACTCGCATACCGTCGTGTGCGATCCGGCATCGTCTCCACACCCGCATCGAATCCCACAAACGCTTGCAAACAAGGCATGTTCACCAGTGCCTCAATCCCCCTTGGTCGGAATAGCCGTCCCACTGTTGCAGGAAGTACAAGCACAACATGCGATCCAGATCCGGCCATGGCATCGCCTGATCCATCTGCTCTAGAAAGCGTTCCACTCGCGTCGGAGTTTAATCCTTCCACGTTTGCCAGTAATGCCACCAAATCGAACTCTGATGCATGCCACTATTCCATTCAACCTCGAGTGATAGATACATGGCAGCTAACTTGCATCCGGTACACAAGAAAAATAGGTGAAAATCGCCTATTAATCACACCTTCCTATACTCTATGTTCTTCTTTAAGCGGGCGATTTCTCCATACTTTTGCATGAATTTTCGTACTGTGTCGGAATTCGGCATACATATCTTGATGCGGTACAGTTGGCCTGTGTCGGGCTAGGATCCATAGACCTTTTGCAACACGGGACGTTTCTTACCTGCGATATACAATTTCAAATGGATGCTTCTATCGCCCAATTGAGATTTGCCCCAAGGAAAGTATTCTGAACCTGCAAATAGGAATTCTTGGCTCGAATACGCATCAATTCGAATGTCGCGCGAAAACTCATCAGCCCATCTAAATGCCTGCCTCTTAAGTCGCGGCCATCGTCCGGTTACCCACTGCAGTTCCCAATACGTCACGATAACGGGGATGTTCCCCAAGTTCCTGACTATTACTTTATTCCCTAGGTTAGAGTCGACGGTGAAGCTGTAGCTTATTTCAATGCGATATTTGTTGCGCCTATCTCTCCAAAATCGAAAGAAGCCCAAAACAGCCGAAAGGGAAACCATAGGTGTAACGGATCAGTATGAGAGAAAATTGGAAAATCTACTATTGAATCAACGAAATACTAAAGTCTCTTTTGAATGCTTACAAGTTTGGATATGTCACGATCTGTAATTATTTGTGCGCATTCGAGACAATAGTGATCTCAATTTCTTCCATTACGAACCTTGAGGCGCTTCGCACCTTGCCCGATACGATGCTTGGCGTTGCCTTGGCAATTATGGGACCGTCGAGCCTCATCGACTTCGATACCGGTCAGAAGCGATCTAATTCTCGGCATTGAAGATTTCCTCGATAACTTTCTGGGTAATATCCCGGAAAACTTCATCGATCATGTCCAGCTCTTTCCGTGTGAATTCGTGGCGTTCATGGGACTGGTGCCCCACCGTCGCATTGATCTTTTGTCAAAAACAGATTTGAGTACGACAAGACTATCATACTCCAATCTCCGTCGGTCGAGTTCGCGTCCTTTTGGATTGACGCCTCGTTCCGCAAGAATTTTCCCAACCCGGAGCTTTACTTTCTCATCAAGGGAGCGTCTTTTGGCTTGTCGCTCTGCGACACGTGTGACAGGCACAGGGTCAAGTTCGTCGAAGGCTTGTTTCACTTGGCCCGACGTGTAACCTTTGTTCTGGAGGGTCCGAAGTGCTGCGAGAGCATTGGGATCGTCGGTGATCAAGGGTATTTCTTCGAGATGGACCATAGTCTGACTGCATACGTCTAACCGTTCGCCATTGGCAATGGCTGAAGGCGATGGTTCCACCTCAAGTTCATCGGCACTAGCAAAATCAAGACTCTCCAATGGTAGAAGCTGGTCGAAATACTTTTTGTCGGCCTCGCTGTATTGCTGGAAGTCAGCCCATCGTCTAGCTACATTGGCTCCAGCATGAAAAATCACGCACCCTTGATTGCTTACATGATGAGGGCAGCTCTGCTTGATTACACGCATGATGCGTCCGACAAACTGAACGAAGGGAGAAAGATTCGAAAAAATGCTGAAAATGGCCGCTACGGAAAGAAACGGATGGTCGAAATCCTCGCCGAGCTTGCGCACCTGTACAATCACATCCAACTCGTGATTCTTAAGTTTTTGTAGGACACTTTCATTGGCCACGACCTCCTCACGAGAGTGAACGAAAGCAGCGCGTCGATCGCGAGCTCGATAAGCTTCGACAATCTGAAGACAATGCTCGTAGTTGAGAGCTGACGCAATGATTTTGAAGCGGTTTTCACCGGTTTCTTGACGGAGATCGTCCAATTTTCTAATCGAAGCATCCACGATGGTTTTCAATGTTTCCTTGGAAGTTACAATGCTTCGTCGAAAATCCGCATCCGTCTCACCGAGGCGACGTACTTCCTCAAGTTGGAATTTGATGGACAAAACGACAAATGGATTGATACAAATGGAAGTTCCCGTCGAATAGGATCCAGCGAGATCATTTTTGATGATTTTCGGATTGAAATTACGGAGAATCTCAGCCTATCGGAGAACAAGAAATTTTTGAGTCGAAATGACGGTTATACAGTAACCCATACTGGTCTCATAAAGCACTATGATGGGTCAACATATTCCATAGCAGATGCTCAAGATGTCTTACGAACGCTACGAGCATTTCTATCCTTTGCTCGTGGTGCGGCTTGCGGTCTGACGCTCGTGAAAGCAACTATGCCAAATGGTAGTTATGCTATAATGGAATGGGGCACAACTCATACTGAGCCATGGATGTGCGGATGCGAAACGTGGCTGCCGGTAAGAAATGGAGGGATATTCTTTCTCAACTATTTCCTGAATTTTCAGGCTTATGTCGTGACCCCGATTGGAAAGATGCTATATTCACAGTCATTGATTGGTATGTGAATGGTAATGTGAGTCCCTTCCACATTGGAATTACTGTCGCACAAGCAGCTCTCGAAACATTGTCTCACAAAGTGTTGCAATGTAAGATGAAGGAACGGCCTATGCATGAGAAAATTAGACAGGCTCTGAAGTCTTTTAAAATTTCTCAGGATATTCCTTGATCATGCGGTCATCTAAAGCCGTCACAGTGTGATGATGCAATGGGGCTCGGCGGAGATGGACTAGACGCAATTACAAGAATTCGTAACGATCTAATTCATGCAGACAAGAAGTATGAGCGCATATCTCCAGAAGTAGAAGCAAAAGCCCAAATGGATGCTTTGCGGTTAAGTCGGTGGTATATAGAAATGACACTTCTGAAAAAACTTGGCTATGACGGACAGTACAGAAATCGAGTAAGTGTGCCGAGAGGAAAGGTAGAAACAGTCCCGTGAGCTGGCAAGAACGTTACTTTGTCCATCATTTTCTGATATGTCGGTTGTCATCAATTTTGTGATTGCTTGGTCTCCCTTTTCCGTTGCTTCAACTGGGTGAGCACGACGAGCGCGCGACCGAACCGCGTCAATTACGACGCAACTATTATTCTATTTTTGTGTCATTTCCCAACACAACTTTAGTGGGGAGATTTCGAGTGAGTGAACTTGATCCTTTATTAGAGGTGCGATTCGACGGGAGTGCTATAGGTCCAGGAAAGATACCTGTATCACATCTGACGATTTTCCTCAATAATCTAAACAAAGTAATAGAAAGGACATGGCTTGTTTTGTATCACGATTCCAACTCAACGCAGCTCGGAAGTGTCCCACAGAATACAAAAAAACAACTTGAGCTCTCTTTAGTGTCTTTGACACATGGTAGCCCTGCTGCTGTCTTGGGATTTACAAACACTTATCAAAGCGAAGCGATATCAGCGGCCGAATCACCAACCTCAAAAATTTTAGAAAAGGCTTTGAATGGGTTACATGAGGTTCAGACGGACAAAGTGGTAAACCAGCCGCTGAGCGATTATGGCACTAAAGTCCTAGAAGCCTTGAGCGATACTGGAAATCTTTTTAACAAGGGCATTGACAAAATTGGATTTACGCTAAATCAAAAGGAGAAACCAATTGAATGTGTTTTGACAGACAGATGTATTGTCAGGATAAAGAAACTACTTGAGAAACCTGGTACCAGTGTACAAACAGTAGAAGGACGATTATTGATGGCGGACTTCAAAGATCAGGGTACACGGTGTCGTATTCATCCATCTATCGGAGATCCCATACCTTGCACATTCATCGAGGAACAAAAAGACGAAGTTTATGCTGGAATTTTGAAATTTGTTCGGATCACTGGAGAAGCAACCTTGGGTCATACTCCTGGTCAAATATATAGCATTAAAATTGATAGGATAGAGCAATTAGAAAATCAAGATTCGAACTTAAACGATTTATTCTCAGATTCAGTTCCAGTATCGCGAACGTTTTGGCAATCACCAACGCTGGACGAGTTGATACACAAACAAAATGCTGAGCCAATTGCCGATGTACGAACTTTATATGGCACATGGCCAGGCGAGGACGATGATGGATTTGAAGAGGCCGTTAATGAACTACGTCATCCTGAACTTAAGCGTGGAAGCTAGCTATGATGGTAGACAGAGTCATGGTTGATACAAACGTCATATCATATTTGATGAAAGGAGGCAGTACGGCGGAATTGTATAGACCCACATACTAGCAATAAATTGAATATGATTGCTTTTATTACTGTTGGAGAACTCTACTACGGTGCTGAGAAAGCTAATTGGGGTGACAAGAAACAAAAAAGCCTTGAATCAACATTGCAAAATTTTGTAGTACTCCCGTACGATAACGAAATGGCTCGTTGTTATGGCAAGCTAGTCGCGGCTAGGCAACGAACAGGTCATGATATTAGCCTTAACGATGCTTGGATTGCTGCGTGTGCAGTGCGATTTAAGCTTCCTTTGATAACTCATAACGCCAAAGATTTCAAAAATATATCTGATCTTGAAATAATTACTGAATGTAAATCGGCATGATCTTAGAAACTGTATAATATATCAATGCCTAGCAGGAAATCCTATTTTTAAGTACGAATTCTGACGGCAAGGGTATTCCGCACACCAGTGCCGAGATAAATGAAGCCTACAAACAGAGGATGCCTAACTTGTCATAGCGTGTCCCTACTCGACGATATCGTTTGAGTCTGCCGAACCGTCGCTCTATCCCGTTGCGATGTGCGTACAACTTGCGGTCATAGGCTCAAAGCTTGCGGCGTGTGCTTCTCGGTGGCACCACGGGTACCGCTCCGAAGGCCTTCAAACTTGGGAATCGTCTCCGAGCGTGGACTCAGTACGGCGAACCCGGTTGATGCTATCAAATCGGGTCCAGAGTGGTCAGAATACCAAACTGCTTTCAGATACGTCCTTACCGTGGACACTATCGTATCGCCGAACCTGACAACGCGCCTCGCTCGAGATGGTGATCTGTCGAATCGGATTCTCTCCGGTCTCATCGCCAACCGGCCCGTACCTACCGAACCAATGTCCAGATAGTCGAACTCATACCCGGGATCAGTGTCTTCGGGAAGAACAATCTTATTCACGTCAAGCCATGTTTTGAGTCTGCGAACGTCCCAATGAGTCGGGACTTCACCCAACCACTCCACCCCGGAGTCCTTGTACATAGGATATGGCTTTAGGTTCTCAATCATTGAGTTATCCGAAAAGTGTTTCATGCACTTCGCTTTTCGACTGGCCAAGGAATTCCGCCACGTCATTCAAAATAACGTCAAGTGTCCCCACCCGAACATCCCGATGTCGAGGTACAGTCACGTTGTGCTGATTGACACCAACTTTCAGCGTCACGGTCATGTGACTCCCTCCCGTTCAGGTCACGCGGTAGCTGTAGTGTCGCGCGAGTAACTTGGCGACCTCTTCCCCGGAGAGATCGCGGGGCAATTTCATACCGCAATGGCCTCCTCCCTCACGAGATGCAGCCTGATAACTCTCGGCACATGCTTTTCCTCAAAGTGACAGAGAACCGCGTCTCTCACCATGTTCTTCAGATCATTCCAATCCTCACCCTGAGTAAAGATACTATGGCCAAGTGCCTTGGCCTCGTACCCACCTTCTGCCGATTCAGTTACTTCAAAGATGACTTCACTAGCTCTCATTCATCTTTTCTCCATGTTGTCTAGACTGACAACCGCCATACCATTTTTTCCGACTACCTCATGGTTCCCAATAGTTCCCCAAGCAGTCCTTGCGTTTCGCGTTCCAGCGAAAGAATATCAGTTCGGATATCCGCTAACGGCCGCATCGGTTCCGGCTTATAGAAGTACCGGG
Source organism: Candidatus Azotimanducaceae bacterium (assembly GCA_965205965.1). Taxonomy (GTDB): domain Bacteria; phylum Pseudomonadota; class Gammaproteobacteria; order Pseudomonadales; family Azotimanducaceae; genus Bin55. Next base: position 321,246 of record CBDBHT010000008.1, read on the forward strand.
TAAAACTGACCTCATAACCAATTTTGACGCTGTCCGGTGAATACCAGGCATCCGGTGCAAACGGCAATACCTCCCGCTCCAGAAAGCCCTCAATGCCTACCTTCTCCAGCAAAGGAATGGTTTCGGAGTCCCGAAGTTCTGGGTCGGGTTCGTATTCGACAACCCGTCCATCCCCAACCTTGATCAATCCCCTGATCGGGCAAGAATCCACTTTGTCGTCATGATAAGTCTTCGCGATTAAGGCTTGAGCTTTCTCATTCCGGTGAGCCAGCTTGGTCTTGAGTAGCTTCACACGTTTCGAGGACAGTTTCATTTTATGTTCCCGCGCTTCTTTTTTGACCGTTGCTAAAAAGTCATTGAAATCAAGATGAGGTCCGGCTCCGATGCGACCCGCCACCTAGTCGACCACTTGCGCAAAGGATTCCTCATCAACATCTCTGCAACCCGCACGAAATAGTCTCCGTTTATCGTCCGACAGATCGACGGCTAGTCGAAGAGGTCGCTCGACCGTGACCTTCCAATAACCAAATTCCTTGTTGGGGAATATCTTGCTCTGCTCGCTCTCCCTGAAGTCCCGAAACGCTTCACAGATGCGGTCGATATCCTTTTCTCCAAGCTCGCAGTTCTTCTTCCCCAAGTTCTTCCGGAGCGGTTGGTACCATTGTGTCGCATCAATCAACTGCACCTTGCCCTTGCGGTGTTCCGGTTTGCGGTTCGTAAGCACCCAGATGTAAGTCGCAATACCCGTGTTGTAAAACAGGTTGAGCGGCAGCGCGACGATGGCTTCCAGCCAGTCATTTCCGATAATCCAGCGTCGAATGTTGCTCTCCCCCTGCCCGGCGTCGCCCGTGAAGAGCGAGCTTCCATTGTGCACTTCGGCAATGCGGCTACCAAGAGGTCCCGACTTCATCTTAGAGAGCTTATTAACAAGAAACAGCATCTGTCCGTCGCTTGACCGCGTCACGAGAGAGAATTCTGGATCGCCCGCATGTTCGATCATAAAGCGCGGATCACGCATCTCCTTTTTGCCACCCATCCGTTCAAGATCGGATTTCCAGCTTTTTCCGTACGGCGGATTGGAGAGCATGAAGTCGAACCTGCGAGCCGGAAACGCATCGTTCGATAGGGTTGAGTACTCCGGGCCACCCATGATATTGTCGGCAGCCGAACCTTCGCCCTTCAGTAATAGGTCCGCCTTGCATATGGCGTAGGTTTCCGCATTGATTTCCTGACCGTAAAGATGGGTAGGGATCTTCTTGTTGCGCTCTACAGCGAGCCCCTGCAGCGCGTCCTCTGCAACCGTCAACATGCCTCCGGTACCGCACGCACCGTCGTAAAGCGTGTACGTGCTGGATTTAATTCGGTCGGCACCGGGAGAAAGACCAGATTGGCCATCAGTTTCACCGCGTCCCGCGGAGTCCAGTGTTCACCAGCCTCTTCGTTGTTCTCCTCATTGAAACGACGTACCAGCTCTTCAAAAATCGAGCCCATTCCGTGGTTGTCCAGTCCCGGATGCTTGATCGAGCCGTCAGGGTTCTTCACCGGGTTTGGACTTAGGTTGATGTCAGGCGAAGTGATTTTCTCAATTAACGTGCCCAAGGCATCCGCCTCACTCAGCCGCGGAATGTGGTTGCGAAATTCGAAGCTGGACAGAATATCCTGCACATTCGGCGAGAATCCATCGAGGTATGCTTCGAAATCCGTCGCAAGCTGCTGTTGGCCGCCACGAGCAAGGAGTGTGTCAATCCAGTTGAAGAACTGGATTTCGCTCATGATGGTCTTGTTGGTCATCGTGTGATACTAGCACTTAAATTAATAATTCCCCAGTAATTCTATAAATAAGAAATTATGGTACGCAGGTATATAAGTCCTTTTTTACCTAATCCACTCCATCAATAAACGTTTCAACAAACGCTTTGATCTTGTCGATAATCCGCTCGGTGATTGCACGGCGTTCCTTAAGTCCCGGTCGTGTGTTCATGATATCGATGATCTCATCCCGTAGCGGCGTTTTCTCTGTAAACAGATAATCACCAATGACTTTCTGCAGCCCATCAATATCCAGTCCTTCGGCCGCACTCAACGCCTGTACGGCTTTGTACTTCTCTTCAGTCCAATACTTCTCAAAAGCCACACCTACATCGCCCTCTCGCGGTATCGACGGAAAATGCTCGGCAATAAAGCGTTCGATCAGTTCCTTCTTGCTGCGCAATTGCTTTTCAGTCTCCAGGATGCCGAGGATCGCCTTGCGCTGGCCTTCCTGCTCGGCCGGTTTGGCGAACTGCAGGTTGCGTAACAGGTTGATGATATAACCGACATTGATCTCATCGCGATGGATCAATTCCAGCTCAAAATCGATATCTTCAAGGATCGAAACTTTTTCTTTCTGTTTATTGGTTCTTACCTTGTCGTACAAATCAAGATACTTGCTTTTGTAGTCCTCAAAAACCTGCTCATCCATGGCCAGGTCATCAAAACTGAATTCGGTAAAGCAACCGAGTATGTTCTTGATACGGATCAGCTCCCGAAAGGCTTGGATAAACTGCACCTCGTCCTCTTCGGTCAGCAACTCCCCCACGCTTTCAACCGTTGGAGCAATTTTCAGCAATTCAGTGACCGCCTCGGAAAACCGTCCGACGTATTGCTCATACGGCTGCAAGATGACCTCTTCAATAGCATCCTGGTTGGCAAACAGCTCAATCGCCTGGTCCGTGGCCGGCTTGAGGTTGCGAAAGCACACCACGTTGCCCTGTGATTTCTGTTGCCCGAGAATGCGGTTGGTGCGTGAATAGGCTTGGACCAGGCCGTGGTACCTGAGATTCTTGTCTACATAAATGGTATTCAGCCACTTGCTGTCAAAACCCGTCAGGAACATGTTCACAACCAGCAGGATGTCCATCTGGCGCATCTTGACCCGTTTGCCGATGTCCTTGTAGTAGCCATAGAAATTGTTGGTGGAGAAGTTGGTTCCATACATATCGTTATAGTCCCCGATGAAGCCTTCCAGCTGGTCACGGCTATGCCGGTTTACCGTTCCATGGGTGGCTTCCGTCACATCCGTTTCAATAAAGCCGTTCGCATCCAGGTCGTCTTCATTGACTTGGTAGGAGAAAATCGTACCCACCTTCAAATCATGCTCCCCAGCCTCCTTTTTCCGCTTGAACAACTCATAGTATTTCATCAGGCTCCTGATGTTGGAGACACAAAATATGGCAGTGAACGCACGGCTGTGCGTCTTGCGTTTGTGATGCATAATGATGTAACCTACAATTGCATCCAGGCGATCCCCCGCCTCCATAACCTCGGCGGTATCGATGGCTTCCACCTCAATATCCTCCTTCACTCCCTCTTTTAGCTTGATGGTGCGAATGTATTCCACCGAGAACTTGAGTACGTTTTCGTCACGGATCGCATCCGTGAGGAGATATTTATGCACGCACTCACCGAACAAATCCCGCGTGGTACGGTTTCCGTGCACGTTGGTGGAGGCGTTCTCGGCAAATATCGGGGTGCCGGTGAAACCGAACATCTGTACCCGTGGGAAATACTGCCTGATGCGCTGATGGGTGTCGCCAAACTGGCTGCGATGACACTCGTCAAAGATAAATACCATACGCTTGTCCTGTAACGGGGCCATGGTCTTTGCGTACCGGTCCCGGTCCTTGCGAATCGCCGCGTTCAGCTTCTGCAGGGTCGTGACGATCAGGGGAGTGTCATCCCCAAACTGTTCCACCAGTTTGTCTGTATTGTTGGTGGCGTCCACGCTGCCTTCACGGAAGCTGTTGAATTCCTTGATGGTCTGGTAATCCAGGTCCTTCCTGTCCACCACAAACACCACTTTATGTACCTGCGGGGATTGCGTGAAAATCTGCGCCGCCTTGAAAGAAGTCAGTGTCTTGCCGGAGCCCGTGGTATGCCAGACATAGCCAAATTTTTCCGTGTTCCTCACTCGTTCGACAAGGGCCTCCACCGTGTGATATTGGTAGGGGCGCAATACCATCAGCTTTTTAGAACTTTCACTCAACACCACGTACTTGGTGATCAACTTGGAAAGCTGGCATTTCTCCAGGAACGCATCGGCAAATTCACTGAGCTGCGTGATCTTGTTGTTGTCCGGATCCGCCCAAAAAAACGTTTGTTTGAAATCGCGCTTGTCGACGGGATTGTTGGCGTAGTATTTGGTATTGATCCCGTTGCTGATCACAAACAGCTGGATGTATCCGAATAACCCGTATCCCGCTGCAAAGGAGTGGCGGTGGTAGCGATTGGTCTGGTTGAATGCCTCCTTGAGCTCCAGGCCGCGGCGTTTCAGTTCAATCTGCACCAAAGGCAAACCATTGACCAGTAACGTCACGTCATAACGGTTGGTGTACTGGCCTTGCATGGTGACCTGATGTGTTACCTGATATTCGTTCTTGCACCACTGAATCTGGTCAATCAGTTCAAGATAACCGGTATTGCCGTCGTCCCTGACGTAATCGACCTTGTCGCGCAGTATTTTCGCTTTCTCGAAGATGTTGCCGCGCGCAAGTTTATTAAGTACCTGCTTATACTCCCCTTCCGACAGATCTAGCTGATTGTGTTTTTCCAGTTGCCTTTTCAGGTTGGCAACCAAGGCACCCTCATCGTCAACGCGTACCTTTTCAAAGCCCAGTGTTTCCAGCTGGGCGACAAGGTTGTTCTCAAGGGTACGTTCTGACTCGGTGGCCATTATTCTTCTGGAGCATTTTCCAAAATATAATCACCAAGTTGAATTTTATATGTCTTATGTTCTTGCTCAAATAGTGCTTTGCTATACCTCACTTTTCCGTCGAGTGGGTACATATCATCCAGGTAAACATTGAATTCATCGTTTTCGTCATATCGAAGTTCACTATCTGTGAGCTGATCTAACTTTCTAATCATATACGTGCATATGCTGTCAGTTATACCGATAACCATTTCAGAGAGATCTGCATCGTTTATTTGTTTTTTAAATGATGACTTTCCATGGCTGATATCGCCATGTTCATTCCTCAACTCTCCAAGGCGATGGACTGCTGTGCCCCACCTCTTTACTAAGTCAGATTCAAAAAAAATACTATTGCTTTCAAGCGCATACAAAGCTTCTTTGAATAATTTTTGAAAGTCGTAAGAATCAAGATTGTGAAGTGGGTCCTGCTTTAATAAATGAATAGCTAGTTTTGAGATCCCCTCAATTACCGATTTGCACGTTTCAATGGTTATATCCGGTTTTTCATCAATGTATTTCTCTACAATATCAAGTAGACTGTCATAATATTCCAATCTATACTTTTCAATCCTTTTTATTTCCTTGCGCAATTTTTCCATATGTGATGAGGGCTAAACAAACATCTGCTGGAGTAGACCCTTTTTAAAGATTTGAGATTGTTTAAGTTGTTCCGCAATTAGCTCGATTTTTTGGTCAATGGAAGATAGCAAGGCAGCAATTTTTTGTTGTTCTTTATGTGAAGCAGGAAGAAGAAATCTTAGATGTAAGATATCTTTTGCATAGATATGCTTAACTGTTGTTCCGGTTACCAATCTCATGAGATTCTTTTTACATGAATTTATCATGTAGCTCATGAAAACAGGCTGGTCTCCCTTGTCCAACCGGACTATGTTTATATCACCACCTAACTGAACACCTTCAACTAACAATGCACTAGCTGTGGCAAGTCCATCAGGCGTGACGTCAGAAGTTGGCATGAGAATATCGCCATACTCACCGACAACTTGTGTCTTGGCATTTGTAAAACTATAAATCTTATTTATAGTTTCAGTATATTTCGTAAATAATTCTCCATACAAAATACAAGGGGTTTTGCCACAGGGTTGTATAGACGATTTCGATAATCCAGAACCACGATAAATTTTTGCAATGTTTCCTAACTTCTTTTCCTCCCACTCCGGATAATCCTTCCCCTGCTCGTCTTTGAACCGGATTTCCTGAATGAAGAGTTTCTGCATCATGCCTTGCTTGTACCGCTCCCATAAGGCCTTTTTCCTGCTTAATTGCTCTATCTTGGTGTCGACCGACGACAGGAAGGCGGCAATCTTTTGTTGTTCTTCTTCAGATGGAACACTAAACGGAATTTTCTTAATCTCACTCTTACCAATTTCAAGAAAAGTCGAACCATTTGCTCTACGTAAAAACTGCCATTTGTTTTTAAGAAGCCAATAGTAAATATATTCATTTGAAAATAATGAACTATTTACGACAAATGATTGAAACCCTTGATTAGTTGTGCATCCTTTACTGGCAATGCTTACATCACCTATAGTCGCTCTGCTAGTAAATAATATTGCTCCAACTGGCAGTAATGTAGCAGACGATTGAGCCAGACCTTCTTCAGATATTTTGCGAATGCTGTCTTTGGAGTATTTAGATTTAGGCTCTTATGTAGTTTTATGTTGGGAGTGACTAACAAGCAGCTATAATATGCGATAATTCAATGGGTTGAGGAAAACCAATAGGGGGCCGCAAATTCAAGGAGATGCTAAACCAGATTCCTAGGCTGACCCCAGTGCAGAAGCAGAGACTGATGCTCGGAGTTCAGAAATCGGTCAAGAGTGACGAACTACCCGAACCAGTTCGTCAACGGGAAGCAGAGTTGGACCGATTGCGAGTATGTACGTATTGCGGTTCCTCATGGGTGGTGCGTTACGGGAAGTCGGCAGGCTTGTGTCGATTTCGTTGCCGTCCGGCATCTTGCGGGCGAACCTTTCACGCGCTGACCGGGACCCATCTTGCTGGCTTGAGGCACAAGTCGAAGTGGTCGGTATTCGAAGCGTGTTTGCGAGATCGGCTGACGCTGCATCAGTCGGCCGAGCGATGCGGGATCGCTTACCGAACCGCATTCTTGTGGCGGCATCGCTTGCTTGGCCAGCAGCAGAAAGGCTCAAGACTCAAAGGCATCGTGGAGATGGCCGAGACCTATTTTCTGGAGAGTTGCAAGGGAGATCCGTTCCTTAACAGAGCGTTGCCTTCCGCGCGAGCGAGGAGGAAATCGCGGATGCCGAGGGTCTAGTGCCGGACCAGCGGCCCGTCTTGACGGCAGCATCTCGCGGCGGGCCGACTGATATGGAAGCCCTCCCGTCGACGGCGCGGACGGACATCGCTCCGGCAATGTCGGAAGGGCTAGCCGAAGATTGCGTGTGTGTCACCGATGGACATCCCAGCTACGAAATGGCAAGCCGGAGCCTCAACATTCACCAGGAAGTGGTTCGCGTCAGCCGACGTGAACTTCGCCGCGGGAGTTGGCATCTCAACACGGTTAACCCGCGTCATATGACCATGAAGCGATGGATGAACCATCACCACCGCGGTGTCTCTACACGCCACCTGGACCACTACATGCGCTGGTTGATGAGATCGGAATTCAAACTTGAAGAATCGATGGAGGCAGACTTCCTTTCACCTCATTTGGCAAACTATACACAAGTGGATACATAAGAGCCTAGATTTAATTTCTGTCGGAGTAAACCAAACGATATCTCCATCCCACAAACTTTTTTTGTTGGTACTAGGAGTGCCTCCTCCAACAATATTCCCAACATCACCCAGTTTCTTCTCTACCCAATCCGGATATTCCTTTCCCTGTTCGTTTTTGAACCGCAAAGTTGGAGCATATTTTTGTTGCACTGTTGTCACAAATAGATCCTATTAATCAAAACGGGCTTTCTATCCCTAGATCTTTACACCCCCCCCCAATGGCTTGATCCGTTTCCTGCATATCGGTTTCAATGCTTTTTAAATCCTCGACCACTGTATTTATATCTACAGGATCTTCTTCTTCAAAGGTATCCACATACCGTGGAATGTTGAGGTTGTAGTCGTTCCCCTTTACCTGATCAAGACTGGCAACATAGGCATATTTCTCCATGGGTTCGCGCTTTCGATAAGTATCAATAATCTTCTCGACATGCTCGTCGGTAAGCGTGTTCTGGTTCCCAACCTTTTCAAAATGCTGCGAGGCGTCAATGAACAAAATATTGCCGTCGTGCACGCGGCATTTCTTCAATATCAAAATGCAGGTCGGAATACTGGTACCATAAAACAGGTTGGCAGGTAACCCAATCACGGCATCCAGATAGTTCTGGTCCTGGATGATGTATTTACGGATTATCCCTTCCGCCGCACCCCGAAACAATACTCCATGCGGCAATACCACAGCCATGGTGGCATGTTCCGCCATCTGATAGATCATATGCTGCACGAAGGCGAAATCAGCCTTGGTGATGGGAGCCAGCTTTCCGTATTGGCTGAACCGGTCATCGGTTTCGTTCAGTGGATTATCCTTACCTTTCCATTTCGCCGAGAAAGGTGGATTGGCCACCACGGCCTCAAAGCGGATATCTAAATGATGAGGATGCTCGAGAGTGTCTTCCTGCCTGATGTCGAAATTCCTGAAATGCACACCATGCAGGATCATGTTCATGCGGGCAAGGTTGTAGGTGGTTCGGTTCAGCTCCTGCCCGTAAAACTCACCGACCTCCGTCTCTCTGGCGATCCGTAACAACAATGAACCCGAACCACAGGTTGGATCATAGGCACTCTTGATACGCTGTTTATCCAGGGTGACCAATTTGGCCAGGATCTTGGAAACCTGTTGCGGGGTGTAGAACTCGCCGGCTTTCTTGCCCGCACCCGATGCAAACTGACCAATCAGGTATTCATAGGCATCCCCCAGCACATCGGAATCGGATTCTTCCAGTCCGAAATCGATTTTATCCAGATGGGCCAGTACCCGGGCAATCAAGGTGTTTCGGGCATCGGGCGCGCGACCTAGTTTAGTACTTGCCAAGTCAAGATCTTCAAACAGCTTGTTGAAGTCATCCTCGCTCTCCGTACCCAGCGTACTTTGCTCGACGCGGTTGAGAATGGTTTGCAGGTCTTCAAGAATGAAATTGCTTTCTTCTTCAAGGTTGGCGTTTCCCTTGGCAGTAACCGCAGAAAATAACTCTTCCGGACGCAGGAAATACCCGAGCTGCTCCAAGGATTCGTCACGAATCGCTCCGATGTCCTCTTCATCGGTTACATCGCGATAATCCTTTACAGATTCGGTTTCGAGCAATCTGTTGGCATAGATATGCTGTTTTTCAGAGAGGTACTTGTAGAAAACGAATCCGAGGATATAGTCACGAAACTCGTCGGCATCCATCTTGCCCCGCAATTCATTTGCAATATTCCAGAGTTGTCTCTGCAACTTTTGTTTCTGGTCTTCCGTCACTCTACTTGTCTCGCTATCGATTTTGTGTTGCTGAATGTACCCCGGAAACCGAGATAAAGACCAAGTTCATGCAGGATCATACTAAAACTTCTGACTGATGATCAGTTACAACGCAGTTTGTATCTTTGTTTGTCGTAATGCAAACTTTTAGATATTTTCACGATAATGCTTGGCACTGCGTACTTATCCCTACCCCGCCCCGGATATAAAATAAAATCAAGGTTTGACACGACATCAATCTCTATTCCCGGTTATTCTTCTATGGCTTTCTCTGAAAGTCCTATGCCGGCGTGTTGTGTAGACTTTCCCGGACTTGATATGTACAGACTTTATTCGTAGCCTCCATGTTACTGAGGCACAAACTCCATCGAATTGAGCTCGATAATACTTTTTAAGGTAAGGCCTTAACCTGCCAAACAGTACATTCCCTTTTATAAATTTAGTTTTTACATTTTTAGGTATGCCTATTCATTCGTTAATCGAATATATTTTACGGGGAACATTCGGCAAGGGTTCTGTCGTCCGGCATGAGTTTCTTCGAAGGATCTGACCTTAATGAACAGATCGAATTAGTTTGAATGGAAATACCAGGATGCGACGCCTAGGGAGTTTGACGATTTGCGGAGGTTGCGCGAGTGATGGATTGGGAAGCGTTCCGTCCGTTGTCGTTCCAATGACTGGATCGCCGTTTCTTCAAGCGTTTTTGTGGGGTTGCGGAACGACTGCGACGTTCCGGATCAGAAGACGATCGGGAAATACCACAATCGGTTGGCGGAGTCGGGACGCACCAAGGAACTGTTCGATACCTTCGAGGCGCAGTTGCAGAAAGATGGATACGCGCTGACGGACGGCCCGTTCCAACTAGAAATCATAAAAGGCTCTTGACACAACTAACCCTCGTGATCGCTCAAGTCTGCGTGGCCCAAGGCCACACATACACGCGCTGCCTGAGCAGACCCAACAAGCTATATTCGCAACTGGCACGGTGCCATGCATCTACCAACTTGTTCGCCACCGAGCGGGACAAATCCAGCTGCCGGCCCGCTTAGATGAGCAGCGAAGTACCTCCGTTACCGGTGGTCGCACCACCGCTAGATTCGACCTCCATCTTGCAGCGACGCACAGATGAAATGCGGGCCGGATTTCAATAACATTTTGCCACAACAAGGGCTCCTTCGATAATGAGTTTAACTAACTGGATGATATCGAATTGATAGGAACCTTGCTGCCTGTTCGTGTAATATCCGGGCTAGGAAAGGAAGCGTGAACCCTCCTAGATCTTGTGCTGTGTTAGGTGCTGAACCATGATCCGAACGAAGGGAATACCGATTATCAAGGCCAACCATCAAGTGAGGATCCGATGTGTCCATGCGAAGAGTACTGTGATTGCCGGATTTGACAGCGTATCCATGAATGGCAGTTCGTGGGAAGACTGGAAAGACGCAATGGATGGTTGTGGGTATCGTCCGTTCAGGCACTTGCTCTATTGCGTATCACGGGTTCCGTAACCAGCGTGCGAAGAGCGAATGCCTAAGAAATCTCAGGGCACAGACACAGTCCGAGCTTCTCGTGAAGGCCACTCGTTCCATGATGCGTGGACAGCGCGCAAAGCCATGCAGTTGCTCCTACCGACCAACGAGCTTATCGGTATCGCTGTTGAAGGTCTATCGGAAGAAGACCAAGCGCGCGCTTCGGCAGGAACCGTTGAGAGGGACAGATCCACGATCATGTGGTGGATGGCAGCACGGTCTACACGGACGAGCACGGTGCCTATGCGGGGGCCTTGGATGGCTTGTCCTACAATCACGAGACGGTGAAGCACAAAGGCCAAGGAGTTCGTTCGCGGCGACGTTCACACCAATTCCATAGAAAGCACATGGGCCATCCTCGAGCGCACGATCATGGGAGTTCACCATCACATATCGGTGAACCATCTCAAGAGATACCTGAACGAAGTATGCTATAGACTGAACGAGGGCAACGTGGAGGTCCACGTCAAGGATCGAGTGAGCGCACTCTGTCTCATGTGTGCAGGAGTTACCCTACCATGGAAGAAGCTGACAGGAAGCCGCCGAAGGAGTTCTTCCAGCTTGTCGACGCCATAGCCAGGCGTCCCGCTCCCAAGCGCAAGAACCAGTCGCGCAAGACGGAGAAGTCCATGCGGTCAAGCAGGTGTCCACCCGAGACTCCCTCGGAAGATTAGCACTCGCTCGTGACGTAGCGGAAATCCGCAACTTCGAGCACAAGTGGACAAGGGATGCGACCCTATTCGCTTCAGTTTCTCTCTGCCTGAAGCACTTGATGTTTATTTAAGTTAGTAATTCCCTTCCCTTTGTACCTCCATAGTTGATCAGCGTACCGGGGCAGTACTCAATGAGGATCAGGACGTGTCCAGGCGCACGGCGACCGTACGGAATCGTTCCTGATGCGGGAAGGCCTCAGCAGGATCCGGATGCGGCAGGTATAGTGTATTATCAGGGCAATCAAATTTAAAATTTCGTGTTTGATGAGCGTGTTCGCTTGTGTCAGACTCCGTCGCCAATTCCAAGGACGGAGAACGGGATGCTGGATGTTTCCCTGCTATTTCATGAAGTTGAGGATCCACGGCGAAGCGACGCACCATGACTTACAGGAGATGCTGCTGATTGCCCTGCTATCGGCACTGTCTGGTGGTGAGGGGTGCGTGGATATGGAACGCTTTGGCCGGGCGAAAGAAGGATTTCTGCGTCAGTTTCTGCGGCTTGAATACGGTATTCCGAGCCACGATGCCTTTTCGAACCTGTTCCGAGCACTGGATCCTGCCGGTCTGCATGGCGTGCTGCAGCGGATCGCGAAGGACTGGGCGGAGCGGCTCAGTGGCGAGGGGATGGCGGTGGACGGCAAAGTGCTCCGGCGCTCGTTTGAGGACGCGACGAGCCGCTCGCCGCTGCATCTGGTGCAGGCATTTGCGGCGGATGGGAAACTCGTGCTGGGACCGATTGAGGTGGATGGCAAATCCAATGAGATCCCGGCGCTGCCAAAGCTGCTGGAACTGCTGGACATCCACGGTCGGATGGTGACCGCCGATGCGATGCATACCCAACGGGAGACCGCGTTGTCGGTGCTGGCGAAAGGGGGCGATTACGTGCTGGCGTTGAAGGGTAATCAGAGGGCCCTGCACGAGGATGTGAAGCAGCATCTGGACCATCCGCCGGAGGACGGGACTGTCTTTTCCCATCAGGAAGTTGACGCGAGTCATGGGCGTGTGGAGACGCGCACGGCCCGTATCACTCATGAGTTGTGTCAAGAATCTTCTGCAATTTCTAGTGGGAGCGGAGACCCGCCCATATGGGCGGGTCTCCGCTCGGCGCGAAATTTTCGGGCGTTTCATGCCGCCTCCTGCCATGTCTCGGATTCCGGTTCGGATGCGCGAACCACGCCGATCCGGCCATAGAGATAACGCTGCCCCGTCAGCCACCGCTCATGGGTCTCCGCCGCAAGTGCCAGGATCAGACGCAGACAGGACTCCGCGTTCGGGAAGATCCTGACGACACGCGTTCGCCGGCGGAGCTCCTCGTTGTACCGCTCCAGCATGTTCGTGGACTTCATCCGCAGGGGCGATGTTCCCTAGGCAGCCGATACACCGTCAGCGTCTCCTCGACATGATCCTCGACCCATTCCACTAGCCTGCCAAACCCTTTCTCATCGCCCCAACGGGCTACCCAGGCACCCAGTGCCTCACGAGCCTCCCCGACATGCTCACAGCCCCACAACCGTTTCAAACCCTCCAGACACGCGGGATCAGCACTCCGGGACAGTTTGTCCCTGGCATTGCGCAGAAAATGGACGCAGCACCGTTGCCACAACGCGGTCGGCAACACTTTCGAGATCGCATGCTTCAATCCCTCATGACGGTCCGAGACCACATACTCGACTCCCCGCAGGCCACGTTCCTTCAGATGCGACAGGAATTCCGTCCACGACCCCTCGCTTTCCCGGTTCGCCACTTCCGCCGCCAGCACCTGACGCCGACCCTCGCCGTCAATCCCGATGGCAAGCTGCACCGCCCGGGAACGCACCGAGCCCTCCTCTCGCACCTTCTCATACCGGGCATCCAGCAACACATACGGATACGCCTCCTCCAGCCGACGTTCCGCAAACGCCTTCAGGGACGCGTCCAGCTTCGACACCATGGCCGAGATCGTCGCCGGCGAAAACTCGTGACCGCACAGATCCTCCGCCAGTCGACTCACCCGGCGCGTCGAGACCCCCTGCACATACATCTCCGACAGCACCGCCACCAGGGTCTTCTCCGAACGCTGATAGCGCTCGAACACCCGCGTGCTGAACTGGCCGCTGCGTTCCTGCGGAACTCTCAGTTCGATCTCGCCCACCTTCATCGTCAGATCGCGCCGGTAGTATCCGGAACGGTAGCCCTGACGCGTCTGCGTCCGCTCGCTCTTGCCCGCTCCCAGAAACTCCGTCATCTCACTCTCCAGAACCTCGTTGAGCGTCTCCTGCACCAGCCGCCTCACAAACTCCTCATCGTCCGCCAGATGATGGCATGCCGACTTCTTCGTGGCATTGTGCGTATAATCTTTCCGAATCATTTTTTGCTCCTTTGTCATAAATTGTGTAATGAATGATTCGCGCCTGGATGCGGTTCCGCGTCCAGGCATCTCCACATTCCCGATAAAACATCAGATTCTAACCATTCGTCTGTCGTTACAGTCCATTTTTCGTTTTTGCAGACAAATTTATACACAACCCACTCATAACCTCAGAGCCGCCCTCGAACGGCACCGCTGGCCGGGTCTTTCGGCAGTGGGCAAGGTCGTGGCGGAGCGGTGCCCGAAGGATGGAAAGGCATCGGTGGAGACCCGTTACTACCTGACCAGTGCGCCCTTGCCAGCGGAACGCTTCGCCCGTGCCGTACGTTCGCACTGGGCCATCGAAAACTCCCTGCACTGGGTCCTGGACGTGACGATGAACGAGGACGGTCAGCGCAACCGCAAGGACCATGGATCGTCCAACCTCGCACTGTTGCGGCGGCTGTCCCTGAATATCGCCCGGGTGCAGCCCGACAAAGATTCCATGCGCGGCAAGCTCAAACGTGCTGGCTGGAACACGGATTTCCTTCTGGATATGGTTCGAGCCACCCTGCAGCTTGAGTAAATTTCAAATGCGATTGCCCTGGCGGTGGTGGCAAACATCAAGAGCCTGCTCCTGCAACACGCCTCCGCCCTCAGGGAAACCGTGGCCCATGTGGTCGGCGAGATCATCCAGTGTCGGCAACGGCTCTGTCCGGGTCGGTCCTACGAGCGGCGATCCCGAAAACCGATCGGCAAGTGGCAGCGAAGAAAGGGAGACCAGCAACGACAGCCAATGGCATTCGTTTAGTGATTATTGTTATTCGTTTAAGGAAGCACTCTTCACCCCTGTATAGAATGCTAGTCCTATGTTGAGTTAATCAGCAGTTTTTGCTTGCAGTCTTCTCCCTCGCTGCCACTTCTTCACGGGTTTTCGGGATCGTCGTTCGAAGGATCTGCCCGGCCGGAGTCGTTTCGGCATCGGATGATGTCGCGAACCACTTGGATGACCGTTTCCTGTAGCGCGGATGCCTGCTTCAGCAACAGTCTCTCGATGTCGACCGCCACCATCGCCAGTCCGTGCTTGAAATGGGTCTGCTTGCGCGGCTTGCCATGGTCGTGCGGGCTTTCGTTCCATCGATGGTCCCCGTGACCGGAGAACGGCCGGGTCATGGCGATCAGGGAGAAGCCGGCATAGAGTTCCTGTTTCACTCCCCGCTCGCTTGGTCCATGGAAGTCTTCCACCTCCATCCGTTGTTTGGACCCCTTGTACCATTCTTCCACGCCCCATCTTGCGCGATACCGCTCCGCCCGTTGCGGGATGGTGTATTTCTTCGAATCCAGCAGGGGGTTCCGAGGATGAAGACCGTTTTGCCGACGAGGTATTTCACCAGCCGAAGGCAGTGTGCTCCACATGGGACGAATGTGCCTTTGCGGGGGCGATCTCCATCACCACATCCCCTCGATCGCTGATCGCTGTGGATGAAATGGTCGATGTCGGCACCGGTCTTCCGCTTTATCCCGAACACCGTATGCAGTCCCCGGATCACGTGCACGTGCAGCATCCATAGACAGGATCCAGGGCTTTCCCCGCCCTTCGGCGTCCGCCAGCCAAGATGACTGCAGATGGCCGAAGCCAGTTCATCGCGGCTCAAGGACAGAAACAGCACCACCGTCCTCTGAATGTCCGAAATCCGACGGCGGGTCAGCCGCCTGCCACAAAATGTGATCGACTTCAGATCCACGATTCTCGAATCCCTCCACTTTCCGTCCGAAACAATTTCATACAGCATAGTTTGCCAAAAAAAATGTCGCAACGCAACTCCTTTTTTGAACACTCCAAAAAAACAGAAACAAGTCCCAGTCAATCAATGGGTTACAGAAAATCCCCAAAGACGCAGATCGACTTTTCCCAAACCGAATGCCATTGCAACGACAGCCCGCTGACTGAATCAAAAATCAGCGGATAGCCAGTCCCAAGACCACATCCTTAAACGAATGCCATTGGAGTGCCAACAGGCTATCCGTGCGCAACGCATCGTGATCGTTGAGGTCTTCGTAGCCCAGGGCTATCCCGCCCACCCGTTGGGAGACCAGTTCCAACACCGAGTGCTCGACCTTGTCGGGATCGCGATAATCGGTGAAGCAGCTCGCAACTCACCGCATCAGATCCAGACGGTGATCCACCTCGCGCAGCAAGATGGTGCCACCATCGGAGGTGAGCCGACCCGCGTCGAAACGGCCTACGACTTGACGCCGACCGAAGGCGTGAAATTCGAGTGGCGGGGGTGTACACTGTGTACTCATGGGACCTCCTTGTCGGTCTAATATAGGTTTTTGAATCCACTAACTAGTATTCGATAAATCGAGGTCCCATGACAGTTTTTGGTGAGATTTGCGGGCTAGTTTCCCGCGGATATGGATTATTGTATCCGTACGGATCGGCGTTATATGCACGTACCCGCAAAACTGCGGCTCCATCCAGACACGGTGGGAGTAAAACCATAGATGGCAGGCCTTGAGTTGAGTATGCTAGAAGCTGGTGAGGGACGTTACCGGGTTGTAGTGGCGTTGGCTGCCCTGCTAGTTGGTTGTGCCTTCATTGGTGTTCTGTCTTTTGCGTTCCCTGTACAACCAGATGAAGTGACCGAAACGGGTGCTGGTAATATCTACATGTCAGCATTTTTGCTGGGTCGGGGTACAAGTTTCCCGTATCCGTTAACCGTTCAAAACGTAATGTGGCTTATGTTTTTCTTTGCGGTGGGAGAGTTATGGGTGCGGTTTCGTCGCGGAAGCTGCGAAGTTGATCAGTTATCTGTAAATCCGTTGCCGGCGGATGACCCCACGATGTTGTTCGGTCGGGGCAAGCCTCTAGCACCGGTTTACCAGTGGGCAGCCAGCAATCAACCTGGAGAGAGTTACATGCTACAACGGCTGGTAGTGCGTACCGTTCAGCAATTTCAGATCAGTGGGTCGGTAAATCAAGCTAGCCAGTTGCTCAACTCCAGCCTGGAACTAATACAACACGAGCTGGAACTGAAATATAACATGCTACGATATCTCGTCTGGTTGATCCCAACACTCGGCTTTATCGGTACCATCATTGGCATTGCGTTGGCACTCGCCGAGGCGGCCGACATGCCTGATATCAGTTCGGGTACCGACGTCAAGATATGGTTTTCCAATATGACCGTGGAACTGGGTATAGCCTTCAACACGACGCTGCTAGCGTTGATCATGGCGGCCGTGTTGGTGTTTCTGATGCATGTCAGTCAGGGACGCGAGGAAGCCGCGCTGAACCAAGCCGGGCAGTATTGCCTGGATCATTTAGTCAACCGTTTGCTTCCAACTTAAGCGATGTTTGATAAAAGGAGATCAAGGTGGTGAAGAAATTGGGGGGCGATGGACGACCGATGGACGTACCGACAGGTAGACCGAAGGACGCCGAGCGGAGCGATTCGGCAGGTTCAGGCAAGGCATCAAGCAAAAGTGCTGCCGTACAGGTGAATCTGGGGGAACGCCCCACGGTTGCCTTTAATCCGCGTCGTGATAAAGACGAAGACGCAACGGAGCGATCTGGCTTAAGTTTTCCACCCGATGTCGATCAGGAAACGAAAACAGGAGATTCGACGTCGACGCCAGGCCCGCAACAAATACGTGAAGAGGGCGAAACCGTGGTATGGGGCGGTGCGCATCAGCAAGCGTATCCAGGCGAGGCTGCGAAATCTGGACACGTTCATCCGGTGACTGGCTGGCTAGTCGTTGTGGAAGGTGCTGGCAAGGGCACGGCGATTCAACTCGGTTTCGGGCATAACACTATCGGGCGCGGGCCCGGGATGAGGGTGCAGTTGGACTTTGGCGATGACAAGATTTCAAGAGATACGCACGCGATACTCACTTACGACCACAAGGGCAACACGTTCTATATTCAGCCGGGGAAGAACTTGACCTACCTTCACGATGAGCCCGTGTTGGCACCGACGCCTCTTACTGCTCGCAGTGTGATTGTTCTTGGCAAAACAACGCTGCGATTTATACCGTTTTGCGATGACTCCTTCAGTTGGGAATAAGGCAGTTGAAGCCGGTGAACGTTGATGTTGAATATGATGTCGCTTGGGACCAGATACAGGGGAAACGGGAGTCGCAACAAGACTGTGCCGTGTGGGTTCAGATTAAGCCAACGCAGTATCTGCTGGTACTGGCAGATGGTCTCGGTGGAGCGGTCGCTGGTGATGTAGCCAGTTCCGTTGCTGTGAGAAGCTTTTGCGAGGCGTATGAGATGCCGTCAATGCCAGAGGAACCTGGGGCACGCCTCATGGCCGCACTTCAGGCTGCAAATTACGCCGTTCATGATCGTGTCGTGGATGAGCCGGATTTGGCCGGCATGGGAACTACTTTGGTAGCTGCCGTGGTAAATGGCTATCAACTACATTGGGTGAGCGTCGGTGACAGCCCAATGTGGCTTTTCCGGAAAGGTGCGACAAGGCGGCTTAACGCCAACCATTCGGTAGCGGGAGTACTTGCAGAGCAGATCGCGGCTGGAGAGATAACGGCAACGGAAGATGAATTGGCTCCGGGGCGGTCCCAATTGCTTGAAGCAGTCCAAGGCCAGGACATTCAATTTGTGGACACACCGGAGATACCTGAGATGCTCAAGCCAGGTGACGTAGTTATGCTAGCAAGCGATGGTGTGGAGTCGTGTAGCTTGACGGAGCTGGCAGAAGCTGTTGCCAGTGATGATAACGCTGAGGGATTGGTCCGCAGAATCCTCGCCGCAGTTGAAGCTCGAGAGTGTACGTCTCAGGACAACGCGACTCTGATCGCGTTTCGTCTATCTCCGTTAACGACTGATGAGTGTGACCAGCGATGAGACGGCTATCGATTGCAATATCCATAGCTCTTTTCGCGAGTTACGCCACTTCATCCATGGCAGCCAGTGTATTCCGGCTGACGGTACAAGAACAAGAAATGATTTCAAATACCGGACTGGCGGTGCTTGTCGCAGAAGGGACGTTGTTGACAAGTTACAGTCTTGCGGGGTCGAGTGGCCAGTATGTTGTACATGACGACGTGACTGGCGCTCGATTAGTTGCTTCCCTAGTCGAAGTTGACATGAGGAACGATCTAGCGTTGCTTGCCGCACCGGGAATTCAGGGTGAGCCCATCATTCTGGCGCGTGAGCCTTCCGGCGAGGGACGTCAGGTGTATTTGTGGTTGGCCGGGGACGAACGGCGCCTCGGGTACGTACACTCTCGTACCGAGCACAGGGGACAGCTTTGGTATCGATTCACGCCCAGAGTTCGAAACGGTGAAGTCGGTGCTCCGCTGATGAACAACTGTGACGAACTATTGGCCATGAGTCGATCGCCAAATCGTTTCCTACAGGAAGGTCAGTTATTTGGGCTGAGTAGAGGAGTCTATGTGGTGAGTCAGTTTCTGACCGATCTCGGAGTGCCTTTTACCAGTGCAAAGGAAACTTGTCTCTCGGTTGAAGAGCTACTTGCCTCGGCGAAAGCGGAAAGGGCTCGGCTCGAAGAAGAGAAAGCCGTGTTGGAGCAGGAAGCAGCTGAAACTGAGCAAAAAAATAAGAAGCGTCTGGAAGAGATCGAGACGGAACAGCAAGCGTTGGAAGAGCAGCTGAAAACCCAAACGGAGAAACTGGAGAAGCAGCAAACACAACTTGCTGAAAAGGAAGACCTGCAACGGCAGTTGGAAGAGGAGCGCAAGGAGCAAGAGGAAGCTGCGCGTCAAGCGGAAGAAGAACTCGCAAGAAAGGAACAAAAGTGGGAGACTACGCAGCGGATGTTTTGGCTGCTGGGGATCAGTGTAGCCATTATTTTGCTCGTTTCGGGCGTTTTTGTTTGGCTTAGTCTACGTACACGGCAGCGACGGATGCATGAATCGGCTAGGCAACTAGCCGTTGCCGAAGGGGAGCTAGCGCAAGCCCAGTCTACTTTTCAGGATATCGTTCTTCAGGGACGCGACGTCGACGGCGAGGAAGTTCGCGTCAAAGTCAATGGCGACGCGCTCGCGAGATCTGCCAGCGGGCAAGTCATTGGTCGCTCCGCCGCCCAAGCGGATTACGTGATCGACTCCGAGAGCGTGTCCCGCCGGCACGTTCGACTATGCGTTGACGGTGAAGTACTTACCGTTGAAGACCTCGGCAGCCTTAATGGTACGCAACTTAACGGCCGTGAGTTAAACGAAGGCGAGCCGACGCAATTAGACGACGGTTCCACTCTCGTTTTAGGTGGCATGTCCTTGCTCGTTCATTTTCTTTCCGAGTAGTTCATATGAAGCTTCGCGGTCGCGAAATTAATATTTTTTCTATGTCCGTTCTGGATCTCTTTGCTTCCGGCATGGGTGCATTTATTTTGCTGGCGATCATGGCGTTACCCTTTTTTCCGAATACCGGCAGGTCCCCGGCACAAGCGGACAGTGCTGGACGTGCGTTAGAAACTGCACAGCGGGAGCGAGACGAGGCCCAAAGGCGCGTGGAAGAACTCGTGAAGGCGTTGGAAGACGCCAAGCAGGAGCATGAACGGGTTACCGAGTGGAAAGTTCCAGAATTTGACCTCGTGATCTGCCTGGACGTGAGCGGCAGCATGTCCAGGCATATTGAAGGATTAAAGCTGCAGATTAATAATCTCGCGCTCATACTGAATTCTCTCGCACCTGCGGGATTTGGGGTCGTGGCGTTTGGTGACCGTTACTGGGACAGGCCGATTTTCTCCCTCGATATCACGACCGATATGGACGTACTGAAAGCGTTTGTGGGCGGGCTTGCACCAAATATGGGAAGCGGATGGGAACGCAATTTAGATCGTCCCGAGGCACTTGCGCTGGGGCTCGAGCATGCGGTTGCGATGAACTGGCGATCCGTCAGCGAACGCCGGTACATCGTTGTCATATCCGATCAACCCGCTTATCCAGAGCGTCAAGCTGCCGCGCTTCAAGTAGCTAGTGAATTTGCCGCCATGGAAGGCAACCATATTTCAGCGGTCATGGTCAATGGATGGGGTACCGGCAGGGCAGCGGAACCGTTCATGCGGCAGCTGACTGCAACAGGCAACGGGGAGTTTGTCGACGGCGACGAAAAGACGCTGATCGGGAGCATTTTACTGGCTGTGCTACTCTCTTAGCGAAAAAAGTATAGTGACTAGAGGGAACGTGAACCGTTCGTTAAACGCCCTACCCGCTGGCACCGTGCTGCGCGACTACGTCATCGAATCGGAGTTGGGTAGTGGCGGGTTCAGTGTCGTATATCTGGCACGACATCACCACTTCACAGACTGGCGGTATGCAATCAAAGAATTTCTTCCCGGTGAACTAATTGTGCGCGCTCGCGACGGCACCAGCGTGCGTCCGGTAACTGCCGAGGCACAAGAGGCGTTCGAAGACGGCTTGCAACGCTTCCGGAACGAGGCGGAACAGCTGCAAAGGTTCAAAAATGTACCTTATATTATTTCCTGCTCAAACTACTTTGAGCAGAATGGCACCGCCTATCTAGTCATGGATTATGACGACGGACTGCCGTTGTCCAAGTTTCTCAGGCTTCGGGAGGAGGCAGGGCAGCCATTTACGGAGGAAGACCTGCTTGCGGTCATGATGCCGTTGCTCGAGGGACTGACGATAGTTCATCGTGCGGACGTTTTGCATCGAGACGTCAAACCCGGAAACATTTTCGTGCGTCGTCCGGACAACGTTGCGAAACGCCCAGCTCACCCAGTACTACTTGACTTCGGTGCGGCGAAGCAGAACTATCTGGTGCGTCACAGTCGTTCGCGGGCACCGTACACACCCGGCTATGCGGCGTACGAGCAGGCGTCGTCGATAGGGGAGATAGGTCCGTGGACGGACATGTACTCGATAGGTGCGCTGATGTGGCGGATGGTGGCGGGCGGGTGCTCGAATGATGCACGCTTAGCCTTGAATGAGCGTTCATCCAGCCCAATTGTGGGAACAGGGGAATGGAGTCCAGAGCCGCGGGAGGTAGAGAAACGGGCTTATGCTTTGAACCGTGGATGGGCAGACCCGATGCTTCCAGCGTCGGATCTGGGATCGGGTCGGTTCTCGCCGCGTTTGCTCAACGCCATTGACCGTTGCTTGGCGTTGTATCCCGAGGAACGGGTGTCGAGCTGCAAAGAATTAGCCGAATTGCTGCGAGAGACAGGAACAACATCGGAAGGTTCCAAGTCCGAACGCAGAAACAGCGCATCAGCACTCAATACCACCAAAAGTGAGTTGGATAGCCATGAGCAAATCGTGGATATGGAAATGCCGAGGCGTGCACCGAACAGTCCTGAACAGAATGCACAAGATTCTGCACCGAACAGTCCTGAACAGAATGCACAAGATTCTTCCGAGGCTTTGATGTTTACTCGCGGATCGTATCAAGATGACATAATTCGAATTCAGGGGATGCCAGCGAAAATCAGAGCCCATCCCGAGTTAGGTTGCGAGTATTGGGAATATGGTACCAGCACCGTAGCCATAGATGCCAAATCCCGGTACGTGACGGGATGGTCGAATGAAGATGGTACTTTGCGGGTACAGCTAGTTCCGGGCGACAACGCCACGACCACTACTAAATTTACTCGTGGGTCACACGAGGACGACGTAATTCGGCTTCAAGGGACGCCGACGGCAATTAAGCTGGATTCTAAGGCAGCATGCGAAAACTGGGAGTACGGTCACAGCACAGTATGCATAGATGCTATATCCCGGCACGTGACAAGATGGTGGAATAAAGATGGCATTCTACAAGTACGCTTGGTTCCAGGCGACAGCACCACGGTCGATACGGTGTTTGATATCAGGTCGCATCAAGACGACGTGCTTCGGCTTCAGGGAACACCGACGGGAATCAAGTTGGATCCCGATTTACCGTATCGTGAAGAATGGCTTTCATGCGAAGGTGAAGGCTGGTACTACGGTAACAGCATCGTAATAATAGATGATACATCCGTGGCAGGGTGGTGGAATACAGACGGTAATTTGCGGATAGAGGACCTAGTTCCAGGCAACAATGTCACAAATTCTACGACATTTACTATCGGTTCATCTCAAGATGATGTGCTGCGACTTCAGGGCATGCCGACGGGAATCGTGTTGTATGTAACAGAAGAAACGGTATTCGAAAATTGGTACTACGGTGACAGCATCGTAACAATAGATATCCTGAGCGTGGCAGGGTGGTGGAATACAGACGGTAATTTGCGGATAGAGGACCTAGTTCCAGGCGACAACGTCACAAATTCTACGACATTTACTACCGGTTCACATCAAGATGATGTGCTGCGACTTCAAGGCATGCCGACAGCAACCACATCGCATGACGAATACACAAAAGATTGGTACTATGGTGACAGCCGGGTAGGAATAAATCCCACATCCCAGTGTGTGACAGGGTGGTGGAATACAGACGGTAATTTGCGGATAGACCTAGTTCCGGGCGACAACGTCACAAATTCTACGATATTTACTACCGGTTCACATCAAGATGATGTGCTTCGACTTCAGGGCATGCCGACAGCAACCACATCGTATGACGAATACACAAAAGATTGGTACTACGGTGACAGCCGGGTAGAAATAAATTCCACATCCCAGTGTGTGACAGAGTGGTGGAATACAGACGGTAATTTGCGGATAGACCTAGTTCCGGGCGACAACGTCACAAATTCTACGATATTTACTACCGGTTCATCTCAAGATGATGTGCTTCGACTTCAGGGCATGCCGACAGCAACCACATCGTATGACGAATACACAAAAGATTGGTACTACGGTGACAGCCGGGTAGAAATAAATTCCACATCCCAGTGTGTGACAGGGTGGTGGAATACAGACGGTAATTTGCGGATAGACCTAGTTCCGGGCGACAACGTCACAAATTCCACGACATTTACTACCGGTTCACATCAAGACGATGTACTTCGACTTCAGGGCATGCCGACAGCAACCACATCGTATGACGAATACACAAAAGATTGGTACTACGGTGACAGCCGGGTAGAAATAAATTCCACATCCCTGTGCGTGGTAGGGTGGTGGAATACAGACGGTAATTTGCGGATAGAGGACCTAGTTCCGGGCGACAACGTCACAAATTCTGCGACATTTACTACCGGTTCACATCAAGATGATGTGCTTCGACTTCTTCATACCGTCATACGACGCCACATTCGGAACATTAAAGAAGAGTGGCGAAAGTGGATGGGTCCATACGCTGCGAGCTGTCTGGTTCTCAGCATTATTGTCCTGCTCCACGAACCTTTGAAGTACGGGTGGTACTCATTCAACTTCAAGGAATTTTTAGAAGATGTCGTTCTTTGCAGTCTCCTGATGTTCTTCTTCCCATTCGTCTTCCCATTCGCATTCTTGCTGGTGTTCGGCTGGCCAGTGTTCATCGCAAAGTTCTTTGCCAAGCGTTCGGATAAACAATGGATTCTTGCTGTTGGCGCGGTTGTCACGTGCGTGAACGTCTTTACGATCTTCTTTTTCGCCCTTTTGTATTCGGATTAGCTCTATGAAGTCTTTGGGTTTATGACGAGAATCGATCGGATGCTCAAGCAGTTTGGTCACTATTCGCTATAATTCCTCTTTTTTTAATATAAAGATTGTTTGCTGTGCGTAAATAGAGAGCCTCGTTCAGATCAGTGGTACCGCGAAAAGTGCGTCGGTTGACCGACATATATTATTCCGATGCCCCGATGACTCGTTCCGCGTAGCTCCGGTTTGACCGTCTTGGGTAGACGCCAAAAGAACTACTGCGATATATCTACACGTCGTAACAATTTGTGTGAGCCAATGCTGAAAAACTGGGCAAACAACCGTTGCATAAAATTCAACGGCACCTCGTACTTATCCGATCTACCTTCTGCATACAGGGCTTGATTGTGACAAATACTATCAAGGACTCTCAGTACTTTCGGTTCTTCTGATTCTATGCTCAACCTAGCCTGTGTTGCTTCCATAACTACTTTATCGAGATCTGGATCATGTTTTTTTTGCTCGAGATCCGATTCCAGTTCTATGAACCTTCTTCGCAAATCTCCATGTTTCGATGCCTTTTCAGATACTTGGAAAATTAATACTATTCCGCTTAGAACTGTTACAAAAACTGAAGGTACTATTTTTGCCCATAGAGGTAAGTCTTTCGATAGTTCTGCCATAAACACTGCTATCGTTAATGTCCCAAGTAGGAACGCAAAGAACAGCGTGATCTTCTCAATACGAACGTGAAATTGTCTCCGGTAATCGTGATATCGGACTGATTTTCGTATCGCAAACAGCAGCTCATAGAGTTTCACTTCTAGCCCGCAAATCTCACCAAGAACTGTCATGGGACCTCGATTTGTCGGATAATGTTAGTGGATTCAAACACCTATATTAGACCGACAAGGAGGCCTCATGAACACACAGTGTACACCTACGCCACTCGAATTTCACGCCTTCGGTCGGCGTCAAGTCGTAGGTCGTTTCAACGCGGGCCGTCTCACCTCCGACGGTGGGACCCTCTTGCTGCGCGAGGCGGCTCGCCAATGGCATTCGGATTAATGGAAAAGGGTTCCAGTTTTTGAGGATTTCGTGCAAGGGGTTGATATGCAGGCATCTATTCAGTTTTTTTGGGGTTTCTCAAAAAAACGCTTACGTTTCGGCATGGGTTATGGCAATCTACGCTTGGCGAGATAATCTTGGGTACCCAGCGGATGGTTTCACGCATCAAGCACTTGAAGTCGACGACCTTCTGTGGCACGCGGCTGACGCGGCGTCAGCTGGTGTGCATTCAGCAGACGGTGGAACGGTTGCCGGCGTTGAGCCGTCAGGAGCTGGCGGCCCCCCTAATGCAGTTACCTAGCCCGCAAATCTCACCCAAAACTGTCATGGGACCTCGATTTGTCGGATAATAGTAGCGGATTCAATAACTCATATCAGACCGACAAGGAGGTCCCATGAGTATACAGTGTACCCCAACGCCACTCGCATTTCACGCCTTCGGTCGGCGTCAAGTTGTAGGTCGTTTCGACGCGGGTCGGCTCACCTCCGACGGTGGGACCCTCTTGCTGCGCGAGGTGGATCGCCGGTTGGGTCTGATGGGTCGAGTTGCGGGCTGTTTCAGCGATTATCGCGATCCCGACAAGGTCGAGCACTCGGTGTTGGAACGGGTCACTCAACGGGTGGGCGGTATAGCCTTGGGCTACGAAGACCTCAACGATCACGATGCGTTGCGCACGGATAGCCTGTTGGCCCTCTGGGCGGGCAAGGCCGACCTGACCGGTGCGCGGCGATCCCGGGAGCGGGATCGAGGGTATGCGCTGGCGGGTTCGAGCACGTTGAACCGCCTGGAGTTGAGCCGGCCGGAAGCCGCGGCCCGGGATCGTTACCACCGGATTGCGGCGGATACGGATGCCCTGGACCGGGTGCTGGTGGATCTTTTCCTGGACGCCCACACCGAGGCACCGGAAGCAGTGTGGTTGGATCTGGACGCCACGGACGATCCGCTGCACGGCGATCAGGAGGGGCGTTTCTTTCACGGCTACTACCGGAACTACTGTTACCTGCCGCTGTACATCTTCTGCGGTGAGCATCTGTTGTGTGCGCGGCTGCGGCCGTCGAACCAGGACGCCAGCGCCGGTAGCGTCGAGGAGTTGACCCGGATCGTCGGTCGCCTTCGCCAACGCTGGCCCCGGGTGCGCGTGGTGGTTCGGGGCGATGCCAGATTTTGCCGGGAGCCGATCCTGCGCTGGTGCGAGGACCACGACGTGGACTACGTTCTCGGTCTGGCTCGCAACGAGCGCCGGGTGGGGCGGATCGGGAAGGCCCTGCGCAAGTCCCGCAGTCGATCCGTGACCACCGGCGCACCGTCGCGGCGTTTCCGGGAGTTTGGCTACCGGACCCGGACCTCCTGGAGCCGCACGCGCCGGGTGGTGGCCAAGGCGGAGCATCTGGCGAAGGGGTCCAACCCGCGCTTCGTGGTGACCAGCCTGGGCCGCGAGGTGGCGGGGCCGCAACGGCTCTACGAGCACCTGTATTGCGCCCGCGGTGACATGGAAAATCGCATCAAGGAATGTCAGCTCGACCTGTTTGCCGACCGCACCAGCACGGCGACGCTGCGCGCCAACCAACTGCGGCTGTATTTTGCGTCTTTCGCCTATGTGCTCATGCACGGCTTGCGGTGCCTGGGCCTGGCGGGCACGCGCTGGGCCAAGGCGCAATGCGGAACCCTGCGCGTGAAACTGCTCAAGGTCGCCGCCCGGATCCGGATCACCGCACGCAAGGTCTGGCTGTCGTTCTCCTCGGTCTACCCCTACCGGGACGCGTTCACAGCCGCCGCGAGGACACTCCGTCGCGGTCCGATCCGCGCACCACCGCCCGCATAAACGGGTTCCCACCAACCCAATCAATGGATATCTAACCAAAATACACCAACCGGAACCTCTGCCGGGGAGGACACGCGCCTCCAGAACCACCTGCGACTGCCACCACCGCACCGATTCCCCATTTCCAACCCCGCCGAATGCCAAAATGCCTCCATCTCGGCGCGTATCCAACCGTTTACAGGGATGACCGCCCTTTAACAAGGAAACAAACAGACCTCAGCCTGCCTGTTCAATCGACTCCATCGAGTTGGTGAGCTATGCGGGCTAGTGCAACGGATCTAATGATTACGCCGGTCTCGTCGGCAAGATTTAGCTGCGACAGGATTTCGCGCATTTGTGCTCGTCCCTCTTCACTCATTTTCAGAGAGACACCTCCTGTAGGAGAATTAGGTTTGATAACGATATAACGTCCAGCAATAGAAAATTCCGTGGTTAACGATGCTCCTTTGCCTTCTCGCGCATCCTTGGAGATTTGTACAAGTAGCTGTTGCCCGGCTTTTAGTGCATCATCGATTTTGACACGGGAACCGGCCGATGAAAGCTTGCTAAGATCTGAGGGAGCGAGTTTTCTGAGGGACAGAAGTCCTTGGCGGGGTGTACCGTACTCGACGAAAGCAGATTCCAAGTCACGTTTAACGGCGCAAACTCGGGCTTTGTAAATATTTCCTTGAGCGGTTTGTGCTGCTTTTCGTTCTATGTCGAAATTGGCTAGCGATCCGTTGGATACAATTGCTACTCGAGTTTCTTCAGAGTGAGCTGCATTTATGAGAATGCGTTTCATGTAAAGTTGGTCCTCGTCGTCCTGCAAAACGAAAACCGCCGACTATGTGACTTTGAATCATGTGAAGCCTAGAACCCACCTGAGGTATCAATACACACAGTGAAACGAGGGTGATCACAAACTGGAAGGTTTTTTCAGTTAATCAACTTACTATTAGTATTTGTAATAAGTAGCCTTGAGTTAAGTCTCGAAACTATAACTATATGGGCGAAGCTATGTCGCTAGCGCATCAGTCGTCTTGTGTTCTTGCTTGTCGACGGATAGTCGTATTTTGCAGTATCTGAGGTGGTGCGGTTTCTTGAGACGGATTAACGCGAGATTTAAGATACACTCCAGCGGACTTCACTACCCCCGCGGGGGTAGTGAAAATTTTAGCTTTTCGCTTTTTACGCCACATTTTGCCATGCCTTCCGGTCGGACCAGTAGACATCGTCGGGTGTTCGGTACCCCAGTGCCTGATGCGGTCGCTCCCGGTTGTAGAACTCCACCCAACGCCCGATCCCCTGCCGAGCCTCCTTCGGATCGTTCCAGGCGTGCAGATGCACGCTCTCGTACTTCACCGAACGCCACAGCCGCTCGATTCTCACGTTGTCGCGCCATCGACCCTTGCCGTCCATGCTGATCGCAACCTCGGCCGCACGGAGGACATCCAGGAAGCTGTCGCTGGTGTACTGCGAACCCTGATCCGTATTGAAGATGGTCGGCTTGCCGTAGCGCACCAGAGCCTCCTTCAGTGCTTCCACGCAGAAGCGCGAGTCCAGACTGTTGGACAACCGCCACGACAGCACCTTACGGCTGTGCCAGTCAATCACCGAAGTCAGGTACACATATCCCCGACGCATCGGAATGTACGGGATGTCCGAAGCCCACACTTCGTCGCTTCGCACGATCTTACGATTCCGCAGCAGATACGGATACTTCTCATGAGCCCGGCTCGATACGCTCGTTCGCGGCTTCGGACGAATCGGCTCCAGATGCATCTCCCGCATCCGATTACGGATGCGACGGACACCCGCTTCCAGTCCCTGCTTGCTCAGTTCCACCTGCACGCGCCGCTTGCCGTAGAACGGATGCTGTTCGTAAATGCCCGCGATCGCATCCCGAAGAGCGCGGTCCGTCACCGACCGGGGACGGAGTGAGCGATAGTCATTCGAACGGCTCACCTCAAGTAGCTCGCATGGGCGCTTCACCGAAATGGTTGCCCCGGAGCCGATCATCGCCGTTCTCCGAGATCGATCCAGGGCACCAGCTTTTCCTTGAGAAAGTCCCGCTCCATCGTCAGTTCCCCAATCTTGCGGTGCAGCTCGTTCGCATCCGTATGTGGCTCCGGCGACTTCGCCGTCCGTAACCCACGTTCACACACCAGTGCCCCTTCGTCCAGAAGCATCTTCTTCCACTGTTGAATCCGCGTCGACTGCAACTCGAACCGCGACGACAACTCCGCCATCGTCAAATCCCCCTTCAGGGCCTCCACCGCCACCTTGAACTTGAACTCCGACGAATGCCGCCGTCGTTTGCTTTTCACCATCGTTGTTATACTCCCGTCATGTCTCTAACAAAGGCCGGGTGTATCTTAAACTATGCTCCGTTCGTGTCCCATTTTTCCGCACCACTTCTCATAGAGGAGGTACGTTGAAATACGGCGTCATTGACGTGTTACTTTCTCTTTATCCAGGACAAAAATTATCACTTGCTCACCGTCTTGATCAGGCAACATCGGGGTGTCTTTTGATAGCAAAGACGGTAGAAGAGACTTCATACCTGCACTCTATATTTCGTAATAACAACGTTCGCAAAATTTATGATGCAATTGTTGTTGGAAATTGGGAACAGAAATATCGAGTCGTTAACGAATCACTAAAGCGGTATGTGACGAAAGATGGTCAGCGATTTTCCCGTACAAGTACCAGTGGTGGACATTCGAGGACTGAATTTTCGTTGGTAGCAGAGGGGAAAACAGCTAGCTGGGTTCGAGCAGTACCAACAACTGGTAGGACTCATTAAATAAGAGTTCGTGCACGCTCAGTAGGTCATCCAATTGTGGGAGATGTCAAGTATGGCACTAATAAACACTTGAAAGCATCAAGGTTAATGCTTCATGCATCAGAGGTGAAACTACCTGACGGGAGGAATTTTAAATCCAAGATTCCAATGGAATTGGATTTTTTTTGGACTACTGTAAAAGGGGATTAATTCCTATTGAGCGCAATATGGAAGTAACATGGATTAATGGTAAACCAATGAGGACGGATGGATCGTTTGATTCGACGCGATCAAAGAGTAAGAGCCCCCGGCTCTCCGATTTCAAAGCTCCTGCACTATGTAATGGTTGATCCAACTCAACGTATTTCTTGATCTCGGCGGGAGTTAGTTGACGGAAGTAAACTCTTGTAAGTTCGACGTGTTCCGTGCTTTTCCCATCGAGTCCGATGATGCAGACGGCACTAAGAAACAATACAGACTTTCCCGATACGATCGATAACTGCTGAACTGCTTTATCTATGCTTAATGGCTTGTCAAGGATAGTTTCTTGGCAAATGGCGACTTGGTCAGCACCTATAATTACGTCGCGGCCCAAAATGGATGGAATTGATTCTGCTTTTAATCGCGCAAGCCTAGATGCAAGGTGTTCGCCTGACTCCGACGGAAGCGGGGTCTCGTCGACGGTAGGTGCTATAACCTTGAACTTGAAGCCCAGTGAAGATAGCTGCCGCCTTCGATAATCAGAAGAAGATCCGAGAATTAGGTTCAAACTCATAAAGTCTTCCACTCTGTATGATTAAACATTCAGTCTAAATTTTAGATATTCGGTTTAAGGTGTGAGCCGTGTTGAAAAAATGCATACTAAGATATTGTCGCATCGCAGAGTCCAAAATTCTCAGCACGGGTCAGTATTCTCTTGTATCGAAAGTACGCACATACTTTACAGAATAGGGTAAATCTTCAAGCTCGATATGCTGTATCCAACCGCATCCACCTGGCCTTGCTGCGGGTCGGATCGGTCGTGCTACGCAATACCCGCCGTATCTGGATCCTATTCAGTAGCACTTCCCCGCACCAAGAACTGTTCCGTACGGTCGTCGCTTCACCTGGACACTTCCTGGTCATCGCCGAGTGCCGCCCCAGCACGTGGATCAACAACGGGGGTAAGGGGGAGGTATGCCCAGCATCTGCAAAAACGTGCCGGAACCACGGATTCCGGGCGAAATACAGGCATTGAAACTCCGGTTACCGCTCCAAACTGAAGGGTAAACTCATTTCGTACCACTCGTGCAATATCCGGGCTAGTTTGCAAGTAGAACTTCTTGATCTGCACGGTAATAGTTATAGTCTGCATATGTTATGGAAAGCCGAGATGAGTAGCATCGTTTGTGCGAATATCCGCAATTACATAAACGGATAGGCTGGGCCACCCTCATTATTTACATTTGGGCACCCGCACGATTATTATTACCATTTCCGCGAGACTAGATAGTGGATGTCGACAGAGCGGTTCAATCGTAAAAGGCTGTGGCGAAATCAAGTCACTTACGATCAGGTTGTCAAAGAAACAACCACAAATGATGGTCAAGTGGCTCAATAAACAAATTTCGAAAACCTGTGTAGAAATGTAGAGGTGCGCTCGGGAGTTCTGTCGATTCGATAACATCACGCGAAG
Source organism: Candidatus Azotimanducaceae bacterium (assembly GCA_965205965.1). Taxonomy (GTDB): domain Bacteria; phylum Pseudomonadota; class Gammaproteobacteria; order Pseudomonadales; family Azotimanducaceae; genus Bin55. The sequence goes on from CBDBHT010000008.1 coordinate 352,871, forward strand.
ATTCATGCTTGATAGAAATTGACCCAAGGGCATTGAATTCATTCGACTGCCAAACCAATACACTTAATTTAAATCGCTAACTGGAGCTGCTTAAACAGTCGTAGTGCTCACTGATAATATTTACCGTAGGGGAGATGTGAAAGCAAAAAGTATGGTTCAAGGACAGTCAAAAAGTTTAAAATCCCGTCGAGGCAAGAATTCTGACATCGGAAGTGCCACAACAGGCTATGAAGCCGAATTGTGGCGCATGGCTGACACTCTGCGTGGATCAATGGACGCCGCTGAATACAAACACATTGTCTTGGGTCTCGTCTTTCTGAAATACATTTCTGATGCCTTCGAGGAAACCTATGCTCGCCTTGAATTCGAGCGGGCCGAGGGTGCCGACCCGGAGGATCCAGACGAGTACCGAGCCCAGAACATTTTCTGGGTGCCCGTTGAAGCGCGCTGGAGTCGCCTCAAGGCAAGTGCCCGACAATCCACCATCGGCGAGCAGGTCGATAGTGCAATGGTGCACATTGAGCGGGATAACCCCGTCCTAAAGGATGTATTGCCTAAAGATTACGCCCGTCCAGTCATCGACTACCAGCGGCTTGGCCGGCTTATTGACATGATCAGCAACATCAAGGTCGGCGATGAAACCGCCAGGTCCAAGGATGTGCTTGGTCGCGTATACGAGTATTTCTTATCCCAGTTTGCGAGTGCGGAAGGGAAAAAGGGAGGAGAGTTTTATACTCCCCGGTGTATCGTTAAACTCTTGGTCGCGATGCTTGAGCCCTACCGAGGTCGAGTCTACGACCCATGTTGCGGGTCTTCCGGCATGTTTGTGCAATCGGTTGCATTTATCGAAGCTCATGCTACCGGCAATGGCAACGGTGGCCGAGGACTACAGGATATTTCGGTATACGGCCAAGAGTCGAATTACACCACTTGGCGGCTTGCCAAGATGAACCTTGCTATTCGGGGTATCGAGGGGCAAATTGCCCATGGCGATACCTTTCACAATGATCGTCACCCCGATCTCAAGGCTGACTTCATTCTCGCCAATCCGCCGTTCAATGTCTCCGACTGGGGTGGCGATCGACTGTCTGATGACAAACGATGGAAGTACGGAACACCACCCAAAGCAAATGCAAATTTCGCTTGGATTCAGCATATTGTTCATCACTTGGCTCCAAATGGAGTAGCGGGATTTGTGCTCGCCAATGGATCCATGTCGTCGAATCAATCGGGCGAAGGTGAGATCAGAAAAAACTTGGTAGAAGCGGGTCTCGTGGATTGCATGGTCGCCTTGCCCGGCCAACTCTTTTATTCAACTCAAATTCCAGCTTGTCTGTGGTTTCTGTCCCGCAAGAGGGATGGAAAGAAATCTCGTGCGGGTCGCAATCAATTGCTATTTATTGATGCTCGAAATCTGGGTCGAATGGTAGATCGTACCCATCGCGAGTTCGCGGATGAAGACATCGCTTACATTTCGAATACCTTCCATAACTGGCAGAGCAAGAGCAAGTCTGCTTCATATGCTGATGAGCCTGGGTTTTGCAAGAGTGCCACCTTGGAACAAGTACGGAAGAACGGTTATATCCTTACTCCTGGACGGTACGTGGGAGTGGCGGCACAGGAAGACGATGGGGAACCGTTCGAGGATAAGATGAAACGCCTCGTTTCTGAACTTCGGGAACAACAACGCGAAGCTGCACGGCTTGATGCCACAATCACTAAGAATTTGGAAATCCTTGGATTTGGAGATTCAGAAACACCCCGATGAAACTTGACTTTTCGTCTATGGAAAAGGCGGTAGCACAACTGCAAAAGAGTGTCGATTACCTTCATTCTGATCTGGCAGAAAAGGACGCTGATCTACGAGAACAATTTCGTGCGGCTACTATTCAGGCATTTGAGTTCAGCTACGAATTGGCCGTCAAGTTCATTCGCAGACAGCTTTCACGAATCGTTGCTAATCCGGATGCGTTGCGGGAGATGGATTTCAACGATCTGATGCGTGACGCGGCGGAAGCTGGAATTATTCGTGACATGCCATCGTATATTCGCTATCGAGAAATGCGGAACAAAACGTCTCACATCTATCACGAGGATCAGGCCGAGCAGACTGTTGCCATAATGGACGAATTTCTTTGTGACATGCGTTTTCTTCTTAACGAACTCAGGGAACGTAATCAATAGTGCGATCAATTGATATTGTCCCTGCGGATCTAGAAACGGTTCAGCGTATTCTGGACGAACATGTATCAGAATTGGAAGTCCGAGCTTTTGGTTCTCGCGTGTCCTGGACAGCACGAGAAACTTCCGATCTCGACCTCGCCTTGATGACAAATGAACCGTTGAGCATTGCGCATATGGCGAAGTTGAAGAGGGCTTTCGCTAAATCAGACCTACCGTTTCACGTGGACATCCTAGATTGGGCCAACACGGCCAAAAGTTTTCGGGAGGTGATTGAGAAAGATTATGTGGTGTTGCAAAAAGAAACGGACCGACGAGTGTCGGGTGAGTGGCGAGAAGTCACTCTTGGCGAAATTGCTGAAATCGTGGGAGGTAGCACTCCGTCAACGAAGATACTTGATAACTTCGATGGGGATGTTCCGTGGTTGACTCCTAAAGATCTTGCCGGTACTCACGACCGATACATTGCTCGCGGCACTCGGAATCTATCTCGAAAAGGACTAGAGAGTTGCTCTGCCAAACTGCTTCCACATGGATCGATACTACTCTCGACTCGCGCCCCGATTGGCTATGTCGCTATTGCGAAAAATCCAATAGCGACCAACCAAGGCTTTCGAGGCCTCATCTTGAAAGACGACTGCGTCCCAGAATACATCTACTATTGGATAGTTGCCCATACGAAGGAACTTGAGCTACATGCTTCTGGTACGACTTTTCCTGAACTTGCAGGATCGTCTCTAAAGCGAATTCGTCTCTCCATGCCAAGCACCAAGGCGCAACAGATGATTTCTCATGTTCTCGGCACTCTAGACGACAAGATCGAATTGAATCGACGGATGAACGAGACGCTGGAAGCCATGGCACAAGCCCTGTTCAAATCCTGGTTCGTCGATTTCGATCCGGTTCGTGCAAAAATGGAAGGGTGGGATACAGGATTACCTAAACACTTTGATAGTTTATTCCCGAACAAGCTTGATGCATCAGAACTAGGTGATATTCCACAAGGTTGGTTAATCGGCAGCCTAAAAAATATCGCAAAAGAAGTTAAACGTACCGTTGATCCAAGCAAAATAGACCCTACAACACCCTATATAGGACTTGAGCATATGCCACGTCGATCAATTGCTTTGCAGGAATGGGGTCACATTTGCAGTGTAACAAGCAACAAGTTCGAATTCAAAAAAGGGGAAATTCTTTTTGGAAAACTTAGACCTTACTTTCATAAGACAGGAATAGCGCCATTGGCAGGTGCATGCTCTACGGATATTGTTGTCCTATCTCCGATAAGATTCGAGTATCAAGCGTTTCTGTTAACGATTGTATCGTCGGATGACTTTGTTAATTATGCCGATAAATTTTCTACAGGAACGCGTATGCCGCGTACTAGCTGGGAAGCTATGTCTAGTTACTCGATTTGTATCCCTCCAGTACCAGTAATGGAAGCCTTTCAAGATATCTTGAAGTTTCACTTGGATCATATTGTAGCTAATATTCATGAAATGAGAATGCTTGGTGCGATAAGGAACGTAATATTGCCAAAACTTCTATCCGGCGAACTGCGGGTGGGGGATTCCGAGAAGTTCATCGGGCAGGCTGTGTGAAGCGTATCCTCCGCATATCGAGTCTATGCAGTTGTGGCGTCTTCAGGAGCTTCACATGGCCGTCAGACCGATACCATAATGAATTGAATCCGTCGCAAAACGGGGTTTCCCTCAGACGCTAGTGTCCTGTCCGATTAATTTCTTTAAGTACACTGTTCACTGACTCAATGATTTCATCCGCTGATTTGGTCCATCGGAATGGCTTCGGTTGCTTGTTGTGAATTTCCAGGTACCTACGGGTTGTCTTCTCTAACGCTACGACCGATCGGTGACTGCCCCGTCGCAGCTGATGTTCCGTCAAACTGGCAAAGAACCGCTCGACCAAGTTGATCCAGGAACTACAGGTCGGCGTGAAATGGCAATGGAATCGCGGATGGCGGAGTAACCACTGCTGGACCTTGGCGGTCTTGTGAGTCCCGTCGTTATCCAGGATCAGGTGGACGCCCAGATCCTCCGGAACTGCCTGATCGATATGTCTCAGGAAGCGGATGAAATCAATGCTGCGGTGGCGGCGTTTGATCTTACCGATGACCTTGCCGGTGGCAACATCTAAAGCCGCGAACAGCGTCGTCGTGCCATAGCGCCGATAGTCGTGGGTGTGTGTCTCCGGCGTTCCGTAATTCAGCGGCAAAGATCGCTGGGGCCGATCCAGTGCCTGAATTTGGCTTTGCTCGTCCACGCAGAGCACCAGTGCTTTATCGGGCGGATCCAGATAGAGGCCGCGACAACATCGCGCACCTTCTTGACAAATTGCGGATCGGTGGAGAGCTTGAAGCTATGCGACAGATGCGGCTTCAGACCAAAGGCTCGCCACACGCGATGAACAAAATCCCGGGGGATGCCCAGTTCTTCCGACAGGCTGCGTACGCTCCAGTGCGTGGCCTTCTGCGGCCGACGGTTCAGCGTAGCCTCCAGGACCTCTTGCACCTTCCCATCATGGTGACGTCGCGGCTGGCCGCTGCGAGGCGCATCCGACAGTCCGGCCAGACGCCCATCAGCAAATCGACGCCGCCACTTGGTGACGGTCTGCTGGCTGGTCTGATGACGTTCGGCAATCGCCTCACCGGACAATCCCGCCGCACAATCCAAAACGATCCCGGCCCGAACGTAAGAACCCGAACGCCCGGTGCGACACCGACGCCAACGCTGAAGTTCCGCTCGCTCCTCCTCACTCAGGATAATTTCCGCTGCTGCTCGTCCCATGGCAAAGTCCTCATATGACGGTATCATCATTGGACAATAAACGAGCATAATAATTCAATTAATTAACCAGACACTACACTAGCTAGCCTATGAATCTACGTCATAGAATCTTTTCCAGTCTGTGAACCAAATGTAGCTAGAGTGTCTGGAATTTCGTGTGCGGGCGATAATTCAATCAGATAGTTCATGGGAAATCAGACCGATGGTGAGACAGTTGACCTCAGAGAATACGTTTCTCATGAACCTTGAAGTCGGCTTGAGAACACCATTTGACGAGCAGGCTCGAGTCATCTTGTATCTCAACAGTCACGCGACCCAGGGGCTGTCGTCCAGCCTCGACTTCAGCCTGCACTATCTTCGATAGCTCGGGAATTCGGACGACAAAAGTCGCGAGTATACGGGATATCTCCACGGGATCCCGTACTCTTATCGAAATGGCCGTGCCAAAGTGTTCATCCGGTATATTTAGACCGACGACAATTTCGACTTCACCATCTATCTTGTTCGCAATCGTTGCCAAGGTGTCGGCAACGTCGGCAAGGGGTTTCACTTCCTTGCTATGAAGTAGCTGGCGCAGCCCGTTCCATGTTGCATCGCCTGCATGTTTTGCCAGCGTCGAAAGATAGACAGTAGCTGCAGCACTCAGAGGCAACCAAGCAGCTAAGTCGCCTAACAGCTGGATAAATGAAGCCAAATCCGTGCCAGCACTCCTCCGAAAAATAAAACTCGGCTTGCCTACCACCAAGTGCTCGCTTAGTGCCACTCGCATAGTCTCGGCGTCCTCCTTATCAAATCTCTCGGACAGTTCGAGGTTCAGTTCAGTCATGACGCGCACCATCCATTACCTCAATTGCCGGATGACAGTCCAGTCCGTATAGTCGGGACGTTTTGCGTATCAGTATCTCAGCCGTCCAGCATAGTGTGTACTTTCCATCCTTCGTAAGGCCTACACCACCAGCCGCCGCTAAAAGGCTTTTGAAGCACTTGCCCTCAACGAGCCACTGAACTTCATCAATCATGCCGATGCGCTGACCCCGGTTGTACTCCATTCTCAATTCAGTGCCATGGGGTAATGTCACGCTGCTTCCTGACCAAGGCTGATCAAAATCACCCATTGGCTTCATGTCTGGGTTTAGAGTTTGCCGTTCCATGATCTTCAGCAGGAGATGTAGAACTTCATTCGCGGTTTCGGCAAAGCTTGTTCTCTCAATCTTAATGGCACTGTTAACGTCGAAATCAATCTCGTTGATTGTCAGTTCTGGCGTGAAATATACCTTCCTTTGCTCATTGGAGTCAAACACTGTCCAGAATTGTTAGTCGATCAGCATACGGCATACAGGGAAAATGAGTAGCATGTTTGTTTACATTGCATGTTCATATACTAGTAGGCCATCACTTTTGTATTGATGGGTAGAGTGATTTCAGTTTGATCCGTGCGTCGGCGGTCGTGAATCGCCAGTCCACTCGCACGACTTCGCGGTTCCTTCGCTGCTGCCAAGCATTGACTTCACGGCGTAGGGTTTCGCGGTCGGGCAGACGACGGTTCAGGCATTGGCCGACCATCGCACCGATCTCGATCTCGGCCATGTTCAGCCAGCTGCCGTGCTTGGACGTGTAGTGGATCTCCAGACGCTCGGCGATGCGTCGCGCCTCGGCCGGCTCGAACGCCTCGTAGAACGAGGCCGGAGCATGCGTGTTCAAGTTGTCCATGACCAGCACGATACGCTTATCCGGGTAGTCCTCGTCCACCAACCGTTGGATCTGCCGTGCCCAGTCAACTTTCGTGCGTCGCTCCGTCACGTCCACGCGTCGCCAACCTTCCAGTGGTGCGAACAGCATAAACAGGTTGCTCACGCCGTTACGTTCGTACTCGTAGTCGTACACCTCGGGTGCTCCAGGTTTGGCCGGGCGCGGAACCCGAGATTCCTTCACCTGCTGCCGATTGGTCTCGTCCATGCACACCAGCACCTCATCATCCTGGTATTCCCGATGATACACCTCCAGGATGTCCTCCATGGCGCACGCAAACTGCGCATCCGACTTCGGGGGAATGCACCAGCATCGCTTCAACCACGGTTCAAGGTCGTTTTTTTTAGCGTACGACGAACCGTCTCCCGACTCACGCCATCCACGATCTCACACGCCACCAAGCGATCCGCGAGCAAGCGCAACGACCACCGCGCGTAGCCCTCCGGGCGATCGCCGCAGGCGATCGCCACCAACCGAGCTTCCGCCTCCCCATCCAGGACCTTCGCCCGCCGGTTCAACTGCTCCTTCCGGTTCAGTGCCGCTTCCAGTCCCTCCTCCACACAACGCCGGCGCACTCGCGCCACCGTCGCTACGCCAATATCCAGGGCCTCCGCAATCGCACCGTCCGTCCGTCCGCCATCCTCCCGACATTCATCACACTGCAACAGAATACGCCCATGCGTCTGCTTCCGGGCCGATACCCGACCCTTCGTCGTCAGTGCCTTCAACTCTTCACGTTCTTCCGCCGTCAACTTCACCTGATACCTCTTGATCGTCATCCAGAACTCTCCTTGTTCATCGGGACATCCGAGAACACCCATCATACCCTACTAACCTATCAATCCAATGGAGGTGGTCTACTAGGACTGCGAGGATATCTGACTGGTTTCTTAGATCTGTGGCCAATCCAAGATCCGTCGCGTCATAACACACAGTCGCAGTGAGCCAGATCCGGCAAGTACTGTACTTGTTCGACCATGGATAGCCCACTAACCACTGACAGGGTCGAAATCCTTGGAGAAGAGGCATGCTGCCATTAGAAGTCGGCTCATCTGGTGCGAGATGCTTTTTTCCCTGACGACGAGTCCTGATCTGTAGCCCGTAAGCTTCCGACCACTCCGGAATGATCCACAAAGCCGCATTGACTAAGGGCCGATTAGTCAAGATCCGCTCGTAAGTCAGTCCGGTCAGGATCACGGTTTTGTGAGCCCGTGCAAAAGGAATCAGATGAGTACGAACATCACTCGGGTGAACAGCTAGTTCTGGAAGAATCAGCCAATCAAGTTCTCCACCGGTATCCACATGCGTGCCTCTCCACACCAGCATATGTTTCACAGCAGCGAGAGCAGCCGAAAGATGATTTCGATGTTCTTTTCGAAACTTAGGATCGTTGAGCTCGAGATCACACTTGTTCTGGAAGTTGTCAGTCGTCGGCATTGCCGTCTGGACCACACAGGCGCGCAATGGCCGCTTAGCTTGCATCTTGGTCGGACGCCTAGCGATCATTGGTAACAAAAGCGTCCCGGTAGCTTTTCCCAGACACTTTTCAAGATCTTCAATCCTATCTGAGATTCTTCTGATCACTTCATCAATGCCATTTTTTAACCAATTGAAATCCTTGGGAATACGGCATCCCGGCCAACGAAGTAGGGCTAATAGGAATTGCTCCATCCAGTTGGTTATGGGTAGCCAGTCGTCCCCGAAAGCCGGTTGACCATTGAAAAGCCCATACAGCCTTTGGTACCAGTGATTTTCTGCCGGGCGATAGGTCGACTCGTTCTCTTTCCAGTGTGACGGGCGCACTGGACGGGTAAAGTCCGGATGACCGGACAAAATAAAGCGCAATAGAAATCCAAGCTGAAACCGCCATCGTTCGGTATCCACACACCATTTTGGTGGTTGATACAAAGAACCCGAAGGGTCGATCTGGTTCTTCTGGATCCAAACTTTCTTCACGTCTGCGATACCATCATGATTTAGTCGTTTCAGATGTACTTGTGATGGTGTAATCACGCGGGGGAGAGAGCCCCGCTGCTGCCGTTTCCGCAAGTTCTTTAAGAAAGCTACCCCGAAGCGTAGCAGCGAGAGTTCGTTCCGCAGAGGACCGTTCAGACGTTCACGTAGAACTAAACCGGCTAAAGTCTCCATCCCCTCGTCTGGACTCCACGGAATGCGGGACAAATCTTCGCGGATGCGATTCGGTAAATCATTGAGAAGGGATTCATTGGCATCAATGAGCTCTACCAAGAACGATGGATCCCTAAGAGCAATCTGTTGTACACGCGAAGGATTGAGATACGGTACCGTTAGCTCGATGGCTCTCTGTTGGTTTACAAATGCGCGCCTGGCAAGAACTGCTAGCGTCGCAAATTCCGCATCGTCGAGTCGTCCATTTTGACCAAGAAGAAACCAGATCAGATTTCGATAGTGGCGCGTTTCTAAACTATTCTGTACACCCGTAGCTGGCACTTTTATGGATGAAAAGGCAGCTAGGAACAGTAATGCTTGCTGGCGGAGATACCAAGGAATCTTTTTCGCAGGTAATTTCACCAGACGAGTCGCTTCCTTGTGAAGTTCCATGCGATATGATTGAAGATTAACGCGTGACGGCAGAGACTCACCATCTTCCACTAGACCGGTTTCGATTGCTCCAGCTCTAAGGATCTCGGAAAGGCAGTACCAGGCAACACTTTTTACCGCCCTATGCGAACGGTTACCTTTTTTTACGAACACAAACGGTCGAAGCAACTTAAGGATTTCACGTAGGATTGCTACATCTGGCCAGAGATCAAGACCAATCCGCAACAACCGAACGTTTGATGGGTCCTCTATCCAACGTTGGATCAGACCAAGGAGGCGATTGGCAGCAACTCCCCGCTGCCAATCACCTTGTTGGATAGCTAGCCGTCCACGGACGGGTGGACTAGCGTGATTCCGATGCTGCGGAATACTTCTCGTCCACATCGAACGATTCCAATTCGTCACGCTTGTCGATGACCGGAAGCGTAAAGTCCTTCGGAATTTCCGAAAAATAGTCTTGTCTGCCTTTCCCTTTGAATAGGATAAGGTCGTAACGCCCTTTGTAGTCCGGCCCCCACAGAATTTCGAGGCGGTCAGGAAGCTCTTCCCATCCGTCTGAATTCATACGCACCGTCAGCCAATCCCTACTTTTGCGGTCACGCTTCCAACGCATACGCCAACTGTGGGTACACCTTGACGGTTCGAGGTTGCCGTTATGTGCGTATGCGACCACGCGCGTGCATCCATAGACAACTTCGTGCAGGAATTCCACGCTGGCCATCGGCATTTTCACACTGCGCTGCTCTTCGATGAGAAAATACCGCCAATGGAATGAACCGATGTGGTCGCTTCCCCAGTCATTCGGGTCGCCGTCAAGATTCGCAAGAAACTGGTCGAGGGTGGCGATGGGGAATTTCTGTGGCCAACCTCCGGTTTCCCCGTAGTCGACGTAGTATTCCCGAAGGAAGTCTTGGTCGTGCGAGTCGAACAGGTCGAACAACATGGTCAGCGAATGCTTGATAGGCACGCTTTTACCACGAATGTGCAGTAAAGCCTTGAACGATTCTTCGACGAGGAAATAGCCAGCGACGACGTAACCCCATGCCTGCGCTACTTCGTGGCCGGAAACGAGATCCGGGTTCACGGGACACTTCTTGTATTTCTCCTTTTCCTTCTCCAATGCCGTGTCTAGCCATGTCTGCATATCCAGCGGGTCTTTGAAGTGGATTTTTTTCTTGCCCATAGGGGCTGGTTCCTTCTTGCTGTTTTGGAGGCTTAAAGATGGGGCTGGTCGTCTGATAATCAAGGGAGAATAGCTAGTGTCTGCGGGAAAACCCCATTTTACGACGGGTTTAAGTCACTTGATGGTATCCGTCGCTCAGGGGATCATGTTGATTTAGGAGATGTACGACGGGTCATCGGTCCTTCGGGGCTCCAAAAGTGCGGATGATGGTTCTCCTGCTCGCTTTCGGGGCGTGCGGGGTCCGTCCCGAGGGGCGGGAAGGATGGATATTGAGGATGGGGACGGCTAGTAGGCTACCCGTTCTAACAATACGTGTTTATAATAGTGGATTGGAAGGGGTTCTGGGATCAGGAGGATTCGATGCCGAAGAAATACATGGTGGAGTTAGCTCAGGATGAGCGGGATGAGTTGGAAGCGGTGCTGAAGTCGAGCACGCGTCGTGCGGTGTCGGCGACGAAGCTGCAGCGTGCACGGATTCTGCTGGCCGTGGATCAGGGGGGCACTGGCCCGGCACTGACGGACATGCAGGTGGTGGATGCGCTGGGGGTGACGGAGCGGACCTGCCAGCACGTGCGTCGGCGGGCGGTGGAGCAGGGTCCGATGAAGGCTCTGGAGCGCAGGCCTCGGCCATTGCCTCCGGTGCCGAAGAAGTTGGACGGGGAGAAGGAAGCGCGTCTGGTTCAGGTGGCCTGTTCGGTTCCACCGGAAGGCCGCGTTCGGTGGACCGTGAAGCTGCTGGCGGAAGAGCTGGTGCGACTTGAAGTGGTCGAATCGATTTGCGGGGAGACCGTGCGGCAGGCGTTAAAAAAAACGAATTGAAACCATGGCGGCGGGACATGTGGTGCATTCCGAAGCAGCAAAGCCACCATTTCGTGGCCGGCATGGAGCGGGTGCTCAAGGTATACCGGCGGCCGTACGACCCGCGGCATCCGGTGGTGTGCATGGACGAGATGAGCAAGCAGCTCGTGGCGGAAGTCCGCGAGAAGTTACCGGTACGCCCCGGGTCGCCGGAGAAGTACGACGCCCACTACCTCCGCCGGGGAGAATGCACGGTGTGGATGTTCGGCGAGCCGCTATCCGGCTGGCGGACGGTGGCTGTCACCAAACGGCGCACGACGTTGGATTGGGCGGAGCAAGTGCGCGCGCTGGCGAACCTACCGCGTTACCGGGATGCGGAAAGCATCACGCTGGTGTGCGACAACTTGAACACCCACAGCGGTGACTCGTTCTACGCCGCGTTCCCGGCGGCCGAAGCCAGTCGGCTGAACGACCGCATCCACTTGGTGCACACGCCGAAACACGGGAGCTGGCTGAACGTTGCGGAACTGGAGTTCAGTGCGTTGCACCGCCAGTGCCTGGATCGCCGGGTCGAGAGCAGGGCTTTGGTCACGTCGGAAACGGCGGCCTGGGCCAAGGAGCGCAATCGCGAACAGACCGGGGTCGACTGGCAGCTCAGCGTCGACGACGTGCGCACCAAACTGAAGCATCTATACCCGAAAATTAAAACCAGTTAAACTACTAGGCCGCTAGACGATAGGGTGGTGCGTGCGTGCGATGGTGCAGCAACCGTCCGAGCCGATGCAGGTTGGCGGCGAGGATCGAGATACCCACAGTGCGTTCGAAGCCTGCCCGGCCATGCGTGCGCACCCGGTCCAAGCCATGGCTTTCCAGCGCATGGATCGCCGATTCCACGCCCGGATGCTGCCGGCGTCGCGCCACGAATGATGCTTCACTTTCCCGGGCTCGACTGGCCTTCGTGCCGCGCCCCTTCGCGGGCAACGCGCCGTGCTCCAGCATCGCGGCCAGTTGCTGTTGGTTGGCGGGGCTGTGGAACCCCCGGTCGAAACTGCAGCCGCGCAATTCCGGATACTGCGCCTGCCACTGCAAGTGCCAACCCAGGATGAACGGATGCTGATCTTCCAGCACCGTCAGGGGAACCCCCAACTCCACCGGTTTGCCGGCCTTGCCCTTCATGATCCAGCGCGTATGCGGCTCGAACAGCGAGAACAGTTTCTCTTCGTGCGGGATCGTTTCCCCTTCCAGCACGCGACGGCGGATCTGATCCTGCAAACGCACCGAACAGGTGTGAAACCAGCGCCATCGCGACAGCTGCGCCGGCGACACCGAGCCCTCCGGCAATCCTGCCAAGGCCTCCAGCGTGACGCCCAGTCGCCCCGTCAGATCGTCGCACAGGGTCAACCACGCCGCCACCGCCTTCGGGCGTTGACGCCACAACCGTGCGCAGCTCACCCGTTGATAGCCCTGCCGAACCTGGCTCCGCCAGTACCGCCCCTGCCGCCATCCCGACACCCCATGCGATCCGCAACAGGCGGGAACCTCCGTCAGCAGCACCCGCATCGCATCCCACAGCAGGTTCACGTCCGTCGGGTAATGCACGTCCGTCTCCACTACGAACGAGTCAACCCGACCGTCCAAGGTGCCGCCAAGGCGCTTTCCCGCCACCGCATGACCCTCCCGCACCAGCAGCGCATTCAACTCCTGTAGCAACGCCGGCGTCACCAGCGACACGTTGTCCTGCAACGTGCGAACCGAGAATGTCGTCCCGTGACTTCACGTTGATCTTGATCTCACCGATCGGCACCTCGTCCAACCGCAAGGCCTGCTCGAAACGTCTCATGATCGCCGACCTCCCGACGAAGATTCGCACCGACCCCCCCTGAAAAAGCCCATTTCAACGCCTCCAACGGCAATCTTCACCTGCAGTATTTTAGCTCAAAACATCCTTCCATGCCGCAATAATCAACGCTTTGATAGAATCGTCAGGGTTTTCGCATAGACACTAGCTAGTGTCTGCGGGAAAACCCCATTTTACGACGGGTTTAAGTCACTTGATGGTATCCGCCGCTCAGGGGATCGTGTTGATTTAGGATCTGTACGACGGGTCATCGGCCCATCGGGGCTCCAAAAGTGCGGATGATGTTCTTCTGCTCGCTTTCGGGGCGTGCGGGATCCGTCCCGAGGGGCGGGAAGCGGGAAGGATGGATATTGAGGATGGGGACGGCTAGGCCGCTAGACGATAGGGTGGTGCGTGTGTGCGATGGGACCGCCGCGCCGCCCGTTGCTGCAGCAAGCGTCCGAGCCGGTGCAGGTTGGCGGCGAGGATCGAGATCCCCACGGTGCGTTCGAAGCCTGCCCGGCCATGCGTGCGTACCCGGTTCAGGCCATGACTTTCCAAGGCATGGATCGCCGATTCCACGCCCGGATGCCGCCGGCGTCGCGCCACGAACGATGCTTTACCTTCCCGGGCTCGGCTGGCCTCCGTGCCTCGCCCCTTCGCGGGCAACGCGACGTGCTCCAGCACCGCGGCCAGTTGCTGTTGGTTGGCGGGGCTGTGGAACCCCCGGTCGAAACTGCATCCGCGCAACTCCGGATACTGTGCCTGGCATGCCGCCACCAGCGGAACCCCCACGTCCACATCGCCGCCCTGCCACTGCAAGTGCCAGCCCAGGATGAACTGATGCTGATCTTCCAGCACCGTCAGGGGAACCCCAGCTCCACCGGCTTGCCGGCCTTGCCCTTCATGATCCAGCGCGTATGCGGCTCGAACAGCGAGAACAGTTTCTCCTCGTGCGGGATCGTTGCCCCTTCCAGCACGCGACGGCGGATCTGATCCTGCCAACGCACCGAGCAGGCGTGAAACCAGCACCATCGCGACAGCTGCGCCGGCGATACCGAATCCTCCGGCAATCCTGCCAGCTCTTCCAGCGTGTCGCCCAGACGCCCCGTCAGATCGCCGCATAGGGTCAACCACGCTTCCACCGCCTTCGGGCGTCGACACCACAACTGCGCACGACTCACCCGTTGATAACCCTGCCGAACCTGGTTCCGCCAGTACCGCCCCTGCCGCCATCCCGACACCCCATGCGATCCGCAACAGGCGGGAACCTCCGTCAACAGCACCCGCATCGCATCCCACAGCAGGTTCACGTCCGTCGGGTAATGCACGTCCGTCTCCACTACGAACGAGTCAACCCGACCGTCCAAGGCGCCGCCAGGGGGCTTTCCCGCCACCGCATGACCCTCCCGCACCAGCAGCGCATTCAACTCCTGTAGCAACGCCGGCGTCACCAGCGACACGTTGTCCTGCAAGGTGCGAACCGAGTACGTCCAGTCATCCAGAAACCCATGCTGCAGCATCTTCCGTACCACCTGGTGATGGTTCACCAACTCTCCCAGACGGTCGTAGTCGCAATCCAAACCTTGCTTGAGAACCGCCATCACCAGAACCCGCCACAACGTCATCCCCGGCCGACCGTTCTCCGGATCCCGATCCGCGGTCACATGGCAACCCAGTAACGCTTCCAATTCCTCCCGACACGACACGTACAGATGCTGCAATCCCAACAACAACGCCGGAATGTCGTCTCGTGACTTCACGCTGATCTTGATCTCACCGATCGGCACCTCGTCCAACCGCAAGGTATGCTCGAAACGTCTCATGATCGCCGACCTCCCGACGAAGATTCGCACCGAACCCCCTTGAAACCCCTAAAAAAGCCCATTTCAACGCCTCCAACGGCAATCTTCACCCGCAGCATTTTAGCTCAAAACATCCTTCCATGCCGCAATAATCAATGCTTTGATAGAATCGTCAGGGTTTTCGCACAGACACTAGCTAATACAGTGGCGTATTCGTTGGATCTAGGTACCAACTACTACTGGATACTGGACAAACGAATACTCCAACGGTCTTTACGACTATCCCAGAAGTGCTGCCGCGTTTGGTCGACTTATCGATCAAGTATCGTTCCCCTAGTAGTTTAACTAGTTTTAATTTTCGGGTATAGATGCTTCAGTTTGGTGTGTGCGTTGTCGACGCTGAGCTGCCAGTCGACCCCGGTCTGTTCGCGATTACGCTCCTCGGTCCAAGCCGCCATTTCCGACGTGACCAAAGCCCTGCTCTCGATCCGGCGATCCAAGCACTGGCGGTACAACGCACTGAACTCCAACTCTGCGACGTTCAGCCAGCTCCCGTGTTTCGGCGTGTGCACCAAATGGATGCGGTCGTTCAACCGACTGGCTTCGGCCGCCGGGAACGCGACAGATTCGCCAGCGTGCGCACTGCTTCGCCCAATCCAACATCGTGTGCCGTTTGGTGCCGGGCACCGTCCGCCAGCCGCGACAGCGGCTCGCCGAACATCCACGCCGTGCATGCTCCCCGGCGGAGGTAGTGGCGTCGTACTTCTCTGGCGACCCAGGGCGTACCGGAAACTGCTCGCGGACTTCCGCCACGAGCTGCTTGTTCATCTCGTCCATGCACACCACCGGATGCCGCGGATCGTACGGCCGCTGGTATACCTTGAGCATCCGCTCCATGCCAGCCACGAAATGATGGCTTTGCTGCTTCGGAATGCACCACATGTCCCGCCGCCATGGCTTTCATTCGTTTTTTTAACGTCTGCCGCACGGTCTCCTCGCCAATCGATCGACCACTTCCAGACGCCCATCCACCTTCCTGGGCACCCGCGGGACCCGCATTCGACGCCTCAGAGCCGCCTCTGGACCTTCCAGAACCGCTCGTTTGCGCCAACTCTGCAGCGAACGTTCCGTCACCTCCAGAGCCTCGGCAATCCGATGATCCGGCCAGGCCGGGATCCCACAGACCCTGATCACACTTCAACAAGGCTCGGCCCCGGGTCACCCTCCACCCCGCAATCACCTGCCGACCACGACTGCCACGGGCAATCCCCGACAACTCCTCACGTTCCTCTTCCGTGAGCTCCAACACAGGCTTGACTGACATCCGATCCTCCTTGATCATGCGTCATCGGCTTATCATATCATAGCAAAAACGGGCTACTACCCGAAATGTCTGACCTGACGTAATACTAGCCTTGAGATTAATCGCTCAGCAAGTACCGCGTCACCAACGCCCTAGTGATTGCCTCTCCACGTCCAGCGAGCTTCTCCACATCGTCCTCGGACATTGCATTGAAGTCTGTGGAATAACTGGTCACGCCCTCGCGATCCACCCACTTACCAGGTTTGGGATGCACACGTTCATCCATCTGTCCCAGTCCGATGTACACGAAACCGTCAATACGTCCCGCGGCCGCGTGTTCGTGCAGCCGCTTCTTTGTGGCGTCCTCAACTTTTCGTATTACCGCTGTACCCACTTGGATCATCCGACTCCACCAACTTATCGGCATAGCATCCCCCAGCAACTGACCGAGTCCGGCGTCGCTCGCGATGATAACGTCAGGTTTGTACCCAATGACACTAATCTCCGTCTTCCGGCAGGGTTCCATCACGCTGACGCCTAAGTTCTCGAACACACCACCATCCGTGACCACCACGCGCTGCTCGCTGGTCTGTTCACTCTTCTCGAACTCCCTCTTCCAGTCGAACGGTGGCAGAAACGGCGGATAGGCTGCCGAGGCTGTCACCGCATCTGCGACCCGAAGCTCACTTGCCGGTGCCCAACCATATCTCCAGCTCCCAAACTGTTCGTTGCTCATGCGGAACGCTGTACCGGTACGAAGCTCGCATGCGTTGAATACGATTGACTTCCCTTGCCGCGTAGCCCCATCGCACATTTGATCCCCAACGATGTCAGCGATCGCTGCCGCCATGACGTGAGTCCGCGAATAGCGGCTACGGACCGGCCACCAAAGCCGTCCAATCGTAGTCTTAACTTCGCGCCCTCCCGGCACCAACATCACAATCCACCCCGTAACCAATACAGTCAACTCTACAAGCATCGTCGGTAACGACGCTACGATAAAGTTCCACAAAACCGCCAAGAAACGCCCCCGATGTATCAGTTTCCAAAGTGTCGGCTTGACCAGACCGCGTCGAAGGAACCGTACCGTTTTCTGGTCGATCTCGCTGAAGTCGGATTCGGTATACCCAAGTAGCCCAGTCATTACCGACCCTCCCGATACACCCGAAATCACTTCTACCTCATCCAGAAGATTCACGTCCTCCAATGCCCGCAGTGTCCCAAGATGAAACGCTACGGCCCGGGAGCCACCTCCCGACAGGGACAATCCGATTGTTTTCCCCAGCCGCCAGATCTTCGGTGCCGACGTCACCCCACCGCGCACTGAAGTCTCTACCTTGACTGTGCCTGATCCCTCAACCAAACCTCGTCTTTCAAATGCATATGCCCCGATTTCGGGCCGCGAAGTACTGGCGTTGCCCACAATCACCATCAGCTGATACGACCCGTCGTCGGGAACCGAGGCGAAGATCCCTGCAATGCCTGCAAAATCCGTGTCGCTCGGCACCGCCCGGCTTACCGGGTGTGAATGCCAAGTGCCGACATAGCGAATGACCTCATGCGTGCGATCCGCGTATCCATTACAAAGCTCCTCTGTTCGTTCCGTCCCGCACACGAACTTCTCAGGAGAGAATGAGCTATCGCTCGGAGGGCCGCTCACGTTAGAAATCCAAGCGACTCCGAGTGTTTCGTCGAATTCGCCGAACAAGAGGCCACCCGTCTCGTCCTCTGCGGAACGTTCACGGGTACCGGCCCGGATCCACCCAACCATGTCCCGCCAAGCGGCCTTGGCGAGCCGAAACTCAATACCATCCACCGCCCACCGGATGTCTGGTGCAAACCGTAAGCAGTGTTGCCGACCTTCCAGTGATTGAGACAGAAGCATTCCAGTCGCCGCCTCGCCGCCTTGTTCCAGTACTTTTGCGAGTGTGTTGATCGCGCGTGCGGCGAAGCTCGCGACGTCCGCGTGTGATGCCACAAAAGTCGGGTCCGAGCATCCCGGCTCTGGCTGTCTTAGCAGTTCACTCGCATCGCCGCTCGGCCAGAACGCTTGGGCCCACCCGTTCAACCAATCCCGCCCCTTAGTCGCAAGACCGAGTCGTCGAAGTATATCGAAAGGACCACTCCCGTACTTCGGCGGCGACACTACCGCTACAGCGAGTTGTGCATCCCCACTGATCATCACCGACCCGATAGGAATCTTCCGTTCGCGCCCTTTGAGTACCGCCTCGAGCTTCGACCTCACGCTCAGCGATGCTGTTACGTCGATTATCACGTCGACATCTGCGTCCCAGTCGTCACTGTTCAGCGTCTCGACGATATCTTCTGTCTTCACCGTGACCTTCACGCTAGGGGCGATCGACTTTACCCGTTGTTGCAAAGCGAGTACCTTCGATGCTTTAACGTCGTCCTCGACGAAGTTCTGCCGCACTAGCACGCCAGGACTCACCAACCCGCGGTCATGCAGTGCCAGTTCTGCGACGCCTGCCCGCACCAGATGCTCCGCAATCGCTCCGCCCAACGCGCCGCAACCCCACAACGCCACCCGTCTCCCACGAAACCAATCCATTCTTGTCCCCTGGTCTCGCCGCGTGACGATCTCCGGCCGGTTCTCCAGAACATGGCACCACCGCACAAGTGCTTCGCTTTGCCACCTGAACAAAATCTCGGAAACGGGGGCGATCAACTCCTTAAGTTCCTCCGGCGTCTCCTTCCCCTTGTATCGGCTACTGAGCACACATGCCTCCGAGGCTGTGCGCAACTTTAGGACGTCCAGCCATTCGACTTCCCAGAATTGAACATGTTGCCGTCGCTGCGTCATGTCCCCTGCCACGCCCCTCGACGGCGTGCCAATGCCGACGTGGAGCGGTTTCCCTTCCTGCACACGTTCCGACGCAAGTATCAAGTGCGCAAGCATCCAGACACTTGGGACCCCCTTCTTCTCAAGACAATGAAACAGGTGCCGCACCGTGAGCGGAAACTTGAACGGCAGTTCGAAGTCCAGCAACACCGTCGGCGCAAAGAGCCGGTCGTTCCTCAAGCTGGCCACCAACGCCCAATCTTCGACCTCCAGCAGGTCCGGCTTCCTACGACGCAGCACCGCTCCGCCGAACCACGGCCAAGTATTGCGCTTGGGTACATCCGCGCTCAGCCAAATCGAAGTTCGCGCGATCTGGTAGGCAGCCGGAGAGTCTGGAGGGTGCAGGGGTCCTTCTGGATCATCAATCTCGTTGCGCGCACCTCGGCGAAGCCACTCGTCGAGTTGCGCCATCAGGCCGAACATTCCCATCGATGGAATCCATTGGGTTTCCGGCGACACATAGAGGCATAATCTAAAACCCCACTGGACATGAGGAAACCCTAGGAAGCGTGTGTGGTCAGTGTAGACCGAAGGTGCCTTGAAAGGGAACTCTGCAGGTACAGACAGTATGAACCCCTCCCGATTGTGAAGTCTCAGTCCTCCGTTCATCTGCGCGTAATGCCTGCAGTCAATAGTCATCCCCACGTTCAATAACGCGTCAGACTCGGTGCTCTCCTTGATCCAAACGATCCGGACCGGAGATTTGCGTGTTTCAGATATTCGCCGCAGCTGATCCAGTGCTAGCCGCTGGCCCTCACTCCGTCCCACGACCGAATCCGACTGCAGTCTTTGGCATCGCTGCACCCCCGCCTGCCGCCTTCAACGTCTCGCGCATCGAATCGGTAGCGTCGCTTTCGCCGACGTATTCGAGTCCTTCTTCGGTCACCTCGAAGATCACGGGTTCAGGATTCTCCTCGTCCTTGTGCTCATGCGTGCATAAGAATTCGTCTGGCACAATCATCTCGTATTGAGCTTTCGCCTTCGCATGCGGAGGATTGTCGCCGGGCTCATTGGTCGCAGGAACCGGTTCCGAGCTCGAAATCACGAACCCGGGGTCCAGCGCAGCATTCCCAATGTCCGTCACTATGTCCTTCTTCAGTGTCTCTTCGCCCTTACCCTCGTCCTGCCAGTACATAACCGACTTCGAGCAGTGGTGGGGGGCCAACAATACGTTCCACTTCAGTGCCTCGTCCTTGCTATAGTTGAAGATGCGTCGAAGAATCGGGTACTTGAGATCGCCCATAAGCAAAGCCCGCCCAACGCCCGCTCCGTTGTACAGTGAGATCTGTAATGCCAAGCTGCAGTCGTTCCGATCACCGTAGCTGTCCTCCCTGTACGGGGCATGCACGAACGCGGCGAACAGGTCTGACTGATCTTCACCGTCCAGCGTCGTAATCGTCTCGCCCGGAATACTCAGCATCTCCCGAGGAAACCCGTCGAACTCATCTTCTTCCAACAGGTCGTCGTATCCAATGATGCGGATTCGATCACCAGATCCTGGATCACCACCCGCATCGATCGTCGCCTTGACGCGTTTCATTGCCTCTTCGTGAAACGCCTCGGCGGCGTCACACAAGTCCTCGTTCTCTTGAAACTCTCGGAACGTCCTCGGTGACATCCACAGCTCCGAGATCAACACCCGCTCGTTGAGGTCCTCGAAACCCTGGCAGTGGTCCAGATCCGGATGGGTTAGGGCGAACACCGACAGGAAAGGCACGTCATCAACCGTCGGCAGCATCTCGACCAACTCGTCGACTACCGGCCAAGCTGTATCTTCTTCATCTTCCGACTTTGCCATGTGCCGTATATCCACCTGCATGTAGACGGTCTCAGCCACGCGAATCGTTGTGCTGTCGCCGGTCCCAACGGGCCAAAAGATTAATCCCTGATCGGGAGGTTCAATTACCATATTACTTTAGTCCTTAGCTGTTTACGTATTGTCGGTCCGTGCCGTCACGCGGCGCGTTAGAAAATCGCTTCCCAATCGCATCGTGAGCCATGAGACACCGGCACGGGTGTTCGTCTTGAATACGTGGTCTGCCACGCGCTGGTACAGTGCCACCGCTTTGTCATCCGGGTGACCGTATGGATTGTCGACGCCGGCACTGATCACTACTGTGTTCGGCATCACCGCCAAAGCCATTCCAGCGTGCGCAGCGTTTTTCGATCCGTGATGCGGTGCCGCCAGCACATCCGCATCCAACGCATCTTCGAATAACTCCACAATCCGGTCCCACCGAGGAATCTCTGTGTCCCCCGTAACGAGATATGCAAATCCCCCGGGGCCGATTCCCCCAATCTTCAACACGATGCTGCAGTTGTTCGAGTTGTCCATGTCCTCGATGTGCGGCGAGAACAACTCAAGCTCGAACTCCTCCGACAGATCATCGAGGTAGCGCGAGTCCAACCGATCTAGACGCACCGAAACGCGCTCTAGTGGTTTCGGCGTGTCCTTCCGACGTCGCTCATGCTTCCGAACCACGTTGAAAACTATCTTCGCGTTCTCGGTATCCTTAAAGTACTTGGGATACATCACCCATTCCGGCGCATAGTTCGCAAGGAGCCAATCCAGCCCTATAGGATCCGCGTGATCGTCGTCCAGCCCCGTCAACACAACACCCACCAAGTTTCGTTGCTGCAGGAACCGGCTCACCTTCGACTCGATATCCTCCGACCGTTCGGCCAGCCACCGCGTGTCCACCGCTATCGCCTGCGTACCATGCCGCACGACTGAAAAATTCCCCTGCCCCACATAAAGTGTCAGCACTTCCATGTTCAACACTCACCGGTCTTCATCGTGGACTCGTAGATGTCCTTGTTCATCCGTAACTCTAACGCGCGTACCGCCTGCGACGCGCTCGCAAAAGGCGTCTCGCGCAACTCCGCCACTTCCTCCGATGCCTCAGACACAATTAAGTAGTACAACAACTCACCATCGTCTTTAACTTCCGCGACCCTAACC
This sequence comes from Candidatus Azotimanducaceae bacterium, assembly GCA_965205965.1. Taxonomy (GTDB): domain Bacteria; phylum Pseudomonadota; class Gammaproteobacteria; order Pseudomonadales; family Azotimanducaceae; genus Bin55. The sequence continues at coordinate 374,933 of CBDBHT010000008.1, forward strand.
TCGGTAGCGGATCCGTCGATCAACGACAACAGGCCCTTCCAGAAGAATGTCCCTGTTCGGATTGACAAGCGAGGCTCCAACGAGGGGCACAGCACCCCGAGGACCATTTGGTCGCGCGCACGAACCTCAACGGTATTCGGCCTTCCATCTTGGGCAGCACCATCACCTCCCGCAGCATTTACTTCCCTTGGCCAGATTCTCGGGGCGTCCGTCACCCGCACGTAGTCCGAGTCAATTTCGTGCACAGCGTCTTCACCACGAAAGAGCACGTAGTGTCGCACCGCGTACCGCTCCAACCCGTCCCGTCCTTCCCGTCGGTGCGTCACCAGCAACGCATAGAAAAAGTCTAGGTTGTGAAGCTCGTGATTCACTATACGACGGTAGGTCGCCACGTCTCCCGCGCTCAGTGTTGGATAGCCGTTCACATGGTGGGTATGCCAGTTGCCAAGGTGCTCAATAGACGCATCTTCCGCCTCAAGCCGCCTGAATACCTCCGTCTGGTAGTCCCCATCTTGAAAGAAGCTTGTCCTCGTGCGCCGGGCCTTAGGACCCGGCTCGATCACACCAATGGCTCGGACCACTAGCGTTCCGCAATCCAGGGCAAAGTGGCCTACCACTCGCCCGCCGGTCTCGTCGCCGTCATAGCGGTCGCATTCCTCGAACACACTCTGGAGCACCTCTTCCGCAATCTCGACCCGTATGGCCGGTACGTCACTCTTCGTCTTCATCTTGTCCCCCGCAAATCAAGCATCCATCTTGCATTCGCAGCTTCATCCGTTGCAGTTCGAAGTTCTTCGAAAACGGGTACACTGCTCTATTGCCCCACACCATGTAGTTGTGATCGATCGGTGTCATAAACTTCGGACGTGACACCGCTACGTCGCCCAATACATCCAGCGTGAACCGCGTGTGGAAGGCTGCGATAAAACCGATATCGACCGATAAACCCGGTGAGTCCTTGATCTCTTCGATCTCTAAATCGTAGACCTTCTGACGTTCCTCCTCCGACACTAGATCGATCTCCCGCACGCCTTCTCGGAACTGGGTCCGCTCCAGAAACCGCTCAAGACAGGCTAGGCATCCGCCATTCCCCGGACGAAAGGAGAACACCTCACCTCCGATTCCGCGGGTAAAGACCCGACCAATGGTGAACGGTGTCCCCGTCTCCACACAGACCTCATTCAAGCGATACCGGCTGGGTTCATTGTCCGTCCCCACAACCACAACACTGGCCCGCTCGACCTCGTCTTCCAATCCTCGCCAGTCGAGTAGATCTACATCAAACTCTCTGATGTCCACCTGCGGGTTACGATCCCTTAAGACATCCGCGAGTGCCGCCGTCTTCCGCCAGTCCAAGTACCGGATCCCGCAAACATGTCGAATGACGTTTTCCACCTCAAGTTCGTCTTTGTCCACGAGCGTGAAACGCTTTATACCCGACATGGCCAACTGCTGCGCAACTTGTCCACCGCCCGAGCCGCACCCCGCGATCATCACCCCAACGTCATCGAATGCCTTTACGTTGAACAACGACTCGATCCTCGCGAACAGTTGATCCCTCATGATTCCGTTCCTTCTTTCGGCCAATTTCTCGTCTGCCGCCAAACCGAGTAGTGCTGAATCCACCGTCTGAACAAGGCGATCGCGTGCATTACGTCGTGTTTGCCCGGGTTCCACACAGCCACGGAACCGTAGATGCACAAAGTGCCGTCCGACCACCTATGAGGGCAATCGTCCTCAATTGGTGTTGCGGAAACCACCGGTGCCTTGTTGGGATAGCCGTGCGGCAGCGTCACCATCACGTCCACACGCTTCTCGCTACTGAACTCCCGGAAAACGAGCTGAATCTCCCGCTCGTCGCTAATCGCGACCCGACAGCGCTCGTTCGAGTCGATGATCCTGTCCAGCTCGGCCGTTACGCGCGACGATTGAATGTCTGGAAGAAAGCATGAGATCGGCACAAGACAAGCCTTCTGTTGCCCGTTTCTCTCAATGAGGAAGGACGTTCCTTCCCGAGACACTTCGTCTAGTACTTCGCCCGGCCTGCTACGCAACGCCATCATCGGCAATGACTTGAATTCAATCGGCATCGCTCTAGTGGTCAATCCCGGCACCGGGCCACTTCCCCGTCTGCCGGTATACCTCATACTTCGCCAGCCACTTCGCAGTCCGCTGAATCACGAACGTCAGGTCGTGCCGACCCGGGTTCCACATATGCGGGTGCAGGTAGCAGATTCGATTGTTCGAGTACGTGTGCGGGGATGATGACAAAGCCGGTCCCCTGACGTACACTTCAGGCATATCGTTCGGATACGACTCTGGAAAGGAGACCCCCAGCGTATAGGCACGTCTGCTCGTCTGCAACGCGATGAGTGCCATCACGCCTCCCTCAGCGGTAGCGTGACCCTCCACATAGTCGAAGTACTGCTGCGCAGCGACGATCTCACACCGGATTCTCGTCAAATTCATGCTGGCGAACTCCTCTGTCCGTACTCCCCGCCCAAATCCTCTCGCATTGTCAAGGGCTTTTTGTAATTCCGTTCCGCATCATCACTCCCTCCCTGCACCCGAATCTCGCCGTTCGGCAGTATCTCAATCGGCGTGTCCTCTTCGGACTCCAGGAGCAGCTCAAGCTCATGGATCGTCGGCTTCTTTGCCATCTGAAATCCTCTTCGTGGTCATAATTGATTCGTAGTATAACAATTGACATATCTGTATGTCAATGTCATTTAATTATATTAATCATAATAGTAGATTGGTTATCACTACAAACACGCCAAAGTGCTGGAAACCGAGATGGAAATCCTCATTGAAAACCAATTGGGCGCATGTACGTAACCTGAGAACCAGATCCGATCCAAATGCACAACGACACTGCCCGAAATGCGGCAAACAAATGATTGTACGAACGGCTAAAAAGACAGGAAACAAGTTTTGGCACTGCTCCGGTTACCCGGCGTGCCCAATCACCCAAAACATGACATGATGAGATGTTCTATAAACCTTATGGTACGACTCCAAGAGATATCAAGATCATCTGTGTGAATAACATAAGTTTAGTTAATTAAGTAGACTATTTCTGCTTCCTATGTTTAACAGTATGTATAAGGAAGATTGTGCAGTGAGCGGTTCAGCTCTCTTGATGATGTACATCATGTTGATTTCCTGTACTGCTCAGGCACTGGCTTCATGTGAAGATTTCGTACCATTCGAGCAGCCGGTTCACAAGCATGTTACGAGTGATATTGGTCTAACGGAGGCTCCAGACTGGCATGTAATTTGTCATGCTGGACAGGTAGTTGCCTTTAACCCCGAGCATAACGTTTCAGATTGGGTGGCATTCCGCCTCAGACGCGAAGACCTATTAAAACCACTCACCGTGCGGAAGGATAACTTCCGTGCTGATGGCGAGGTTCCTGAAAAACACCAGGTGGTTCATTCGGATTACACGAAAACAGGTTATGATCGGGGCCATCTCGCACCGGCTGCATCCATGAGATGGTCCTTCCATGCGATGAACGACAGTTTTTTCATGTCCAATATAGCACCACAAGTCGGCGCGGGTTTTAACCAAGGTATATGGAAGTCTCTCGAACGCAATATGCGCAGGTGGGCATGCCAGCGCGACGTACTTTATGGTGTCACGGGACCTCTATACGAGGACAGCCCCATCAAAAAACTGATTTATGATCGTGATGGTGACGAAAAGGACGACAATGATGTCCTTGTGGATGTGCCGTCACATTTTTTCAAGTTTGCCCTGGATGCAAATCATATGGAAGCCATTGCATTCATACTTCCGAACCGAACGCTCAAAACGAAGGACTTGCCAAAATACTTGACCAGCATCGATGAAATAGAAGCACGCAGTCGCCTGGATTTTCTGAAAGACATCTGGGACGGTACCGAACAGATAATAGAAAGCCATGTCCAGCCAAGTTTGTGGATGGGTCCAGACGACAATTTATGCAGCAAACTTAGGTAGAGGAAGTTAACGATGGACGACCCGAAAAACCCACAAAATAATGAACAGCAGCAGTTTAAGCTTGAGGTGTTTAAGCTTAAAAAAAGAAAAAAGTGCAGTACGCGTATGTGTGACCTATGCGGTTATTTGGGTATATCTTGTGCTTGCAGCAACTATCATCGTATGGCTGATGTGGGCGGGTCGCTACGAAGTGGCAATTGGCGTATTAGGTGGCGTAGCAAGCTTGGCTGGTTCAATTGCGGGCTTCTGGTTCGGTTCAAGAGGATACTCAAAGGAAGATGGCTCCTTGAATCAAAGTTTTGACCTCCTTCTAAACGGTGAGTAATAGAAAATTTAGGAAAAGGCCAATGCGGTGATTGTTGGAGTAGGTATCTACATATCTCTATTTTTTGGAAACAAGCCATCCTTGTATTATTAAAAATCACATATTTATATACGGTGTAATTTAGCCAAATAGCAGTAAAGAGAGGTGATCAGATACATGCGTGTATTCTTTTGCAGTTGTCTGGACGACTGTCGTCTATTTATTTCATCGCAACGGAAGATCCCGAGCGAAGCGAGTGCGATGAATACAACATTCACGTCGGCAGCGTCCACCAACTAACGTTCATTTTCTGGCCTCGGCAATAATGATATGGGTGATATCGGACTGTTGGTAAGTACAGTACGACTCGATGGATGCGCTAACATTCGTACAATACGAATACCAGAAAGACTCTGGTTGGGTAACATCCAATGGCTAAATTTCACTATGCCCCTGATTTTACTCTCTGCTACTTTGTAGATGGCGATAGAGTGCTATGGGTCATAGACAAGGAAACGGAGAGCTTTGATAGAAGGATAGAAGAAAGGGAAGTAAAAACGTTGCGAGACCTTCACAGAAAACAACTATGACCCTAAAATGGTAGAGATCGTCGAGTGCTTTCTCCACCGGGAACTTGCTCTTTCCGTCATTCAGAAGCTTCCGATCGAGCACGCTGTTACCCGATTGTTGAGAGTCGCTTCGACGAAGTGCAAAAGGATCCTGCTCCAAGACGGAGGATAGGAAGGTTAAACGATTTCAAGACTAGGTATTCATACAGTTCACCGACGTAGCTAACGACATGTGTGTCTTGAAGCCGGACGTACAGAAATTCAGTCACGGCCTGTGTGATTTCCGAAATTACATGCATCCCTATCAACAAGTGGTTTTTCGCTTCTCACTTGACGAAGACACTGCGAAAGTACGTTTTCAGGTGCTGAAGGCAGTATTCTCTAGTGTGACGGAAGAACGCTGATGACCGTCGCAGTTGGCAAAGTAATATACAGTCTTGGTGGCATCCCGTGTTCTGGATCTGGCGTGCAATGGTCAAGTGAGGAGTTGGATATTGCAATTAATGGCCCGGTTGCAGCTGTGCTGTTCGACGAGGCAGGAAAAGCAAATATCGAAGATATCCTTATGGGCTTGGCTGATACGAGCTTTGCCCAGGAGGGTCTGCGGCAGATCTTGCAGGTTCCTGATAAGTTTGAGGACTGGCGCGTGGGTGAGGCGATCGCCGAGACATATTTGACGGACCATCGTTCGTGCTATTTCCCATGGCCGGATGGACGGGATGAAAGAAAGAGTGGATCAAGCTTGCCGGGTGCCGATCTCGTCGGTTTCGGAATCGACGGTGATGGGGATTGCCTTGCCTTCGGCGAGATAAAGACGTCGAGTGATCTCAGTCATCCGCCAAGGGTAATGTACGGTCGCACGGGATTAAAGAAGCAACTGGAGGACTTGCGAGACAGCAAACCTACCCGGGACACCCTATTGAAATATCTTGGTCATCGGGCAAGGGGTGCGGTATGGCAAAAGCGATTTGAGAACGCGGGCAGAAGGTATCTGCAGAACAGGTCTGATGTACAACTCTACGGATTTCTTGTGCGTGATGTGCAAGCGCATCAGGATGACCTCAGAGCGCGCGTCACTGCACTCACGATAGATTGTCCGCAAGGAACGCAAATCGAGCTTCTCGCGCTTTACCTGCCCCGCGACAGTATCGGTCGCATCGGACAAAACATCGTTTCAAGACGAGCGGGCACAGCATCATGAGCCTGTCTAGTGAAGCATTTGAAAAGCTCAACGACTACTGGACGGTTGCAGCGATAGGAACGGAAGAGTTGGAACGTGTTGCCAATCTAGTTAACGAAAGGCTAGCTCAACGAGCTGTTGGCAAGCAGATCAGCTTTTCTTTTGCGGAGAACCCGGACGACAAACAGGTTCTGGAACGTCTGGAACGGGTAGCACTTTGTTTCGAATTGGCTGCCATTGAGGGCCTAGATGAGCTAAGTCGCCCGGCGGGGGAGAATGCGCTTCTTCGCAACCAAGCGGTCGCGGCGTCGTTTCGAGCGTTTGATATACGGCGTCTTCAGCCAGTGCCGATGGAAGACCACGAGCGTATGTTGTTTGTACTACAGCTCTCGGCGGTCGCTTATTGCGGTGACCGCTGGTCCGATCTGCGACGTTGGTATGGAGAGCAAGAAGCAGCTGTGAAGGTACCTAGCGTCGCGGACGTAACATGGGACCGTAGGCTCCTGTACAGGCTATTCGACTGCTGGATCCGTCTGTTCCGCAAGAGGGGTTGGGATGACTTGGACCGCATCCGGGAGATTGTCGCAGGATTGCGCAACGATCAGAAAAGTCATGAAGAACAGTGTTTCCAGAATGGATCGGGGGCGGTTGGCCGAACAGTCGCTTTTCGGTTGGCGGCTCTTTACCACTGGGTCAGGGGCACTGAAATCTTGGCGGATTACATGCTCCAAGGCCAGCCTGGGGAACCCTTTGGCACTTTGGACAAGCATTTCGAGGCGGGAATAAAGGCCGCGGCCGCTTCAGGAGATGCACAGCACGAAATGGTTCTGCGATGGCTCCACGCGACAGCGCGCATCATGGTTACCAATTCCCTTTGGTGGGTCACGCGGACGATAAACTCCAGAACGTCGGAATTCGTACATTCTCTGACGCACCGCGAGCATCATCCGATGTTTGAGCTTCTGCCACCGCAGCGTGCTGCGCTACTCGAACAGGGACTTCTCGATCAAGCAAAGACCGCTATCGTGGTTGATATGCCGACTTCAGGCGGAAAGACGCTCTTGGCTCAGTTCCGGATACTTCAGGCACTGAATCAGTTTCGTCAGGAACAAGGTTGGGTCGTTTATGTGACCCCAACCCGAGCGTTGTCTGCTCAGATCACGAGGCGACTCAGGACTGATTTTGGGCCGATTGGACTTCGTGTTGAGCAGTTAACGGCAGCCGTCGAGGTTGATGCGTTTGAGGAAGATCTTCTGGCCGATCATCACCAGCCCTTCGATATCCTCGTGGCAACGCCGGAAAAGCTATCTTTGGTTATCCGAAACAAGAAGGTGGACCGTCCTCTCGCTCTTGTTGTGATGGATGAAGCACACAATCTGGAAGCAGAGGGTCGGGGTATGCGGATTGAACTTCTACTCGCAACCGTCAAACGGGACTGCCCGCAGGCAAACTTTCTCCTGTTGATACCCTACGCCGAAGAATCGGAGTCGGTCGCACGCTGGTTGGCGCAGGATATCGACGCCGGGCTTGCGATCAACCTAGGTACTGCACCATGGAAGCCCAACGAACGTATTATCGGCTTGTACAGGGCGGTTGCCGATGACAGTGAACGTGGCGGCTGGCATCTGAAGTTTGAAACGCTTACCGCGACCAAAAAGGCTATGCCGTTGCACGGTATACACCGTGTTGGGGGCGTGAAACCGATTGATGTGCCAAAGAGCGAGGTACTCACAAAGGGTGAGCAAAAGGGGCTGTGGCTTCAGACGGCGGCGATGGGTGTAGTGATGTCGGCTCGGGGCACGAGCGTTGCCGTCGCCAACCGCATTCAATCTGTCTGGAAAATGGCCGGAGAAGCTGCACGTAGCCTACCGGAATTTGACGCTGTGCCAAGAGATATCAGGCTGGTACAGGACTTTCTACGCACTGAGATTAGCAAAGATTTCAAACTTATCGGAATGCTTGAGAAGGGTGTGGGTGTGCATCATGCTGGGCTTTCCGACGACGTGCGGGCGTTGATGGAATGGCTCGCGGAGACGGGCAGTTTGCGAATGCTATGTGCGACGTCAACCATTGCACAAGGGATCAATTTTCCTGTGTCCTCTGTGTTTCTGTCGTCGCGGTTTGTGCCTCAGGAGGGAAGCTCTATGGAAATGAGACCGAGGGAGTTTTGGAACCTCGCTGGCCGTGCGGGGCGTATTGGTCACGACAGTGTCGGTGTTGTCGGGCTGTCGGAGGGTAAGGACCGCGAAGCTCTGACTGAGTTCGTGAGTCGAAATACTGGTGCACTAGTCTCCCGCCTAGTCGTGTTACTGGACGAGCTGGCGTCTCAGGGGGAGTTGGCAAATTTGTCGAATGTGCTCTGGAAAGATCAATGGGAGGACTTCCGCTGTTACATCGCCCATCTTTGGGCGGAAAAGAAGAACCTAGAGGCGGTACTCGCGGACTCGGAACAGCTTTTGCGACAGACCTACGGATACACGTCGATGCGGAATGATCCAGCCCAAGGACAGAAAGCGAGTGCACTTCTTGATGCAACGCACAGCTACGCTCGCAGCCTCGCCGATATGCCCGATGGCACCGCTGAGCTTGCTGATTCAACAGGATTCTCACCCGAAGGTGTTAAGGCGGCAATCGGCGGGCTTCGCAACTTAGAAACTACACTTACGTCTGCAGACTGGACATCAGACAGTCTTTTTGGTGGTAACGGCAAGATGGCAGACTTGTTCAGCGTTATGCTCAAGGTTCCGCAGTTGAAGAAGGATCTCGAGAAAATAAGCGGTTCCGGCTTTGACCGGTCCCGGATCTCAGAGATCACTCGCGATTGGGTGAATGGTAAGGGAATCGATCATATTGCGAAAGAATACTTCAGGCGTGATGGGGACGATGAAGCGGACACCGGTGCCCTGACGGACGCCTGCAGAGCGATCTATCGTACCATCGTTAACAGCGGAACATGGGGCGTTTCGGCCTTGAGCCGCGTGTCTGATATTAACTTCGAGGACCTTTCAGAAACTGAAAAACGTAGGATTAACGTACTCCCGGCCATGATTTATCACGGCGTGCGTAGCGAAGATGCGGTGTTGATGCGGATGAATTCAGCACCACGCAGTGCTGCCGAGGCCTTAGGAAGACTGTATCGGAACGTCGCCGGTGAGGACGAGGGGCGGTACTCGGTGAGTAAGGCGCGGCAATTTTTGAAGGAACGTGATGTTCATGATTGGCAGGACGTGCGACCCGAGGGTGCACCATTGTCTGGACCTGGGTACAAACGCGTTTGGGAAATTCTTTCTGGAGAAACGAGCTGATAGTTAGTGTCTGAGGGGAAACTTCATTTTACGATGGCTTTAAGCCATTCGATGATCTCCGCCTCACGGAGGATCATGTCCATTGTAGGTATCTACGGCGTATGATCTGGCCGCAGGAGGCCAGCAAGTGCCGATAACGTCTTCGGGCTCGATGTCAGGGCATACCGGCTCCGTCCCGAGGGGCTAAAGGGCGGATATTGGGGGACGGCAGCTAGCCCGGATATTGCACGAGTGGTGCGAAACGAGTTTACCCTTCAGGTTTGGAGCGGTAACTGGGATTTCAATGTCTGTATTTCGCCTGGAATCCGTGGTTCCGGCACGTTTTTGCGGATGCTGGGCATACCTCCCCTTACCCCCGTTGTTGATCAACGTGCCGGGGCAGCACTCGGCGAGGGTCAGGAGGTGTCCAGATGTGCAACGACCGTACGGAACAGTTCCTGATGCGGGCAGGTGCTACTGAGTAGGATACGGATACGGCGGGTATTGCGTAGCACGACCGCTAAACTCCGGATCCCGAACGCCAAACCATTCGCCAAACCGTGATCAATATTGGAAGGCTCGCTGGATTCCAGCCTTCCAAAAGACAGCCCCTGCCCGGAAACATCAAACTCTGGCAGGGATACGTGCTGCTCAAACCCGCTGTGCGGGTCTACCTCCTCATGAAACAGAAGGAATGAATTCACATCGTTATGTATGTCCAATTGCAAGACCAGGTGCTCGTTGCGAGCCAGACCGAGCACGTAGTCCACATCGTGGTCCTCGCACCAGCGCATGACCGACTCTCGGCAAAATCCGGCATCGCCCCGAACCACCACGCGCACCTGGGGCCAGCGTTGGCGAAGGCGACCGACGATCCGGGCCAACCCAGTTATTTATTATATCATATAATTTCCAATAGAGCAAACTTCTGGCGTTTATTTCAAGTCAATAGAAGTTCCCAACTATCAACGTTCGTACCAGCACGTTCACAAGAGCTGGCAGCCATATTCCAGCATGGCAGCACTGCCCATCCGGCTGACGGCACAGGCAGGTAAGAACCGTGCCGGAGACCCACTTGATCGCTCATATCCCAATCTTCAGGGGACTCGGACAGAAGCTTGAGCACCAGCCTGGACGACACGCTATCACAACGCATCGGACCCCAGCACCCTTCGCCTTGCCGGTTTAACTGTCGTGGCGGGTGCTTTCCATTCCGCATCCGATGGTCTGATCTATCCGCCCAAGGCCGGCAGCAGATAGTCCAGTACTTTCAAGATTGCCACGATCAAACCAATGGCCCACCAAAGTTTGTTGGTAACCCTTGCTTCTGACAACTTAACCGCCATTTCCAGTCGCCCAATTTCGGCCTTGGTCGAGGTTTCCAAGTGTGCAATGGAGGCTTCCAGCCGCTCAATATCACTCTTGGTTGCAGCATCACCGTGTGCTACACCAATAGTATCCACAATAGCATTCGCCACTTTGCTATCGCCATCCGGCTTCTTCAAGTTTTCGGATGGCGGCGGCTGTATCGATCATGTAAAGCATTATGACTATTTTATATCCGACAAAGACCCGGAATCAAGGCATGGCTCCGTTCACTTGGTGTCTGTGAAACGATGGTCCTACCCATTTATTACATGTTGTGCAGGTGCTATGTAGCGACAGCCCCATGCCCGGTCAGGCAGTGATGTGATGCGTGGGGACGGATACTCTCATGGTCGACGACTAAATCGAAACGTGCACTCATGAAAATACTCCAGAAAATATTCATTGGAAATGCCAAGAGCAACCAGGCTGTTTATCGTATTCGAACATCGCGTCGTCAGAAAACAGGATTCCGGCGGAAGATTCTTATAGACCACCATGGAATTAGACCATTGATCATTCAACATTCTTCAATCTTTAAACCGGTATACTTTATATGGGTTTAGAACAGTACTGACCCTTGGGTTTTATAACACTGTTATAAAAATCGGCGGCACCCGTTCGGCGATCAGGGGCCGTCTACACTAAGCTCCAGCAAAGGAATGCATTCTCAGAGCGTTGCGCAACAACCCGCTCCAGAGCTCGGTTCCCCGTCAACAGCGGCGGGCGGCAGACGCCCAATATCGAACTCAACTACTAGCCCGCAAATCTCACCAAAAACTGTCATGGGGCTTCGATTTGTCGGATAGTACAATGAATTCAGTCACTTATACAAGATCGACAAGGAGGTCCCATGAGTACACGGTGTACACCCACGCCACTCGAATTTCACGCCTTCGGTCGCCGTCAAGTCGTAGATCGGTTCGACGCGGGCCGGCTCACCTTCGATGGTGGCGCCATCTTGCTGCGCGAGCTGGATCGCCGGCTGGGGCCGATGCGGCGAGTTGCGGGCCGCTTCACCGATGATCGCGATCCCGACAAGGTCGAGCACTCGGTGTTGGAACTAGCAATTCCCCGTGAGCAAATGTCCGAATACTGGCAAAGTGTTGAAGAGATTGGTGAGCATATCTTTGATTTGATTTAATTTTTCCACTCAAATTTGGTGACGTACCTCAATGGATACAGCACGGAAGACGACTAAAGTCCGCGAAAATCGCGTGCCGAAAATAACCGAAAATCTTATTTAAACAAATAGTTAAAAACTCGTGGGAAATTGCTGGGGTAACGGGGGTATTCTGCTGCTGTCGGCTTTGGCATATACCTTTTGATCGAGGGGTTACGCCGCCTTGGCACTGAAGCGCACAGCACTCGCCACAGCCAATCCACCTGACTTTGCTGCGGATCGGAGCGGTCGTGCTACGCAATACCCGCCGTATCCGCATCCTACTCAGTAGCACCTGCCCGCATCAGGAACTGTTCCGTATGATCGTCGCTCACTTGGACACTTCCTGACCCTCGCCGAGTGCTGCCCCGGCATGTGGATCAACAACGGGGGTAAGGGAGAGGTGCGCCCAGCATCCGCAAAAACGTGCCGGAACCACAGATTCCGGGCGAAACACAGGCATTGAACCTCCGGTTACCGCTCCAAACTGAAGGGTAGACTCATTTCGCACCACTCGCGCAATATCCGGGTTAGGCGTCTGAAACTCGGATCATCGCTATGCGCCGTTTAATGGCTACGGAAGGGGGCTCCGAAGGAGCTTTTTGTACGTGCGTTTGCGATTCCGGTCGATCAGGGGCGGCAGAAAGGGCAATGAGTCTGTATAGTCTCTTGCGACTGTCAACTCGTTGCGGGGGAAGTCGTTGTACACCTCGATGATTTTGCGAGCGACGTCGGCCGGGAGCGGCTTTCGTCGCGAACGAAACTTGCTGACAAAACGTGATACGGGCGTGCTTCTGCGAACATCGTCGGCCATCTCGATCAACACGGGAATATCCGAGCCTCCGGAATTGTTGATGAGAACTGGCGCGGACGCGTACGAAAACGGCATATCCACGGGTTGCCAAGTTGCCTCCGCAAACAGGCCGTGATGTACCATCCTGACAGGTGGCGTCACATGGATGAGCCGAACTTCGGATCTTCCGCCTTGTGCGAATGCCAACCGGCTCCCGGCCAACTCGTCGACCTTGCGCGGGTTCATCAGATTCCGACGATGGCATTTCGTGCAACCGAAGCTTCCAAACTCCCAAAGGGGATCGGTTCGCATCTCCTGCGGATCGTTGCGATTCGGTTGCCGAAGCATCACGATGATGATACGCGGGGCACTCATGGCGTGCGGCTTACGGTGTGTCTCCCGAGATCAAGGTCAGAATGTGCTGAAGCCATATCGCAGCCTGCGCCGAACCGGCGATATCGGTGACGAACTCCTGTCCTCGTCCCACTACCTGAAGTGTGCCACTGGAGCCCCATCTCGCCGGATTGCTGTGATATGTGAGCCCAGTGTCGCGGAGCCAAGACGGAACCGCCCAGAGGCTCACCGGGCCTCCCGGAACCGACAGGCGCAATTCAGGTGCATTCGAAACTGCGGTATTGCCAAGACCCGTGTAAATCGTGTTGTTGGCATTCCACTGCCCGACGGTATGTGGATGGCGGCGCGAAAAGCCGCGCGGTTGGCTTGATGGTGTCGGCGAAGCTCCGAGTTTGGTCACTTCCTCGACCTTGAGATAGCCGAAGATGCGGTGGTGGTGGTCGCGGCCTTTATATCCCGTGAAGAGGCCAAAGAACAGAAAGACACCTCCCACTCCGACCCCATTGTTAGCTAGATGGCTTTGAGCGCTACTGGTCTGACCGAATGCGCAACGGCCCCGCTCGAACATTGGATCTTCGTGGCAGAGGTTAGTCGCGGTGAGCCGACCGCGGGTTGCGCGTTCGACAATCTCGCCAAGGCTGATATCGCCATAGGTTATTACGGACCGGTCTCGCGCCGGAATCGGAATGCTTTGGGGACGGCCGTCGATGATCGGCGAGGGTGCTCCGCCCGACGTGCTGTCGAATCCCTTTCGGCTGAATACGATTTTCATGGCTAGCCCGGATTTCTCATAACCAAGTCGAAAACAGGGAATTATATCGAATTTTAGCTAAGCTAAATCCGTAGAGAATACAGGTTGACGTTGATCAGTTTCGCCCCTTCAATCAACGGGACCGAAAAACTGGACACCTCTATTTATGTTTTGACGAATCATGTAAATATAACTATATGATTTTTAATCATATACGGATTGCCTACTTCTCTTTACATCCAAGTAAACAGAAGTGTCCAGCCGCGATCTTGAGAGGCTATCTTTCCGCTCCTACTTAATCGCGAAAACTCATCTGGAAAATCTGAACGAACAGCAAGTTTGGACCATACGGAATTGCTGTAGGTTAATAGAGATTTCCATCTATGTAACACGCTATTCTGAGATCATAATGTAGAATTCAAGGGTTGCGAGAACGACGGAACTACTACCGATGATTTCAGTCAACAGATTGTTTGGTGTATGGAGTAGCGTCTCAAACGTCATGGCAGGTCTATTATGGATAACGTAATCTTATTTTTTATAGACGGGATCGAATTTCGTACAGACAAGCCAGCACTTGGCGTCGCTGAAATTCTCGACAAAGTTGGTAAATCTGTTTCGGAATTCTATCTTCATTCTAAGACGACTGATACTGACTACCAAGACCCAAACGCGGTTGTTGATTTACAAAAGGGTGAAGAGTTTATCAGTATCAAAAAGGATGATGCCGATACCAAACCAGTTGATATGGTGATCAACTATGAAGTGAATGGAGAGCGTCAAACCACCTCGGATCATATATTGAGCCTCGAAACTATCCTTGTGAATGCAGGAATCGAAGCAGGAATCGATACAAATGAACTGAGTAACTACTATCTTGAAAATATAAATAGTAATAAGAAGTATGACGGTTTAAATAATCTTGTTGAAATCAAAGATGGCGACAAATTTCTTGCCGTTTTTAAGGGGCCAACATCTGTAGCATGAACGATTTGGAACAAGTCGTTTCAGAGCTCGAAGAAGTTGGATATGAACCTTCAAGCATTGACTTCCCTGGCTGGTCTGTAGATGGTGGCAAAACTATTATTTTTTTCTTACAGTGTAAGTACTGGTCGGTATAAGGGACACACCTTCAGAATCGGATTGAGTTTCCAAGAACGTGGTTATCCCCACTACCCCCTCACTTCATTCATGTGGAGTCTCTAGAGAATTCTCGAATTACCGCACACTCTCATCACCTTTACGACGATACTCAATGGACGGTTTTCAGCATCCCACCTAGTGATTTTTGGGACCAACTTCCTACAGAACATAAAAACATGAGGACTTATGTGCGACGCCACATATTACGGTTTTGGGATCAGATATGAGATACGGTGTCGCATTGTCGCAATTAATGAGATATACGAAATACCTTGAACGAAGATCTTTGTTGGCTCCAATAAACTGATCTACACCGGTTTGGAGGAGGACAGGATAGAGCAAAATCTCTAGCCCGAACTGTATCCGAGAGAATAAGCCGATCCGAAGAGTTCATGTGTCCAACCCTTTGGCGAGTTAAATGATCGCCGAAGACGTATTGACCCTTCCGAACTTTGGACATGCCGCAGCTTTATGCCGGATTCTCTGATAGTTCTATCCACTGGCTTGAGTCTAGATACAGGACGACCCATAACAGCTTCGGTTGCAGAGGTCGAAAAGGCATTTTGGGAGTACGACAGAATCCGTTGAATATCGGTGTCTGTCGGAAGAACATTTCCGCCTCTTCTCCATGGAGTAAGCATTGCTATTGGATCTAGTTCCAGCATCTTGTTCCATACTTCGGAGCTATCCGCGCCTTTTGATCCGTGATGTGGAACTTTAAATACCGATGCTTTCATGGATGGACGCCCTGGGTTTTGAAGTACCTCAACCCAGCCGCCCCTCTCAAGATCTGAACCTAGCAGCACCGAGATTTCGCCTACTTTTACCAAAAGCACAACGGCTACTTGGTTGGGTGACCGGTCTGAAACCCGGAACTTGCCTTGACCCTTACCAGGGAACCATTGCTTTATGGAATGCAGAAAGTTAAGGATAGCAGTATCGCCCGGAGAAAGCGACCAGATCTCACACCCGTTCTGCTGCAAAATAAGCCGGTTAGCTAGGGCAAACGTTGGCTTGCTTTGTATTGTATTCAGATGTCTAAACACACGGTATATTTCTCGTGCTCCCGAGCCGGTGATTGTCATGTGGTGTTCTTCTACGGCCGCTGTAGTGCCAGAAACTCTTTTTTTAGTAATGCGCTAGAGCAACAAAAGTTTGCTTTACGGCATGTCTTTACCAGGTCCGCCATTCCGCGGATATGATCGTCGTGCCAATGGGTTGCCACGATCAGGCAGACGCTTTCTTTAGGATTGACTCCAACTTCTTCCAAATAACGTATAGCTCTTGGGGTACTGTTCGATCCGCAAAAGGAATCAACAATAACCCACTTTCCCCCTCCGATATGGAGAACGATGCACTCACCGTAACCGGGACCAAATAGACTCAGTTCGAATTCACTATCTTTGGGAGGGCTCTTTTCCTCAGTCACTTCGCGAAAGACTCGATTATTTTGCGTGCCCACGCATCTCCCTGTTGCAGATCAGCGCCGGTGACAACAGGAAGTTCGCGAAATACTATTTGGGAAACACGACTTCTGGTTCCAGATGGAGACAGTTCGTAGCCAATCACCCACCGGAAGATACTCCCAACCTGCATCCTGTCTCTGTCACGCTGGGAAATCTCTTCTATTGGAATGACTGCCTCTTCTGTTTCGAACGGGGTATCTGCCGAAGTTGGGTCAACAAGATGAGCCACGAGCTCATTGGCATTGATCTCTACCACATAGCCTTCCCACTCCTGCAATGGGTGAAGCGAGGACCTTAAGTCGCTCCGCGTAGTCCTGGGCGGGGTTTCCAGATTAATAATATCGCCGAAAGTGTCCTCCGACTGTTCTATAGAACGAGTATCCTCTTGCGTTTCGTCAGTGTTAACGCTCCTCTTGAGAGCCGTATTCAATGGACTACTTGCTTCGAGTTTCCTTTCTATATCTTTGTCTATATCTTGATATCGGTTTAAGTCACCATGGGAAACATCATGCAAACTCTGACTTGTGCACGCCTCACGGGGCTCCTTCTCCATCGGACATGTCGATAGCACCATTTTTACCTCTCTCGCGTTTCCGCCAACGACATTACGTGATCTATAACGTCCGCGCTACGCCTAATAGATGCCTCGAAATTTTCCTCAAGACTCCCCACTAAGACTTCACAAGACTGTGCCGCAGGTCCGTCAATTACATGATGATCATTAACCATGACATAGATTCCCAGTTTGCCATCCCCAACACGCACTGAAGGTCCTACCGTGACGCTAATCCTGTCGCCTTCCGGTCTATCGTCCGGACGGGTTTGTGACATGGTCAGAGACGTCATTCCTCCATGTTCATTATCTAAACCAAGTCTATCTTTCCAGTCTCCCCACGGTTCAACTGGTGCCAGTGTTCTATCCATCTGATCCCGTATTGCTCTACTTTTTACACGTTACACGAAAATGTACGTTGCGGTTAATTCCGAAAGCGGACAAGGGAGTGTGGCTCAGCTGTTCCTTAAAGATTCGCAAGACTAAGTCGCGTATACGCGCGTAGGGCGCTTTCAGGGTTTCCATATGAAACCTCTCTGGCGTAACAAACAATTCCATCCAATCTGTACGAAGTTTTGTAACTTATCGATGTACTATCTCCGGCTCTGCAGAATTTTCCGGTAATAGACCGTACAACGTAAACCATGCAGGTGTAAAAATTACCGGGTTAAAGCCTCCCGCGAGAACAATAGATACGCTACTAATGTCAGGTTCGATACGCAAACTACACACTCCACTTAACACCTTGAGTGCAAGATATTACTCGACCTGGAGATCACTTGAGATTTCTCCGTTTTGAAAAACACGTTTCTGTAATACTTTGACTTGTTCACCCTTACGTTGGCTGCAAAGTGTGTTATACGTAGATTGATATAGGTTCCGCATGGGAGTTATAGTTAATCCTTGACATTATGAAGACGAGCACCCACAGACAAAGTTGTTGAACGGGACGCATACCCATCTCGCCGAGTTTCTCAAGCAGCAACGGCAGCTATGGAATGCTACCAGAAACATATTGCTCAAAGGGCTTGACCTCTTTGACCGGGCAGGATGACCTCGGAGCACAGACAATATACGATACGCTATCTAACGGGGTTCGTTGGAGCCAGTCAGCGCAGAACAGCAGATATCATTGATCACGTCAAGTATTATCTATAATTCCCATATTTTATGTAACCGACTGAATGATATCGAATTTATAGGAGTCTTGCCGCTTTATTCATGCAATATCCGGGCTAAGGGCAAGGCAACCAAGGTGATTGGCCTACGCGGACTGGTATCGCTTCTCGCAAAGGTATTCTGATGTCCGTCCGATTGGCAGCTAAATGCTTCAATGATCGTAGGTTGTTCATAGATCAGGTGTAGAGTCGTCGAAAAAGCAAAGCCTTGCTTGGCTAAAATTCGATGTAACTCCTGCAATAAAATCTAATTGCCCATTAAATTGCGTGCTCACCTAGCCGGTTCAAGGTACCATCATGGCTGGAGATGAGTTTTAATTCTGTCATTGACTTGGCTTCCGATGCAACTCTGCACCTCATTTGTTCTCGCTTCAAGTTGGTGCCTAGCAATTTGGAAACCTCTTTTGAGCAGTCGTGCACGGATATGGAAACGCTAGCGTTGACTATCTTCAAAATTGCCTGTCGAATTTCGTATTCCGATATATGATCAGGATACTTCACTAAATCTAGGGTAACGCAAGTTCGGTCGCGGATAACCGGGTTAGATTTACTATCTGCCAATTCGTAAAAGTTACCTTGATTTTTGAGTTTATTAGCTATGCCGTCACGGACCATCTTTGCAACAATCTTTTTGATGGTGTCTTTAATTTTTGGTCCGGTGCGATTCTTACCCCAAAGTCGAGCTAAGCGAGTCGACAAAATATCGACATGGATAGGGCTTTCAACGGAAAGTATTTTCTTGATATAGGTAATGAGTACCTTCTGTGACACTTCGTGAATCTCCGAGCCAGCATGGAGGATTTCAAAATTAGCTTCCTCATATGGGTCCGTCTCCACAACAGATCGGTTTTCTGACACTTCGTTTGTTGCCCCATGGTCACTGTTCGTAGATTCACGAAACTTATACTCGGTTATAGACCGTGACTGAGGAGGTACTCGGAAATCGTTCTGACGAGCGCGAGCGGATTCAATCGCATTCAGCATTTTGGTAATTTCAGCGTCGCGAGCGTAGAACCAGTCGGTACTCCAAATACGATGAAATCTCCACCCTTTCCTTTCAAGTACATCCTGACGCAGCCTGTCGCGTTCGCGTGCCCAGCTCGAAGAATGGTAGCGTGCGCCATCGCACTCAATAGCCAACAAAAAATGTCCTTCGTTATCCGGGTCGTAAATGGCAAGATCAATCTTGAACCCAGCTGATCCCACTTGCGATTCAACACGATAGCCATATTGTGTGAGTATTCGCGCCACGTCTTCTTCGAAGGGGCTATCCATTTCCTCACCCGTTATGAGCGGAACGTCTGTTTCGCCAGTCTCCGCATATCTCAGGAATTGCTTAAGGATACGCGGTCCAGAAAACTTTGAAGCATCGACACGAATGTCATCATGTGTTATTGATGCAAAGACCACGCAACGTTTTCGTGAGCGGGTAAACAAGACGTTGAGACGTCGTTCGCCGCCGTCACTGGATACAGGTCCTAAATTCTGAAAAAATTTACCGTCTTTATCCGGACCATATCCAATCGATACAAAAATGACGTCCCGCTCATCCCCTTGAACATTTTCAAGATTCTTGACGAAAAACGGTTCTTCGCCTTCACGGTTGCAGTACCGGTCCATATCGGGATGCTCGCGACAAAGAGTATCCACCTTGTTTTGAATCATATCGCGCTGCGACGTCGAGAGCGCAACCACCCCTAAAGACTGTGCTGGATAGTTCTTAATGTGCTTGCAAATGCCATCACAAACTCTGTCAGCTTCGATCGCGTTATTGCGGCCGCGACTTCTGGCATAAATGCCATTCACTTTTACTAACTGCAAACCGGTATTGTCCGTGCCAAAGTTGGGTGTCGGTGGGTATATCAGTTTGTTGTCGTAGAACTCATGGTTTGAAACTTCTATCAATGATGGATGTTCCGATCGATAGTGCCACCTCAGCATCGCATCTGATATTCCGCGCGCATCACATAAGGACAAAACACTTTCCATATCACCGGTCTGGCGTATTTGCATCGATTCAAGATCATCCTCTTCGTCTTCCGTGTCATCGCCGGAGACTTGTTTGTCGAAAAACGACGTGGGAGGCATCTGTTTCTGATCACCTACCACAACGATTTGCTTAGCGCGCATCATGGCACCAATTGCCTGCTCTGGTTTGACTTGGCTAGCTTCATCTATCAGTAACAAATCGAACGTCAAGCCACCGGGCGTGAGGAAACGAGAAATAGACAGTGGACTCATCAGGAAAATAGGTTTGATGAACGCTACCGCTTCACCTGCCTTATCCAGTAATTGTCGAATCGGCCGATGGCGCGTTTTCTTGTTCATCTCACCGCGGATCAAGCCCATTTGCCCCGAATGACCACGAGGCATGTTCTGGTCGTGTTTCTGCACAATTTCCTGAGCCGCCAGATCTTTGAGCTGACTATCTTGCTCTTTGAAGCATTCAACCAACTCACTGCGTTCCGTACCGTTGAGTTTTTCTAATTCAGGGTACCGTTGCTGCATGTTCTTAAATACAGCTTCACAACGATGCAACATGACGATATCGACCACGATTTCAGGTTCTAATTTCCCATCATCAAGTAGCTTTGTCACGACTCCTAGCCCGAGTCGTTCCAGTTCTCGATTAGTCGTAGCTAATTGATGATACGCATCGAGCTTGTCGATGTTTCCAAACCAGACTTTTGTACGGTCAAGTACGGCATCAATGTCAAATTTTTGAATGTCGGTTGCTCCAAAAGCGCGTCCGATTTGCAAATCAAGCAGAGAGACGATGCGGTCCCAGCTTTTGTGCCACTCACACAGCGCATTGCGAACTGCTTCATGAAGTGTCTGCACATCTGTATCTGCGACAAGATTATCAATTGCCAGCTGCATGTCCTCTAACGAACCAAATATCCGTACGTTATCCATCATCCACTTCATTACGGCATAACTACGTTTAAAGTCGGTACTGTGTTCGGCCCAGGTCAATCCAAAATGTGCACGACCGAGTTCACTTCTTGCTTTGATGTCGTGGCGCAGTTGACTAGATTTCATCAACGATTGCATCAAAGAAACGCGACCTTTATGCCTTCTTGAGATCGGCTCTTTACAAATCGTTTTTAGTTTCTTGATCGCTCGTCGGTAAGGACCATTGAGCCAGCGCAACAACGACTTGCTGCGTTGCACAACAACGTTCGCTTCAATAGACCAATCGATATCCAGTGCAGACGGGATCACGTGCTGCAGCAATTCTGCGTCACAATCTCTCAACGCTTCCAAGTCTTGTAACAAACGAAACAGCTCGTCTGTATGCCTGACAACGGTTTCAATCTGCAAATACTTCGGCACTTCGTTCGGCATGTTCAACAGAAGCTGTTGTTTATTAAGGTGGTTTTCAAGATTTTCGAGCGTGTTCGACCACGAATGCGTTTCGTTCTTCTCCGTTGCCAAAGCGGCATCACGGAGTGCCTGAGTTACGCTCTCGTGGTTTTGCAAGATGGATTGCAAGCGATTCTGGTCTAATAGTGTTAAGCGCTTACCCACACCGCACCAAATATGCGCACTTTCCGTTCCACAGCTCTGAATCTGTTGTACGAGCGACGCAAACATATTCAAGCGCTCTTCAAATTCGTCTTTACTCCAGCTGTCAATTTGGTCTACCGTAAATGTGGGCACCTCGACGCCTTTGCCAATCAATTCAGCCATGCGTCCCATTAACAGATAAGGTGTATTACCGGTAGTTTCGTCCACCGTATGGACGAGGTCGGACATACGGTTCAGCTTGTCGCGCGTTTCTTGAGTGCTCTCGTATAAACTTGGATCGATAGGTGAAAGCACTGAGCCGTCTAATGCATCTTTCAGGTCCTGATAAAAATGCTTCCGGTTTGCCTTATGGGAGTGCAGTTCAAGACAGAGATGGCCAAGGTCACAGTGTTTGAGTCGGCGATAGACCACATCTAACGCGGCTTTTTTCTCTGCAACAAAAAGTACCCTTTTCCCGCGCGCTACGGACGCTCCTATAATATTGGCGATAGTTTGGGACTTGCCCGTACCGGGTGGACCTTGAACCACTAGGTTTCTACCCTCGACAGCAGCCGCGATCACTTGGGTTTGAGAAGTATCGGCGTCAAGAATATGCCTGAGATCACGTAATTCGGCATACTTTTCATCAAGATTTACATTGTCTGAAGTCACGGATAAACGACTCTCCGGCCCATCAGAAACACCGGATGCACCGAGTAGTTGGCGCACAATTTGGAGAGAATTGCCATTTGACGTCTCGAAGTGTTTGAGTGCGTTAGTCTTGAGATCACGACTCATCATGAATTTTTCGAATGAGAAAAACCTCAAGACCATACGGTTTGGTTCGACTTTCCAACGCGATTTGCTGTCAACAGTTTGGGAAACAGATTTGAAATACGCCGACGGAATCCAATCTGACGTTTCAGGCAGTTCCGGAAGGAAGAGCTGATGTTCTTCCTTGAGCATCTGCGCCAGCGATTGATTCGACGTCAGATCTTCGTCGCGAACGGAAAGCCTGAACATCCCTTTACCGTCATCTCGAGACAACGATACGGGCAATAGAATCAATGGTGCAAAACGTGCAACGTCAGACGATTCCGCATCGTAATAACGAAGAAAACCGAGTGCCAGATACAAGACGTTAATGCTCAGATCTTCTTCAATCCTACGTGCTTCACGATAGAGCGTGAGCAGCTTCTTTTGTAGTTCTTCGGGTGCAAGCTCGGTTTGTAGTTTTGTATCCGTATGCGCTGCATTGATCTCTTCTTTTAATGCTTCAGGCACATACACATCGTCTTTCTCGATGACTGTATAAAGATCCTTTTTTTCAACAGACTCAGGTTTGGGAAGGAATGTGAATTTTTTCTGCTCGTTGTAAAAAATTCGATAGATCTGATCTGAGATTTCATCAATTATGGATACTTGATGAAGTTTACGTGTATTCAACCTCGTGTTCGTCAGTGGGTTTCGTTTAGAGATATCCAAAAGACGTTTACGAAGATTTTCAATTGCGACGTTAAATGAGTCTTGCTTTTGGCCCACGTCTGATGTTTGCATATCAATTCTTCGATCTTTAACGGTGCCGACTGAAATCAATTTGATTACGAACGCATATTATCCAGTCCAGATCGCGTCGGTTATAGCTTTGATTCCCATTTTCAGTTCCAATCCAAAGGTATCTGGTAAATTTCACCATTTCAGGATTTTCAAGATATTTGCTTTACATTTCAAACCTAACGTCTAAATTACTAAATGATTGCCTCTTAAATCATGTATAAACTCACAGATACATTGCTGATTTTGTGACAGTTTATACCATAGAAGCATGCTAACCCGGATATTGCACGAGCAGTGCGAGATAGGCCCGTTTTTCAGTGCGGAGCGATAACCAGGGTTCCAACATCTGGCAGCGAAATACCCCTGTTATTGGTAAGCGCACCGTCGTTGAACTCGGCCTCCACCTTGCGCCGTTGCACGGAGGAAAAACAGATCGGATTTTGGCAACATTTCGAAGCTGCCGCACCTCCCAATGCACCGCTACTTCCCCAAGGATGCGCAATATCCGGTGCCTTCATCACTGGATAGGGACTGAGAACGTTCGTCATGACTTGGCCTCGTGTGCTGGAGCAAATGAACTGATTGAATCCAGAATTATGTTCGTAAGCAACCTCATGGAGACTCTGAGCCAACAGGTTCTGCTTTAGATAGTGATTACGTTTTTTGTCGTAAGGGAGGGTGCCATAACTTGCGTTGAATCTTTTGGGCAAGAGCAATAGGCCCCAATACGATTTCGATACTTGGCAAAATCCGTCGGATGCCCAAACTCCTCGGAATGGCGTTCGAAGTGGTCGGCCCAAATGTGCTCGATTTCGTATCCATTCTTGCCACCACGTTGTATGTACTCTTGATAGCGGGAGCTAAGCCCCGAAGAGGTCCCCACGTAGTCGGTGAGGCGAGCAAGTAATTGATGTATTTGGCGTCTATTGGTGCCGCGTAGCCGAAACCGGTCGTTCGTAGCGAACGTTTCTTTCTCCAACTCGAGGCGTTTTATGAGTATGTTCGCAATAGCCTGCGTATCCTTGCCCCGTATTTCACGCATTGTCAGGAACATAGCGTATTGCATGGTTGAGTAACCTATTGCACGCCCATTCCAAATGCGCCTCGTCATCAAGATGTCAAGATACGCTGATACTATGCGCAACTTGCACAGAAGATCCTGCTCGCGATCTTCGCATCGCAAAGGTGCTAGGAGAACAGGATACTGCAACGTAAAGTTATTCTGCGCACAGTAATGGATCGCCTCCAAGCCTTCCGTCACGGTCTTCGCTGCTTGGCGCAGGCGAGTGTACCAGTGACCATAGAAAGCGAAGTCTTCTGTGATGAAGCGAGCGAATTCGCCGTTCGACGACAGACCCAGAGTTTTTTCATGGTCACGCACCCAGCGGTGAAACTCCGTACCGATGAGGTCGAAGTCACGTGGAGTGGCACCTCGTTTTCACTCACGTATACTTTCCGCATACTGGCTGCGCAACCAAGCCTTGATAGCGTCAGCGTCTTCTTCCTTGCCAAGGTCCTGGAGACCGGTCACTTGCTTTCGCCAAATCTGATTGGCCGCGTTGCGACACTCGGGGTCTCCAATGTTCGCGAGGATGTAGCCCTCGAGCATGTCTGTAGGCGTGAGTGAGAGCCCGCGATCATTCATGGTCTCGAAGATTACGTTCGTCGCTTGATTCGTAGCTGTTGCCAAATTTCTCAGCGAGATCCTCAATCAGTCCCTCCACCTGCCTCGTTGTCCAACGGTACTCCGCTGATAATAGTCAATCGCGAACTTGGAGCTGCCGAGCAAGGAGCGTAGATTCTTGGCATCGCCACGGATTTCCATCATAGCCTATGTCCTCCGATGATCTCGTCGAGCCCCTCTGTTTCCCTCTCCAGGGCCAGAATGTCGGTACAGATTTCCTGTAGCACGCGCATCGCGCTGCGGCTTGTGGAAATGGCGGTTGAAGCTGATCTCGTAGCCGACCTTCATGCCACCCGTCGGGCTGATACCTGTCAATGTTAAGTTTGAATGCCCCATCTATGTCTGGCAATTTAAAATGTCCCACTTTTGGCACTTGATGAGACAGGGATGCGTAGAAAACGGAGCAACGTAGTTCATGAATAGAAGATTCGCCCGTTCAAAGCGACACAATATGTCGCATATCGTGAGTAAAATCATACTTATAAATCCCATAGATTAGAATTCTTAGACATTAGGGGACCTCTATAAAATCGAGTTTTGACCGGGTAGCTTCCGACTATGGTGTTTTCCTGGTGATCTGGTCTTACTCACTGCGTGTTTTAGGGAGTGAAATGGGCTGTTGGCCGACGATTTTCACGCGGTTCCTGATGTTTGGGCACCATGCGGCCATGGCACTCAGCCAGCGGAAGCCGTAGCGGTCTGCAGGAAGGCGAACCGGCGCATGTTGTAGCACAGGTTGCACAACCCGACCCAAGTGGCGGCACGCTGTTGTCCGATGCACCGCATCCGCGTCCGTTTCATCTCGTTGACCATGCTACCGAACCCATGTTCGACGCGCACGCGGATCCGGGAACGCAGCCGATTGATGTACTTTTGATGCGTCGTCAGCGGGTGGTTGCGATAGCCCTTAGAGTGGATGCGGCTGCGATGACCACGCTTCTTCAGCTCCTCCTCCAGGGCCTGTGAACGGTAGGCACTGTCGCCCCATACCCGGCCATCGTCCTTATCCGGCCGTAGGATCCGGGGGAGTACCTGGCTATCGTGGGTCGAGGCCGTCGTGGTCTCGTAGTCACGTACCAGTTTGTACTGGCGATCCACCGTCACATGGTTCTTGTAGCCATAGTGGCTCACTCCGTGCTTCTTGGTCCAGGTCGCCTCCACATCCTTCTGTGCCAACTTGCGAGGCTGCTTCTTCCAATCCTCGGGAACGTCACCTTGCTTCAGGGCTGCGTTCTCCTCGCGCGTGTTGCGTTGGCGGGGAACTTCCACCATCGTCGAGTCCACGATCTGACCGCCTGTCAACGCATACCCGGCCTCCCGCAACTGCACCTCAAACGCTTCGAACAATTCCTTCGTGCGACCCGACGCCGCCAACCGATGACGGTACTTCCAGATCGTCTTCCGATCCGGAACCGTGCTCTCGTTCCGCAGCCCCACAAAACGCTTGAAAGAACCCCGATCCAGCAACTGGCGGTCGCTCAACTGATCGTTCACTCCCAGCAGCAACACGCGAAACATCAACATCACGTCCCAGGACGGCCGACCTCGGAGCACCGCCTCATCGCTCTCCGAACGACCGAAAATCTCCCGGAGCAGCGGACGGAACGCCTCCCAGTCCACCACCTCAAGCAACTTCCCCAGGTCGTCAAACTCCCCGAGTGCCACATCCTGGTCTTCCCGTTCAAACAGGTTCGATCCGTTCAGCAAGGTGAGGTCTCCGCAAAAATTCGCATAGTAGGACAGGAACCATGCCCAGTACGTTCCCTATAAATACGCTCTATCCACGAATAAATAGACATGCCTTTAATATACTTGTCATTAGATTGCTACCTGTATACAATTGTTAAACATGTCTATGGGTTCGTTGGCGGGGTGTATTTTATGTGCAACATTCGGGTTTCGATCTGTTCGTACTGGCTGATATCCCTTTGAAGAACCGTCGGCTGAAGCCTGTGGCCGCGTTGCGCTTGAGAATCGAAAGCAATCTACCCATTCCACTCCGGAAAACATGTAGTGAACGGGATGCACCGGCCCAGAAAGTCCCTCAGTCGGAGGCTACCTAAGCTAAGTAAAATTTCTAACTAAAAACTAAAAAACGGACTTTATATGAGGAGGTTCCCACATATGCAAATTTGTGACGGATATTTCCAATCAAGTGCCCCAAGAGAACTGTTAAAGCCAAACAGGAGACGCAGCCAGCACCCGGAAAACAGAAGAAAGGAAGGCAGGGTACTATGTTCTACCCCCTCCCCCCTACTAAACTTCCTTGGCGAGAAGCCGCCCTTACGCCACACAAACGGCTACTCAATAGCCGAAATCCTATTGGTGTTCGGCATCATTGCCGGCGTGCTGATCGGCGTGTGGGCTATCTATACCATGGTTTCGGAGGATACGGACAGGAAGAATGCCATCGCCGAAATACAGATGATTCAGCAGGCGGCACTAGCACACAAGCGGGGGAGCGGTGCCAACGACTACGTTAGCTATACAGGGGTCTCTTTCGCCGCGGCCAGGGCGATGTTGCGCCCGTATCTGGGATCCAGCGCATTGGCTGAGGGTGTGAATACGTTCGGAGAAATTTTTTATATCTATACCTTTATTAGCAATGAGGATTTACAATTGGCATATTATGGTATCCCTCATGCAGATACATGTGTCAGGATTCTTGAGCAATTCGGTATCGTAGATCATTCAGGATTTTATCCAGTAATAAAACAGGGTGACGCTATCACCGGGTTCAGGGGATCAGATTCGTTCGAGACTGCTTGTGACACATCGTCTCCCAACGCCAGTACCCTGTACATTCTGATCGACTAACTAACGAGGCTGAACCGGGCGGGGACTAGCAGGCGTAGAGTTTCCCGTCCCGCAGATAGCCGTGCCATCCTTTGATCTTCTTGTCTTTCACTTTGATTTGACAAACAAATGAGGTGCGGCAAGACTTCGTCCACGCAGAACGGTATGCTTGGTTACTCACGTATATAACTCCCATAATTAACACCGAAACATGTATACGTGCGCTTCAGCATTTTGGGGAAGTTATAGTAAATGCCTATGGGGCTGCTTACTTGGTTCCGGGTCAAACTATTCCGGGGTATATAAGGTGGGGCTTCCTCTGTTGCGGGTTGCGCTGAATCTAAGAGCGTTCCTGGGACGAATAGATTAGCTATTCTTATTAAGTAACGCTTTGTAGTGATCGTGCTACGAATAGGTGTGCCGCCGGATAGGACATTTTATCCATTGGCCCTCTGATTTTCGGTATAAAGACATGCTTCAAATGGCTGTAATGGGATGTAGAGACCGGCCGGTGGTATTTATATCCTGAACGTCCTAATTGATTTAGAAGGAGAAAAGAGCAGATGCTAACCATGTGGAATGTTCTAGTGCCCATGGTAACCGCAGTTGCACTGTCTGTACTAACAGTAGCCCTGTTCAATTATGATGTACTGCATCTGATGTTTCGATTTTTCGGAATCACTAGAGAGACCTCTTATTCCTCCGAATGGTACTCGTCTTTTGTCAGGAATTCTGATTGTTATGTTATATTGCACCTGAAAGGCGATCGTCGTTTATTTGGATGGCCTGAAGAGTGGCCGAGCAATCCCAAAGATGGTCATTTTCGCATAAGCGAGGGAGAATGGCTGTTGGATCAAGTCTCATCACAAAAAAGCAAACTGGAAAAAAGTGGAAGAAATTAATGCTATAGTCATTTCTGTGGAAGAAGTTGAAATGGTGGAATTTGTACAAGCAGTCACAAGTTGTAATGAAGAATTACAGAAATAATTTACGCCTAACAAAAGAAATAATAAATACTGATCATCCTAGCACTATTGAAAAACGATATTGCATGGTACTTTACTTCAAAAGCAAGGCATTGTTGGACCAAATCCAGACATGCTTGCTACCAAAGAAATCGAATTCTTGAGAAGGAGAAATCATGGCAAAACAACCTATACCTCCACCGTCGAAACAGCGTGCATTAAAAGTATCTATCAAAGGAAACATTCACACAAGAGGACTTTCCCAAAAAGTGGCAAGTCTTAGTAAACCGTCGCCACCGCCACCGCCACCAAAAAAATCAGCTAGCTCATAAGGCTAGGTATTGACAGATGACGTGGGATATAGACAGTTACTAAAGGGCACCTCTATTTATTGCTATTTTGACGAATCATGCTATATGTAACTATTTGATTTTTAAAGATTATTATTTCGGATAGTGGAAGGATTGCAGATTTAATAGAGGTGTCCTATTATCAAATCGCCATCGACGGAGTGTTCATAGGAGGAGCAGTCAAACACGAAAACAATCGTTGGATATGTGTAAAACCGTCAGAAAAATCTGGAGCTCACTTCATATCTAACTTCAATAAAGCCCCTAAACACGCTAAATACCCATACTTATTGGCTCACCAGTGGGAACAAAACCTTATACCACCATCAACCAGAATCTTCCGTAATCATAAATACGAGTGACTTATAGGTACGTCAATCGGGATTGCTATAAGTAACCTCATAACCACTTTCTGTCAAATCTTCAACTAAAATCCAAAAAATCTTAAATTGAAATTATCAACTAAGAAACTATGGTACACAGGTATATAAATCTCTAAATTTGTATATATATGACAGAATTCTCAAGAGACCCAGTTCATCCTTTTTTCTCTTCGGTCCTCGCGGTACTGGGAAATCTACTTGGATCAAAAATCGGTTCAGTACTGCAACAACCTATGACCTGTTAGATTCACAGACCTACACACGCCTAAATAGACGCCCGTATCTACTTTATAACGAAGCGTCGACGCTGAATCCTGGTTCTTGGGCAGTACTTGATGAAGTACAACGAATTCCAGAGCTGCTTAACGAAGTACATAGACTCATTGAGGACAAAGACATGCGATTCGTTCTTTCTGGATCTAGCGCGCGAAAAACTCGTCGCACGGGCACCAATCTCCTCGCAGGTCGTGCTCGCATGAGAAATATGTTTCCCTTAGTGTCGGCAGAAGCAGGGGCAGACTTCAATATTGAGAAGGTATTGAGATACGGGGCACTACCAACGACCTTCATCGTAGATTCCGCCGAAGACTACTTGCAAAGCTATAGTTAGTGTCTGTGCGAAAACCCTGACGATTTTACCAAAGCGTTGATTATTGCGGCACGGAAGGATGTTTTGAGCTAAAATACTGCGGGTGAAGATTGCCGTTGGAGGCGTTGAAATGGGCTTTTTTAGGGGTTTCAGGGGGGTCGGTGCGAATCTTCGTCGGGAGGTCGGCGATCATGAGACGTTTCGAGCAGGCCTTGCGGTTGGACGAGGTGCCGATCGGTGAGATCAAGATCAACGTGAAGTCACGGGACGACATTCCGGCGTTGTTGTTGGGATTGCAGCATCTGTACGTGTCGTGTCGGGAGGAATTGGAAGCGTTACTGGGTTGCCATGTGACCGCGGATCGGGATCCGGAGAACGGTCGGCCGGGGATGACGCTGTGGCGGGTTCTGGTGATGGCGGTTCTCAAGCAAGGTTTGGATTGCGACTACGACCGTCTGGGGGAGTTGGTGAACCATCATCAGGTGGTACGGAAGATGCTGCAGCATGGGTTTCTGGATGACTGGACGTACTCGGTTCGCACCTTGCAGGACAATGTGTCGCTGGTGACGCCGGCGTTGCTACAGGAGTTGAATGCGCTGCTGGTGCGGGAGGGTCATGCGGTGGCGGGAAAGCGCCTTGGCGGCGCCTTGGACGGTCGGGTTGACTCGTTCGTGGTGGAGACGGACGTGCATTACCCGACGGACGTGAACCTGCTGTGGGATGCGATGCGGGTGCTGCTGACGGAGGTTCCCGCCTGTTGCGGATCGCATGGGGTGTCGGGATGGCGGCAGGGGCGGTACTGGCGGAGCCAGGTTCGGCAAGGTTATCAACGGGTGCGCTGCGCACGGTTGTGGCGTCAACGCCCGAAGGCGGTGGCGGCGTGGTTGACCCTGTGCGACGATCTGACGGGGCGACTGGGCGTCACGCTGGAGGCCTTGGCAGGATTGCCGGAGGGCTCGATGTCGCCGGCGCAGCTGTCGCGATGGCGCCGGTTTCACACCTGCTCGGTGCGTTTGCAGGATCAGATCCGCCGTCGCGTGCTGGAAGGGGAAACGATCCCGCACGAGGAGAAGCTGTTCTCGCTGTTCGAGCCGCATACGCGCTGGATCATGAAGGGCAAGGCCGGCAAGCCGGTGGAGTTGGGGGTTCCCCTGACGGTGCTGGAAGATCAGCATCCGTTCATCCTGGGTTGGCACTTGCAGTGGCAGGGCGGCGACGTGGACATGGCCGTTCCGCTGGTAGCGGCGTGCCAGGCGCAGTATCCGGAATTGCGCGGCGCAGTTTCGACCGGGGGTTCCACAGCCCCGCCAACCAACAGCAACTGGCCGCGATGCTGGAGCACGTCGCGTTGCCCGCGAAGGGGCGCGGCACGAAGGCCAGTCGGAGCCCGGGAAAGTGAAGCATCATTCGTGGCGCGACGCCGGCAGCATCCGGGCGTGGAATCGGCGATCCATGCGTTGGAAAGCCATGGCCTGGACCGGGTGCGCACACATGGCCGGGCAGGCTTCGAACGCACCGTGGGTATCTCGATCCTCGCCGCCAACCTGCATCGGCTCGGACGGTTGCTGCAGCAACGGGCGGCACCATCGCACGCACGCACCACCCTATCGTCTAGCGGCCTAGCCGTCCCCATCCTCAATATCCATCCTTCCCGCCCTCGGGACGGACCCCGCACGCCCCGAAAGCGAGCAGGAGAACATCATCCGCACTTTTGGAGCCCCGATGGACCGATGACCCGTCGTACATCTCCTAAATCAACATGATCCCCTGAGCGACGGATACCATCAAGTGACTTAAACCCGTCGTAAAATGGGGTTTTCCCGCAGACACTAGTTACAACTATCTCACTCAGGAGATAGAAGCGGAAGCACAAATAAGACATCTGGGAGGCTTTTCCAGATTCTTAGAGGTCGCGGCACGTCAAAACGCACAAGTCACTAACGTTTCTTCGATCGCAAGAGACGCTGGAGTGGCGAGAACTACCGTTCAAAGCTATTTCAGGATTCTTGAAGACACGCTACTGGGATTCTGGTTACCTGCCTGGAAGCTGAAACGAGCAAACAAGCAGGTCATGCAAAGCAAATTCTACTTCTTTGACTGTGGCGTGGTGAGGGCACTTTCGGAACGACTGCCTTATCCGTTGTTGCCGGAAGAACGAGGCAACTTACTCGAGACACTGATTCTCAACGAAATCCGCGCATATATCCTACGAGGAATTGCGCTATCCTCTGTTTTTTTATCGATCGTATGATCGTGCTGAAGTCGATTTCCTCTTTGAAACCTACAAAGGATACGTGGCAATCAAAGTCAAATCAGCTGCTCTTTGGCGAAAAAAGTTCAACCGTGGACTGCATAAAATAGCGGAAGACCTAGGGACGGATAGAGTGATGAAAGTTGGAGTTTTTGATGGTGACCGTCCATTACTATTCGACGACGTTCGGGTATTCCCCGTGAAGTCGTTTCTACAAGCATTATGGTCTGGAGAGTTGTTTGCTCGATAAAGTATCGATCAAACTTCCTTTATTAAGGGACTTATATACTTGTGTACCATGGTGATGATCTTATTGTTTTCTACCTGTTTTTGCTTCGTACTTCCATTTGCTCTTTAGCCTGGCTTTTAAGACGGTCTCGGGGATGGTTTCGGGTGAAGCGTTAACGGGAAACGGAGTTGGACCGCTTGCGAGTCTGTATGCATTGAGGTGCTTCCGGGGTTGTGCATCACGGGAGATCGGCGGGCTTGCGCCGCTTTCGTTGCCGTGCGGCGTCTTGCGGACGGACCTTTCATGCGCTGACACCCACGCGGTGCGACCCGACGCCGCCAACCGATGACGGTACTTCCAGATTGTCTTCTGATCCGGGACGTCACAGTCGTTACGCAGCCCTACAAAACGCTTAAACGAACGGCGATCCAGCAACTGGGTCGCTCAACTGATAGTTCACTCCCAGCAGCAGAACGCGAAACATCAACATCACGTCCCAAGACGGCCGGCCTCGAAGGGCCGCATCTTGGGCCTCCTGCTCAAACAGGGTCAATCCACTCATCAAGGTCATGGCCGTGCCCAAAACACCCATCCACAAAAACTGCAATCTTCAAATTCGGCCACGCGCAATCTGGCCGTCCGATTAGCGGCTGATGTGTACGCCATCCCGCTAAGTTTGCCTTGCGTAACAAACGGGCGAGACGTTTTTTCTGAACATCGTTAGATCATCGACTCATAATCTCGTATCAGGGTCCTAATACGTCGTCACGGATAGAAGTCGGATTAGACGACTATGATCTGAATGGGAATTATATCCAATGTTAGACATTACTACTGCTCAATGCACTTGCGACACATATTGACGCAACGTTCGGTATAACACACGGGTAGATGAGAACCTATACTTACAAAGCCAAGTTGAGTTCCCAGACTCACAAGAACTTGGACGAGTTCCTGGAACAACAACGCCAGTTGTGGAATGGTGCGTTGGAAGAACGTATCGACTGTTACAAGAAGACCGGCAACAGCATCTCATTTTATGATCAATGTAAATCGCTGACCAAGATACGTAGTGATGACGCCGAGTTTCGCAAGTTTCATTCGCGAGCTCAACGAAGCGTATTGAATCGACTGCATAAATCCTATCAACACTTCTTTCAAGCACGGCGGCTTCCCTCGCTTCAAGGGTAAAGCAAGGGGCATACGATCCTTCGATGTACCCGAACCACGCATCCATTACAAGAACGACTATCAGAGTACCAAGATAAAGGGCATAGGCAGGTTGCGTTGGAAGGTGCGACAAGACGACAGATTGGCAACGGATGTCAAGCAAATGCGAGTAGTTAGGTATCCTGGTGGCTTGTACGTGCAGTTGATTTGTGAAGTGGAACCTGTCGTGAAGGGAGCAGATAAAGCGATAGGCATAGACGTTGGAGTGAAGCAGAGGGCGGTACTATCCGATGGTACATTGCTTACCGCAAAGAACACTTGATCGGAACAAACTCAAGCGGTTGCACAGACTGGTAAGCCGTGCCGTGAAGGGCGGCAACTCACGCAAGAAGAAGGTGCGGCGGCTAGCGAAAGCATGGTACAGGATACGGATACAGGAACGAAACCATTTACATCGGCTTGCGACTGCGCTTGTTCGCAACCATGGGAAGTGGATAGCGGTTGAAGGCATCAAGACGCAGAACCTTACTGCCCAAGGTGGTGCGCACAAGAAAGGACTGAACAGGAACCTATTGGAGCAGAACTGGGGAACCTTCACACATCAACTATCGTACAAGGCTGCAAGTGCCGGTGGGAAGTTGGTGAAGGTAAACCCGAAGAACACGACACAAACTTGTTCTGCATGTGGCGGTATGCCGGATGTGAAACTCACGCTTGCTGATCGTGATTATTGGTGCGTTCATTGCGGTCATCATGAAGACCGAGACGTGAATGCAGCCAAGAACATATTGCTTAAGGGGTATGAACTCCTTGATCCGGGCGGGAATGCCCCGGAGTGTGGGCAATATGGATTACCGAATGGAGTTCGTTGGAACCCATCCACGCAGAACAGTAGCAATGTCTAACATTGGATATAATTCCCATCTGAATACTAAAGAAGCACCCATTTTGAACGATGCCGCACGCTGCAAATTCAAGACCGCATACCCCAAAATGAGGCATTAGCCAAATAACGCATCTTCGACAAGAGCACGTTGATGTTCAATGTGACGAGTCATGTAGCCACCCGCCGGAGCAGCGAAATGCCTGCGTCCGGCATAATTTAGTTCCAATCCAGGAAGACAATGACTAATAACTCTTCTCAATTGATGCACACACGCATACCAAGCACCCTGATTCATGGGCTCCTCTTGACACCAAACGACGGTCTCAATTGCCGAGTATGGCGCAATAACCTCACCTAAAGTATCACGAGGAAACGGATAAAGCTGTTCAATTCGAATAATAGCAACGTCATCCGCTCCAACTTCGTTTCGACGCTTCAACAAATCGTAATAGACCTTACCTGAACAAAAAACTAGTCGTCGCGTTGAAGATGGATCAATACTCTGAGTTTCGCCAATGACGTTTGAAAATTTACCATCAGTCAATTCTTCTAAAGTCGAAATAGCTAATTTGTCCCTCAACAAACTTTTAGGCGTTATGACAATCAACGGTCTGCGCATCGGACGAATCATTTGGCGACGGAGCAAGTGAAACATCTGTGCGGGCGTGGACGGAAGACACACCTGAATGTTGTGCTCCGCACACAACTGCAAATAGCGTTCAAGTCGCGCCGATGAATGTTCCGGACCGGCCCCCTCGTAGCCATGGGGTAAAAGCATCACTAGTCCACAAAGTCTCGCCCATTTGGACTCGCCACTCGACACAAACTGATCGATGACAACCTGTGCACCGTTGGCAAAATCACCAAACTGCGCTTCCCAAATAATCAGAGAATTCGGTGCCGTTGTAGCGTAACCGTATTCAAATGCTAACACCGCCTCTTCAGAAAGAAGAGAGTCGTATATCCAAAAAGATGAATTCGGGTCCATCTCGTTCAGCGGCACAAACCGTTCGCCGGTTTTCTGGCAGTAGACGCTTGCGTGTCGATGCGAAAAAGTGCCCACGCCAACGTCCTGACCCGTCAATCGGACGTTGTACCCCTCGTCAAGCAATGTGGCATACGCCATAGTTTCCGCGTAACCCCAATTTATTGGCATTGCTCCCGCCGTCATGCGGTGACGGTCTTCGAAAATCCGCTGTACCTGTCGATGGAGTACAAATCCAATAGGTACTTGATTTAAACATGCTGCCAATTGTTTAAACTTAGCTCGGTCAAAACTTGTATCGGCAGGAGTGGTCCAACCATGGTTCAGGTAAGGCGTCCAATCAACAAACAATGATGTATCAGAGTCTTGGACGATGGACGGCACAGTATCTCCTCCTTCATCCAGACGATCACGTAGGTCGCTAGACCATTGTTCAGGTTCAGATTCTGACACGGCTCCTTCCTTTGCGAGCAGTGCTGCATAAATCGCACGGGTAGTCGGATGTTGGTGAATTGCCTGATACATTATTGGCTGTGTCTTCATCGGTTCCTCGGCTTCGTTATGACCCCTTCGCCGATAACAAACGAGATCTATTACCACATCCTTGCCAAATACTATCCGATAATCAACGGCTATCTGTGCAACAAAGACCACTGCTTCTACGTCGTCCCCGTTTACGTGAAATATTGGTGCACGAACCATCTTCGCGACTTCGGTGCAATACTCCGTTGACCGAACGTCATCGAGGTTACTGGTCGTGAAACCAATTTGGTTGTTTACGATCACGTGGATCGTTCCGCCCGTATGAAAACCTCTCGTTTGAGACATCTGGAACGTCTCCATTACGACACCCTGTGCCGCAAAAGCAGCATCACCATGAATGAGTATCGGCACTACAGCCTTCCCACCCGGGTCAACCCTACGATCCTGCCTAGCGCGTACGGACCCTTCCACGACCGGCCCTACGATTTCCAAATGTGACGGATTGAAGGCTAATGCCACATGCATATGGCCACCAGGCGTCATCACATTCGAAGAAAATCCCTGGTGGTATTTCACGTCGCCAGTCTTGTCAGTCGTTGGCGAGACTCCTTCAAACTCGTCAAAAAGCACGCTTGTTGACTTCCCCAATATATTAACCAGCACATTGAGCCTGCCGCGATGTGCCATACCAATGACCGTTTCTACGACATTCTGCTCACCACACCGCTGCAGGATTTCATGCAACATCGGTATAAGACTCTCCGCTCCTTCCAAACCAAAGCGTTTTGTCCCTGGATACTTGTTATGCAGATAACGTTCGAAGCCTTCCGCCGCCGTGAGCCGTTCGAGAAGTTGCCGCTTGTGTTCGTTATCAAATTTCGGATGCGAGCGTGTTGACTCAAAACGCTGGCGTACCCACAATTTTTCCTGTGCATCCGTGATGTAACCATATTCCAACCCAATAGATTGACAGTATGTACTCTCTAGCGCGTCAATAATGTCGCGCAACGGCGCACTTGGAGTAGAAAAAAACTGCGCTGACCCCGTCCCAAAAACCGTATCGCAGTCAGCAAGCGTTAACTGGTAATATTCAATTTGAAGTTCTGGTGCAGGCTCACGTTCCCAGATTCCCAATGGGTCCAATTTTGCCCTTCGATGTCCGCGCGCTCGATAGGCGTTGATTAACTCAAGAACGCGAACTTGCTTGCGTTCGTGTTCCGAACTAACCTCTGTACTAACTCGTTCAGGTCGTGCTTTAAGTCGATTATGGCCAAGACGCTCAAAATGGCTGATGATAGTACTGTGCGCCACATCAGCTCCGACGCCATCTACTATTGGCAACGTACCGAAGTAAGTGCGCCATTCCTCCGGTACCTGATTAGAGTCTTCTAAAAACATTTCGTACATAGCCTCAACGTACGCAACGCTTCCTCCCGAAAGATGAGAGCTTTTCTGCATTTCTTTGAAGAAGGAATGGGAGGCTACTTGCCCTAGCTCGTCACTTAACTCAGTTGCCACGGTCTTTTACGTGCCTTTTTGAATTAACAAAGTCCGGATTTCACCGATCGCTTTAGTCGGATTGAGGTCCTTGGGGCATACGCTAACGCAATTCATAATCCCTCGACAGCGAAAAACGCTGAAGGGATCATCAAGATTCTCCAACCGCTCATCCGTTGCAGTGTCACGGCTATCGGCAAGAAATCGATACGCTTGTAAAAGGCCCGCCGGCCCAATGAATTTATCCGGATTCCACCAGAAAGATGGGCAGGAAGTAGAACAGCATGCACACAGTATACATTCGTACAATCCATCGAGTTTTTCACGATCTTCTGGCGATTGGAGGCGTTCTTGTGCTGGCACTGGATCATCGTTAATCAGATACGGTTCTACTTTTTCGTATTGCTTATAAAACTGAGACATATCTACAACCAAGTCTCGAATGACCGGCAATCCCGGTAATGGACGGAGGACCAGACGATTCCGTTTCATCACTTTTGACACCGGAGTTTTACAAGCCAGCCCATTTACTCCATTCATATTTATTCCATCTGATCCACACACTCCTTCCCGACAGGAGCGGCGATACGCAATGGTCGGATCCTGAATTTTTAACAGCTCTAATACATCCAGAACCATAATTTCGCGGTCATCCGGTAGTTCTAATTCATAATCCCTCATGTGTGGAACATCGTCCTGATCGGGTACGTATCGATAAACGCTCACTTCCATTACTAGTACACCCGGTCGGTCGGTTCGAAGGCATCAACTTTTTTCGGTGAAAAATTCGTGTCACGTTTTCTTAAGCGTTTTTCATTTGGAAAATAAAGTGAATGGCATAACCAGTTTTTATCGTCTCTGCCCCTGAAGTCATCTCGCGCATGAGCACCTCTGCTCTCTTTCCGTCCCGCCGCAGCAAAGGCAGTTGCCTCTGCCACTTCAAGCAGATTATCCAATTCCAACGCCTCCAGTCGAGCCGTATTGAACACGCTGGACTTATCACTCAAATACGCACACCCAATTCGCTCGCGAAGATTTCTGATAGATGTAAGTGCCCCTTCCATGCTTTCACCAATTCTGAATACGCCAAAATTCAATTGCATCAATTCCTGTAGTTCTTTCTTAAGTGCCGAAGGAGAATCGCCCTCCTGAGACGATTCCCACCTATCTAGCCTTGAAAGCGAATGGTCCAAGTCGCTTGCTGACGCGTCTCGATATGAAACGCCTCGCCGTAAAACATCTTGGATATGCAATCCCGCCGCGCGTCCGAAAACAATGAGATCGAGTAAGGAATTGCCCCCCAGACGATTTGCACCGTGCACCGAAACACATGCAACTTCGCCTACCGCGTACAACCCCTCAATGGTGCTATCGTTACCATTGGCGTCTTGAGTCACAACCTCGCATTCAATGGAGGTAGCTAATCCCCCCATCATGTAGTGGCACGTGGGTATAACTGGAATAGGCTCAACCGTAGGATCGACAAGTGCATAAGTTCTGGCAAGATCCATGATTCCCGGAAGGCGGCTCTCCAATACCTCCTCGCCAAGGTGGTCAAGCTTCAACAGCGCGTAGTCGCCGTTCGGTCCACAACCACGACCATCCATAATCTCTAGAAACATAGATCTTGAGACAACGTCGCGGCTAGCAAGATCTTTTGCCGTGGGCGCATACCGCTCCATAAACCGCTCACCGTTCTTATTAATCAGATACCCCCCTTCTCCGCGGCAGCCTTCCGTTACTAAAATCCCCACTCCTGCAATGCCAGTCGGATGAAACTGCCACATCTCCATATCCTGGACTGGAATCTTCGCCCTGAGGGCCATTCCTACACCATCTCCAGTGTTCATCAGCGCGTTCGTAGTAGTAGCGTAAATACGGCCCGCTCCACCAGTAGCAAGTACGATGGCCCGCGACTTAACAAAGATAACCTCGCCAGTCTCAATACAGATTGCGATAATGCCAACAACTCTGCCATCTTGATTTTGCACAAGATCCACCGCAAACCATTCCGATAAAAAAGTCGATTTTGCCTTTAGGTTCGCTTGATAGAGTGTATGAACGAGTGCATGGCCGGTCCTATCTGCCGCGTAACAGGTTCTACAGGCCTGTCCTCCACGGCCGTAATCCTTCGACTGTCCGCCAAACGGCCTCTGGAAAATGCGTCCGGTCTCCGTACGCGAGAATGGAAGCCCCATGTGCTCAAGTTCGTATACCGCCTTTGGACCTTCGCTGCACATGTATTCAATTGCGTCCTGATCGCCAATGTAATCAGATCCCTTGACCGTGTCATACATGTGCCAACGCCAGTCGTCGTTAGGATCATCACTGCCGATTGCGCTAGTGATCCCCCCTTGAGCGGAGACCGTGTGTGAACGTGTTGGAAACACTTTAGAAACAATTGCCGTTCGAAATCCTGATTGGGCTAATTGAAGCGATGCGCGCATGCCGGCACCACCGCTGCCAACGATGACTACGTCAAAATCTACCGTATGCATCTGATTCACAGCGGTTTCCAAATCAGAACCAATCCCCAGATCAGAACCAAAATAAGTATGAGAGTCACGATAGCTTGGTACAAGAGACGAATGACGGTCGCCGCAGACCCAAGTCCCCGAGGTTGCAAGTAGTCCGTTCCCACGGTCCACAACCCTATCCATGCATGCGCAAAAATAGATAGAAGAGCCAGCGTCGAAAAAACCTGCATGATAGGAGAGTGGAAATAGTCAATCCAATCTAGAAAAGTTATATCGGGATGGGTGACCAAATAGCTAATAATACACATCCCATAAAGACCAGTAACAACGGCAGTTACACGCTGAATAAGAAAATCTAACAACCCGCTTCTCGTTAGACTGGTAACGTTTACGACCAAATCCAAACTCCCGACAATGCAGCACAAATCACAGCCAATATAATCACTAAGTAAGCCCCAGCTCGCCCGCCCTTCAAACTTTCGCCTATGTGCCAGTCAAGTAAGAGGTGCCGAACACCAGCAACAAAGTGATACCCGGTAGCCGTTAAAACTATCCACATGATTATCTGATGCCAAGGCTGACTGGTGCTCGACTTGATTTGGTGAAATGACATTTCTGACGCTAGTGACTCGTGAAGCAAAAAAATTAGATATGGCAACGCAATGAAGAGTAAGACCCCGCTAATACGATGGAAAATCGATACCACTGCCATAATTGGAAATCGAATCGTAAAAAGGCTTAAATTAACGGGTCTATCGGTATTCATTCATTTGAGTGAAAATAGGTTTAGTAAGAATATATATTTAGCCCTTTGATCTGTTCTGTCCCGGTAAGGCATTATTAAGTACGCGACGAGAACACGCTTGATAGCTGGACTGATCTAGCATTTATATGTATATGCTTTTAGATTATTTCGACACCGCTTCATCTATAGCAAATCTATGACTGATTGTAAATGAATTGACAAAGTTGGACCACGCTCATTATCGCAATTCACTAGAGAAGAGAAATTGTTTAGTATGAACAATCGCTTCGCACGTCTAACTGCAGATGGCACCGAGTATAGAATTACCCCATCACAAACCGAGCGAAGGTCCAGAGGTTATTGACATAGCATCTCTTGTCGACGCTGGATACCTTAACTTTCGACCCAGGATTCTTATCAACGGCAGTATGGTAAATCGGTCATCACGCACATCGACGGTAACAAAGGCATTCTATTACACCGCGGATATCCCATTGAGCAACTCGAGGAGCACTCTGACTTCCTTGAACTCTGTTACTTGTTGGTTCATGGACATCTCCCAAAGGAAAACGACAAGACTTCGTTTTCGTCCCTAATTAGCGCAGAATCGACAGTCCATGAAAGTCTTGTACGTGCATGTTCGTCACTGCCTACGAACAGTCATCCGATGGGTGCCATGATCTCACTCGTTGGGACCTTGGCGACATATGTTACACGTAGATTTAGATGTCACGAATTATGAAGGCCGAATTCAGGTTATCGTCCGGTCAATTGCGAAAATACCTATATCTTGTCGGCACTCACTTATCGGCACATTCAAGGCAAACCGTTCATCCCCCCGCGACCGGAGCTAAATTACGCCGAAAATTTCCTTCATATGATGTTCAGTGAAAATAACGAACCTAAAGTTAATTCTGTATTTGCTCGTGCGATGGATCGTATTTTCTTGCTACATGCTGATCACGAGTAAAACACGTCAACGTCAACTGTTCGGCTAGCAATCTCCACGGGAGCCAATCCATATGCGTGTATTGTTGCTGGAATCGCTGTCCTCTGAGGTCCGGCACATGGTGGAGCTAACGAAACGGTCTTAAAGATGATTAATGAAATTGGCACTCCAGAAAATATTCCAACTTTCATAGACAAAGCTAAAGATCGCAACGATCTCTTCCGAATCATGGGATTTGGACATCGCATTTATAAAAAACTATGACCCACGCGCACGAGTAATACGGCAAACTTGTCACGAAAGATTGAATGAGTTAGGCGTGGAAAACGATTCCATCTTGCAAACGGCTCATGCCTTGGAAGATGAGCATTTTGTCGAACGAAAATTGTACCTGAACATTGATTGCTATTCCGGAATTATTCTGAGGGCAATCGGAGTACCAGCCGAAATGCTTACCGTGATTTTAGCCATTGGACGAACTCCTGGTTGGGTTGCACAGTGGAACGAGATGGCGAGTGCTAGTTACAAAATTAGCCGTCCTCTATATCTTTGAAGCGGCGAAACTTTTTGCTATGAGAATCGACATATTCTACCTACCCGCTCGTAGAGCTTGGACATCAGCATAAAACTGATCAACTAAAGTACTCAAGAGCGGTTGCGCAGACCGTCTCTAGATAGCATTAGGAACAATATTCAAATCCTTACACAGCTAATTAACCGCTATCCCGAAATCGCAAACCCTTGCCGCACTATTGCCATAATCGTAAGTTGCGTGTTTTTCATTCGTTCTCCGTTGCTTCACCTTAGCCCAACGACGCACCGCACACGTCGCCATCATCTCTAAGCATACATCCTTAGAGATTTCTAACATGATTAGCAATACTACTTTATGGACGGAAAATACTTAGTAAGG
Source organism: Candidatus Azotimanducaceae bacterium (assembly GCA_965205965.1). Classification (GTDB taxonomy): domain Bacteria; phylum Pseudomonadota; class Gammaproteobacteria; order Pseudomonadales; family Azotimanducaceae; genus Bin55. The sequence continues at coordinate 417,439 of CBDBHT010000008.1, forward strand.
TGCTCATCAAGTGGAAAGAGAAATTCAGGTGCTATACAACGTACTCTTTTCATTGGTCGTGACGTTAGGTTAATTCACGACTATAATCAGCAAAGGTCGTCTCAACACGTCGCGCGACGTGTGAACTACGTAGTTATATCATTCATCTTGGAATTTTGCTGCATCGTACTGCAAGTCTTAAATACGTTGCCGTCATCTGCTTCACGACTACATAGACATCTTGCTCTTAACATGATGAAGGGCCGGTCGTACAGAACATTCACGTCATGAAATTTGAACGTATGCAGTCGTTGCGAAACCTCACCCTAACATGAGCGAGATACATACGGAGCAAGTTAGAAGAACGATCCGTGGCTATCTAATAACCACGGTACTAAGCATCTCCCTTGCGACAGTGAGTATTGCATACAACGCATGGCGAATGATCGAGTCGGAACAGAACGCAAACGTTCGAGAGGCAACGTTTATAGTGCTACTCACGCTGGCAGAGTTCCAACAGGTGATTTACGCTGCACATTTCGACAAGCTCGAAATTGAAGGAAATCCGCGACGTGGTTGGGTTAAAGTACGGCTAATTGAGGACATAAGTATTCTCATCGATGGCGATATTGCGAGTGCCGCTCAAGAATTGCGCGAAACGTGGCAAAAAAGTTGGTCCTCCATTGAAGATAACCGCGAAGCCGTCGACCTGCTCGTAACACAGATCAATGCTCTTAGGGAGCTGTTGCGCGAGCGATTGACATCACTGCGCTAGCATCCAACAAGCGGAGAGTTTGTTCGACCAGTACGCTGGTGTCTAACACGTACACTGATATTAGTACCTATTGCCGCAAAATGTATTACCTCAAGTCAGGTTTGTTTCAGACATGGATGTGTCTGCATAGGGGCTCACAGAAAATTTATTCGCGCGGGTCTAGGAGCACTTGCCGAGGCCGTGAGGCAACGCCAAACGGGATCCTTGATATGCTGGAGTGGGGATGCAAATAGCGGGCCCCGCCGGCATACTACGGAAGCCGAAACTCGTGGTACCAGCGCATGCACCAATAGGCGAAGCTCAGGATGTTGGTGAAGACTTTCTAGCAGTTGAAGCATCTCAGCACCCTCCCGAATGGAGGGGGAGCTTGGAAGGCATTCTAATTGCGGGAACGGACGGTTTGAAAGGATTTCCGAAGTGTATCTTCAGACCACACTATTGCGTTGTTTAATTTGACGGATCAAACTCGTTCTCTGTTATGAGCAATAACTTAGCATTAATAAGCAGTAACTCTCGCTGTAGCATAAAGCTTTGGCGAATCCTGTTTACCGTCTCAGTTCTCTACTTATTTTCAGCATATCAATCCTATGGAGACGAGAAGAGAATCATGAATATGCTCAACTCAATCATAAATACTACGAAACTGACGGTCAATTACACTGGTGTTGAACACATCGATTCAAACGTTATGACGGCGATGCGGAAGGTTGACCGTCGTCAATTTGTTCCGCGTGGTTCAGCCGATTACGCGTTCGAGAATATGCCATTAGATATTGGGCATGGTCAGACCATATCTCAACCATTCATAGTTGCGCTGATGACGCACGTTGTAAAACCTAATTCGAAAGATACCGTATTAGAAATAGGTACTGGATCTGGATATCAAGCAGCCATTCTCGCGGAGCTAGTTGATCATGTTTACACCATTGAAATTGTTCCTGAATTGGCGAAGTCTGCAAAGCGGAGACTCACTAAGCTCGGCTATGAAAACGTTTCCGTTCGAGCTGGCGATGGATTCTACGGTTGGCTAGAAGCTGCTCCTTTTTCTTCGATCATCGTAACCGCTGTAGCAGAGGATGTTCCTCCATCTCTCATTGAACAACTTGCCATAGGAGGAAGACTAGTGATGCCGATAGGAGATCCCAAAGGGGCTCAAAATCTTGTTGTGGTTCGGAAGCTTGCTTCTAAGCCCATTGAAAGAAAAGCGATCTTACCAGTGCAATTTGTTCCCCTGACCGGCGACGGAGTTCTGACATTGCGTACGGACGAGGGAAATTAATCCGTTTAAATAGGCCCAAAAGAACAAAGGAGTACCCACTAATTTCAATGCCTCGCAAATCAAGATGGAGTAGATGAACAAAGTAAGTACGATATCTCTTCTGTCGTATCGCACTGGACCGCGGCACGGCAAGCCAACGATCGGGTTGTTGAATCAGCCCGTGGATTTTTCATCTTTCATAAGCACTGTCCGTTACTGCACATCTTACCGCCGGCGAACGAGGCTTCAGTATCCGCTGGTCTTGCGATGCATAACAGTTTTCGTCCGATTAGTGGTTGGCACCAGATTATTGAAAGCCTTCAGTACAACCCAAGGCAGCCGGGCTAGATACCGTTATCGCGAAATGTATTGTCTCAGGTCAGATATGCTTCGGACACGGTGTTCCGCATGGATCTTACGAAAGAGTCATTCAGACAAATTAAGAGTGTACTTGCCGAGACCGTGAGGCAACGTCAGATTGGATTGTCGGATGGTGCTAAACGTGATACTTGAAAGGTCCTCAAATAGTAGAAAAAGACCTTGGAACAAATCAGTACCGAAAATTTTAAATTTCCCATACAAATTGAAAATGAGATATTTTTCGTGATTGAAAAATTTGTCAAATTCGCAGCCCATATCGTAAAAACCGCATGGTTTCGGCACGGTATAACCATCATCATCATTCTGAATGCCGTCATCATCGGCTTAGATACGTCTAAATCGCTAAGCATGTCCTGGCATTCAGAGTTTTTGCTCATCAACCACATTATTCTTGGACTCTTCATCGTTGAAGCAATACTGAAGATGCTTGCACTGTACCCGCGAGTGTCGAACTACTTTCGCGATGGTTGGAATGTCTTTGACTTCTTGATTATTGTATTTAGCTTGCTTCCGAGCACCGGGGAAATCGCGACGATTGCGCGACTAGCCCGAATCCTTCGCGTGCTTCGACTGTTCTCAGTATTACCGGAACTGCGTATACTCGTGACGGCTCTGGTCCGCTCACTGCCTGGAATGCTTCATATTGTTTTCCTGACATCGATCATTTTCTACGTCTACGGTGTTATCGGCTATCACCTGTTCCATGACATTGATCCGACCCACTGGCGAACGCTTGGCATAGCACTGCTCTCCCTCTTTAGGATCGTAACGCTCGAAGACTGGACCGACATCATGTACGTGGCTATGGATCACTATTGGTGGGCTTGGGTCTACTTCGTGAGTTTTGTAGTTATTGGAACTTTTGTCGTAATCAACCTATTTATCGGAATAGTGATTACAAATCTTGAGGACGCGAAGAAAGAACACTTACTAGAATTAGTTGAAGACATCAGTAAAGAAGAGCTCATGACCGAACTGAGGGCGACACAGAAAGCACTTAGCCGGCTTGAAATGCGTTTAAAACAGAGTTACTAAATCTCTCAACGCTTGTAAATTGTCGTATGTAGTCGCTCTGACACCGTAGTCAGTATTAGCACCCGTTTAACTATGGATAGACGAACGGAATAAAACGTTGGTCTGAAAATTCCGACCGGGTATACGATGAGGGTTTGGGCCTTCGAGGCAGCTTGAGAACCGGCTCATAGACGTCTTGGTATGGAATGACGTTTAGCAAATGATGAATACAGTTAAGCCGCGCATGCTTTTTAACTTCGGCATCGACCACGTACCATGGTGCTTCAACGATGTCGGTGCAAACAAACATTGCATCTTTTGCTTGTGAGTACTGAACCCATTGACGGCGCGATTCGAGATCCATCGGGCTTAACTTCCACCGTTTATGCCTCTGTTTGATACGGCTTTGAAATCTTCTTTCTTGCTCTTCGTCGGATACCGAGAACCAATATTTAATCAAAGTGATCCCGGAACGAACTAGCATTCGCTCGAAAGTTGGACATGTACGCAAAAATTCTTGATATTCTTCTTCCGTACAAAAACCCATAACGTGTTCAACTCCCGCACGGTTGTACCAGCTACGATCGAAGAGAACGAGTTCGCCGGCTGCCGGTAGATGGGCAACGTAACGTTGAAAGTACCACTGTGTTTTTTCTCGCTCGGTAGGAGCCGTCAGAGCCACTATGCGGCAAAATCGAGGACTAAGATATTCAGTAATCCGCTTTATCGCACTTCCCTTTCCAGCAGCATCCCGCCCTTCAAAAACGACGACAACTTTGCGTCCTTCGTTTTTTATCCATTCGAGCATCGTCACCATCTCCCCCTGCAGGTGGAGCAGTTCCTTTTCGTAGCATTCCTTTGAAATTTCTGGAACACGAGATGGATGAAAGTCACCAAGTCGGTTCTTATCCTTCGTCTTTTTCATCTTAGACATCGATAGTACCTTTGAAATCAAAACGGAAGCTATAGTTAAATCAAGGATTATTCGTACTTGATGCCACTCATGTATCTACTTAAATACCTCTGCACGTAGATTCGTATACCTACGATGAGTCAGACTAAAATTCAGTCTTAGTTTCGCACTTAATCCAAGTACATTGCATGAAAAAAGATTCAAACGGTACTCTGACTGACAACTGTATCCAGTTTCTGAACAACTGTTAAGTGATGCAAGAAAAAAGGCAAGCACAGTATCTGCCTAGCGTGGATCAAGTGCTCAAGTCCAAATCAATTGCACCAATCGTACATGATTGGGGGTTGAAGTCGACCACTTTAGCTATAAGAATGCTGCAGGCTCAACAGCGGAAGCTCATTAATATCGAACAATGGGCCTGTAACGCAGATACGTACGCAGAAAGCGCAGCTTGTTGGTTACGAACAAATCGAACGAAATCGTTTGAGAGGGTATTTAACCTGACAGGCGTTTTATTGCATACCAACCTCGGCAGAGCTGTAGTCAGCGATGAAGCTGCAATGGCTGCCATTGACGTCGCGACGCATCCTTCATCCATTGAGTTCGACGTCGAAAGCGGAAAGCGTGGAGACCGTGAAAAATCAATTCGACAACGACTAGAACTCATTACAGGCTGTGAGTCGGCTTTGGTCGTCAATAATAATGCAGCTGCAGTTTTCTTGATTCTGAATACTCTTGCCCTAGGCAAGCCAGTACTCGTCTCGCGTGGCGAACTTGTTGAGATTGGAGGGAGCTTTCGTCTTCCAGACATTATGACACGTAGCGGTTGTCAGCTTCTTGAAGTGGGCACGACTAATCGTACACGACTTAATGATTACAAAGACAACCTTCAAAAGGCCGCGATGATTCTCAAGGTTTATCCGAGCAACTATCGGATCACTGGATTTACAGAATCGGTCTCCGTTAGAGAATTAAGCACTCTATGTCGAGATCATCTTATACCTTGTGCGGTTGATGTAGGAAGCGGGGCTCTGATTGACACAACCCGGTTGGGTCTGCCCCGAGAACCTAAACCCAGTGACATTTTGCGTCATGGTGCGGACCTCGTTTGCTTTTCTGGTGACAAATTGCTTGGCGGCCCTCAGGCTGGGATTATTCTAGGTAGGAACAAGTACATCGAAGCATTAAATAGTAATCCGCTAAAGAGAGCGTTACGCGTGGACAAACTCTCGCTCGCTATGCTCGATGCAACGTTAAAACTTTACGAAAACGATGAGAGCGCGATAGCAAATGTCCGAACTTTAAAACAGCTCTCTACTTCCATTGAGCAACTTCGCGAGAGAGCGGAAAGCGTAGCCTTGGTACTAAAGCAGTTAATACCCGAGTACGAAGTCGAGATGGTATCTTCGAACGCACAAATTGGTAGTGGAACGCTAACCGATGTAAAACTCAAAACCGTTGTGTTGTGTATACGCCACGCTAGATCTGAACTTGTTAGAAAACTCGCCAAGCGAATGAGACAACTGCGGATACCGGTCATTGGACGAATTCAACAAGATGCTCTAGTACTAGATATGTTGTGCGCGGAACCTGTCGAGGAGCTTATAAAAAATCTAGGCGAGTTAGATTGATCTTTACGCTCGCCGGGCATGTAGACCATGGCAAAACGTCCATTGTCAAGGCACTGACGGGAGTTGATACCGACCGGCTGGAAGAAGAAAAGAAACGCGGCTTGACGATCGACCTAGGTTTTGCCTATACAACGATAGGTGGTCATCGCGTCGGATTTGTTGATGTGCCTGGACATCATCGATTCATCCACAACATGATCGCTGGGGTTGCAAACCTTCAGCACGCGCTCGTCGTCATCGCAGTTGACGATGGGATCATGACACAAACGCGTGAACATATACAAATACTTGATCTACTCGGTCTTCAGAATGGCACGGTCGTCCTAAACAAAATCGACCGCGTAGAGCGCAAGAGAATCGACGACGTTCGAAAACAGATCAGAGCCTTCACCCGTCAAACCTTTCTCAGTTCAGCCCCTATTCTAGAAGTGTCCGCCGAAAAAGGAATTGGAATAGAGGATTTACGCAAGCATCTGCATAGCGTGATCGCCAATTCAACGACAACTGCCAGAGACGGGGCGTTCAGAATGGCTATCGACCGATCATTTTCCGTACACGGCATGGGCACGGTCGTAACCGGCACGATTACAAGCGGGTCGATTCAAGTGAACGATCAAGTTGCAGTACCCGAACTAGATCGAACTTTTCGAGTCCGCAATATCAACACCCAAGACAGAACTGCAAATCTAGCGGTTGTTGGAGACCGAGCAGGAATCAACATTGCTGGAGTTGATTCTTCCCAAATACGCCGCGGTATGTGGATTCAGAATCCTGCTCTGATAATGCCATCACGTTTTATGACTGTGCAAGTTCGAATAATCTCCGACTTTCCGCGCGAACTAGGTATGTGGGCACCCATTCACGTCTACCACATGACCAGCCATGCACAAGCGCGATTTGCACCTCTAACGGCTCGACGCGCTTTACCTGGTTCAACGCTGCTCGCTGACATATCTTGTGAAAAAGTATTACAAGTGAAAATCGGCGATACGCTAATACTGCGAGACCATGACCTTCAACGGACATGTGGTGGCGGTATAGTCATTGCGATTGGAGAGTCCCCAACGCGGCGAACGTCGCAAATGCGTATAGACCGAATGGTTCAAGTTTCCGATGCCGTAAAGATCCACTCACCAAGTACGACGTTGGAATCGATCTCAAGCGAAGTTCCTATAGGTATTGAAGATTTCTGCCGTTCTTGGAATCTGGTGCCAAACGCATGGGAATCTCTGGTACTGAAAAGTAAAGTCGTTGAAAGATCTGGACAAGTCATGAGTACGACTGCCGTCCGATCTTTTTTAAGCCGTATAGAGAATGAACTTACTCGTTATCACAAAGAACATCCTAACGAGCCAGGAATAAACATACCACGCTTAGCTGGTCATCTGTCAATTTCGGAGTCGACCATAAATTTCGTTCTTCATTACGGATTGCGACAACGCCGAGTAAAGTACCAATCTGGGCTATGCGCACTTACAACCCACTCAGTAAAACAAGAAGCCTATAACGAACAGTTTTACCAGCAATTATTTCCATTAGTAGACGTATTGCAGCCACCTACCATCGGTGATCTAGCAAAATCTCTTAAATTTCCACTTGCAAAACTAGAAACAGAACTGCGTGCCATTGCCACAAGTGGAGCATTGATCCGCATTTCTCCAAAACGGCACTTTACTCCGGATCGTATTATCGAACTTGCTAATATCGCTAGTACTCTCTCACAAGACAAACCGTTTACCGTTCGGGAGTTTCGAGATGTTAGCTCAATAGGTAGAAATACCGCAATTGAAGTATTAGAATTTTTTGATCGTCAACGATTCACTTCTCGAAATGAAGACTTTCGAGTCGTTATTGGTAATCCTGATATGATCCTTTAACTATCGTCGGTTGTGTACTTTTGAGCTTCCCCAAAACTTGGAAAGTGGGAAGAGCATCGTCCCCGGTGGGGCGCGCGGCCTTCAAAGCCGTTGAGATATCCAATAGATGTCTGGTGGGTTCGACTCCTACCTCTTCCGCCAGATCATTTGTGCTGACTATTTAATTATATATAATGTGTGCTCCTAATTAAATGCGGCTTGTAAGCCGATTGGCGTTTTGTCGGTTCATTGACCCCGTCCTTGATGTCGTCAAGTATACGTGCGTTATGCGGATGCAATACGGGTCGGAAAACTGGTTGATACCCCTAAATATAGATGCTTTTAAGTATACCGTCTATGATAAGACTATCTGTATGATATGAATGGCACCTTAAGTTAAGTACGTACCTGATATGTCAAAATAGACAGCATGAGATTATGGTGTTTTCTAGCAGGGTTTCTTGCCGTTAGCGCGGGTGTCGTGGAAAGTATTGCTACACAGCAGGTAGTGAAAATGTCTTTATCGGGTATTTGTCACTGCCCAGGCGGGCAGTTCTATGATCGAATATCAAACTTCACGGCTTTCGAGACAATTGAAGATTGCCTTGGCAATGGCGGGCGTGAACCACAGCGTGGCCAGGGAGATTGCTCACTCGAATTATCGAACGATGTAATCATACCAAAGATGAAAGCCACGGCTCACTCGAATTATCGAACGATGTAATCATACCAAAGATGAAAGCCACGGACGACGCTATTTCAGGCATGGTTAAAAAGTCCACGTCTGGCATCTGCCATTGTCCGGGTGGACAGTTTTATGAACGGATGAGCAACTTCATACCTTTCGACACGATTGATGCCTGCCTTGCCAGCGGTGGCCGCGAACCTCAGCGGGGCCAGGGGAATTGTCCTACCGCCGATTCCGATAAACCAGAATTGATGCAGTTACCGGGCAGTTATAACCGGAATATATTTGGAGGATGGAGTGACAAAGATGGGGACTGTCAGAACACGCGACACGAGCTGTTAATTGCACGTTCTCTTGAGTCCGTCAAGTTGTCCGAAGATGGCTGTGAAGTTGTTCACGGTCGTTGGAAAGATTACTATACGGGTAACGTACATACATCAGCACAAGAATTGGAAATCGACCATGTTGTACCACTATTCTATGCTTGGACGCGTGGTGCGAGTCTGTGGCCGTCCGAAAAACAACGACGTTTTATGAACGATCCTGCTAACCTCCTCCCCGTGGGGATAGCAGTCAATCGCTCAAAAGGTGCCTCCAGCCCGCTTGAATGGCTTCCCCCGGCAGCCGAGTTTGATTGCGAGTACCTGCTGCGATTTTCTCGTGTAATTACACGCTATGAATTGAATCTCTCGGCCGAAGAAGAGGATGCGTTGAAGCAGTGGACTACCGAGAAATGTGATTTGACCCAGTAATTTTCAGTGAGCAAATGTCGGAATACTGGCAGTGTGTTCAAAAGATAGGTGAGCATTTCTTTGATTTGACTAGATTTTTTGCTCCAGTTTGATGGTGTGCCCCAATTTATACAGCACGGAAAATGACAAAGGTTCGCGAAAACCATGGAACGAAAACAGCCGAAAGTCCTACTACAACCAGCAGTTCACAACTCGCTGGAAATTACTGGATTTAACCTAGTAGTTCAATTCCGACGTATTCGGACAAAGGAATGGAATACCCTTTCAACATCAACAAACCGGTACTGGTAGTGAACGATGACGTCTACGAGGAGCCGTGGCGGATTAGCCGCACTCGAACGAAGCTGGACACCTCTATTTATTGTTGTTTTGACAGATCATTCCTTATATAAGTATATGATTTTAAATCATTATCTCTTTCAGATAATAGCAGTCTTGTAGGTTAATAGAGGTTTTCAGCTGGGTGAAACGCGTATCATAAGATGGCCAAGTTCCACGCGAAAAAAACCGTAATGATCGTCAGAATTCCCAGAATCCATTGACCAGAAATCCCTAAACGACGGGCGTCAAAAGATGCAATGGCCGTTCCTACGGCGAGTCCCGTTGCAAGACCAGTCAAATGTGCGAAGATGTCGGTGTTCTCACCACCGATACCCACGAATGCGAATAGAGCTACCGCCGAGGCGAGCGGTAAGTAATTGAGACGCGCTGATCCTCCTTGAACAAAATTTCTTCGCCAAGCTATGCCAATTGCCAGGCCAGCACCACCAAATAATGCCGTCGAAGCTCCAACGGATCGAAACGTATCGGGTTGCACGGATGCGTTAAGTTCATTTCCAATCGCCCCACAAAACACAATGAGGAACCAGGCAAATCCTGAACCAAAATAACGCCCGCAGATCATCCCGATGAAAATTCCGCTGAATGTGTTTGCTAACAGATGACCGATGTCAGCATGAAGCGTGAGTGCCGTAATGGTTCTCCACCATTCCCCGGCGTTCACAAATTCGACAGCCATAACTCCTTGATACTGGAGTGCATCACTGAAAACCCCCAACTGATCTAGCGCAGGCACCCCCCAAATCACAAGTAAATAACCTATAACGCCCCACCATCCCTTGTCGATGACGGGAATGGGCGTTGGCTCTGCTAATGGTTGATTCTCTTTACGATAAATCTTGAGCTGATGTTCAGCTACAGATACCCAAGATTCGTACGTGTATAGTTTCCAACCGTAAATGCTTCGAGAAATCTTCGACTCAATACCAACGGAGGTTAAAACCAGTTGCAACTCGGAAATCGCACGGTGAGACAAGGAAACACGAATGCATACCCAGTCATCGTCATTAAGATTACTCATCCTTTAAGAGGTCGATTTGAGGTTCGATCAGATGTTCTACGTTCATAACAAATGGATACCCGTTAAACGATACAGGCACTTCAGGGAAGCGCGTTAGTTACGACGTCAAATTCCCTTTTAAGATGTCTCCATGCCATTACATAGCGTATTCATACTGCTTCGCAACCTGCTTATCTACTCGCATCCATTTCAACAATGTCGTCGCCAGATCTTCAGTGATCAATTGCAACTGCTTCAGGATACGAACGTCCCTAGAACCTCTTTCGCCAAACATATATTATCCATTCACGACCTAAAGTAATTCTCTCTCTTGCTGTCGCACTTTCCCTTACCATCTTCTAAACATAAATTGCCGAAAACACAAATTGAAAATTGAAGCAATTGTGAGTCCCGAGAATCACATGACCGAATGTACATCATACAGACGCAGAGGAATTAAAATACTCGTTCCTTGGAGCGGACGTACTCTATGCGCCATAAGGAGTTCATATGGGTGACGAAATCTCCCACCGGCACTTTGAGGCGGATGATTTTAGTCAATTTCGACAAAATCTCGACAACGAAACTACACATATCGCAACGCTATTTGCGAATAAAAGTTTCAGTACTCGTGGTGACATTCTAGGATTTGAGTTGGAGGCCTGCATCGTAGATTGGGCTGGGCGACCAGCAGCTATTAATAAAAAACTTCTAGCCGTTCTAAACAACCCACTAGTTGTGCCGGAACTGGCTGAATTCAACGTGGAACTCAATGGAAGTCCCACGTCCGTTACAGGCAGAGTTTTTTCTCGACTTCACGACGAACTACGAACTACTTGGATCGCCTGCCATGAGGGAGCTAAAAGTTGCGATACTCGTTTGGTTTCGGTTGGTATTTTGCCCACTATTGAACTTGATCTTCTCAACTCCAACCACATGTCCGATATGGTCCGCTATCACGCCCTCAATGATAGGATCATGGCGTTGCGAGATGGTGCTCCGCTACACGTTTCCATTAACGGTTCCGATGAGCTTCTCATGCATCACGATGATGTCATGCTGGAGGCAGCTACTACGTCATTTCAAGTCCACCTGCAATGTAAACCAGAAAACTCCGTCTGTGACTTCAATGCATCACTTGTGGCCTCCGCACCCATCGTTGCCCTAAGTGCGAATTCCCCTTTTTTATTCGGTAAATCCCTGTGGTGTGAAACTCGCATTCCTTTATTTGAACAAGCTATTGATGTCGGTAAAAATTACCCTCCTCGTGTCAGTTTCGGAAACAATTATGTGAACAATAGCCTTTTCGAAATCTTTCTTGAAAATCAAAGTACCCATCCAATTCTCATACCGTACGTTCAAGACGAACCTAGGGACAAATACGCTCACTTGCGTTTTCAAAACGGCACGATCTGGCGATGGAATCGTCCACTCGTTGGCTTTGACTACGATGGTCAACCGCATATACGTATCGAACATCGTGTCATTCCTGCTGGCCCTACGACTTTAGATTGTGTAGCGAACTGTGCTGCTTTCTACGGGTTTGTTCGTGGATTAGCTAACCTCAAAGAACCTATCGAAGAAAAGATCCCTTTTTCAATAGCGCGAGCCAATTTCTATGCGGCAGCAAAAGATGGATTGGATGCAAATGTAGTATGGACTGATGGTGAGGTACCTATACGGCAACTTATCCTAGATTCGCTTCTTCCCATGGCAAGGGAAGCATTTGCATCAATGGAGATCCCCCAAGTCGAAATAGACGAATATCTGGACATTCTGCAAGGTCGAGCGGAAACTGGCCAAAACGGAGCTAGCTGGCAACGTACTTGGATTGAGAAGCATGGTGTTGATTTTGAAGGTTTGATACAAGCTTATGTAGATCTACAAGAGACTGACGAGCCAGTTCACACTTGGTCTATATGATGCATTGTGATTTGCGGCATGAGATCTCGGCTGAAGTACTCGAATGCTCGGCCATCCAGCTAGCAGATGTGCTTAACGGCCCGACGTTATTTGATCTAAGCAAACCTAATAAAGATCCCTTATTCGTTTCGGTGCTCCTCCACGGTAATGAAACATCGGGCTGGGAAGCAGTCCGTAAACTATTTTCGGTGAATCCAGAGCTTAGCCAAACATCATCAGTTCTCGTTTTCATAGGTAACGTTTTGGCCGCTAAAAATAAAGTTCGCAAACTGGACGACCAGCCAGACTACAACCGCGTATGGAATGGGGGATGTGCAGTCGAACACAGATTAGCAGAAGATGTGGTCTCATTCGCTCGACAAAAGAGGCCTTGGTGTACGATCGATATTCACAACAACTCTGGTCCAAATCCGCATTACTCCGTTGTAACCGATCTGAATCCGGCGACACTCGCTCTTGCAAGATCATTCAGTTCCCTAGCGATATACGCAAAACAGCCGATAGGGACCCTAACGCGAGCCTTCTCTGATTTTTGTACATCAATAGCAATTGAAGCTGGTATGCCAACGGACCCTAGCAGTGCGGAAAGAGCACGTGCATTTGTTGAGCAACTTTTGAGCGAAGATCAAATAGTGGAAAGATCTTCAGAGTTTCTAAAGATTTTCGATAACCATATCTGTGTAACCATTGAACCTGAAAGCACGCATAAGGGCCGCACCTTCCCAGAACTGAATCCCGAATTGGATGCATTTAATTTTAAAAGTCTACCCGCTGGTAGCTTGATTTGTAATTTGAAAGAGCACTCGTTTGGAATACGTGCTAATAATGAAGAACAGAAGGATGTTACAAATGACTACCTCATCGTTGAAAACTCAGAAGTTCGTTTGCGCCGGGATGTAATAATGTCAATGTATACGCGTAACCCAGTAATCGCGATGCAGGATTGTATCTGCTACTTCCTGAAACCGATAGAACACCAAGGTTGACGCACAACCACTCCTACACGTTAAAAGACACTCTTAAAGCATATAGAAGTGTTCTAAATTCACCAGTGCTCCCTATGGAATTTTTGGGGATCAACGGAACACCAGCAGAAGTAACTCTGTATCTATAGGTACGGAGATTCGCCTCCATTCTCACGCCTCACGTAACACCGTCATCCTGTAAGTAGCCATTGCGTTGGCGAGAAAACATCACTGGCTCTAACAAACGAAGACTTGCCATGCTTCGTAAATTAAGGCAAAGCCGATTAACGAAGTAAACATGAACGCTATAGCTCGTACCCTGTAAGCCCTGTTGGGACGTTTGGTCAAAGAACTGGCCGGCCCCAACCCGCTTCAATGATTTCAAACGCTTCTACGACCGGTTGCAGCCCACAATAGGATACAGTTTGGCGACATTTTTACCCACGCTAAGTAGAGCAGCGTGGCAGAGCAATTAGCAGTACCTGAAATAAACATCTGCGCATCAATCAACCACCGCGTCTACCAAGTCACGATAAAAATGATCAAACGACCAAGATATTTGGATACACCTAAGCGGAGAGAACAAAACATTAGAAATATGTTCTATCCACGTTAAAAGAATATGCCAGCGACGGATACCACATCAGCAATGCTTAAATAACGTTCCACAATCTATAACTAGAGCGAAACATAGGAATGATCGGTATCCGAGACGAATCCTATCCTAGCGGCTTGTGCATAGCCAGCATGAATCAAAGCTTCTACACACTTATCACTTTTGTCCGACGGGATAGAAGCAAGCAACCCTCCAGCAGTCTGAGGGTCAACTAATAACTTCCTCATCGACGGCGAGATATTCGTATCAAACTGATAGTCCGCAAATACTAACTCATTGTCGCGTTGTAATGAGCTTTCTACTCCTTTTTCTAATGTGCTTATCGCTCCATCAATTGCTTTGATATCTTCAATATTGAGCGTTACATGCTTTCGCGAGGCACGTACCATTTCACTCAAATGCCCTAGTAAACCAAACCCAGTAATATCCGTGCATGCTGTTGCTCCGTGGTCAACTAAAATACGCGCCGCACTTGCATTTGAGCGGTCCATCACGTTCACAGCCGTCACTATATGCTTAGCGGATACTTGGCCTCGCATTAAACCCGCCAAAAGAACACCAGTTCCAAGTGACTTGGTGATTACCAGAGATTGACCACTTCTCAGTGCATCCTTGCTTAATAGTGCTTGGTTACTTGATCCACCGACCGTAAATCCGAGGGCTAATTCATGACCTTCGGAGGAATGCCCTCCTACCAACGTCACCCTACATTCATCGAAAACGGCAAGAGCACCGCACATTGTTTGATATAAATCTTCCTCCATGAGATCAGGTGCCATTGCTGGAATCGTCACGATCACTAGAGCAACCTTGGGATGGCACCCCATTGCATACAGATCGTTTAATGCATGATGCGCTGAAATCCTTCCAAATCGCCATGGATCTGATACCATTGCTCGAAACATGTCGCAGCTCATCACGATGCGAGACGAATCTGTTTCCCAGACCGCGGCATCATCTCCGATCTCTGAACTTAGTGCTGAGTTCGTAACGTTTTCGGACAAACGTCGGAATACGCGATTTAGGACAGCCGCTCCAAGCTTCGCACCACAACCTCCACATCGCATAGGATTGGGAGCATTGATTCTTAAAGTACTTGACATCCGATAATTATCGGATTCCATCATATTTAAATCGTTACTGAAGCTTCGCATGAAGCGACGATCAATCCAATCCTTTGCAGCCCAAACAAGACTACCTTGTATGGAAATCGCACCTTTGGATGATATAGCACAATTCCGCCTCACTCGTAATATCGCGAGTGCCTTTCTTTGTGCTCGGTACACCTTTAAAACTTTACCAATCGCGAAAGCGCGCAAATTTCGAGCAAGAATGGGCCCTTCGCGGACGGCAAATACACCGGACTTGGGACGTTCTTGTCCATCCAATGAAGCAATATCTCCTGCAGCGAATATATTCGGATGTGATACGGATCGAAGATTTTTGTCAACGCGTATGAATCCCACTGAATCGAGAGCTAATCCTCCCGTTTGCACCCATTTTGGTGCTTCAACGCCTGCGACCCACAGTACAAAGTCTGCCGCAAGCGTTTCCCCATCCTCCGCAATCACACTACAATCCGTTGCCGATTTAACTCGTAAGGATGTCCGAATACAAATGTCTTGATTATGTAGTGCACGAAGGACATTTCGTCGAACCCTTTGTGAGTGTTGTGCAAGAATCAAGGAATCTGCAGTAATTAAATCAATCTGAAATCTTCTACCGTACCTCTCCGATATAGCTAAAGCGAGTTCGACACTACCAGGTCCACCACCGACAATTAGTAATTTTTTCCCTTCCTTATCGCCCGATTGTTCAAGAATCGCATTCCATCGGGGAATAAATTGACCTATAGGTTTTACCGGGACGATTAGCGGATGACCTTGAAACTGTTGGCCCGGCTGCCCACCAGCGTTGATAGATAAGGTGTCATATCGTAGCGGAGGACGGCTGGCGAATTGAACTTTTTTCGATCGTGAATCGATACCCGTCGCCTCGTCAGTCACGAAGCGTGCATTTGCATACGTGGACAACTTCACTAGGTCAATATGAATCTCATCCCATGTGTACTGTCCAGCTACGTATCCTGGTAGCATCCCAGAATAGGGCGTATGCGGTTCGCGCGCAATAACAGTTAAACGAACGCCAGGTTCTGGCTTCATGCCAAATTGACGTAACACTTGTACGTGTGCGTGCCCTCCTCCAATCAAGAGAAGGTCGTGAACGAATGGAGCAACGGTCAACAACGAATACAGAAAAACTGACTAGTTAGTTACAGATTCTGCCATCAACCATTGTTCGATTGAAGCAAGAATTATGCCTTGAGCATTCAAAACGATTGGACATCATGTTACCTATTAATGCCGGATATTCTTCTCGGTCCAGAGGCTGAGATTTAATCCCCAATTCTTACTCATATACCTCCGTCCCGTATTCGTATCTGTGTCTATAACACCCCAAGAGCTCACGTTGCTTTCGCACATAAGCGTTCATGAACCGGATTGTCGGCTGAACCATCAACTCAACGCGGCACGAGGCTGTCATAGAATACCTGATTCTACGACTGAAGATCTTTTGCACATTTTATTCGAGTCGGAATTGTCAGGGTTTCACACCGAATTGTCACAAATAGTTTCATGAATTCATCTCGAATTCACGAACGTTTCCCACGATCTTTACAGCAATCACCGGCACCAGAGGATAGCGTAATTTGAGGACAAAGCAGCAACCATTCTCCATGTCTGTATGAATGATGGGTGAGCTAAGAAAATAATGTCACGATATGCAAACATGGCGGTCTTCCGTGAAAAGAACTGCATCCTTATCGAATAAGAAGCTATGCATGCTCTTCGTGCATTTTTTCGCTTGGTAAAGTACTGATCATAATGTTGCGAATCATGTCGTTGCGTAAGAATTTGCAGGATTCCCACCGTGAAATGGCAATTCTATCTTAACTTGATCTGCAACTTTTTTGATAAACATACTGAGATTGCGATAACCACCAAACCTGTAGGTTAGTGGAATAGATATGAGCGATTAATTTTGAACTAGGTCGAATCAAAATTAGGTCAACTAGAGTCATGTCACCATGCAAACACAGTCGGTATGATTCTAATCTTGCCAATTGATAAACGCGTATGTTATGATTCGCACCGTCGCAAGTTCGGCGACTACCTTCCTTACAACTCGAATCCGCAGTGCCATGCTGCCTGCGGATTATTTATTTTGGGACTCTTGATGGATAATGATTTTAAGCTGCAGTCTCATGGGCTGCGTCGTCGGTTGGATGCGGCGTTGACGCGTGCCATGGAACTGACGCACATGGAATGTGCAATCGAAGATGAAATTTTGGAATACCCGTTTGGATTCACCTTGCCGAGCATTGTGCGGAACTGCACGCGATGCGGACGGCCATTGATGAATCTGTAGATGGCGACTCGTCATTCAACAAATGACCGCCGGCGTTGTAGCAACTCCATAGAACTACATTTTCGCTAAAACGTGCAATGTCAGGGTCAGGATCAGGCGCGTGTGTGTGTAGTTTTCAGTACGTTTTCATTTCGTATATGAGATCGACCTGCATCACCTCTAGATAGCTGGTCGCACGCAAGCAGTACAGAGACTTGCCATCGAAGATTCAGCTTGTAAAGACTGCTCTGATAAAGTTTGACGCTATCGATAAAAATCCCCTTTCTTCAGTTCCCAATACACATTTTATAGATATCGTCGCCCGACATATTCCAATGCGTCCATGGATGTTTTTGACCGACATATATCTCGCGTATTCGGAATACGTCACAGATCTGAACATGGATGTCCATATAGCATAAATGCTTTTGTATTTCCTTCAGTCAGTATTCGCAGATTTGGGTACATCTACATGAGTCACCGCGTGTGCTGATAATGCAACCGCACATGGACAAGTCCGTGGCATTCAGTGTGGCTGCGAACGAATCAATAAATATCGTTAATACCGGCGTCGCATTTCCCATCTCTCTAGTATTGGAGACTGACGAATAACGTTTACTCTTTCAACGCAAGGCGTATTGACAAGAAAAATGAATTCGGTTCTGATTGTCAGATGCGATCAGATTGATTGGGGGTAGTGGGTGTTGAAACAACGCGTTGGACAACGAAATTAAAGTCAGGTACAACAACACAGTATGTCCCTTCAGTTTACACTTTAGCACACCTGATTTCTACAATGGTATTTTGGGATATGCTTGCACTCACAGTTCCGTATAATCAAATTGACATTCGAAGTAAATTAGATTCTTACGGCATTTGACAAACCACCAAGAATTTTGCATCCCGCATACCATACATTCAAATATTATGTAAAAGATGTATAGTATCAAAAGTTGCCCACCATCGAGCTGAACGCGACGCTATCTTATTTTTGTGCCCCATTTTCCAACACAGCCTACGCTTTTCCTGCAAGTCGTGCTCATCGCAGCTCTTTCTAACTTAGCAACTTATTCAACTCTAGCCGACACATCAAGATCAATCAAAGTTAGTGAAGCTGAAAAATCGGTTGACTCAGATGCGAGTGCATGGACTGCTCCTCGTATTCCGCGTACCGATCATCCCGACCTAAACGGCATATGGCAGGCTTTGAATACGGCAAACTACAATATTGAACGACATCTCGCTTCACCAGCCATGCAACTTCGCGATGGTCCCAAAGGGCCGGTACCTGCCATTCGCATTCTTGCCCTAGGTGCAGTCGGTGCCGTACCAGCGGGTATGGGCCTTATAAAAGGGGGTGGATTCATTCCGTATACACCCGAAGCACTAGCAATTCGAGATGAGAACAAAAAGCAATGGCTTGAGAAAGATCCAGAAATTAAATGCTATCTACCAGGCGTGCCCCGAACAAATTATATGCCATTCCCGTTCGAAATCATTCAGAACGAAAATTCATTCTTTATCGTATACGAGTATGCTGGAGCAGTGCGAGACATATTGTTCGGGGTACATGGTCCGGCACCTATAGATTCATGGATGGGCCAATCAGTGGGGCATTGGGAAGGAGATACGCTAGTCGTTGAAGTCACCGCTCAACTTGATTCTTCTTGGTTCGACCGAGCCGGAAATCATCACTCCAATGAGATGGTTGTTACCGAACGTTGGACACTCATAGGACCTAATCATCTTCAGTATGAAGCAAAAATCGACGATCCAGTCATGCTCACGGAACCGTTTGAAATCAGCATGCCACTTTATCGCCGCCTTGAAGAAGGCATAGTGATCATGGACTTCAAATGCGTTGAGTTTGTTGAAGAGATGCTTTATGGAAAGTGGAGAAAGCACCCTTTACCTAGAGCGTGGGAAGACATGTGAGAAACTTGACTTGTCTAACTGGAAACGCACCTAGAACAACGTCTTGCTAGTTAGCAACAATCTAACAGGAGTTATACGGATAGGAAGGTCATGAATGTAACTATTCAATTAATGGCAACGTAATTCGTGGTAACACGATACTGGAAGAAACATATAAACTGAACATCCAAATCTAAAGAAGAAGCATGACAAAAGCTCATTTTCTATTCTTGGTATTGCCACTACTCATTAGTGGAAGTAGTCAAGCTCACCATGCATTTGCTGCAGAGTTCGACGCCAGTCGTCCAGTTCTGATCAAAGGCAAGATCACCAAGGTTGAATGGGTGAACCCACACGCATGGATACACATTGAGCACGAAAAAAAAGATGGGACGACGGAGTCCTGGATGGTTGAAGGAGGTACGCCTAATACCCTTCTTCGACGTGGAATCACCCGCCACTCGCTGATTCCAGGCATTCGCGTAATTGTTGACGGCTATCAGTCCAAGGATCGATCTAAGCGAGCCAATGGCCGGAATATCACCTATGCTGACGGCAGAGCTCTTTTTATGGGGTCATCAGGCACGGGAGCTCCGCGAGATGGCGCAGACCCAACGGAGCCTTTGATCAAGAAAAAAGAGGAAGATAGAAATCCGTAGTAACGCATGCTTTCGATTTGAAGTGCACATAACGTGATCAATAATTGCAGATCGCAGTGCGGAGCCCCATGCCGATCAGAAATAATCCACTCTACCCCACACACGTGGAAGTATTTGGGTTCCGTATCTTTAAGTCAAAGGCACCGTAATTTGTTGGATTATAGACGTGCTGTCTAACCGAGATCCTTAGGCACGGCCAAGCAGATTAAATGTCGCTTCGCTGGTTAATGGATTGGATCGACAGCCTTCCGTGGAGCACGGCATTGCATGAATCGCTTTACGTATACCCATTAGTTGAGACAACGCATGTACTTGCATTGACGTTATTCTTAGGAACACTAACCATGGTGGAACTCCGTCTCATGGGATGCGCGTTTCGGCAGATACCCGTTTCACAGCTTACTAAACGGATTCTTCCATTCACAGTAGTGGGCTTTGTGATTATTACATTTACTGGACTCCTGCTCTTTTTTGCCATTCCCGTTCGCACCTATCACAGCATATGGTTCCGAATCAAAATCATCATAATCGTGCTTAGTGGGATACATGTTTGGTTCTTTCATAGTTATTTGAGTCGGCAGCGGTTTTTGTGGGACAGCAGCCCTAAACCACCAATTTCCGTGCGTATGTCCGGAGCGATTTCGCTTTTCTTATGGATTATCGTAATCGCATGCGGAAGAATGATTGCATATAACTGGTTTGATTGTGATCGACCACAACCTGACTGGGTTATAACATTGGCAGGCTGCGTCATAGACAGCACTGATAGCCCATGAATTTATTCGATATCTTCCAAGCACTTCAAAACACATCCATTGGCCAGTTTATTCGTGACTCTCTTTGGTTATTCCCAGCTATAGAGGCCATACATCTTGTTGGTTTATCGTTACTCGGCGGAACCATTCTTGTGGTTGATCTCCGCTTATTAAATCTAGGATTGAAGTCGTATCCTACATCCACCTTGTACTATGCAACGCGTCCATATTTTTACTTAAGTCTGGTACTCCTACTTAGCACTGGAATTCCGCTAATGCTTTCAGAAGCTATCAAGTTGTATTACAACGATGCATACTGGGTAAAAATGATTACGCTTATTCTCGCACTGATCTTTACATTTGCCGTTCGTAACCAAGTCGCAAAACATCCCGTTGAACGAAGATTGAGCACAATGACAACTGGCTTCATATCGATCTCATTGTGGTTTACTGTTGCTACCGCAGGGCGATGGATTGGTTTTTCGTAGTAGCATACAGATATTAAATTTCTATCGACCACCAGCAATGTTAAGTTCAGAATTTGAGCATCGTAAAATTCTAGGTGTTTGTGTCACAGAAAGATAGGAATGTCCTTTGGTAGGATGAATTTCCTAGGATATGTGCTCGTAAGACATATAATTTCTATACTGAACCAATTGTGCACTAGCCATCCTAAAGGACATTTCAAAAATTTCTCTGCGACGCGGGCTTTTGGAGAATTCAGGTACACGTGAAAAATTTGATTCGCTTGGGAGCGTCGTTGCTTACTAGCCTCATCACGATGGCTGTGTCAGCAGATATATCCAGAACAGCATCCGGCAAGCCTGACCTAACAGGCACTTATAATATTGCAACATTAACTCCATTAGAACATCCTCCCGACACACTACCGGACGTTAGGACCATAACGGAAGATGAAGCAGAAGCAAGGACTGCACAAGTCAAAGCTGAAAAAGAAGCCGCGTTCAACAAAGTTAGCGACCCCAACCGCGAAGCCCCACCCGTCGGGGGAGTTGAACGATCTAGCCCCGATGGAGGAAATGTCGGTGGTCATAATTCTTGGTGGCTAGATAGTGGCGATACTTTTGGAAAAATAAATGGAGAGTTCCGTACATCAATCATTTACAAGCCATCCGATGGTCGCAAACCGGCTATGACGCAAAAAGCAAAACAGAAAATGACCGATCGCATGCAAAGCCCCGACGCAAGTACAGAAAAAGCATGGAGGTCAGATACCGAAACCCATGGCCCTTATGACAACCCGGAATCACTCTCACTTGGCGACCGATGTCTATTGGGGGCTTCACTTGCTACTCCGTTGATACCGAATGAACTATATAACAACTACGTACGGATCGTACAGTCAGGAAATAAAGTGATGATTCTGACCGAAATGATTCACGATGCACGAATCATTCGGTTGAACAGCGAGCATCTGCCTGACGACATCCGGAAATGGACTGGCGATTCGATCGGTTGGTGGGAAGACGATACACTCGCCGTAGACACAACCAATTTTACTGATACCCCCATCCTTGATTATGCTGGTGAAAATCTCCATGTTGTCGAACGTTTTTCACGCCTTGATGAGAAGACGTTGCTTTATAACTTCACGGTAAAAGACCAAACTGTCTGGGTGGAGCCATGGTCTGGCGAGTATGAATGGAAACAAACCGGTGAGAAATTATACGAGTATGCATGCCACGAGGGTAACTACTCAATGGGGAACATCCTTCGCGGTGCCCGGCTATTGGAACAAGAAGCAAAGGACGAATCTCATGCAAGAGCTATGACAAAAATTCATTTTTCAGCCATCGTTATGACTGCGTTGATTTTCGCATTAATCCTTACATTGACAGTTAAGGTACGTAACCGAAGCACAAAAAATCATTGAGTGAGATCTGATTACTGGTTTTATCTTGATCTTACCATGTTTTACAGTTAATATGTCGATAACTCAGTCTGCGCCGTAGAAACGTAAGAATGCTCTTTAGTAGGAAGGATCACCTGAGATATCTATTAATAAAGTATAAAATTACTATTTTGAATTTTTTATAGGCTCTTATGTAGTTTTATGTTGAGAATGACTAACAAGCAGCTATAATATGCGCTGGTTCAATAGGTTGAGGAAAACCAATGGGTCCCCGCAAATTTAAGGAGATGCTAGACCAGATTCCTAGGCTGACCCCAGTGCAGAAGCAGAGGCTGATGCACGGGGTCCAGACATCGGTCAAGTGCGACGAACTGCCTGAACCCGTTCGTCAACGGGAAGCGGAGTTGGAGCGACTGAGAGTATGTACGCATTGCGGTTCCTCAGGGGCGGTGCGTCACGGGAAGTCGGCAGGCTTGTGTCGATTTCGTTGCCGTTCGGCATCGTGCGGACGAACCTTTCACGCGCTGACTAGGAGCCATCTTGCTGGCTTGAGGCACAAGTCGAAGTGGTCGGTATTCGAAGCGTGTTTGCGAGATCGGCTGACGCTGCATCAGTCAGCCGAGCGATGCGGGATCGCTTACCGAACCGCATGCTTGTGGCGACATCGCTTGCTTGGCCAGCAATTCCCCGTATAGCCCCAACCCTGCTATAGGTATGGACTTTGCGCATTGGCTTTCGCAATAATAAAAGCGTAGGCTTATCGTTTGAGGGTGGATGATAGGTTAATATAGAGTTACCAGACAAACGAGGTATCCAAGGATGGGTGCGTTGAAGTTGCGCAAGGATGTGAGCAAGCCCGGATTGCTGCGCGTGGTGCCGGAGGTGGAACTGAATGCTGCGAACCCCGACCTGAAGGTCCAGGTGCTGCAGAGTTCGGAGCGGCGTGGCTCCGGCGAGGATGCTCGGCGGGCGTTCACCTGGGTCACCGATCTGCCGCTCAATCCGCATAACGCCAGCGAACTGGCCCGCGCGGCTCGCAGTCGCTGGAAGATCGAGAACGAGACCTTCAACACGCTGAAGAACGTCCAGTACCTGGAACACAACTTCGGACACGGAACCCAGCACCTGTCGGATACTTTCGCTGCGCTGATGCTGCTGGCGTTCCTGATCGACCAGCTGCTGGAAATGGCCTGCCCCGTCATGAAGCAAATCTTCGCCAAGTGCTATACCCGAACCGCAACGTGGGAACGTCTGCGCAGCAGTTTCTGTGCGGTAGCCTTCCGCAACTGGCAGGAACTGTACGGCCACGCCCTCGGGATCTGCACCGCGTACCTCGCCTACGATACGTCCTGACGGCCGACCGCCTCTCCAGCTGCTCGATGAAGAAGATCCGGGACGTCCCCCCCGAGGCCCCATGCCGCCCTGACGGTCAAGAGACCTGCATATCGATGCCCGGAACCCGTTCCAACGCACGACGACATGCCGTGCAAACCGGCTGAAAACGTCGGTTTCCCGTACCGAAACATGAAAAGACCGACATCAAGCCCAAAATGAAACTATACGGGGAATTGCTGCCTTCACCCGCAGCATTTTAGCTCAAAATACCCTCCCATGCCGCAATAATCAACGCTTTGGTACAATCGTCAGGGTTTTCGTACAGACACTAACTAAGCCAGTTGATATTTGGTGTTCCGCAGTCGTAAAGTCGAATTCGCTGACTGCCGAGTATCATTTCATACTCAATTCGCTTCCCAAAATGTAAGTTTGTGAGAGTCATCGGATTAACTGGTGGAATAGCCTCAGGTAAATCAACCATAACAGCAGTGGCGAGCCAGAAAGGCGCACACATTATCAATGCTGATTTGCTCGGCCACAAAGTCTATACACCTGGAACTTTGGGATTTAAATCCTTAGTTGAAAAATTTGGTGAGGGTATCATTGCAAAAGATGGGGCTATTAATCGAAAGGCATTGGGGAATAAAGTATTTGGTAATGAAGATTCGTTAAAAGACTTGGCGGATATCGTTTGGCCGGAAATTCGATCATTGGCAAAAATTGAAATTCAAAACGTAAGAGCTAATCACCCGAATCAGTTGATTATTTTAGAAGCAGCCGTGCTTATCGAGGCTGAGTGGCAAAACTTAGTTGATGAGCTCTGGGTAGTTAGCGTCGATCCTTCTATTACCGTTGAAAGAGCCATGAAACGAGATGGTGCCAATCGAAGTACTATAGAAACACTGATCGATCATCAGATGTCAAACGCTGAACGCGAAAAATACGCCGATGTTGTACTTGATAACTCCAGTAGCGAAGCACAATTAATAAAAGCCGTATCACAAGAACTTGACCGAATACTAGCTTCAGATAGAAATTAATTTTGATACTTGATCAGGCTGGACCTCGGAGGAGCCAAGGACGAGAATTATTGCTAATGGATGAAAACTCGTGACATCTCACTGATAGCTTCGTTAATGTACGCTCAACTATGATTTTGACGGTTTCGCTGAATTAACTTTTAACTCTACAGTTATTAAGCAAGCTTAACTAAGCCATTTGGGATGCCAACTGCGTAGCCAAAGAGAATTCGCAACGACACTTACACTCGACATGGCCATGGCGGCACCTGCAAAGATTGGATTTAAAAAACCCAGTGCCGCAAGTGGCAACATAACTACGTTGTATATGAATGCCCAAAAGAGATTCTGCTTAATCTTTCGAAATGTTTTCTTACTCACTTCAATTGCCGCGGGCACAAGGCGTGGGTCTGGCCGTAATAAAGTCACAGGAGCAACATCAATTGCAACATCAGCTCCAGTAGCCATCGCGATACCAATATTTGCTTCACTGAGTGCCGGTGCATCATTAATCCCATCACCGACCATGGCAACTACCTCTCCGGCCGATATAAAATCCTTTATGATCGCTACTTTATCTTCCGGTGAAAGTACCCCTCTACTATCATCAATATTAAGCACCTCACCAATACGATTCGTCGTCGATTCGTCGTCGCCAGACAACAACGAAATAGCAATGCCCATTCGCGATAGTAGTTGAACCGATTCGAAAGATTCCGGTCGAATGGAATCTTCCAAAAAGATCTTAGCAATGGGCTTTGTCCCTCGAACAAGCCAAATACTCGGGTCCACGTACCCTTCGTCAGTACAATACTCAATACCAAATCGTTCAAGCATGCCCTGATTGCCAACAAGATAGCGTTCGCCGTCAATGTGACCTTCAACACCTTGAGCAACAAATGACCGGAATCGATACATTTTTTCTAAGGCTAGCTGCCGATCTTCAGCTAGCGTCTTGATCGCATTAGCAATTGGATGATTGCTAGCACTCTGAATAGATGCGGCAATTCGAACTACTTCGTTATATTCCATATCAGACAGCAATTCGATCTTTGTTATCGCCGGAGTGCCACGAGTGATGGTGCCAGTCTTATCGAAAGCAACGCGTGTGATGCGATGTGTTTCCTCAAGTACCGAAAGTTCTTT
The DNA here is from genome assembly GCA_965205965.1 of Candidatus Azotimanducaceae bacterium. Classification (GTDB taxonomy): domain Bacteria; phylum Pseudomonadota; class Gammaproteobacteria; order Pseudomonadales; family Azotimanducaceae; genus Bin55. The sequence goes on from CBDBHT010000008.1 coordinate 443,638, forward strand.
AATCAAAATACCCGCCCTCGCTGCAGCACCGATTCCCGTGACTATCGCTGTTGGTGTAGCTAGTCCCAGTGCACACGGACACGCGATGACGAGAACGGATACTGCATTGATTAAAGAAGACTCGAAATCACCGCCCCAAAACATCCACCCCCCAAACGTGGCTATGGAAATAGCAATCACGATGGGAACGAATACTTCACTTACTCGATCAACTAGCCTCTGAAATTCAATCTTGCTCAGTTGTGATTGCTCAACTAGTCGTACTATTGCTTCGAGTCTTGAATTGGATCCGACTGCTTCCGCGCGAATTGCTATAAATCCGTCGATATTGATGGATCCGCCCGTCACGAAATCTCCGACTTGTTTATGAATCGGACGACTTTCGCCGGAAATCAACCCTTCATCAACAGATGCTTCTCCCTCAATGACCTTGCCATCAACAGCAATTCGTTCACCTGGTTTACAAACGATCACATCACCTTCAGCAAGAGAGTCATATGATCGTTCCACAATGTTATTGTCATCTAATCGAATATTAGCGGTATGGGGACGCAATTGCAGTAAACCGCGGATGGCAGCACTAGTTCCCCGCTTTGCCCTAGATTCGAAGTGCTTGCCAAAAAGAATCAATGTAATAATTATGGCCGAAGCCTCAAAATAAAGCTGACCTTCCGCTGCTTCACCAAGATTGGCCATAAGATACCAGCTATAGCAGTATGCAGAAGTAGTTCCAAGCACGACTAGAACGTCCATGTTCGCACTACCATTACATAAAGAGCTGTACGCGGCTCGATAAAAACGTGCGCCAATGACAACCTGCAAAGGAGTTGCTAATGCTGCTTCTACCGCTGGCATTAAGTGTATATCGTCGTAACCTAATAACTGAGCAACCATCTGCAATACAAGCGGCAACGTAAGCAGAACAGCGACTAGTAGAGTTCGTCTTTCAGTAGCCCATTGCAACTGAATTCTTTCATCTTCATCACGTCCCGAAGATGTACGTTCCAAGTTGTACCCGGCATCAGCTACTCGACTCGATAGCTCCGTTTCATCAACAACGCCAGTCACCACGGAAATTTGAGCCGTCTCCAATGCCAAGTTGACTGAAGCAGAGATTACGCCGGGGATGTTTTCGATTATTGATTGCACGCGGTTCGAGCAAGCTGAGCAAGTCATACCACCAACTCGAAAAATGCGAATTTCTTCGGCTATATCAAATCCTGTCCTTTGTATCGTTTCAGCAATGGACTCGATGCCGGTTTCACTTGCATCATAATGAACCCTCGCACGGTTTAAGGTAAAGCTGACATTAGCATCAATTACACCATTAGCTTTCGTTAACACATTCTGTAACCGTGTAGAGCATGCGGTACATCTCATACCCCTAATTTCTAAATCGAGACGCTGCATTAGATAACCGCTACGATCATCGCTACGTACTGATAAATAACGCGAGCATTACGATCCAAACAAGCAATAAAAAGTGCCAATAAAGCGTACAGAGGTCAATACTCATGCGAATTTCAGACAAGTCGCCCTGAACGCTCACCCTCATTCGTAAAATAGCGCGCAACCAAGCAATTAACCCACCGAGAAGATGAAGCCCATGTATACCAGTAATCAAGTAAAAGAAAGCATTCGCGGGATTAGATGGAAGTGTATAACCAAGGTCGGATAGCTGTTTCCAAACGATCATTTGACTAATGAGAAATACTAAAGTCAATAACCCGGCGATTATGAATTTCGTACGTGCGACATCAATCTTCCCCCTCTGCACGGTAGAGCGTGACCATTCCATAACGGCACTGACTAACGCTAAAACTAAGCTATTAGCCCAAATCAACGGCGGTTCGGGAGATGCTACCCAGTCCGTGCTTAGTATGATACGCATGTGATAAGCACTGAATAAAAGAAAAAATAGCACTCCGACGATGCATAGGAATAGCACGAGAGCAATTTTTCGGTTGTGGACCGCAAAATACCTTGGATTGAATTCCGTTATATTCGTATCGGTTGGTGGCAACCATGGCTTTTCCATGATGCGTTTGAAAAAGTTCAGTGTTGTCTCCTGATATCCATCTTCAGGTCGAATTATAAATCTGCTTCAATTAAGAGAGATATTGGGCCGGTGCGTGGAATTTTCAAGTTTCCATGTACGAAACTTGCAATTGAGACATAAACTTTTGCTCATCAATAAACATAGCTCCCGCTGCAACTACCACGTAAACCTATGCCGAATAAATCTCTAACGTCGGAAATGTCAGATATGTCGTATAGTCATCCTGATTACAGACCGGAGTTAAGCATTAAGGATCCGGCACGGGCAGTACAGGCAGACCGACCCCCGTACATAGAGTTACGACAAAAGATTCGCCGTTCAATTCAGCTATATCAACTGCTTTCGTAAAATAAATTTTCAGATAAAGAGGTTTGTTGCGATGGTGGAGCCAGGCGGGATCGAACCGCCGACCCCCACAATGCCATTGTGGTGCTCTCCCGGCTGAGCTATGGCCCCACATAAACATAGATTATAACCCCGTTATTCTATACGACATGAGGTGGTGCAGTTTCTTGGGACAAATTCACACGGGATTTAAGATACACTCCAACGGACTTCACTACCTCATGGGGATAGTGAATGAAAATGTTCGCTTTTTACGCCACATTTCGCAATGCCTCCCGGCCAGATCAGTAGACCTGGTCGGGCGTTCGGTACCCCAATGCCTGATGCAATCGCTCGCGGTTGTAGGTTGTGTATAAATTTATCTGCAAAAACGAAAAACGGACTGTAACGACAGACGAATGGTTAGAATCTGATGTTTCATCGGGAATGTGGAGATGCCTGGACGCAATCCCGCATCCAGGCGCGAATCATTCATGACACAATTTATCGAAAAGGAGCAAGAAATGATTCGGAAAGATTATACGCACAATGCCACGAAAAAGTCGGCATGCGATCATCTGGCGGACGATGAGGAGTTTGTGAGGCGGCTGGTGCAGGAGACGCTCAACGAGGTTCTGGAGAGTGAGATGACGGAGTTTCTGGGAGCGGGCAAGATCGAGCGGACGCAGAGCAGACGCGTCAGGGCTACCGTTCCGGATACTACCGGCGCGATCTGACGATGAAGGTGGGCGAGATCGAACTGAGAGTTCCGCAGGAGCGCAGCGGCCAGTTCAGCACGCGGGTGTTCGAGCGCTATCAGCGTTCGGAGAAGGCCCTGGTGGCGGTGCTGTCGGAGATGTATGTGCAGGGGGGTCTCGACGCGTCGGGTGAGCCGACTGGCGGAGGGTCTGTGCGGTCACGAGTTTTCGCCGGCGACGATCTCGGCCATGGTGTCGAAGCTGGACGCGTCGCTGAAGGCGTTTGCGGAACGTCGGCTGGAGGAGGCGTATCCGTATGTGTTGCTGGATGCCCGGTATGAGAAGGTGCGTGAGGAGGGCTCGGTGCGTTCCCGGGCAGTGCAGATTGCCCTCGGGATTGACGGCGAGGGTCGGCGTCAGGTGCTGGCGGCGGAAGTGGCGAACCGGGAAAGCGAGGGGATCGTGGACGGAATTCCTCTCGCATCTGAAGGAACGTGGCCTGCGGGGAGTCGAGTATGTGGTCTCGGACCGTCATGAGGGATTGAAGCATGCGATCTCGAAAGTGTTGCCGACCGCGTTGTGGCAACGGTGCTGCGTCCATTTTCTGCGCAATGCCAGGGACAAACTGTCCCGGAGTGCTGATCCCGCGTGTCTGGAGGGTTTGAAACGGTTGTGGGGCTGTGAGCATGTCGGGGAGGCTCGTGAGGCACTGGGTGCCTGGGTAGCCCGTTGGGGCGATGAGAAAGGGTTGGGCAGGCTAGTGGAATGGGTCGAGGATCATGTCGAGGAGACGCTGACGGTGTATCGGCTGCCTAGGGAACATCGCCTGCGGATGAAGTCCACGAACATGCTGGAGCGGTACAACGAGGAGCTCCGTCGGCGCACGCGTGTCGTCAGGATCTTCAGGATCTTCCCGAACGCGGAGTCCTGTCTGCGTCTGATCTTGGCACTTGCGGCGGAGACCCATGAGCGGTGGCTGACGGGGCAGCGTTATCTATATGGCCGGATCGGCGTGGTTCGCGCATCCGAACCGGAATCCGAGACATGGCAGGAGGCGGCATGAAACGCCCGAAAATTTCGCGCCGAGCCTCCTTCGGGTCATTCCAGGCTTGCAGGTGCACATATTCGTACTGCACTGAACACCACAGCCTCTCGACCCTCACGTGGTCGCGCCATCGACCCTTGCCGTCCTCCTCCATGATCAATGGCATTCGTTTAGTGATCATTGTCATTCGTTTAAGGAAGTGCCCTTCACAACTGTATGGAATGCCAGTCCTATGTTGAGTTAATCAGCAGTTTTTGCTTGCAGTCTTCTCCCTCGCTGCCACATCTTCACGGGTTTTCGGGATCGTCGTTCGAAGGATCTGCCGGGCCGGAGTCGTTGTCGGCATCGGATGATGTCGCGAACCACCTGGGTGACCGTTTCCTGTAGCGCGGATGCCTGCTTCAGCAACAGGGATCTCGATGTCGGCCGCCACCATCGCCAGTCCGTGCTTGAAATGGGTCTGCCTGCGCGGCTTGCCATGTTCGTGCGGGCTTTCGTTCCATCGATGGTCGCCGTGACCGGAGAACCGCCGGGTCATGGCGTTCAGGGGGAAGCCGGCATAGAGTTTCTGTTGCACTCCCCGCTCGCTTGGTCCATGGAAGTCTTCCACCTCCATCCGTTGTTTGGACACCTTGTACCATTCTTCCACGCCCCATCTTGCGCGATACCGCTCCGCCAGTTGCGGGATGGTGTATCGCTTCGAATCCAGCAGGGTGGTTCCGAGGATGAAGACCGTTTTGCCGACGAGGTATTTCACCAGCCGCAGGCAGTGTGCACCACAGGTGGCGAGTGTGCCTTTGCGGGGGGGGATCTCCATCACCACATCCTCTCGATCGCCGGGGATGAAATGGTCGATGTCGGCACCGGTTTTCCGCTTTATCCCGAACACCGCATGCAGTCCCCGGATCACGTGCACGTGCAGCATCCGTAAACAGGATCCAGGGCTTTCCCCGCCCTTCGGCGTCCGCCAGCCAAGATGACTGCAGATGGCCGAAGCCAGTTCATCGCGACTCAAGGACGGAAACAGCTCCACCGTCCTCTGAATGTCCGAAATCCGACGGCGGGTCAGCCGCCTGCCACAAAATGTGATCGACTTCAGATCCACGATTCTCGAACCCATCCACTTTCCGTCCGAAACAATTCCATACAGCATAGTTTGCCAAAAAAAATGTCGCAACGCAACCCCTTTTTTTGAACACTCCAAAAAAACAGAAACAAGTCCCAGTCAATCAATGGGTTATAGAAAACCCTCAAAGGCGCAGATCGATTTTTCTCAAACCGAATGCCATTGCGCGTGTACGGGGAACTCACCCAGGTGCGGCATTCTCTTCATCTTCTCTCCGGTTCAGCCCCGCGTGTACGGGGAACTCAAATTGATGCTTGCGCGACGGGCGACCCCTGGAGGTTCAGCCCCGCGTGTACGGGGAACTCCGCAGCGAACTCCCGCTCGATCAATCCTGCCATCTTCGCCAAGCCAAGCTGTAGTCCAGATTCTTGTCGTCGTTGATCTCGGCCAGCGTGTAATGTCCCTTGCTAGTCAGTGGTGATCTCCTTTTCAAGCGGACGGTTGTGGTGATGTTTAACTTTTCGGCGATTAAACTCGGCAAATAATCCACTTTGTTTTCGTATATCACTTTGTCGTTCATTTCAATTCCGCCCACGTCGGCACCTAGCGCGAAACAGTCCTGCCCTAGACAACAGCGCGGATTCTCCAGTCCGTCATGCGCCTCACGTTCAAGCGCCCCATGATTTTTCCTCCGCCCCTCGCCCTGCATCCACTCGATCCACGTCCGGCGGAATTCGCCGATCTCTTCCTTTGTGTACATCATAATCAATACCCCGTGCCTAGTATTCCGTGTCGTCGCTAGTCGATGACCACCCGGAAAATCACTATGCCTTTCGGATTGCGAAAACATCCGGAATGGTTGAAGTCGGGACCGCCCCTGTATCCGGATATCGCTTTTCCGGCGGGAATGTAATATTCGTTTCCCGAAGATTCCTCCACTTCGCCAAAACGTTCCAGCATTCGTCTACAGGTTTCGAGCGTAGGTATCCCCCTCGATCTTACGTATATATTTTGATAAATAGGCATGCCTGATTTTACGTTCCTCAGCGTCAAAATGTCGCCGAACGTGTTGGTTATTTCGAATCCGCGTTGGCTGATATTCTGCAACCCGTCGCCGAGGGTTCCCAGATAACCTTTAAAGGCACTTATAGTACCTATGTTAACGAAATGGTATTTGCCGCCACCATTGTTGGTCTTGAATTGGACCGCGGCTTCTCTGATCAAGAGGATTTCGGCTACCGCAGTCTTCACGTCGGCCTCCTCCGCCAGCATGGTGTACATGGCCCAGACGCCAACCAGCACGCCCGCGATGATGCCGAACACTAGCAGGATCTCGGCTATCGAGTAGCCGTTCTTGTGGTCACATTTCATATTTAAATCTCCGGTTCAGCCCCGCGTGTACGGGGAACTCCCTCCTATAAATTTTCATCTTTTTATCCATTTGGGTTCAGCCCCGCGTGTACGGGGAACTCTATTAACTATATGCCACCAGTCTACAGCATTACGGTTCAGCCCCGCGTGTACGGGGAACTCGGCGGTTCGGCCTGGGCCGCGGTCTTGTTGCGCGGTTCAGCCCCGCGTGTACGGGGAACTCTTGGGTAGTGTCGAACTTGGGTAGTGTTTGTCGTTTTTCTTTGCCTGATTACCTTGTACGGGGAACTCTTGGGTAGTGTCGTTTTTCTTTGCCTGATTACCGGTTCAGCCCCGCGTGTACGCAATGGCATTCGTTTAGTGATCATTGTCATTCGTTTAAGGAAGTGCCCTTCACCCCTGTATGGGATGCCAGTCCTATGTTGAGTTAATCAGCAGTTTTTGCTTGCAGTCTTCTCCCTCGCTGCCACATCTTCACGGGTTTTCGGGATCGTCGTTCGAAGGATCTGCCGGGCCGGAGTCGTTGTCGGCATCGGATGATGTCGCGAACCACCTGGGTGACCGTTTCCTGTAGCGCGGATGCCTGCTTCAGCAACAGGGTTCTCGATGTCGGCCGCCACCATCGCCAGTCCGTGCTTGAAATGGGTCTGCCTGCGCGGCTTGCCATGTTCGTGCGGGCTTTCGTTCCATCGATGGTCGCCGTGACCGGAGAACCGCCGGGTCATGGCGTTCAGGGGGAAGCCGGCATAGAGTTTCTGTTGCACTCCCCGCTCGCTTGGTCCATGGAAGTCTTCCACCTCCATCCGTTGTTTGGACACCTTGTACCATTCTTCCACGCCCCATCTTGCGCGATACCGCTCCGCCAGTTGCGGGATGGTGTATCGCTTCGAATCCAGCAGGGTGGTTCCGAGGATGAAGACCGTTTTGCCGACGAGGTATTTCACCAGCCGACGGCAGTGTGCACCACAGGTGGCGAGTGTGCCTTTGCGGGGGGCGATCTCCATCACCACATCCTCTCGATCGCCGGGGATGAAATGGTCGATGTCGGCACCGGTTTTCCGCTTTATCCCGAACACCGCATGCAGTCCCCGGATCACATGCACGTGCAGCATCCGTAAACAGGATCCAGGGCTTTCCCCGCCCTTCGGCGTCCGCCAGCCAAGATGACTGCAGATGGCCGAAGCCAGCTCATCGCGACTCAAGGACGGAAACAGCTCCACCGTCCTCTGAATGTCCGCAATCCGACGGCGGGTCAGCCGCCTGCCACAAAATGTGATCGACTTCAGATCCACGATTCTCGAACCCATCCACTTTCCGTCCGAAACAATTCCATACAGCATAGTTTGCCAAAAAAAATGTCGCAACGCAACCCCTTTTTTTGAACACTCCAAAAAACAGAAACAAGTCCCAGTCAATCAATGGGTTATAGAAAACCCTCAAAGGCGCAGATCGACTTTTCTCAAACCGAATGCCATTGCCTCCATGATGCGGGGCGCGACCTCGACCGCACGTAGCGTGCCGGTGCCTCTATTCAGTGCTGCCACGCACAAGCCTTGAGGTCAGACACTGTTGGACAGTCGCCACGACAGCACCTGGCGACCGTGCCAGTCGATCACCGAAGCCAGATACACAGGTCCCAGACGCCTCGGAATGTACGTGAGGTCCGAAGCCCACACTGCGTCGCTTCGCACCATCTCACGATCCCGTAACAGATACGGATACTGCTCGTGACCCCGGGCTGATACGCTCGTCCGTGGCTTCGGACGGATCAGCTCCAGACGCATCGCTCGCATCCGACGGCGGATGCGCCGTACACCCGCTTCCAGTCCCTGCTTCCTCAGTTCCACCTGAACGCGACGCTTGCCGTAGAACGGATGCCCTTCGTCAATGCCCTCAATCGCATCCCCAAGTGCTCGGTCCTCCACCGGCCCATGATAGAGGGCACGATAGGCACTCGAACGACTTACCGCCAGCAGCTCGCATAGACGCTTCACCGAAATGTTCCGTCTTGGAGCCGATCATCGCCGTTCTCCGGGATCGATCCACGGGCACAGCTTTTCCTTGAGAAAGTCCCTCTCCATCGTCCGTTCCCCAAGCTTGCGGTGCAGCTCGTCCGGACCCGCATACGGCTCCGGCGACTTCGCGCCGTCCGCACCCCACGTTCAAATACCAGTACCCCTTCGTCCAGAAGCATCTGCTTCCACTGCTGGATCGGCGTCGACTGCAACACGCGCGAACCGCAACGGCAGCTTCGCCATCGTCAGATCCCCCTCAGGGCCTTCATCGCCACCTTGAACTTGAATGCCGGCGTCGTTTGCCTTGCGTCATTGTTGGTATACTATGCTCCGTCCGTGTCCCATTTTTCCGCACCACTTCATCTTAGATAACAACATATCTGAAATTTTCAGCACGGATCAGAAAAGCAGGTTTGCTATATATGTTGTATTGTTATAGAATTCCTAAGTACTGGAAAATGAAACAAATGTTAGCTATATGAATTGCACTAGTGGTCATGGTACTGATAGCTACTTGGACGCTAAACATGGGATGCCTAGACACCCTAAGTAATAGCTGCTATTTGCACGTAAGCTGTGTTGGGAAAAAGATACACTTTAGTTAGATTCGAGCTGCGACCTGCCTTTATTCGATTTCCAACTACGTTAGCACCATGCAAAATGGCGAAGTGAGGCAATGGATAGTAGTATTTCGGGATCTGAATTTAATGGGGTTACAAGAAATATTCGTCCACACGGTCATTTTGTATTAATATGCACACTAACATGAATATTGACACAACTACTACATATGTATATAAAAGACATGTCAACTCATAATGTCTTTTGTTAACTACTAAAATTTGCTTATATTGATAATGATAGCTCTTGTCTTGGAGGAATAAATAGTGTGTGCACTCTATGAGAAATCGCCACTGGAAGATCAATCGGTAGCAAAATCCGATCAGTCGCCCAAACCACTGACGAAGGCGAAAGAATACTTACGAGCTCTCGTAGAGATGGCAGACCTCGAAAATAGTGACCTCTCGCCTGATCAAATATCGGCAATCCTCACTGAACTGGGAGAAGTTCGTGACGTGATCCAATCAAAAATTTCAGGTGCAGAGTTGTCGCAATCCGCAATCACTGACCGTCCAATTCACCCTATTGAGGAGACACTTCAAGAAATATTAGCCAACTGCCTTCGAGGGGACTCAAGGCATCTTAACAGTCTTACGGCAAGAATGGGGTGGAATGGTAATCGCCCTATTACACTTGAAGCAGCAGGCATTCTCTCGAATGTAACCCGGGAACGAATCCGACAAATCGAAGACCGTATTGTTAAAAGTATTAGAAGGACGTCAAAAGAACCCTTTCTACATCTAGCTGATGCTCTACCAAGTGGAGAACCTCCTTTTTTATGGTCGGATATAGCTCGAGAAATCGCCGCGAAAGGCATAACGGCAAAACCGTGGGACGCCCGATCAATGCTTAATTTGATTCGTCTGTTAGAGCTAAGACAGGATTGGAACATCTATGAGCATAGTGAGGATGCGATTGTGGGTAATATTGATGAACGTAGATTTCATAAGATCCATACACGAGCATGTGCGGTTTGCCGTGCATGCGGTGTCGCATCGTCAAATCATATTCATTCCGTCTTAGAGGATGAATACCAAGTTGACCATGAGTTAGTACGAAATATCATGATGTGTTCTAACACTCTCGTCAATCTTAAAGATAATTTCTTCTGGATTCCGTCTTTACCAGAAGACCGCGACCGAGTTCGAAACGTTGCTAAGAAAATGTTAAGTGTTTCACGTCCTCTAACTGTAGAAGAAATTCGCCCTGGTCTAGAGAACGTTTTCGATTTTAGAAACAAAGCCTCCAACCCTAAATACTCTAGAGGATTTGAGTTAGTCGTCCCACCTAATGACGTTCTCATAGCTTACTTTAGAAATCATACTGAATTTATACTGGATGACGACGGCCTCGTCGATTATGACGGAGATCTGGGTTCCGATAAAACTTTAACCCGCACTGAACGTACTATCTTGGCCACCTTCAATGAGTACCATAAGAATGTTCTTGATCGCGACTCACTGCGAGACTACGCTGCAAAAAGACAAGTTAACATGAGCAGTTTCGAAATTGCAATGACCTATTGTTCTATAATACGTAGTGTCGGATACAACGCATGGTCACTTGTAGGGGTAACCCCATCACAGGAAGAAATTGATGCTATTGAAAAGAACGGTCGCTCCAAGATTAGGAAAAAGCGCCGCATAGCTGACTATTGGTTAAGAGACAACGTCTACCGTTGCATATATTCTATACCTCGGTTCACACACAGTCTTGTAGTTGGAGCACCTAGTCTCCTTGCGCGACGTGCAGTCAAACAGGAGTTTAGAACCGATTCACCCCAGATCGTTCGCATTAGCAAAGGGTCTGTGATTGGATTAGGTACGTTACTACAGTCCGTTGAGCATCATGAAGGTGATCTCATTATCGTAGATTTCGACACGGCGCAAGATTACTGTCGCTGGCATGTTACACCGCAAGCGAATTTATCAATGTACAAGAATACTCAATCTCAGGCACATATCGATTAAGAATATCGCGGTCTAACCCGTTTTGTGAAGTGCCTTCCACTCACTGTCTAGGTGCTTCATTAATTTCTTGGATATACCCCCCGCGGCCTCGACCGCTAACCGTATTCTCATACGACTAAGTTCGGTGCCAAGAATTGACATGGAATCGAAAAGTGGCAACGAAACTCGTCGCCCTGACATTGCTATAAAAAGCGGGAACAAAAAGTTTCGAAAAGGCATTCCCATACTTTCCGACAGGTCGCGCAACACCTGATAAAGATCATCCCTGTCCCATGTTTCTTGAATTTCAAGAACACGCAGAGAATGATCCAACACTTTCTTACACTCGTCGAGAGTCATGTTCTCGTGTGCAAAGCTTGATTCATCAAGTTTGAGTCTGTTACTAAAAAGGTAGTCGACTTGGCTTAATACATCAATAAATCTTTCCGTGCGTTTTTGAACGAGTGGAACGATCCGTTGTACTTTATTGTTACTCAATGCCCATCTACTGAATCGTTCCATGAATTCCTGCTCAGATAACGAGCGGATGTACTGGCCGTTCGTCCAATTCAGTTTTTCAATATCGAAGACCGGTCCTCGCGGAGTCACACGCGTCACGTCAAACTCCGATATCATCTCCTCAAGACTGAAAATCTCGCGTTGGTCAGGCATTGACCAACCCATAGTCGCTAGATAGTTGATCAGTGCTTCCGGTAGATACCCGCACTGCCGATAGTAATTAATACTCGTTGGATGCTTCCGCTTTGACATCTTTGACTGATCTGGATTGCGGAGCAGCGGTAAATGGAAGTGTTCAGGTTCAGTCCAGCTAAATGCTTGGTAGAGAAGCTGATGTTTCGGACAAGAGCTTAGCCACTCCTCTCCTCTAAGAACATGGCTGGTCTCCATGTAATGGTCATCAACCACTACTGCTAAGTGGTACGTTGGAAAGCCATCAGATTTCTGCAAAATTTGCATATCAACTTGATTCCATGGAATCCTGATATTACCTCGCAAACCGTCATAGAAAATACAATCACCATCGTTAGGTACGCGCAGCCGTACCACGTATGATTCCCCAAAAGCAATCTTCGCTTGAGCTTGGTCAAGTGAAAGGGAGAGACAATATCCATCATAACGAGGAGTTTCTTTTCTACGTTGTTGCTCACGTCGTATATTGTCAAGTCGCTCTGGACTACAAAAACAATAGAAAGCCGAGTCCTCGTCGATTAATCTCTGAATGTGTGACTTATAAAGGTATAGTCGCTCGCTAGACCGATACGGCCCAAACTCTCCTCCGACATCCGGACCTTCATCCCACTCAATACCCAGCCATCTTAAGGCCTCAAAAATTGCCTTCTCTGAGCTTTCCTTGCAGCGCGATTGGTCCGTGTCCTCAATACGAAGTATAAACTGCCCACCATAGCGCTTTGCCATAGCGAGATTGAAAATTGCAACATACGCTGTGCCTAAATGAGGTGCACCGGTCGGAGATGGTGCGACACGCGTACGAACTGACATGTATCAATCTTAGACGTTTATTCAATATTATACAAACGCACGGATGCTTGAGCCTCCGCGGCGACTTTAATGATAGAACGATATCATTAAAGGGTACTAACCGTCATAACCTCTAAGCGAATCCAAACTCTCACGCTCTTGGGTATCCGCTACGCTGTATTCAACTAATTCCCATGCATCGGGACATCTGAACAACGCTTGTGCTAGTTTATTATTCAACGCGTGACCTGACATGTATCCGCGAAACTCTCCCATTAGTCGCAGACCAAGCAAATATAGGTCACCGATCGCATCGAGTATCTTATGTTTAACAAACTCATCAGTATATCTTAAGCCTTCTGGGTTAAGAATGCCGTAGCTTGATACACCAACGGAATTTTCTAGACTTGAGCCCAAGCAACGATTTATAGACTGAGCCTGTGATAGTTCAGCAACTAGACCAAATGATCGAGCGTACGCAATATCGTCTGAGTAGCTGCATTTGCCGAAATCCATCTCCATCCGTTTAGGGTACCGGTTATAGACCAAATGATCCGCTACAAACTCATACCTCACCTTAAATCCGTCAAAAGGTACAAGCATTGCGGAAGCATCTCCTTGCGTTACGAATAGTTGCCGAATCACACGGATAAATTTTCTACTTGCAGATTGTTCTTGGAATCCTGCGCTATTGAGTAGCTCCATAAAATTTGCAGCACTGCCATCCATAATAGGTACTTCGCCACCTTTGACCTCAACTAGCGCATTATCGACATACGCACCCCACAACGCAGACATCAGATGTTCAACAGTAGCAATTTGTGTCCCTTTTGCTGCAATGGTCGTAGATAATGTCGTATCTGAAACATTGGAAGCATGTGCAGCAATGCGTGTATGGTTGGTATCACGGCAAATAAATTGTATGCCTGTGTCGGCGGGAGCAGGCCGAATTGTTAACGCGACATTCTTACCGGAATGTACTCCAATACCAATAGCGTGGACGGACCGCGCTACTGTCCTTTGTGCAAACATTCGAATTTGTTAATAGTTGTTTCAGGTTGCACACTATACAGAGTTATTCATCAAAAGTGAAGAAATAGTGGGAAGAATGTGGATATTTATCTCTGTCTCGATGAATAAAAGTGTTAGTACCTCAATTTAATGCGATATCTCGCACCTTTTCGGTTGCACCCATGGTTACTAGAACCGACCGGCATTGTCGAACGTTAATGCGAATCATTGCGCCACGTGCAGTTCTGTATACCGAGATGATGGTCGCTGACGCATTAATACGGGGCAATCATAGCCGTATGCTAAGCTTTGACGAATCCCAACATCCCGTTGTTGCCCAACTAGCAGGGCAAGACGTATCAAATTTCGTCGCAGCTGCGAAGCTTGTAGAAAAATATGGATACGATGCCATCAATATCAACGTAGGTTGTCCTTCATCCAAGGCGTGTAGGGGTAATTTTGGCGCGTGTCTCATGAAGAATCCCCAGCTCGTTGGCGAATTAGTTAGACGCACTCGCGACAGCATAAACTTGCCAGTGACGGTAAAGTGCCGCTTGGGTGTAGACGATTATGGTAGCTACGAGTTTCTACGAAATTTTGTCGTGGAAATGGTCTATTCTGAAGTTGATGGAATCGTTGTACATGCGAGAAAGGCCATCCTCACGGGATTCACTACACGTCAAAATAGAACATTACCTCCACTCGACTACGGCCGGGTACGCAAACTAAAACGTGAGTTCCCCAAATTGCACATCGAACTGAATGGTGGATTGAATTCCATTTCACTATTAGACGACGTGTTAACTTGGGCGGATGGAGTTATGGTTGGTCGCCGTGCATACGAGGATTTCAGGTTCCTTGCTACTGCACACAACCATCTCTTTTTTGAAACGCAAAAGGATTACTGTCCAATAGCGGTGATAGATCAATACTTGCCATACGTACAAAAAATGTTGGATAGCGGAATACCTCTACATCACATGACACGACATCTTTCTGGTCTCTTTCGTGGTGTAGCCGGTGCAAGACGATTTCGACATCATTTATCATCTCATGGGACAAAACAAGGTGCAGATATCAACGTTATTTACGATGGTCTTCAAGCAATGAACCTAGTCCGTTAACCGAATTAACATGTTTGAAACGACAGATTTAAATACAGTGACGGACCACAAGTTTATTTTGAATGACCTCGTTGCGCACCACGAGCATCAAGACGTCATCCTGCCGTCCTGATTTCGGCATATACATTAAAGACTATGAAATCTCGTTCATTGATAAAGCAATGCACATGCTCGTCATACAAGAAAAGCAGATGAATTGTGAGATCTGACGTACCGTCCAGCTTTCTGATCTACCTGTGCGAGCACGAATTTTGTCTAATCGAAATGCAGATACTTAAAAAATCAATCTCGACGAACGGAGATTTAAAGGATGGTCTACTAGACAACGGTTATATGTACCAATTAGCATTCACACTATGAGCTGGTACGTACCAGCTCATAGTGTGGT
The DNA here is from genome assembly GCA_965205965.1 of Candidatus Azotimanducaceae bacterium. GTDB lineage: Bacteria > Pseudomonadota > Gammaproteobacteria > Pseudomonadales > Azotimanducaceae > Bin55. Next base: position 458,809 of record CBDBHT010000008.1, read on the forward strand.
GCTCTTGGCGGTGCCCCCGCGACGATAAACTGCAAACCCCGTCAGGCCCGGAAGGGAGCAGCGGTAGCGGTGGACTCGGGTGCCGGGGATCCATGGTCAAGAGCACTTTCTGTTTACGGAAGCATTGCAAAGAAATGGAGAGGTGTCCGAGCGGTTTAAGGAGCACGCCTGGAAAGCGTGTATGGGTTGATAGCCCATCGAGGGTTCGAATCCCTCCCTCTCCGCCATTCATGTTAAATAACGTACTGATCGGTTGCGGAATTGCCTCGCATTGTGCAAGTAGCTATTGCGCCGATCAGACATGGACAGTGACTACTAGGTAACTATAAAACCCTCAAATGCTGGTAGTGCAAACGGCGATTGGCTGCACGAGACATATAGGGTGCGATAGCAGCACTCAAGTAGATAGTGTCTGTGCGAAAACCCTGATGATTGTATCAAAGTGCTGATTATTGTGGCATGGGAGGGTATTTTGAGCTAAAATGCTACGGATGAAGATTGCCGTTGGAGGCGTTGAAATGGGCTTTTTTAGGGGTTTCAGGGGTGTTCTGTGCGGATCTTCGTTGGGAGAGCAGCGATCATGAGACGTTTCGAGCATGCCTTGCGGTTGGATGAGACGCCGATCGGTGAGATCAGGATTAATGTGAAATCACGGGATGACATTCCGGCGTTGCTGTTGGGATTGCAGCATCTGTACGTGTCGTGTCGGGAGGAATGGGAAGGGTTACTGGGTTGCCATGTGACCGCGGATCGGGATCCGGAGAACGGGAGGCCGGGGATGACGCTGTGGCGGGTTCTGGTGATGGCGGTGCTCAAGCAGGGTTTGAATTGCGACTACGACCGTCTGGGGGAGTTGGTGAACCATCACCAGGGTGGTACGGAAGATGCTGCAGCATGGGTTTCTGGATGACTGGACGTACTCGGTTCGCACGTTGCAGGACAACGTGTCGCTGGTGACGCCGGCGTTGCTACAGGAATTGAATGCGCTGCTGGTACGGGAGGGTCATGCGGTGGCGGGAAAGTTCCCTGGCACCGCCTTGGACGGTCGGGTTGACTCGTTCGTAGTGGAGACGGACGTGCATTACCCGACGGACGTGAACCTGCTGTGGGATGCGATGCGGGTGCTGCTGACGGAGGTTTCGGTCTGTTGCGGATCGCATGAGGTGTCGGGATGGCGGCAGGGGCAGTACTGGCGGAGCCAGGTTCGGCAGGGCTATCAACGGGTGAGCCGTGCGCGGTTGTGGTGCCGACGCCCGAAGGCGGTGGCGGCGTGGTTGACCCTGTGCGGCGATCTGACGGGGCGTCTGGGCGACACGCTGGAGGAGCTGGAAGGATTGCCGGAGGGCTCGGTGTCGCCGGCGCAGCTGTCGCGATGGCGCTGGTTTCACGCCTGCTCGGTGCGTTTGCAGGATCAGATCCGCCGTCGCGTGCTGGAAGGGGAAACGATCCCGCACGAGGAGAAACTGTTCTCGCTGTTCGAGCCGCATACGCGCTGGATCGTGAAGGGCAAGGCCGGCCGGCCGGTGGAGCTGGGGGTTCCCCTGACGGTGCTGGAAGATCAACATCAGTTCATCCTGGGTTGGCACTTGCAGTGGCATGGCGGCGATGTGGACGTGGGGGTTCCGCTGGTGGCGGCATGCCAGGCACAGTATCCGGAGTTGCGCGGATGCAGTTTCGACCGGGGGTTCCACAGCCCCGCCAACCAACAGCAACTGGCCGCGGTGCTGGAGCACGTCGCGTTGCCCGCGAAGGGGCGCGGCACGGAGGCCAGCCGAGCTCGGGAAGGTAAAGCATCGTTCGTGGCGCGACGCCGCCGGCATCCGGGCGTGGAATCGGCGATCCATGCGTTGGAAAGCCATGGCTTGGACCGGGTGCGCACGCATGGCCGGGCAGGCTTCGAACGCACCGTGGGTATCTCGATCCTCGCAGCCAACCTGCACCGACTCGGACACTTGCTGCAGCAACGGGCGGCGCGGCGGTCCCATCGCACGCACGCACCACCCTATCGTTTGGCGGCCTAGCCGTCCCCATCCTCAATATCCATCCTTCCCGCCCCTCGGGACGGACCCCGCACGCCCCGAAAGCGAGCAGGAGAACATCATCCGCACTTTTGGAGCCCCGATGGGCCGATTACCCGTCGTACATCTCCTAAATCAACATGATCCCCTGAGCGACGGATACCATCACGTGGCTTAAACCCATCGTAAAATGGGGTTTTCCCGCAGACACTAGTTAGGAGCCCGCTTCACAGGAAATTTTTAGGATAGCCAATGCGCATCTGATTTGAAATGGAAATTACATACCTTGTGGGTACATATTTCAGAAAATCTGCCTTACAAAGAGATCTCCCATTAGTTCTGCAGGCTTTATGCGGAGCTCTGAAGAGCTAAAGGGATTTCTGAACGGAGCACAATTTCATGATAAAGCTACCGCTTTTATGCCGACAGACGATATCTTATAATTTACTGATCTGCGGGAATAGCTCAGTGGTAGAGCACAACCTTGCCAAGGTTGGGGTCGCGGGTTCAAACCCCGTTTCCCGCTCCACTCCTCACCCATCAACTAGCTGTTTAGCTGTTTCTAGAACTAGGCTACGTACTTGCGCAGGTTAGTCTTCACCGCCCCATACCATAGCAAGATAAGCAGCACTCCCTCTCACAACGATCCGAGGAGTTAGAGGCCGTTTCTTCTGAAAATATTGCAAGTCCGTCCGTATCCATGTGCCCTAGCCCACCGTGCGCTGCGGTGGCCGTTCGAACGAGTACTAAAGCAAAATTAGTTTTTCTGTAAGTTTTTCTGTAAACGTACACTATGCTTTCGCCGTTCCCGTTTCCTGTCAGTAATCTTCGACATGCTATCAAATACTCACTTGATTCGATATGCAATGACCAACGATTATCTGATCTTCCACAGCTTCTTTTGATGGGGCTCGAACGCTACCAGCGGTTGTTAGAGAAATCATTCAATCCTGTCGATAAATTTGTGCGACTAACGAGGGAACAAATTCATCTAAAAGAACTTATCGTACGTCTTACTTCGCTTTCTTCATCATCAAGATGATCACTGGACAATCGATCAGTTCGAAAATGCACCATACCCAGATCAGTTTTTAGTTGACGATAGGGTTGAATCCCTTTGGTTCGACCACAACAAATTAGGATCTACGTCAAATCATAAAAAACTGTGAGAAAGCCAAGTGGATGTAAACTTAATACATCTGAGTCCCGGCACTCTCACGAAACGCGAGTCGAGTTCAACCAGGTTATCCAGTAGTATTAAAAATACACATGTGCCAGGTGCCAGGTACGTCAATGAAAAATTATTTTCCTACGTTGTTTCCAAGATAGTACGACGGCTTCGTATGATTGATAACTCTATTCGCAGATACGTACCGGCACTAGTCAAACATACCAGCAAGCTATTAAGATCGTGTGGTTATTCCGACGTGAGAGTCAGTCAACCACGCGGTACACGTATCGTTTAGTACTGTCAACACAAGCATGTCTGCTCAAGTCGAAGCTGTACGTAAGACATTTCTAGATATGCAAACGGTGATAATCGATCGCCTTGAAGACATAGACGGCAAGGCGTCTTTCGGTGGCGAGGAATTTCAAAGCTCTAGCGGCAGTCTGTCTAAACCTCAGGTACTGGAACGCGGAAAACAAATAGAAAAAGCTGCAGTGCTTTTTACTCACGGTATCGGAGATTCGCTTCCTCCTGCCGCAAGTGAACGCAATCCACACCTTGCAGGAGAACCTTTTCAAGCTATTTCTATATCGATAATCGTCCATCCATGGAATCCTCACGTTCCGACGAGTCATATGAACCTTCGTTTTTTTCTTGTCAGAGTAATCCCGACTTCGTGGTATTTTGGAGGCGGCTTCGACTTGACGCCGTATATTCCGTATCTAGAGGATGCTCAGATGTGGCATGAGTGCGCACGAAGAGCTTGTGACGACCGAGAAACTTATGCCCTGCTTAAAAAACAGTGCGACGAATACTTCTATCTACCCCATCGAAACGAATGTCGCGGAATTGGGGGATTGTTTTTCGACGATTGGACTGGTGGCGGCTTTGAGGCTTGTCTTGAATTTACCCAACGTATTAGTGAACAGTATCTCAAGGGATACTCCGACATATTTATGAAACGATGCAACACTCCTTGGTCGGAAGAAGACGAAGAATGGATGTTAGTTCGCAGAGGACGCTATGCTGAATTTAATCTTGCTATTGATCGAGGCACCACTTATGGGCTTCAATCTGGTCGGCGCGTGGAGTCGGTATTAGCATCTTTACCGCCCCGGGCCAGCTGGCGATACAACTTTATACCTACAACACAACAGCACAAAGATTTGATAGCTGGGTACCTAAAACCCAGAGACTGGATACTCTGATCATTTTCCTCTTACATCCATTGTTCACTTGCATAAGTACAAATACTGTCGACCCTGTGATTTTCTCTGGCCAAGCACATCTGAAACCTTATCACTATGCATTTTGAAAGTGCTATCAATGGAAGTTTATTCGCGATCGATTTCCTCAAAGAATCGATCACGGATATGGACCACTGGCGGAACATCGATTGGGCTTCATGTCGTAAATTTGAAGAAGCAGCTTTAAAGATCTTTAAAGACTTTCCAACTTCACAGTCGCCTAATGAGAGTCAGACAGAGAACGATTTGATCTGGCCCATTCTCCGACTACTAGGATGGACTTCCGATCTTCGTCAGCAGAATCTCAGCCCGCATGGTCGAGAAAATGTACCAGATGGCCTTTTGTTTCGAGACGACGGCAGAAAGAGGAGAGCAAATGACCTCCCTGATGAATGGAAACGATATGAGCTGGGAACGGCGATTCTTGAATCCAAGCGTTGGAATCGACCTTTAGACCGTAGCGTTGACCGACCCGGTGGGGCCAGCGCGCCCTCGACACAGATGCTCAGATATCTGCGGAGAGTTGACGATCTGACACTGGGATCGTTGAGGTGGGGCATACTCACCAATGGTTCAAGGTGGCGGCTGTATTGGCAAGGAGCTCGCACAGTCTCCGAAGAATTCTTCGAAGCAGACCTACCTCTACTCTTGGGTATTACAGACGGCGAGTCAGATCTTGATGAAAAGGGCCGCGAACGGGCACTGACAATCTTCTGGCTTACTTTTAGCAAAAGATCATTTATCCCAAGTGCGCCGCAAGATTCATCCTTTCACGAACAAGCCATCAATATCGGACGCGACTACGAAGAAAGAGTAGCGAGTGATTTATCCAACCTCGTATTTGAATCCGTGTTCCCAAATCTCACTGACGCCATCGCCGTCTCTGCCCCGAACGCTTCTTCGTCTGACGTACGCGATGCCGCACTCATTCTTCTTTATCGGCTGTTATTCATTTTCTACGCTGAAGATAGAAATTTGCTCCCGGTGCGCGATGGAAGATATAGCGATTACGGAATGTACGAAAGAGTCCGCAGAGACATCGGAAATAGAAAGGACTTGAACAGTACGTTCTCCCAATCCGCGACTAGATATTGGGATGCGATAAATGATCTTTGCCGACTCATCGATATTGGTGATTCTTCCATTGGATTACCCCCATACAACGGAGGATTGTTCAACAGGGAACAAACTCCTCTGCTCAATCAAATCCGTCTGAGCGATAGCGTTATGGCTGATGTGATTGACGCCCTTTCCTTCGAAAAAACAAAAAGGGATCGAAGGCGGTACATCAACTATCGCGATCTCGGCGTTCAGCAACTTGGTTCAATTTACGAACGACTCTTGGAATTTGAAGTGGTCAAGAATCGTGACGGATCGGTGAGTATCAGCCCCAATACCTTTGCCCGAAAATCAAGCGGTAGTTTTTATACGCCAGACGATCTTGTAACACTCATACTTAAAGAAACTATCGAACCTCTTATTAAATCTAAGTGGACCGCATTCAAAAAACGAAAAAAAGAACTTGAATTTCCCGATACATACTATCCAACGCACGAGGATATACGAGTTTATGACTTGGAAAATTACGATCCTGCCCTTCGCATACTCGATCTTAATATCTGCGATCCAGCAATGGGCTCCGGACATTTCCTTGTAAATCTTGTTGATTACCTTACGGAGCAAATAATCGACGCTATGGCACTCGTCGAAGAAAGAATTGATGGGTACGTGTCCTCACTTTATGACGAAATACGTCAAATCAGACGTCAGATTCTGACCAACGCCAACGAAAACAAATGGGTGGTGGATCTAGAACAATTGAGTGACCGTCACATCATTCGCAGAATGGTTCTAAAACGTTGCGTTCACGGTGTCGATAAAAACCCCATGGCCGTTGAGCTAGCAAAGGTTTCACTCTGGCTACATACGTTTACGATCGGTGCACCGTTAACTTTTCTAGAGCACCATTTAAGGTGCGGCGACAGCTTATTTGGATTGTGGGTTCAAAAAGGAATCGAGAAGGCAAAAACTTCTGGTACCAAGATCTTCTTAGGTCGGAAGTCTCTCGATCAAGCATTTGATACGGCGTCACATATCTACATGATTGAGCGGTTAACCGATATTGAGATCGCCGAAGCAAATAAATCAGCGGCCGTTTTCAATCGAGTTATTCGCGATACGAGAAAGTTGAACTCCTTTCTTTCGTTAATTCATGCATTCGACTGGTTAGGCGTAAAGACGGGTGAAGAACAAACCGCGATCACGTCCTTCTTGACCGGAACTTATGGAGATCCTGTAGATATTGCGGTTGGCGATATCGAAATAAACGGAAAAGGAAGCTCCGCTGAGATATTTGCTGAGTTATTCGCAAGAGCACGGAAAATCATCAAACGTGAAAGATTTCTGAACTGGCAGCTTACTTTTCCGCGAATCTGGACGGACTGGGAATCAAACAAACTGCACGGTGGATTTGACGCGATTATCGGAAATCCACCTTGGGACCGAATCAAACTTCAACAGATTGAGTGGTTTGCTCACCGCAACCATGAAATTGCGTTTGCAACGCGGGCTTCAGAACGTAAACGTATGATTAACGAATTAGCTCAATCCAATGATCCACTGATCAATGAATTCGCAGAAGCACATGTAACCGCGGCCACCATGGCTCATATAGCTCGAACGTCTGGAGACTACCCTCTCCTATCCAAAGGAGATATTAACCTTTACTCACTCTTTGTGGAGCGTGCAATGGCGGTTATAAAGCCCGACGGAATGGTTGGGTTACTGGTTCCGTCAGGCATCGCGTCCGACAAGCTGGCATCAGAGTTTTTTAGAAGCATTACGTCTCAAAATAAACTGAAATCACTCTATGATTTCGAGAATAAAAAAAAATTCTTTAGAGACGTAGATTCTAGATTTAAATTTTGCGTCTTCATTGCAAGTCAATCCCCTTTATCAGAGCCTACCCGATGTGGGTTCTTTCTCCACGACGTCTTTGAAGTAACCGATAATCAGAAGTGTTTCTCACTTCGCGCACGCGACTTCGCAAAAATTAACCCTAATACAGGTACGGCTCCTATTTTACGCTCTCGACGCGATGTCAAACTTGCATTGTCGATATACGATCGACTGCCTGTGATTGTATCCCGACACAAGAGCATTCAGGAAAGAGTCTGGCCAATCAAATACCACACCATGTTCCACATGGCTAACGATTCGGGGATGTTCCGCACGGCGGAAGAAATTAAAGAAATTGAGAAAGGGTGGTCGATCAAGGGAAATCGCTGGGGAACGTCAGCCGGACAATGGATTGCTCTTTACGAAGGAAAGATGGTCCAGGCGTTCGATCATAGAGCAGCAGACATTGTCCTACACGACACCAACCTATTCCGCCCCGGACAGCGAGTGCCCATTCCAACTAGCGAAAAAATGCAGTACGACCGTCTACCAGTTCCACGATACTTTGTGAAGGATGACCCGAAACGCTGGCCCTGGCCACAAGATTGGACAATTGCTTTTAAAGATATCACTGCAACGACGAATGTCCGCACAATGATAGCCGCCATCATTCCACGCGTTGGTGCTGGCCATACTCTTCCAATTCTCCCTTTCACCGACGAAATTGAAGATTCTGCCCGCGCTGCTTGCATGATCGTAGCCAATCTGAACGCCATGCCGTTTGATTACGTTGCGAGGCAAAAAGTGCCGGCGACGCACTTGACTTGGTTTACGCTTGAACAAATACCAGTTGTTTCGCTAGATCAATTCAATATAACTTCATTCGGAACAAAATCAGCTGCTGAAATTGTTACCGAAGCAGTCCTTGAACTCACTTACACGTCAAATGACATGAAACCCTTTGCACGTGACCTTGGATTTGTGACACGCCGCAATCAAGCTAGAAAGCCATTTCGTTGGAACGAAGAGCGCAGATTATCCCTGCGTGCTAAGTTGGATGCGATTTTCTTCCGCTTCTATGGAATTACTAATCACGGCGATGTGCGATACGTCTACTCAACTTTCCCTATCTTGGAAAAAGAAGAAGTGAGCCGGTGGGGTCAGTACCGCTCACGCGAGCTATGTCTAACATGGATGAACGCATTGGATGCTAATGAACCCGACGCCGACGTTAACATATGAATACTCTGAACTTAAAATACTAGTTTCTTCCTATTCATCGCTATATGAAACACAATCGTAACTAAATACTTTTACTGTTTATGACAGCAACATACGCATTATTTGATGTACGATAGCTTAGTCCATCGAACAATATCACAGTTCTAAGAGGGGATATTGGAGTGAGAAGAAGATCGTTGATCCGCCAACATAGTGAAGAACAAAAGATCAATCTAACACCCATGCTTGACGTGGTGTTCATCATGCTTATCTTCTTTATAGTGACGGCGACGTTCGTCAAAGAAATTGGACTAGACATCAATCAGCCTGAAGATGACAGACCCAAAACCGTTAATCCCGATAAGCGAGCTATCGTCGTCCAAATTTCAAGCCGAGACCGAATTATTATTTCGAATAGAGAAGTTGATTGGTCAGCCGTTCGAGCTAATATCGAACGCATGCACGCAGAAGATCCAGAAGCACCCGTGGTAATCCGCCCCCATCAAGAATCAAAGACCGAGACTCTTGTCCACGTCATGGATTCCGCCCATCAGGCAGGAGTGTGGAACGTATCGCTCGCAGGTGGCTAGAGTCCCCTTGGGCTATGAACTAACCGAATAAGAACGATTCAATTTGTACGATCAATCCGACTATTGCACCAGTAATACAACCGACCATCGTTCCGGATATAAGAGTTCTCGGAGCTAGAGACAACAAATCTGACCGCCGTTCTGGAACTAACGCACTTATCCCACCGATCACGATTCCGACGCTGCCGAAATTTGCAAATCCACAAAGCGCATAGGTCAAAATCATACGTGCTTGTTCCTGCAGATTCCCTCCATTCGCTCCAAAATCAATGTACGCAGCTACTTCATTTAGCACAAGCTTAATGGCCATGTACGATCCTGCTTGATTGGCGTCAGCCCAAGGAACACCCATAAGCCAAACAATGGGTGAAAAAAACCAACCACCGATCCGTTCAAGTGACAGTGGTTCTCCACCGACTGGTATTACACCAATAATATGATTGACGAGTGCTACGAGACTTAAGAGAACAATCAACATTGCTCCCACGTTTACTACCAATCGCGTGCCATCGGAGGTGCCGCGAGTCAACGCGTCCACCGAGCTCGAATAGGAAAGCCCACTCGAGAGATCATGTGCATCGGTTGAGCTATCGTCTGGAATCATGATTCTTGCAACCATCAAAGCTCCCAATACGTTGATCACTGAAGCGGTAAGGACGTGTCCCATCGCGCCATCAATCACCGGCCCCAAGATATTGGCATATGCCACCATCATCGATCCAGCGACGGTCGACATCCCACAGGTCATAACCACGAATAATTCAGACTTGGAAAGATTTTTTAAGTACGCGCGAATAATCATCGGCGACTCGACGCTTCCGACAAAAATACTTGATGCGGCAGCAACTCCAACTGCCCCTCTAATACCAAGCGTCCGCCGTAAAAACCATGCAAAGCCACGTATTACGTTCGGGAGCACTTTCCAATGCCACAAAAGAGCAACGATGACGCTAAAGACTAATATTTGCGGCAACACGCGGAATGCAAATATGTACGGTACGAGCTCCGAGTCCAATCCGAACGGTGCATCCCCACCCCCTAAGAAGCCAAACATGAAGGACGTGGCTGCATCCGTAGCTTTTCCGACAGCCATCACGATATGATTTAAGCCACGAAGAGTATTACTGATTTGTGGTATAGCTATAAGGATAAAGGCTACTAGAAACTGTACTGCTAGCGTTATCCCTACTGGTAGTAGACGCACGTTTCTTCGGTTTTCACTTATGCACCATGCTATCAGTAGAAAAAAAGCAATCCCCAATATTCCCTGAATATTCATAGATTTATTTCGATAAAGTAACGCACTTAAATTCTAACGATATCGAGTCATACCGTCCGCACATCCTATAGTACTTATTGGCGTATGATGTTCTGCATCAATTCTCGAGGTTAGGGAAGAACCATGGCCAAGAGGGTTCTCCGGGGTGGTTATGTTCCACTTCGAATCTATCCATCGGTATTTCAAATACGACATGGAAGTAACTACCGCGCGTCAGTTACCAAACGAATATGCTCTTGATGTGATTTTAAAACCATGCGAAGAAATCACTCTTCCAACGCCATAGAAGCGATACATACAGATTTGATCTGGAATGAATAATATCTTTTCATTTCTAGTAGCTTATGCATTAACCTGTAGGGAACTAAATTGTGATCGCGAAAGAAACGGACATGGACGAACTTGATCTGTTTCGAACCCTCATCGCCTCGTCGCAACGAATAGTCTTCTTTACAGGTGCGGGCATAAGTACCGAGTCGGGTATACCGGACTTTCGAAGCCCTGGCACAGGCATATGGAACGAAATCGGCCCTATTGAGTTTTCAGAATTCATCGAGTCGGAAGAAAAAAGAACTGAGGCATGGCGTCGAAAATTCGACGGAAGTAATCAGCTGGCCACAGCGGAACCGAATAATGGACATAAAGCAATCGCAAAATTTATCAAGTCAGGCAAAGCAACCGCCGTCATCACACAAAACATTGATAGTCTGCATCAACGATCCGGCGTCTCCGACGATCGAATCGTCGAACTACATGGAAATGCCAAGTATGCTAGGTGTCTCAACTGTCAGATGCGCTACGAACTCGCTGATCTACAAATTGAGTTTGAGAAACTTGGACGCATATCACCCTGCCAAAGATGTGGAGGGATCATTAAAACTGCAACGATTTCTTTTGGCCAAGATATGCCACAAGACGAAATGCGTCGCGCTGAAGAAGTGACCACAGTTTGCGATTTGTTCGTAGTAGTAGGTTCGTCACTAACGGTCTATCCAGCGGCAGGATTTCCTCAGTTAGCAAAACAGATGGGAGCAAACTTGGTGATCGTGAATCGCGAAGAGACATCGTTAGATTCAATTGCCAATTTAGTTATACACAGAGACATTAGTCCTACACTCAGTTTCGTCGCAGGCATCAATTGAGTAGATAAATAGCTCAAGACAGAAAATGCCACAATCGCTCTTCTCGTTTCCATCGAGCGTACTATCACGACAAGAGAATAGAGGCACTGAGACCAGCAGAGAGCGGGTGCATTGTAGATATTAGAGATCATTATCTAAAGGGCCAAGGCCGTCTGTAGACTCGATTCGACACGAGTGAACAAAGCGTGGACGAAGACAGTGTCCAAATCGGAATCCCGTAATACTTCCACCAAACCAACCCGATGAAGACATACTCTTCCCAATGGAATTATCTCATGCTTTCAAGTATCTCAATGCGCTCCGTCACGTTTCGCCATAATCTCCCCGGATGAGAGGTACTGCTAGCAAGACTTTCGTAGAAGTCCATAATATCTCCTTAGCAATGTTCTGATATGCATCCCTTTGAGACCCATCGCTCCGACCAACTGGCCAAGAGTCAGTAATTTCCAGTGAGGAAATGTCTGGATACTGGTAGTGTGTTCAAAAGATGGGTGAGCATTTCTTTGATGTAACTAAATCTTTTCACTCCAGTTTGATAACGTGCCCCAATTTATACAGCCCAGAAAATGACAAAAGTTCGCGAAAACCATGGGACGGAAACAGCCGAAAGTCCTATTAAACCAGCAGTTCACAACTCGCTGGAAATTACTGCTATACGTCACTCTGCCGCATATTGCCGTCCAGCATTCTAGACTCCGAACGAGTATGCTGAAAACGGTACAAATCCCCCACGGCCGTGTGGTTCCATTGTTTGTTTACGGCTGCTGTGAATTCAGCAACCCTCTTCTGATCATAACAAAACGAACCTTCAAAAGGTTCAACCATCAATATGCCACAATGAACACGACTATCGACTAAAATGCACCGCTCCGCATTTCCCATATCGATATTTGATTTTTGCCAATTTCGATATCGGGTTCAAGACCGACAATGGTAATTAACATAATTGCAAAATCGCCATTGACACGCAAAGAGTACTGCAGCTACTAGTTCGTAGGAACGCAAGCCGGCGGCAGGCTTATTTCCTGTGGGGTTTGTTGGGGTGTATTTGTACCGCGCTGCGTATTTGACCGCGCTGCATTGGCCACACGTAAATACTCAAGTTCGTATGGAACGAGAGCTATATCGAAATCGGACTCACATCGAACGGTAGATTCCACGTATCGATCATCAAATGGTATAAAGACCTTCATGCCGTTATTGAATAGTAAAAGTCGCAATTTATTGTGTGGAACAGTGGAACGTTTATGAAAATTTAATGAAAGGACAGGCACCTACTTAACGCGTTAATATCTCATGCAGAATCAGCCACAAAACGTATGAGGATATTTATGGTTAAGCGTATCGCGGTAGTTGAAGATGATCCTGATCAACGCGTGAACTACACGGACGCGATCACTAACAAAGGCTATAACGTTACAGCCTACTCTGATAAATTATCTGCACTCGAAGGTTTCGAACGGGAATTACCAGACTTAGCAATCCTCGACATTATTCTCGGCGATGACGTCGATGGAGGCTTTGACCTTTGCAGAGAGCTGCTTTCTAAAATTCCTACCATGCCCGTGATATTTCTTACGGAACGGATAGATGAAATCGATAAAATTTCTGGGCTCCGTCTTGGTGCATGGGACTACCTTCCCAAACCGATTTCCCTCGACTATCTCGCAGAGCGAATTGCTTCGCTACTCCGAATAAGCGAAGCTAGGAGTAGTGATCATAAAAAAGCCAGTGTGCGCACAAGTAAGCTCGGTGATTTAGAACTGAACCAAGATGCTTTGCTTGCTTCGTGGAAAGGCCATCGCATAGATTTTTCTGGTACGGAGTATCGAATGCTTGCGATGCTCGTTCGACAACCCGGGCACGCAGTTAGTTATGAACGTCTCAAATACGCAACCATGCAAAGCTTAGTTACCAACAACACCATCAATACTCATATGCGAAATATCCGTAAGAAGTTTGAGGCCGTAGATAGAGAATTCCAAGCGATAAAAAGCGAGTATGGCTTCGGATATCGATGGTCAGCTTAGATAAGTGAAATGAGATTTCGTACACGAATACGCGGACCTAAGCTGCGGTTCAAGTTGATGTTCCTGAGTACCGCATTGTTTGCCGTTCCTTGGCTTTCGTACATGCAATTGATCGAAATGGAAAAATTGTTGATCCAAGGGCAACAAAACGCTCAGTTGTTGGTAGCGCGTGCTATTTCTTCGGTACTCAGAAATCGACAAGACCTTTTTGAAGACCTTGCCTTACCTATTGAAGAATACAAATCTCTCTATGCTCAACCATTGCACTCTGCAGTTCGTATCGACGGTGATAATTCAGATTGGGATTCTGATACGGATATTGTCTTTCATTCGTTTAAACCTGCTTCTGTCAATGAGAACAATCAAGTAGCTGATGGGTCCTTCGATCTTGCGCTCGGTGAGCGTAACGAATTTCTTTTCGTGTTCGTGAAAATAATAGACGACCGGAGCATATACAGAGACCTTGGATATCTTCGTCTAGACACAGCCGATCACTTACGTCTTAGCTATATCGATAATAGCGGAACCCTTGGCCGTATTGCTCTTATCTATTCAAAACCAGGAGTTATCACCGCGTATCAAATGGATGAAGAATGGAACTATGCTGAAATTGGTGCACCTGTACACGATCTTCGAGGTTTTGTTGTAAAAACGCAGGATGGATTTGCAATCGAATTCCGCTGTCCACTTTCAATGTTGGGAAGCAGCCGAAACTTTGGTATTTCATTCGTAGACGTTGATGACGAGCAAACTCGCGAAGTCCGCGAAGTTATTCAAACTCTTCCGTCGCCAGGACGCGAAAGCTTCAATCTGGTTATCGTTCGAAATAAAGATTTAACCCAAATTATTGAAGGTCTTCGTTCCGCCGATACACGGATACTAGTAGTCGACACCCAACAAAGAGTCCGTGCGGAAGTCGGTTCCTATAGTACTGAGAATTCAACCTCAGCCCAAAATTCATCGACCTTTGACATTCGTAGAGGTTTTGAATGGCTTAGACCAATCCTTCACTATTTGGTTGTTGGAGAAACGTGGAGCGAAATGCCGATCGAAGAATCCGACCGGCTAGCTACGGAAGCTATCAATACTGCATTAAATGGTGAACCAATAGCCGTTCGGAGACGCGCTGATGAAGGTGGGCAAATCATCATGGCGACCTATCCCATCGATTCCGGCGAAACGGTACTAGGTGCGATTTCGGTCGAGCGCAACATCGAACAGATCCTCTCTTTCCAACGATCTGCACTGGAACAGATCGCATTTGTTTCTCTTATGTCCTTCTTTGCTCTGATTATTGTGGTCCTTGCTTTTTCTGTACGGCTAGCCTATCGGATCGGCAAACTGCGTCGACAAACCAGAGCAGCAATTGACGAACACGGCAGACTCACGTCCACGCAAGTACGTGCTGAAATAAAATCCGGCGATGAAATTGGTGACTTAGCTCGAACTATCGACGAAATGCTTTCTCGATTAGCACAATACAATTCATTCCTTATAAAGATGCCACGCACACTTAGACACGAAATCAATAATCCTCTGAATGCGCTGAGTACCTCAATCGAGCACCTATGTAATGAGACGGATCCTGATCGACAAAAAAAATATTTTGAAAGTGCTAGACGCGGCGTAATGCGAATAGGAATGATTGTTCAGAATTTATCTGATGCCGTGAGTCTTGAAGAAGCACTTACCAACGACGAATTAGAGCAAGTTGATCTTGAAGCATTGATCTCCAACTACGTTTCGAACTGCCAGACTACACACCCCACGACAACCTTCGTCTTTCGGGGCACAAATTCTCCCGCCTATGCGTACGTGGCTGATTATCGCATTGAACAAATGCTGGACAAGATCATTGATAACGCGTTGGACTTTCACCGGCATGACACCTCAATCAAGATTCAATTGGATCAACTCGAAAAATTTCTTCAAATCACGGTCGCAAATCGTGGACCTACGCTAGCTCGCAGCTCAAGGGAGCTATTCGAATCAATGATTAGTCATCGGGCGAGTGGCGGTCGACTTCACTTTGGGCTGGGATTGCATGTCGTGCGAGTAATCGCCGAATATCACGGAGGGTCCGTTCGGGCATTTAACCTTGCAGACGGATCTGGGGTTGTGTTTGCCATGCAGATTCCGTTAGCGGTTACCGATATCGAATCTAGTGAAGTGAACGTCGCTGCTTCGTAAGTAACTACAGACGCAGACTAATATTGTCTCAATCAGTTAATTCGATATTCTGATGAAATCGACGGTTCACCATCGCAAGTAACGTCGCCTTTCTTAACCATATACACGATCGCCGCAAAAACACTTCTTGCCGCGGCGGGCCATAACCTGCTGTCAACTGACGCATACATTTCCGGGATCATTTCCACGATGACTGTATGTCCGTGCGCCAGATGTTTTTTGATTTGATGTTCGCGCTCTGTACGATGTGCTATAAACGCTTTCACATGAGTTTTAGGGTCAACAATGGCGGGACCATGCGTTGGCCAATAAATCTTGTCGTTTCTACTCAGTAGTAGTTTTAGACTACTCATATATGTTTCCATATCACCATCCGGTGGAGAAATAACGCTCGTAGACCAACCCATTACATGGTCACCTGAGAACAAGACGTTTCCAGGTCTCAACTGATAACAAACATGGTTGGATGTATGCCCAGGTGTGTACACGCACTCCATCTGCCAACCATTTCCCTCAATAATGTCACCATGTTTGACATAAACGTCCGGTCTGAACTCTATGTCGCACCCTTCTTCGACAATGAAGCCATCTTGTTCAAATGCATTTGTCCTATGTGGACCAAATCCGTAACTCAACACACCGCATCTTTCCCTTAGCAAAGCGCATCCGGGAGAATGATCTATGTGAGTATGGGTAACGAATACGTGCGTGATCGTTTCACCCCTTGTTGCCCGTTCAATGGCGGAAATATGTGTTTCATCGAAAGGCCCAGGATCAATAACGCCGACTTCTCCATTACCGATGATGTAGGTTCCCGTACCATATAACGTGAAAACACTAGGATTTCGCGCAATCACTCGTCGTATGTTCGAATCTAGTCGGTCCACGCGACCGTATTCAAATTCAAGGTCTTTAACGAATGAAATTTTTGCGGTCATAGCTACCCTTAAGCTACAGCGGATACCTAGATCTACGGTTTTTAACGATATTTGTCGCCATTTCTACCGCTGCTCAGTTGATAACTGGTCTTGAAATGACCATTGTTCACGAAGCTCGCGCCACTCTTGAACATTCGGTTGTACCGTAAGTGCTAAATCCAAGTAAGTTCGAGCTTCTTCGCGGAAATTGACCGCGTATGCGTCTTTAGCTGCATCGGCTAATCGAGTTGCCGCTTTGGATAAGAGATCCACCGCCGTACCATTCTCGGGATCAAAGAGTACTGCTTCCCGCAAACGTGTAACTGCATTATCGTTAATAGGTACGGTGATATATCCTGCTTCAAACAACGTAGCAGCTTCATTTACAAGCAGTGCGGCTTTTTCTACTGATTTGCGCGTTTCCGCAAAGCGTGTATTCATGGTCGCGGTAGATGCCTGATCTAGGCCGATAGCTGCAGCCCGATCGAGAACTAATTCAATTTGCGAAAATTTTCTCCGTTTCAGTAAATCTTCAAATTGAAAAACTATTTGTGAACTGATTTCAGCAAGCCCCTGTGCAGCAATACTGTTCGCAGGGTCGGTGGCAAGAATTTGATGATACAACTCTGCTGCGTTTGCACCCTCCGGAAAAATTAAATTACCTTCCGCCCGATACACGCCTGCCTGCGTAAGTTTTGCACTAATTTCGGCTTGTGAAGTTTCGATTTGTTGGATATTGTCTCTTATCTCCTCGAGTGACGAGTGTCCGGGATCCGCTAAAACGGCCCTACCTAAATAATTCATTGCCGTCGGTACGTCACCGCTTTCAGCAGCCCACGTAGCTCGAGTGGCGAAGTGCTCTGCGAGAACTTTCAGCTGTTGTTGTGCTTCTTCATTCTTAGGGTATAGCTGAGCCACTTCGCGATAGGCGTGAATCGCCATGGTAGCGACACGATCGTTTTCGAACCCCATTTGTTCTAACTGTAATCGTGTGTCATGCAGCAAAGTCATCGCACGTCTTCGTTCGTTCAATGAATCGAAAAGATGGAATAGCTCGGTATCTTCCGGATTCAAACTAAGCGACTCATTCAATTTAGCTTCAGCTAACGCTAGATCGTTTTCAACGATCGCTATCCGCGCGTCCGATTTCCATTGCGACTCTATCTCGTCAATAGCTAACAATGCTTTACGATTATCAGGTTGATACTCCAAAACGCGGTTGTAAGCAGCAACAATCGTAGTCAAACTTTGGCTTGGGTCGGCGCGCAAAAACTCCGCCGCTTGCCACGCCTCATTGAGTTGCGGATGTTCAGTTAAACCCACTTGGGCAAGCCATTCTTCTATCAGGAGAATATTTGTCCGTAATACGTACACGCCCACTCCGCATACTGCCATCATCAACATCGAAGCGATCACTACATTGCGGTACCCCTTCGTTCTTGAACTTCGGGGTCGTGGGAGACGGCCAGAAGAGTTGGATCGATTCGTAGTCACCTGCAGAATTTCCTCAGATGAAACCAAGTCAGAGCGAATCAAGGTTCGAGGCAGTTCATTCGATACGTTGATCTCGTTGAGTGCTCCCATTAATTCAAGCCGATTAGAAATACGCTCACTAGGATCATAAGAAAGTAATGACTCAAGCACCGGCCGATAGGGTTCAAAGTGATCGGTTAATTGCGGGACATCATCGTTTCGGGATCGAGTTCGAGGTGTGTTGCCTTCCTCCGAATACCAAGGATTGTTACCCATGAGTACGCGATAGAAAACTACACCAAGACTGAAGTAATCACTTCTTCCATCTATTTCCCCTTGAGCTTGCTGCTCTGGACTCATATAGCCCGGGGCCGCAGAAGCCCTCACCAATGAAGAGGTTACACCGATATGGATTGACTCTACGATATCTGCGAGAACGACGCGATCAGAACTCGCAAACAATATGTTCGATGGTTTTATGTCACCGTGAACGAATCCGTTTTGATGCAAAAAATCTAAAGCTTCAGATACCTTGTTAAGTACGTTGATCAGTTCAGCAACACTTAATCCTTGAACAACTTTTAAACTAAGCGTGCCGCCTTCCTGCCATTCAGTTGCAACGTATACGGTTTCGCGCGAACGTCCATAAGTAATGACTGGAACCAAATTTTCGTGAGGCAGAGTACTGAACCGTTTTGCCTGAGTAAGAATGTAATCGTCGTATACCGAATCTTCCGATGTGGCTCCATGATAAGTCTTTAATGCCACCCGTCGACCAGAGGCAACGTGAGTCGCTTGCAAAACTGCTGAACGATTACCTGATTTAAGGCAACTATCTGTACTGAAGCCCGTGATTTCCATGCTCAAGGATTATTGTGATTCAAGTAATGAAATTGAACCCTCAACATGACGGCCCAACACAAATCGTCCATGGTTGATGTAGGCCAAGCCGTCAACGCGCACTGCTAAACCTGTCCCATGGGCCAATCCATTGATACAACTTTTATTTTTAAACATCCATATGCTTCCATCCAGCTCTAGCTTACAACGCTCTACAGGAATAACGGGTATGGTTTCTACGATCTCATCCCTGTACCAACGTTGAAAGATATGTTGGCCTGCCGAAGTGGTCTCTACGCCGTCTCCATGTTTCTGATCACGAACGAAGAAACCTCGATACTTGCTTCCATCCAGTCGATCAGTCTCGCTGAAGCCTTCGCGAAACCCATTCACGAAATCACCGGAATAGCTGGACTGCCCTCTACTATCAAGCCGTGTATACGTTCCTTTTCCATGCTTGCGGCCTGCACGAAAATCACCGATATATGTCTCTTTCGTATCGCTCGACGTAAGCCTGCCCCGGCCCGAAATCTCGTCGTTTACAAACTGACCATCATAAACGTGGCCATCAGGCCAGCGAAATACACCTTGCCCAGTTCGACGACCATATACGAACTCACCCTTGTATTCGCGCCCATCAACCCAGGTTAACGTCCCTTGTCCGTGCATCTGGTCATTTTCGAACTCACCGACATAAATGTCTCCACTAACCCACTCGTATCGTCCATATCCCGTCCTTTTACCGTCAGTGATTTCGATATAGTAACGATCACCGTTTTCATTAACTACTAGCTGTTCAACGGCGTACGACGAGCAACAGAACCCGACGCTAAAAGTGAATATCGTTAGCCTCGATAGTTTGGAAACGCTTAATAATGTCACGGTCGCATTCAGTAAATTTTTTCCGTGGTTAAACTATTCCACTGAACTAAAAGCTATTGTGTGTAGTGTAATTGGACTTAGCCATTTTTCTCTCTGCCTGCTTGATTGCCGGACTCGTCGCTGGATACATTGGTGGACTGTTAGGAGTAGGCGGAGGGACTATTATTGTTCCCGTGTTGATTTTTCTTTTTGAAAGATTCGACCTCTTCGCGACTAATCAATTCCCGGAAAATATATCTGTCATTACGGCTATAGGAACGTCGCTAGCAACTATCATCTTCACTAACGGAGCGGCATCCATTGTGCAAATACGCAGTAGGATGGTCGAATGGAAAATCGTCCAACTGTGGTCACCATTCCTACTCGGTGGTAGCTTCACAGCCGGTTACGTTGCGCACTATTTGCCAAGTGCCGTTTTGAAACTATTTATCGCTGGATTCTTATTTTCCGTTGCATATTTAATGTGGAGCAACTGGAAACCTATCTCTCATCTGCGTCCACCTGGTAGATTGATATCTGCTGCGATCGCATCAATAACCGGAATAATTGCTAGTCTAGCTGGCATTGGTGGTGGAAATATTGTCGTACCGACCTTGCTCTTTTTCAATACCCCTATCGCTCGAGCGACCGCTACGTCAAGTGTACTCGGGCTTGTCATAGCATTTTCTGGAGTGTACGGCTACGTTCTATCCGGATTAAGCCTTCAAATTGAATTCACATTGGGCTATGTATATCTTCCGGCCTTGGCGGCAATCGCATTGACCACGGTTATAGCATCTCCTCTTGGTGTGCTAACTGCACATCGAATCAGGCCGATGCCTTTGCGTCGGATATTCGGATCATTAATGATCTTTGTTGCTGTCCAAATGACCTATTCCGGATTAAGCGGCATAATATGATTCTGCGGTTCGGAGCTGGATCGATTTAACCTCTCCAACGCTAAGCACATCGCTGATCATAATTACACGATCGCTCGGGTTGAACCCTTCATGCTCTCGAAGGATCTTCATCGCCGTCTGGATAGTTTTCTCTGGGTTGCTACTAAAGTCGATACGGTATGCGTACAATCCGCGATTCAAATTGAGCTGGCGTCGCGTATGACTCGAGTTGCTGAATGCAAATATCGGAACATATTGCGGTGCACAATTGGTAACAAGATCAGCCGTGAATCCATTCCGCGTAATAACTACTATTCCTTTTGCTTCCAGCCGTTCAGATAATTCCACTGCGGACCGAGCCATTAGCTGCTTTTCAGACTTGGAGTGAAGATTTTGTGAAAATCTAAGACCAGGAATACGCTCGCTTTCCTTTGCGATAAGTGCCATACGCTCGACGGCACGAATTGGATAACGCCCTACGCTGGTCTCAGCAGATAGCATCACTGAATCAACGCCTTCGTAAATTGCATTCGCTACGTCGCCAACTTCCGCGCGCGTCGGTATTGGGTTTTCCACCATCGATTCAAGTAAATGAGTAGCTACAATACATCGCTTTCCCGCCGTCAGCGTTGCATAGACTAAATTTCGCTGAAGTCCTGGTAGTGCCTCAATTCTTGTTTCGATCCCCAAATCACCGCGTGCGACCATAACTACATCAGATTCTTGAATGATATCCTCCGCTAACGCAACACCTTCTTGATTTTCAATTTTTGCAATTACCTTAATCCACTTATGTGCTGAACTGAGAAGCTCGCGCATTGAACGAATGTCGTCAGCACTTCTGACGAACGATTGTGAAACGAAATCTACACCATGTTCAACCCCGAATTTCACATCTTCCTTGTCCTTTTGAGATATCGACGGAAGGTCTACGTGAACGCCCGGAAAATTTACGTGCCGCCTACTACCAATGCGTCCCCCGTCTCTCACACGGCATGTAAGAGCACCATCTTGTTTGCCCAGAACCTCCAGCACAATGAGGCCATTATCTAAAAGGATGGAATTCCCTGGCTTCACCATCTTTTCAAATCCTAAAAATCGGATTTCAATTTCCGGTTTGCTGGCCTCTAATCCTACGTGGTTGGAATCGACGAGCATTACTTCCGTGCCTTTTTTGAGGTCAATCGGCACGTCAAGGTCACCCGTACGAACCTCCGGCCCACTGGTATCAATCATGATTGGAATCTTGTACTTCACTTTGCGATTCAACGTACGTACCCACGCAATTGTTTTCTCAGCCTCTGCGTAGGACGCGTGGGACATGTTGATCCGCACGACGTCCATACCTGCTTCGTACATCGCCTGCAATGTATTCCAATCATTCGACGCAGGCCCAATGGTAGCTATGATTTTGGTACTACGACGCATGAGATCCAATAATCCCGGTTAATTTATAGTGATTGGGCTTAAGAGAATAAGATTAGGCTCTTATGTAGTCTTATGTTGGGAGTGATTAACAAGCAGCCATAATATGCGATAGTTCAATGGGTTGAGGAAAACCAATGAGTCCTCGCGAATTCAAGGAGATGCTAAACCGGATTCTTAGGCTGACCCCAGCGCAGAAGCGGAGACTGATGCTCGGAGTCCAGAAATCGGTCAAGAGTGACGATCTACCCGGACCAGTTCGTCAACGGGAAGCAGAGTTGGCCCGATTGCGAGTATGTACGCATTGCGGTTCCTCAGGGGTGGTGCGTTACGGGAAGTCGGCAGGCTTGTGTCGATTTCGTTGCCGTTCGGCATCGTGCGGACGAACCTTTCACGCGCTGACCGGGACTCATCTTGCTGGCTTGAGGCACAAGTCGAAGTGGTCGGTATTCGAAGCGTGCTTGCGAGATCGGCTGACGCTGCATCAGTCGGCCGAGCGAGGAGGAAATCGCGGACGCCGAGGGTCTGGTGTCGGACCAGCGGCCCGTCTTGACGGCAGCATCTCGCGGCGGGCCGACTGATATGGAAGCCCTCTCGTCGACGGCGGGGTCGGACATCGCTCCGGCAATGTCGGAAGGGGCTGGCCGAAGATTGCGTTTGTGTCACCGATGGATATCCCATCTACGAAATGGCAAGCCGGAGCCTGAACATGCACCAGGAAGTGGTTCGCGTCAGCCGACGTGAACTTCGCCGCGGGAGTTGGCATCTCAACACGGTTAACCAGCACCATATGACCATGAAGCGATGGCTGAACCATCACCACCGCGGTGTCTCTACACGCTACCTGGACCACTACATGCGCTGGTTGATGAGATCGGAATTCAAACTCGAAGAATCGATTGAGGCAGACTTCCTTTCACCTCATTTGGCAAACTATACACAAGTGGATACATAAGAGCCTAAGATTATTCGGAATGCCGCTACTAAAACGAAGTAACTGTATTGACTACAAGTATTTTAACGAGAAAAAAGTTTTCTACATTGTTATAGGCTATAGCTAGTAAACCGAAGTTGCATTAAAGGATAGCCATATTGTCTATGCAGAAATATGAACATCCGCACCAATAACAATTCCAAGTCACGACATAAGCGATATGATTTTGCCAAACGAGTAATGTAGTACTAATCCCAGTGTGCAAGAAAGTGGTCCGCGCTAAACAAGTTAAAAGATGAAAACACTACCAGCGATTCTTAAATTGTCACTAATCCCAACTGCACTAACCAGCTTAGCCAGTACGTACGTAGATTGATATAACAAACGATAGCAGTTCAATATGCCTTGGTATATAGCATTCAGGGCGCGTAGCATAATAACCGCACAATACAAAGCGACAGTAGGTGGTCGTGGATCTTACGAAAGTACCATTCAACGCGATCAAAGATCTGCTGCCAGTACGGACGCGGTGATATGCAACTAGACGGCCACTGGACACTTAACGAGTCCCCACGCATTGGGTAGTCGGGAACGAAAGAACCTACCCGAACCTTCGTACGATGCTGGCATACGGCGTATGGATGTATATCTACATGAACCGGTGGACAAGTAAGGCAAACGGACATGAGTATCAGAGCATTACAGCCTTGGGCATTGCGACCGATAACACTGAATTCTTCCGTATTCGCGTTCTTTTCGCCACTCCCAGTCGATATTCAAAGAGCCAGTTACTGACATAGCTACTCTTCATATGCAAAATTATGTTTCGCCTCGAGGAGAAACATGGCTAGTACTACACTCGCAAAAGTAACAGCACCTGGACAGCTATACGAGACAGAAACTGTGAATGTCGATGGTATCGAATTTATCGCTTTCGCGAACGCACCTCAAAACTTGTGTGAAATTTATCGTGCAAGTCTTCAACACAAAAAATCCATCTTCTACATCTACAAAAACGAACGCTACACATATAACAATGCTTGGGAACATGCGGCCAAAGTAGCAAATAAGCTCAAAGCTATAGGCGTCAAAAAAGGCGACCGTGTCGGTATCGCTCTACGGAACTATCCAGAATGGATATTTACATTTATGGGTATTTCGGCGATCGGAGCCACAGCCGTAGCCATAAACGCATGGTGGTCCGGCAAGGAAATAGAGTACAGCATTCAAGACAGTGGATTACAAATCTTCTTTGCCGATAAAGAACGCATAGAAAGATTCCAGGATCGAATTGAAAAACTAGGCATTCAAGTCATTTCTGTCCGGTCATCTTTTGATGACATCCAAACTTGGGAAGATTTCGTGAGTGGGTGTTCTAACGAAATGCCAGATGCAGAAGTCGGACCTGATGATTATGCCACCTTGCTGTACACCTCCGGCTCTACCGCTCACCCTAAAGGTGTTCTTTCGACACATCGTGCGATTACCAACGCGTTGCTTGGATGGGAATGCGTAGGAATCATCAATACGATTTTGATGCGTGAAAATCATTCCTCAGATTCTTCTGACCCCAGACTACCAATTTACCCGCCTTATTCTGTGCCCGACCGGTTGGCGACAATGCTTACCGTGCCGTTATTTCATGTAACCGGACTTGTTTTTCAATTTCTATCATCTTTTCGTAACGGTCGAAAGCTTGTGGGCATGTACAAGTGGAATGCTGAAGAAGCGTTGCAAATTATTGCAGCGGAAAAAATCATGGTGTTTAACGGCATACCTACAATGACTTGGGAATTGGTCCAATCCCCGAATTGCGACAAGTACGATCTTAGCAGTCTCCGACGTGCCGGTGGTGGTGGGGCACCAATGACTCCGGAACATGTGCGCCAAATAGAAAAAAAATTCGGCAAAGGCACTCCGTCTACCGGCTGGGGAATGACTGAAACACAGGGATTAGCTACTGGAATTGCAGGCGAGGCTTTCCTGCAACGACCTCGCAGTTGTGGGTGCGCCGCGCTTCCTCTTGTCAAAGTTAAAGCAGTAGACGATAACGGTAACGACTGTGTACCCGGCGAAACGGGTGAACTATGTATATGGGGCGTGATGAACTTCAGCCACTATTTAAACGACCCCGTTGCAACTAGTGAAACACTCGTTGATGGGTGGGTACATAGTGGAGATATGGGTTATCTTGACGAAGAGGGATATGTATTCATTACTGACCGCAAAAAAGACATGGTTTTGCGCGGTGGGGAAAATATCGGCTGTCAAGAAGTAGAAGCTGTGTTGTATGAGCACCCAAAAGTGTCGGAAGCAGTCGTCTTTGGTGTACCTGACGAACGCATGGGAGAAACGGTCGCCGCCGTCATTTGTGAGCGGCCTGCCTCAAATATCACTGAAGACGAAATTCGTGATTTCGTTGCGGTTCGCCTTGCTAAGTTTAAAGTCCCCGACCATGTGTGGATTCAAACTGAGAGATTGCCGCGTACGGCATCCGAGAAAATCTACAAACGCGTCATCCGTGCCGAAGCTATCGAGTTACTAAGCCAAAGAACTTGATGAATAGCTGATCTCATAAAATGAGAATTGCCCGTGACCTTATCGCGGGTTAGCGTGAGCGCGATAATTAAATCCTCTCACTTTACAGGGTAAAGGTGCCATACATTGCGGCCACCAGCGACGATTGAATCGGAACGCAAACTCATCGCGGTATTTCTGTAGATAATCCTTGAACATGCCATGGAATATTCCCACGAAGTATCATTTCCAATTTGAGATAATACGGTGTGCAATCGCCAGCCAAGTTTGTGCTGTTTCCGGTGGTGTAGCTCGGGTATCCAGTGCGTGGTCGGTACCTAGCCCGGATATTGCATACTGCATGAGTGGTGCGAGATGGGTCTGTGGTGCGAGGATGGGTCTGTTGTTCGGTTTGGAGCGGTAACCAGGGTTCCCACGTCCGTATTTCGCCCACGATCCGTGGTTCCGGCACGGTTTTTGCGGACGGCGGACACACCTCCCCTTACCCCCGTTGTTGGTCAACATGCCGGGGCAGCACTCGGCGATGGTCAGGAGGTGTCCAAGCGAGCGGCGACCGTATGGAATAGCTCCTCCTGGTGCGGGCAGGTGCTGCTCAGCAGGATGCGGATGCGGTTCTCCATGTCCCCGCGCGTGCGCAGTACACTCGGTCGTAGAGATAGTCGTCGGTCCCCAGCAGGTTGGTGACCATGAAGCGCGGATGGGAGCCCAAGGCGGTATGTTCGGCTACCATCACCCGTCGCTCCCGGTCCCACGTGTGTGCCCCGTAGCGCACCGAACCGAACAGCCGCTGTTGCTCGCCCGTGGTTTGGTAACCCTGCGCCGCACGTTCGAGCAACGCCTCCGCTTTCCGATGCAGACGGGAGTTCTTCGCGATCCCCACGATATAACGCACGCCATGCACTTCGCACCACCGCAGCATCCGCCGCCGGCAAAATCCACTGTCGCCACGAAAAACGATCTCCACCCGCGGCCAGTGCGCCCGTAGTGCCTTCACTAGCAACGACAGGATCGCCCAGGCGTGACGCGCCGGATCGATCCCGCTCGGGCGCAAATAGTTCACCAGCAGGTGCCGACCCAGCAATTCCCCGTATAGTTTCATTTTGGGCATGATGTCGGTCTTTTCCTGTTTCGGTACGGGAAACCGACATTTTCAGACGGTTTGCACGGCATGTCGTCGTGCGTTGGGACGGGTTCCGGGCACCGATATGCAGGTCTCTTGGCCGTCGGGGCGGCATGGGGTCTCGGGGTCTCGGGATGTCCCGATCTTCTTCATCGAGCAGCTGGAGAGGCGGTCGGCCGTCGTCAGGTCGTATCGTAGGCGAGGTACGCGGTGTAGATCCAATGGCATTCGTTTAGTGAATTTTCCATTCGGTTAAGGATTCGGTCTTGGGCCTTGGTTATCCGCTGATTTTTTATTCCGTTAGCGAGTTGCCGGTGCCGGTGCTCCTCTTCCTCGCTGCCACTTTCCGACCGGTTTTCGGGATCGCCGTTCATAGGACCGGCCCGGACGGAGCCGTTGCCGACACCGGACGATCTCGCTGACCATACGAGCCACGGTTTCCCCGGAGGGCGGATGCATGCTGAAGTAGCAGGCTCTCGATGTTGGCCGCCACCGCCGCAAGTCCGTGCTTGAAATTCGTCTGCATCAGCGGCTTGCCGTCGTTCGGCAGCCCCCCGTTCACATGATCCTCGCCATGGTTGGCGAACAGCCGGGTCATGGTAATCAGGGTGAAGCATGCATACAGTTCCTGTTTCACGCCGCGCGCGCTTTGCCCATGAAAGTCCTCAACCTCCATCAGCCGTTTGGATACCTTGTACCGTTCCTCGATGCCCCATCTCGCGTGATACAGATCCGACAGCTGGTCGATGGAATACTGGTCCCGGTCCAGCAGGGTCGTGCCCAGGATGAAAACGGTATCGCCCACGGCATATTTCACCAGCCGCAAGCGGTGTGGGCCGAATGCGGCTCCGGGGTTCCTGCGGCGTAGTCGGGTCAGCGTGCGTTGGCGGGGAACGACCTCGATGACCGTATCCCGGCGGCCGCCGTGGATGAAGCGGTCGACATCGATACCGGTTTTCCGTTTCATCCGGAACACCGCGTGCAGCATCTCATAGGAATAGTAGCCCCGGTCATAGACCACCACATCGTTCGCCGACAACACGTTCAGGTGGGCCAGTGCCGCCGCGCGCTCGTTTCCATGCGCATGCAGGTCGAAGTCGGCCGGTAGTCGGGCCTGCAGCCGATACAGGCAACTCACCAGACCCTGCGGATAATGGGCACCGTCTACCGGCGTCCGCCAGCCTTCATGCACCAGTCCGCGAGGCAGGTTCAGGGAGCTTCCATCGACCGCAAACACCCGATGCCCCTGCCACCGCCGATCCGTGTCGGGCCGGACTTTCCGTGCGTGCCGGGGTCGGGCCTCGGCGTCGAAGACCACCTTGAGGATTTCCTGGTGCAAGGTCTTGAACAGCTGCTCGTCCAGCCGGGCCCGGGCACTGCAGATGGAGGACGGCGACACCGGAGCCGGCTGTGGCAGTTCGATCCCCATCGTCCGGCACTGCCCCCACAGTTCGGCCAGCGTGGTCGCATATCCCGGACGCCCCTTCGAGAACACCAGCCGGAAAACGAACAGCACGACCACCAGCGTGTTCAGCACGCGCCGCCGCCGCTGCCAGAGCCGGTCATGCCGGTTGGCGACACCCACGAGCGTCTCGACGATGCCGCTCCAGAGCCGGACAAACGTATCCTCCGGAGCCAAAACTGTTGCCGGCGACCTGCGGGAACGGCGTCCGGATCGACGGGAGCCGGTCAGCAGCACCTGCTTCCAGTCTTTCGTCAGCGGATACAGGTAAACGTCCTTCGGAGTCCTGCCTGCCTCCGATGCATTCGCCTTGCGTCCCTTCGTCCGGCCAATGCACTGCCAGTTGGCCGCACGGTAGCAGGTCCCCCGGTACTTCGCCGGATCCACAAAGGTCTCCGCCAGTACCGGCTCCAGGCCGTGCCGCTCCTTCCAGTCCCCGGGCAGCCGCCGAACCGCCATCGACAGGGCCTTCGAGGCCAGATACGGAACCCGAACCCAAGGGAAGATCAGGAACCGGGAGTTGTTCACCACCCCCTTCAGCCGCTTCGCC
Organism: Candidatus Azotimanducaceae bacterium; assembly: GCA_965205965.1. Classification (GTDB taxonomy): domain Bacteria; phylum Pseudomonadota; class Gammaproteobacteria; order Pseudomonadales; family Azotimanducaceae; genus Bin55. The sequence continues at coordinate 487,611 of CBDBHT010000008.1, forward strand.
CGATCCCGCCAGCCAATCCAGGCGTCACGACAGGGAAGCCGGGTCGTGCCCGCCTCAAACAGCAGACAGCCCAGCTTGCGACCCCGACGATCCCGCAGCCAGTAGCGCAGGAAACAGCCGAACGGATGCCGGTAACCCAGCTCATGATGCCGATCCACCAATTCCTTCCATTCCTCAACGGCTTCCCCCTCCGCCACAACCTCCAGTTCCAGCGGCATCAGCTCCTTCAACTCACACTCTATGGCGGAGCCCGGATCCGAGCGACTCGTATGCCGCGGTCTCCGACCCCCGGTTCCCGTTCTCGATCCCGGTCGCTTCGCCGGCAGCGACACGATGCCGCCGGCCTCCAGCTGCTCCAGCATCCGCAGACAGGACCCCAGTCGATCCCGACCCTTCGGCGTGAACCAGCCCAGATGAGTGCACAGGGTGGCAGCCAGCTCATGGCGGCTCAGTGCCGGAAACATTTTCACCGTCTTCCGAATGTCCGCAATCCGACGGCGGGTCAGCCGCGTGCCACAGAAGGTGGTCGACTTCAAGTTCTCGATTCGGGAATCCATCACGTTTGCACCAGAGATAATCTAGCTAGTGTCTGGCAGGAAACTCTTTATGCTACGTAAAGTCCTTGAATCCAGGGTATCTTCAGGTTTTTAAGGTTTGCGAAGAAGAGGCCGATTGGTTAGAATCTCAAGGGTTTCATGGTGTTTTTGGGGGATTCCCCCCCATCTTCGTGGAAAAAGGAGCGGTAGTCGGGCATGCGTGATTGGGAACGAGGGAAGCAACAAATACGTCTTGGAGAGGTTCCGATTGAGAAGATCCAGTTGGATCTGAAGTCACGGGATGACATTCCGGTGGTGCTTCGGGGATTGCAGGCGGTGTACGGTGACCTGCGTATGCGGAAGCGGCTGTTCGAATGGTTGGAATCGGCACTGGGGTCGGATCGGGATCTGGGCAACGGGCGTCCGGGGATGCCGTTGTGGTCGATGCTGGTGTTGGCAGTGTTGAAGGAGGGTCTCAACTGCGACTGGGATCGCTTGCACGAGTTGGTGAACCAGCATGGGACCCTTCGAGAGATGCTGGGGGATTCCCGTTTTGGCGGGGAGCGGTACCACCGTCAAACGCTGATCGACAACGTCTCGCTGCTGAGGCCGGAGTTGCTTCGTGCGGTGGGGGAACTGGTGGTATCGACCGGACACGAGGTGGTGCGAAAAGAGTCTGGCGGCGGCTTGTCCGCTCGCTGTGATTCGTTTGTGGTGGAGACCGACGTTCGCTTTCCGACCGGTCTGGGTCTGTTGTGGGATGCGACCCGGGTGGCGGTGCGTGTCTGCTCGAAGTTGGCCAAGGCGCAGGGGTTGGCAGGCTGGCGTCAACGGAGGCACCTGGAAAGGCAACTGCGGCATCGGTTTCAACGAGTATGCACGTCCCGACGGTGGAAGCGGGATCCGCAAGGAGTGAAGGCATACCTGTCCGGTTGTCGACAGCTACGGCAGCGGATTGCTACGACCCTGGATCAATTGGCCATGTCCTCAGTGGACCTATCCGAACTCCGCCGTCGGGTGTCGCTGGGAACCCGTCTGGAAGACCAGATCGTGCGTCGGGTGTTGAAGCAATGGCATTCGTTTAGTGATTATTGTCATTCGTTTAAGGAAGTGCCCTTCACCCCTGTATGGAATGCTAGCCCTATGTTGAGTTAATCAGCAGTTTTTGCTTGCAGTCTTCTCCCTCGTTGCCACATCTTCACGGGTTTTCGGGATCGTCGTTCGAAGGATCTGCCGGGCCGGAGTCGTTGTCGGCATCGGATGATGTCGCGAACCACCTGGGTGACCGTTTCCTGTAGCGCGGATGCCTGCTTCAGCAACAGGGCTCTCGATGTCGGCCGCCACCATCGCCAGTCCGTGCTTGAAATGGGTCTGCCTGCGCGGCTTGCCATGTTCGTGCGGGCTTTCGTTCCATCGATGGTCGCCGTGACCGGAGAACCGCCGGGTCATGGCGTTCAGGGGGAAGCCGGCATAGAGTTTCTGTTGCACTCCCCGCTCGCTTGGTCCATGGAAGTCTTCCACCTCCATCCGTTGTTTGGACACCTTGTACCATTCTTCCACGCCCCATCTTGCGCGATACCGCTCCGCCAGTTGCGGGATGGTGTATCGCTTCGAATCCAGCAGGGTGGTTCCGAGGATGAAGACCGTTTTGCCGACGAGGTATTTCACCAGCCGAAGGCAGTGTGCACCACAGGTGGCGAGTGTGCCTTTGCGGGGGGCGATCTCCATCACCACATCCTCTCGATCGCCGGGGATGAAATGGTCGATGTCGGCACCGGTTTTCCGCTTTATCCCGAACACCGCATGCAGTCCCCGGATCACGTGCACGTGCAGCATCCGTAGACAGGATCCAGGGCTTTCCCCGCCCTTCGGCGTCCGCCAGCCAAGATGACTGCAGATGGCCGAAGCCAGCTCATCGCGACTCAAGGACGGAAACAGCTCCACCGTCCTCTGAATGTCCGCAATCCGACGGCGGGTCAGCCGCCTGCCACAAAATGTGATCGACTTCAGATCCACGATTCTCGAACCCATCCACTTTCCGTCCGAAACAATTCCATACAGCATAGTTTGCCAAAAAAAATGTCGCAACGCAACCCCTTTTTTTGAACACTCCAAAAAACAGAAACAAGTCCCAGTCAATCAATGGGTTATAGAAAACCCTCAAAGGCGCAGATCGACTTTTCTCAAACCGAATGCCATTGGGTGTTGAAGGGGGAGACCATTCCGGCCTCGGAGAAGATTTTTTCCGTGTTTGAGGAACACACCCGTTGGATCAGCAAAGGCAAGGCAGGTCGACCGGTCGAGCTGGGGGTGCCCTTGGCGGTGATGGAAGACCAGCATCAGTTCATTCTCGACTACCGGATCATGTGGGAGGGTAGCGATGTGGATTCGGCTATCCCGCTGGTGGAGTCTTGCAAGCAACGCTATCCGGAGTTGACGGTCTGCAGCTTCGACCGGGGCTTTTACAGTCCCTCCAACCGGAGCCGGTTGGAGCAGATGTTGGAGGTGGCGGCCTTGCCTGCCCAAGGTCGGCTGTCGCCGATAGCGAAAGCACGCGAGCGGGAGGCCCGATTCGCGGCGGCCCGCCACCAGAATCCGGCGGTGGAATCGGCGATCCACCACCTGGAAAGCCATGGTCTGGATCGGATCCGAACGCACGGACGGAAAGGCTTTGCCCGAACGGTGGCCCTGGCGATTCTGGCAGCCAACCTCCATCGTTTAGGCACGCTGCTGCTGGCCCGGGATCGCAAGCGGGAGCGACGTCGCTCCCGAGCCCTGCTCCAGGCAGCCTGACCCCTCGGCATCCGCTCCGCAACAGCAGGCTCAACCTCCCGACAACCTGTACGGGCAGGAAACTCTTGTCCCGCAGCTGGACGGGAAGCCTCTACGCACCCCAATCAAGCACTCCAACCACCTCAGAACCACACCACGCTACCCAATCGAGCGTTCTGAAACGGACGAACGCTCTTTCAATACCATCTACAGACTGGAAATCAGGGGTTTTCTGCCAAACACTAACTAAGCGTAGATTGCCATAACTCATGCTGAAACGCAAGTGTTTTTTTGAAGAACCCCAAAAGAACCGAATATGTTTCCGTATATCAACCGGTTACACGACATCCTCAAAGACCAGGATCCCTTTCCGCTAATCCGAATGCCATTGGGTGTAGATCCCGAGGGCGTGGCCGTACAGTTCCGGCCAGTTGCGGAAGGGTACCGCACAGAAACTGCTGCGCAGACATTCCCACGTTGCAGTTCGGGTATAGCACTGGGCGAAGATTTGCTTCATGACCGGGCAGGCCAATTTCCAGCAGATGCTCGATCAGGAACGCCAGCAGCATCAGTGCCGCGAAGGTATCCGAGAGGTGCTGGGTTCCGTGTCCGAAGTTGTGTTCCAGGTACTGGACGTTCTTCAGCGTATTGAACGTCTCATTCTCGATCTTCCAGCGGCTGCGAGCCGCACGGGCCAGTTCGCTGGTGATGCGGATCGAGCGGCAGATCGGTGACCCAGGTGAACGCCCGCCGCGTGTATCCTCGCCGCTCCGAGCTCCGCAGCACCTGGACCTTCAGATCGGGGTTCGCAGCATTCAGTTCCACCTCCGGCACCACGCGCAGCCGGCGATCCCGCTCCTGCCCTTCGGGCGAGGGATCCGCAAACCAAGGTGCATCCGAACGATAACGATCCAGCTGAGCCTGCAGATGCAGATGGTCGCCCGCCCGAGCCGCCAGCAGAAAGCGTAGTCCATGCTCCTGAAGCAGCCGGATCTGGGGGCCCTGGGAGAACAAGCCCATCGGCGATCACGATCAGCTGCATGCGCCGATACAGCGAGGCCAGGACCGGAACCAGCCGGGGCCAGGCACCTCGCTCGCAGTCGTTCTTCGTCGAGCCATCCCCGTTGCGAACCGCTTCGATCGCCATCGGCAGCACCTGCCGCTGATCCGGATGCACCATCACCGCACACAACTGCTGATGGGAGTACGTGGTCGAACCGTTGCGATGCCGAGCCCGCAGACATCACGGATCGTGGACCCGCTGGGAGGAAAAGGTACCGGTGCCATCCACGGCTACCAGATAATGACCACGCCACGCCGACATCCGCCGCAGCACCTTGCCGCGCTGGCCGCATCGCAGAACCTGCTGAAACGCCCGCCGATACCGCACCGGCGAGATCGGATCCAGGCGACGGCGCAGGGTCGTGTCGCAGGAAACCTGCGCCAGACCGTACAGACGACGCAGATTCCTTTCCACCACTGAATGCCGATGCCTCGTTAGATCAAACCGCAACAGCGAGGCGTGCTTCTCCAGAAACACCGCCAGACCCGACATCAGACAGTCGCCGGTAGAAAACTCCCGCCCACAAACCTCCTCCACGACCTCCTCAAAAACTTCACGAACCACCCGCAGCAAACCCGGTTTGCTCACGTCCTTGCGCAACTTCAACGCACCCATCCTTGGATACCTCGTTTGTCTGGTAACTCTATATTAACCTATCATCCATCCTCAAACGCCACGCCTACGCTCTTGTGATCGCGAAAGCTAATCCACAAAGGCCATACCCATAGCGGGGTTGGGGCTATATGGGGAATTGCTGGGGCTCACCATCAGGACATCCAATGGCATTCGTTTAGTGAATTTTGCCATTCGGTTAAGGATTCTGTCTTGGGCCTTGGTTATCCGCTGATTTTTTATTCCGTTAGCGAGTTGCCGGTGCCGGTGCTCCCCTGCTTCGCTGCCACTTTCCGATCGGTTTTCGGGATCGCCGCTCATAGGACCGGCCCGGACGGAGCCGTTGCCGACACCGGACGATCTCGCTGACAATACGAGCCACGGTTTCCCGGAGGGCGGATGCATGCTGAAGTAGCAGGCTCTCGATGTTGGCCGCCACCGCCGCAAGTCCGTGCTTGACATTCGTCTGCATCAGCGGCTTGCCGTCGTTCGGCAGCCCCCCGTTCACATGATCCTCGCCATGGTTGGCGAACAGCCGGGGTTGTGTATAAATTTGTCTGCAAAAACGAAAAACGGACTGTAACGACAGACGAATGGTTAGAATCTGATGTTTCATCGGGAATGTGGAGTTGCCTGGACGCAATCCCGCATCCAGGCGCGAATCATTCATTACACAATTTATCGAAAAGGAGCAAGAAATGATTCGGAAAGATTATACGCACAATGCCACGAAGAAGTCGGCATGCCATCATCTGGCGGACGATGAGGAGTTTGTGAGGCGGCTGGTGCAGGAGACGCTCAACGAGGTTCTGGAGAGTGAAATGACGGAGTTTCTGGGAGCGGGCAAGAGCGAGCGGACGCAGACGCGTCAGGGCTACCGTTCCGGATACTACCGGCGCGATCTGACGATGAAGGTGGGTGAGATCGAACTGAGAGTTCCGCAGGAACGCAGCGGCCAGTTCAGCACGCGGGTGTTCGAGCGCTATCAGCGTTCGGAGAAGGCCCTGGTGGCGGTGCTGTCGGAGATGTATGTGCAGGGGGGGCTCGACGCGTCGGGTGAGCCGACTGGCGGAGGATCTGTGCGGTCACGAGTTTTCGCCGGCGACGATCTCGGCCATGGTGTCGAAGCTGGACGCGTCCCTGAAGACGTTTGCGGAACGTCGGCTGGAGGAGGCGTATCCGTATGTGTTGCTGGATGCCCGGTATGAGAAGGTGCGTGAGGAGGGCTCGGTGCGTTCCCGGGCGGTGCAGATTGCCATCGGGATTGACGGCGAGGGTCGGCGTCAGGTGCTGGCGGCGGAAGTGGCGAACCGGGAAAGCGAGGGGTCGTGGACGGCATTCCTGTCGCATCTGAAGGGACGTGGCCTGCGGGGAGTCGAGTATGTGGTCTCGGACAGTCATGAGGGATTGAAGCATGCGATCTCGAAAGTGTTGCCGACCGCGTTGTGGCAACGGTGCTGCGTCCATTTTCTGCGCAATGCCAGGGACAAACTGTCCCGGAGTGCTGATCCCGCGTGTCTGGAGGGTTTGAAACGGTTGTGGGGCTTGTGAGCATGTCGGGGAGGCTCGTGAGGCACTGGGTGCCTGGGTAGCCCGTTGGGGCGATGAGAAAGGGTTTGGCAGGCTAGTGGAATGGGTCGAGGATCATGTCGAGGAGACGCTGACGGTGTATCGGCTGCCCAGGGAACATCGCCCCTGCGGATGAAGTCCACGAACATGCTGGAGCGGTACAACGAGGAGCTCCGTCGGCGCACGCGTGTCGTCAGGATCTTCCCGAACGCGGAGTCCTGTCTGCGTCTGATCTTGGCACTTGCGGCGGAGACCCATGAGCGGTGGCTGACGGGGCAGCGTTATCTATATGGCCGGATCGGCGTGGTTCGCGCATCCGAACCGGAATCCGAGACATGGCAGGAGGCGGCATGAAACGCCCGAATAATTTCGCGCCGAGCGGAGACCCGCCCATATGGGCAATGGCATTCGGTTTGAGAAAAGTCGATCTGCGCCTTTGAGGGTTTTCTATAACCCATTGATTGACTGGGACTTGTTTCTGTTTTTTGGAGTGTTCAAAAAAAGGGGTTGCGTTGCGACATTTTTTTTGGCAAACTATGCTGTATGGAATTGTTTCGGACGGAAAGTGGATGGGTTCGAGAATCGTGGATCTGAAGTCGATCACATTTTGTGGCAGGCGGCTGACCCGCCGTCGGATTGCGGACATTCAGAGGACGGTGGAGCTGTTTCCGTCCTTGAGTCGCGATGAACTGGCTTCGGCCATCTGCAGTCATCTTGGCTGGCGGACGCCGAAGGGCGGGGAAAGCCCTGGATCCTGTCTACGGATGCTGCACGTGCACGTGATCCGGGGACTGCATGCGGTGTTCGGGATAAAGCGGAAAACCGGTGCCGACATCGACCATTTCATCCCCGGCGATCGAGAGGATGTGGTGATGGAGATCGCCTCCCGCAAAGGCACACTCGCCACCTGTGGTGCACACTGCCTTCGGCTGGTGAAATACCTCGTCGGCAAAACGGTCTTCATCCTCGGAACCACCCTGCTGGATTCGAAGCGATACACCATCCCGCAACTGGCGGAGCGGTATCGCGCAAGATGGGGCGTGGAAGAATGGTACAAGGTGTCCAAACAACGGATGGAGGTGGAAGACTTCCATGGACCAAGCGAGCGGGGAGTGAAACAGAAACTCTATGCCGGCTTCCCCCTGAACGCCATGACCCGGCGGTTCTCCGGTCACGGCGACCATCGATGGAACGAAAGCCCGCACGAACATGGCAAGCCGCGCAGGCAGACCCATTTCAAGCACGGACTGGCGATGGTGGCGGCCGACATCGAGAGCCCTGTTGCTGAAGCAGGCATCCGCGCTACAGGAAACGGTCACCCAGGTGGTTCGCGACATCATCCGATGCCGACAACGACTCCGGCCCGGCAGATCCTTCGAACGACGATCCCGAAAACCCGTGAAGATGTGGCAGCGAGGGAGAAGACTGCAAGCAAAAACTGCTGATTAACTCAACATAGGACTGGCATTCCATACAGGGGTGAAGAGCACTTCCTTAAACGAATGACAATGATCACTAAACGAATGCCATTGCCCATATGGGCGGGTCTCCGCTCCCACCAGAAATTGCAGAAAATTCTTGACACAACTGGATTTCCTGGTGCAAGGTCTTGAACAGCTGCTCGTCCAGCCTGGCCCGGGCACTGCAGATGGAGGACGGCGACACCGGAGCCGGCTGTGGCAGTTCGATCCCCATCGTCCGGCACTGCCCCCACAGTTCGGCCAGCGTGGTCGCATATCCTGGACGCCCCTTCGAGAACACCAACCGGAAAACGAACAGCACGACCACCAGCGTGTTCAGCACGCGCCGCCGCCGCTGCCAGAGCCAGTCGTGCCGGTTAGCGACACCCACGAGCGTCTCGACGATGCCGCTCCAGAGCCGGACAAACGTATCCTCCGGAGCCAAGACCGCCACCGGCGGCCTGCGGGAACGGCGTCCGGATCGACGGGAGCCGCTCAGCAGCACCTGCTTCCAGTCTTTCGTCAGCGGATACAGGTAAACGTCCTTCGGCGTCCTGCCTGCCTCCGATGCACTCGCCTTGCGTCCCTTCGTCCGGCCAATGCACTGCCAGTTGGCCGCACGGTAGCAGGTCCCCCGGTACTTCGCCGGATCCACAAAGGTCTCCGCCAGTACCGGCTCCAGGCCGTGCCGCTCCTTCCAGTCCCCGGGCAGCCGCCGAACCGCCATCGACAGGGCCTTCGAGGCTAGATACGGAACCCGAACCCAAGGGAAAATCAGGAACCGGGAGTTGTTCACCACCCCCTTCAGACGCTTCGCCCGATCCCGATCCCGCCAGCCAATCCAGGCGTCACGACAGGGAAGCCGGGTCGTGCCCGCCTCAAACAGCAGACAGCCCAGCTTGCGACCCCGACGATCCCGCAGCCAGTAGCGCAGGAAACAGCCGAACGGATGCCGGTAACCCATCTCATGATGCCGATCCACCAATTCCTTCCTTCCTTCAGTTGTGTCAAGAATTTTCTGCAATTTTCAGTGGGAGCGGAGACCCGCCCATATGGGCGGGTCTCCGCTCGGCGCGAAATTTTCGGGCGTTTCATGCCGCCTCCTGCCATGTCTCGGATTCCGGTTCGGATGCGCGAACCACGCCGATCCGGCCATATAGATAACGCTGCCCCGTCAGCCACCGCTCATGGGTCTCCGCCGCAAGTGCCAAGATCAGACGCAGACAGGACTCCGCGTTCGGGAAGATCCGGACGACACGCGTGCGCCGGCGGAGCTCCTCGTTGTACCGCTCCAGCATGTTCGTGGACTTCATCCGCAGGGGCGATGTTCCCTGGGCAGCCGATACACCGTCAGCGTCTCCTCGACATGATCCTCGACCCATTCCACTAGCCTGCCAAACCCTTTCTCATCGCCCCAACGGGCTACCCAGGCACCCAGTGCCTCACGAGCCTCCCCGACATGCTCACAGCCCCCCACAACCGTTTCAAACCCTCCAGACACGCGGGATCAGCACTCCGGGACAGTTTGTCCCTGGCATTGCGCAGAAAATGGACGCAGCACCGTTGCCACAACGCGGTCGGCAACACTTTCGAGATCGCATGCTTCAATCCCTCATGACTGTCCGAGACCACATACTCGACTCCCCGCAGGCCACGTCCCTTCAGATGCGAGAGGAATTCCGTCCACGACCCCTCGCTTTCCCGGTTCGCCACTTCCACCGCCAGCACCTGACGCCGACCCTCGCCGTCAATCCCGATGGCAATCTGCACTGCCCGGGAACGCACCGAGCCCTCCTCACGCACCTTCTCATACCGGGCATCCAGCAACACATACGGATACGCCTCCTCCAGCCGACGTTCCGCAAACGCCTTCAGGGACGCGTCCAGCTTCGACACCATGGCCGAGATCGTCGCCGGCGAAAACTCGTGACCGCACAGACCCTCCGCCAGTCGGCTCACCCGACGCGTCGAGACCCCCTGCACATACATCTCCGACAGCACCACCACCAGGGCCTTCTCCGAACGCTGATAGCGCTCGAACACCCGCGTGCTGAACTGGCCGCTGCGTTCCTGCGGAACTCTCAGTTCGATCTCGCCCACCTTCATCGTCAGATCGCGCCGGTAGTATCCGGAACGGTAGCCCTGACGCGTCCGCGTCCGCTCGCTCTTGCCCGCTCCCAGAAACTCCGTCATCTCACTCTCCAGAACCTCGTTGAGCGTCTCCTGCACCAGCCGCCTCACAAACTCCTCATCGTCCGCCAGATGATGGCATGCCAACTTCTTCGTGGCATTGTGCGTATAATCTTTCCGAATCATTTCTTGCTCCTTTTCAATAAATTGTGTCATGAATGATTCGCGCCTGGATGCGGGATTGCGTCCAGGCATCTCCACATTCCCGATGAAACATCAGATTCTAACCATTCGTCTGTCGTTACAGTCCGTTTTTCGTTTTTGCAGACAAATTTATACACGACCCAACCCTTCGGCGTGAACCAGCCCAGATGACTACACAGGGTGGACGCCAACTCATGGCGGATCAGTGCCGGAAACCGTGCCACCGTCTTCTGAAGGTCCACCATCCAACGGCGGGTCAGCCGCGTGCCACCCAAGGTGGTCGACTTCACGTTCTCGATTCGGAAATCCATCACGTTGGCACCAGAGACCATCTAACCAAGCGTAGATTGCCATACCCCATGCCAAAACGCAAGTGTTTTTTTGAAGACCCCCCAAAAAATTGAATATGTTTCCGTATATCAACCGGTGACACGACATCCTCAAAGACCGGGATCCCTTTCCGTTCATCCGCATGCCATCGCAGCCACCGGGGGCGAAACCTCCCGACAGTCGGGGAGCGTTCGGGTCTCGTCAAGACCAGGACCCAGGGGCGTGCGATAGGGGCGTCCGCCGCATGCTCACCCGCATGGCTCATCATCCAGTCGACAACAGCATCTTGCACGGGATGCGCCGCTTTGCACGCCGGTCGTGGCGGTCCGCAAAACGGGCCCAGGCGCATGCTACACGTCCGCACCGCTTCCGCCAGCATCGTACTCAGCACCGAACGCGCCCCGCTTCCGTCCGACCCGAACGCACCCCTTTCGCCATCCAACGCACCCCTTTCGCCATCCAACGCACCCATCCGTCCGAACGCACCCCGCTACCATCCCCTTCCCCCCGGCAAAGCCCAACCAACTTCGTGGTATCAACAACTTACACGCACATACATCGCACCCAAGCCATCCATTATGAGAAATAAGGGCTAGTAGGCTACCCGTTCTAACAATACGTGTTTATAATAGTGGAGTGGAAGGGGTTCTGGGATCAGGAGGATTCGATGCCGAAGAAATACATGGTGGAGTTAGCTCAGGATGAGCGGGATGAGTTGGAAGCGGTGCTGAAGTCGAGCACGCGTCGTGCGGTGTCGGCGACGAAGCTGCAGCGTGCACGGATTCTGCTGGCTGTGGATCAGGGGGTCGCTGGCCCGGCACTGACGGACGGGCAGGTGGTGTATGCGCTTGGGGGTGACGGAGCGGACCTGCCAGCATGTGCGTCGGCGGGCCGTGGAGCAGGGGCCGATGGTGGCTCTGGAGCGTAGGCCTCGGCCGTTGCCTCCGGTGCCGAAGAAGCTGGATGGGGAGAAGGAAACGCGTCTGGTTCAGGTGGCCTGTTCGGTTCCACCGGAAGGCCGCGTTCGGTGGACCGTGAAGCTGCTGGCGGAAGAGCTGGTGCGGCTTGAAGTGGTCGAATCGATTTGCGAGGAGACCGTGCGGCAGGCGTTAAAAAAAACGAATTGAAACCGTGGCGGCGGGAAATGTGGTGTATCTCGAAGAAACAAAGCCACCATTTCGTGGCCGGCATGGAGCGGGTGCTTAAGGTATACCGGCGGCCGTACGACCCGCGGCATCCGGTGGTGTGTATGGAGGAGATGAGCAAGCAGCTCGTGGCGGAAGTCCGCGAGAAGTTGCCGGTACGCCCCGGGCCGCCGGAGAAGTACGACGCCCACTACCTCCGCCGGGGAGAATGCACGGTGTGGATGTTCGGCGAGCCGCTGTCCGGCTGGCGGACAGTGGCTGTCACCAAACGGCGCACGACATTGGATTGGGCGAAGCAAGTGCGCACACTAGCGAATCTGCCGCGTTCCCGGGATGCGGAAAGCATCACGCTGGTGTGCGACAACTTGAACACCCACAGCGGTGACTCGTTCTACGCCGCGTTCCCGGCGGCCGAAGCCAGTCGGATGAACGACCGCATCCACCTGGTGCACACGCCGAAACACGGGAGCTGGCTGAACGTTGCGGAACTGGAGTTCAGTGCGTTGCACCGCCAGTGCCTGGATCGCCGGGTCGAGAGCAGGGCTTTGGTCACGTCGGAAACGGCGGCCTGGGCCAAGGAGCGCAATCGCGAACAGACCGGGGTCGACTGGCAGCTCAGCGTCGACGACGCGCGCACAAAACTGAAACTTAAAAATTAAAATAGGTTAAACTACTAGCCTATCCTGAGGAAAGGTGACGATGGATGAAGAAATGTAGGAAGAACAACGGCTACTCGATAGCCGAGATCCTTCTGGTCTTCGGTATCATTGCGGGCGTACTGATCGGCGTCTGGGCTATGTATACCATGCTCAGCAGGAGCAACCAGGCACAGAACGCCATCGCTGAGGTCCGTATGATCCAAGCGGCCGCACAACAATATAAATTGGCCTCGGCTACCAACAATTACTCTGGCATTAATTGGACAAATAGCATAGGTGCATTGGCACCCTACTTGGGTCAAAGTACTCTCACTAGCGCAGTAAGTTCAGTCTATGGAGATAGCTACCAAAATATCTTTGGAGGCAGGGTAGCCATATACTCTATAAATTGGGAAGGTGATAAGGATTTACAACTAACTTATTCCCTTGTCCCAGACATTGATGTCTGCCAAAAGATTCTCAATGCCTTTGGCGAGGTTGAATCCCAAGCATCTCACGACCAGAAAGACAGTCGAATGAATTTAGCCATTAAGCCCGGAAAGACAAATTCAGGCTTCGTTGGCCGCCCTACGGCGACTGAGTCCGGATGCGGACATAATAGTGGTGCGCATCATCTCAACACAGTGAGTCTCAATCTGGTCATTGATTAGGAGCACAAATGGAACAGGCACATACCAACAATGGTTACTCAATAGCTGAAATTCTATTGGTCTTCGGGATTATCGCAGGAGTACTGATTGGCGTCTGGGCTATGTATACCATGCTCAGCGATGAGTCCGAAGCGCAGATGGCCATCACGGAGATTCAAATGTTACAAAGAGCTGCAGTTGACTACAAAACCGGGTCAAGTACTAATAGCTACACCGCCATCGGCAGCGATGGATTTGAAGCACTGAAACCTTACTTGGGACAAAGTGGATTGCGTGATGGACAGAATATTTTCAGTGAAGTGATCGAACTTTCATCATCATCATCCTACGTCACACATCTTACGGCGAAGTATCCGGGCATTCCGCGCATGGATATCTGCCGGAAAATTATCAATCACTTTGGCGAAGTGGGTAGCACGGGACAAGGTGCAAGCGAGCAGTTCTATGTGGTATCCGGGAAAACCCTCGCGGGATATGTGGGAGGACACCCCAGTATGGTTTTCATGCCCACGAGGTGCCAGCGATCCCCAGATGACCGCGCAGAAATGTATATCGGCATTGAGTAGGTGTGCTTGATACTAATTTCGCTGCCTCACAAATCAGAGTAAAAATAATAGGTGCCTTTATAAAATCTGTCTTTTACCAAGCAGCTGGGAACCTCTATTTACCTACGCTGCCCCAGTAATTTCCAGTGAGCAAAAATGTCTGGATACTGGCAGTAGGTTCAAGAGATGTGTGAGCATTTCTTTGATTGAACTAATTTTTTTCACTCCAGTTTGATGACGTGCCCCAATTTATACAGCCCGGAAAATGACAAAAGTTCGCGAAAACCATGGACCGAAAACAGCCGAAAGTCCTATTAAAATCAGCAGTTCACAACTCGCTGGAAATTACTGACGCTGCCCTACCCCGATAGCTCTTTACTAACAAGTTGAATGAAGAGGTGTTGAGGATGAGCCCCGTGAACCTGTTTGAACTTCCGGACTTTACGTCGCTTGTCGGCGACGGGCGATTCGCTAGAGGCTTTGGAACAGGCGGCCGTTCTTCGTAGGATCCGGTCGTGATGTTCATGGTCTTGGATACTACTGGTTGCGCTGCATGGAACGAGCGATGAGCGAATAATGGAGGCGACGATCTGCACGGACTTGCGAGGGCTGTTTGGGGTAGATTTGACACGTACAAACATGAGGGAAGAGTACCCAACGGGTTGTGTAAATCGCCTTCCAGATCGGTGCCGAAAAGGCGAAGTACGGGACCACCCGGCTCCACGCCGACCGCCAGCTGCAAACCATGTCCCGGGGATACCGCTCCCCCAGCGCACTGTCCTCGAACGCGTCCAGTGCCGCTTCCGCCTCCGCTTCGCTCGACGCCTGGTAGATCCGCTTCAGTGCCTCCGCTAGTGCCGCCCGTTCCGTATAGGATGCGCTCGACAACGAATGCCGCAGCAGATGGACGATGCACGTCTGGACCATCACCTCCGGAAACGCACCGTCTCCAAGGCCTCCGAAAAGCCCTTCAAGCCATCTACCACCGCGATCAGAATGTCCTGAACCCCCGAGCCTTCAACTCGTTCAGCACCGTCAGCCAGTACCGGGCACCTTCCTTCTCTCCCAGCCACAAGCCCAGGACTTCCTTGCGACCGTCCTCGGCCACCCCGGTCCCCAGATGAACCGCCCGGTTGGTCACCGAGCTGGCGTCCCGAACCTTCACCTGAATCGCATCCAGATACACGATCGGATACCGCTCCTGCAGCGGCCGAGACTGCCACGCCTCGTACGCTTCCAGCACCGCATCCGTCACCTTCGCGATCAACTCCGGCGATACCGACACCCCGTACAACTCCCGCACCGCGCGTTGGATGTGCCGGGTCGACATGCCGTGAGCGAACAGCTGAGTCACCTTGGCATCGAAGCCCGGAAGGCGGCGACAGTACCGTTCCACCAACTGGGGCTCGAAAGTTCCCTGCCGATCCCGCGGCACCGCCAGCGGCATCGATCCACTGTCCGTTAATACCGTCTTGCGGTTGTGCCCGTTGCGCGTGTTGCCACGCTCGCTCTCCATGCCCTGATCCAGATGCACCTCCATCTCCGCATCCAGTATCCGCTCCGCCAGCCGCTGCCGCTGCCGCAGCTCCGAGAGCAACTCGCCACTGTGGAACACCGTCGCTGCATCCGTTCCCGCAAGCATCCTGTCCAACATCGCATCGCTGATCCGATGCGATCCACTCCCTTGTCCCTTCTGCTCCATGCTTCGTACCTCGTGTCATCAACTGGTTCATTTATCTCATACACGTAAATTCTGACAAACTCGTTGGACCTCTTTGCCGATCGGGCGTCTTGTCACCGTTTCGGGGCCAACCAGTTCCGGCAGTTGTTGTCGGCTTTGGCCTATACCTTGATCGAGGGGTTGCACCGCTTGGCACTGGAACGCACGGCACTCGCCACGGCCGGTCCGAACCGCATCCGCCTGACCTTGCTGCGGATCGGGGCGGTGGTGCTGCGCAATACCCGCTGCATCGGATCCTGCTGAGCAGCACCTGCCCGCACCAGGAGCTGTTGTTCCATACGGTCGCCGCTCTGCCTGGACACCTCCTGACCATCGCCGAGTGCTGCCCCAGCATGTTGACCAACAACGGGGGTAAGGGGGCGGTGTGTCCGCCGTCCGCAAAAACCGTGCCGGAACTACGGATCATGGGCGAAATACGGACGTGGGAACCCTCGTTACCGCTCCAAACCGAAAACAGACCCCATCCTCGCACCACTCATGCAATATCCGGGCTAGACCTTTCAGGGTGCTTAAACCGTCGAAGTCAGGAAGCTCTTTCGATGACAAACAGCGATAATAAGTGATCTTCTACTCGGTGAAAATAGCCCCGACCCTGCTCAATAAACACGGAAGACATTCGTTGATCAGTGGTTTTAG
The DNA here is from genome assembly GCA_965205965.1 of Candidatus Azotimanducaceae bacterium. GTDB lineage: Bacteria > Pseudomonadota > Gammaproteobacteria > Pseudomonadales > Azotimanducaceae > Bin55. Next base: position 503,663 of record CBDBHT010000008.1, read on the forward strand.
CAAAAAACGTTAGCGTGGTTTCGTTTATTTCGACCAGCACGTCCTGAAACCCAAGGAATGTATCAGTAACTGAGCTTGCTGCCTTGTAAACCGCTTCTTTCGCAGAGAAAAACGCAGTTCGCCATTCCATAGATGCTGTATCAGAGACCCAATCCTTCTCTGGGTCAAGAAGTATCCTTTCAGCAACTCTATCAGACACGGCAGTAACTGGCTCTATGTCGATACCAATGCCAAGTATGACTGCGGCATTCGATACGACTGCCGCGGCCAGCGACTTGGTGTGTGAGATGCTCCCACACGTTCCTTTGGGCCAAATTGGCCGTCGATTTTCAGACCCAATGACTTGGTCTGCTATACCACGGAGTCGAAGCGCTTCGTGAGCTACGCACCGACCTGAAGAAAATTCCCGATAGCGAGCCTCCGAGGCTCCCTCTACAAATTGCCTTTCTTCATTAAATAATTCATCTCGTCGGTCGCTCACGCGGCCCATCACCAATGTTGAATCCGGAATGTCACATGGACCAAAGGTCACCGGTGGGACTCCATTAAGACAGCTTACTTGCATAACCCAACATACAGAGTATCGATAATCAATTGGTGCCCAGGGAGGGATTTGAACCCTCACGCCCCAAAGGACACAGGAACCTAAATCCTGATTGTCTACCAGTTCCAACACCTGGGCAGATCGTATAGTTTATAGCCACAACAAGTCCGAACGTTCTTAATATCCCCAAAAGATCCAACAAATTCTTTACGTGGTCATTAGAACAAGTAGCTATGGAGACGCCCCAATAAAAAGATAAAATAGACGATCAATACAGGTAGTCATGCCCGGATGGCGAAATTGGTAGACGCAAGGGACTTAAAGCAATTTGAGCACGCGTGTCGGAAACGATCCATGTGAATGGAGTCAAATTCGAGGAACCCTCGATTAGTTTAATCGTGGCAACCCCGAGCTAAGCCCAGTGAGCGATGTACATTGTGGAAAGTGTAGAGACTTGATGGCTCCCGCCTAAGTTGAGCTATGCTGTAAATAAGGTGAAGAGAAAGTCCAGGCCACGAAACAAGCGAATGCGCTTGGCGCGACGAAAGTCGAAGTGGTAAGAAAATCCCTCGGAGTATTCCTCCATGCCGGTTCGAATCCGGCTCCGGGCACCATATAAACTGCACGATTACGTTTAATTACTGATCGTGCGAATCGTAGCCGTAGAGCTCCGCTGCCTTTTTTTCTGATATAAGATTTGCTCGCAGGTCAGCGCATATAGCTCCGGGTGAACGATCTTGTGGAGGGCCTATGCCACCTCCACCGGGTGTCCTCATAATTAGCGCATCACCAGCAGGCACCGTTTCCCGTCCCTTACCGCGCAATAATTGTCCACTCTTCAGTCGTACTACCCCAGATTGCCCATTCATCCCACCGTTACGACCTCTTGCCGGATGACGAATCCGTTCAAACATCTTGGAAATTATGAATGGTGCACCTTCCGCGTGTTCAATCTCAATGACTTGGCCTAATCCACCTCGATATTTTCCAGCACCCGCTGAATCCTTCGCATATTCTCTGCGCCATATAATAATAGGAGCCGTTACTTCATTAATCTCTGTCGGTGTGGTGCGAACACCAGAAGGGAATGCAGTCGTAGATAAACCGTCCTTTGCTCCGCGAGCACCAGTACCACCGTTGTATATTGGGTTAATTACGAAGTTCGACGGCGTGAAATTCCCAGTACTGACAGTTTCATTTCGAAGTACTGGATTCCAAATGCAAGATGCCCCTTCTGCGGGTACTGGATCAGCTAATACTTGAGACAAGCAACCGATTACCACGTCTGGAAGCATCTGACCTAAGGCATGACGTGCTGAGACCGCACATGGAGGTTGGGCATTGAGAATGCAATTATCAGGGGCAGTTACGGCAATCGTCGCCAAAGATCCTGCATTGTTGGGAATATCGTTTCCAATCAGGCAGCGTGCACCGAAAGACGCATATGCTTCCGTGTAGTTCAATGGAACATTAATGCCGTATGCAGAAATTGGAGAAGTGCCGTTAAAGTCTATATGCAGCGACTCTGCGCTAATCTTCAGTTGGCAGGAAATATGGATAGGGATGTCGTAGCCATCAACATCCATTGTGTATTTATACACACCGTCAGCAATCGGTCGGATTTCATTTTCCATCGCATGGCGCGAAATGGAAAGAATATACTGGGAGATCTCTTCAAGGGAAGGGAGATCAAATTCATTCATCAGCACCAGCAAAGCACTTGCTCCGCGACTATTCGATGCTGTCAGTGAATACAAATCACCTTCGGCAACTACTGGGTCACGAACATTGGCACGAATCAACTCGAGCAACGTTTCATTCCTACTTCCATGCTGAAATAGATAGCTGATCGGTACGTAAATACCTTCTTCAAAAACTTCACTTGCATCGGGACCAAATCCGCGTCCGCCTACGTCAGCGATATGGCTCGTCGATGCAAAGAGAGCGATCGGTTTTGCATTGAGGAATACTGGTGAAACGACCGTGAAATCGTTGAGATGCCCCGTCATTAACCAAGGGTCGTTAGATAGAAGCACATCTCCGTCTTCCATTTCTTCAAGTGGGATTTTTTCAAGAAAATGCCGCACCGAACGTGCCATTGCATTGACGTGGCCTGGTGTGCCCGTGACCGCTTGAGCAAGCATGTCACCGGTTGTATCGAAGATCCCAGCAGATAAATCTCCGGCTTCGCGAACAACGGTCGAAAACGCAGTACGCATCAACACCTGCGCCTGTTCTTCAATGATCGCTAGCAGTCGATTCCATATGACTTGTTTTTGAATAGTGTCTAGACGATTCAAGAATCACCTCTTTCTAGGACTAAATCACCGTTCCCATTGGCAAATGCATAGAAATTTCTCGGTACAACAGTCGTGGTCTGATCTTCAACAATCAACGCAGGTCCGTTCACGCGTACCCATTTCCCAATCCGAGACCGTTCGATTCTTGCAGCACTTACATACTTGTCTTCGTCGAAAAGTTGCACTTTTGGAGCATCCATATCCAAATTTGTTAGTGGGAAATTATTCCTTCTTCGTTCTTCATCTGTTACCTTCGTACTCACCGTCAACGTCCAACTTAATACTTCGACATCAGAATCAGGAATCAACCTCCCATAGAGCATCCGGTATGAACTGTTAAACGAATCCATCAAGGCGCGAAAGTCATAATTTTCTGAATCAAAAGATACGGATATTTCGTATCCCTGCCCCACGTAGCGCATATATGCCGATGTTGATTCCACTAGCGGATTTCCGCGGGCAGCAGGAATAACCACACTTTGAGCCTCCTGCCGCATGTCTGATATAATTTCTTGCACCAATGACGACTTGAAAGAAGACATTCGCAAATATCGGCTTCGAACTACCTCGTACGATATTGGCGCAAGCAGGAACCCTATTGCGGACCCAACCCCAGCACCAAACGGAATAATGATTCGTTCCAGATTCAGCTTCCGCATAACTCGCGCAGCATGTAGAGGAGCAGCACCCCCGTATGCAATTAAGGTCCTCCGTGATAGGTCCAATCCACTTTCAGCAGCGTGACTTCGAGCAGCTGAGGACATATTCTCATCAACGATTTCTGATATTCCGAAAGCAGCTTGGGGCACCGAAAGTTCCAGTGGGTTGGCGACGGATTGCGTCACAGCACTAACGGCTGCTTCGGTATCGAGCCGTATTTGTCCGCCAGCAAAATAATGAGGATCTAGTCGCCCTAGAACGATATCGGCATCCGTAACCGTCGCCTTGGTCCCACCGCGAGAATACCCAGCCGGACCTGGGTCCGATCCTGCACTTTCTGGACCGATCTGTATCCTCTTTAAATTGTCAACCAGTGCCATCGACCCACCCCCCGCACCTATTTCAACCATTTCAATCACGGGAATTCGAATAGGTAGCCCGCTACCTTTCTTGAACCGATAGCGTCGATCAACTTCGAATGATCGCGAATAACGAGGTTCGCCATCATCAATCAAACATATTTTGGCCGTAGTCCCTCCCATATCAAAAGAAAGAACACGGTCGTATTGAAGCTTCCGCGCCAAATACGCCGCTAACATTGCTCCACCCACTGGACCAGATTCGACCAAACGAATAGGAAATTCCGCGGCAGTTTCCAATGTCGTTAAACCTCCGCCCGACGTCATCAAAAGAAAAGGGCAGCTACAGCCGGCTTCTCTGAGTAATCGATTCAATCTGCTGAGGTAACGTTTCATCATCGGAAGCACATACGCGTTAGCGCACGTAGTCGAAAGACGTTCGTATTCACGAATCTCCGGACAAACTGCGGAGGAAAGACTCACGGAAACATCGGGTAAACGTCTTTGCAGCAACTCATTAACATGCAACTCATGTGAAGCGTTAGCGTATGCATGAAGAAATCCCACCGCTACACTCTCTACAGACTCGTGTTCAATAATGTCAATCGCAGCATTCAAGGACCCAATGTCCAATTCGAGCAAGACGTCCCCTCGAGAGTTCATGCGTTCTCGAACCGGCAGTCGTAAATGCCTTGGAATCAACGGCTCCGGATTATCTATATTCACATCATATTGTTCGAAGCGATTTTCAAACCCCATTGCAAGTATGTCGCGATGTCCTGCAGTCGTAATCAGTGCGCTCTTTGCACCGTTACGTTCGATGATTGCGTTCGTCGCCAATGTAGTGCCATGAATAATGATCTCCAAATCCTCTGAGCTCATATCCGCTTTCTGCATGACTTCGTTCAAACCAGACATAACGGCCACCGTTGGGTCCATGTGGGTCGTCAGCTGTTTGGTTGTGTAATGATGTCTCTCGTGTTCAACCACGACATCCGTAAACGTCCCGCCGATGTCAATTGCTAGTCGCGCCATAGTTATGCTTGTTTAAAGTGAAGATGGTTCAAAATAGAATGGTAGTGCAACCCGTAAGCTGAATTGACTCCCATGCCGTTATCAGAATAGATGGAATCTGCATCAAAAATATTCCCAAATGTTTAATGAAGATATCTACGGCACAATATGCATGTTCTTTAAATATCAGAGAACCAAGTCAGCTTAGACTTAGTTATGGGTGCAAACGATAGCAACATGACGTCTAAAACATAGATATCATTTGCCGGAAGAATAGAATTTAATTGCGATAACATCTTTGTTCTTTGCCGCGATAGCGTACACATCAATCTTGGAAAGCTACATTGACTCCGACTCCACGGACGGTTTGTACCTTGTATTTAAACTATCAAATTTCATATTGTTCAACAGTCGTCTGGCAGGCCTTTCTTTATGACCAACAAAATTAGGCTCATCAGCGGTACATCTCATACGACATTTACGAAACTGATCGGTGAGCATTTAGGTGAAGCACTTACCGAAACGGAAATCATCCGCTTCGGAAATGAAAACATCTTATTTCAATGTAAGGAAAACGTACGGGAGTCGGATGTATTTGTAGTTCAGACTTCCTGCTCACCAGTTTCGGATTACATTGTCGAACTCCTCATCATCATTGATGCACTGAAACATGCGTCCGCACGAAGAATCACCGCCGTTCTCCCTTACTTCCCGTATGCCCGATCGGATAAAAAAGATCGCCCAAGAATATCGATCACGGCACGATTGATGGCCGATCTCCTAGAAAGCGCAGGTGCTAATAGAGTCCTTACAATGAATCTGCACTCACCACAAGTGGGAGGTTTCTTTCGTATCTCCGTTGATCAACTCACTGCAACGCCGATTGTTTGCGAGCACCTGAGAAATACGACAAGCCTTTCGAACACGGTACTTGTTGCAAGTGACGTGGGCGAGGCAAAAGATCTTGGCGACTATGCAACCCGACTCGGACTGTCTATCGCCGTTGTCGACAAACGCCGCGTCGACGACTCAGAACAACCCAAAGCCGTGGGACTGATCGGTGACGTTTCTGGCAAGAACGCATTAATCATTGACGATGAAATAGCAAGTGGTGGGACCATGATGGAAGCAGCTAGATTTCTTCTCGAGAACGGAGCAAACCGCATTGAAGCGGCAGTCGTGCACCCAGTACTATCAGGAAGAGCGCATACGCGTCTCGACAAATCGCCTATTGAGCGGCTTGTCGTAACGGATACTATCCCACTCGGCGATGGAGAAATTAGCGACAAAATTGAAGTTGTATCCGTAGCTAAACTTTTCGCAGACGCGATTAAATCAATCCATTCTGGTGCCAGCGTTTCCGCTCTTTTTACGTAAAATAGACTTGGTGCAAGTCTTCTCCACTTCTCAAATGTTTTTCACTTCCTGCATTAGCTAAAATTCTGCCCTGAAATGATTCAAAGTGGGGAATATGCCACTTCTTGAGAATGATGTTTTGCAACTGTTTGCTCTAAGTGATTAAATCGCACACGATTTAAACCGAGGCTTGAATGGCTAAATTAGACCCCATACCCGAAGATGGTACCGTCATCGAGAAATTGCGTAACGGAGTGTTCCGTGTGAAGACCGATAACGGACTAGTTGTTACTGCTCACATCTCAGGAAAAATGCGGAAGTACAACATCCGAATACTCACGGGCGACCGCGTGAAAATTGAACTTTCACCATACGACGTTACCAAAGGACGGATAATTTTCCGCGAACGCTAATCTCCCACTTCGGCAATATCCACAGTTTCGTGTTTCTTCAAACGCGGCTTAATAAGAAATTTAAGTTCATCTTCTTCTTCCGTGATCTTAACCGTACCACCATTGTCGGCAAGATCTCCAAAAAGAATGTGCTCAGCTAAGTCCCGTTTGATCTTTTCTTGAATCAATCGCTGCATGGGACGGGCACCCATCTTTTCATCGTAGCCATGTGTCGCCAGCCACTCCCGAACCGAGTCATCAATGATTAACTCGACTTTCTTGCGGTCCAGTTGCACCTGCATCTCGGTGAGGAATTTATCAACAACTGTTTTAATAATTCCTATCGATAATGAGTTGAACTGAATGATCGCATCAAGACGGTTCCTAAATTCCGGTGAGAATATCTTCTTCAACACCTCCATTCCGTCGCTAAGATGGTCTTGTTGCGTAAATCCAATAGACGCACGACTCATTTCCTGAGCACCCGCGTTCGTAGTCATAATTAATACAACATTTCGAAAATCCGTTTCCCGACCATTGTTATCAGTCAGCGTACCGTGGTCCATTACCTGAAGAAGCAAATTAAACACATCTGGATGCGCCTTTTCTACTTCATCCAATAGCACAACACTATGCGGGTGTTTAACAACCGCTTCGGTTAATTGTCCCCCTTGGTCGTAACCAACGTATCCAGGAGGTGCTCCAATTAACCGAGACGCCGTATGCCGTTCCATGTACTCTGACATGTCGTAACGAAGCAGCTCTACCCCCATGATGAGTGCCAACTGTCGACAAACTTCAGTCTTGCCCACGCCAGTAGGACCCGCAAATAGGAACGAGCCGATCGGCTTCTTTTCAGATTGGAGGCCAGCCCGCGACAACCGGATCGAAGATACTAGTGTATCTATTGCTTCGTCCTGACCGAATACCGTCATCTTGAGTTTTGTGTCTAAGTCTTGAAGTGCAGTGCGGTCCGTCGTCGTGACTTGGTTTGATGGGATACGGGCAATTTTTGCAACGACGAATTCAATATCTGGCGCGCCGACCGTTTTCCTGCGACGACTACTCGAAACAAGCTGTTGAGCCGCCCCGGCTTCGTCAATGACATCAATTGCTTTGTCGGGCATGAAACGGTCGGGAATATATCTTTGAGCTAATTCGGCGGCCGCGCGCAAGGCCTTATCCGTATATCGAAGTTGGTGGTGCTCTTCAAACCTGATTTTGAGCCCCTTGAGAATCTTGTAAGTGTCTTCAACGCTTGGTTCGATGATATCAATCTTTTGAAAACGTCGTGATAACGCCCGGTCCTTTTCAAAGATCCCCCGGTACTCGGAGTACGTGGTGGATCCCATGCATCGAATGTCACCTGATGCAAGCAATGGTTTGAGCATGTTCGATACGTCCATTACGCCCCCCGCTGCCGATCCCGCCCCAATGATCATGTGGATTTCATCAATGAAAAGTATTGCTTCTTCGTATTTTTTTAATTCGTTTAAAAGACGTTTAAATCGTTTTTCAAAATCACCTCGATACTTCGTTCCAGCTAGCAATGCGCCAAGATCTAACGTAAATACAGTGCTTTCGCAAACAACCTCTGGTGCCTGATTGTCAATAATCCGCTTTGCCAATCCCTCAGCAATTGCAGTCTTGCCAACACCTGCCTCACCAACGAGCAACGGATTATTCTTACGCCGTCTACAGAGGACTTGAATGACTCGTTCAAGCTCATCATCACGCCCGATAAGTGGGTCAATCTTTCCAGCTTTCGCCAACTCATTAAGGTTACTGGCGAACATGCTGAGGGTCCCCTCCTTCTCCCCTTCGCCTTTTTGTATCTCTTCCGTATCTTCGGTTTCTCTCTCAGCGTCTAATTTGGAGACGCCGTGCGAGATGTAATTCACTACATCAAGCCGTTCGATATTCTGTTTCTGAAGAAAGTAGTTTGCTTGCGACTCACGTTCCGCGAAAATTGCAACAAGAACATCCTGCGCCCTCACTTCATTTTTCTGACTGGATTGAGCATGAAAAAGGGCACGCTGCAGTATCCGCTTAAACCCCACTGATCCTTCCGCATTTTCATCTTCGTCGATTGAAGGCAACATAGGAGTCGACTCGTTAATAAAGTTGACCAAATCTGAACGAAGCTGATCAAAGTTCGCTCCGACATTTTTCAGAACGTTGGATGTTTCTTTGTTATCAAGTAGTGCAAGTAGCATATGCTCAATCGTAACCAGTTCGTGCCGTGCAACACGAGCAGTTTTGAAAGCATCGTTAATTGAGAATTGAAGGTCTCGACTAAACATAAATTCAACCCATCATTTCAGTCATAGACCCATAGGCTGGAGTACATGTTCAAGTTCATTCTATATAAGTAAACTAACTATACCAGAAAACACAATGCCCCGCTCTTATAGAGACAGGATAAACTGGTATTTTGCGTTCACAAAAACTACCGTATGTCAAATGCATGATCAAACATTATTTGAAACTTGCATTAATATATTTTTAAGACATGAAGTTACGCTATAAGTTGTTGAACTGAGGTGGTACGGTTTGGTGAGACAAATAATCGGTGTGTTTAAGTAACTCTCCAGTCCCATTCACTACCCCATGGGGCAGTGAAGATTTTTGGTTTTTGCAATGTTTCAATGTCATGCCGTCTTTGGCAACACTTCTCGACCCGCCTCGTAAACCTCGTCCGGTGCTCGGTATCCCAATGCTTGGTATGGACGTTCCCGATGGTAATACGCCATCCACATGTCCGATGCCGACACGCGCCGCCTTCGGATCATCCCACGCGCGCAGCGCGCATGCAGGTACACGCTCTTGTACTTCAGCGAACGCCACAGTCGCTCGACGCGTACGTTGTCGCACCAGCGGCCCTTCCTATCCATGCTGATCTTGACGTCGTGGTTCCGCTGCACCTTGAGAAAGTCCTCGCTCGTGTACTGTGAGCCCTAGTCCGTGTTGAAGATCGCCGGCGTGGCGTGCCAACGCCTCCTTCAGCGCGTCCAGGCAGCACGATGCATCGAGGCTGTTCGACAACCGCCATGACGGCACCTTGCGACTGTACCAGTCGATCACCGAGACCAGATACAGGTGATCATCCCGACACATCGGAATGTACGTGATGTCCGATGCCCACACCTCGTTGCTACGAACGATCTCGCACGCACCTAGCAGGTACGGATAGACCCGATGTGTCCGATTAGACTTGCTCGTCCGCGACTGCAGATGGACCGGTTCCAGACCAGTAATTTCCAGTGAGCAAATGTCTGGATACTGGCAGTGTGTTCAAGAGATGGGTGAACATTTCTTTGATCTAACTAAATTTTCTCACTCCAGATTTGATGACGTGCCCCAATTTATAAGGCTCGGAAAATGACAAAGGTTTGTGAAGACCATGGACCGAAAACAGCCGGAAGTCCTATTAAAACCAGCAGTTCACAACTCGCGGTAATTACTGGTTCCAGATCCAGTTCCTGCATCAGCCGGCGAAGGTGGCAGACCCCGACCTCATGACCCCGCGACCTCGCAATTCGACCTGCACCCGACGCTTGCCGTAGTACGGATGGCGTTCGTAGATCTCGCCAATCGCAACTCGCACTGCCGGTTCCGTTACTGGCCGCGGTCGTCGCCCGCGATCATCCGTTGAACGACCCACCGATAGCAACTCGCACTGCCGTTGCACGCTCAGATTCGCCCGGCCTCGACCATCACTGTTCGTTCGGGTCGAGCCAGAGCACCAGCTTTTCCTGCAGAAAGTCGCGCCCCATGGTCAACTGCCCGATCTTGCGATGCGCGCATACGGCTCCGACTACGACACCGAAATCTTGCCCTTGCGCTCGAACACCGCGGCACCCTTGTCCAACAACTGCTTCTTCCACTGCTGGATCTGCGCCGCTCGTAACTCGAAACGCGACGACAACTCCACCATCGTCTGCTCGCCTTTCAGTGCTTCAACCGCCACCTTGAACTTAAACGCCGGCGAATGCCGTCGTCAGGGACCTTTCCCCATCGTTCTCATACTCCCTCTCTCGGGCCATCAAGAACCGAGAGATGTAGATGAAACTGCTCTGCAAAACTGGCCCATTTTTCCGCACCATCTCTCTTCTGTTAGTTGCAGATGGGATATCTGAAACCAATCATAAGCTCACTCAGTCATTTCGATCGTAGACCGGAGAGGATATTCGTGTTTCTGTGCGTATTCATTCACGCGTTCCGATTTGGTCTCCGCAACGTCACGCGTGAATATACCAACAACTGCACTGCCGGTGGTATGCACGATATCCATAAGTCGATACGCTTTCTCGAAATTCATTCCAAAAAACACTTCGAGCACATGTACAACAAACATGCGAGGAGTGTAGTCGTCATTCCAAAAAATCACTTTATACATCGGTGGTCGCTTCAATTTGGGCTTGGCCAACGCGGTCCGTGTATCACTTTCAACATGAACGTCCATGTCCCTATTTTCACTCACAGCCCTAATATACCTATGCATTTGAGCTTATATTCATTTTCACGTGAATGCGTTGATAGATTTCATCATGGCCTAATATTGACTAAGTTCAGTGTATAATGCAGGCTTGAAAAAGGATGGTGCTGCCTAAGTCACACGTTAAATCTCTTAATGGTCGACACTATAGACGGCACTCTCAAGAAATAAATAAGGAATAGCAATTAATGGCCACTGGAAAGGTGAAGTGGTTTAGTAACAGTAAAGGCTTCGGATTCATCGTACCAGATGAGTCAGGGGAAGATTTGTTTGCACACTTCTCATCAATTACTGGGGATGGTTTTCGGAGCTTGAATGAGAACGATCGCGTTGAGTTTGATGTACAACGTGGTGAGAAAGGTTTCCAAGCAGTCAACATCCGACATCTTAATGAATGATGGTGACGATGAAGAAGTCGTCTTGTAATCATTAACGCTCACAAGATCCTACTAGCCTTATGCGGTGCGGATAGGTAGATATCTAGCCTAACCGTGCAATGTAGCCTATGTCATGCATAGCAACATGGGTGGTCAGTAATTTCTAGTGAGTACGAGGAGGCCTGAATTACAGGGTCTTTGGTGTGTTGTATGTTTCTTTTTTCGCAAACTCTGATGCTCCCAATGCTTTGATTGGGGCGTTCAATTGCAGTTTTCTGAATGGCTGAGAATCTGCTCGCCATGAGAATCAAGAAGCTGCGAATGGATGCGCTGCTGGCCACGGTGGAATCCGATCTTCCGGGCATAGGTAAAAAGGGGTAAAGCGTCGGATGTCTCTGCGTTACTTGATGCGTGGCACGTTGCACTGTGCGTTCACGATGAAGCTTTCGTCGTTACTGCATTTTGAATCCCAGTCGCACAACGACGTCATGGTGAAGCAGAGTCTGAAGCACTTACACTCAGATCCAGGAGGCATCTTTGGACGAGACCATACGACAGTGTCTGGACCAAGCTGAGCCGTCCGAACTGGAACCCATCTTCAAGCGGCTGGCGAAGTGCCGGATGCTGGGAGGTCGCTATATCTTGGCGGTGGACAGTACACCAGCAATGGCCCGTGTGGTTTCATTTTGAGCTTGACTTAGTTCTTTCAGCAATTCCCGCTTCCTGTGAAAAGGTGGAATTGGCGGGGGTTTGAGCGTCTGCGTCTGGTCCTTTTTCGCAGACTTTGGTGGTCTGGGGCGATGGTTTATGATAGCCGTTTGCGATCCCGATCATGGAGGAAAGGATACCTCGACAAGCGATGCGCAAGCGATTGAATGCTTCAGAACTGCTGGCAGTGTTTTGAACGGATTGAAGACGGGACGTCGGTCCGCGCCTATCGTCTGGTCGACTGTTTGATGTCGGCTTTGGCAATGTTCGGTCTAAAGTCCCCGTCGTTGCTGCAGTTTGACCGCGAGGTGCGGTTGGATGGACGGGTTCGGGGTAATCTGCGGCGGCTGTACCAGGTGGGCTCGGGTGCCGTGCGACACGCAGATGCGGGCGCGTCTAGACCGGGTTCCGGCGAGTGCCTGACGCCCGGTCTTCCGGCGGCTGTTCCGCGAACTGCAGCGAGGCAAGGTGCTGAAGCCGTATGCGGTGTACAGCCACCACTATCTGTTGTCGCTGGACGGCACGGGCTTTTTTGCATTTCGGGTGGAGAGTGTCAGATTTTCCGTGTATGGCCTGTTCCAGTTGATCGGCTATCGTAGCGTTCAAAGTCCCTGTTGACCGATGGCATAGGAGATCTTCACGAAGTCCACTGTCTATCTTCGCCGCATCTCATACACGGAAAATCTGACAGACTCCACCGTTTTGGGTATCTCGGTCCTCGCAGCCAACCTGCACCGACTCGGACGCTTGCTGCAGCAACGGGCGGCGCGGCGGTACCATCGCACGCACCACCCTATCGTTTGGCGGCCTAGCCGTCCCCATCCTCAATATCCATCCTTCCCCGCCCCTCGCGGGACGGACGCCGCACGCCCCGAAAGCGAGCAGGAGAACATCATCCGCACTTTTGGAGCCCCGATGGGCGGATTACCCGTCGTACATCTCCTAAATCAACATGATCCCCTGAGCGGCGGATACCATCAAGTGGCTTAAACCCGTCGTAAAATGGGGTTTTCTCGCAGACACTAGTTAAACCCAATATCGAAGGAGACCTTGCCGTGACGAAATGTTACCCAAATCCGATACGTTTTTCATCCGTGCAACGTCGCAAGGTGGAGGCCGAATTCAGCTTCAGCGGCAGTGCGATCAACGGTAACGGGGGTATTTCGCCGCCAGACGTGGGAATCTTGGTTGCCGCTGCGAACCGAACAACGGATCCATCTCGCACCACTCATGCAATATCCGGGCTAATCCAAATGCCATTGCCCATATGGGCGGATCTCCGCTCGGCGCGAAATTTTCGGGCGTTTCATGCCGCCTCCTGCCATGTCTCGGATTCCGGTTCGGATGCGCGAACCACGCCGATCCGGCCATATAGATAACGCTGCCCCGTCAGCCACCGCTCATGGGTCTGCCAAGATCAGACGCAGACAGGACTCCGCGTTCGGGAAGATCCTGACGACACGCGTGCGCCGACGGAGCTCCTCGTTGTACCGCTCCAGCATGTTCGTGGACTTCATCCGCAGGCGATGTTCCCTAGGCAGCCGATACACCGTCAGCGTCTCCTCGACATGATCCTCGACCCATCCCACTAGCCTGCCCAACCCTTTCTCATCGCCCCAACGGGCTACCCAGGCACCCAGTGCCTCACGAGCCTCCCCGACGTGCTCACAGCCCCACAACCGTTTCAAACCCTCCAGACACGCGGGATCAGCACTCCGGGACAGTTTGTCCCTGGCATTGCGCAGAAAATGGACGCAGCACCGTTGCCACAACGCGGTCGGCAACACTTTCGAGATCGCATGCTTCAATCCCTCATGACGGTCCGAGACCACATACTCGACTCCCCGCAGGCCACGTCCCTTCAGATGCGAGAGGAATTCCGTCCACGACCCCTCGCTTTCCCGGTTCGCTACTTCCGCCGCCAGCACCTGACGCCGACCCTCGCCGTCAATCCCGAGGGCAATCTGCACTGCCCGGGAACGCACCGAGCCCTCCTCACGCACCTTCTCATACCGGGCATCCAGCAACACATACGGATACGCCTCCTCCAGCCGACGTTCCGCAAACGCCTTCAGGGACGCGTCCAGCTTCGACACCATGGCCGAGATCGTCGCCGGCGAAAAATCGTGACCGCACAGATCCTCCGCCAGTCGGCTCACCCGACGCGTCGAGACCCCCCTGCACATACATCTCCGACAGCACCGCCACCAGGGCCTTCTCCGAACGCTGGATAGTGCTCGAACACCCGCGTGCTGAACTGGCCGCTGCGTTCCTGCGGAACTCTCAGTTCGATCTCGCCCACCTTCATCGTCAGATCGCGCCGGTAGTATCCGGAACGGTAGCCCTGACGCGTCCGCGTCCGCTCGCTCTTGCCCGCTCCCAGAAACTCCGTCATCTCACTCTCCAGCATCTCGTTGAGCGTCTCCTGCACCAGTCGCCTCACAAACTCCTCATCGTCCGCCAGATGATGGCATGCCGACTTCTTCGTGGCATTGTGCGTATAATCTTTCCGAATCATTTTTTGCTCCTTGTCCCTAAAGTTGTGTAATGAATGATTCGCGCCTGGACGCCCCTTAGTGCGTCCAGGCATCTCCACATTCCCGATAAAACATCAGATTCTAACCATTTGTCTGTCGTTACAGTCCGTTTTTCGTTTTTGCAGACAAATTTATACACAACCCCCTTGGTCGACCGTCAAGATCGCAAGAAACCACTTGTTTGGGCGGCAGGCGGGTGTTCTCGAACAGCGTTCCGGCCGTCGGCGATGCCTGCCAGCGGCAGGCCTAGCATTCGCGGATGCGGTGCCGTTTCAGAACCCAGACCTGGCCGTGACCGCATTTCGGACACGCGAAGCCATCCTTTCCCAGCAGTGGCGGGCCACTTCATCCAGGTACTGCTCCATCAAACCTTCGCTCTCCAACGATCATTTATGCTGAACAATCATACATAGCCTAGCGATAGATGTATGGGCATAAAAATCAATATTAATCCTTTTGGATATAATGCACCGTTTTTTGACAGGAGCGCATACGGATGGAGTATCAGCACATCAAAGTTCCGGACGACGGAGAGCCGATTTCTTTCGCTGAAGACGGCTTACTAACCGTTCCTGATCGCCCGATCATTCCCTTTATTGAGGGCGATGGCATTGGCGTGGATATTACTCCCGTTATGCGGCGTGTCGTTGATTCTGCAGTAGAAAAAGCTTACGAAAGTGCGCGCGCACTTTCTTGGGTGGAAATTTATGCTGGTGAGAAATCGCTAAACCTATACAGAGAGTGGTTGCCTGACGAGACGCTGAACGCGATGCGCGAGTTCAGCGTAGGGATCAAAGGACCAATGACGACACCGGTTGGTGAAGGTATTCGATCGTTGAATGTTGCGTTACGGCAATTACTGGATTTATACGTATGTCTGCGTCCAATACGCTGGTTTAAGGGCGTGCCGAGCCCAGTTGTAGCACCACAGAATACGGATATGGTAATCTTCCGTGAGAACACGGAGGACATTTATGCAGGCGTGGAATGGGAAGCAGACAGTGAAGGAGCAACCAAACTATTAGCATTTTTGCGAGAAGAATTGGGCGTGGAAAAGATTCGCTTTCCGGAACACTGTGGCATAGGGATTAAACCGGTATCGCTTGAAGGCACGAAACGGCTTGTTCGCAAAGCAATAGAGTATGCTCTCCATGAAGGCCGAGACTCAATTACGTTAGTCCACAAGGGCAACATTATGAAGTTTACGGAAGGGGCATTCAAGAATTGGGGTTATGAACTCGCCGTAGAGGAATTCGGAGCGGAACCTCTTGATGGAGGTCCGTGGCATGTAATCAAGAATCCCATAACCGGTAAGGAAGTCACCATCAAGGATGTCATTGCAGATGCAATGTTGCAACAAATTCTCACTCGACCAAGCGAATACAGTGTGATTGCAACAATGAACTTAAATGGTGATTATCTATCCGATGCTCTGGCGGCGCAAGTCGGTGGTATCGGTATTGCTCCTGGTGCAAATATTGGTGATTCAATTGCGTTGTTCGAGGCAACGCATGGAACGGTTCCAAAATACGCAGGTCAGGATAAAGTTAATCCTGGTTCATTGATTCTGTCCGCCGAAATGATGTTACGTCACTTGGGATGGTGCGAGGCCGCTGATCTGATTATTAAAGGCGTGGAAGGTGCTATCAAAGATGGAACGGTTACCTATGACTTTCAACGCCTCATGACTGATGCAACGCTTTTGAAATGTTCAGAGTTCGGTCAGGCGATAGTGTCAAAAATGTAGCATGCGTCAGCTGAGACGACTTTGCTTCGGTGCTTCGAATAGGATGGGTGCGTCCTAAAGATGCCCCACCAATGATTTCCAGTGAGGGGTATTTTGGACGCGAAATTGCTGGAAACGAGGTCCGCGCATTGGCAAAATGTGGATTGGAACTGGATCATAGCAGTTTATGCTCTTCCCAGCAATTTCCCGTATAGTTTCATTTTGGGCTTGACGTTGGTCTGTCCGTGTTTAGCCCGGATTTCTCATAACCAAGTCGAAAATGATGTTTTTCACGGGATGCGTGGGGTACGGGGCATGGAATGTCGCGTCGCGAGTTTGAAAAGGCTTCGGAGGGCGGGCATGCGTGTGTTTTCCCGCCTTTTTGCGGGCGGGACGGCGAATCGCTGAGCATCCGGGCGCGGGGAGGTCGGCGCGCTCCGCCGCCAGCGTCATGCACCCGGTTGCACCGGGCTTTTACGTTGGTGCCAGGCTGGCCCAGATCAAGCGGAAATCCTTCCAGTACGGGAAGGCGGATCCGAACGCCAGATGGATCCGCCGCGTGGACACCGTCACGCGCACCGGGATCTGGAACAGGCACTTGCGCAGCGTCGATGGACGGCTCCGGCGCAGCATGGCGGATACCGGAAGGTTCTCGAGCCGGCGCTTCATCATGCAATGAAGGGCATGGGCCAGTGCGCTCATCCGGAGCCGGAGTGCGTTGACGTTCCAGAGGCTGCTGGAGCATCGGTCCAGGAACAGATCGTTCTTCTGTTCCTTGATCCAGTTTTCGGCCTCACCCCGGTCGCAGTACATCTCTTCGTAGACCGTTGGCGCGTCGGGCTTCTGGAGCGAGGTGACGACGAAGCGACTGTTGTACCGGGCTTCGCCGACCGTCGCACATGGGTCTTCCGCGCCGGCCTCCGGTCCGCCGTCGGCCTTGCCGGCCGGTTCCCCGTCCGCGTTGCCGACCGGTTGTCCCGGCAGCCATTCGGCCTTGGCGATCACGCGGCGTTCGCGGCTCCAGCTGTCGCGCGTGCGATAGTCGAAGCTCCGGTAGCCGCGGACCGCTTGCTGCGCATAGTCCGGATCCCGCTTCAACCGGTCCCGCAGATCGTCCATCAACGGTTGGACCCGGTCTTTCAGCCGATCATTGCGCGGCAGTCCCAGCACGTAATCCACGCCCCGCGCCTCGCACCACGTCATCAACTCGTCGCGGCAGTAGGCCCCGTCGGCGCGGATCAGGATCGGCACCTGCGGAAATCGCTTCCGCAGCCGGTCCACGAGCGGCTCGACCGTCTCCACCACGCCCGCCGCCACATCGCTGCTCGACGTGCGCAGTTCCGTCCGCACCGGCCAGCCGTTGCAGAACACCAGCCGCGGCAGGTAGCAGTATTCATGGTAGTACCCGTGATAGAACCGGTGCTCCTGCCGGCCGTGCAGTTCCACGTCCGTGGCATCGATGTCCAGCACCAGCCGCTGCGGCATCTGGCCCCGCTCGCCCCACACCAGGTACCAGCTCCACGAGCAGCTCGTCGAGCGCATCGAAATCCACGGTGATCTGGCGCGCTTTCGCCGGGTCCCGCCCGTTCGCCGACAGCTCCATCCGGTTCAGCGTGCTTTTGCCGGCCAGCGGCTCGCAGTCCGAACGCGCACACTCCACACGCCCCATGGCCGTGGACAGACCCCGGTCCCGCCGCAGCTCGTCGTGATCGTTCACATCTTCGTAGCCCAGCGCGAGACCCAAAATCCGCTGCCCCAGCAACGCCACTAGCGGATGCGCCACCTTGGACGGGTCACGGTGGTCCATGAAACATGCCGAGGCGCGCTCGAACAGCCGGACCTGCTCGGCCAGCATCATCAGCAGTGCCGATCCCCCGTTGGAACTCAGCTCGCCTCCACTGCAGTCCACCTCCATCCGCGCCGGACGGACCCCTTTCGCCATCCGACGCACCAGCCGGTCCGCGCCGCGCTTTTGCTTGCTCTTCATCCCGTGCCCTCCTCCATCCGGCCCCATCGGCCGCGTTGCGCCCACCCTTCGGCCAGCGTGGCCGCATATCCCGGACGCCCCTTCCAGAACACCAACCGGAACATGCACAGTACGACCACCAGCGTGTTCAGCACGCGCCGCCGCCGCTGCCAGAGCCGGACCCAAGCATCCTCCGGGGCCAAGACGGCTGCCGGCGACCTGCAGGACCCCAATCGATCCCGACCCTTCGGCGTGAACCAGCCCAGATGACTGCACAGGGTGGACGCCAACTCATGGCGGCTCAGTGCCGGAAACCGTGCCACCGTCTTCTGAAGGTCCACCATCCAACGGCGGGTCAGCCGCGTGCCACCCAAGGTGGTCGACTTCACGTTCTCGATTCGGAAATCCATCACGTTGGCACCAGAGACCATCTAACCAAGCGTAGATTGCCATAACCCATGCCAAAACGTAAGTGTTTTTTTGAAGAACCCCCAAAAAATCGAATATGTTTCCGTATATCAACCGGTTACACGACATCCTCAAAGACCGGGATCCCTTTCCGTTCATCCGCATGCCAGCGCAGCCACCGGGGGCGAAACCTCCCGACAGTCGGGGAGCGTTCGGGCCTCGTCAAGACCAGGACCCAAGGGCGTGCGATAGGGGCGTCCGCCGCATGCTCACCCGCATGGCTCATCATCCAGTCGACAACAGCATCTTGCACGGGATGCGCCGCTTTGCACGCCGGTCGTGGCGGTCCGCAAAACGGGCCCAGGCGCATGCTACACGTCCGCACCGCTTCCGCCAGCATCGCATCGCACTCAGCACCGAACGCGCCCCGCTTCCGTCCGACCCGAACGCACCCCTTTCGCCATCCAACGCACCCATCCGTCCGAACGCACCCCGCTACCATCCCCTTCCCCCCGGCAAAGCCCAACCAACTTCGTTGCATCAACAACTTACACGCACATACATCGCACCCAAGCCATCCATTATGAGAAATAAGGGTTAATGCACCAGACCGATGCTTACCAGCGACTCATCCACCTCGCCCAGGAGGAGCAAGGTCCCGATTACGTCTATAAACTTGCAGCAACCCGATAAATGAAGTCAAGCGAGAGATGTATGTAATCGGCAGACTGCAGTTGCTAACCGAGAATGAACCGGTACTGATCCTCCAGCATCGTCAGCTCCCCAGAAAATGACCGTTTCAACGCCTCCAACGCCGTAATCATCAACGCTTTGGCAGAACCCGTCAGGGTTTTCGCACAAACACTCGCTAAATACATGAAAGAAATACGCTAGAGTTACGGAGGATATGATCTTTTAGAGCATGAAAACTTGGATCAAGAACGGCGTTCCCAATCAGCCCTTCGCTTGAAGTCGTTTGCCGTGGATTGGATCCATGATTCTGAATCGTCGCGCAGTTCTTTTTTCCAAAACACCGCTTCCGTTTTCAAAAAATCTATGATGAATTTACAAGCGGTAATAGCATCAGCTCGGTGAGTCGCTCCCACAAGCACGAGAACAATTTGTTCGTTGGCAAGTAACCTGCCAACGCGGTGAATGACCAGTACATCAAGGAGGCTCCATCGTTCACTCGCCTCGTTCAAAATACGTTCAATACTTGCTTCAGTCATTCCTGCATAGTGCTCTAGAAACAATCCCCGAACGTGATCATTGTATATTCGGTCCCGTACTAAACCAGCAAATGCAACAATTGCACCACCGTTACCTTTGATGCGTTGTCTACATGCCTTCCACTCCCGATCGATGGAAAAATCTTCAGTTTGTACTCGCGCTTCGAACAACTTAGCCTCCAGTAATCGGTGGCAGGAAAGCGATTTCATCTCCATCACGCAAAATGACTGGACCTTTGACGATCTCTTGGTTGACTGCAATCGTCACGTCTTCGTCCCGTAGCCTCTGCGACAACTTTATACCCAGTTCTGAAGCGATGACGGTTAAGACATCTTCAATCGATTTCATACCATCAACATCTAAACTTATTTCACCGACACCTACATTTTCGCGTAGTGAAGCAAAGAACTTAACTGTTACACTCATAAATTTTCCCATTCACCGTCTTTCCCGCCTGATTTCCGCAATAGGCGAACTGAGTGAATACGAATACCATGTTCTATCCCTTTGCACATGTCATAAATCGTCAAGGCTGCGACACTAGCTGCAGTCATGGCTTCCATTTCTACACCTGTTTGTGCATTCACTTTGGCATGGGCGAAGATCACAACCTTCGTTGCACCGTCACGCTCAAAGTTAATATCAACTTTGCTAAGTGGTAATGGATGACAAAGCGGAATCAGCTCACTAGTCTTTTTAGCCGCTTGTATCCCTGCAACTTTTGCAACCGAAAAAACATCACCCTTCGGCATCGCGCCTGAGAAGACTAAATCGAGTGTGGACTCTTTCATTTCGACGATACCTCGAGCATAGGCCTCCCGACTGGTGATAGGCTTTGCCGATATGTCAACCATCGTAGCTGAACCGTGCTGATCCAAGTGCGTTAATTTGCTCATGTTGGAATTGAATTTAGGCTCTTATGTATCCACTTGTGTATAGTTTTCCAAATGAGGTGCAAGGAAGTCTGCCTCCATCGATTCTTCAAGTTTGAATTCCGATCTCATCAACCCGCGCATGTAGTGGTCCAGGTAGCGTGTAGAGACACCGCGGTGGTGATGGTTCAGCCATCGCTTCATGGTCATATGACGCGGATTAACCGTGTTGAGATGCCAACTCCAGCGGCGAAGTTCACGTCGGCTGACGCGAACCCCTTCCTGGTGAATGTTCAGACTCCGGCTTGCCATTTCGTAGCTGGGATGTCCATCGGTGACACACACGCAATCTTCGGCCAGCCCTTCCGACATTGCCGGAGCGATGTCCGTCCCCGCCGTCGACGGGAGAGATTCCATATCAGTCGGCCCGCCGCGAGATGCTGCCGTCAAGACGGGCCGCTGGTCCGACACCAGACCCTCGGCATCCGCGATTTTCTCCTCGCTCGCGCGGAAGGCGACGCTCTGTTAAGGAACGATCTCCCTTGCAACTCTCCAGAAAATAGCTCTCGTCCATCTCCACGATGCCTTTGATTCTTGAGCCTTTCTGCTGCTTGCCAAGCAAGCGACGCCGCCACAAGAATGCGGTTCGGTAAGCGATCCCGCATCGCTCGGCCGACTGATGCAGCGTCAGCCGATCTCGCAAACACCCTTCGAATACCGACCACTTCGACTTGTGCCTCAAGCCAGCAAGATGGGTCCCGGTCAGCGCGTGCAAGGTTCGTCCGCAAGATTCCGAACGGCAACGAAATCGACACAAGCCTGCCGACTTCCCGTAACGCACCACCCCTGAGGAACCGCAATGCGTACATACTCGCAATCGGTCCAACTCTGCTTCCCGTTGACGAACTGGTTCGGGTAGTTCGTCATTCTTGACCGATTTCTGAACTCCGAGCATCAGTCTCTGCTTCTGCGCTGGGGTCAGCCTAGGAATCTGGTTTAGCATCTCCTTGAATTTGCGGGGACCCATTGGTTTTCCTCAACCCATTGAATTATCGCATAGTATAGCTGCTTGTTAGTCACTCCCAACATAAAACTACATAAGAGCCTAAATCTAATAGAAACGCCAATCACAAACTCAACAATGTACGCTGTACTTTGTATGCGATACAGCTTTGTATTCTAGTTCAGCAATTCCCACTTTAAGAATTGAGATGAGATGGATAGTGCAGTTTGTTAAGACATCATTATCTTCTGATTTAAACCGTACCTTGACCCATTTTCACGTCGATGGGATACACCGCGCATCGCCTCCATCACGATTGGAGATGATTTTTTCAACGTCCGCCAGCCACGCGCCGCCGAACGATGGTCAGTTTTACTACCACCTAACCGTCAATTTCATTGTCGTCTTACACCACCATCCGACTATACGTCATTATTTGATGCCGGTTCCCAACCGCTTCACCGTCGCATAGCCGACATGATCAACGATCTAGCTGGACTGAAGTGGTGCAGTTTGGTGAGACAAATAATCGGTGTGTTTAAGTAACTCTCCAGTTCCCATTCACTACCCCACGAGGTAGTGAAGATTGGGGGGGGGGCATTTTCCAATTTCATGTGGCCTTTGGCAATACTTCTCGATCCGTCTCGCAAACCTCGTCCGGCGTTCGGTATCCCAATGCCTGGTGTGGACGTTCCCGATGGTAATCCGCCCTGCCGATTACACACATCTCTCGCTTGACTTCATTTATCGGGTCGCTGCAAGTTTATAGACGTAGTCGGGACCCAGTAATTTCCAGCGACTGAGTGTCCGGGCGATGGAAGTCGGTTCGGGGCGTGGTTGGAGGTGGTTTCCGTCCGGAATCGAGGCTTTTTGTGAGGATGAGGCGGCCAAGAGAGCATGGGGAAGAGCCCGCGGGATCTCCGGTGCGCGGGCGATTGCTGCCCGGGCATCCGTGCAATGGCATTCGGATTAACGGAAAGGGATCCTGGTCTTTGAGGATATCTTGTAACAGGTTGATATACGGAAACATATTCGGTTCTTTTGGGGTTCTTCAAAAAATACTTACGGTTTAGCATGGGTTATGGAAATCTACGCTTAAGTTAGATTATCTCTGGTGCAAACTTGATGGATTCCCGAATCGAGAACCTGAAGTCGACCATCTTTTGTGGCACGCGGCTGACCCGCCGTCAGATTGCGGACATTCAGAAGACGATGGCACGGTTTCCGGCTCTGAGCCGCCATGAGTTGGCTTCCACCCCAGCAATTCCCCGTATAGTTTCATTTTGGGCTTGATGTCGGTCTTTTCATGTTTCGGTACGGGAAACCGACGTTTTCAGACGGTTTGCATGGCATGTCGTCGTGCGTTGGAACGGGTTCCGGGCATCGATATGCAGGTCTCTTGACCGTCAGGGCGGCATGGGGCCTCGGGACGACGTCCCGATCCCTTCTTCATCGAGCAGCTGGAGAGGCGGTCGGCCGTCAGGACGTATCGTAGGCGAGGTACGCGGTGTAGATCCCGAGGGCGTGGCCGTACAGTTCCTGCCAGTTGCGGAAGGCTACCGCACAGAAACTGCTGCGCAGGCGTTCCCACGTTGCGGTTCGGGTATAGCACTTGGCGAAGATTTGCTTCATGACGGGGCAGGCCATTTCCAGCAGCTGGTCGATCAGGAACGCCAGCAGCATCAGCGCAGCGAAAGTATCCGACAGGTGCTGGGTTCCGTGTCCGAAGTTGTGTTCCAGGTACTGGACGTTCTTCAGCGTGTTGAAGGTCTCGTTCTCGATCTTCCAGCGACTGCGAGCCGCGCGAGCCAGTTCGCTGGCGTTATGCGGATTGAGCGGCAGATCGGTGACCCAGGTGAACGCCCGCCGCGCATCCTCGCCGGAGCCACGCCGCTCCGAACTCTGCAGCACCTGGACCTTCAGGTCGGGGTTCGCAGCATTCAGTTCCACCTCCGGCACCACGCGCAGCTGGCGATCCCGCTCCTGCCCTTCGGGCGAGGGATCTGCAAACCAGGGCGCATCGGAACGATCCAGCTGAGCCTGCAGATGCGGATGGTCGCCCGCCCGAGCCACCAGCAGAAAGCGCAGTCCATGCTCCTGCAGCAGCCGGATCTGGGGACCCTGCGAGAACAGCCCATCGGCAATCACGATCAGCTTCATGCGCCGATAAAGCGAAGCCAGGACCGGAACTAGCCGGGCCCAGGCACCCCGCTCGCAGTCGTTCTTCGTCGAGCCATCCCCGTTGCAAACCGCTTCTATCGCCATCGGCAGTACCTGCCGCTTGATCCGGATGCACCATCACCGCACACAACTGCTGATGGGAGTACGTGGTCGAACCGTTGCGATGCCGTGCCCGCAGACAGCACGAACCGTGAACCCGCTGGGAGGAAAAGGTGCCGGTACCATCCACGGCTACCAGATAATGACCGCGCCACGCCGACATCCGCTGCAGTGCCTTGCCGCGCTGGGCGCGTTGCAGTACCTGCTGAAACGCCCGCCGATACCGCACCGGCGAGATCGGATCCAGGCGACGGCGCAGAGTCGTGTCGCAGGGAACCTGCGCCAGACCGTACAGACGACGCAGATTCATTTCCACCACCTTGTGCCGGTGCCTCGTTACATCAAACTGCAGCAGCGAGGCGTGCTTCTCCAGAAACACCGCCAGACCCGACATCAGACAGTCGCCGGTGGAAAACTTCCGCCCGCATACCTCCTCAACGACCGCCTCAAATACTTCACGAACCACCCGCAGCAATCCGGGTTTGCTCACATCCTTGCGCAACTTCAACGCACCCATCCTTGGATACCTCGTTTGTCTGGTAACTCTATATTAACCTATCATCCATCCTCAAACGATAAGCCTACGCTCTTATTATTGCGAAAGCCAATGCGCAAAATCCATACCTATAGCGGGGTTGGGGCTATACGGGGAATTGCTGCTTCCACCCTGTGCAGTCATCTTGGGCTGGTTCACGCCGAAGGCGTCGGAATCGACTGGCGTCCTGTCTGCGGATGCTGGAGCAGCTGGAGTCTGTCGCTGCCGCCGAAGCCGACCGGGATCGAGAACGGGAACCGGGGAGGATCTGGTGAACGCCCCCCCCCCCCCCCTCACAAGTGACATCAGCTGCTCGTTCATGCACACCACTGGGCAATGCAGATCGTGTCGTACGGTCTTGGATAGCTATCAAATACCTGCTCCATATGAGCCGCAAACTCCTCATCGGCCTTGAGGAAACGGGAACGCCATCCGTTCATTCTGGACTTCCGGCGGATGTAGGAAGGAAGCCAAACTTCGCGGCGAACCGCCGGCGACATCCGGCGGTGGAATCGGGCATCCACCATCAACAATCCATGGCGTGAACCGCGTACGCATGGTCGGGAGGCGTTCCACGAACAGTGGCTCCCACGACCAAGGAGCCGACAGCTCATCCCGGACCCAGACCTACTCCCCATCTCGCCCCTATAGCGGACCAAAAGCAGCTTTCGAACCGCATCGCACGATGCCTATTGATATAATCATGTATTGACGGAGACCCTCGCACCGTCATCTCCATGCCTAAAAACAAGATTTCTGCCAGACGCCATCTCAAAAATTGTCAGCACCATCGGCGTACCATTCTCGAATTCTAGCTACTACGCCGTGGTGTACAATGGCGTAATCCTGCTTCCTTCCAGCTACTCTTGTTAACAACGACTGTAAGCGTCGTTATCCGTGTCTATCCGTACAATAATTGTTGGATTGTCAGGTGGTGTTGACTCGGCCGTTGCTGCACTCATATTAAAACGCCAAGGATATGAAGTCACCGGTGTTTTCATGAAGAACTGGGATGAAGATGACGGTACGGAGTACTGTACTGCGATAGCAGACTACGAAGATGCTCAGCGGATTGCAGACCGAATCAAAATACCACTACTAACGGTTAACTTTGCCGCTGAATATTGGGAACGCGTATTTGAAATATTCCTTCATGAATATCGGAATGGTCGAACGCCTAATCCTGATGTGCTATGTAATAGTGAGATCAAATTTGATCTATTTTTAAAGTTTGCTCTGTCACACGGATCAAGCGAAATCGCCACAGGGCACTATGCTTGTGCACGTCGTGAACACGATGGATTTGCTCTATACCGTGCGTCTGACTGCGAAAAAGACCAAACTTACTTTCTCCATGCCGTACCCCGCAAGAAACTAGCTCAGACACAACTTCCACTAGCTGAAATGTACAAATCTGATGTAAGGACTATTGCCAAAGAAAACGGAATCCATGTCTTCGACAGGAAAGATAGCACGGGAATTTGCTTCATAGGTGAACGGAGGTTCGACGACTTCTTAAAACGATACGTTGATAGAACGCCTGGACCTATTGTGGGTACAGGTGGTCAAACTCTTGGCGAACATCAAGGTCTTGCTTTTTTCACCCTTGGCCAGAGACGAGGGATAGGAATCGGAGGATTACAAGGAAGATGTGAAGCACCTTGGTACGTATTGGAAAAGCGAGTAAAAGACAACACTCTCGTAATCACACAACGTGATGTAGATTTGTTTTCGTCAACGCTAGTTACAGATACTCCAAATTGGCTGATCAATGAGCCCATGTCCATTACTAAATGTTTAGGGATGATTCGCTACCGACAGCAACCTTCGTCGTGTTTAGTTGAACATGGAAGGGGTAGCATTCGTGTGCACTTCAATGAACCTCAACGCGCCATCACGCCCGGACAGTACGTAGTACTGTATGACGAAAAACGCTGCTTAGGTGGTGCACGCATTGAGGTCGTAATTAAATAGTTGCGAACTGTGGAACTACACTCTCTCACTGCAATATCACCCGTTGATGGCCGATACCATCAAGGTCTCGAGGGACTCTCAGAGTACGCCAGCGAATTCGCATTGATCCGATATCGTACTCTGGTAGAGACTGAATGGCTGATCGAACTGGCTAATATTGAAGGGTTCGATTTGTTACAGGCCTTCTCGAACGACCAGTGCGAAACACTAAGATCTATTTACCGGACTTTTTCACTTGAGGATGCACAAAAAGTTCGTACAAAGGAAGCACAGACCAATCACGATGTGAAAGCAGTTGAGTACTTCGTAAAAGAAAAAGTAGCAGAAATGGGTTTGAACACTGCTATTGAACTGGTTCATTTTGGATGCACTTCAGAAGACATCAATAATCTTGCATACGGGCTAATGCTTAAAGATGTACGTCAAAAATTAGTCTTGCCGCAAATGGATACGATTATCACATCACTTTCGGATTTCGCGCGTCCTTTGACGAACGTGTCCATGCTTTCGCGCACTCACGGCCAAACCGCTTCGCCCACAACGGTTGGAAAAGAAATCGTGAATTTCGCATCACGCCTGCAAAAGTGTCGAAATAAGGTTGCTGATGCATTGATTCTTGGGAAAATGAACGGAGCAGTTGGTAATTTCAATGCGCACGTTGCCGTATGTCCCGATTTGGACTGGATTGTATTATCCAAAGAGTTCATTTTACGGCTTGGACTTTGCCCCAATGAGCTGACAACGCAAATCGAACCGCATGATTACATGGCTCATATTTTTCATGCGATTGTACGGTTCAACCAGGTCCTGCTCGACTTCAATAGAGACATGTGGGGCTATATATCGCTGGGATATTTTCATGCTCGTGCAGTTCCTAGCGAAACGGGAAGTTCTACGATGCCACATAAAGTTAACCCAATCGACTTTGAGAATTCGGAAGGAAACATTGGTCTAGCTGACGCAATCCTCTCGCATCTTGCACGAAAACTAACGGTTTCGCGATGGCAGCGAGATTTGTCCGATTCCACCGCACTGCGAAACGTTGGTGTTGGACTGGGACATTCCCTTATTGCATATTCCAGCACCGTCAAAGGTATCTCTAAACTAGAGATAGATCACGATCGGATAGCAAGTGATTTATCAGAATCGTGGGAGGTACTAACCGAAGCAGTTCAAATAATAATGCGTGCATACGGTATCGAATCCGGGTACGAACGTGTCAAAGAACTTACGCGAGGGCTCAAACTCGACCAGAATCTTTATTTGGAGCTAATCGATAAACTGAATCTCCCCGTAGAAGCAGCTGGGAAATTACGCATGCTGACTCCCGAAAAGTACGTCGGCTTGGCTTCCCAAATAGCAGAGAAGTGGTTGGACAATGCCAACAAATCAGTTTGATATCAATCACGTTGCGGTTCGGAAGGTCAATTGGAATGATGAAAAAGATCTTCTGCGCGAAATCCGTAATGAGGTCTTTGTGATTGAGCAAGCTGTGCCTACATCGCTCGAATGGGACAACATGGACGAAAAGAGTACGCACTTCTTAGCAATAGACTCTAACGGAACTGGTATCGGAACCGTTCGATTACTGCCTAGTGGTCAAATAGGAAGAGTGGCGGTACGCATCGGCTATCGCGGTCATGGAATCGGACGACGGTTGATGCTGCTCGCAATCCAAACGGCAAGGGAAAACAGTTTTATGCGGATATTTCTGCATGCTCAGTCGCATGCGATCAGTTTGTATGAAAAACTTGGATTTCGAACGTATGGTGACGAATTTCAAGAAGCTGGCATTCCACATATAGCCATGGAATTGCAGTTGCAAGTTAACAAACCATAGAATGGGGAGAAACCGGTCCAAAGAAGTAAGTTGTCAGCGACAGCAAATCAAAAACTCCAATCTCGGTCAAAAATACGCAAACATTAGATGGACATCTCTATTTATTGAGGACTTAATATACTAATTTTACCCATGATAAATTGCATACTGCTTCCGCACGGGCGAAACCTCTGTGGGCTACGTGGACACCTCTATTTACTCGCCAGCGAACAATTCTCACATCATTCAAAATCATACACTTATATCGGATGTGATTCGTCAAAGCAGTAATAAATAAAGGTTCCCACGTTATTCGCCCAATCTTGCTTGTGCTCTAAAATACCTTTCGGCCTTTGTTCTACGCGCATTAAATTATTCTCACCCCCAAGCAAGGCATGATTTTATATAGAAACATGCATGATTAATAAACAACATACCACAGCAAAGCGCACGATTTACCTAGTATTTTTTGAAGTGGACTTGCTGGGTAAAATTGTATATAAACCTCTTATTTATATTTATAATACTGTTTAGCCAACTGTATTATCTTGCCAACTGATGCTAAGTACTGTGAAAAGGATGGAATCGGCGTTGATCATATAAACCGTCCGGGTTGATTTCCTTGCAGGATCTGTATAAATGCCAAAATATCATCCATGCATTCTCATCAATTACGCTGCCCTTCCTAAGTCAAGCGACTCACTGTCCATATTCGTAAGACTCCTGTCGTTATTCGGTCGGTTTCTCGAGGTCATTCCAGAGGAACTATGAAAACGAACGGACATGAACTACAGGGTTCAGATAGTTTACGTGCTGCTGACCTAAGGAAACTTACTGCCGACTTCTACCAACCCGATAGATGTAAATGCACATCTGTACCAGTAAAGGGAGGGTAAGGTTAATACAGCAGGACACCTCTATCTATTGCTGTTTTGACGAATCATCCCCTATTTATAAGTATATGATTTTTAAGAATTACTTATTTCAGATAAGAGTAATTATATAGGTTAACATAGATTTTTAGAAATGTCTATCTCGCACACTCTGAAGAACAAGGATCTTGCCTATCAGGAAGAATCTCTGCAAGGTGTTTCCCGCACCTTTGCCTTAACTATCCCACAGCTTCCCGATGCTCTACGCGATGTGGTAGGCAATGCGTACCTCCTGTGCCGAATCATGGACACTATTGAAGATGAAGTTGCATTGTCCGCGGCACAAAAACAGGCGTTTTCGCAATACTTTGTCGATGTCGTAGCGGGTCGCGAGGAGGCAGAGCCTTTTTCGCGCGAACTTTGTGCGCTGCTGTCATCATCAACTACTGTAAGCGAGCACGCCCTAATTGCTAATACCGCTCGGATTACCCGCATCACTAACAGATTCCGTCCTATCCAGCGCAACGTAATTGAACGTTGCGTGAGGATCATGTCGCGAGGAATGGCAGAATTTCAACAGAGAAAGGCATGTAACGGCTTGGATGACCTGTCTCATCTTGACCGTTATTGCTATTATGTTGCTGGCGTAGTTGGTGAGATGCTCACCGAGCTGTTTTGCGACTACTCTACCGAGATCGGCGAGCAACGTAAGGAGTTGCTTACGCTTTCGGTCTCTTTTGGCCAAGGGCTACAGATGACCAATATCCTAAAGGATATGTGGGATGACCACCGTCGTGGTGTGTGTTGGTTACCACGGGATATTTTCCTTGCGGCTGATTTTGAGTTAAGGTCTCTGTTCCCCGGACAAACCAACTCAGGCTTCGTCAAAGGGCTGTTTGAACTCGTAGCGATTACATGCCACCACCTCGCGAATGCCTTACAGTTCATAATGATTATCCCTACCCGTGAAACTGGCATCCGTCTGCACTGTCTCTGGTCGTTAGGAATGGCTGTACTGACACTGCGCCGCATTCACGCGACACCAATGTTCAAAGACGGGAAGGAGGTAAAGATCTCGCGTCGTAGCGTGCGGTTAGTCACCTCCATCACCAGTGCCTTGGTGCGTTCAAACTCGGCTTTGAAATTCCTCTTTGAGTCACTAACCAACAGCCTCCCCCGTACCGCAAAGAATACCTAAGCAATGAGTAGTTGTACCTTGACATACTAATCATACGATACTCACAAACTCATTTCTGGAACACACGGAAGTCTGTTCGCATGGATATTGACAGTGGGTGTTTAATGATGTAATACATTTAAATATTGTAGATGCAATTCTGGTAATGGCCTGATAATGAAAGGGATCAATGCGAGTCGCCCGACTTCGACGGTTTAACCCAGATTTCTCATAACCAAGTCGAAAATGATGTTTTTTACGGGATGCGGTGGGTACGGGGCATGGAATGTCGCGTTGCGAGTTCGAAAAGGCTTCGGAGGGCGGGGATGCGTGTTTTTTCCCCGCCTTTTTGCGGGCGGGACGGCGAATCGCTGAGCATCCGGGCGCGGGGAGGCCGGCACGCTCCGCCGCCAGCGTCATGCACCCGGTTGCACCGGGCTTTTACGTTGGTGCCAGGCTGGCCCAGATCAACCGGAAATCCTTCCAGTACGGGAAGGCGTACCCGAACGCCAGATGGATCCGCCGCGTAGACACCGTCACGCGCACCGGGATCCGGAACAGGCGCTCGCGCAGCGTCGATGGGTGGCTCCGGCGCAGCATGGCGGATACCGTGAGGTGCTCGAGCCGGCACTTCATCATGCAATAGAGGGCATGGGCCAGTGCGCTCAGCCGGAGCCGGAGTGCGTTGACGTTCCAGAGGCCGCTGGAGCATCGGTCCAGGAACCGATCGTTCTTCTGCTCCTTGATCCAGTTTTCGGCCGCGCCCCGGTCGCAGTACATCGCTTCGTAGACCGTTTGCGCGTTGGGCTTCTGGAGCGAGGTGACGACGAAGCGACTGTTGTATCGGACTTCGCCGACCGTCGCACATGGGCCTTCCGCGACGGCCTCCGGTCCGCCGTCGGCCTTGCCGGCCGGTTCGCCGTCCGCGTTGCCGACCGGTTGTCCCGGCAGCCATTCGGCCTTGGCGACCACGCAGCGTTCGCGGCTCCAGCTGTCGCGCGTGCGATAGCCGAAGCTCTGGTAGCCGCGGACCGCTCGCTGTGCATAGTCCGGATCCCGCTTCAACCGGTCCCGCAGATCGTCCATCAACGGCTGGACCCGGTCTTTCAGCCGATCATTGCGCGGCAGTCCCAGCACGTAATCCACGCCCCGCGCCTCGCACCACGTCATCAACTCGTCGCGGCAGTAGGCCCCGTCGGCGCGGATCAGGATCGGCACCTGCGGAAATCGCTTCCGCAACCGGTCCACGAGCGGCGCGATCGTTTCCACCACGCCCGTCGCCACATCGCCGCTCGATGTGCGCAGTTCCGTCCGCACCGGCCAGCCGTTGCAGAACACCAGCCACGGAAAGTTGTGTCAAGAATTTTCTGCAATTTCCAGTGGGAGCGGAGACCCGCCCATATGGGCGGGTCTCCGCTCGGCGCAAAATTTTCGGGCGTTTCATGCGCCTCCTGCCATGTCTCGGATTCCGGTTCGGATGCGCGAACCACGCCGATCCGGCCATATAGATAACGCTGCCCCGTCAGCCACCGCTCATGGGTCTCCGCCGCAAGTGCCAAGATCAGACGCAGACAGGACTCCGCGTTCGGGAAGATCCGGACGACACGCGTGCGCCGACGGAGCTCCTCGTTGTACCGCTCCAGCATGTTCGTGGACTTCATCCGCAGGCGATGTTCCCTAGGCAGCCGATACACCGTCAGCGTCTCCTCGACATGATCCTCGACCCATTCCACTAGCCTGCCAAACCCTTTCTCATCGCCCCAACGGGCTACCCAGGCACCCAGTGCCTCACGAGCCTCCCCGACATGCTCACAGCCCCACAACCGTTTCAAACCCTCCAGACACGCGGGATCAGTACTCCGGGACAGTTTGTCCCTGGCATTGCGCAGAAAATGGACGCAGCACCGTTGCCACAACGCGGTCGGCAACACTTTCGAGATCGCATGCTTCAATCCCTCATGACTGTCCGAGACCACATACTCGACTCCCCGCAGGCCACGTTCCTTCAGATGCGACAGGAATGCCGTCCACGACACCTCGCTTTCCCGGTTCGCCAACACCTGACGCCGACCCTCGCCGTCAATCCCGAGGGCAATCTGCACCGCCCGGGAACGCACCGAGCCCTCCTCTCTCACCTTCTCATACCGGGCATCCAGCAGCACATACGGATACGCCTCCTCCAGCCGACGTTCCGCAAACGCCTTCAGCGACGCGTCCAGCTTCGACACCATGGCCGAGATCGTCGCCGGTGAAAACTCGTGACCGCACAGATCTTCCGCCAGTCGGCTCACCCGACGCGTCGAGACCCCCTGCACATACATCTCCGACAGCACGGCCACCAGTGCCTTCTCCGAACGCTGATAGCGCTCGAACACCCGCGTGCTGAACTGGCCGCTGCGTTCCTGCGGAACCCTCAGCTCGATCGCGCCCACCTTCATCGTCAGATCGCGCCGGTAGTATCCAGAACGGTAGCCCTGACGCGTCTTCGTCCGCTCGCTCTTGCCCGCTCCCAGAAACTCCGTCATCTCACTCTCCAGCACCTCGTTGAGCGTCTCTTGCACCAGCCGCCTCACAAAGTCCTCATCGTCCGCCAGATGATGGCATGCCGACTTCTTCATGGCATTGTGCGTATAATCTTTCCGAATCATTTCTTGCTCCTTTTCAATAAATTGTGTCATGAATGATTCGCGCCTGGATGCGGGATTGCGTCCAGGCATCTCCACATTCCCGATGAAACATCAGATTCTAACCATTCGTCTGTCGTTACAGCCCGTTTTTCGTTTTTGCAGACAAATTTATACACAACCGCCGCGGAAGGTAGCAGTATTCATGGTAGTACCCGTGATAGAACCGGTGCTCCTGCCGGCCGTGCAGTTCCACGTCCGTGGCATCGATGTCCAGCACCAGCCGCTTCGGCATCTGGCCCCGCTCGCCCCACACCAGGTACAGCTCCACGAGCAGCTCGTCGAGCGCATCGAAATCCACGGTGATCTGGCGCGCTTTCGCCGGGTCCCGCCCGTTCGCCGACAGCTCCATCCGGTTCAGCGTGCTTTTGCCGGCCAGCGGCTCGCAGTCCGAACGCGCACACTCCACACGCCCCATGGCCGTGGACAGGGCCCGGTCCCGCCGCAGCTCGTCGTGATCGTTCACATCTTCGTAGCCCAGCGCGAGACCCAAAATCCGCTGCCCCAGCAACGCCACTAGCGGATGCGCCACCTTGGACGGGTCACGGTAGTCCATGAAACATGCCGAGGCGCGCTCGAACAGCCGGACCTGCTCGGCCAGCATCATCAGCAGTGCCGATCCCCCGTTGGAACTCAGCTCGCCTCCACTGCAGTCCACCTCCATCCGCGCCGGACGGACCCCTTTCGCCATCCGACGCACCAGCCGGTCCGCGCCGCGCTTTTGCTTGCTCTTCATCCCGTGACCTCCTCCATCCGGCCCCATCGGCCGCGTTGCGCCCACCCTTCGGCCAGCGTGGCCGCATATATCCCGGACGCCCCTTCCAGAACACCAACCGGAACATGCACAGTACGACCACCAGCGTGTTCAGCACGCGCCGCCGCCGCTGCCAGAGCCGGACCCAAGCATCCTCCGGGGCCAAGACGGCTGCCGGCGACCTGCAGGACCCCAATCGATCCCGACCCTTCGGCGTGAACCAGCCCAGATGACTGCACAGGGTGGATGCCAACTCATGGCGGCTCAGTGCCGGAAACCGTGCCACCGTCTTCTGAAGGTCCACCATCCAACGGCGGGTCAGCCGCGTGCCACCCAAGGTGGTCGACTTCAAGTTCTCGATTCGGAAATCCATCACGTTGGCACCAGAGACCATCTAACCAAGCGTAGATTGCCATAACCCATGCCAAAACGCAAGTGTTTTTTTGAAGAACCCCCAAAAAATCGAATATGTTTCCGTATATCAACCGGTTACACGACATCCTCAAAGACCGGAATCCCTTTCCGTTCATCCGCATGCCATCGCAGCCACCGGGGGCGAGACCTCCCGACAGTCGGGGAGCGTTCGGGTCTCGTCAAGACCAGGACCCAAGGGCGTGCGATAGGGGCGTCCGCCGCATGCTCACCCTTGCAATTGGACACACATGACGATGTGAATTCATTCCTTCTGTTTCATGAGGAGGTAGATTCGCACGGCGGGTTTGAGCAGCACGTATCCCTGCCAGAGTTTGATGTTTCCGGGCAGGGGGTATCTTTTGGAAGGCTGGAACCCAGCGAGTCTTCCAATATTGATCACGGTTTGGCGAATGGTTTGGCGTTCGGGATCCGGAGTTTGATGTTTCCGGGCGTGGGATCCGAGGTCTTCGAGGAGCAGGTTCAGGGTCTCGATTTCTTCCCGGGTCAGCACCCGGATTGCGGGGCGGTCCGGTTCTGCCCGTGCGAGTCGATCGAGGTCGAACACCCGCCAGGCGGTGATGGCGTCGAAGGCCAGGCATTTGCGCAGGTCGTCCGCGTGATCGAGGCGGCGCTCTTCGATGCGGGCACCGCTCTTGAGCACCTTGAAATATTCTTCGATGACCCAGCGTCGGCGATACCGTTCCAGTGCCTGGACGGCCTCTTGGGCATCCTGGAACGGGCGGGTGGACAGCAGCACCCAGTGCAGGGGAGACGTGTCGGCAGGGGGATGGATTTCCGTGGCTGAGACGGCGTGCACGGTCTGTGGCGGGCGTTCCTTGCACCGGCGCGGGGGCAAGAGGTCGGCCCGGAGGCTTCGCACCTCCAGTCGGGCGGTGCGGGCGGCTCGCGCCCGGGCACCGCCCGAGGCAGGAAGATCGAGTTCGAGGATCGAGGACACCGGTTGCGATGCCAGCCGTTCCCACAGGTCTGCCGGAGGATCTTCGGCCTCCGTCCGTGCCGTGCGCTTGGCACCGCGGGAGGAGCGGAACAGCAGTTCCACGTCCAATCCTGCGGCGCGTTCCAGCATCGAGAACATGTCGGCTTCCCGGTCGCACACGGCGATCACGCGAGTATCGGGACAGGACTTGGCCAGTTCCGCGGCACAGTCCAGACCCGCCAACCAGCGTGTGCGCTCCGAGGTCTCCGCTTTCTCCGGCGCCGGCGGCCGGAAGCGGGTATCCATTTCCAGCACGCCCAGCGGTCGCCCCGTCGGCGTGACGGCCAGCGTGAGATGCACGGGCAGACCCTGCACGCCCTTTCCGCCGCCTCCCAATTCCGCCAGCCCCTCGCTGGTCGCCAGACCCGAATAGTTCAGCATGGTGGTGTCCTGCACCGCCAGCACCACCGGTTCCAGACGGCAGCGATCCACCGTGGACTGGCGATGTGCGTCCAGCACATGCTCCTCCGTGACGACGCGAATTCGACAACAAGCGATAGGCTCCTTTCTGCTGTGCCGGGGCGGCAAACACCTGCGGCAAGGACAAGCCCGGACGATCGGCCCAGGCGCGCCCCATGTCCACCAGCCGCCGCCGCAGGCGCGCATCGCCCAGCGTGCGTGCGCCATATTCCCGATCGGCCCAGTCCGCCTGTATCGGCCAATGCCGGGATCCGCTCCACATTGGCAGCCGAGCCCCGGATTCCGCGCACAACTCTCGTCGCCAATGCCGCGACAGCGGATGCATCCAGACCGCCTTCGGAGACGTCCGGCGCCCGCCCGGAGGACGACCGGAGGTGCGCCCCGCGCAACGCTGCCAGCCCGCCGCCCGATAGCACGTCCCGGCGCGGGACGGATCCACGTAAGTATACTCCAGAAGCGGTGCCGTTCCACGCGCTCGCCGCCACTCCGCCGCGAGCACCTTCGACGCCTTCGCGAGCACATGGGAAGCCAGGTTCGGTACCCGTACCCCGGGAAGAATCAAAAACCGCGACTGCCGAACCACCGCCTGCAAATGTGCGACCCGCGCGGCTTCCGACCAGCCGATCCAGCGATCCCGACAGGCCTGGTGCCAGCTCGCCGCCGACCATCTCACCCCGCCCAGGCGACCCTGGCGGCTCGAGACAATCCAGCAGTTCAGCGCAGCACCCGGACTGCGATCCCATCCCCGTGGATGATGCGTGTGCAGCAGGCGACGAAACGCCCCCACGTCCTTCGCCGCCACACGTCGCACCGAGACCTCGCCCAATGCCTCCAGCGCACAGTCCAACGCCAGGTCCGGATAGTCCGAAGCCGGTGCCCGGACCGATGCCACCGGACGCGCCGCCGGCAACGCCACCCCCAGATGCGCCGCCAGTTGCGGCAACGCCTTGCAGGCCGACGCGATGCACCACTCCCCCTGACGATTCCGCCAGTCTTCACGCTCGCAAATCCCCCGAGCCAGGGACCACCGAGTCGCCGACGGATCCCTCGACTTCTCCTTGAACCAAGCCAGCGAAGCCTCGCCAAAATGTCTCAGACCCAATTGCATGCAAATATAGTAAACATCACCCCCTCTCTTGTCAAGTATGTCCAATTGCAAGATGCTCACCTGCATGGCTCATCATCCAGTCGACAACAGCATCTTGCACGGGATGCGCCGCTTTGCACGCCGGTCGTGGCGGTCCGCAAAACGGGCCCAGGCGCATGCTACACGTCCGCACCGCTTCCGCCAGCATCGCACCCAGCACCGAACGCGCCCCGCTTCCGTCCGACCCGAACGCACCCCTTTCGCCATCCAACGCACCCATCCGTCCGAACGCACCCCGCTACCATCCCCTTCCCCCCGGCAAAGCCCAACCAACTTCGTTGCATCAACAACTTACACGCACATACATCGCACCCAAGCCATCCATTATGAGAAATAAGGGTTAGTAGGAAAGATCACCTAAAATACGTATTAATAAAGTATAAAATTTCTATTCTAAATTATCTATAAAACTATTCATCCTAAAAATGTATCGGAATTTTTCTACGGAGCAGACTGCCGGGCTGGAGTGCTGGCGGAACGTATCCACACCTCTGGCTGTTGTCGTTGACTACAAGGACGATGTAGAAATCAAGCATCCAGACTATCCGGGCGAGCGTCTGCTCGTGTGTCTGAGTCCGGCTTTGAGAAGATGGACACCTCTATTTACTCGAAGCAAGTGGAGGTATACAATCTTTATATCGTTAAAAATCATACATCTATATAGGAAATGATTCGTCAAAATAGCAATAAATAGAGGTTCCCAGCTGAGTGGCACGCCGTCAAGAGAGCCTGCTGAATGCTATCGAAGAGAAACTGTAGGAAATCCATCCGGCGGAGTACCGCGACCAATTTCGTCTAAGCGATCCGCTTCTCCGTAATCCAGGAACCCATCTACAAAACAGAAGGCTTCCAATCCTACCGACTATTAAGAATAGAATATGCATTCAGAGGATACGGAAAAGGCACGACCATCCGTCACAGCGAGGAAGAAAATGAGAATTGAGCCTTCTTCCGGGTATTTTTCAGTCCCTCTGGATCAGGATATATCACCTTCTATGGCACTGATGACACTTCCCATTGTCGTAGAAAGTGTCCGGGTAGTTCACTTCCTTTCCGCAACTTGAACAATAGTACGTCTTGCCTCTTGGCTGCTTCCGGCTTAGTTTTCCGGAACTCAGCACAAGACTTGCCAATTGTTCAGGTGCAGCATCAATTTTAGGCACAAACGGTCTTGGAGGCCTTCCGGTTCTCGCCATGAGATCTTATCTTCTTCAGTGTGCTAGTGCTAGCTCTCTGCTATGAGTGAATCGTAAGTCATGTGCTTGCCCCTGGCGTTCTTCGCCATCCATGACATTTGGTCTTTGGTATCCAGCTTGCGGACATTGTGCCTTCCTTCGAATTCGTCGATGTACCGGGCAAGATGCTTAACACTCATCTTGTGGTATATACCGATGTATCCGCGCTTGAGTCTTGCCCTATGAGACTCCATCCCGTTGGTGTGCGCTATATCGTCGACAAATTCTCCAGCACTGTGATTCACCGTCTTGTGTCGGAACGGAAGCTCTTCATACGCCTTGTGTTCATCAGCGTATATCGGTCTTGATTGACATATTCCCTAATGAAGCCTTGCAAGGTTCGTCTGCTTACATCTCGTACTACGGTTGTACGAACCCTGCCCCACTACCTCTGTCTCTAATGCCTGCTACGGCAATCTTGCCCACTGCACCTCTACCCGCATGGAGTTTCTAGGACTCGTGCTTATTAGCTTCCTTTCCACCGATATAGGTTTCATCCGCTTCCACGGGACCGTCGAACTTGGTTTGTTCAGCATCCCACATTTCACGCAGCCGATGTCCCATATACCAGGCAGACCTTTGAGTAATGCCAAAGTCTCGGTGCAACTTCATACTTGAGACACCTTTCAGGCTGGTCAAGTATAGGTAGATAGCAATAGCCCATTGCCTCAGCGGGATGTTCGCGCTGTGCATAACCGTCTTAGTCTTTACGGAAAAGTGTTTTCTGCACGTTCTGTATCTCCAAGGCTGAGGTTCCCGAGTCTTGATGTTCGCTATGTTATCGCCCTCACAGTGAGAGCAAACGATCCCATCCGGCCACCTTTGTCCTACAAACCATGCCTCCGCCTTCTCCTCCGTATCGAAATTTCTTATGACATCAAGAAGGCTCATGGATTGGCGACACGCCTGGCTTGGCCCTTGATGCTTGGTTGTCATCACACTTTTCCTATATTTATTTGACTATTTTAGCCGACAGGTCAGGGATGTGAAGAACTTTTTGACTAAAATTCGATGGGGAGTTCTATTTATTGCTGTTTCGACGGGCTATTCCCTATATAATTATATGACATTTAAGAATTTTTTATTTCGAAGAATATCTGGACTGTAGGTTAATAGATATTTCCAGATTGTTCAATGACACCACTTCGGGAACAATGTACCCAACCAGCTAACCGTCGATAACAGCATTAACCAGCTCAACAAGCTAGATGCTACTCGTCAGCTAAATGACGAGCATATCCATAAATCTGTGGACGGGAGTTGATTCAAGCCGATACTGATCAAAGCAAAGCTCCTCAATCTCAGCCGATCTGTGAGCGGGAAACCGCGTCGCTAAATTAGATCGGAATTTCTGCTCAAGTTTTGGGATGCCTTCAGTGCGGCGACGCCTATGGCCGATGGGATACTCCACGGTAACTTTCTCGGTTGACGATCCATCTTTGAAGAAAACCTGAACTGAATTTGCAATTGATCGTTTGCTGGGATCAAGGTATTCAGCACTAAATCGCTTGTCCTCCTCCACAACCATCAATTCGCGTAGCTTATCAATCCGCACGTCTGAGGCAGCGTCATCTTCATAATCATCGGCTGTCAAATTTCCTTTGAGCAATCCCATCGCAGTCATATATTGCAAACAATGGTCCCTATCAGCGGGATTATTGAGCGGTCCCGATTTGCTGATGATGCGAATTGCTGATTCATGGCTTGTCAAAATGATCTTCTCGATGTCATCAATTCGGTCGCGAACTTGATTCGACAACAACACGGCTGCTTCTACGGCAGTCTGCGCGTGAAACTCAGCCGGATACGAGATCTTAAAAAGTACGTTCTCCATCACGTACGAGCCGAGTCCTCGTTGGAATTTAAACGGCTGTCCGTTAAATAATACATCGTAGAACCCCCATTGATCTGCTGTTAATGCACTGAGGCATCCCATTTCTCCAGCAAGTATCAGCATTGCAAGACGTACGGCGCGACTTGCAGCATCACCTGCGGCCCATGACTTTCGTGGTCCGACATTTGGCGCATGACGGTATGTACGTAAACTTGACCCATCAATAAAAGCATGCGACAACGAGTCAATAATCTGGGACCTAGTACCGCCAAACATCTTAGTTACCACGGCGGTTGACGCCACGCGGACAAGCAATACATGGTCTAGGCCAACTCGATTGAAACTATTCTCTAAAGCCAAACCACCTTGTATTTCGTGTGCTTTAATCATTGCAATGAGTACATCACGCATAAGCAGGGGAGGGTCACCAGCCGAAACATGGCAGCGACTTAGGTAGTCGGCTACGGCAAGAATACTACCGAGATTATCCGAAGGATGCCCCCATTCTGCGGCAAGCCAAGTATCGTTGAAATCAAGCCATCGTATGGCACATCCGATGTCCCACGCAGCCTTAACGGGGTCCAATACGAAGGATGTACCAAGCACGCGGGCACCATTGGGTACCACCGTACCTGATACGATCGGACCCAGTAGTTTGGTGCATTCTGGAAATCGCAGTGCTAGTAAGCCACAACCCAAGGTATCAATCAGACAGTTGCGAGCAGTGGAGAATGCTTCTTCGCTAGATACTTCATAATCCACAACGTAATCTGCAATATCTACAAGAACCTGATCCGGTTCAGGACGAACGTTTACATCTACGTTCGAAGCCACGTGGTAGTCCTAAATCTTGCGTCAACGATCAGCAATGCTAACGTATGGACGCGGATTTTTGCCAACGTACTTAGCACTTGGACGGATAATTCGATTATTCGATCGTTGTTCCATAACGTGAGCCGACCAGCCCGATATGCGAGAACATACAAAAATTGGTGTAAAAAGCTTAGTCGGAATATTCATAAAACGATACGCGGAAGCGTGAAAGAAGTCGGCATTTGCAAACAATGCCTTCTCATCCATCATTACCCTCTCAATTGCGCACGAAATCGTATAAATCCTGTCGTCGTTCACGTACTCAGCAAGTTTTTCCGCCCATTTCTTGATAATAGTATTTCGAGGGTCCGACGTGCGATAAATAGCGTGACCAAAACCCATGACCAGTTTTTTCCGTTCAAGCATCCGCAGGATTTCATTCCGTGCGCTTACTGGATCATCGAACCGATCAATCAACTCCATAGCCGCTTCGTTGGCACCACCGTGCAACGGGCCGCGAAGCGAACCAATCGCACCGGCTACGCATGAGTACATATCTGATAAAGTTGACGCGCAAACCCGCGCAGTAAACGTAGATGCATTGAACTCATGCTCCGCATAGAGAATCAAGGAAACGTCCATCACACGTTTGAACAAATCGTCTTCACAACCACCGTGTAACATTTCCAAAAAATGCCCTGCAACCGAAGCTGAATTGGTCATGGTATCGATACGTACGCCGTCGTGACTGTATCGATACCAGTAATTAATAATTGATGGGAAAACGGCAAGCAAACGATCAGCAACCTCGTGCTGACGTTTACCGCTTTCTTCCGGTTCCAGACTTCCAAGCACGGAACAACCAGTTCTTATGACATCCATCGGGTGTGCATCTGCTGGAATCAATTCAAGTACTTTACAAAGAGCATCAGGCAACCCGCGCAGAGACTTGAGATTGGATCGATACTCGTGCAGTTGCTGCGTATTCGGAAGTTCACCATAAAGAAGCATGTAGGCAACTTCCTCGAAAGTGGCGTTTTCCGCTAAATCAGCGACGTCGTACCCGCGATACGTCAATCCCGTCCCAGACTTTCCTACGGTACATAGAGATGTTTCTCCCGCCGTCTGTCCTCGTAGTCCGGCTCCTTCGAGATCTTTTCCAGTCATTAGATCATCCCTCTTGAAACAGTTTATCCAACTGTTGTTCAAACTTGTCATAACCAAGAACTCGGTATAACTCATCGCGCGTCTGCATACGATCGATCATATCTTTTTGCGTGCCACACGTGCGGATCTGGTTATAGACCTCCAAAGCGGCTCGACTCATAGCACGGAAAGCAGATAGCGGGTAAAGCACCATATCGACACCCACACTGATCAGCTCTTGGGTAGTGTACATGGGCGTTTCACCAAACTCCGTGATATTCGCGAGCAGGGGAATATCGATTATGTCCTTAATACGTGCATACATGTCCAGACTGGTCATCGCCTCAGCAAAAATTGCATCAGCTCCGGCATTCTGAAACTCTCGAACGCGAGTTAGTACGCTCTCGAACCCCTCCACTGCAAGCGCATCCGTCCTAGCCATTATGACAAACTTATCATCCCGCTTCGCAGTTACCGCAGCATTAATACGATGACACATTTCTTCGATCGGGACGATTTTTTTGTTGGGCCGGTGTCCGCAACGTTTCTGCGCAACCTGATCCTCAATATGAACCGCAGCAGCACCCGCTCTCTCCATCTCGCGAACGGTTCTTATAATGTTGAACGCTCCTCCCCATCCAGTATCGATATCAACGAGCAGAGGCAAGCCGCTCACGGAAGTGATTCTGCGCGCGTCGGCGAGTACATCATCTAAGGTAATAATACCTAAGTCTGGCATTCCGTACGATGAAGCAGCGACTCCACCGCCTGAGAGATAGAGACAACGA
This sequence comes from Candidatus Azotimanducaceae bacterium, assembly GCA_965205965.1. GTDB lineage: Bacteria > Pseudomonadota > Gammaproteobacteria > Pseudomonadales > Azotimanducaceae > Bin55. The sequence continues at coordinate 546,502 of CBDBHT010000008.1, forward strand.
AAACCCACGGATTCAGCAAGTAAGGCTGCATACGCACTAATAGCCCCTACAACTTGAACCGGTCTCTCCACCGTAAGAAGGTATCGGAATTCTTCCCCTGGGGTTCGTTTACAATTTGCGGACATTAGCAGTGTTCTCAAAATGCCGTCGTAATGAAATTATGATACATCCGAGATGAACAAAACCGAGACGGTGTTGTAACGACAAGCAGACAATTGCTTCGAAATGTCATCGGCATCGGCGAACATTGTAAGACGCATCCAGCCTGTCTTGGGCCAGTGGCGATTGTGCTTACGGGCACGATTGTTCAATATTTTATTCAGCTAAGCGTTCATCTAATAGATCGTGGTTACAACACGATTACCGGCCCACGACTCAGGAGTCCAGTCGTCCATGAATTACCCCTCCAAAATATCCTCGACGGAGGTCGACTTCGCGAAGCGAAGCAGAACGCACACCAACGGTAATAGGGGAAAACCATGCGGTCTTGTTATCACCTTGAACTGTGAACCTTCGTCCGCTTAGCTTCTCAACATCACATTCCTTTCGTTGAGATGGCAAAAAATGCTGTTAATGAGATATTCTCAACATCTAATTTAAATTTAGCCTCACCGGTGCAGGTCCTCGTCCAGACGCTACAAGACCTTCAACAGCACTCTAGAGCACCGGAAGCGTCGATAGTAAGTCTGGCAGGGGGAAAGCACTTCGTCAGACCCTTTCAATTCAACGGATACCGACTCGTAAGATCCACAAAATTCCATGTAGTCCCGCACGATCATCACGGCAAGCTAATCTTGATCGTCGCTGCACCACCTTACTCTCAGACGGCAATGTCCATTCAACAACTCTTTGTACCATCCATCACTTAGATTAAGCATTATTAAGACTGCTTTCTAGCATGCTGTTGGACGTATTACAAAGGTTGTCTAATAACTAAAACAAAACTACGATTACCAATAACCACTATGGTGAAGATAGAGCTATTAACCGATCATATGCAGCTTGACCTCTAAGCATCCTGTTTATTCATATAGTAACCAACTCTCTTACGCATCAAGATTTGGTATTAATTCGCTTTCGAGTCGATCAATCATGTCACGCAAACGTAATTTCCTTTTCTTCAATCGCTGGATCTTCAGCCGGTCTGGATGTCCGGTCTGTATCAGATAGTCGATTACTTCATCAAGATCTCGATGTTCTAATTTGAGTTCTTGTACCCAATGCTGAGTTTCTGTTTGGTCCAACGACGCAGTCCCTCCATTCAAGTGTCCAAATGCAGTTTCTATGCACATAATAACGTCTAATCGTCCATACGTATATTCCTGATACACAAAATCGACGAAATAAAGTCAAATACATACCATCATGGCAAAGCTACCAATTGAGAAAAAATCAGTCAGCGAGTTTCTGCATATCGCTAAATCTCGCACATCTCAGGCCGTCTCAGAGAATCGGCTTATCTTTGCCATGGACGCCACCGCTAGCCGTGAATCAACATGGGACTTGGCTAGCAAACTTCACGGGGAATTATTTACGACTGCACGACGGAGCAATCTATCCATACAACTAGTGTACTACCGAGGTTTCAACGACTTTTTCGCTTCGTCTTGGTCGTCTTCACCTGCAGACTTGCTGTCAAAAATGCAAGATGTCCGATGCCGAGGAGGGGCAACGCAAATCGTCAGACTGATGAAACATATTCGCGAGCAGGCCTCCGCCGCCAAAACAAAAGCAGCAGTATTTATAGGAGATTGCTGCGAAGAAAATCCCGAGGAGATATTTTCATACGCTGGTGAACTTGCGTTGTTCCGAATGCCTCTTTTTATATTTCAGGAAGGCCATGATCCGACCGCAAAACAAATCTTTTCCGTGATGGCCGAGAGATCAGGTGGTGCGCATGTTCCATTCACGCCTGGGTCTGCAAAGGAACTAGCTGACCTACTTGGCGTGGTATCTGCTTATGCTACATCAGGTACCGAAGGCGTTCGTAAAATTCACAGTTCAGCTGCCAGAAAATTGCTGCAGCAATTGAAATCATGATACTTGGCATACTCACAGTAATTATTTGCGGGTTTGCGTTCGTCTTATTGATGAAATTTTTCTGGGCTCAAACGCAACCTAAGATCTCCACAAAGGTTATCACGTTAGCAGTTTCCGTCCTTATAACTGGACTAACGATCATGGTCGTTACAGGACGGATGCACATCCTTGCTGCTTTTGGCACCGTCGCCTTGCCATTTTTGCGAAGAGCACTAGGTTTGCTCCGTTTTCTTCCGGTTCTATCCAATCTATCCGTACTCAAAGGTTTTTCTAGTATGAGATTCGCGGGTAGCCAAAATTCAATACACAACGCAAAAAATACATCAGAGTCCAGCGACACATCGACCTCCGAGTTATCAATGAGTCTGAATCACCAAACGGGTGAAATGGACGGCAGAGTATTGTTCGGCAAGTATGACAAACGGTCACTGAGGAAATTAAGCGACGAGGAAATTATCGATCTCTACGATATGCTGCAAGAAGAAGATTCGCGCCGTCTGATGAAGGTTTATCTTGAAAAGTATCGTCCTGAGATTCACAGTGCTAATTCAGAATCAGCGGACAATTCTCACTACGACTCCAGCAATCAAGAAGAATCTGGCGAAATGTCCATCGAACGGGCAAGAGCTATTTTGAATCTTGAGCCAAATGCTGACCGCAACGCGGTTATTGACGCACACCGCCGACTCATTCAAAAACTGCACCCAGATCGCGGCGGATCCAGCTATCTCGCCTCACAGCTGAATAAAGCCAAGCAGATACTCATAAATGCACTGAATTAGAGGGCCTATTACTCTGCTGATTGCTCGACTTGCTCGACCTATCTAGTCCAAATATCAATGGCTAAGTCGGCTATTGAACCTTAGATCTATTCTCCCAATTCAAGACTTAATGTTTGGAAGTATGGAGAAAAAAGAGCACCAACCATGATCACGATACAGAGCCATCCCCAGATCAAGGCGATTTTCATCGGCCATCTTTGTGTGGCGAAATCGCGAACCAATGCATACTTAAGAAGCCAGCACAACGAAAAGAAATTGCGAATCCAAGCCCAAAACATGAGTGATGCGAAAATAGTTACAGGGTGCGACAGAGTACCATAAACTCTATTATCAGTTCTCTAATGAATTATGTGTCGACATTAGCCCAGCTCGTTGCTTGCTATAAACTCCGGAAAAGCCCAATATGCAATTACACTTCTACAATCACCACACGCAGACCTGTAACTTACTTCGATTAAGTCAATTGTTGCTAAACATCAAAATAGTGGAGCCGTAAAGTGAGTTGGGCGTATAGAAGGATACAACTCCGCTCATGAAATTTCACACGTTGACTTGAGAGGGAGTTCTGTATGCAACTATGCTATGCATACTCCATATTCTCATTTTCTCAATCCACGGAGATAACTTCCGTGGACGATAAGGTTGAAAAAGAAATAGTTGTTGGTGGTACGAGGCGAGCAATCAACAAGGGCATCCAAGGCTTGGATATTGCGTCACTTACCGATATCATGTTCAAATAAGTAGAGATCTTTCGTAAAGTACTCGAAAGGTTGTGAGGTCATAGGATAGGCACTTCTGCTAACCAGATCAATGCCGTACTCTGACAGTTGAATAAACCAGCTGAAGCGGCCGTAAGGCGAGCCAACAAGAGAACCCAATAAAATAATTGGTTGAATCATTACTTCATACATACCATGTAGTCTTTCAGGGGATGGTTACCTAGTGTTGCGTCAGGTTCAGTATTTTTTGGGACATCCATGATATGATAGAATCAGGGAAGATGATCATGGAGGATCGCATGGCTGTCAAGCATGTGTTGCAACTCGCCAGGGATGAGCGCGAGGCATTAACAAGGATTGCCAAGGGAGGTCGCGGCCAGTAATTTCCAGCGAGTTGTGAACTGCTAGTCTTAATAGGGCTTTCGGTTGTTTTCGTCCCATGGTTTTCGCAAACTTGTGTCACTTTCCGGGCTGTATAAATTGGGGCATGTCATCAAACTGGAGTTGAAAAATTTAGTTAAATCAAAGAAATGCTCACCCATCTCTTGAACACACTGCCAGTATCCAGACATTTGCTCACTGGAAATTACTGGTTGTAAACTGATCCCCATAGTATGAAGAAGCACAGGAATAATATGGCACCCAGGATCCTCCGAACTGAAGACGCACAAAGAGTCTTAGATCAAGCAATATCGGAAATTAAGGACTATTTAGTGTTTGGCAGAAAACCCCTGATTTCCAGTCTGTAGATGGTATTGAAAGAGCGTTCGTCCGTTTCAGAACGCTCGATTGGGTAGCGTGGTGTGGTTCTGAGGTGGTTGGAGTGCTTGATTGGGGTGCGTAGAGGCTTCCCGTCCAGCTGCGGGACAAGAGTTTCCTGCCCGTACAGGTTGTCGGGAGGTTGAGCCTGCTGTTGCGGAGCGGATGCCGAGGGGTCAGGCTGCCTGGAGCAGGGCTCGGGAGCGACGTCGCTCCCGCTTGCGATCCCGGGCCAGCAGCAGCGTGCCTAAACGATGGAGGTTGGCTGCCAGAATCGCCAGGGCCACCGTTCGGGCAAAGCCTTTCCGGCCGTGCGTTCGGATCCGATCCAGACCATGGCTTTCCAGGTGGTGGATCGCCGATTCCACCGCCGGATGCTGGTGGCGGGTCGCCGCGAATCGGGCCTCCCGCTCGCGTGCTTTCGCTATCGGCGACAGCCGACCTTGGGCAGGCAAGGCCGCCACCTCCAACATCTGCTCCAACCGGCTCCGGTTGGAGGGACTGTAAAAGCCCCGGTCGAAGCTGCAGACCGTCAACTCCGGATAGCGTTGCTTGCAAGACTCCACCAGCGGGATAGCCGAATCCACATCGCTACCCTCCCACATGATCCGGTAGTCGAGAATGAACTGATGCTGGTCTTCCATCACCGCCAAGGGCACCCCCAGCTCGACCGGTCGACCTGCCTTGCCTTTGCTGATCCAACGGGTGTGTTCCTCAAACACGGAAAAAATCTTCTCCGAGGCCGGAATGGTCTCCCCCTTCAACACCCGACGCACGATCTGGTCTTCCAGACGGGTTCCCAGCGACACCAGACGGCGGAGTTCGGATAGGTCCACTGAGGACATGGCCAATTGATCCAGGGTCGTAGCAATCCGCTGCCGTAGCTGTCGACAACCGGACAGGTATGCCTTCACTCCTTGCGGATCCCGCTTCCACCGTCGGGACGTGCATACTCGTTGAAACCGATGCCGCAGTTGCCTTTCCAGGTGCCTCCGTTGACGCCAGCCTGCCAACCCCTGCGCCTTGGCCAACTTCGAGCAGACACGCACCGCCACCCGGGTCGCATCCCACAACAGACCCAGATCGGTCGGAAAGCGAACGTCGGTCTCCACCACAAACGAATCACAGCGAGCGGACAAGCCGCCGCCAGACTCTTTTCGCACCACCTCGTGTCCGGTCGATACCACCCGTTCCCCCACCGCACGAAGCAACTCCGGCCTCAGCAGCGAGACGTTGTCGATCAGCGTTTGACGGTGGTACCGCTCCCCGCCAAAACGGGAATCCCCCAGCATCTCTCGAAGGGTCCCATGCTGGTTCACCAACTCGTGCAAGCGATCCCAGTCGCAGTTGAGACCCTCCTTCAACACTGCCAACACCAGCATCGACCACAACGGCATCCCCGGACGCCCGTTGCCCAGATCCCGATCCGACCCCAGTGCCGATTCCAACCATTCGAACAGCCGCTTCCGCATACGCAGGTCACCGTACACCGCCTGCAATCCCCGAAGCACCACCGGAATGTCATCCCGTGACTTCAGATCCAACTGGATCTTCTCAATCGGAACCTCTCCAAGACGTATTTGTTGCTTCCCTCGTTCCCAATCACGCATGCCCGACTATCGCTCCTTTTTCCACGAAGATGGGGGGGGGGAATCCCCCAAAAACACCATGAAACCCTTGAGATTCTAACCAATCGGCCTCTTCTTCGCAAACCTTAAAAACCTGAAGATACCCTGGATTCAAGGACTTTATGTAGCATAAAGAGTTTCCTGCCAGACACTATTTACAAGCCAATCTAAGGGAGTGGAAAGTACCTATAGATATCCATGGTTCTGGGACTGAATTTCGACATGAAGTGTGGTAGGAACTCCGCAACATACCCTACGGGGAAACTCGACCCCATAGAGATAGCTGAAAAAGTTGGTCGGTTACGGCGGCGGTCTGAGTCTCAATAAAGAAGCTATTAGACCTTGAGTCCTGTTACCTCTACCTCTAGAAGAAACCAGAAATTATCTAGGGTTCGAGTGTTTTTCCTAAAATAGCTTAAGACTTTCCTGTACTGGATTGAACTAGGATTCGGCTGGCGTAAGAATGCCTATAAGCTCTACAAGATTTTTCTGTTATTTTCCGTTTTTGATTGATACCCCGGTTTTTCCAATACAGCAGAGCCTACGTCCCTATCCACCGAAAGTATGTAGTCTGAATCCGGTGGAATACAAGTCAAAGAGTACTGCCAAAGGGAGGTTTATCGCCTTCTTTCCCATGAGATGACCTATGAAGTTTTCCTTTAGTCTAGTAAGGTTGTTTTACTTCCATACTAGAATTAGGCTGACAGGGCCATCCGGGCACTTCGGTTCAAGATTTCCGGACCAATATATAGAAACACTGATATTTCTAGATATCGCTTCTCCGCACATGCCTTCAGTGTTGTGAATAAAAGGCCCATAAAACCGTCAATACGTCAACCAAATTAGATACGATATTGCTAGCCCTTATTTCTCATAATGGATGGCTTGGGTGCGATGTATGTGCGTGTAAGTTGTTGATACCACGAAGTTGGTTGGGCTTTGCCGGGGGGAAGGGGATGGTAGCGGGGTGCGTTCGGACGGATGGGTGCGTTGGATGGCGAAAGGGGTGCGTTCGGGTCGGACGGAAGCGGGGCGCGTTCGGTGCTGAGTACGATGCTGGCGGAAGCGGTGCGGACGTGTAGCATGCGCCTGGGCCCGTTTTGCGGACCTGCCACGATCGGCGTGCAAAGCGGCGCATCCCGTGAAAGATGCTGTTGTCGACTGGATGATGAGCCATGCGGGTGAGCATGCGGCGGACGCCCCTATCGCACGCCCTTGGGTCCTGGTCTTGACGAGGCCCGAACGCTCCCCGACTGTCGGGAGGTCTCGCCCCCGGTGGCTGCGATGGCATGCGGATGAACGGAAAGGGATCCCGGTCTTTGAGGATGTCGTGTCACCGGTTGATATACGGAAACATATTCGATTTTTTTGGGGTTCTTCAAAAAAACACTTGCGTTTTGGCATGGGTTATGGCAATCTACGCTGGGTTAGATGGTCTCTGGTGCCAACGTGATGGATTTCCGAATCGAGAACGTGAAGTCGACCACCTTGGGTGGCACGCGGCGGACCCGCCGTTGGATGGTGGACCTTCAGAAGACGGTGGCACGGTTTCCGGCACTGAGCCGCCATGAGTTGGCGTCCACCCTGTGTAGTCATCTGGGCTGGTTCACGCCGAAGGGTCGGGATCGACTGGGGTCCTGCAGGTCGCCGGCAGCCGTCTTGGCCCCGGAGGATGCTTGGGTCCGGCTTTGGCAGCGGCGGCGGCGCGTGCTGAACACGCTGGTGGTCGTACTGTGCATGTTCCGGTTGGTGTTCTGGAAGGGGCGTCCGGGATATGCGGCCACGCTGGCCGAACGGTGGGCGCAACGCGGCCGATGGGGCCGGATGGAGGAGGGTACGGGATGAAGAGCAAGCAAAAGCGCGGCGCGGACCGGTTGGTGCGTCGGATGGCGAAAGGGGTCCGTCCGGGGCGGATGGAGGTGGACTGCAGTGGAGGCGAGCTGAGTTCCAACGGGGGCTCGGCACTGCTGATGATGCTGGCCGAGCAGGTCCAGCTGTTCGAGCGCGCCTCGGCATGTTTCACGGATCACCGGGACCCGTCCAAGGTGGCGCATCCGCTAGTGGCGTTGCTGGGGCAGCGGATTTTGGGTCTCGCGCTGGGCTACGAAGATGTGAACGATCACGACGAGCTGCGGCGGGACCGGGCTCTGTCCACGGCCATGGGGCGTGTGGAGTGTGCGCGTTCGGACTGCGAGCCGCTGGCCGGCAAAAGCACGCTGAACCGGATGGAGCTGTCGGCGAACGGGCGGGACCCGGCGAAAGCGCGCCAGATCACCGTGGATTTCGATGCGCTCGACGAGCTGCTCGTGGAGCTGTACCTGGTGTGGGGCGAGCGGGGCCAGATGCCGAAGAAGCGGCTGGTGCTGGACATCGATGCCACGGACGTGCAACTGCACGGCCGGCAGGAGCACCGGTTCTATCACGGGTACTACCATGAATACTGCTACCTTCCGCGGCTGGTGTTCTGCAACGGCTGGCCGGTGCGGACGGAACTGCGCACGTCGAGCAGCGATGTGGCGGCGGGCGTGGTGGAGACGGTCGCGCCGCTCGTGGACCGGCTGCGGAAGCGATTTCCGCAGGTGCCGATCCTGATCCGCGCCGACGGGGCCTACTGCCGCGACGAGTTGATGACGTGGTGCGAGGCGCGGGGCGTGGATTACGTGCTGGGACTGCCGCGCAATGATCGGCTGAAAGACCGGGCCCAGCCGTTGATGGACGATCTGCGGGACCGGTTGAAGCGGGATCCGGACTATGCGCAGCAAGCGGTCCGCGGCTACCAGATCTTCGACTATCGCACGCGCGACAGCTGGAGCCGCGAACGCCGCGTGATCGCCAAGGCCGAATGGCTGCCGGGACAACCGGTTGGCAACGCCGACGGGGAACCGGCCGGCAAGGCCGACGGGGAACCGGCCGGCAAGGCCGACGGCGGACCGGAGGCCGGCGCGGAAGGCCCATGTGCGACGGTCGGCGAAGCCCGGTACAACAGTCGCTTCGTCGTCACCTCGCTCCAGAAGCCCGACGCGCCAACGGTCTACGAAGCGATGTACTGCGACCGGGGTGAGGCCGAAAACTGGATCAAGGAACAGAAGAACGATCTGTTCCTGGACCGATGCTCCAGCAGCCTCTGGAACGTCAACGCACTCCGGCTCCGGATGAGCGCACTGGCCCATGCCCTCTATTGCATGATGAAGCACCGGCTCGAGAACCTTCCGGTATCCGCCATCCTGCGCAGGAGCCGTCCATCGACGCTGCGCAAGTGCCTGTTCCAGATCCCGGTGCGCGTGACGGTGTCCACGCGGCGGATCCATCTGGCGTTCGGGTCCGCCTTCCCGTACTGGAAGGATTTCCGCTTGATCTGGGCTAGCCTGGCACCAACGTAAAAACCCGGTGCAACCGGGTGCATGACGCTGGCGGCGGAGCGAGGTGACCTCCCCGCGCCCGGATGCTCAGCGATTCGCCGTCCCGCCCGCAAAAAGGCGGGAAAACACACGCATCCCCGCCCTCCGAAGCCTTTTCAAACTCGCGACGCGACATTCCATGCCCCGTACCCCACGCATCCCGTGAAAAACATCATTTTCGACTTGGTTATGAGAAATCCGGGCTAACCAGCTTTTTGCCCAAACATGGGGTGATTTTGAATAAACGTTGCCCTAACCCTAAGCCATGGTCCGAGATGTCTATTCAATGCTTGATGACTCCTCAACTTTCTGATTCTCTTGCTTACGTTCAGCCAATGGGCTTGGTGTCTCCTCGCCGCAAGATGCTGAAGATTTCTTACCAAATTGCGCAATAACTTCTCGGTCATCTTTACGACCAAAACGATGCTTTAGAACACGTCGACGTTCTTTTAATGTCAGACGACTCATGATTGCAACCCATCGCTTATCTTGAAGCTTTTTAACTTCATTTAACTGAATGCGCATCCTTTCCAGCATCTCTTCTAGTACCTCTGGGTCAAAATCTTCGGAAAGCGTATATTGATATACACGTAGCCTGATCTGGGCGAGCGAACGCAAAGCTAGTCTCAGTCGTTTCTGATCTGGGGTTATTTCCTTGACAATTTCCGCACGTCGGTTTTCTGGGAGTGGCGCAACCATTCGCTCAAATACATGGAACATCGCTCTGTCCGACAAGGTCGTTGTGCGTCCAAGTCTCTGTCCCACGATATAACCTGCCAACAATAAACACACGGCTGCCAATATCGCTATTATGAGATATAGCCACTTACGTTCCATTCATTACCCCTGCCATTGCTTCCAAATCAGTAAATGTCAATGCGACAATTTCCTCTTCCAATGTATCAACCGACTCCTGATCAAAGAAACCAATTGCAATACCCAAACACAGAGGAATAAACGCCACTGCAACTGATCGCCAAAGATTCGCTAAAAAATTGTCGAGCCAACCTATCTTCTGCGAACCTAGAGCTATTTTCTGAAGAATTTTTGCTCGAAGATGCGAGGGGGCTTTCAGCATTTCTTCGGCGGTTAGTAAAGAATGAAGTTGCAGAGCTTGCCTATAAAGTTCCTGTGCTTCCGGATGTGTTCTGACTAGGCCCTGCGCCTCTTCTCTAATCCAATCTGGCCAGTTTGACCACTGTGACCCAAAGGTATCAAGCTGGCTTTCAAAATCTTCGAAATTCATTGCTTAATCCTTAAACTTCGCCATTTTTATTCGTAGTGTTCGTCGGCCTCTGCCTAGTAAAGCGTCCACCGCATCTACTGTACATTCCAGTATTACTGCTACTTCTGCCTGAGACCAACCTTGTACGTTACAAAGCGCAAGAGCTGTTCGTTGCCTCTCCGGTAGCTCAGCCAAGGCAGCGTACAATGCTTCTACTTTTTCTTTGTGCTCTAATGTTTGAGCCTCTCTTGCCCGTAAGGTATCGGGATCGACACTGCCATCCTCATTTCTCCTACGTTTTCTAAATACATCGATGCATAAATTACGGGCAATCTGAAATAACCACGTTTTAAATTGAACTTTACCTTCCCGCCACGTCGATGCGCGTTCCCACACTCGTACGAATGTATCTTGAGCGAGATCCTCTGCATCCAATTGATTCCCACAAAATTGGTAAATGAATGCATACAAAGAGTCAAGGTACCTATCGACGAGTTGGGTATATGCACCCTCATGCCGCTCTACAACCTGCTTCATGAGAGTATCATCGGAAAGAGGGTGCAATATGGAAGGTCCAGGCGAGTTTTAGCTTCCTAATTCTCATTTCCTTCCCGTCGCGCGTCGCGTTTTTCTTCAGGAGTAACTACACCGTCACCGTCTGTATCCATTCTCCGTAAAAGAGCGATACGAGGAGCAGTAAACTCTTCTGGACTCAGCGCACCGCTACCATCTGTATCCAGCCAACACAAAACGTGAGCAGGCCACTTTCCCATTTGTTTCCGCATGTGTCTCCTGCTTTCATCCCCCGCGGCACCTCTATCGTGTCCTCTGGACTTATCGCTTTTTCTACCTAGTAGGTGCCTTTTAGCTAGTTCCTTTTTATCAAGTTTACCGTCTTCGTTTCGATCCATGCGAGTGAACTGAATCTTCATTCTCTCTTCAACTTGACTTATTTCAATCGGTTCATCGATGCACATCGCCCTCTTGTCTTCCTTAACCTCCTTTTCTTCGGCTGAAAGTCCGACACTGACCAGCATAGTTACTAGTAGTTTAACTGGTTTTAATTTTCGGGTATAGATGCTTCAGTTTGGTGCGCGCATCGTCGACGCTGAGCTGCCAGTCGACCCCGGTCTGTTCGCGATTGCGCTCCTTGGCCCAGGCCGCCGTTTCCGACGTGACCAAAGCCCTGCTCTCGATCCGGCGATCCAGGCACTGGCGGTGCAACGCACTGAACTCCAGTTCCGCAACGTTTAGCCAGCTCCCGTGTTTCGGCGTGTGCACCAGGTGGATGCGGTCGTTCAGCCGACTGGCTTCGGCCGCCGGGAACGCGGCGTAGAACGAGTCACCGCTGTGGGTGTTCAAGTTGTCGCACACCAGCGTGATGCTTTCCGCATCCCGGGAACGCGGCAGATTCGCCAGTGCGCGCACTTGCTGCGCCCAATCCAATGTCGTACGCCGTTTGGTGACAGCCACTCTCCGCCAGCCGGACAGCGGCTCGCCGAACATCCACACCGTGCATTCTCCCCGGCGGAGGTAGTGGGCGTCGTACTTCTCCGGCGACCCGGGGCGTACCGGCAACTTCTCGCGGACTTCCGACACGAGCTGCTTGCTCATCTCGTCCATGCACACCACCGGATGCCGCGGGTCGTACGACCGCCGGTATACCTTGAGCACCCGCTCCATGCCGGCCACGAAAGGATGGCTTTGCTGCTTCGGAATGCACCACATTTCCCGCCGCCATGGTTTCAATTCGTTTTTTTTAACGCCTGCCGCACGGTCTCCCCGCAAATCGATTCGACCACTTCAAGTCGCACCAGCTCTTCTGCCAGCAGCTTCACGGTCCACCGAACGCGGCCTTCCGGTGGAACCGAACAGGCCACCTGAACCAGACGCGCTTCCTTCTCCCCGTCCAACTTCTTCGGCACCGGAGGCAACGGCCGAGGCCTGCGCTCCAGAGCCTTCATCGGACCCTGCTCCACCGCCCGCCGACGCACGTGCTGGCAGGTCCGCTCCGTCACCCCCAGCGCATCCACCACCTGCATGTCCGTCAGTGCCGGGCCAGCACCCCCCTGATCCACGGTCAGCAGAATCCGTGCACGCTGCAGCTTCGTCGCCGACACCGCACGACGCGTGCTCGACTTCAGCACCGCTTCCAACTGATCCCGCTCATCCTGAGCTAACTCCACCATGTATTGCTTCGGCATCTGATCCTCCTGATCCCAGAACCCCTTCCACTCCACTATTATAAACACGTATTGTTAGAACGGGTAGCCTACTAGGGCGTGTTGACACTATCTTGTTGTATGATTCTGATCTGGATCATTCGACAAGAGGTCGGCATGCAACTTACGGAAGAGCAATTTAACGAGATACAGGACTTGTCCCCGAAGCCCCGGGGCAATGTTCGATGGGGTCATCGGCGGCGGGTACTAAACGGTATTCTGTACATTCTGAAACACGGTTGCCCCTGGCGCAGCCTACCTGCGTGTTATGGGCGTTTTGGAACACGGTGTACGTGCAGATGAGGTGCTGGGCGGAGCGTGGGGTGTTGGCGGCGGTGTTCGAGCGTTGGCGCGAGCGTTGGCGCGGTCGGGGGTCTGGTCGCCTCGGACACCGAGATGGCGATGATGCTGGACAGCACCTCGGTGAAGGTACATGCGGATGGGACGGGTAGTCTAAAAAAAACGGTCCGCAAAGTATCGGCCGCTCGCGCGGAGGGCTGACCACCAAGGTGCATCTGCTGGCGTTGGACGATCGTCGAGTGTGGAGTTTCTCGCTGTCCGCCGGGCATCGGCACGATGCTCCGGAGGGTCGCCGGCTGCTCCAGCAGAGCGGTCTGAAGCACCCGAAGTACGTGATTATGGACCGTGCGTATGAAGACGACCGGACGCGGCGGGTGGTGCAAGACTTGGGAGCCACGCCCGTGGTTCCGCCCCGAGCGGACACGCCGGAAACCTTGGCCCTTCGACCGCCAGCTGTATGCCCGCCGCAACGAAGTGGAACGCCTGTTCGGCAGGCTCAAGCGGTATCGCCGCGTGGGGACACGTTACGAGAAACTCGACGTCATGTTCGCTGGGTTCATTTATCTGGCCCTGATATACGAAATGATTAGGAATTTAGTGTAAACACGCCCTAGTAAACACTAATCCAAAGGAGACCACTCTAATTTTGTGAGTAGTAATATTGAAGATGCAGGAAGAACTATGACTAACGTGTCTTTTTCATCAACGGCATCAATACCAAACATCGGGTTCCGACTTAGTAGCAGAATCTAATTCCTCTTGGGTGTCGGGGAAAATCTGCTGAACAGCTACATATAACCCAACAATTCCCCGTATAGCCCAAACTCCGCTATTAGTCTGGACTTTCCGGATTAGGTTTCGCGATAATGGAGGCAATATCGATACCCGGAACCCGTCTCAATGCACGACGAAATGCTGTGTGGAACGCCTGAAAACGCCGATTTCCCGTACCAAAACACGGAAAGACCGACACCAAGTCTAAATTAAAACTATACGGGGAATTGCTGCATATAACCTCACCGATGTTGAAGTTACGGACCGCGGGCTGACCTTGTCCAGCCAAGGGTAAGAGAGATCGAAGAAGATATGCCGAATTCTCGACTGACTGTAGCTGTCCAATACAACCTGCAGAGATGGTTCATCCTTGTTCGACTCAACTGGAAATCTCTATTAACCTACAGACTTGTTATTATCTGAAAGAGATAATTATTAAAAATCAAATACTTATATGGGGAATGATGCGTCAAAATAGCAATAAATAGAAGTGTCCAACTATTACGATAAGGTACGTGCGCTGTTTTTCAACGACGAGAAGCTCGGTATTGCCAGGGATGCATTAACCGTTGTGGCTTAGGACGTGACCAAGACGTTGAACGAAACGTGTACGATTTCATTTGGTATTCATAAACTTGAAATGGTTAAAATCGGTCTATGCGCCCATCGCTGACTCCCCTGGACAAAGAACTAATTCATGATCTTGAGTGTGGTTTAGTCGTTACGGCGACGGCAAGACAAGCAGCGGAACTTGCATACGCATACAATCGTGAAAAATCCAAGAGAAAAGATGCATGGACAGGTGCAAACGCTATCTCTTTCGGTATCTGGATTGCCAATAGTTACGAATCCATAGCATTAAGAGGATGGAACGATGCTGAAAGAGCTCTTTTAAGCTCTGAAGCAGCACGTCAAATCGTTCGAAAAACGGCACCTAACGGACATGTTGTCCGTCATGCATCACTGCTCTTGAACGCTTGGATTTCGGCCTGGGAATGGAATCTTTGGGACGTTTGGGAAGACATGAACAAAACCGAAAATGGACGTCTATGTTGTCGATGGATAGAGCGATTCCGAGGATTTCTACGAACCAACGCGCTAATCACCGCTGCTGAAATTCCCTGGATCTTGATACGTGCCGCCAACGAACGTATATGGCGACCAAGTCCGATCACCGTCTACGGATTTGATTACCTGACTCCCGTTCAACGACAGCTCTTCAATATTGTTGAACGCTATACAGGTCATGTTCGAATCGCTGAGCGTCGATATGAAAAATCTACATCAGCAATTAAAGTTTTCTCGTTTGACTCCCATAATCACGAATTAGCTGCAATAGCCAATTGGACACGCACAGAGTTGATGAACCAACCAACCAAGCCCCGAATTGGCGTAATTTTGAACGATGCATCCATTCTATACCGTGTTATAAGACATCAATTCGAAGCTACGTTCCCAGAATTCGATAACGTTGAGCAAATCGTTAACATCAGGCAGGGGATGCCAGCGACAGACAGTCGTTTCATTCGAGACTCTCTGCTGTTTTTATCGTGGACGGCACACGAACTCGACTATCGTGAAGTTTTGCAGTTGAGGCGATCTCCCTATCTTAAAGATTTAGAACTCCAAGAAGGATTCCCAAGTCGATCTAAAGACCGGTTTTCTTTACGGCAGTACGTCATCCGTACTCCCCAAAATTCAAACATCAGAAAGATTTCCAAAGTATTGATCAATATCGGGCGTAGGAAAAAACCACTCTCCGACTGGATTAGCTTAGCTGCGCAACTGCTAAGAATGGCAGGGTGGCACAAAGCAGAAGCAACTAATAGTGCAGGTAACGATCGAGCGGCATTCATCGACTCCATGAATACTGCGGTGACGGTCTCGGCACATTTGGGTAATCTTTCTTGGAGCGAAGCAGTTAGTATCATGCACTCAGTTGTGGGTAATGCCACGTTACCTGAAACAACTACGTTCGCACCGATTCTTGTGACGAGTCCAGCCGAATCAAAATACTTTCAATTTGACTCGTTGTGGGTTGCCGGCGTTTCAGATAAGGAGTTTCCTGCTCCTCCGAATCCAAACGCAATGATTCCAATATCAATGCAACGCCAAGCAAGAATGCGAAATGTTACACATGACGACATGCTTAAAGACACAAAAACGTACATGGATTGCTGGTTATCCTCTACTAACACCATTGTGTTTAGTTTAGCTCAAGACGATGAAGAGACCCCTCTACAAGCGAGTAAATTAGTGTTAGACGCTGCGCACATCGAGTCAGCAGAGCTTGTTCCCGATCCTTCAGACGAGGTTACTTGCCATCCTTGGGCGCAGTACCGGCAAACGGACTGTCTACAACGTTACACGGATGATGAAGGCTCACCACTTGATTTAGCACTCGAAAATGGGAGAGCCAGCAATATCTTGCGCGACCAATCAAATTGTCCATTCAGAGCTTGGGCAATTCATCGTCTGAATTTACGAGAACCCGAAAAACTGCATCGATTTCCGGTAGCAAAAGATTTTGGTACCAATATACATAAAATCCTCGAAGAACTGACAAAGGCACATCGTTCGCAACAAGAAATAACAAAAATTACTAAGAAAGAGATCCATGCAATCGTTAAGAAAAGGTTACAACGTTCCCTTAAAAATCTTCCCGCTATATTTAAAAATTCTGAAATAGAGCGTTTAGTAAGAAATATTGAATCGTGGATAAAATTTGAAATAAACCGAGAACCGTTCGAGATTATTGGAATTGAACAGAAAAAGAATTCAGAAGTCCTAGCTCTTCCATTCAATCTGAGATTCGATCGTATAGACAAGCTTGAGAATGGGGCAAAGCTTATTCTTGATTATAAGACTGGAAACGCAACAAAAGCTGACTGGAAGATACCTAGACCGGCGAATCCACAACTTCCATTGTACGCTATTATAGAAAAAAACACCAGTGGCATTGCCTTTCTACTAATTAATTCGGAGGAGGTAATGTTTTCTGGAATCGGCGATGAGCACATCCAAGAGCCGGGCATCTCGGCAACACAACAAGGCGATAAAGCAAGATACCCCGAGCTACTGGAGCATTGGCGAAGTTCATTAGAGGAATTAATCGTAGAATTCATAGAAGGTAACGCGAAAGTGTCTCCCAAAAGTCTTCAATTTTGCAATCAATGCCATCTTCACCAACTTTGTCGCATTTTTGAAATAAGCTGACGAGGACCACCACCATCGGGTTCCAATACACTGACAGTAGTCATGCCAGCACGATCTAATACTGCACTTCCTCGCGTATCGGCACCCTCACCTCTTCCGGACGAAAAAAATCGCCGAATCGCAATTGACCCTACTCGGTCTGTAATCGTTCAAGCCCCCGCTGGCTCAGGTAAAACTACCCTACTAGTCAACCGGTATTTGCGGCTGCTGGGAGTAGTGCGACAACCAGAAGAGGTGCTGGCGATTACGTTTACACGCAAAGCTGCGAATGAAATGCGCTATCGAGTACTCAAAGCCATGCATAACCAAGCATCTGAAGCAGATGCTGCATTGATACAAAATCAAAAATGCAAGTGGAGCATCGAGAATAATCCACAGCGACTAAAGATCCAAACCATTGACAGTTTCTCTTACAGCCTCGTCCAGCGCATGCCCTATGCAAGCCAGTTTGGACTTGAGTATCGATTCATCGACAACGCTACTAGTCAATATAAGGAGGCAGCACATCTAACGTTAGACCGCATCGCAAGTAAGGATATATTGCATCAAACCAGGATCGCAGAATTCTTGGCTTTGTTAGACAACAATTTCGATAGATCTGTTTCGCTAATGCAAGCAATGCTGCAGTCCCGCGATCAATGGGTTGATTTTGTACGGGAAATCACTGAAAGCGTCTTGGAAGGTCGCACGGAGCAGCTCGTAGATCTTCTAAATCATGGTCGCGAACAGTTGTTTGCAGATCAAATCGCAAAGGCTGATAGTTTACTAACGAAGCGGGAACTCGATACAGCTAAAACACTTTGTCGTTTCGCCGCTGAAAACCTGGAGTGTGGGTTTAACAACCTTCAAACCGCTGATGATTGGCAATTTCTTTCTCGTACTTTTTTCACGCAAGGTAGAACTTTACGCAATGCCGTAAATAAAACACATGGATTCCCATCAGGAAGCAACGAACAAAAAGAACAGTGGAAAAAACTCGCTAGCGCAATCAGTGAAAAGGATATTGCTTCAGTCATTGCCCGAATACAGTATCTACCACGTCTTGAGACGGATTCTGAGGAAGTGGCAGCAATAGAAAAGATCAGTTCAGTGCTTGCCTTCGCACTTACTGAACTCAGTGATTTGTTCGAGCGAACTGAATTGGTGGATTTCAAGCAACTAGCGTTTGCCGCACATCGAGCGATCTCTGGTCAGGATGCACCCACCGAGCTAGCACTTGCAATGGATTACCGCATTTCACACATCCTTGTCGACGAATTTCAAGATACTTCAATTGCACAATACAACCTACTCGAATCGTTAATATCCGAGTGGTTACCAGGTGATGGGAATTCGTTCTTCGCTGTGGGTGATCCTATGCAATCCATTTATCGATTCCGCGATGCGGACCTCACACTGTTCCAAAAGGTACGCGATAAAGGTTTTCCCACAATCGACTTGGAATCGATTCAACTGGTTACCAATTTCCGTAGTTCGCCCGATGTTGTAAATTGGAACAATAAGATCTACTCAGATCTATTTATGTCGGGGCAAGACTCCACGCTTGGGTCCGTAGAGTTCGCGGAGTCAATAGCTGCACATGAATTCGATGGAAAAATCGAACATCTGCTTTTTTCTGATGACGAAAACGGCACACTTCAAGCTCGTTACGTTGCGCGATTGATCGAAAATTTAAAACTCAACTACCCAGATCACACGGTTGCTTTATTGGTCATTAATCGAAAAGTTCTACCTAGCTTTTTCAAAGCGATGCGCGAGCGGAACGTCACGTGGCGTGGCGTTGAAATCGAGTCACTGACGGATGAACCAGTCGTAAGAGACTTGCACATACTAGCTAGAGTGATCGAGGGTCTCGAAGACAAACTCGCTTGGCTTTCTCTTTTTCGATCTCCTCTATTTGGCATAAAACTCAAAGATCTAGAAGTTCTAGCTCAGTGTGAACATGGGCTGAAAATGCTCGAAAGTGGAGATATTAACGCAGACGACAGAGAGCGCATCAACCATGTAAAGCCACTATTCATAGAGGCCCTTAATGACAATCATCGGACGCTACGATCACGTGTAGAACGGCTTTGGTTTCAGCTTGGTGGGTTGGATGCATACGAAGGTGCAGATACTATCTCGAATGCCGAGCGATACTTAGATCTGCTAGAAAAGCATCTCCAAGAAGGAGGTGATTTTGAAGCACTGTGGAGTCGCGTGGAGCAACTTTATGCGTCTCAAACTACCAAAGATGCTGACGTTGACGTCATGACCGTACACAGAGCAAAGGGACTCGAATTCGACCACGTGATTCTTCCCGCTCTGGAAAAAGGAAGTCGAGGTCAGGATTCACCTCTGCTTCATTGGCGACGCGCTAATCGGGCGGAGGATTTTCTTATCGCCACGAAGATGGAACCATCGGAACCTACCTTGTACAACTGGTTACACGACGAGGAAAGAATCAACAGTGAAAATGAGAAATGTCGTCTCCTTTATGTAGCAACCACTCGAGCCATCCGCACCTTACATTTATTTGGTAGCACGGTAGATGGTAAGAAACCGAATGCTCGATCTCCACTGCGTTTACTGCTCCCGTACTTCGACGAGGCAGAGCCGGAAATCATCAATGAACTAACAAAGGTTAGAACTCTAGTAGACGCTTCTCGCGAATGGACAAAGATCAAACGAGGTTATAGATGGAAACAACCTAGACCAGAAAGAGTGGACGATAGCGTACTCGCCCGAAGTCGGCTTGGTCAGCAAGATCCAGATATAGATCCTATCGGTACTTATGCTGAACTCGCATTGGGTGACTTAGTCCACCGCGAACTGATGCGCATTACGATAGAACAAGACAAGAGCAGCGTATCTTCTAAGCGTGTTACGTATTGGCGTAATTACTTAAGAAATAAAGGTTTCGTTGGAACTGAACTTAGCTGGTTATTGGAGCAAACAACTACACAGATTAACACGGTGATCAATGATCCAGATGGTCAATGGTTACTTTTTGGGCCGCACAGGTCTCGATATTGCGAAAAATCCTATACGGCGCATTTTGACAGCGAACTACAGAATATTCGCATTGATCTAACTTTCGTAGCGGAAGATGGAGTGCGCTGGGTGGTTGACCATAAAACGGTACTGATCGACCCAGACAATCAAGAGCAGATACGCGGCGAAGTCGTTCGATACACACCAACACTTCAGAATTACCGCAGAATTCTCAACGCTACAGAAGCAAAGAAGACCACAACCGCACTCTACTTCACTGCAATTCCAAAATTGGTGGTTATTGATGCTTGATTCCCATGACCTCGTCAAGGTTGTCACCCTCTCTCCGTTCTAAATAATCATCAATCAGAAAAAGTTAAGAGATTTAACGTAACGCAGGCCGCACAATGCGCCGTCCCTCTTTCAGCGAAGAGCGAATCAACGAAAAAAACTGCCGTTTACAGAATCGATGTTTGTTGGATACGTCCCGTCGACGGTATCCGGGTGTAAGGATTAGTCCGTCGTGTACGAAACGTGAGCCTCATCCACGCGCCGTGTGCTGATAAAAGTCGTGATCAAGAATGAACCTATGATTCTGGAATGCAAGGATTGATACCAAGAATGTGGGAACTTTTGCGAGCGAAAATCCCATGTTCAAGATTAGCACTCTTGATTCCAACCATGGAGGGATGTCGGCTTTACGTGTTGCTAATGCATGAGGCCGCGCAGTTAGCGTGTGTTGCATTGTATCGTCGTCTTCAGGATACGACGAGTTTGGACCAGTATCCGCCTGCAAACTGCAAACTGTATCGATCAGATACGTACAGCGAGAATTCACACCCAAACGACGTACTTTCGTCCGCAAATTTCATTGCTCTACGCGCTCATACGGATAAAAAGAAATATCAGGCCTTGTAAAACGCGTTCACAGAACAGTACCCGCTCGTAAACCAAGAACCAAGGGGCATTGTATGCGGTAGCCCAACAAAAAACTTTTTACTCTGTGTATAATATGCTTGCGGTACGTAAGTCATGGTTTCAGAACATTTGGCTAGACGCGCCGCCATCCTATTGGATGTGATCATCGGCGGCGGCGTTTTTAGATACTCCAACCTCCCAATCACGCCGTCGCCGTCTTGCTTCTGCAAATTCGTTTCTTGCATCCATACTCAACCCGCTTTCCTAGTTCTTGACAATCAATCTATAGACTCCGTTGGGAATTACAGAAATCTTTCGCTTGATATATCCAAGTACCTTGAAAACTAGACAAGTGAAAGTAACGCGATGGTTCGGTGGTCCAGATAACTGCTCACTACCATGGCGGATCAACGATAGAAAGCATTTTCCGTTATTGAGTGGTCCGTTACGTCCTTTATTCCAGTAAGGCCCTGAACCTGTGCTAGCAGAGTTGCTTCAACGCTTTGTTTAAGTGTTATGTCCACAACTGCACACCCTTGGCAACCACCACCGAATTGCAATATAGCTACGTTTCCATTGACAACTTCCACGAGGGAAACTTGGCCACCATGTGCTGAGAGGGCAGGATTTATTTCGTTATAGAGAACATAGTTGATACGGTCTTCAATAGGGGAATCGGGATTTACATTGGGCAAACGAGCATTTGGAGCCTTAATGGTGAGCTGCCCACCCATACGGTCCTCACGGAAATCAACTTTTGCTTCTTCTAGATAAGGCATACTGCGCTCTTCCAGCCAAGCCTTGAAACCTTGATACTCAAAAGGTTTATCGTCTTCCTGTTCTTCACCAGATCGACAATAGGCAATGTTGGTTTCCGCGTACGGTGTACCTGGCCCCGTAACAAATATCCGTATGCCACACCCCGCTTCTTGTTCAGCAAGCAAACGTCGCAAGTGTTCTTGGGCAACGTCTGAAATTTCGATCATTTTTCAACGATTACACAACTAAGACATTAGAGCGTAGTTTAACCGATACCGGCCCACGCTGTATCAACTACAACTACTAGGGCCTGTGGCCACAGTGCCTCGGCAATGCGCTTGCATCGCCTTCCTGACCGCAAGCACACCAGCACATACCGATCGTAGGCCATGATCATGAGAACCTTACATTGTCCAGCCCGCGGGACTCCCCAACGGTTTGTTGACCACGTGCCTTCCGCGTTGCCGTGCCGTCCGGATGCACCTTGGCCAGAGTGCCTGACCAGCGACACCGTCATGTCCATCTCCCCGGAAGGATGCCGATATGCTTCACTCCCTAGAAGATCTCCACAAACACACTGAGCTCTACCCATCGGCGCATGCGACGGTACAACGCGTCCAGCTTCCGTAGTACCCCGGCAGAGTACGCCATTGGTATCCCTCCTCTGCTCCAGCACATCAAGCATCCCGTTCCATGTCGTTCGGATGGTACTTCTATCAGCTCCGTGCAGACACTCCACGTCCGAAACAGACCTGACTTGAGATGATACATTTTCCGACAGCAGGCCCTAGTAATTTAACCAATTTTAATTTTTGGGTATGGATACTTCAATTTGGTGCGCGCGTCGTCGACGCTGAGCTGCCAGTTGACCCCGGTCTGTTCGCGATTGCGCTCCTCGGCCCAGACCGCGGTTTCCGACGTGACCAAAGCCCTGCTCTCGAGCCGGCGATCCAGGCACTGGCGGTGCAACGCACTGAACTCCAGTTCCGCGACGTTCAGCCATCTCCCGTGTTTCGACGTGTGCACCCAGTGGATGCGGTCGTTCAGTCGACTGGCTTCGGCCATCGGGAACGTAGCGTAGAACGAGTCACCGCTGTGGGTGTTCAAGTGGTCGTACACCAGCGTGATGGTTTTCATATCCCAGTAAACGCGGCAGATTCACCAGCGTGCGAAACTGGCTTTGCCCAATCCAACGTCGTGTGCCGGTTGGATGACGGCCACCGTCCGTCAGCCGGACAGCGGCTCGCCGAACATCCAAACCGTGCATGCTCCCCCGGCGGAGGTAGTGGGCGTCGTACTGCTCCGGCGACCCGTGGCGTACCGGCAGCTTCTCGCGAACTTCCGCCACTAGCTGGGAACCTCTATTAACCTACAGGTTTGCTCCCGTATCTGAAATAGGTAATTCTTAAAAATCATACACTTATTATAGGAGGCAATTCGTCAAAACAGCAGTAAATAGAGGTGTCCAGCTGCTTGCTCATCTCGTCCATGCACACCACCGGATGCCGCGAGTCGTACGGCCGCTGGTATACCTTGAGCACCCGCTCCATACCGGCCACGAAAGGGTGGCTTTGCTCCTGCGGAATGCACCACATTGCCGGCCGCCACAGCTTCCATTCATTTTTTTAACGCCCTCCGCACAGTCTCCTCGCAAATCGATCGACCACTTCAAGCCGGATCAGCTCTTCCGCCAGCATCTTCACGGTCCACCGAACGCAGCCTTCCGGCGGAACCGAACAGGCCACCTGAACTAGATGCGCTTCCTTCTCCCCGTCCAGCTTCTTCGGCACCGGAGGAAACGGCCGAGGCTTGCGCTCCAGAGCCATCACCGTACCATGATCCACCGCACATGCTGGCAGGTCCGCTCCGTCACCCCCAGCACCATCCACCACCTGCGCGTCCGTCCGTGCCGAACCAGCAATCCCCTGATCCACGGCCAGAAGAACCCGTGCACGCTGCAACTTCGTCACCAATACCGCCCGACGCATAATCGACTTCAGTACTGCTTCCTACTCATCCCGCTCATCCTGAGCTAACTTCACCATGTATTGCTTCGGCATCAGATCCTCCTAATCTCAGAATTTCTTCCAGTCCACTATTATAAACACGTATTATTAACATTGACAGTCTACTAGTATCATAAGAGATTCGTCGATTTCAGACTACTTATATTCACAATCAACCCACCGAGATGAGTACCTTCGAGTCAATTCGCACAGAGGTTAATAGGTATTAGCATGCCTTTCATCTCAGGCACATTCCACATTCACTGTGGATGTAGTCATTTAGTACCGCACTGCAATTGTTCCTGGATTCTTTACAGCATCCACCGTAGCATCCAGTATGAACAGGACCCTAACACAAGTACCCGTCAACCCTATCTGCAGCTCCCCGTCTGACCGATACTGTTTTGATATCTAGTGGTATAGTATCCTGCAGAAACATTAAATCGTTTCGATGTTTTTTGAGCAATAATAGTCGTACGCACACCTCTTTACGGCTTGTTGTTGAACGTAATCGTTGCTTAATCCTTGACCCAAATCTTATGAACTCGCTCAAAACTACTTTACGTGAACGTGTGCTATTGCTAGACGGTGCCACGGGAACCATGCAGCAAACGTATCGATTATCTGAGAGCGACTTCCGCGGGGACCAATTTGCCGACCATACAACCGAACTTCAAGGCGATGGGGACGTATTATCTCTCACACAGCCCCAAATAGTTCGAGAAATACACGATGGTTATCTGAAAGCCGGTGCTGATATCATCACGACAAACACGTTCTCAGCCAACAGAATTTCGCAAGCTGACTACGGGCTTGAAGGTTATGTATACGATTTGAACCTGAAGTCCGCCCAGATAGCTCGACAATCCGCAGACTCTCACGCCTCTAGTTCGAAACCTCGATTTGTAGCCGGTGCACTTGGACCTACAAACCGTTCTGCAAGTCTTTCCCCGGATGTCAACGATCCAAGTGCGCGCAATATTAGATTCAATGAACTTGTTACTGCCTACCGCGTAGCAGCGGAAGGTTTGATTGACGGGGGCACAGATTTAATATTGATCGAGACGGTATTCGATACACTCAACGCCAAGGCGGCGATATTCGCGTTGTTGTCGCTATTTGAAGAGCGTAAGACTGAATTGCCTATCATGGTATCGGGGACAATCACCGACGCTAGCGGGAGAACATTGTCCGGTCAAACATGCGCGGCATTTTGGAACTCCGTTTCACATGCTAACCCTTTGATCGTTGGATTGAATTGCGCTCTAGGTGCTGAGGACCTGAGACCGTACGTTATAGAACTATCAAACATTGTTTCTACCTTTGTCAGTGTGCACCCCAATGCTGGATTGCCCAACGAATTCGGCGAATACGATGACACTCCCGAGTACATGGCCAAAATACTTAGCGAGCTCGTACATGAAGGCTTGGTAAACGTGATCGGAGGATGCTGCGGAACCACGCCAGATCACATTGCAGCATTCGCTGAATGTATTCAGAATGTAACGCCTCGTCAACGGCCCAAAGTATCTAAATCCCTTCGTCTTTCTGGCCTAGAAGCTTTAACAATAGACAATAACTCGCTTTTCGTAAATGTCGGTGAGCGAACCAACGTAACGGGATCAGCACGTTTTAAACGCTTGATTCAGTCTGAGGAATACTCTGAAGCACTCGATGTCGCACGCCAACAAATTGAAAATGGAGCGCAAATCATTGACGTTAACATGGATGAGGGATTGCTTGACGGATCAGCAGCAATGCGCACTTTCCTTGATTTAGCAATGATGGAGCCTGATATTGCCAAAGTTCCAGTTATGGTTGACTCTAGTGATTGGAGAATCATTGAAACTGGTTTGCAGTGTTTGCAAGGCAAGAGCATTGTAAATTCGATCAGTCTTAAAGACGGTACGGAGATATTTCTAGAACGCGCTAAGTTATGTAGGCGATATGGTGCAGCAATTATCGTTATGACGTTCGACGAAAAAGGTCAAGCTGATACGCTGAGCAGACGAATCGAAATATTTCAACGCACATACCGCTTACTCACGGAAAAGGTTAATTTTCCACCAGAGGATATCATACTCGATCCGAACGTGTTTGCCATTGCAACGGGACTGGAAGAACATCGCAACTACGCAGTGGATTTCATCGAATCCTGCCGATGGGTGAAGAAGAATCTACCTGATGTTCGTACTTCCGGCGGTATCAGCAATGTTTCTTTCGCATTCCGGGGAAATGATCAAGTACGTCAAGCCATCCATACCGTTTTTTTATATCACGCAATCCAAGCTGGTTTATCCATGGGTATCATCAATGCCGGCCAGCTCGCGATCTATGAGGAAATCCCTGAAGAACTGCGAAATGCCGTAGAAGATGCCATCTTAAATCACCATCCTGACGCCAGCGATCGCGTATTGGAGCTGGCGGAACAGTACTCCGGAAGATCTCCCCCCCAAAATTCAGAAGATCTATCGTGGCGTAAGAATGATGTCGAGAGCCGGCTGAAACATGCACTCGTTAAGGGTATCCCAAAATACATTGTTAAAGATGTTGAAGAGGCACGCATAGCAAGTGAGCGCCCAATTGACGTTATTGAAGGCCCGCTGATGGCAGGTATGGATATAGTTGGCAATCTATTCGGATCTGGAAAGATGTTCCTTCCGCAAGTTATCCGAACGGCTCGTGTTATGAAACGAGCGGTAGCACATTTAGTTCCGTTTATAGAAGAAGAGAAGGGCGAAAACCAAGCCAGTAATAACGGTGTTATCGTATTGGCAACCGTTAAGGGTGACGTGCATGATATCGGTAAAAATATTGTTGGCATAGTACTGCAGTGCAACGGTTACCGCGTAATTGACTTAGGCGTGATGGTGCCTGCCGAGCGCATCCTGGAAACGGCAAAAAAAGAAAAAGCAAATTTCATAGGGCTATCGGGCTTGATCACGCCTTCACTGAATGAAATGGCACACGTTGCATCGGAGATGGAACGTCTAGATTTTGAGATGCCGCTTTTAATCGGAGGTGCGACTACATCTAAAGCCCATACTGCGGTAAAAATTGCACCGGCCTATTCCGGTCCGGTTGTGTACGTTTCTGACGCGTCTAAGAGCGTTGGAGTGGTATCCAATCTTAGTTCAGATGCTAACCGCGACGTCTTCATATCGGATCTAGCAGTTGAATACGAGCAAATCAGAAAACGACGACAAACACGTACTCCGAGAATCCAGCGAACGCTAGGACAAGCGAGAGCAAATCGCTTGAGATTCAACTGGAATACATACGAACCCCCTAAGCCTCGTAAAATGGAAGGAGTAGCAATCAAACAAAAAACGTTAGTAGAACTGGTTGCTTATATAGATTGGACCCCCTTCTTTCACACATGGTCACTTGCTGGAAAGTATCCCGATATTTTTAAAAACGATGTTGTTGGAGTGGAAGCAACGCGGCTGTTTGATGACGCAAATATCAGTCTACGTCAGCTAGTCGAGAATGAAGAGCTAGAGGCTCACGGCATAGCTCAATTTTGGCCCGCGAACCAATCAGGAGATGATATTATAATTTGGCAAGACAATGCCCGGTCGTGCCCTATTGTGGAGTTGAATCATCTACGACAGCAACATGCAAATGAGCGAGCAAACCTGTGTCTAAGCGACTATATCGCTCCCTATCCTCACGATGACTTCATTGGTGGATTCGTGGTTTCCGTTGGGCGCAACATTGAAGAAGTATTAGAAGGAAAGGATGATTACGAGCAGATCATGTACAAAGCTCTGGCAGATCGTCTCGTAGAAGCTTTTGCCGAGTGCCTCCATGAACAAGTTCGAAAAGACCTTTGGGGGTACTCAGCGGATGAACTATGGACGAATGCAGAACTTATAGCTGATAAGTACCGCGGAATTCGTCCCGCATCAGGTTATCCAGCTTGTCCAGATCATTCTGAGAAAACTAAGTTGTTTGCGCTGCTTAATGCAACAGATGTCACGGGAGCTCGCCTAACTGAAAACTTTGCTATGTGGCCAGCATCAACTATCAGCGGATGGTACTACTCACACCCCGATGCACGGTATTTTGGAGTGGGGAAGATTGGAGAAGACCAATTAATCGATTACGCTAAACGGAAGAATAAATCAGCAGACGCGATTAAAAATTGGTTGAGGTTTAATATAGACAGCTGATTATTATATTGATGACCATGTACCGGTATCCGGTATGGAAATATACTTTGGACGAATTCCAGCGGTATTTAGATATTAGATCCGACAAGCAATTTGCTCAAAAACGAGCGGGCGCACACCGAAATCAGATATAACATTTCCTCGCCAGGAACATTACGGATGGTGGATATCAGCAACTAGCAATTGTGACTTCCGATAGATGATAAGCACGAACTCCCATGCCTCGCGTAGCCTCTTTCGCTGCGACATCCGGGCCTTCTATAGCCGGATTGTCGGTAACTATCATAAAGCCGAACGACCGAAGTTTATAAAAATCTTCCGGCAGTCTGCGCCGTAGAGAAATTGTGGTATATTTTTAGGAATTACATCAAATTTTAGTCAAGTTAAATCAAAAAATACGGATTAGCGATAATTATTCTCTCCTCCAATCAACAAATCTACAAGACAACCGGAAACATTACTCGCTGAGATGTCTTTGGCTAACCGCCGAACCCTTGTCCTTTCACGAGACGAACTACTGCAATTTCCAATTGCTTTGTGGTACATACAACTTTGTATTTGTAAAGGCATGAATCTGCAAGTGCCTTTGTCAGCTTTTCTGGTCACTGGTCGCAGTGAAGATACCGAAGCAATGAGTTGGGCGGACAGCCATTCTGATGGCGATGATCATGTTAACTTAAGATGACAGGCCTCCTATTGACCCAATGGCATTCGGATTAGCGGAAAGGGATCCTGGTCTTTGAGGATGTCGTGTAACCGGTTGATATACGGAAAGATATTCGGTTCCTTTGGGATTCTTCAAAAAAACACTTGCGTTTCAGCATGGGTTATGGCAATCTACGCTTAGTTAGTGTCTGTGCGAAAACCCTGACGATTCTATCAAAGCGTTGATTATTGCGGTATGGGAGGGTATTTTGAGCTAAAATGCTACGGGTGAAGATTGCCGTTGGAGGCGTTGAAATGGGCTTTTTTAGGGGTTTCAGGGGGGTTCTGTGCGGATCTTCGTTGGGAGGACAGCGATCATGAGACGTTTCGAGCATGCCTTGCGGTTGGACGAGACGCCGATCGGTGAGATCAGGATTAACGTGAAATCACGGGATGACATTCCGGCGTTGCTGTTGGGATTGCAGCATCTGTACGTGTCGTGTCGGGAGGAATTGGAAGGGTTACTGGGTTGCCATGTGACAGCGGATCGGGATCCGGAGAACGGGAGGCCGGGGATGACGCTCTGGCGGGTTCTGGTGATGGCGGTGCTCAAGCAGGGTTTGGATTGCGACTACGACCGTCGTCTGGGGGAGTTGGTGAACCATCACTAGGGTGATACGGAAGATGCTGCAGCATGGGTTTCTGGATGACTGGACGTACTCGGTGCGCACAT
This sequence comes from Candidatus Azotimanducaceae bacterium, assembly GCA_965205965.1. Classification (GTDB taxonomy): domain Bacteria; phylum Pseudomonadota; class Gammaproteobacteria; order Pseudomonadales; family Azotimanducaceae; genus Bin55. Next base: position 575,774 of record CBDBHT010000008.1, read on the forward strand.
TGCAGGACAACGTGTCGCTGGTGACGTGTCGCTGGTGACGCCGGCGTTGCTACAGGAGTTGAATGCGCTGCTGGTACGGGAGGGTCATGCGGTGGCGGGAAAGCCCCCTGGCACCGCCTTGGACGGTCGGGTTGACTCGTTCGTAGTGGAGACGGACGTGCATTACCCGACGGACGTGAACCTGCTGTGGGATGCGATGCGGGTGGTGCTGACGGAGGTTTCGATCTGTTGCGGATCGCATGGGGTGTCGGGATGGTGGCAGGGGCAAGTACTGGCGGAGCCAGGTTCGGCAGGGCTATCAACGGGTGAGCCGCGCGCGGTTGTGGTGCCGACGCCCGAAGGTGCTGGAGGCGTGGTTGACCCTGTGCGGCGATCTGACGGGGCGTCTGGGCGAGACACGCTGGAGGGAGCTGGAAGGATTGCCGGAGGGCTCGGTGTCGCGCCGGCGCAGCTGTCGCGATGGTGCTGGTTTCACGCCTGCTCGGTGCGTTTGCAGGATCAGATCCGCCGTCGCGTGCTGGAAGGGGAAACGATCCCGCACGAGGAGAAGCTATTTTCGCTGTTCGAGCCGCATACGCGTTGGATCATGAAGGGCAAGGCTGGCCCGGCCGGTGGAGCTGGGGGTTCCCCTGACGGACGGTGCTGGAAGATCAACATCAGTTCATCCTGGGTTGGCACTTGCAGTGGCATGGCGGCGATGTGGACGTGGCCGTTCCGCTGGTGGCGGCATGCCAGGCACAGTATCCGGAGTTGCGCGGATGCAGTTTCGACCGGGGGTTCCACAGCCCCGCCAACCAACAGCAGCTGGCCGCGGTGCTGGAGCACGTCGCGTTGCCCGCGAAGGGGCGAGGCACGGAGGCCAGCCGAGCTCGGGAAGGTAAAGCATCGTTCGTGGCACGACGCCGGCGGCATCCGGGCGTGGAATCGACGATCCATGCGTTGGAAAGTCATGGCTTGGACCGGGTGCGCACGCATGGCTGGGAAGGCTTCGAACGCACCGTGGGTATCTCGATCCTCGCAGCCAATCTGCACCGGCTCGGACGCTTGCTGCAGCGACGGGCGGCGCGGCGGTCCCATCGCACGCACGCACCACCCTATCGTTTGGCGGCCTAGCCGTTCCTATCCTCAATATCCATCCTTCCCGCCCCTCGGGACGGACGCCGCACGCCCCGAAAGCGAGCAGGAGAACAGCATCCGCACTTTTGGCGCCCCGATGGGCGGATGACCCGTCGTACATCTCCTAAATCAACATGATCCCCTGAGCGGCGGATACCATCACGTGGCTTAAACCCATCGTAAAATGGGGTTTTCCCGCAGACACTAGTTAGTGTCTGGCAGGAAACTCTTTATGCTACGTAAAGTCCTTGAATCCAGGGTATCTTCAGGTTTTTAAGGTTTGCGAAGAAGAGGCCGATTGGTTAGAATCTCAAGGGTTTCATGGTGTTTTTGGGGGATTTTCCCCCATCTTCGTGGAAAAAGGAGCGATAGTCGGGCATGCGTGATTGGGAACGAGGGAAGCAACAAATACGTCTTGGAGAGGTTCCGATTGAGAAGATCCAGTTGGATCTGAAGTCACGGGATGACATTCCGGTGGTGCTTCGGGGATTGCAGGCGGTGTACGGTGACCTGCGTATGCGGAAGCAGCTGTTCGAATGGTTGGAATCGGCACTGGGGTCGGATCGGGATCTGGGCAACGGGCGTCCGGGGATGCCGTTGTGGTCGATGCTGGTGTTGGCAGTGTTGAAGGAGGGTCTCAACTGCGACTGGGATCGCTTGCACGAGTTGGTGAACCAGCATGGGACCCTTCGGGAGATGCTGGGGGATTCCCGTTTTGGCGGGGAGCGGTACCACCGTCAAACGCTGATCGACAACGTCTCGCTGCTGAGGCCGGAGTTGCTTTGTGCGGTGGGGGAACTGGTGGTATCGACCGGACACGAGGTGGTGCGAAAAGAGTCTTGCGGCGGCTTGTCCGCTCGCTGTGATTCGTTTGTGGTGGAGACCGACGTTCGCTTTCCGACCGATCTGGGTCTGTTGTGGGATGCGACCCGGGTGGCGGTGCGTGTCTGCTCGAAGTTGGCCAAGGCGCAGGGGTTGGCAGGCAGGCGTCAACGGAGGCACCTGGAAAGGCAACTGCGGCATCGGTTTCAACGAGTATGCACGTCCCGACGGTGGAAGCGGGATCCGCAAGGAGTGAAGGCATACCTGTCCGGTTGCCGACAGCTACGGCAGCGGATTGCCGCGACCCTGGATCAATTGGCCATGTCCTCAGTGGACCTATCCGAACTTCGCCGTCTGGTGTCGCTGGGAACCCGTCTGGAAGACCAGATCGTGCGTCGGGTGTTGAAGCAATGGCATTCGGTTTGAGAAAAGTCGATCTGCGCCTTTGAGGGTTTTCTATAACCCATTGATTGACTGGGACTTGTTTCTGTTTTTTGGAGTGTTCAAAAAAAGGGGTTGCGTTGCGACATTTTTTTTGGCAAACTATGCTGTATGGAATTGTTTCGGACGGAAAGTGGATGGGTTCGAGAATCGTGGATCTGAAGTTAATCAGATTTTGTGGCAGGCGACTGACCCGCCGTCGGATTTCGGACACTCATTGAGGACGGTGGAGCTGTTTCCGTCCTTGAGTCGCGATGAACTGGCTTCGGCCATCTGCAGTCATCTTGGCTGGCGGACGCCGAAGGGCGGGGATAAGCCCTGGATCCTGTCTACGGATGCTGCACGTGCACGTGATCCGGGGACTGCATGCGGTGTTCGGGATAAAGCGGAAAACCGGTGCCGACATTGACCATTTCATCCACGGCGACCGAGAGGATGTGGTGATGGAGATCGCCCCCCGCAAAGGCACACTCGCCACCTGTGGTGCACACTGCCTTCGGCTGGTGAAATACCTCGTCGGCAAAACGGTCTTCATCCTCGGAACCGGTTGTGTATAAATTTGTCTGCAAAAACGAAAAACGGACTGTAACGACAGACGCATGGTTAGAATCTGATGTTTCATCGGGAATGTGGAGATGCCTGGACGCACAAGAGGCGTCCAGGCACGAATCATTCATTACACAACTTATGGAAAAGGAGCAAGAAATGATTCGGAAAGATTATACGCACAATGCCACGAAGCAGTCGGCATGCCATCATCTGGCGGACGATGAGGAGTTTGTGAGGCGGCTGGTGCAGGAGACGCTCAACGAGGTGCTGGAGAGTGAGATGACGGAGTTTCTGGGAGCGGGCAAGAGCGAGCGGACGCAGACGCGTCAGGGCTACCGTTCTGGCTACTACCGGCGCGATCTGACGATGAAGGTGGGCGAGATTGAACTGAGAGTTCCGCAGGAACGCAGCGGCCAGTTCAGCACGCGGGTGTTCGCGCGCTATCAGCATTCGGAGAAGGCCCTGGTGGCGGTGCTGTCGGAGATGTATGTGCAGGGGGTCTCGACGCGTCGGGTGAGCCGACTGGCGGAGGATCTGTGCGGTCACGAGTTTTCGCCGGCGACGATCTCGGCCATGGTGTCGAAGCTGGACGCATCCCTGAAGGCGTTTGCGGAACGTCGGCTGGAGGAGGCGTATCCGTATGTGTTGCTGGATTCCCGGTATGAGAAGGTGCGTGAGGAGGGCTCGGTGCGTTCCCGGGCAGTGCAGATTGCCATCGGGATTGACGGCGAGGGTCGGCGTCAGGTGCTGGCGGCGGAAGTGGCGAACCGGGAAAGCGAGGGGTCGTGGACGGAATTCCTGTCGCATCTGAAGGAACGTGGCCTGCGGGGAGTCGAGTATGTGGTCTCGGACCGTCATGAGGGATTGAAGCATGCGATCTCGAAAGTGTTGCCGACCGCGTTGTGGCAACGGTGCTGCGTCCATTTTCTGCGCAATGCCCGGGACCAACTGTCCCGGAGTGCTGATCCCGCGTGCCTGGAGGGTTTGAAACGGTTGTGGGGCTGTGAGCATGTCGGGGAGGCTCGTGAGGCACTGGGTGCCTGGGTAGCCCGTTGGGGCGATGAGAAAGGGTTGGGCAGGCTAGTGGAATGGGTCTGAGGATCATGTCGAGGAGACGCTGACGGTGTATCGGCTGCCCAGGGAACATCGCCTGCGGATGAAGTCCACGAACATGCTGGAGCGGTACAACGAGGAGCTCCGTCGGCGCACGCGTGTCGTCAGGATCTTCCCGAACGCGGAGTCCTGTCTGCGTCTGATCTTGGCACTTGCGGCGGAGACCCATGAGCGGTGGCTGACGGGGCAGCGTTATCTATATGGCCGGATCGGCGTGGTTCGCGCATCCGAACCGGAATCCGAGACATGGCAGGAGGCGGCATGAAACGCCCGAAAATTTCGCGCCGAGCGGAGACCCGCCCATATGGGCGGGTCTCCGCTCCCACTGGAAATTGCAGAAAATTCTTGACACAACTAGTGCGGGTTCCGCGGCCAGCCGAACCCGGAACGCCCGCGACGTACGACTATGAGTACGAACGCAACGGTGTAAGCAACCTGTTTATGCTGTTCGCACCACTGGAAGGTTGGCGACGCGTGAACGTGACGAAACAACGCACGAAAGTCGACTGGGCACGGCAGATCCAACGGTTGGTGGACGAGGACTACCCGGATAAGCGTGTCGTGCTGGTCATGGACAACTTAAACACGCATGCTCCGGCTTCGTTCTACGAGGCGTTCGAGCCGGCCGAGGCACGGCGCATCGCCGAGCGTCTGGAGATCCACTATACGCCCAAGCACGGCAGCTGGCTGAACATGGCCGAGATTGAGATCGGTGCGATGGTCGGCCCATGCCTGAACCGTCGTCTGCCCGACCGCGAAACCCTACGCCGTGAAGTCGATGCTTGGCAGGAGCGAAGGAACCGCGAAGCCGTGCGAGTGGACTGGCGATTCTACGACCGCCGACGCACGGATCAAACTGAAATCACTTTACCCATCAATACAAAAGTGATGGCCTACTAGTATGGAAATCGTTCAGTCAATCTTTTTGATTTTTGTTGGTGCTGCTTTGTTTGCATCGCTAGCACTATTTGCGCGCCAACCGCTAATTATTGTCTATATCGTCCTCGGCTGTTTGATGGGCCCATACGTCCTGAACTGGGCTGGCGATCCCCACTTACTGTACGAAATCGGTGAAATTGGAATTATCTTTCTTCTTTTTCTGGTTGGATTGGACCTGCCTCCAAACAAGCTCAGAAACGTTCTCGCGAGTTCTATCGTCTCTGCCGTCGCAAGTTCAATAGTATTTTTCGTTATCGGTTTTTCCGTACTTTATGCGTTCGGGTTTTCCACCGTTGAATCCATCATCGCTGGAATCGCGATGATGTTTTCCAGCACCATTTTGGGTGTGAAACTCCTTCCGACGACTGTTCTTCACCATCGACACATCGGGGAAATAGTAATCAGCCTTTTGCTTATTCAAGACCTCTTTGCAATCGTAGCATTGCTCATCCTGAATATGATGAACAAGGATGCTGCAATAGAACACTGGCTCGTGACCGCCGCTTCTCTTCCACTTGTCGGTATAGTTGCTACCGTTGGCGTGAGGTATGGAATCAAACTACTTTTACAAAAATTTGACGTCTATAGTGAATTCATATTTCTTCTTTCAATCGGGTGGTGTCTAGGTATAGCAAGCCTAGCTTATGCAAGCGGCTTAACTTTGGAAATCGGAGCATTTATCGCAGGGGTCGCGATGGCCAATTTATCAGTCTCACAATACATTGCCAATGCCTTGCGTCCACTCCGGGATTTTTTCCTCGTCCTGTTTTTCTTCTCCGTTGGTGCTGGGATTAATCCACTGATTCTCATCAAGTTAGCCGTTCCGACATTTGTACTGGCAGTTATTTTGATCTTCGCGAAACCCGCGGTATTCCAAATTTTATTACGGACCCAGGGAGAGAATCGCAATACAGCTAAAGAGGTTAGCATCCGTCTTGGCCAAGCTAGTGAATTTTCGTTACTCATCGTTTACTTGACGGTTGGGTTGCTAACCATCGAAGCTTCACACGTGATTCAAGGCGCAACAATAATTACGCTCCTTGCATCCACCTACCTTGTTGTTTTTCGATATCCTAACCCCATCGCGGTATCACCTGAACTGAGACGTGAATAGTCAGCTCGCATCACTTAGGTCAACCAGACCCCTGCCAACCGTTCGGCCTTCCAAGATTCGGTCTATTGCATCAGAAAGCGTGTCTAAGGTCAGTACCGTGGCAAAACGCTCTAAATCTAATATTTTCCATTCGCCCGCCAGTAGCTGCCAAATCTCAGATTTCCGTTCGATGGGCAATTCTACGGAATCGATTCCCAACAAGTTAATGTTCCGAAGAATAAATGGGAATAGAGTTATATTCACGTCTGGAGAATTCACCAACCCACATGCAGCAAGACTCCTGCCATACCGTAGTGCTTTCAGACCATTCACAAGAATATCGCCGCCCACGGTATCTACTACCCCACCCCATAATGCTTGATGTAATAGTCGATTACTACTCTTTGAGGCTTCCTCTCTCGTCATTATCTCAGTCGCACCTAGGGATCGCAAAAAATCATGCTGGTCCCGCTTGCCAGTAACGGCATGTACCTCATAGCCACGTTGCCCGAGCAATTGCACGGCTACACTGCCCACTCCGCCAGTTGCTCCGGTAACGAGAACTGGCCCATCATTCCTCATACCAGCCGCTTCCAGTTTGTGGATGCATAGTGCCGCCGTAAAGCCCGCCGTACCAAGAATCATAGTTTCACGCAGAGTCAGCCCGCTAGGTCGTTTGACTGCCCACCCGGATGGCACTCGGATTCGCTGACCGAATCCACCAGGCGTATTCATGCCAAGGTCGAACCCAATAATGATGACTTCATCGCCTTCCTTAAACTCCATAGAATTTGATCGTTCTACAACACCGGCCGCGTCTATTCCCGGTGTATGAGGAAAGTTCCGAGTTACTCCCGGATGGCCGGTCGCAGATAGCCCATCTTTGTAATTCAACGAAGAGTAATGGACATCAATGAGCAAGTCGCCTTCCGGCAGATCATTAGTGCTCAGTTCTTCAACTTTGCGTGAGCATTCTCCAGAGACGCTTCTATGGACTCTGAATGCGCGAAACTTACTCATCAAATGAAACGTTCAGCTCTAGGCCATAATTTAGAAAATAGACTGGCGAAAGACATTGCTATACGTTCGTAAGGTTTGATGGGTCTCTCCCATTTCAATTCGAGCACGTCGAACGACTTACAGGCTTCAAATACGTATTGGTCACTCGTCATTAATTCGTCAACCAACTGCAAATTCAAAGCTCGCTTACCGTACCAAGATTCGCCAGTAGCTACCTTCTCAAGATCTAGTACCGTGCGATTATCGGCGACGAATTCCTTAAACAACTTATACACGTCGTCGAGTTCTTCAACGAACTTAGCTCGTTGCTTATCAGTATTTTTCCCCAAAACGGTTAGAGTCCGCTTGTACTCACCAGCCGTATATACGTCATAATCGATATCGAAGCGTTTCAAGAGCCGATGTAGGTTAGGAATCTCAGCGGCAACGCCAATAGAGCCGATCATCGCGAATGGCGCAGCGAGAATTTTGTCTGCTACTACCGCAACCATGTAGCCCCCGCTAGCTGCTACGCGATCGATAGCGGCCGTTAATTTGATACCCGCTTGCTTTATGCGGGTAAGCTGAGAAGCAACGAAACCATAGCTATGCACAAGCCCCCCTGCACTTTCCAGACGAATCAGCACCTCATCTTTATCCGTTGCTCGAGAGAGTATTGCCGTAACTTCATGTCGCAGACTTTCGACGATCGTTGCTTCAAGATCTCCCTTAAAGTCAAGGACGAACAGACGTCTTTTGTCCTTGCTTTCTTTCGCAGGCTTCTTCTGTTTCGCTTCTTTCTTCTTCTGTTTCTGCTCCGCTTTGAACTCTTTCTTGAATTGACCCGCAGACATCAGGACTTCATCCATAGATCGACGCAATTGTTCCTGAAACTCATTCGTACGTTTAATGATTAAGTGTCCTTCTCCTTTCTTCAGCTTTCGCCGAGAACCAAAGCTAAATATCACTGCAATAACTACGATAATTGCGATAGCTACGGCAATCGTTTTGGCAATGAACAACAGTAATCCAACTAATAATTCCATTAACAAAGTTCCTTCATGAAGTGCATGTAATCTTTGATACGCATTTCAGTCTCCACACAATAGAAAACACCCGTCACATCAAATCCAAACTAAACTGATGGAAATACGAGACACTAGGAGAACGTATCGAGTTATTATCGACGCGAATATGCTTTGATGCACCGCGAGACTTAAGTGTACAGGTTGGTTTGGAAATTGAAATTATGTGTAATTTCAGGATACTCATCGATTTGCTAGATTTCATAGCATCATCTACGCGTGAATGAATCCTGTCGACTCGTCACAAATATCTAGCCTTGAAGTTCCATGTTTGACAATGAATAGCGGCTCTTTCACTTCGCTGTACGAAGTACAACAAACCTTCATCCAATCTAATGTTGCTTCGGGTTCCTGAGATTTAGATATTGCAGTTACGGAACCACATGCTCGCAGCGGAGACGGTAATTTAGTGAGGACTTGAATGTTAGTACCCGAGACACGGAATGCACTCATTTCTTTCACAAAGATGACATCGGTGGAGTTGTAGAGTTCCAATAATCCTAGTATCTTGTGCAGGTTTTTTTAGTTAACAGTGGATTAGCACGTGGCTGACACAATCGCTCAAAATGTAAGTTCATCGAAACTACATGCAATCTGGGCCAACTTTCTCGGTACTTCACCGCATTGGTACAAATACACGATTATCGTGTTCTTGATTGTAAATCCTATTCTCTTCCAAGTACATCCATTCACTGCTGGCTGGATGCTTGTATTGGAATTCATCTTTACGTTAGCAATGGCTCTGAAGTGCTATCCACTGCAGCCTGGAGGGCTTTTGGCACTAGAAGCGTTCGTGTGCGGCATGGCTTCAGCCGACACGATCTATTCAGAAATTCAGGCTGGTCTCCCGGTGATTCTGCTTCTTATCTTTATGGTAGCCGGCATCTTTTTTATGAAAGAGTTGCTACTTTTCACGTTCACCAAAATCCTTCTAAATATCAAGTCCCAAACGCTACTCTCATTGCTCTTCTGTGTCGTTGCTGCATTCCTATCTGCGTTTCTTGACGCACTCACGGTCACGGCGGTGATTATTACTGTAGCGAGTGGTTTCTATACGGTCTATCACGAGGTTGCAGTCGGGAACAAAGATTACGATGGCGAAGTTCCCGAACTCCCTCATGATGACTTGGAAACATTCCGGGCGTTCCTTCGCGGGTTGCTGATGCATGCAGCGGTCGGTACTGCACTCGGTGGAGTACTAACAACTGTCGGCGAGCCACAAAATTTATTAATCTCGGAGCAGACTGGATGGGAATTCATTGAATTCTTTATAAGGATGTTGCCGGTAACACTCCCTGTATTCGTTGTCGGGCTCGCTACCTGCGTCATTCTTGATAAAAGTAAATTGTTAGGCTATGGCGTCCCAATACCCGACAATGTTCGAACCATCTTAGCAAATTTTAACCAATCAGAATCCGAGAACCACACGACACGAGACAATGCACGCTTGGTTGTTCAAGCAATTGCGGCGTTATTCCTCGTTATCGCACTAGGTCTCGAATTCGCTCAAGTAGGCATCGTTGGCCTAGCAATCATTGTGATACAAACCGCATTCAACGGTATTGTTCATGAACACCATCTTGGCGATGCATTTAAAGAAGCACTGCCTTTTACCGCATTACTGACAGTGTTTTTCGCAATTGTCGCCGTGATCCATGAGCACCATCTTTTCTCACCCATTATTACGTATGTCCTCAGTATTGATCCAACCTACCAAGTTGGTCTATTTTTCATAGCCAATGGACTACTTTCAGCGATCAGTGACAACGTATTCGTAGCTACAGTTTATATAACCGAAGTGAAGAATGCTTGGCTATCAGGAATGATCTCCCGCGAGCAGTTTGAATTGTTAGCTATAGCCATTAACACGGGAACGAATATTCCAAGTATCTTGACCCCTAACGGCCAAGCTGCTTTCCTGTTTCTTTTGACTTCTTCCGTTGCGCCGCTTATTCGACTCTCATATGGTCGCATGGTGCTAATGGCTCTCCCATATTTCGTAACAATGAGCCTTGCCGGGTGGATTGCGGTACAGTGGATTCTCCAGTAACCCCTCTCCGTGCAACGGCACCCTTTTCGGATAGCTTGTCGAGTCGGTCTAAATATTTCTGATGTGCGCTCTCTTCTTCCTTCGTGAAGCGAATCACTAAAAGCGGCTTAATATCAATACCCCTTTGGAAAACATTTTCCTGAAATACTTCTGTCGGCGATTGCGCAACAGATTGGCCGAACAAATCTCTTTGCCCGCCAGTAATCTTTAGGTATACACGCGAAAGTAACTGTGCATCAATAAGAGCTCCATGCGCGTTTTTACGAAATGTCGTGTCGATTTGGTAACGACGACATAATGCATCCAGGTTGTTACGCTGGCCGGGATGTTTGCGACTCGCCATTTGTAATGTATCGATCACGGTCGCACAGATGTTTTCAATACAGATATCTGAACCAATCAATTTAAATTCATTATCAAGAAACCCAGTATCGAACGGGGCGTTATGTGCTATTACTTCCGATCCCGATAGAAATTTTACTAACTTCTCTGCGATATCCGCAAAGAGAGGTTTGTCTTCAAGCTCCGATTGCGTGATGCCGTGAATCTTGAGTGCCGCCTCATCAATTGTCCTCTGAGGGTTTATAAATTCGTGGAATTGTTCCCCCGTAGCAATACGGTCTACAAATTCAATCGCACCGATTTCGATCACTCGATGACCCTCGTTAAAATCCAGCCCCGTGGTTTCTACATCAAGAACGATCTGTCTCATGCTTTCCCAACTCTTCGGCCATCCTCTCTATTCCAAGTTCCACACACCCAGAATTTTAATTAACGGTTGCCATTTCTCGCTCAGTAGTGCAGCTTTCAATCCTTCCAAACGGTAAGACGTAATTCCACTCCTGGCTGGATTGTTTGGTCTACCGCTCATACTCTGGACGATCTATGTAATTTCGAACTTCCATTATTTTGGGTTCGTCTTCATACTACCAATTTCGTCGTTCTTATGCACGTTTGCTGCCTCTGAACGCGCAATCTTATCTACTTGATCATTCTCGGGGTGACCACTATGACCTCTCACCCATATCCAATCAATTTCTTCGTGTCGCTGCGTTTCCTGGTCCAATTCGATCCAAAGATCCTTGTTTTTTACAGGTCCAGACTTACCTCTATTCCAGTTAAGAGCCTTCCAATTTTTTATCCACTTAGTAATGCCTTGGATCACATAGTTGGAATCCGTAGTCAGCACAATCTTCGATGCGTCAGAGATCGCTCTCAACCCCTCAATGGCCGCCTGCAATTCCATTCGGTTGTTCGTCGTCTCAATATCGCTACCAGCAATCCATTTTTCTTCGTCACCAGTGCGTATCAATGCAGCCCAGCCCCCTGGACCAGGATTGCCTAGGCACGAACCGTCGGAAAATACTTCTACTCGCTTTTTCATTACGCACATTTTCAGGCGACTGGTTACAGTATGGATACCAAGCTGAGCCTCTTTAGAGTTTCTCCCTTGCAAGACTCTAACGACGATCCGCTACGATCTTTCTTCAACATTTTTGCCACACATACAAACTCAAATTGATTACCCATAAACACGCAGTTCCCACCACCATCTACCTAGATCTCAATTAGATATATCTAATCGATATAGCAGATCATTAAGCCCACCAGCGCAACATGATCTTATCTCAGTAGTACCGACAGCCATCCAAGTAACACGCGAATCTTAAATTCGCTTGAGAGAAAGCATACTGTAAATATAAAATCCTGTAGGGTTATCTCAGGAATTGAAACCGCAAACAATTACTTCCCATTAGGTTGAACAACTCTCAACGCCTTGCGAAATGCATCTTATGCATCATATTTTCAACCCTATCATATACTCTAAAATAATCATGACACATGATACATCAAAAATCAGAATTCATCTCGAAAATGAGGAACTTGTGATACCCTTTCTTAAACTAGCTGGCCATATTAATAGAAAATTATTAAAATTAGGATATCAGCTAAATAATCCAACACACATCAAATAACTATCAATGACGTAAGAATTGACCCAACCAAGCACTCACTGTGACAATCTCACGGTATCTATCAGACACTCTATATTTCATGGGGGCCGGCTAAAATTTCGATGAAGGTTAAGTACTGTTTGCGTACCCAAGTTCACACAGCCACGCTAGCAACAATTGCGCAGTCTAGTTAGGCTTAGGCTACTTGATCTTGACCGGCTCGGCACTCGGCAAATGTCCGCCTACAAGCTTGTGGTCACGGTCTGTGACATTCTAGAGTCTCGTTTGACGACTAGATAGCCTAATAAAGTACGTCACTTGATAGAATTTCGATAGTAGATTCACCTTTGAGTGTTTTCAGAACCCCATTGTATTCACGGGACGAAGCCGTCCTTCTTAAGGTTGCGTCAAAACTCTTTCTTTCCGAATCAGTAGTACTCCCATAATCACCCATTCGAACATACGATACGACCACCACTGCCTGTGAACCATCAACCATGTCAGCCATCACAATTGTACGTTCTTCATTCACCGGTGCAATGGCCCTAAACGTAGCTTCTACGATACTTGACGGGACTTGCGTGTTAGTCACCCGTACCGTTTCCTCGCGTATCCATTCAATGCCATATTCATTTGAAATGGACGAAAAGTCAGACCCTTCATTTAATCGACCGTATGCTTGCGTTGCACTCGTCAGGGCTACGGACTCCGCCTCTTGATTAATCAATCTCTCTCGAATGTCAGCTTCAACTTGATCGAAGGGTCGTTTTTCTGGCGGAAGTCGATCAACTAAACGTGCAACAACAACATATCCCGGCTCAACAACAATAGGGCGACTATTGAATGCGTTGTCAATGACGTCCGGTTCTATCGCACCAGCCCGTACAGTTGGATTGTTGAAAGGGGCTTGTCCTGATAAACGAGTGACACTATCTTGACGCTTTATTTCTAACTGGAAAGCCTCTGCAGCCGGTTCTAAAGAATCCGATTGTTCAAATACGATTCCATCGAGTCTAACTATGTCCTCTTCAAATCTCTGCAAAGCAAGTTGCTTCTTACGTTCTTCAACCAAAGCTTCCCGTCGTTCATCAAACGACGGATGCTCGACCGCCTCAATCTCAAGTAGCTGAATGAGGTGCACACCATATGTCGTCTCTACCGGCTGGGATACTTCACCGGGTGAGGAGAGTGCCCATAACGCGTCTCGAAAGGCTGGAACCCAAGCATCGCGCGTAGCAAAACCTAAATCTCCGCCATTTTTTGCCGAGCCGGGATCAGTTGATATATCCTTAGCAATGTGCTCGAAGGATTCACCCGCTTCCACACGTGCCCGGACATCTTGTAATTCAGCAATCGCGTCTTCCAGAGTTCTATTCTCATCAACGTCAAGAAGAATATGCCTAGACCGTCGCCGAGCATTGAAATTAGCATCCTCAACTTCCGCCTCGTAAATGGAAGCAACCTCTTCGTCGTTAACCGTAACCTGCTCTAAATACACGTCGCTCTTATGCTCAATGTAATCAAAAGAGAATTCTTCATCGGACATGAACTTTTCCGCGTGAAGATCGTAATAAGCTAAAACCTGATCGTCATCCAACTCTATGGATTCTCTATATTGATCAGGTTTAAATTGCATATATGCCAAATCCCGCGTCTGAAACAATATGGACGCAGACTGCTCACGTTCTTCTGGCGTAACTATCGATGTATGCTTTAGTACGGAAACCATTTGGGATACTTGATTATCGACGGAAACGGCACGTTCGAAAGTCTGAGGAGAGTAACCCTGTTGGGAGATCGCACGTAGAAATTGTTCCTGACTAAACTCACCATCCTCTTGAAATACCTCCTGGTTTCGAACAAATTCAAGGAACTCTTGGCGTGACCCCGTGAGTTTCATACTTGCGGCCGCCTGCTCAACGATTTCTCGATTAACCAACGAATCGAGAATCGACGCTGAGTCCACGTACATATCAATTTGGGCATCAGTGGCATCTTCACCCAGTTGAGCGGCAATGCTCCGACGTTGCAGTTGAACGACAGAAGCAAGCCTTCGTTGCGTGATATCCTCGCCGTTCACCGTAGCCGCCGCAGGTTCGTCAGCTACGAAAACGTTGAAAGCTCCGAATCCGAAAACAACAAGCACAAAGCAAATAATAACTGCGACGATCTTCGCCGTGACCGTTTGTGCACCACGACGCATGCGTTGCAACATAAGACTTCCCTTGTTCCGTTATGGACCGCGATGCTTATGGTATTACATGAGTGCACATATTATTAGCAGAATCTCCGTCTCTTCAACCAGAACTTGCAAAAACATCTATATGCCATCTATAATGAATCCTTGAGCTTCTTGCCCGCTTTAAATCCCACGGTTTTCGATGCTGGAATTTGCATGATTTCGCCGGTTTGAGGATTACGCCCCATGCGTGCGCTACGTTCTCGTATCGAAAAAGACCCGAAACCTAGCAATATGACAGGATCTCCGTTCGATAACGATTCTGCTATTGCATCTACAGTCCCATCCAACGCCTTGGAAGCGTCTTTTTTCCGCAGACCCGACCGCTTAGCAACTTCATTGATCAGTCCCTCTTTATTCATGAAATCTCTCCTTAATCTTTTTAAATGAGAAGTTATGTACAGACATATGCCGTTTGTCGTTCACTACTTTTAGATGCATGCCTAGACACAAGCTAAGTTAATTATGCCTGATCTTTAGAGATATTCATAAATACAATTACTTCGTGACCGCAGCTACCCTGCACCTCTACACCACCTACACATAAACACAAGCGAAACGCTACACATCGCACATTTGTTGTTGTGACCTTCTTAAACAGCCTCTTGCGCCTTACCAGACTTGGCGTTTTCGTATATCACTATCGGTACGCTTTCACCTTTTATCACACTTTGATCGATAACGATTTTCTTGACACCAACAGTAGAAGGGATATTAAACATCGTATCAAGTAAAACCTCTTCAAGGATTGCACGCAACCCTCTTGCACCTGTTTTTCTAGACATCCCTTTTTCCGCAATTGCCTTAACTGCATCCTTCCGGAAATCGAGAGCCACATTCTCCATAGCGAATAAAGCTTCAAATTGCTTTAGTAACGAATTCTTAGGCTCAGTCAGTATTTTCATAAGTTCCTCGACATCCAGATCATCAAGCGTTGTAACCACAGGCAATCGCCCCACGAATTCTGGAATCAGTCCGTACTTAATCAAATCCTCAGGTTCAACACGACGCAGCGTCTCGCCGATTCTCTTAGCATCTGACGGACCATACACCCGCGCATTGAATCCAATACTGTTTTTCGTTGATCGCTCAGTGATAACTTCCTCAAGCCCTTTAAAAGCACCGCCACATATGAATAAGATATTGCCAGTTTCAACTTGTAGAAATTCTTGTTGAGGGTGCTTCCTACCACCCTGTGGAGGAACTGAGGCAGTCGTACCTTCAATCAGTTTTAACAAAGCTTGCTGCACGCCTTCACCCGAGACATCACGAGTTATAGAAGGGTTTTCTGACTTGCGCGAGATTTTGTCAATCTCGTCTATGTAAATGATCCCACGCTCCGCCCGTTCCACGTCGTAGTCGCACTTCCGAAGCAATTTTTGGATGATGTTCTCAACGTCTTCTCCGACATACCCAGCTTCCGTCAACGTTGTCGCATCTGCAATCGTAAAGGGAACGTTTAGTAAGCGAGCAAGCGTCTCAGCGAGCAGTGTCTTACCACAACCCGTTGGCCCAATAAGCAATATATTGGACTTCGATAATTCGATATCGGGCGACATAGACTGGGAACGCAATCGTTTGTAGTGGTTGTATACAGCAACGGAGAGTACTCGTTTTGCGTGCTCTTGGCCAATGACGTATTCATCAAGCGTCGATTTGATCTTCCTAGGTACTGGCAGCTCCGGTCGCGTAGTCGGGTCTTCCGAAGTATCGTTGTCTTCAACGATAATGTCCGCACATAGCCGCACGCAGACGTCACAAATGTAGATATCTGGTCCCTGGATGAGCCGTTTAACTTCCATTTGACTCTTACCGCAGAATGAGCATGCGATTCTTTTCGTATCGCTACCTCCTACGCCATCAAAATCATCCATTCTTTTCTATATTCAATATCATGTTATACGCAATGCTACTAACAAAATCATACAACTTCTAGTATTGAAAGCCGTATCTCATGAGTCAGGTCAAGGCGTACGCGGCGATGATGCGGCATCCCAAGGTACTTCACTACCACACACGGCATATAAATCGCTCTCGCCATAATCTACAAACCGGTACCCATTCAGTCAGTTTTTAATTCCTAGCCAAGTCGCTCCCGAGTGGTGTGCACATGATCTATAAGCCCATAATCCACAGCTTCCTGTGCATTCATCCAATAGTCACGGTCTGTATCCATACTGATTCGCTCTGGGCTTTGACCCGTATGTTGCGCAAGAATCTCGTTTAGCCGTTCTCTCATACGTACAATTTCCCGTGCCTGAATCTCAATATCCGCCGCTACTCCTTGCGATCCGCCTGATGGTTGATGCAGCATAATCCTAGAATTTGGAAGTGTTGCTCTTTTCCCTTTTGCTCCCGCGGCTAGTATGAAGGCACCCATACTAGCCGCTTGCCCAACACAGGTCGTCACAACATCACAACGAATCAACTGCATGGTGTCATAAACCGATAGCCCAGCAGTTACGGAACCGCCAGGTGAATTGATGTAAAGATTAACATCCTTCTCCGGGTTGTCAGACTCACACCACAACAACTGAGCCACAATCAGATTAGCAACAACATCATCAACTTGTCCAGCAAGAAAAATAATATGATCTCGAAGCAGACGTGAGTACAGGTCGTAAGAACGCTCACCTCTCGCACTTTGTTCAAGAACCATCGGCACCAGTGCTAGATTATGGGTCCGGTGATCTTTCGTATTCATATCCATTCAAAGTTGCCGTTTCTACATTTTCTTTTCAATTTTCGTTCCATTTCAGCTTTGTATGGGATGTCCGAGGCTTCCCAGACATTAAATCCTCATAACTACAAGGTGCATCTTTAACAGTAGCCTTGTCAAGAATCCTCTGAACGACTTGGCGTTCCATGTGTTCATAAAATATACGCTGACTGAGATCTTGACGCAATCGTTTTTCCAATTTCGAGCCATAAGCCCGACTAAAAGGCACATATGATGCCATTCGCTGTTCAACTTCGACTTGTACGTGTGTGGTATTAATTTTTATTCTTTCAGCGAAAGCAAAAGCATTTGCATGCACATGACGCAAAAGATAAGTCTCGATTTTTTCAAGCTCATCCGCTTCTAGTTCTATTAACCGTTCAACCGGTTCCTCAATGTGCCGATCGTCAGATTGGTGGGCGTGGGCATCTCCATCACCATGAACTTGGTTGTGGCTACGATCATGCCTCTGACGTTCGCTTGCCTTTCCCACATGAGATTTTCGTGCACGAATGCGGCCTACCATCTCATCCATTAAATTTGGCGGTATCGGTACCCGATACAGTCGCTGCAGTTCAAGAAACACTTGGTCGGTCAAGGTTGCCATAGATTCAACCTCGGCATAACCTTCCATATCTGATCGAATATGACTGTGAAGTTCGGATTCGCTACTAATTGAAGATGTCAGTTTCTTGATCCAATCATCATCAAGAGTATTTATGTCCAGTTCGGTAACTTCTAGCAATTTGACAATAACTGCAACTGGTTCTGTCGCTTGTCCTGATTGTTGCTCATCATGGATGTCCCACAGATAATCATCTTGATCAATAGCAATCCTTCTTTCTTCACCAATCTGCATATCACGGATAGCTTCATCAATGAACTTAAGCCGTTCGCTCTCGAGTGCGCCAACTTCGAACACAAACTCATCGCTCAGAAGTACTTCGTCATCTTCTAATTGGCCCGCCGAATTCTCCGTAGAACCCGAAGCATATTGTGTAACGAATACTTTTACTACGTCCCCGTTTTGCGGCTTTCGTTTTACTGGCACCCGTGGAGCGAAATCTCTCCGTATCCTGTTTACAACCTTTAAAACATCGTTTTCCGTAATCTCTACTTTGGGCCGTTCTACTTGAATACGGCCAAGATTATTAAACTCAACATTTGGATAGATATACAGCGTATACATAGCCTCTAAATCGGCATCAGCATCACAATTCAAACTCTCAAGATATATCATGCTTGCCGGATTGAATCCGTGCTCGAGAATTGACTGTTTTACCTCCTCCTGAAGCAAAGATAACGCAACATCCCTTCTGATCTCTTTGCCAAAACGCCTTCGCACCTCCTGAACGGGAACTTTTCCAGGACGAAATCCTTTCAGATTGATTCGTGCAGCTCGGTTCTGGATCGCAGAATAGACATGACGTTCGAACGTTTCCGAGTCAATTCGAACATGGAATGTGCGCTCCAACTCACTAGAGGATTCAATTGTTACATTCATGCCTACTCAGTACCGCACCATGTGTTGGGGTGGATGATGGGGCTCGAACCCACGACCGCCGGATCCACAATCCGGAGCTCTACCAGCTGAGCTACACCCACCATAGGCAAGGCATTTTATATTGGCACGCCTGGAAGGACTCGAACCTTCAACCCTCGGCTTAGAAGGCCGATGCTCTATCCAACTGAGCTACAGGCGCTTTTCTAACAAAGCCGTTCGTATACGTTGTACGTTGGTCGGGGCAGAGAGATTTGAACTCCCGACCCCCTGCTCCCAAAGCAGGTGCTCTACCAGACTGAGCCATACCCCGATATTTTGAGAGTATCTCTAAATATGCATTATGCGCACAAGATGCACATAGTAAGCATGGGTTCCGACTAGGTCAACGGAATTTCAGCCAACTTGCCTTCGCCATATTCTGATGGCCAAATTGTACAGAAACGTTAAAATCCCGTTTTGCTGATGATGCTCCAATATGCCTGCCACAATCCTTGACGGTCTTGCATTAGCCCGCTCTATTCGCGCAAAAATCGCACAGGCTATCCAAAGTAGACAAACAGAGGGTCTAAAAATTCCTACCCTTTCGGTTTTGCTAGTAGGCAAAGATCCCGCTTCGGAACTTTACGTAGGTCTTAAGAAGAAGGATTGTGATCTGGTTGGCATAACTTGTGAAGTTACTAAGCTTCCTGCCGAAACTAGCGAAGACGAAGTTGTGGGCATCATCACACGTTTAAATCGCGATGCTGAAATCGATGGCATTCTCGTTCAGTTGCCTCTTCCTTCTCATATCAATCCTCTTCGTATTATTGAGCTCATTACCCCCCGCAAGGACGTTGATGGTGTAACGCCACATAACCTAGGAATGCTGGCTATACGCGAACCAGCGCATCGATGTTGCACGCCCAAAGGAGTTATGACATTAATCCAACACACGGAGATAGATCTATTGGGCCTCAATGCCACGGTTATTGGTGCATCAAATCATGTTGGTAGACCTATGGCCCTTGAGCTGTTGCTTGCGGGCTGTACGGTAACCATTGCACATAAATACTCGCGCGACACGCGCTCTCACGTTCACCATGCCGACATAGTAGTTTCCGCAACGGGCCAAGCTGATTTAGTGGGACCGGATTGGATTAAACCAGGTTCCATCGTCGTTGACGTTGGAATTGAGCCACAGCCAGATGGGTCGCTCAAGGGGGACGTTCAGTTCGAGGCGGTGTTTGAAGTTGCGGGATGGATTACACCTGTACCTGGTGGAGTTGGCCCTATGACGCGTGTATCCATATTGCAGAATCTGATGGACGCTGTAGACCGTGCTAGAACATGAACCGCGTATTCATTTCCGACCTTCACTTAGATGCTGAACGACCCGAAAAAATCAACTTGTTTGAGTCAACTTTGTTGGTAGAGAGTGAACGCAACGACGAAATTTATATCCTGGGTGATCTAGTCGAATCTTGGATAGGCGACGATGACTACAGCAGATTTCCTAACCGACTGCGACACTGCTTAGCCAAATGTACGGACCGGTGCGCACTCTACCTCATGCATGGAAATCGTGATTTGCTTATCGGTCAGACATTTGCAGAGGAAGTCGGCGCAACGTTGCTTCCTGACCCTACTATTTTAATTGTCGGCACTGATCGCTTTTTACTTACCCACGGTGATACCTTTTGTACCGACGATATTCCTTACCAACGACTTCGTAAACTTCTGCATTCGGAGGATTGGCAAAAGGATTTCTTATCGCGACCATTCCAAGAACGACGGAAATTTGCACAATTAGTCCGGAATCAGAGCGAGTCAGCCAAAGTAAGTAAAGCGGAGAACATCATGGATGTGGTTTTGAAATCCGTGTTGCAAGCAATGGATCAACACCAGTGCAATTACTTGATACACGGACACACACACAGACCAAGAATCCACCGTATTGATGACCTTCATACGCGATACGTTCTTGGAGACTGGAATAAGTGTGGTTGGTTGTTACGCATGCCCCCCCAAGTCACGCTCGAATGCTTCTCAATCGCTTCAGCTACCGCAGAGTAAGCTGCAAAACGGTACGGGTTTAGTACCGAACAAGAACCGTTTAACTTGACCACATGCTAGTGTCATGTCCCGGAAATAAATAGGCTGATGCGTTCAACTTTGGCAAGGATCAACTCGGCCGTCGCGGTCCAAGCGAACGGACTGCAGTATTTATTATAGTCCTCGACAAACGCGTTGATCTTTTTTCGCAGTTGCGGGACCGAAGAGAATGACCCGCGACGGATGGCTTGTTGGGTGATGATGCCGAACCGCCGCTCCACCTGATTCAGCCACGAGGCGTAGGTCGGCGTGTAGTGGACGTGGTAGCGGGGACGTCTCGCTAACCACGCCTTGACGGTGGCATGTTTGTGCGTTGCATAGTTAGTGTCTGTGCGAAAACCCTGACGATTCTATCAAAGCGTTGATTATTGCGGCATGGAAGGATATTTTGAGCTAAAATGCTGCGGGTGAAGATTGCCGTTGGAGGCGTTGAAATGGGCTTGTTTAGGGGTTTCAGGGGGGGGGTCGGTGCGAATCTTCGTCGGGAGGTCGGCGATCATGAGACGTTTCGAGCATGCCTTGCGGTTGGACGAGGTGCCGATCGGTGAGATCAAGATCAACGTGAAGTCCCGGGACGACATTCCGGCGTTGTTGTTGGGATTGCAGCATCTGTACGTGTCGTGTCGGGAGGAAGGGGAAGGGTTACTGGGTTGCCATGTGACCGCGGATCGGGATCCGGAAAACGGTCGGCCGGGGATGACGCTGTGGCGGGTTCTGGTGATGGCGGTTCTCAAGCAGGGTTTGGATTGCGACTACGACCGTCTGGGGGAGTTGGTGAACCATCACCAGGTGGGTACGGAAGATGCTGCAGCATGGGTTTCTGGATGACTGGACGTACTCGGTGCGCACCTTGCAGGACAACGTGTCGCTGGTAACGCCGGCGTTGCTATAGGAGTTGAATACGCTGCTGGTGCGGGGGGAGGGTCATGCGGTGGCGGGAAAGTTCCCTGGCGCCGCCTTGGACGGTCGGGTTGACTCGTTCGTAGTGGAGACGGACGTGGATTGCTCGACGGACGTGAACCTGCTGTGGGATGCGATGCGGGTGTTGCTGACGGAGGTTTCGGTCTGTTGCGGATCGCATGGGGTGTCGGGATGGCGGCAGGGCTATCAACGGGTGAGCTGCGCACGGTTGTGGCGTCAACGCCCGAAGGCGGTGGCGGCGTGGTTAACCCTGTGCGGCGATCTGACGGGGCGACTGGGCGTCACGCTGGAGGCCTTGGCAGGATTGCCGGAGGGCTCGGTGACGCCGGCGCAGCTGTCGCGATGGCACTGGTTTCACGCCTGCTCGGTGCGTTTGCAGGATCAGATCCGCCGTCGCGTGCTGGAGGGGGAGACGATCCCGCACGAGGAGAAGTTGTTCTCGCTGTTCGAGCCGCATACGCGCTGGATCATGAAGGGCAAGGCCGGCAAGCCGGTGGAGTTGGGGGTTCCCCTGACGGTGCTGGAAGATCAGCATCCGTTCATCCTGGGTTGGCACTTGCAGTGGCAGGGCGGCGACGTGGACATGGCCGTTCCGCTGGTGGCGGCGTGCCAGGCGCAGTATCCGGAATTGCGCGGCTGCAGTTTCGACCGGGGGTTCCACAGCCCCGCCAACCAACAGCAACTGGCCGCGATGCTGGAGCACGTCGCGTTGCCCGCGAAGGGGCGCGGCACGGAGGCCAGTCGAAGCCCGGGAAAGTGAAGCATCATTCGTGGCGCGACGCCGGCAGCATCCGGGCGTGGAATCGGCGATCCATGCATTGGAAAGCCATGGCTTGGACCGGGTGCGCACACATGGCCGGGCAGACTTCGAACGCACCGTGGGTATCTCGATCCTCGCCGCCAACCTGCATCGGCTCGGACGGTTGCTGCAGCAACGGGCGGCGCGGCGGTCCCATCGCACGCACGCATCACCCTATCGTCTAGCGGCCTAGCCGCCCCCATCCTCTCAATATCCATCCTTCCCGCCCCTCGGGACGGACGCCGCACGCCCCGAAAGCGAGCAGGAGAACATCATCCGCACTTTTGGAGCCCCGATGGACCGATGACCCTTCGTACATCTCCTAAATCAACATGATCCCCTGAGCGACGGATACCATCAAGTGACTTAAACCCGTCGTAAAATGGGGTTTTCCCGCAGACACTAGTTATCCACGATCAGGTGGATGTCCAGGTCCTCGGGAACATCCTTGTCGATGTAGCGGAGGAAGGCCAGATAGTCCTGATGCCGGTGGCGCGGCGTTTGCATGGGCTACGGATCCTGCCGGTGACGATGTCGAGTGCCGCAAACAGGGTCGTCGTGCCGTGGCGCACATAGTCATGGGTCATTCCTTGCGCGTAGCCCAAGCCCATGGGCAGCATCGGTTGGATGCGGTCCAGTGCTTGTATCTGCGTCTTTTCGTCTACGCACAGCACCACGGCCTTGTCCGGCGGATTGAGGTACAAGCCGACGATGTCGCGGACCTTCTCGACAAAGCACGGGGCGTTGGACAGCTTGAACATGCGTTGCCGATGCGGTTGCACACCGAACAGGCCGAACCACCGTTGGACGGTGCTTTTCGACACGCCCGTTTGCGCCGCCATGGCCCGGACGCTGCTCATCGTGCAGTCTTTCGATCCCGTACTGCGCGTAGCGTTTGATCGCCATTTCATCACCGTGTTCTTGTTCAGTTGCAACCGCTCGGCGATGGCGGTGCCCGGCTCCCCGTCCGCGCAGCCGAGCACGGATCTGGGCGCGTTGTACCAACCGATGGAGCAAGGTGCGGGAGCAGGCCAAACTGCGCAAATCGGCACGTTGTTGTTCACCCAGGATGATCGGGGTCTGCGGGGCGGGGCATGATGTTATCCTTGGGTAGCTGTCATACCACATTAATATACTATCCATTTGCAGGACAGTACACTAGGGCGTGTTTACACTAAGTTGCCGATCATTTCGTATACCAAGGCTAAATAGTGTCTGGCAGGAAACTCTTTATGCTACGTAAAGTCCTTGAATCCAGGGTATTTTCAGGTTTTGAGGTTTGCGAAGAAGAGACCGATTGGTTAGAATCTCAAGGGTTTTATGGTGTTTTTGGGGGATTTTCCCCCATCTTCGTGGAAAAAGGAGCGGTAGTCGGGCATGCGTGATTGGGAACGAGGGAAGCAACAAATACGTCTTGGAGAGGTTCCGATTGAGAAGATCCAGTTGGATCTGAAGTCACGGGATGACATTCCGGTGGTGCTTCGGGGATTGCAGGCGGTGTACGGTGACCTGCGTATGCGGAAGCGGCTGTTCGAATGGTTGGAATCGGCACTGGGGTCGGATCGGGATCTGGGCAACGGGCGTCCGGGGATGCCGTTGTGGTCGTTGTGGTCGATGCTGGTGTTGGCAGTGTTGAAGGAGGGTCTCAACTGCGACTGGGATCGCTTGCACGAGTTGGTGAACCAGCATGGGACCCTTCGGGAGATGCTGGGGGGTTCCCGTTTTGGCGGGGAGCGGTACCACCGTCAAACGCTGATCGACAACGTCTCGCTGCTGAGGCCGGAGTTGCTTCGTGCGGTGGGGGAACTGGTGGTATCGACCGGACACAAGGTGATGCGAGGAGGTTGATTATGGCAGGAAAACGTGATAATGACTCCACCGAGGAACGGTTCACTGATCCGATATTCGTTGGTATCGTGCGAGATAAATACGGTCGCATCAAGGGCAATCCATCGCAAAAAGAGCTAGAAGCTGAGAAGAAAATGATCGAGGTCGAAAAGCGGTTTGAAGAAATCGGCATCTTTAGTTTCGAAGATGAACATAAGGAATGAACCTCATGACGCAACACGACGTTTTATGGTAGGTAGTATGGGTAATAGACACGATGATTTCATTCTGTATTATCAACGTATTGTTTTGGTATCAAATCTACAAGTGAATTTACTACGTCAGACGATTAGCGATTTGGATGAACAAAGACAAGAGTCTGGACTTCTGGTTACACGAGATAGCTGATAAGCGACGCTCAAGTATCGTCGAGGGATTTCGCCAGGCGAAAAACATCGCTTGTCGACTAGGCATACTTCCACCTGCTCGAAAAACTGTCGTTATCGGAGGGACCAATGGGAAGGGATCTACAGTAGTTCTTCTTGAAAAGCTGCTACTCAACGAAGGGCTTTCAGTGGGAACAACTCTTTCACCACACGTTCATGCTTTCAACGAACGCATTCGAATTAATGGGCAAGATTGTACTGACCGTCTCATTGCAAACGCGCTTTGTCAAGTTGCTAGCTGCGTTGCAGAGAACGAGCAAATTTCGTACTTTGATTATACCACTCTTGCAGCACTATTTATGTTTAAAGAAGAATCAGTACAAGTTGCGATTCTGGAAGTAGGTCTCGGAGGGCGGTACGATGCTGCAAACGTCGTAGACTGCGATATTGCTTCAATTACATCTATCGGGATGGATCATCAATCTATTTTAGGTGAAGACCGAAATTCCATTGGAGCAGAGAAAATTGAAATATGTCGACGTCACAAACCGTTAGTATTTGGAGATACATCAATCCCAAAGTCCGTGTTAAATCGAATTAAAAAACTTGATGTTGGAGTTTTTAGGAATAGTTATGACTTCAACGAAAGGGTGAATACCGACGCAACTTGGAATGTCGAGGTGCGTATTAAAAACGAAAAGAAAACATTTCGATTGCCAGTACCGCCGATAGTCGATCGACATAACGCATCTACTGCCATTCAAATTGCAGCATTGGCTTGGCCGAATCTTTCGGAAAATGCGATTAGGTCAGCGTTGTCAGTATCTCTTCCAGGTCGTTTTGAGATTGTTCACTTTAACAAGCGGCAGTGGATTCTTGATGTTGCTCATAATACTGATGGTATATATTTTTTATGCAGACGTATTTATGAAACGTTTGGTGGCAGGTTGTTCCATTGTATATTTGGTGCTAACTGTGATAAGGAGATTATCTGTATGATTAAACAGTTGAAAGTGCATACTGAGAGTCTTGTCGTAACTGATGTGTATGGAGATAAGAGCATGGATGCTGTTTCGGTAATAGAATTGCTAGGTACTGAAAGATCGGTAAAAATCGTTCCTGAACTGGAGGATGCGATAGATTTAGTATGTCGTAGTAGTACATTTGATGATATACACTGTATTGTAGGTTCTTTTGACTTGATTGCTCGAGCTCGTGGATTCATAGCTGGTCACTGAGATGCAAGAGAGAACCCGCAATCGAATTATTGGTTTTATTTTTTTGGGTGCGTTAGCATTACTCACTATTCCAATGCTTTTCGATAAGGTGGATATTGATCAGGTTGTTATTGCGCCGCTTGAACGCGAACCGCTGGAAAGCATGTTCCGACCAGCACCACTGCCAGATATAGAACCCGCTTTGAATGCACGAGAAGAAATTGTAAACAAAATTGATAAAGACGGTTTTTTGATTGATTCGGAGTCGCGAGTTGGAGAACCGGTCCTATCAGAGGATGACGAGACAGCGAAACTTTGGGCGATTCAACTAGGTAGCTTTAGATCGGAGAAAAATGCTGTAACTCTCCGAAACCAGATGCTAGATGAAGAATACAAGGCTTGGTTGTCTCATGTGAAAGTTAACGGTGTCATTACTATCCGCGTTGTAATGGGCCCCATAACTGTGAGAGAAAGCGCAGTTAGCCTTCGAGATGAGCTTAGTGCAAAATACGGACTGCAACCGATCGTGGTCAGCTATCACCATTGAGCTCATTTAACGCGTTCGACTACGTAGTACTAACCGTGATTTTGTTATCCACGTTCCACGGATCATGGAATGGCTTTGTTCATTCGGTTGTTTCTGCGCTTACATGGATTGCTGCGCTTATTTTAGGTTTTGCATTTGCCCCGACTCTCGCGACATACATACCGTTGCCTAGCTCCGACTCTTCGGATTCGACTTTGCCACATTTTGTCCCCACTTGGATCTCTTTCGGTTTGATCTATATCTTAGTTTTCGTGCTAGGATCGCTTATATATCATCGGATGTCAAAATTTGTTGAAAAGGTTGGCCTCACTTTCGCAGATCGCTCATTGGGTTTGTCATTTGGTGCACTACGAGGATTTGTTCTGGTCTCGGCACTTATGTTGATGTTTGAATCTAGTTGGGAAAATAATGGCTGGTGGGAAGAATCCGTATCTGCAACTTTTTTCAGAAAGAATAAAAAAGATATTGATGGCATTTTTGATTACACCACCGATGTGGTAGAAGATGCCATTTCAGGTGAGTCTGGTTTTCAACTATCTGAGGAATGAGATAGTTTCGTGTGTGGCGTAGTTGGAGTAGTTAGTCAGGGGGGGGCTGTCAATCAGGTGCTTTATGACGCGTTACTTGTACTTCAGCATCGTGGACAGGATTCCGCGGGTATTGTTACGGTGGATGGTGAACGGCTGAATATGCGTAAGGCTAACGGATTAGTAAGTCAGGTGTTCGAAGCGCGACATATGCAGCGCCTGTACGGTCAAATGGGGATTGGTCACGTGCGATATCCCACCGCCGGTACTGCAAGTTCCGCGGAAGCACAGCCGATGTTTGTGAACTCTCCATACGGAATCAGCTTGGCCCATAACGGCAATCTGATAAATGCTGACGAGTTAAAGCGGGATCTGTTCTTGACTGATTTACGCCACGTGAACACCCGGTCCGACTCTGAGATATTACTGAACATATTCGCCCATGAGCTGCAGAAACAGCATGCTCATTCGGTTGGGCCAGAACATGTATTTACAGCGGTACAAGCAGTTCATGCACGATGTCGAGGCGCGTACGCGGCTGTCGCGATGATTCGAGGCGGGGGTATCGTTGGTTTTCGCGATCCTCACGGAATTCGGCCACTGATAGTTGGAGAACGTGAAACGCGAATGGGACGAGAATTCATGATTGCAAGTGAAAGTGCGGCTCTGGAGGTTCAGAAATTTCGAATAGTGCGAGATGTATATCCTGGTGAGGCGATTTACATCAATGCAGAAGGACAAGATTTCTCACAGCAATGTGCTGTAGCGCATAACCTTTCACCTTGCATATTTGAGTATGTTTACTTAGCCCGCCCTGATTCAATCATGGACAACATATCGGTTTATAAAGCTAGGTTGCGGATGGGCGAGAAGCTGGCAGATAGGTTTTTGGATATCTATTCGCAACGTCATCACGATATTGACGTTGTGGTTCCCATTCCGGAGACTAGTCGCACGGCCGCGATTCCTGTCGCATATAAGCTGGACGTGAAATATCGCGAGGCTTTCGTGAAGAACCGATACGTAGGACGTACGTTCATTATGCCTGAGCAGCAAATGCGTCAGAAGTCCGTTCGTCAGAAATTAAATGCTATTCGGTTGGAACTGCAGGGTAAAAACGTTTTATTGGTTGAGGATTCAATCGTGCGGGGGACAACGACACGGGAAATAGTTCAGCAAGCTCGCGATGCTGGAGCCCAGAAAGTGTACTTAGCTGTCGCTGCTCCATCGGTAAGATATCCCAATGTGTACGGAATAGATATGCCAACACGATCCGAATTTGTTGCAACTGGGCGAACGGAAGAACAAATAGCAGAATTTATCGGAGCTGACGAAGTCGTTTATCAAAGACTTGAAGATTTGGTGGACGCGGTAGGTGAAGGAAACCGCGGCATTAAACAATTTGATTGCAGCGTATTTGATGGTCATTACGTCACGGAAGATGTATCCAAAGCATACTTGGATCGTTTGTCCGTGAGTCGCAGTGACAAAGCGAAGCAGTTAGAACTCGATCTGTTCAACGGAGAGTCAGTCATAGACATACACAATCAACGATGATTAAACATAAATCACCATGTATAGGCATTTGTTCCACTACATTCGGTGATCTTGTTTGTCGGGGTTGTAAGCGTTTCTCACACGAAATAACGGGCTGGAACGGTTATACGGAAGACCAGAAGCGCATGGTTTGGCAACGCTTGAACCGTATACGAGATGAAAGCGTCAGGGTGTATCTACGAGTTACTCATCCTGACCAGCTTCGAGCAACTGCATATACAATCGTTGACGTATCCGATCAGTCCTTGGAGTATCTTGCACTTGAGGTACTTCGCCGAACTTCGATAGACCCTATCGATGCAGGTCTGCAGGCGACGATTACGCATTCGGCCAAGCCCCGGGACGAGTTATTAAACGCTATCGAACAGGAATTCTATTTGCGATCAAGTGCGTTTTATGAACATAGTTTCCGCGCATTGGTGCGTTGATTTGTACGCAATTGAGGATTTTCTGGGGTGTCCCACCCCTGATCAGTGGTGCCAAGCGATGTCGGAGGATGAAGAAACGTTACTCATTGATCATGCAAACTGCGAAAAGAAAGCCGCGAGCACGGCATTATCACTACTACACAGGTATACCAAATTCTCAGAACTACTTGGTCGTATTTCTAAAGTTGCCCGAGAAGAATTAAGACACTTTGAACAAGTAGTCGCGCTGATGAAGAATCGGAAGGTTGTCTACCGGTCCCTATCAGCGAGCAGATATGCCAGTGGATTGCATGGGCTCGTGCGTCACTATGAACCCGCAAAACTTATCGATTCGTTGATCGTAGCAGCATTCATCGAAGCTCGCAGCTGCGAACGTTTTGGATTACTTAGAAATATCGTCAGTCCAGATATTGGTACTTTGTATTCAAGGCTTTTTGACGCCGAGTCGAGACACTTTTGTTTATATCTGGAACTTGCTCATAATTTTGCTGATGAAAAAGAGATCCTTGAACGGTGCCAAGTGTTCCGTGAGCGTGAAGCACATCTCATTACCGAGTGCGATCCAATCTTACGTTTCCACAGTGGAATGCCATGTTGATCATACGTTGAAGATTTGTTATGAGTTTTGAAAAGAACGTGGCTAGTTTCCTTAGAAGGAGCAACCATTTGTACTAGGGCGTGTTGACGCTATCTTGTTGTATGATTCTGATCTGGATCACTCGACAATGAGGTCGGCATACAACTTATGGAAGAGCAATTTAACGAGATACAGGACTGGTTACCGAAGCCCCGGGGCAACGTTCGATGGGGTCACCGGCGGGTACTGAACGCTATTCCATACGCGTTCTGAACCACGGTTGCCCTTGGCGCAGCCTGCCTGCGTGTGCGTGTTATGGGCGTTGGAGAACACGGGTGTACGTGCAGATGAAGCACTAGGCGGAGCGTGGGGTGCTGCTGGTGGCGGTGTTCGGAGAACGTTTGCGGCGATCCGCGACGACGAGGGGTCTGGTCGCCTCGGACACCGAGATGGCGATGCTGGACAGCACCTCGGTGAAGGTGCATGCGAATGGGACGGGCAGTCTAAAAAACGGTCCAGAAACGTATCGGCCGCTCGCGCGGGCAATGGCATTCGTTTAGTGAATTTTGCCATTCGGTTAAGGATTCGGTCTTGGGCCTTGGTTATCCGCTGATTTTTTATTCCGTTAGCGAGTTGCCGGTGCCGGTGCTCCCCTTCTTCGCTGCCACTTTCCGACCGGTTTTCGGGATCGCCGTTCATAGGACCTACCCGGACGGAGCCGTTGCCGACATCGTACGATTTCGCCGACCATACGAGTTACGGTTTCCCGGAGGACGGATGCATGCTGAAGTAGCAATCTCTCGATGTTGGCCGCCACCGCCGCAAGTCCGTGCTTGAAATTCGTCTGCATCAGCGGCTTGCCGTCGTTCGGAAGCCCCCTGTTCAAATGATCCTCGCCATGGTTGGCGAACAGCCGGGTCATGGCAATGAGGGTGAAGCATGCATACAACTCCTGTTTCACTCCCCGCTCGCTTTGCCCATGAAAGTCCTCAACCTCCATCAGCCGTTTGGATACCTTGTACAGTTCCTCGATGCCCCATCTCGCGTGATACAGATCCGACAGTTGGTCGATGGAATACGGGTCCCGGTCCAGCAGCAGGGTCGTGCCCAGGATGAAGACGGTATCGCCCACGGCATATTGCACCAGCCGCAAGCGGTGCGGGCCGAATGCGGCTCCGGGGTTCCTTCGGCGTAGTCGGGTCAGCGTGCGTTGGAGGGGAACGACCTCGATGACCGTATCCCGGCGGCTGCCGTGGATGAAGCGGTCGACATCGATGATGCCGGTTGTGTATAAATTTATCTGCAAAAACGCAGAACGGGCTGTAACGACAGACGAATGGTTAGAACCTGATGTTTTATCGGGAATGTGGAGATGCCTGGACGCAATCCCGCGTCCAGGCGCGAATCATTCATTACACAATTTATCGA
This sequence comes from Candidatus Azotimanducaceae bacterium, assembly GCA_965205965.1. Taxonomy (GTDB): domain Bacteria; phylum Pseudomonadota; class Gammaproteobacteria; order Pseudomonadales; family Azotimanducaceae; genus Bin55. The sequence continues at coordinate 606,703 of CBDBHT010000008.1, forward strand.
AAAGGAGCAAGAAATGATTCGGAAAGATTATACGCACAATGCCACGAAGAGGTCGGCATGCCATCATCTGGCGGACGATGAGGAGTTTGTGAGGCGGCTGGTGCAGGAGACGCTCAACGAGGTGCTGGAGAGTGAGATGACGGAGTTTCTGGGAGCGGGCAAGAGCGAGGAGCGGACGCAGACGCGTCAGGGCTACCGTTCCGGATACTACCGGTGCGATCTGACGATGAAGGTGGGCGAGATCGAACTGAGAGTTCCGCAGGAACGCAGCGGCCAGGTTCAGCACGTGGGTGTTCGAGCAGTGCTATCAGCGTTCGGAGAAGGGCCCTGGTGGCGGTGCTGTCGGAGATGTATGTGCAGGAGGGGGTTCTCGACGCGTCGGGTGAGCCGACTGGCGGAGGGTCTGTGCGGTCACGAGTTTTCGCCGGCGACGATCTCGGCCATGGTGTCGAAGCTGGACGCGTCCCTGAAGGCGTTTGCGGAACGTCGGCTGGAGGAGGCGTATCCGTATGTGTTGCTGGATGCCCGGTAAGTGAGAAGGTGCGTGAGGAGGGCTCGGTGCGTTCCCGGGCGGTGCAGATTGCCCTCGGGATTGACGGCGAGGGTCGGCGTCAGGTGCTGGCGGCGGAAGTGGCGAACCGGGAAAGCGAGGGGTCGTGGACGGCATTCCTGTCGCATCTGAAGGAACGTGGCCTGCGGGGAGTCGAGTATGTGGTCTCGGACCGTCATGAGGGATTGAAGCATGCGATCTCGAAAGTGTTGCCGACCGCGTTGTGGCAACGGTGCTGCGTCCATTTTCTGCGCAATGCCAGGGACAAACTGTCCCGGAGTGCTGATCCCGCGTGTCTGGAGGGTTTGAGAAACGGTTGTGGGGCTGTGAGCATGTCGGGGAGGCTCGTGGAGGCACTGGGTGCCTGGGTAGCCCGTTGGGGCGATGAGAAAGGGTTTGGCAGGCTAGTGGAATAGGTCGAGGATCATGTCGAGGAGACGCTGACGGTGTATCGGCTGCCCAGGGAACATCGCCTGCGGATGAAGTCCACGAACATGCTGGAGCGGTACAACGAGGAGCTCCGACGGCGAACGCGTGTCGTCAGGATCTTCCCGAACGCGGAGTCCTGTCTGCGTCTGATCTTGGCACTTGCGGCGGAGACCCATGAGCGGTGGCTGACGGGGCAGCGTTATCTATATGGCCGGATCGGCGTGGTTCGCGCATCCGAACCGGAATCCGAGACATGGCAGGAGGCGGCATGAAACGCCCGAAAATTTCGCGCCGAGCGGAGACCCGCCCATATGGGCGGGTCTCCGCTCCCACTGGAAATTGCAGAAAATTCTTGACACAACTCGTCTGAAGGGGGTGGTGAGCAACTCCCGATTCTTGATTCTCCCTTGGGTTCGGGTTCCGTATCTGGCCTCGAAGGTGCTGTCGATGGCGGTTCGGCGGCTGCCCGGGGACTGGAAGGAGCGGAACGGCCTGGAGCCGGTACTGGCGGAGACCTTCGTGGATCCGGCGAAGTATCGGGGGACCTGCTACCGTGCGGCCAACTGGAAGTGCATGGGCCGGACGAAGGGACGCAAGGCGAGTGCATCGGAGGCAGGCAGGACTCCGAAGGACGTTTACCTGTATCCGCTGACGAAAGACTGGAAGCAGGTGCTGCTGACCGGCTCCCGTCGATCCGGACGCCGTTCCCGCAGGCCGCCGGTGGTGGTCTTGGCCCCGGAGGATGCTTTTGTCCGGCTCTGGAGCGGCATCGTCGAGATGCTCGTGGGGGTGTCGCCAACCGGCACGACCGGCTCTGGCAGCAGCGGCGGAGCGTGCTGAACACGCTGGTGGTCGTGCTGTTCATTTTCCGGCTGGTGTTCTCGAAGGGGCGTCCAGGATATGCGACCACGCTGGCCGAACTGTGGGGGCAGTGCCGGACGATGGGGATCGAACTGCCACAGCCGGCTCCGGTGTCGCCGTCCTCCATCTGCAGTGCCCGGGCCAGGCTGGACGAGCAGCTGTTCAAGACCTTGCACTAGGAAATCCTCAAGGTGGTTTTCGACGCCGAGGCCCGACCTCGACACGAACGGAAAGTCTGGCCCGACACGGACCGGCGGTGGCAAGGGCATCGGGTGTTTGCGGTCGATGGAAGATCCCTGAACCTGCCGCGCGGACTGGTGCATGAAGGCTGGCGGACGCCGGTAGACGGCACCCACTATCCGCAGGGTCTGGTGAGTTGCCTGTATCGGTTGCAGTCCCGACTACCGGTCGACTTCGACCTGCATGCGCATGGAAACGAGCGCGCAGCGGCACTGGCCCACCTGAACGTGCTGTCGGCGAACGATGTGGTAGTCTACGACCGGGGGCTACTATTCCTATGAGATGCTGCACGCGGTGTTCCGGATGAAACGGAAAACCGGCATCGACGTCGAGCACTTCATCCACGGCAGCCGCTGGGATACGGTCATCGAGGTCGTTCCCCGCCAACGCACGCTGACCAGACTACGCCGAAGGAACCCCGGAGCCGCATTCGGCCCACACCGCTTGCGGCTGGTGAAATATGCCGTGGGCGATACCGTCTTCATCCTGGGCACGATCCTGCTGGACCGGGACCAGTATTCCATCGACCAGCTGTCGGATCTGTATCACGCGAGATCAATGGCATTCGGTTTGAGAAAAGTCGATCTGCGCCTTTGAGGGTTTTCTATAACCCATTGATTGACTGGGACTTGTTTCTGTTTTTTGGAGTGTTCAAAAAAAGGGGTTACGTTGCGACGTTTTTTTTGGCAAACTATGCTGTATGGAATTGTTTCGGACGGAAAGTGGATGGGTTCGAGAATCGTGGATCTGAAGTCGATCACATTTTGTGGCAGGCGGCTGACCCGCCGTCGGATTTCGGACATTCAGAGGACGGTGGAGCTGTTTCCGTCCTTGAGTCGCGATGAACTGGCTTCGGCCATCTGCAGTCATCTTGGCTGGCGGACGCCGAAGGGCGGGGAAAGCCCTGGATCCTGTCTACGGATGCTGCACGTGCACGTGATCCGGGGACTGCATGCGGTGTTCGGGATAAAGCGGAAAACCAGTGCCGACATTGACCATTTCATCCACGGAACCACCCTGCTGGATTCGAAGCAATACACCATCCCGCAACTGGCGGAGCGGTATCGCGCAAGATGGGGCGTGGAAGAATGGTACAAGGTGTCCAAACAACGGATGGAGGTGGAAGACTTCCATGGACCAAGCGAGCGGGGAGTGAAACAGAAACTCTATGCCGGCTTCCCCCTGAACGCCATGACCCGGCGGTTCTCCGGTCACGGCGACCATCGGTGGAACGAAAGCCCGCACGAACATGGCAAGCCGCGCAAGCAGACCCATTTCAAGCACGGACTGGCGATGGTGGCGGCCGACATCGAGAGCCTGTTGCTGAAGCAGGCATCCGCGCTACAGGAAACGGTCACCCAGGTGGTTCGCGACATCATCCGATGCCGACAACGACTCCGGCCCGGCAGATCCTTCGAACGACGATCCCGAAAACCCGTGAAGATGTGACAGCGAGGGAGAAGACTGCAAGCAAAAACTGCTGATTAACTCAACATAGGACTGGCATCCCATACAGGAGTGAAGGGCACTTCCTTAAACGAATGACAATGATCACTAAACGAATGCCATTGCACGCGAGATGGGGCATCGAGGAACTGTACAAGGTATCCAAACGGCTGATGGAGGTTGAGGACTTTCATGGGCAAAGCGAGCGGGGAGTGAAACAGGAACTGTATGCATGCTTCACCCTCATTGCCATGACCCGGCTGTTCGCCAACCACGGCGAGGATCATGTGAACGGGGGGCTGCCGAACGACGGCAAGCCGCCGATGCAGACGAATTTCAAGCACGGACTTGCGGCGGTGGCGGCCAACATCGAGAGCCTGCTACTTCAGCATGCATCCGTCCTCCGGGAAACCGTAACTCATATGGTCGGCGAGATCGTCCGGTGTCGGCAACGGCTCCGTCCGGGCAGGTCCTATGAACGGCGATCCCGAAAACCGGTCGGAAAATGGCAGCGAAGCAGGGGAGCACCGGCACCGGCAACTCGCTAACGGAATAAAAAATCAGCGGATAACCAAGGCCCAAGACTGAATCCTTAACCGAATGGCAAAATCCACTAAACGAATGCCATTGTATCGGTACTCGGGAAACCCATCCCGACGCACAACGACATGCCGTGCAAACCGTCTTCTGAAAACGCTGGTTTCCCGTACCGAAACATGAAAAGACCGACATCAAGACCAAAATGAAACTATACGGAGAAGTGCTGGGTAGCACCAAGGTGCTTTCCCGCCACCGCACATTCGAAAAAACGCAAATTATCCATCACAAGACCCTCCATATTCCCTCTTTTTAGAGGTGTCCAAGCTTCCTCCGCATGCCGCTAATCCTTGGCCCGAATTAGCGGCATTGCTTCGGTCATACGCTCGATGCTTTACAGATCAAGAGTATTGCTGACGTACCTTCCGGTTATCGAGTCGACGGTTATATCGGTGGCTAACCGATATTCAGCACTACCGCCAGGTCGATACGAGCACAGCTTCTTCTCGGCTTCCGTTCCCGCAATATCTACCCACGGGGCATTCGCGTTCCTCCGTTCCTGCCATCTGGAACGCACGATCGAATAACTCACGTCCTCGAACGTGACTTTTCGGAAGGAAACGCAGTCGCCGCCGGAAGCGTGGAAAGCTCCAAATTGAACCGTGTCAAACCCCACCTCGAGCAAATCAAGCCGGAAGCGCGTGGTTTCGTCTACTTCCTCAGGCACTTCAATCGTATTACCCACCCGCTCGAACACGTGAATACCAGGTCTGGTCGAATCGCTCGACGCCATATAGAGATGACCTCCGTCAGGACTGGCTTCCAGGACTTTTGCGGCACCCCCTAGAGGTGGCAGGTTGCCATAGCGAGTCCCCCAACCTGTTATACCTACCTCCGTTAGTCCAATGACTCCATCTGCATGGTCCACTCCGGAACGATACTCCAGTGCAAAGTAGGTCTGATCGCAGAAAAATTCGACGGCGTATCTTCCGTTTCTGAAATCCGAAACCTTGCACGTGCCAAATCCAGCGACACGCCTGCTGTCGAAAAATTCTCCCACTAATGCTGGTTCCGCCGGGGCCGACAGGTCGAAGACCTTGGCAGTATGCGGCCAACTTCTACTCTCCAGCGCAAACAAATACCTGCCGTCAGCACTAACGGAAAGCGCATGCAGATAATCTACATCATAGTCGGTCTCGATCAGCGTCAGCTCCGAGGTTTCTGGATCCTTCTCGAAGATAACCAGCGAATCCAGATTGGCTCCATAGAGATATCCGCTCTGGGACGACAGGGCCACATCGACCAAGCCCAGATCCTCCGAAACCAGGGATTCCAGATGGCTGAGATTGCCCGTCGCCTCCTGGATGCTGAAAATGTCCACGCCACCCCGGTGGACGCGGTGCAACAGCGGCCCATCGGGGCGAGAAGCATCGATCAGCACGTCAACCGTCCCTGAACAGTTCTCCATTTCCTCTCCCGCCGCATAACGCCTGCCTTCCTTCAGCCGCAGATTGGCGTAATCTTCCGGTGCCATCTCCTGCCATTCAGTGCAGTAGCTCAGAAGGCGCGTCCGATAAGCGTCCCATCCCAGAAAATGCTGCCGCGAATCAAGGTCGTGCGAAGCCGCGGGCGTCAGCCCCCCCGTCTTGACGTCGCGCTTGTACACGATCATCGCATATTCGGTCGCTACGTACAGGGCATCGCCCCTGGTGTTGAACGACATGTCAACAATTTTCGAAAACGACACCGGAAAGCCCTGCATGTCCATGCCGCTATTGGGCACGTAACCGAGGTACTTGATCCATACGGGGGCTTCGGTTTCCCGCCAATGGAGCTGATATTCCCTATCATTAGGCGGATGTCCATTAAATCCATGCGCTATGCGCAGAATATATTGAGCACCCGCTTCCGCGTAAAATTTGACGAACGTCTGCCCTCCAACTATCGACAGGTCCGAATGGGATAACACCACCTTTTGCAAGGAATGCAATCCCCCGTCCCCCACGGCCTGGTAGACGCCCAAGCCCGTGAAACGCTGATCAATTTCAGGAATGTAGAATTCGTACCATCCCGATTTATCCGCCTCGTACGTGTACCAGATCGAATCGGAAGTACTAAACGAACCCGAAGACGTGACTTGCTCGCCGGCATCGCGCGTGGACCAGTGAGTGCCGAACGTCACGTTACCCTGTGCGCCGTTAAGCGCAATGGCGTCGTCAAAGTCGTCGTTCTCCGGCGTGGGACCCCAACGCAAAATGTCCCTGTAGCGACCAAAGCCCTGACCCGGTATAATTTCGATATCGCGGGGCGGGAAGCCAACGGAAATCATGTAGTGCTGGTCCTTCTCCATCGGAACGACGAACTCCATCCGGTCATCCACTTCGGACGACGTGGCCGTGGATCCCACAAAGTCCAGATCGTCCAGCGAATCCCCCTCGAAGATCGTCACGCGGTGATGCGAGGCACCCGTGAATCGCGGGTCCTGGATCAGCCACGTAAATCGCCTCGTCTCGGGTGCCGTCCAGCGATACCATCGGGTGAACACTCCCGCCGCCGCCGGCTCATCAGGCTCGACCGTCAAAATGGGAGGCGGAGCCTCGATATTACGATGAATGACCTGGGAACCCGTCACACCCTCGCCGAGAGACACCGCATCACCATGATTATCGTTGGTAACCCCGCTGCGGTCTTCCAGATCTTCCAAGTCCACCGCTTCCCAGATCAAATCAAATGCACCTGGATCGATGCCGAATTCAGGCAGCGGGGATCCGACGGCTATACGATACGTCTGTCCCCGGGCGGCCTGAACCACGGCGGGAAATCGAGACGCGTTCTCAATGTTTCTAAAATCGCTGACTATGCGAAGCGACGAGACGTCCTCGCCCATATACACGAAGATGTGGTGCCCCGTCTGTTTTTCCGGATTACTGCGCCTTACTGCATCGAACGACCACGCCCCATCCGACGGTGCCGTCCAGCGGTACCATACCGTCGCCGTGACCCCCCAGGGCCATTCGCCGTATTCCAAAGTGGCCCCGCTATTATTCCCCGCAACACTGCCATCCTGGCCCTCCAGGACGGCAGCCTGCCGCCATCCGTCGTTGGCCGGACGCTCCAGCTCATCCCACGTCAGGGTCAACGGAACAGACGAACCTCTATCTGCGACGCGCAAGTAGTAAGTCTTGCTCGCTGAAGCCTTCCAAGACACACTGCCACTGCCGCTGCGGGCAACCTCCCGCAAATGGGCGAGCGAGCGGCTGGCCCCGTCCCCGGTTCCCAGGAACGCGACAAGGCCAGTCCGCGGCGCATTCTCCAAACCGGCCGGCCGATCGACCCGCAGCACAGTGTGTTGCGTCTCGGACGGCGTCCAGGCGTACCAGACGGACCCTCGCGGACGCCGGGGGTCGTAGAATAACAGCTCAGGGTCCATTATCATCTCGGATTCGCCCGCTTCCGAAGTCGCAAGGGACAAGTTGACTGGTTCCGACCCCGACTGACCCTGCAGAACCTTGGCCGTCAAGAAACTGCCGTTTGACGGAATCTCCAGCTCCGGTGCCATCGGGGCATCGGAACCCGCGCGACGCAGCAGAACCGAAGCCGTACCGCCGGAACGGGCGTTCCACGCACTGGCGGTCAGCGTGATCCGCGCATTGTCATCGTCTCCCTCGTAAGCGAAGTACAACTTCACTTCCTGCGTCTCGCCCGCCGCCAGCTCGCCCAGATAGATCGTCCTCCCGGAACCGCTGACCAGCGTGCCGTCTTCTCTGCTCACGACCGCATGGCGGTACCACGGCGGGCTGGGACGCGGGTCCGCCGCATCGTAGTCCAATCCGTTGCAGACCGAACGCCCGTCGGAAGCCCGGCAGTTCACGTGCAGATCCACGCCCTTGGCCACGTATCCGTCCACCGTCAACGTCGCTACCAGCTCATGGCCGCCCCCGCCTTCCAGAACCGTCTTGTTCACCGTCAGATCAATCGCGGGAGCCGCCGGGCCCCGGATAATCTGCCACGCCATACCGACCCGCGCCTCGTCCGTATAGACCGACCCGCCCACCGCTTTCACCCGATAGACACCCGCCGGCGGGTTCCGAATAATCACCCACTCCACGTTGTCGGTTACCGAAGCCGAACTATGTTCACCGCAGGCCGCGTCCTCGCAATCCGCACGCTCGTCGACCCATAGATCCAGATCGTTCAACACGACGTTCGCTACGCTCTCCGCCGGCGGCTCGTCCCACGTCATCACCACGTCCAGGCGCTCCGCCCCCTCCGGCACGGTGACGTCCACGTAGCCGTATTCGCCGTCCGTGAGCACCACCGATGCATGCCCCGTGGTCCATCCGTCCTCGCTATCCCGGTTCAAGACGCCGACCCGCGCCGATACGGAACCCATGCCGTACTCCTCCTGGATCACGCCAATGCCGTCGGTGTTGTTCAGCGGAAACCATGCCGGGTTATCCAGCCACACGTCGGGCCGAACGGCACTGGCCATCAGATAGGCACGCATCGTCGCCGGCTGGTTCTGCAAATCGGGGGCGGCGTCCATCATCAAAGCCGCCATGCCCGCCATCGCCGGCGACGACATGCTCGTGCCACTCAGGGCGACGTATTGATCCTTGCTGCCTCGACCTAAAGACGAATGAACGCTCGTACCCACCGTTGTCACGTTGGGCTTGAGCCTCCCATGAGCACTACTGAAGAGCCCCCGACCATGGCTGCTGTAGTTCGCTATCGTCTCGTCGTCTATGCTAGCCCCCACCGAAAGCGCGTTCTTGGCCGTGGAAAGTACGTTAATGCCGTACTCGCCGGAATTGCCGGCCGAAATCGTGTACAGTTGATGAGCGTTCCAGACCACGGAATCCAACTTCCGCTCCATTATGCCGCGCCCCTGTGCCGTGCTGGCAAAAAGCGTCCCCAGACTCATATTCACCACCAGCGGCTTGACCGCCGCTGACTCCCGGCCATTCTGCATACAGCTCGTGGCCTCCGCCATATAATCCGCCCCCCCTATGAGGCTCGCGAACGTAGCACCGCCACTAGAAAACACCTTCCCGAAACGGATGTGCCGCACTCCCGGAGCTACCCCCGCATGTTGCGCCTCGGTGTATCCGTTGCCGGCCAGGATCCCCGTAACGTGCGTCCCATGAATAGCAAAGTCATACCACAGATCAGCATCTCCGATGTCCTGTGCAAACGAGCCAAGATTTGCACCGCATACGCTGGACCGATGGGTGGCAATATCCGTATGATGGATGTTCAGTCCGGTATCCAGCACGCCTACCGCAACGCCGGCACCCGCCACGCCGTCAAACAACCCCCGCTCACCGCTATACATACGTACGCCGTCCGCGCCCATCACGGGCACCGCAGATGCCAGCAGCGGCTCGACCAGCCGCTCCTGCTCGATCGACAGCACAAAGTCAGCGGCGGCGATAACTCCGACATCGCCATAGAAGACGTTAGCCGAATACGCGCGAGTCGCACGATCAAACCCGCCAACCTCCGCTCCCCGGTCCTCCAGGGCCACACGCCATCGCCCGTCTTCATCGTCCGACATCAACGTAATAAAGACCGGAACCCGATCGCGCATCGAGTATTGCGCGGCGTTGGTGGAAAGCTCCTCATCAAGAATCTTGCGCTCACCGGGCAGCACCCCGAGACCCGCAATCCCCGGCAGATCCCCAATCTCGTCCAACATGCGAACGTCCGCCGGCAGCCGGGCACGTAGCAGATTCCCCGAAGACCCCAGCACCTCCACCTGCTTCTCCGCCAACTGCGACGCCACGTCGGGCAGCCGCGTATACCCACTCAGCTGAACCCAGCCGAACGCCCAGTCCCGCTGCGCCTCCTCCGCAAGTCGCGCCACCTCATAAACCGCTCCCGGAGCACCGAGCCAATCCACGTCATGACTTCGCTTCTCGGAAACCGGCTTGCGCTCCTCGTCCGCTCGCAGACGACCTTTGGTCACATCGTCAGCGGGCGCCAAATAAGCGTACCCTTCCGGTGCCGCACGATCCTTGGCCACGATACCCTCCGCAACCTCTATCGGCGCACCCACGGACCGCACCGCTGGGGATACCTGACCCCGACTCTCCATCGCATTCTTCTCAACGGCTCTCTGCAAAACCTTCTCCTGCAAATCACCACTAGAAGCAGAATCCATGTCTTTATGTACTAATGTACGTTCTGACGACCGATACAAGTACAAGAATACCGATACGACACACAGACACAACGCAATCCCTAATCCAGACGAGATACGCGGAAACCTTTTAGAATAATATAATATATAAGATAGCATAAAATAACCCAACTCGAACGGTTTGAGGGACCATACACGACTAATACACTACTTCTGCTTCCCGCCACCATACCCACCTACAACTCAGGAAGAACAAAACAGATATAATGGAGATACAGCATACTCTAAACACTTAATTATGCCCACCAGTAGCCCAAAAGCATAAACCTCTTGAAGTAGTATGCTCATAGGATATAAGAATTCGGATCATGAGATCAAGCAGAATCGCATGCAAAATCTACTGATAATTTCATATCCTAATCAGCAATTCCCGCTTCCTGTGGAAAAGCAGTGCCTGCAAGTTTTAAGTGGCTGCCCCTGGATGTTTTCCATCCGTTGGGATCGTTTCGGGCCCTTGTTCAGCGTGCCCCAGCTACGTTTTGGCTGCGTTGGGCCGCGGGGGTTTGTGCGGACCAAGGCATGCCCGGTTCGCATGTCGACGGATCTCGGAGGGATGCCCGCGATCAGGAGGCGCAGAACGCGTTGCACTATGGCGGACGGAAACCAGGATCGGGTCGTCCGGAACCGCGGTCGGGTTCCGCACCAGCGAGGGCTTCGTACAACTGTTCCCAGCTGTGGAGGATCAGGAGCCAGATCGCACCGCGCATCTTTTCCCACAGGGATGCATAACTGCTCTGCCGACGTTGGGCGGCTTGGAAGCGTGGGCAGCACAACTGCTGGATCTGGTCCATCAGAAACGCCAGCATCATCAGGGTCTGCCAGCGTATTCGCAAGGTACTGGTGACCGTGACCGTAGTTGTGTTCCAGACCGTACCCCTGGTTTTTCAGCGTGTTGAAGGTCTCGTTTTCGATCTTCCAGCGACTGCGCGCCATCCGTGCGGTCGCCGGTGCCTCGGCTCGGGTCACCGGCAGATCCGTGATCCAGGTCCATTGGTGCTCGGGTTTCCGGACCCGCTTCGCAATGGCATTCGGATTAGCGGAAAGGGATCCTGGTCTTTGAGGATGTCGTGTAACCGGTTGATATACGGAAAGATATTCGGTTCTGTTGGGATTCTTCAAAAAAACACTTGCGTTTCAGCATGGGTTATGGCAATCTACGCTTGGTTAGATTATCTCTGGTGCAAACGTGATGGATTCCCGAATCGAAAACCTGAAGTCAACCACCTCACTGTGGCACGCGGCTGACCCGCCGTCGGATTGCGGACCTTCAGAAGACGGTGAAAATGTTTCCGGCACTGAGCCGCCATGAGTTGGCTGCCACCCTGTGCAGTCATCTGGGCTGGTTCACGCCGAAGGGTCGGGATCGACTGGGGTCCTGTCTGCGGATGCTGGAGCAGCTGGAGGCCGGCGGCATCGTGTCGCTGCCGGCGAAGCGACCGGGATCGAGAACGGGAACCGGAGGTCGGAGACCGCGGCATACGAGCCGCTCGGATCCGGGCTCCGCCATAGCGTGCGGGTTGAAGGAGCTGATGCCGCTGGAACTGGAGGTTGTGACGGAGGGGGAGGCCGTTGAGGAATGGAAAGAACGGATGGATCGGCATCATGAGCTGGGTTACCGGCATCCGTTCGGCTGTTTCCTGCGCTACTGGCTGCGGGATCGTCGGGGTCGCAAGCTGGGCTGTCTGCTGTTTGAGGCGGGCACGACCCGGCTTCCCTGTCGTGACGCCTGGCCTGGCGGGCGGGATCGGGATCGGGCGAAGCGTCTGAAGGGGGTGGTGAACAACTCCCGGTTCCTGATTTTCCCTTGGGTTCGGGTTCCGTATCTGGCCTCGAAGGCCCTGTCGATGGCGGTTCGGCGGCTGCCCGGGGACTGGAAGGAGCGGCACGGCCTGGAGCCGGTACTGGTGGAGACCTTTGTGGATCCGGCGAAGTACCGGGGGACCTGCTATCGTGCGGCCAACTGGCAGTGCATTGGCCGGACGAAGGGACGCAAGGCGAGTGCGTCGGAGGCAGGCAGGACTCCGAAGGACGTTCTTACCTGTATCCGCTGACGAAAGACTGGAAGCAGGTGCTGCTGACCGGCTCCCGTCGATCCGGACGCCGTTCCCGCAGGTCGCCGGCAGCAGTCTTGGCTCCGGAGGATATGTTTGTCCGGCTCTGGAGCGGCATCGTCGAGACGCTCGTGGGTGTCGCCAACCGGCATGACCGGCTCTGGCAGCGGCGGCGGCGCGTGCTGAACACGCTGGTGGTCGTGCTGTTCATTTTCCGGCTGGTGTTCTCGAAGGGACGTCCGGGATATGCGACCACGCTGGCCGAACTGTGGGGGCAGTGCCGGACGATAGGGATCGCACTGCCACAGCCGGCTCCGGTGTCGCCGTCCTCCATCTGCAGTGCCCGGGCCAGGCTGGACGAGCAGCTGTTCAAGACCTTGCACCAGGAAATCCTCAAGGTGGTCTTCGACGCCGAAGGCCGACCCCGGCACGCACGGAAAGTCCGGCCCGACACGGACCGGCGGTGGCAGGGGCATCGGGTGTTTGCGGTCGATGGAACCTACCTGAACCTGCCGCGCGGACTGGTGCATGAAGGCTGGCGGACGCCGGTAGACGGTGCCCATTATCCGCAGGGTCTGGTGAGTTGCCTGTATCGGCTGCAGGCCCGACTACCGGTTGACTTCGACCTGCATGCGCATGGAAACGAGCGCGCGGCGGCACTGGCCCACCTGAACGTGCTGTCGGCGAACGATGTGGTGGTCTATCGATGTGGTGGTGGTCTATGACCGGGGGGGCTACTATGCCTATGAGATGCTGCACGCGCATGCGATCCAGGGACTGCACGCGGTGTTCCGGATGAAACGGAAAACCGGTATCGATGTCGACCGCTTCATCCACGGCAGCCGCCGGGATACGGTCATTGAAGTCGTTCCCCGCCAAAGTACGCTGACCAGACTACGCCGAAGGAACCCCGGAGCCGCATTCGGCCCGCACCGCTTGCGGCTGGTGCAATATGCCGTGGGCGATACCGTCTTCATCCTGGGCACGACCCTGCTGGACCGGGACCAGTATTCCATCGACCAACTGTCGGATCTGTATCACGCGAGATGGGGCATCGAGGAACTGTACAAGGTATCCAAACAGCTGATGGAGGTTGAGGACTTTCATGGGCAAAGCGAGCGCGGAGTGAAACAGGAACTATATGCATGCTTCACCCTGATTGCCATGACCCGGCTGTTCGCCAACCATGGCGAGGATCATGTGAACGGAGGTCTGCCGAACGACGGCAAGCCGCTGATGCAGACGAATGTCAAGCACGGACTTGCGGCGGTGGCGGCCAACATCGAGAGCCTGCTACTTCAGCAGGCATCCGCCCTCCGGGAAACCGTGGCCCGTATTGTCGGCGAGATCGTCCGGTGTCGGCAACGGCTCCGTCCGGGCAGGTCCTATGAGCGGCGATCCCGAAAACCGGTCGGAAAGTGGCAACGAAGAAGGGGAGCACCGGCACCGGCAACTCGCTAACGGAATAAAAAATCAGCGGATAACCAAGGCCCAAGACCGAATCCTTAACCGAATGGCAAAATCCACTAAACGAATGCCATTGATGACTGCACAGGGTGGCAGCCAGCTCATGGCGGCTCAGTGCCGGAAACAGCTCCACCGTCTTCTGAATGTCCGCAATCTGACGGCGGGTCAGCCGCGTGCCACAGAAGGTGGTCGACTTCAGGTTCTCGATTCGGGAATCCATCACGTTTGCACCAGAGATAATCTAACCAAGCGTAGATTGCCATAACCCATGCTGAAACGCAAGTGTTTTTTTGAAGAATCCCAAAAAAACCGAATATGTTTCCGTATATCAACCGGTTACACAACATCCTCAAAGACCGGGATCCCTTTCCGCTAATCCGAATGCCATTGATCGGGGCGGTGGTGCTGCGCAATACCCGACGCATCCGGATCCTGCTCAGCAGCACCTGCCCGCATCAGGAGCTGTTCCATACGGCCGCCGATCGCCTGGACACCTCCTGACCATCGCCGAGTACTGCCCCGGCACGTTGACAAATAACGGGGGTAAGGGGGAGGTGTGTCCGCCGTCCGCAAAAACCGTGCCGGAACCACGGATCATGGGCGAAATATGGACGGGAAAACCCCGATTACCACTCCAAACCGAAAAACGGACCCATCTCGCACCACTCATGCAATATCTGGGCTAGTACTCTAACTAGTTTTAATTTTCGGGTATAGATGCTTCAGTTTGGTGCGTGCGTCGTCGAGGCTGAGCTGCCAGTCGACCCCGGTCTGTTCGCGATTGCGCTCCTCGGCCCAGGCCGCCGTTTCCGACGTGACTAAAGCCCTGCTCTCGATCCGGCGATCCAGGCACTGGCGGTGCAACGCACTGAACTCCAGTTCCGCGACGTTCAGCCAGCTCCCGTGTTTCGGCGTGTGCACCAAGTGGATGCGGTCGTTCAGCCGACTGGCTTCGGCCGCCGGGAACGCGGCATAGAACGAGTCACCGCTGTGGGTGTTCAAGTTGTCGCACACCAGCGTGATAGTTTCCGCATCCCGGGAACGCGGCAGATTCGCCAGCGCGCGCACTTGCTGCGCCCAATCCAACGTCGTACGCCGTTGGGTGACAGCCACCGTCCGCCAGCCGGATAGCGGCTCGCCGAACATCCACACCGTGCATGCTCCCCGGCGGAGGTAGTGGGCGTCGTACTTCTCCGGCGACCCGGGGCGTACCGGCAACTTCTCGCGGACTTCCGCCACGAGCTGCTTGCTCATCTCGTCCATGCACACCACCGGATGCCGCGGGTCGTACGGCCGCCGGTATACCTTGAGCACCCGCTCCATGCCGGCCACGAAATGATGGCTTTGCTTCTTCGGGATGCACCACATTTCTCGCCGCCACGGTTTTAATTCGTTTTTTTTAACGCCTGCCGCACGGTCTCCCCGCAAATCGATTCGACCACTTCAAGTCGCACCAGCTCTTCTACCAGCATCTTCACGGTCCACCGAACACGGCCTTCCGGTGGAACCGAACAGGCCACCTGAACCAGGACGCGCTTCCTTCTCCCCGTCCAGCTTCTTCGGCACCGGAGGCAACGGCCAAGGCCTGCGCTCCAGAGCCTTCATCGGACCCTGCTCCACCCTGCCGATTACACACATCTCCCGCTTGACTTCTATTTGTCGGGCCGCAACAGCGTTATAGTTATAGACGTAGTCGGGTCCTTTCTGCTGGGCGAGGTGGATGAGTCGCTGGTAGGCATTTGGGACTGGTGCATCAAGGCCAAGTCTCGCAACATGGTACGTTTGATGTCGGTGAGCATCGTCCCGGCGGGCAGTTCCGGGGACGCGTCCCAAGCCGGGTGAGTGCGGCCCATCGCCAGGCTGGTCAGCAGCAGCCACTATAAGAAGTTAAGCTGTACTTATGTGTAATCGGCAGGCTCCACCGCCCGCCGACGCACGTGCTGGCAGGTCCGCTCCGTCACCCTCCCAGCGCATCCACCACCTGCATGTCCGTCAGTGTGCCGAGCCAGTGCCCCCTGATCCACGGCCAAGCAGAATCCGTGCACGCTGCAGCTTCGTCGCCGACACCGCACGACGCGTGCTCGACTTCAGCACCGCTTCCAACTCATCCCGCTCATCGTGAGCTAACTCCACCATGTATTGCTTCGGCATCGAATCCTCCTGATCCCAGAACCCCTTCCAGTCCACTATTATGAACACGTATTATTAGAATTGCTAGCCTACTAGTAAAGATCAGATTTTATAGAGCCACCCTAAAATTAGTTCGTTAGACTGGAAGATACATCAATCCATAGTCAAAGAGTTCTCCAATAATTACTAAATTGTCCATTGCGATCACTCACGTTTCCTACGCGTCACCGCCATGTCCGGTGTTGCTTACCAACTATTTCTTAGTTCTCGAAGCTTCAGGAAGACCTCTCTAGGCGACGGTGAATCGTCAATATCAGGAAACGATTCTTGGATAAGTTTTATGACCGTGGGACTCGTCAATCGAAAGAAGGTATTGATTTTCTGCTCGATTTCTACAGTAGTGATCATCGGGTTTTCTGGATCGTGAGACCTCTCAAGTTTTTCTAGTAAAAGATGAGCATCTTCGTTGTCCGGTTCTCTATCAAGCGTAAATTCTAAATTATTCACTACGTAATCGTGTCCAGGATAA
Organism: Candidatus Azotimanducaceae bacterium; assembly: GCA_965205965.1. Taxonomy (GTDB): domain Bacteria; phylum Pseudomonadota; class Gammaproteobacteria; order Pseudomonadales; family Azotimanducaceae; genus Bin55. The sequence continues at coordinate 623,145 of CBDBHT010000008.1, forward strand.
ACCTTCGTAGCTGGAACAAGCTGGGCAAGCTGATTAACAAACGTCTCGTAAAGCTCTTCAGGGTGCCCACCCCCATGACAGTTACCCGCACCCGCATTGAACAGCGTATCCCCTGAAAAAAGCGCGTGATCGTCAGAAATGGTACGAAGACAAATATGACTCATCGTGTGGCCGGGCGTGTCCATAACTTCTAGTTCTACGGAACACCCTACTTTGACAACATCTCCGGCACTTAAACCAACATCGATACCATTAATCTTCGATTGAGCGTTTCGATGTGCAAGCAATGTGGCCTGCGTTGCTTCACGCAAAGGTTCGTTCCCACCAGTATGATCGCCATGTTCGTGCGTATTCAGAATCTGCCGAATCTCCCATCCTCTATCTTTCGCACGCGCCAAGCATTTTTCGTAATCCAGAGGATCTATAGCTAATGCTTCGCCCGTTTCTTCACAAGCGATCAAATAATTGAAGTTCCTTAACGAATTTCCAGTCCATATCTGTTCGACGAGCACTTAACCTTCTCCTTAACTGTATCGAAGCATCAAACGAACACTTTATACGACCGATGCCAATTGTTAATCAAAATCTTAATCTAACAGAATGGTGCTTTGGTAACAGCATGTCTATACTCTCTCCCCCGTCCTCGCCATGCTTTTACAGGGCTATGGTAGGTGGAAAACCAATCGCTGATATAAAGAACGTACCCTGCCTACACCAAACATCTCCTCCATATATTACAAACCAAATGTTCTGCTAAGGTTGTCGACAGTACCCTTCACAAAGATCTGGTCCGACATTTGGCGGGAAGACCCGAAACCGCTATTCGCAAAGTTTGCCCAGATGACCGTAGCAATATGTGTCTCAAACGAGTCATTATTGGATAATATCGGCGCGATGGTCTAATCAGGTGCTTGAGGACGCTTAAAAGATCTAAACGATAGTCCACTCACTATACGATACGGGCCATGGCGACCCCGTGTCGATACACGTATCACGGTCTAAGTTCAACCATACCACCAAAATAAATGTCGCTTAACTGGCTGCTAATTACATACTAACTCAATCGATTCAAGATATCCTCATGACTGTCAATGAGCCCTAAGTCCGCCATTGACTTGGCTTCCGATACAACTCGGCACTTCATTCGCCCTCGTTCCAAGCCAGTGCCCAGTATTTTGGAAACTTCCTTCGAACATTCGTTCACGGATATGGAAGCACTAGCACTTACTATCATCAGAATTGCCTGTCGAATTTCAGATGCCGGTATGTAGTCAGGGTACTTCACTGCATTCAACGCGACATAAGCCCGGTCGCGAATGACCAAGTTTGACTTGATGGCTTGGTCATTCATCAAAGCCACCTTGGGTTTTGGGTTTCGAGTTTCTTAGTTACGCCATCACGGACCATCTTAGCAACGGCCTTTTTGACAGCATCCTTGATTGTTGTTCCAGCGCGATTCTTACCCCAAAGTCGAGCTAAACGAGTCGACAAAATATCGGAATGAATCGGACTTTCGATGGCAAGTATTTTTGTGAGATGGGTAGCGAGGATGTCCGGCGGTACTTCGTGAATCTCCAAGCCGGTATGGGCCATCTCAAAGTTGGCTTCTCTGTACGGTTCTGCCCCTACAATAGATTGATCTTCTGGCACGTCGTTTTTCGACCTATCATTCGTAGGTTCGCGAAATTTATACTCGGTTGTAGGCTGCGGCTGAGGAGTCCCTCGGAAATCACTCTGACGAGCGCGGGCAACTTCAATCGCCTTCAACATTTTTACAACCTCAGCGTCGCGAGCGTAGCACCAGTCGGTACTCCAAATACGGTGAAATGTCCATCCTTTTCTTTCAAGCACTTCCTGACGCAACCTGTCGCGTTCGCGTGCCCAGATCGAAGAGTGGTAGCGTGCACCATCGCACTCAATAGCCAACAAAAAATAGCCTTCATGATTCGGGTCGTAAACGGCAAGATCGATCTTGAACCCAGCTGATCCAACTTGCGCTTCAACACGATAACCATGTTGTACGAGTACGAGTACTCGCGCCACATCCTCTTCGAAGGGGCTGTCCATCGCCTCGCCCGTTATGAGCGGAACGTCTATGTCGCCAGTCTCCGCGTATTTCAAACATTACTTGAGGGCACGCGGTCCAGAAAACTTTGAGGCATCGACACGAATATCCTCATGAGTTATGGATGAAAGAATCACACAATGTTTTCTTGAGCGGGTAAATAAGACATTGAGACATCGTTCACCACCGTCGCTGGATACAGGTCCAAAATTCTGAAAAAATGTCCGTCCTTATCCGTACCATATCCAATCGATACAAAAATGACGTCCCGCTCATCCCCTTGAACATTTTCAAGATTCTTGACGAAGAACGGTTCTTCGCCTTCACGGTTGCAGTACTGGTCCATATCGGGGTAGTTGCGACAAAGAGCATCCATCTTATTTTGAATCATGTCGCGCTGTGACGTCGAGAGTGCAACCACTCCCAAAGACCGTGCTGGATAGTTCTGGATGTGTTCGAGAACGTAATCACAAACCTCGTCAGCTTCGATCGCGTTATTGCGGCCACGACTTCTGGCATAAATACCGTTCACTTTCACTAACTGCAGACCAGCATTACCCGTGCCAAAGTTCAGTAATTTCCAGTGAGCAAATGTCTGGATACTGGCAGTGTGTTCAAAAGATGGGTGAGCATTTCTTTGATTTAACTAAATTCTTTCACTCCAGTTTGATGACGTGCCCCAATTTATACATCCCGGAAAATGACAAAAGTTCGCGAAAACCATGGGACGGAAACAACCGAAAGTCCTATTAAAACCAGCAGTTCACAACTCGCTGGAAATTACTGCCCAAAGTTAGGCTTCGGTGGGTATATGGGACCAAGGACCAACATCCTGTCGTGCTTTACAGCACACCGCCCTCCATACAACAGAGGACGTTCGATCTGCTTCAAATCAAACCACACTAAACGGTTGCCATGTAAATGACAGGTAGAACGGCCGCAAACGCTGTCGTACCGCACTTCTCGTCCGATTCAACTGATGAAGTTCCGACTAGGGCTTGCGTGAACCTACATGCAACGAATAACCACTTACATTGTCTTCTATGACGAGCTTCGGCGGTGCACTTCTAGCCGGTTTCATGTGCCGTTCTCGGCGGATAAATTCGTTCCGCTGATCTTGCCTGCCTTCGACAGACGACGAAACAATCAATCTTCGCTCACGCCAGCAACATCTACGTACTGTTTGCCGGACAACGTACGTCTGCAAGCGGTGCGTTGGTGAGTTTATCGACCGACGAGGATCGTTCGGCAGTTTTACAAGCGAATTTGACGGCGGCGACTACAATACCATCCCGCGTCATCGACGATGGAATACTTAATCCAAGGGATACGCGAGACGTTGTTGGATTTGCATTCTCCGTACGTCACAACGGCGAAGTTAAGGTAATGAAGGAGTTCGGCACATGACGGATGTGAACATCAAACCGATCACTAGGCTTCTCGTCGCCAATCGTGGAGAAATCGCACGCCGCATTTTCCGTACCGCCAAAGAAATGGGGCTCGTAACGATCGCCGTGTACGCAGAAGGCGACGCCAAAGCACCATTCGTTCGCGAAGCAGACTTAGCCGTCGCATTGAAAGGATACACGCCAGCTGAAACTTACTTAGACGTACAACGGGTCATTGACGCATGCAAACTCACCGGTGCAGACGCAGTCCACCCTGGCTACGGATTCTTATCCGAGAACGTTAACTTTGCCAAGGCAGTTATAGACCTCGGCTTGACTTGGATTGGCCCTCCAGTCAGTGCGATTGGCCGGATGGGTGACAAACTTGCGGCAAAAGCACTCATGATTGAAGCTGGAGTGCCAACCTTACAGGCACGTGAGTTGAGGGCAAACGACGACATCTCCGCCGCCGCGCAAGATATCGGCTATCCAATACTGGTGAAAGCTTCGGCTGGAGGCGGGGGACGCGGAATGCGAGTCGTGCAAGCAGAGTCGGAACTACCCGCGTCCGTCGACAGTGCTAGAAGGGAAGCCAAGGCCTCATTCGGCGACGATACGGTGTTTCTCGAACGCTGGCTCACTTCATCCAAGCATATTGAAATTCAGATCCTTGGTGACAACCATGGCAACTTGGTTCATCTTTTTGAGCGCGAGTGTTCGATCCAACGAAGACATCAAAAGATTATTGAAGAAGCACCCTCACCCGCCGTCAGTAGTGAGCTTCGATCGAAGATGGGCGAAGCAGCTTTAGCAGCCGCGCAGAAAATCGGCTACGCATCTGCTGGCACCGTCGAGTTTCTAGTAGACGGTCAGAACTTTTGGTTTCTGGAAGTCAATACCCGCCTTCAGGTGGAGCATCCGGTTACCGAACTGATTACTGGCATGGACCTAGTTCGCGAACAGATTCGTCTGGCCGAAGGCGACAGCTTGGGATATGGGCAAGACGATTTAGCGATTCACGGACACGCCATCGAAGCTCGCGTATACGCCGAGGACCCGTCGCGCGACTTCCTGCCCGCGCCTGGAACGATTAAGATTTGGGAACCGTCTTCTCTTGCGCGAGTTGATTCGGGGGTTGAATCGGGCTCCGTGGTCAGTATGGACTTCGATCCGATGATTGCGAAGGTCATTACCCATGCACCTACTCGTCGAGCAGCCGCTATAAAACTCGCTCGCGCTCTGGAGACGACTCGCATCCATGGTATTACCAGCAATCGGGATTTTCTGGCGGCAACTTTAAAAACACCGGAATTTCTTGCTGGCGACACCACAACGGATTTTATTGAGCGCGTTGACCCTCCCCGAATGCGTGCCGTCAATGCCGATGAGCTTGCCGGTGCGGTTATCGCGATTACGTTAGTTGCACAACATCAACGCAGAAGATCCGCAAACGTTCTGACACGTATCCCGTCGGGTTGGCGAAATTCACACATGCCACCTCAGCGCGTCCAATATTCCTACGGCGATTCTGAAATCAGCGTTGAATACAGATCACAACGAGACGGTTCGTTTAACTTTGTCGTAGACGGTACGGAAAGTACCGTACTGATTTACGAAATTGGTCACGATTCGATCGATACTTTGATAAATCAACGACGAATGCAGTTTTCCATTACCTCAAACGGCGACGAATGGTTCATCCATGGTCCAAATGGAGACGTTGAGCTAACTGAATTACCACGGTTTCATATCCCTACTGTGGCAGAGTTGCGGGGAGGGTTGACGGCACCTATACCGGGCAAGATTTTAGCAACGGAAGTAGACGTTGGCGACGCGGTTGAAGCCGGACAGCTACTGGTAATACTAGAAGCCATGAAAATGGAGCACCAAATTAACGCGCCTACGGACGGAGCCGTTCGAAAAGTTAACGTGCAAGTCGGCGACCAGGTCGAAAAAGACTTCGTTTTAATTGAACTGGATTCTGAAGCCTCAAAATAGGATAGTCCATGACGGTTACAACCGAAGCGACACTTTACGAAGTGAGAAAGGGAGCAGCTTGGATAACGCTTAATCGTCCCGAAAATAGAAACGCTTTGTCCACGGTTCTCGTTAACGAACTCTACAGGCATCTAGGAGAAGCGAACGGCGATCCAAACGTCAGAGCGATTGTGATCACCGGAACTGATCCAGCATTCTGTGCTGGCGCAGATCTTAAAAGTCCACCGGGTACGAGCATTGATGGCAGACGTTCCGTACCTTATTCCGACGTACTTATGCGTATTCTAGAAAGCGGTAAACCTGTGATAGCGGCAGTCAACGGAGCCGCACGTGCTGGCGGACTTGGATTGGTGGGTGCGTCCGACATCGTCGTTACCGCGGAGGACGCTGAATTCAGCTTCAGCGAAGTGCGAATAGGTGTTATTCCGGCGATTGTTTCCGTTGTGTGTATTCCCAAACTGGGTACACATCGCGCAATGAAACTGTTTCTGACCGGTGAGAAATTCACTGGCGAGCAAGCGGTTGAAATGAATTTGGCACACGGAGCAGTACCGAAAGATCAGCTGGAATGCGCTGTGCAGAAAGAGATTGACATGATTAAACTCGGTGGACCTAACGCCGTAGTTGAATGTAAGAAGCTCGTGCGTAAAGTACCCACCTGGTCCATCAAGGAGGGGTTTGAGCATGCTTCAGAATGGAGTATTCGAACGTTCAGGTCGGACGAAGCTGCGGAAGGTATAGCGGCTTTTCGCGAGAAACGTAACGCGTCTTGGGTCGAAAACGGATGACTGAATTGCCTTCAGCTTTCGATTGGGTCTAAATCCAGTTGGCGTTGCGGTTATCTATTCGAGTGCAATATTAATCAACCTCTGATGTTCCCTCTTCAGTGACGTGTTGAAGTACCCACAATTTCATGATGAAGTTCTACACGCGCTCGAGCGTATCGGAAATGCTCGTCTTGGCTTACATATCGCAAAAGAACGTCGCTCCGGTCTGATTTATTCAGGAGTTCGAGTACCGGTAAGGCGTAAACTCGTATCCCAAGGCTTTTCCTTTTCGAAGCTTGAGGAGCCCAATTTGTTGGAAGTTTGGGATGACTTATGGATGCATTCGCCAAACGGCGACGTCATGTTCTGTGCACTCGATTACGTGCGCAATAAATCGCACAAAAATTCAGATTTTCAAGACTGGAAAACGTTAAAAAGATGGATCGTTCGAGTTGAAAATTGGGCGCACTCAGACGACCTTTGCTCGATATTGTCTCGATACGTTGAATCGTATTTTGAGAAAGTACTGCCAGACCTTAAACGTTGGAATCGGTTTGATGCTCTTTGGACCAAACGAATTTCAATAGTGAGCCTGATCCACGTGGGGAAGAACGCTGTTTTTCTTGAGCCGGAAAAGATGTTTCCGTTTCTAAGACGTTGTCTGCCAGACCATCGCGATTACATGCAGAAAGCTACGGGTTGGGTACTGCGAGAGTTGCATAACGTCTATCCTGTGGAAACGGAAGCTTTTGTACAAGAGAATCTACAACAGATAGGGCCGTCTGTTCTTACGCGAACCTTCGAGAAGCTTTCCAAGGCAGAACGCGATAAATGGAGACAGCTACGGAAACAACTACTAGCCTAGCAGCAATTCCCCGTACGATCTAAACTCCGCTATTCGTCTGGACTTTCCGGACTGGATTTCGCGACCAATGGGAGCAGAAAGTTAGTCTTTAAGGCTCAAAGCTAGGTTAATCTACAGTTTATGTGAAGTACGAGGTATCTAAGGAAAGATCCAACCGCAACCACCTTGGTTAACCGGTCGGCAGCAATAGTGGCGAAGACCCCAGCTATTCTGATCATGACGGACTGCTCCGCAATGACGGTAATACGGACAGACCCACTCATTCTCAACGTGATGGTTGTAAGTTGTCAGTACCATTCGCGCAACCTCCTGGTGGCAACACTTCCTTGCCAGACGCTCTACCTCCAGCCACTGTGCAATGGTCAGACGCTGGCACAACAAATCCGTGAATTGCTTGAATTCCCTATCGGTTTACCGATGTTCTTTCAATAGTTTCGTCTCCCTCTCTACATGGGGTACTTGTAGAAATTTTGAGCCTTTAATAAAAATTGATACTTAATGAGAATTGAGCCTTATGATTAGTAAGGTGAGGGCTGCTAACTGTTGGCCCCGCTGAAATAATGATTATGGTATTTTATGCTTGGATTGCGTCAGGAAAGGACGGAGTGTTAACCGGACAATCGTGCTGTATCAAAGGTCTGGAAATGTTCAATCCATCGTTATCGAAATTTCAGGTCAATGCGTAAGGAGCTGAGTTGATTATGTTATTTTCTATGTTAGATCATGTTAGGCGATTTCCACAAGCTGCGCTGGGAGGTGCTTTGGCACTGTGTCTGTGTGTAATATCGGCGGGCCTGTATCTGTATGGGGCGTCAGAACATACATCGGTACATGGTGTAGATTCTGTTTTTGACGCTAGCGATTTGCAAACAAAGGTATTGCAGAGGGCTATTGAGAGGAATGCGTTGGAGAGTCAGGGGCAGGTTGCCACGGCGGTGCGATCGGTGGGTGCGCCGATTGAGATTGCGCCAGACGTTGCAGAGCATGATGCAGTTAAGGAGCGTACGGCACCGGACGGGTATTCTTTTGTAGCTTCCGCTGATGCGATGAGCAAAGGTCGTCTGCGGGCAGGCGAGCACAAGCCGCTGGTTGAGGCGGGCAGCCGGAACAGGGATTGGCTTGGCACTCCGGGCTCGGTATACAAGGTAACGAGATTGGCGGAGGAAGCGCAGCGAGACTGGGCGTTTGGCTGGATCGAGCTAAGTGGCCATACACGACTGGCGGAGGTGGAGGTGCAGCTGGAGGAGAAGCAGGTGGCCGTGCTGGGATCTTCGGGGAATCTGGTACGAGCGCGTCTGCCGGCAGATGTTGGCACGCTGAACGAAATTGTGGATTTGCCGGGGATTGAGGGTCTCGGGGCCCTTCCCAGCGATCGCAAGATTGACGAGGGTCTTGCTGCCGATACTACTCAGTATTCGATGCAGGATCAGGTTCCGGTGTTTATTACGTTGATGTCGGACGATGAAGACGGTCAATGGCGCACAGCCCTGGAGGCCATGGGCGCGGAGGTTGGCCGGTTTGACCGCACTATCCGTGCCTATTCAGCCAATGTTTTCTATGGCGACGTGGAGGCGATAGCTGCGGCTGATTTTGTGCTGTCGATCGAGCAGGAGCGGTTGATTGAGCCGTTGCTGGCATCTGCGGTGTCGGTGATGGGTGCAGATGCCGTGCGTATCTACAGTGGTGAGCAAGGGTTGTTCAGCGGTATTACGGGTGCCAGCGTTCCGGTAGGCGTGCTGGATACCGGGCTGAACATTCGTCATGGAGATATTTTCACCCATCGATCCAGCGTATGCGGTGCAAATTTAGCAACGCGCAAGCAGGGTGTTGGAGATGCGGACCTGTGGTATGACACTCGTTTGCACGGGACGCACGTTACGGGGATCATGGCTGGCAACGGATACGCTGAGGCGCAAAATGCGGGGGTAGCTCCGGGCGTGCGTCACATTCGTTTTGGAAAGGTGTTTGGTGTCAACGGCGGTGCCACGACCCAGGACCTCATAGAGGGTTTAGATTATATGGCGGAGGCTTCGAGCTGCATTCAGAACGGCCAGGAGTCAGCGGCGGTCAAGCCGCTGGTGGTAAATATGAGCTTAGGAACGCTTGGTGGTACTACGCCCCGCGGACTCGGCGTAATAGAGCGGAAGTTGGATTCCTTGGTCTGGAACGCCAGCCAACTTCAGGTTGTTTCGGCTGCCAACTCCGGCGAACAAGGTATCAATGTACTTTCCACGGCCAAGAACGTTCTTTCGATAGGGTCTAGTAAGGATGACGGGTCGATAGCATCCTATAGCAGTCATGGTCGGGGGCTCGCCAGTAGTGCTCATGGAAGACTCAAGCCTAACGTGACAACGGTGGGCACGTACGTTGATTCGGCATTAGGTCGAGGGAGCAAGGATCAGTATATTGCTCTGAGTGGCACCAGCATGTCGTCGCCGGCGATGGGAGGTATAGCAGCTTTAATGATGGACGCCGCCCCCGATTTACAGAACAATCCAGCGATGCTGCGGGCTTATCTGATGGCCAGTGCCATTCGGCCCGACGTATGGTTGGACAACCCAGCATGGTTTCCTCTGAACAACACCAACGATATTGGGGTTATCCAGGAAGAGTACGGCATGGGTTCCGTGTCGGCGCGGATCGGGGTTTTGAACCGGGATAGCGAGGATGGGTGGACTACAGGGCATTCATCGGTGGTGCTCATGGACGGCGAGTACGGCTATGTGGACGTCACCGTGCCGGAAGGAGCGGAGCGTCTGGACGTGGTGATGACGTGGGACGAGCCGCCAGCGGAGAACGTTGGGGACATCGTATTAAACGATTTGGATCTATGGGTTGACGAGGCTGCGGATTGCGAGGCTGCGGCCTGCGGCGAACATAGTTCGGCTTCGGCCACCGACAACGTGGAGTGGGTGATCGTTCGAAATCCTCAGGCGGGCGTCTATCGGGTGAAAGCGGTAGGCGGATCGGTTTATACGGACGAGGCGCGGGTCGGTCTGGCGTGGCAGATTATCCGAGGTCCGTCAGATCCTACGGTTAATCTGGCGGTGGACAAGACGGTACTGGAGGGACGAGGCACTCATGAGGTGGTTGCGACGTTGACGGTGGACGGATACATTGCCACGGGCGTGGACCTGCACGTGCATTGTCGCGCTTCGGATGGTCGTTCGATCTGCAACGGCCTGGATTACGATGCGACGGAGACGGATCCGAATCCCAGCCCGCCGTGGTACCGCAATGCGCTCGTAAGCAGGAAAGATAGCACGCTGGTCAGCAGTTCCAGCAGGACAATTTACCTGGGCGAGTTGGCGGCGGGCGAAACACAGGAAGTGAAGTTGTACGTCTATTACGCAGGAGACGATGACAATGCGCGGCTTACGCTGACTGCCAGTGCGTGGAATGCCCGTGCTGGAGGTACGGCTTCGGTTCTGCTGCGCCGCTCGGGATCCGATGCCCCGATGCCACCGGAACTGGAGGTTCCGTCGAACGATAGTTTTTTGACGGCCAAGGTTCTGGAAGGTACGGCGGGTTCGGAACACATCAATTTGGTTCTCGCGACGTCGGAAGCAGGCGAGTCCGAAATGATGAATCCTGATAGGGCAAACTACGATCCGTGGCGGCCTCGAGGATCCCTGTGGTACGTCTGGACTCCGTCCGAAACGAGATTAATAGTGTTTCAAATCGAGCAACCAACAGGCCTGGAAGATCCGCCGCAAACTATCATTGATGCGTTCCGAGAAACCGGGGACGGGAGTCATCGCTCGCTGGCCCGCTTGCAATCGGTTGTTTTCAACAACAGGAGCAAGCTGTCCTTCAAAGCCCAAAAGAACGAGACGTACTATCTGCGCGTGGGAGATTACGGCTCATCCGTTCCAGTGACCATGACGTGGGATAAGCTGGAACGTCCAGTCAACGACGGATGGCAGCACGCTACCGTCCTGGAGGGCAACGATGGCCGCATCGCGGGAAATAACAGCGGGGCGACTTTGGAATACAACGAATGGCCTTGGGGCATCACGGCAACGGTATGGTACCGCTGGACGGTACCATCGGGCGGTGCGTGGTCGTTTGATGCTGTAAGAAGTGGCTCGGAGGACCAAACTGATCACCACATCCTGGTGTACACGGGTGAGGATGTCTCGTCGCTTCGTACGGTCAGTGATTTTAGGAACATTGAGGACTCATCTCGATTTCCTGCGGTGGTTCAGGTTGCTCAGGGACGGACGTATCATATATCCGTCGGCTCCCCGCTTGCTGAATTCGGTATTGATTCGGGCGCATTTGATTTGATCTGGGAAGCGGTGGATTTGGAAAACTTGGAAGACGAGAGCGGGGTCACCAACGACAATCACGGCGATGCGGTGTCCCTTGGCGACGCTATTACGGGTTCCCAGACCATTCATCGCGATTCCGAGGTTCCGCCTCCTATTTTGACGGTTGAGCCTGATGAGCCGGAGGAAGCGGGTGTATTTACCAGATGGTATCGCTGGACGGCACCCGAGACAAGACGGTTTACGTGGCTGATACAGGACCCGCGATCTGGGAACAACGCGGGTGGTTCGCATTACCGCGTGACGATCTTCGCGGGGGATTCGCTTGACGATCTGGACTTTGTGGGATCTACGGCTACTACAACCAATGAAAATGATTTGATTGAGTTTGTCGTTCCGATGGTGGAGGGTGAGCACTACATGGTTGCCGTCGGATTCCCGCCCCGCGACGTCGAAGTTAGACCGGGTGATGGCTTTGGACGCTATGAGGACGTTTTGAGGTGGGGTCCTACACCGGAGAACGACGACTTTGACGACGCCATTGCGCTGAATGGTGCAGAACGGCAACGTGACGTTCAGCACTAGCTGGTCCACGCGTGACGCCGGCGAGCAAGCCACAGCTGCGGCTTCTGGTACTACTTCGGATTCGATCTGGTACACGTACGAGACGAATGAATCGGGATGGTACGAATTCTTCATTCCTGAAATTGATCAGCGTTATACAAGATTGGCCGTCTATCAGGCCGTGGGGGAAGGGGGATTGAATTCCTTGCAAACGGTGGTGGTGTCCTATGCTAATTTTGGACACGGCGATCAGCAGATACATGTAAAATTTCACGCAGAAGCGGGTTCTGAATATATTCTGCGCATATCGCACGGGAACAATTCCCGTGCACTTAGTGATGATGAATATGGGCTCCATTGGCGGGAAACCGAAGCCCCCGTATGGATCAGGTATCTCGGTTACGTGCCCAATAGCGGCATGGACATGCAAGGTTTTCCCGTGTCGTTTTCAAGTATTGTCGACATGTCGTTCAACACCAGAGGCAATGCCCTGTACGTGGCGACCGACCATGCGATGGTTGTGTATAAGCGCGACATCAAGACGGGTGCATTGACGCTGGCTGGTTCGCACAACATTGATTCACCGCAGCATTTTCTGGAATGGGACGCTCATCGGACGCGCCTCCTGACTTATTGCACCGAATGGCAGGAGATGGTGCCGGAAGATTACGCCAATTTGCGGCTGACGGCGGGCAGGGAATTTTCGGCGGGAACGGAAAGGGACAATTGTTCAGGAACGATTGATGTGCTGATTGATGCTTCTGACCCCGACGAGCAGCTGTTGCACCGCGTCCACCGGAAAGGTGTGGACCTCTTCAGCCTTAAAGGGACGATGGGTGATCTCAGGCATCTGGAATCTTTTGTTTCCGGAGATCTGATATTGGTTGATGCGGCCTTGTCACCCCGGAGCGGATACCTTTATGGAGCCAATCTGGATTCGCTGGTTATACTCAAGAGGGATCCGGAAACCTCGGAGTTTACTCTGATAGATACCGGCAATAATCTGAACCACCTGCATGCGCTTTCCATGAGCGATGACGGCAAATATTTGTTTGCGTTAGAGAATAGCAATAGACCGCATACCATCAAGGTCTTTGATCTGACGAACCCGGAAGCACCAGCGTTGGCGGCAGAATTAATCGATGTTGGACCCGGTTCCATCCGGTTTGGCGAGTGCAAAGTTTCAGATTTTAGGAATGGGAGATATGCCGCCGCATTTTTCTGCAATTCGGGCCATTTTGCAATGGAATACCGTCCCGGAACGGACGATGAGCCGGGATCTATTGAAATAACGGATATAGCTAGATCAGGTACCCGTACTCGGTACGATGACCTGTCACCTATAGCAGCTGTTGCGAAAGTCGTGGAGTCTAGTCCTGATGGAGGTCATATTTATATGGCATCAAGCAATACGACAAGGCCTGGCATTCACGTATTCGAGCGGATGGGCAATACGATCGAAGTGCCTGAGGAGGTAGACGAAACGACGCGCTTCCGGCTTGATCTGTTCGAGGTAGGGTTTGACACTGTTCAATTTGGTGCCTTTTATGCCTCGGGTGGGGACTGCGTTTACTTCAAAAAAGCCACGCTTGATAACGTGAGTTATTCGATCGTTCGCTCCTGGTGGCAGGAACGGAGAAACCAGGACGCTCCATGGGAGGATATCGCAGGAACGAAAATCGAAGAGAAGTTGTGCTCGTATCGACCTGCCGACGGTGCTGAATATCGACTAGCCGCCGACATAGCCGTCGATTCGATAACGGGAAGATACGCCAGCAACGTTCTTGATCTGTAGGAATCGAGTGTAGCACCAGACGCAATGCCGCTAATGCAAGTCGAGCGTTAGCGGCATGCGGAGGCTTTAACTGGACACCTCCATTTACTGCTGTTTTGACGAATCATGCCCGATATAAGTGTATGAATTTTCAATGGTATAGGAATTGCCTACCTGTAGTGGCTATGGCACAACCAGTGGTGGTAACCGACGCACTATTTCCATCGTCTCCATGGATACCCGAATGATCCGTCTCAGCAGTTCCAGTGGGTAGGCAGGATCATTCATGGTTTCGATCGCGAATTGGTTGGCATCGTTGACGATACCGCTGTCTTTGTCAGTCCTGAAGTCCTGACTCCCGAGCGTTCCATGACCCACTGGACTGCAGGTTTTCCGTTGACGACATAATCATAGGCCTCAAGCGGAATATCGCTGACTGTGATGTAGGGATTGTAGATGATGGTGGTTTGGTCTTTGAGCTTGCTGGTGCCGCCAAACTTCATTTTTGTGACGCGGTACAGACGTTCTGGGTTGATGTCGGTTGGTTGCTTTTGGGAGTAATGAACGGTGACGGGCCAGGGTGCCAGATCATCATATTGCAGGTGCAAGCGGGTTAGTGCACGGCCAGCATCACGGAAGTCACAGAAGTCGTTCCAGGTTGACACGGCGGGCACCCGCGGAAGTTGCTTCATCAGATTGTTACGGTATTTCTCGCGGTAGTCAGGTGAATGCAGCAACCCGTAAATATAATAGAACAGGTCGTCCTTTCTGAGTGTCTCACCGGGATACGCTGCCTGAAAGAGTTGCAGGGCGGTATTGGTAATGCCATCACGAACCTGGTACTCTTCGTTTACGATGTCCTTTGACAGCAAGGCATGTGGACCGGCTTTTGTGTACAGATTGAGTGGGAAGCATTGGCCTTTATCCAATGTATCAAGATTGGGGATCTTATCCACCATAAGGGCTGAAAACCCGGTCCTGGCACCGCGGCCTGTTGCACAAATCACCCGGTTCTCTGCCGTGGCATTTGGGAATATCTGCGGCATTTGATAGACCCTTTCATTCAATCTACGTCCGTAATACATCCATCGCTTGGAAAAGGGACGATAATCTGAAATCAAGGTCTCTCCAGCAGTAAAAAACAAGTCTTTATTTTGGGCAACATCTTGTTTTAACGCATGTGTCCAACTGATCCTAGTAGAGTCATTATTAACAAACTTCCCTATATCAATATGGTTGTTATCCGCAATTTGTTGATATCTTTCCCGTTCAGCGTTATAGCAATTGATCATGGAGTGGATATTGTGTCCCAACACCTTCCTGGATGCGTTGTAACACCAGGCATCACGGCCGGTTGCTACCCCTAAAGAGAAATTGTCAAAAATCTTAACTGGCGATATGCCTTTCTTGTCACCCAGCGCAATAAACTTGTTGAATTCTGGGTTTTCCTGATTCAGCCAATCATGGTTTACATCAGGGGTAATTTTGCGCCATCCGTCTTTTTCAGTGATCCCGCCAACGCTATGAAATTCATTGATGATCCTGAGTTTGTCTTCGCGGTTTAGACTGTCGCCGATATCATGAAAATAAATCTGGCCATGTTGTGTTGCTTCCGGATTCTTAACGAAAAACGCAATTGAAATACCAGTCATACTAGCCGACCCAAATATATTTCCTCCCTCTTTTGCCGCACCCCCTGAAAGCATGTTTTTCCTGATATCACCGCGTAGGTGAAACACATATAGATTGGTGAATTCCTCTGCCAGACACTGTCTCAACCCGTCAGCAAAGGAGCGTTCAATCCATGCACTGCCAGACACATATGCCATTACACCAGCATCACCCAGCCGGTCCGAACCCCAGCGAATAGCTCGGATATAGCTGTCATACAGGTTCCTTTTCAGTGTTGCTCCAGAATATCTCGCGTATGTTTCTTCAATGCGCTTATCCAACGAGGGGTACGCTACATTCTGAGCGTCGTCATTTTCGCTGCGCTGCCCAGCTGAATAAGGTGGATTCGCCATAATCACCCGAATGTCCCGCAACGCTTTCTGCCGCTTACGTCGCTTGGAGTTGACCGGCAACAGCGTATCCAGTAAGTCTTCCGACTCGTACATCTGAAAAGTATCCGTCAGGCAAATGCCCTCAAAGCGCATATATTCACCTTTCGTCAGGCTGTGATAGACCGCTTCGATATTGATAGCGGCAATGTAGTATGCCAACAGCACGATCTCGTTGGCATGAATCTCATGCCGGTATTTATGTGACATCTCTTCGGGCTTGATCAGGCCGCTTTGCAGCAAGCGGGTGATAAAGGTACCTGTGCCGGCGAATGGGTCGACGATATGTACACCTTGTGACCCCAAGGTCTGGCCGAACTCCTGACGCAGCAGGTCGTTGACCGAGTGAATAATGAAGTCCACCACTTCTACCGGTGTATACACAATACCCAGCCGTTCGGTCATGCGCGGGAAGGCATTCCTGAAGAACTTGTCATACAGTTCCACCACAATGCGCTGCTTGCCCTCAATATTGTCAATACCGGAGGCTCGCATCCGGACACTATCGTAAAACTGTTCCAGGGTTTCGGCCTCCGTCTCGAGGTGATGTTCCTGCAGCCCATCAAGGACCCCCTGCATGGCTATCGAGACCGGGTTGCGGCTGACAAATTCAGCCCCTTCAAACAGTGCCTCAAACACTGGACGGGTTATCAGGTGCTGCGCCAGCATCTCAATCACTTCTTCATCGGTGATGCTGTCATTCAGGTCATCACGCAATTCTTCAGCAAAGGCTTGGAACGCGGCCGCCTCGGTAGTGTTCTCGGGGTTTTGCACAATGGTGCTGATGCGCGTGATGTGGGTTCGGGCAATGTTTGCAATGTCCGTAGCCCATTCATCCCAATACAACCGGTTACCGCATTTCTGTACCACCTTGGCGTAGATAGCGCGCTCAACTTCGCCAACATGCAGTGCCAGTTCGATCTGTGGTGTAGGGGCGGGAAATCCAGACTCCTCAGGCCGGCCAATGGTCGATTTGCCGGACCCGGGCCTTGGTTTGGGCTTTGCCTCGCGCCTCGTTACTTGCTCGGTCACGGCTATGACTTCCATTTTGCCGCCATCATGACCTGACAGATCCAGCTTGTTGATCATTGCGTCGAAATGATCGTCGTGCGACCGCAGGGCCTGTAGTACCTGCCATACTACCTTGTAAGTCTTGTTATCGTTGAGTGCCGTACGGGCATCTATCCCCGCCGGAATCACCACCGGCAGAATCACATAACCGCGTTTCTTGCCGGGTGCCAGCCGCATCACACGGCCTACCGACTGCACTATATCCACCTGGCTGTTGCGTGGCGTCAGAAACAGCACTGCATCCAGTGCCGGTACATCAACCCCTTCGCTCAGCACTCTCACATTGGTGAGCAGGCGTACCTCCCTTTCACCCATGTCATTTTTCAGCCAGTCCAGATGGCGTTTTTTCTCGGTCGCATTCATAGTGCCATCCACATGCACTACCTCGCACATCAGGTTGTCTGTGCCAGGCTCTTCCCGCTGATATTCCTGCACCACCGCCTGGAAAACACTGGCAATATGTTTAGAACTGACCTTGTGGATCTTTTTCCCGGACTGGTGCTCAATCACTTGGCAAAACGCCACCGCACGCTGCATGGGCGCAGAATCGTCTTCGGCACCTTGCAACCCGGATTTGCTCAATGCTTTCCAGCAGCCAACAATTTTGGCCGCATCATCTATCCTGAGTTGTTTCTGCTCATCTGCCAGCATGCGTTGCAAGCGTCGGCTCACATGGGCTTCATCTATGGCCAGCACAATCACCTTGTAATCCACCAGCAGTTTTTTGCTGACTGCTTCGGAAAAGCCGAGCACATACCATTCCTCACCGTACAGTGCCGGATCATCCATGGAACACAGGGTGAAATCGCCTTGCTCCGCCTTGCTCTTGGACACATCGCCGTAAATACGCGGCGTAGCAGTCATATACAGTCGCTTCCTGCCTTCTACATTGGCATCATGGTGTATACGCACGAACTGGCTTTCGTCTTCTCCTTCAAAGACAGCACCCGTAGTCCGGTGTGCCTCGTCGCAAATCATCAGATCAAAGGCGGGCATCCCGTGGTGTTTTTGTGCACGGTGGATCACATCGATGGAGTGATAGGTAGAGAACACAACGCTGATATGCGCTTCATCGTGTAGCGCGGCCATGTTCGTTGCCAGCTTGTCCGCTGCGGTAGTAGTCGGAAAGGAGAGTTCGTGAGCATAAGTTTCCACACGGTCGTCACTCTGCTTGCGTTGCTTGCCTACATGAACATCTGAACAGACAGCAAAACTGTATAGCGGCGTCTCGCTCTCCTGCGTCCACTCGGTCAGGGCTTGAGACAATAGTGCCAGGCTGGGCACCATGAACAGGACCCGCTTTCCCGGTCCGGCAATGGTATGATCTTCCGCAATTCTCAAGCTGGTGAAGGTTTTGCCGGTGCCGCAGGCCATAATCATCTTGCCGCGGGCTGCCGTGGCGAATCCGGCGCGGACCCGTTCCAGGGCAGCTTGCTGATGCGCACGGATGGCTTTACGCGCCTTCAAAACTGGTGCCTGCTCAACCGCTCTGTCCAGTCGGTAGCGTGCCCAGTCGATCTGACTGTTTTCCAGTTCCTCCAGGTCAATCAGGGTCACCGGTATCTGCTGCGAATGCAGCGCATTGCGAGCCGGCTGGCTCCAGTTATCGGTTGAGGCCACGATCAATCTCGCCGTGAAGGGTGCTTGTCCGGATGCTGTAAAAAAGCTGTCGATATCCGTTTTCTGTATGCTGTGTTCCAACGCGTAAAATTTGCACTGAATGGCATGGTATTCGTTATTGCCGCGTGTTCTGGCAACCAGATCAATGCCTTCGTCCCGGGCATCCGTAGTGTACGCCTGCCCCTCACCTTGCGCCCACTCGGCATAAGGCCAAACCGCGCTGTACTGATTCTGGAATCGCGGCTCATAGCGTAAATACTGCATGGTCAGTTCTTCAAAATACGTGCCTTTCTCCCGTTGCGATTGGGCAGCCGTGCGAAATTCGGACAAGACTTCCTGTAGTTCAGACACGTTCATACCTCGTTGATGAATGGTTCTTCCGGCATGTCCAAAGGACACGCGTAGACAGCGGAAGCCGGAACTTCAAGCATATCATGGGCCACCAGGGGAGTAGGAGGCTTGGGGAATTGCCTGCCATGTTAGTGGCGAGTCATGCTCACTTGAATTCAACTCTTTCGCATGCTTCATCCGGGGCAGTAGAGGGGCCAGTGAAGGATGGTAGTTAGTCCAGACCCGGTAGTTCAAGTCGCGGTTCATCTGCTGCCTACGTTATGCTGTTTGTCAAAATTTTGATTACCATAATTCAGTGCCTTGCGTGAGCTACATTAAAGTGTACGATCTACTTTTTCCTGTGCACTAATCTCGCTAATAAGAGTGAATGGTATTTGGTTACTCTGCTGGTATTGTGCTCAAAGATCCTCTGGCCCACTAGGGTATAGTGCCTCGGCCAACCTGAATCACTGACCGTACATTCACACTGCACCCATGTTGGCGAGTCGATGCATGACAGCATCACTCAAAGCAAGGTGGGTTTCAATTACGATATTTGATCGAGGAGTTTAAATGAGGAAGTAGAAACAACTGGATGGAGCTGCCCAGATGCTTCTCTCTCTAGGTTCGGGTGATCGAGATCGGCCGTCGAAATCCAACAAGATCAATGACAATAGGAAGGTCAAGGCACTCGAGAAGCGGGATAAATGCTCGATAAAGGAAGTGTCAGATAAGTAAATGTGGAAGAGATGGGCTGGGGAGTTTATCAACTTTCATACATACATAAGTCCCTCAAAAATCATCCACCAGACCGATGCATAAATTACTTCAGTTATCGTTTGTGTGATCGGCTAAGGAATACTATTCCAGGAATCTACATACGGCTGACCAATTTCAAGCATAAGAGAGATTGACTGGACGAACTGAGCGACGTCATCACAAAATCTGAGCGTACACTGAGGCACTATATCTTTAATCCCTGTCGCCTGTACTCGACACTGGACAACTATCGCTGCCCGGTGACATTCGAACAGCTCCACGTGGAGACCGCGTCCTGATAAATAGGAGTATGCCTTGCGACGAAATCGCCAATGAGGTCACGAAAAAAGGATACGATATCAAAAGTTGTCCACAATAAAGTGTGGCACAATGATATTCTGGTATCCTATTTTCAACACAGCTCGTAAAATTCCGTCCAATGAGATTTATCCGACACTCGATGGGAATCTTTAAAAAATTCTGTCCGCTATATGCCAACTTAGCTATATTCACATCTATACTTTTTAGCAGCGTTGCGGGTTACTCCCAAGGCAACGTGGATGGATACGTCTTTGGTACCGTCACCTCAGATGCGGCATCAATTGAAGGCACCACCGTGTCAATTCGCAGCGTCGATACTGGTGTATCTCGGACTATCTATACTTCTGCTGATGGAACCTATCGTTTTTCTCGTCTAGCGACTGGCACTTATGAGATATCCGTGACGGCTCATGGTTATCACAGCACTTCGCAAAGAGTGCTTGTCAATATTGGTCAGGGTACGCCTGCTAACTTCAACCTGCTTGCTGGTGACGTTGAAGAGATTATCGTCACTGCTCCCAATAGCAACGCAATTGACGTCAATTTGGTAGAAACTACCACCGTGTTTACTGCATCGGAGATCGAGCGGCTTCCAATCCCACGCGACATTAACGCGGTGGCCTTGATGGCCCCTGGTGCGGTACTAGGTGATAGTGCCTTCGGGAGTAGCCGGGTTACTACGGCGGGACACTACTCTACTGGATTTGGCTTGGTGTCGTTCGGGGGTGCATCCGTTGCCGAAAACGTCTATTACATCAATGGCATGAACGTAACCAATTTTCGCAACGGACTGGGAGGCAGTACGCTACCTTTCGAATTTTATGACCAATTCCAGCTCAAGACTGGTGGTTATAGTGCCGAATTCGGTCGGTCAACCGGTGGTGTAGTGAATGCCGTGACGCGCCGTGGGACCAACAAATGGAACGCCCGCTCAGGTTATATCATTGAGCCTGAATCCTTTCGTGGTCATTCACCAAATGTCCCGGACCCTGAGGTCGAAGGTGAACTCACGTCCGTCTTCAAATACGATAAGAAAGATTCACGTGAATTATTCGCTTCGTTAAGGGGCCCAATCATCCGGGACAGTCTCTTTATTTACGGCATCTATCAAGCGCGGGGCGAACGTGTACGTAACTTCACCGCTAGTGGTCGCTTTCACCGGGAAATAGACGAAGACCCATTTTGGGGTGGCAAGATAGACTGGATTATAAACGACAGACATACTATCGAATTCACGGCGTTCTCCGACGAAAAGGCAACCATCCGCACCTCGTTCAAATGGGATGAAGTTTCACGCGCCGTTGGCGAAAATCTTGGTGACACCTTCATTAACCGTGGTGGTGAAAACTATATCAGCCAGTACACCGGCGGCCTCACTAGAAATTTTACTATGTCGTTATTGGCTGGTAAAGGTACGTACGATCTATCCACTCGGGCCCAAGCCGACGATACCTGTCCTCTGGCTTTCGACTCTCGCGGAAACGGCGGTCTAAATCAGATCGGTTGCTGGACAAACTCATTCCCTGAATCTGGCTTTGATGAACGTAAAGTATATCGGGCTGATTTCGAATATGCATTCAATAATCGTCACTTGTTGCGCTTCGGTGTCGATAACGAAACCAACACCTCTACTAACGTAAGACAATATTCAGGCCCACGTGGTGATTACTTTCGTTACTATGACGCCACTCCCGAGGAAACTTTGAGTAATGGAGGCGTTGTGCCCGATGGCGTTACTGAAATAGTTCGATACCGGGTGTTTAAGGGCGGTGGCGAGTTCGAAACAATTACCAGTTCATATTATATTGAAGACGAATGGGTGCTGACTGATACTACTACTCTACGTCTTGGGCTTCGCAACGAACGATTCGACAACAAGAATTCCGATGGCGATACCTTTATTAAAGTAACTGACCAGTGGGCGCCTCGTCTCGGTATAACGTGGGATTGGAAAGGCGACGGCGCATCCAAGGTATTTGCCAATTTCGGGCGTTATCACTTGCCAATAGCAAGTAATACTAATATTCGACTAGCCGGTGCGGAGTTTTTTACTCAGGCCTGGTACACGTTGGGCGGTACTATTAACGATGACGGAAGCGTTACTCTTGGTACTAAGCTCGGCGAGACGAGTGTATTCGGCGATGGTTCAATCCCCCCGGTTGAAGAGACCATCGATACTAGCATAAAACCCATGTACCAGGATGAATTTATTCTGGGGTACGAAACCGAAATAGGTAATGACTATAGGGGAAGTATCACTTATTCCTATCGTTACCTTGGTCGCGGTATCGAAGATATCACTATTGACGAAGCAATTGGCTTGCCGGGTGAGTTCCACTACATTTTGACGAATCCTGGTTCAGACGTAACTACGAGCTACGATGTTGACGGTGATGGAGTAGCCGAGGATCTGTACCTGAGTGCTGAAGAACTGGGTTTTCCGAAACCTATTCGTAAGCATCACGCACTAAACCTCATTCTAGAAAAGGGGTGGAACAAGGGTCTGTACGTGCGCTTTAGCTATACGTGGTCTCACAACTACGGTAACTACGAAGGTATGGTTCGGTCTGACAACGGCCAAGACGACGCCGGTATTACGACGTTATTCGACTTTGCTGGTTTATTAGACGGTGCCTACGGTAACCTGCCGAACGATCGCCGGCATGTAATTAAGGTATTCAGTGCTTATGAGTTTTTCTCTGATTGGCAAGCTAGCTTGGCTGGATCTTTCCAGGATGGTCGTCCACGCAACGCTTTTGGCATACACCCAACTGATTCCTTCGCCGCACGCTACGGTGTTGCATCCTTCTTCAATCAAGGAGTTGCAACACCTCGTGGTTCATTAGGTAGAACGGAAAGTGTAGTCAATTTCGACTTTGGCCTTCAGTATCAAAAACATATAAACCAATACGTTCTGAACTTTAGAATTGACGTGTTTAACATTTTTGATTCACATACCGCGATAGAAGTTGACGAATTTGCTGATGATGGATCTGGTGAACCTTCTGCTACGTTCGGCCTGCCAACATGGTTTCAACGACCACGCGCCGTTCGATTTAGTCTGACCTACGACCTCACCCTCCTGTAAAGCATTGCTCAGCTTTTGAACTATAGTACACCAGCATGACGATGCATCTGCAAAATGTCCGCTATATGAACATCCTTATTTATTGCTGTTTTGACAAATCATTTCCAATATAAGTGCATGATCTCTAAGAACTATCTCCTCCGAATAAATAGATCTCCTATAAGTTAATAGAGATTTCCGCATGAGGCGTCATTACCGCGCCCGATGCTCCTGCTGGTCGTACTCCAGTGCCACGCAGCGGAGCTATCTCATGGTTTTTTCCATCCATTTCCGGATCATTTCACAAATAACGCCAGAGCCGGCTTGTTCAGACCTTCCTTAGCTCTAAGAGTTGGCTAAGGATCAACCGTAGCAATGAAATCGTGTCGCATGCCCAAATTAGAGCGGCGGGTAAGGCCACGGTGTATCTTTGACCAAGTAAGTGCCAAAGAGACCCTGTAATATCTGGCCGTTGGCACGCTTCCATCTTGGTTTTGCATCGGGTGAGGTTTGATCCCATATGCTAATCGAGAAAATACAGGAGTACGTACGAACCTGCGCATTCTTCCCTCGCCAGGAAAGAGGCCGAAAATGCCTTACAAAATCCTCATCCGACATCTTGGTCCCAAAAGGTACGTCGGCTAAACCCAAACCTGGTAGTTCCTCGGAGTATGAGATTCCTCCATCGTCGACCGCGCCGCCCTCAGACGGTTTTCGTAATCGCACGTCAATAAATTCATCAAAAACTGCAACGTTAAAAATATAATGCGCTTTTTCTCTCTTTTCCCCGCTACTAGTGGACACGACCTCATACCAGCACGGTGGATTTTGACCTTTGACTTTCAATATTGAGTTTTCGGTAGCTAAGTTGTCATCACGTTCCTGCAGTACTTCAAGCTTAGACTCGATATCCTTTCGTTCCGCCTCCTGATGCTTGAGTTCCTGCTGACCTTCCGCATTGGCGCGTCGAAGTGCTTGGACCTCCTGCGTAAGCACCTCTAATTCTTTGTATGCGTTTCGAGATAAATCTTGACTCTTTTCAAGCTCCTGTTTCTTTTTTTCAAGCTCCTGATGTAAGCGATCAGCCTCAGCAGCCGCCATACCTTCTTTACCACCGCTAACGATTAAAGGAAGGAAGAGCAGAAGTAACGTGAATAACAGCAGGATAAGGATTTCCGCGATGGTTAAACCAAAGATAGTTCCTCGGCGATAAGCGCGACCGTAGCTTCCGCTATCCAAGACTGCGCCTCTCGTTTAACTTCGCTTTCGACCGATGAACTGGACTAATCGTCTTATTCGTGAGACACGCTGGGTATCTCGTCCAGATACTTCGGGAGGCTCTCCGATGCGTACGTTGGCGTCGTGCATTACGGTTTCCCATCGCTCAGCAGACTCCGAAACTGCAGTTAGCCTCCTTGAGATCGAATCGAATTCGGTTCCTAGCTTTGAAATACTCTGTTGCGTTGTTGCGATAGACCCGGTGAGTTCCCCAAATCCTAGGGCGGCTTTCAGCATATTAGCCTTCATCTTTTCGCGAGTCTGATCGTCTAATCGTATATCCTCCAATTGACCACTTAATCGATCTTGAAGCTGCGCCGTGCTGTTTTTGATAACGCTTAGAGCTTCCGTCATCGCTTGTGCTGTATCTGAAACGGTACTACTAACGTCCGTTATAAAGCTGTTAGCGGATGACTTGACTTCATTCGCTGCTTCGTCGATTGCATGACGACGTCCATCAAACGTCTGTTCAACGCTTTTAAGAAAATTGTCAGAGCTTTTCTGCGCTACCGCTACTACTTGGCTGTTCGCTGACGTAATTAAACCTATTGCGTCCTCGGCGTTCTTCTTAAGATGTTCTATTGAATCGTCTCTGACTTCTTGAACATAGGTAGCAAAACTGCCCATGGCCCCCATGGAGGAAGACTTGAAACTTTCGATAGCCACTTCATTTGCATCACCGATTTGGTTGATGCCGCGCTTGGTATTCTGCTCTATGGAATTGATCGCTCTCATACTAGCGATCTCAATATTGTCGGTAACCCTCCCTATAATATCCTGCGTCGCCCTCTCAATACGTTGAACCGTTGCAGCGACGGTTTTCTCAGCTATCGTGGGTATCTTCCTGCCTGATTCATAAATTAATCGGTTGACTCTCAGAGTTAGGCTCTCAAACGTGCAGTGGTCGCCTGATTGTTGAAATGCTGAATGTGGCGAAGAGCACTCTGTAGTTCGGTGCGAAACTGTAGTGTTGCACTATCGAGACCGAATACCGAATCTGGCTGCTGGGTTTTAAAAGTGCTATAACCCGCGGTGGAATGCTTTCTTCTCGGCTCTTCTTCCAGATCATCTCTCAGCATAGTCTGAAAAACGATTCGGAAGAAGACGCCAAAGATGGTGGTGAGCAGCGCAATACCAAAGCTTCCAACCAGCTCGTGAATCGCCTTGGACTCGTACGCTACACCCCGTCCTCCTGTGAACGCGGACGCGGAGTAAACGAATATCAAACTCAGCACTAAAGAAATAAGCGTGTACAGAAATCCTACGTAATACAGTTCATCGCCTGCGCGTTCAACGTCACTTGGAGCGTCGTTAACGGTTTCGGAATTCCTCAACAGATGCTGATAGTAAAAAAAGAGAAAAACCATGGAGATAACCGCGCAGAGGACGGCAAAGACCGATCCTCTAATAGGATTACTTTGGAACGCTAACCGGAACACGATAATGCATACGATGCCTACTATGAGCGTGAGGCAAAAAGGCAGCACTCGCTTGAAATCGACGGACATTTGAAACTACTTTAGAAGCTAGATTGAACGTTGATACTGTAAAAATCCACCAGTTTTAACAATGAAGTTCGTCCACCATCTGTAGTGAGCATCGGTCTGATACGCGGCGTACTGGCTTCGCTCCAATCGTAGTAGGGATACATGCACCCCCGTCATGTCCGTGGCTAGCTCCCGAAGCGTAGCTTTACTCGTGAAATTATCGGTCGTGGGGTACTTGGCGGACGGGTAAGGTGCGTAGTGGGACAAAATCTGCGAATTCTGCAGCAAATCCGAAAAAATTATAAGATGAGTCGTTGGCTTGGAATCAAGATCCGTTTGAAACGAACTGCGAGTATGGTGCGGTAAAATCACGGCGATATTCTCAAGAATCAAAGATTGGGCTTGCTCCGCGGTTTCTTGCTTTGTAAACAGCCCCGTAATGGCGTTTTCAAACTGTCGCCAGTTTTTTATGGCAAAGCTCTTGCCTCGCGTTAAATCATCGTACCATTGCCATTCCATAGGGTTGTTTCCTGGATTACATACTCTGACGACCGGTTTAATCGCCTCAAGGTCATCTTGGATTTCATAGACGGTCAGCTCCTCTCCTGGCTCCACGTAGAACCGAGCGACAGCATCCGCGACGGGAGGAGTTCTGAGTTCCTCCATCAGACGCGAGAGTTCGCTGCGGTGCTTCGCCGTTAAGGGATCGGACGTATCAACCAATAGAATTGTACTTGCGTTGCGCATAGTACTTTCAGGGCAGAGGTCCGCATCAAGCTTCTCGGGCTGCACGACGGCAAATATTGCCCAAAATCCCAAGAGTACGGTAGCTAGAACGATCCATTTAAATTTTGCCGCAATATTCAATCCACCGTCAGCTTCGCCCGAATATCCCATCTCAAATTCCTTCGCGCTATTATGTACCGTCGATGATATTGTTAAAAGACTTAAACTTGTTTCGCACTGTCTGATACTCGTTTTGTACCTCGGTAATTAATAGATGAATCTTGTTGTGGATATCAGAAAAATCCACTTCAGACGGAGGATCAAAATCTGGTTTATCAAATACCTTTGGGTCCAATTTTCGCTCCGGCCATTCGGGGGCAGGTTTTGTCCTTGATTCCACATTTGCTGTATAATACGACCCTAGTAACCAATTAAGATCGTTACTATATTGTCTTAAATTTTGGGTGTATTCGTTACATACTCGCTTTCCCGCCAAAAGTTGAGTGCTATAGTGATCCTTCCTTATTTGGATATCATGCCTTCTATCTTCTAGTGCAGCCTTTCCTTCACTAAAAATCTTTTCCAACTGTTCCATAATCTGGTCAAATTTCTGCTGATATTTATTTTTCGTGTGCTTGTAATGCCTATCAACGGGTCCGTATCCAGGATAAGGGTCGTCTGATTGATACCCCTTCCACGAAGCTATAACAAAACACATCAGACCAACAAGAACCAACAAGATCGTCCGGAAATGTTCAAACCCTACGGGGTCAGCGAAAAAACGATCAAGGACTTGAGCCTCGATCGCCTCCTGAGTATCACCGCTCGCCACGACTTCATCAGCCGTCGAAGCATGCAAGGTACTCTTCTGATCTGCTAGGAGCGTTTCGCGAAAATGACCGACCAGAAGATTGAACAATACAATCATCACAAATACTACTAGTACACCAAACCAAGCAAGAGATCTGTATAGAGATTTTTTGTGGTTTACTACCCGCCACAACGTTCCCAAAACAAGGGAACCAGTTACGATGTTCACTGCAACGATTAGAAACATTTGAAAGAATGAACCAATTAAGCCGGTCGGAACTACGTCCATCAGCAGGCTTGCGTTTAAGAAAATTTCGATAACTGCAATAGATGCAATATAAAACCAAGCATTCTTTCGATGCTCATAGTTAGCCGGACGTTTCAAGCCGTTTTCAGTGCGGAAGTTTTCATAATGTTGCTTGTTCTCTTTTAAACTTTCTTCCACCAAAGATATTCGTTGTTGCTCTCTCAGTTGTTCATTATTTAGTTCAATCTTGATATCATTAATCTTGGTTTCGCATTCCCTCACCATATCTTCGAGGGTGCGCCTGTCGCCTTCCTGGTTTAATGCACTGGCAGTACTAGTGAGGTATTTGCTAACGTCTTTCTGACATTGCAACGCTCGTTCATTAACCCAATCTAGAATTTTTTGGGGCGTCTCGTCGGTGTTCGCATCGTTTTTGCCAGGTTGATTTTGCTTTCCATTCTCCCGACCAATTTCGCGAATCCTGTTCTCTTTAATCCACTTTTCATGATCTAAGCGTATGTAGTCCTCTTCCGCCGCATCAAATCCCCGTACTTTCCGCCAGTTCATATATGTTCCTTACTAAGGCTGTCTTATTTTAATTCTACTTGTACTGAAACCGTCTCATTTAATTGCACACGGGGAAGATACACACAAAATATAAAAACCTTTCAATCTAGTGGGGTGGTTGACAGCTAAAACAATATTTACAGCGATAAAATTTTGTTTTTATTCCAGTCATTCCTCGTATAGTTTTAATTTAGGCTTGATGTCGATCTTCCGTGCTTTGGTACGGAAAATCAGCATTTTCAGGCATTCCACACGGCATTTCGTCGTGTATTGAGACGAGTTCCGGGTACCGATATTGTCCCCATTTATAATCGCGAAATCCAATCCGGAAGGCCCAGACTAATAACGGAGTTTGGGCTATACGGGGAACTGCTGCATGTATGGCAACTGTAACCGTTTTCAAAATCGTAATTTCTTAAGCATCCACGGCAGCGTATCTTGAACGACGGGTACGGAGACCGTCTAGTGCTCAAACGCCAAATGGTGCGTCAGTAAATACATCCCCACTGAAATACGCTGAGCTAATGTGCACCGTCGCATAATTAGTGTCTGTGGGGAAACCCCATTTTACGACGGGTTTAAGGCACGTGATGGTATCCGTCGCTCAGCAGTCTGTGCCGTAGAAACGTAGGGATGCTCTTTAGTAGGAAAGATCACCTAAAATGCGTATTAATGAAGTATAGAATTCCTATTCTGAGTTGTTTAAAGACTATTCATCCTAAAAATATACCAGAAATTTTCTACGGCGCAGACTGCCAGGGGATCACACCGATTGAGGATACTTACGGGGGATAATCCGCGTATGCGGCTCGAACTGCCGGGCGGGCCGCCAGCAGAAACCACAGCCCATATTCCTGAGGTAGCCTGAGCTGGAAATCCTACGAGAGCAGCCCGTGGCCATCATGGTCCGTTTCATACGCCGATGCCACAAGCTAGGCACCGGAACCAGCTGGGTGCAGACACTCCGTTCGCAATTGTTCTCTACCGAGCCGTCCCCGTTGCGAACCAGTAATTTCCCGCGAGCAAATGTCTGGATACTGACAGTGTGTTCAAAAGATGGGTGAGCATTTCTTTGATTTATCTAAATTTTTTCACTCCAGTTTGATGACGTGCCCCAATTTATACAGCCCGGAAAACGACAAAAGTTCGCGAAAACCATGGGACGAAAACAGCCGAAAGTCCTATTAAAACCAGCAGTTCACAACTCGCTGGAAATTACGGGTTGCGAACCACCACCACCGCCGCCGAACACCCACGTATCGACTGATCAAACTGCAGCAGCGAGGTGTGCTTCTCCCGAAATACTGCCAGATTCGACATCCAAGCCGCCGCCGGTCGCAAAGTGCCGTTCAGAAGTCTCCCCGATAACCTGATCGAAAGCATCTCGGGCCATTCGAGCAAGCCTGGGGTGCTCATGTTGTCGTGCAACTTCATCGCATCCATCCTTGGATACCCTCTCTTATTCCATATACACCGTCTTCAGACCTATAATCAGTCCCTACATGGTAGGCTCATGATCCCATCATTGCGCCCCCCGATTCAGAGAATCCGGATCAATGGTGGTGTTTAGGCTATACGTGGAATTGCCGCCTCCGAACGAGATTCTTGATCTGTTTACATCGAATGGATCAGCGGAGAAAACTAAGAAGCGGCGCAATGTAGGTTTAAGCAATTAGAACATCATAATCACGGCACCACAATTTTGATGAAGATTAATTCCTTGCATAGTACGTATTGACTGAGTTGAAAACATGAGCATTCTTCTACTTTCGGCATTGATGAA
Organism: Candidatus Azotimanducaceae bacterium; assembly: GCA_965205965.1. Taxonomy (GTDB): domain Bacteria; phylum Pseudomonadota; class Gammaproteobacteria; order Pseudomonadales; family Azotimanducaceae; genus Bin55. The sequence goes on from CBDBHT010000008.1 coordinate 652,963, forward strand.
TGACATGCTGATAGTAGGGATAATATTAGTAACTGCACAAAATATTCACATTCGCACAAGTGAGTACGTGATAATTTCCCCGCTTTAAAAATGGAGAAAAAATGTCTAACTGGTTTTCGATTGAAGGGAAAATTGCTCTTGTTACCGGAGGCTCACGCGGTATCGGTGAAATGATAGCAGCAGGATTTGTAGAACACGGTGCAAAGGTCTATATAAGTTCGCGAAAAGCTCATGCGTGTGATGCAACGGCTAAGCGGATTTCGGATGAATACGCTGGAGAATGTATATCGATCCCCGCGGATATTACTGATCTTGCAGGTATCGAATCGTTAGTTACTGCCATCGCCGATAAGGAGACCAAATTAGATATCTTGGTCAATAATGCAGGAGCATCATGGGGGGCTCCGCTCGAAGAGTTCCCTGAAATTGGTTGGGACAAAGTTATGGATACGAACGTAAAGGGGGCTTTTTTCCTCACACAGAAGTGTTTGCCTCTACTACGGCAATCAGCTACCGCAAAAGATCCCGCTCGTGTAATCAATATTGGCTCGGTGGATGGAATTAAGACTCCGCGCTTCGAAAATTTTTCCTACGCGTCCTCAAAAGCTGCAATACATCATCTCACTCGGCAAATGGCGGCTCATCTCGTACGTGAAAGTATCATTGTTAATGCCATAGCACCAGGACCATTTCCAACTTGGATGTTGAGCGCGGGTGTGGGATTTGGCGGTCAAGTGGAAGGTGCCGACTGGGACCAAGTTGGTAAAAGAAATCCATGTGGCCGGGTAGGAACAAAAGAAGATATAGCTGGCCTCGCGATATTCCTTAGTTCGCGTGCTGGAGCGTACACCATTGGTGCAACGATTACATGCGATGGTGGATCTGTCGCAGCCTCGTAAGCGTATCTGACGTTCTCGTACTGGAAATTGAAAACTAAACTAAAGAAGCACTGGCGATTGAGTTGATAGCGGTATCAAGCGTAGCAGGGAATTCCTCGTCGCTCTGACTGACCCGTAAGTGTTCGGTCAGTGCACGCGAGAAACTAGCAATCATATCGTCATTTTGTCGCAAGCGTCGATTGGCTTCTTCTTGCGAATACCCACCCGACAAGGCCGCAACGCGCATCACGTTCGGATGTTCCATAAATTCACGGTAGAAGTTTGGTCTTTCGGGTAATGTAAGTTTAAATACGATTTGCCGTCCACCGTCCATGCGGGACAAAGCCGATCGGCATTCATCTCGCAAAATTTCTTCGCATTCTGATTTTCCTTCCGCGTTGATATCAATTTCCGGTTCAACAATCGGAACAAGGCCATGATCAATAATCCGTTCAGCGTACTCAAATTGTTGTTGAACTACCTCACGGATTCCTGATGATCTAGGTACTTTAATGACAGAACGCATCTTCGTACCAAATACCTTCAACTTTTTTGCACGATGGAGTCGTGGCGAAAGCAACGTGATGGGCTTCATCATCTGAACGCCATTGGATTCGTCAGCAAGCCCCAAATCAATTTTTAAGAACGGCAATATATGCTTGCGATCCCATAAGTAGATGCTTGTTGGCTCATTTTCTACTTTTCGATTCATCGTTCCTTCAAACAGAATCGCACCCAAAATACCTGGACGTTTGAAATGTTCATTGGATACTATCCGAACGCGCATTTGATGCACGAAGTCGAACATTTCGGACTCATTCGAGTAGCTATCTTTAGATATGCCGTACCGTGCGAGTGTTTTTGGTGTACTGCCACCGCTTTGATCCAAGGCAGCAATAAATCCACTTGCCGACTGCATCTGTTCTCTTTGCTCATCCATAGTCAAATCTGTGGCCCCGTTGGTTAGTGTAGAAAGATTAAACCGCGCCAGCTGCTAGGAGCTGATCTTTTTCGCCTTTTGCAATCGACGTGTCCAAGAAGCAGTAACCTCTGTATGAACGGAATCATGTGTGTAGTCGAAAATTTAGCAATAAATCATTGACACATTAGCTCCAGTATCACTCACGAAACCCCGTATATAACGCTTCTTTTATCCGATTGGCATGCACGTCGTGTCTAACGACGGGTGACGCGAAATTCCGTTGTTACTAAGGTTATCATCGCATAAGCTATTCAATACAGTACGTGCGTCTTCTATTTTGACTGCTAAAGTTAGGCGTCAAAATGGAAACTGGAAGCATCGTCAAGATCCGTGAAAGCGTATTATTAAGCAGCGTGAATCTTGACTGGTAGACGCCTGTAACCGTGAACGAAACTAGAAAAGGTTCGTTCCAATTCGCCGACGACTTCAATCATGTGGAATCTTAGAAGAATTTCTTCCCAGAGTACGCGCAATTGCATCTCAGCTAGGCGATTTCCCATGCAGCGGTGGATGCCAAAACCAAACGCAAGATGCTTCCGGACATTAGCCCGATCAATAATAAATTCATCCGCGCGCTCAAACACGTCATCATCACGATTACCTGATATATACCACATCAGAATTTGATCGTTTTTCTTAATGGCTTTACCTCTAATCTCACAATCATGGTTAGCTGTACGACGCATGTAAGACAAGGGAGTCTGCCAGCGAATTATTTCAGAAACCATGCTCGGAATGAGATCCGGATTGGCACGAAGCTTTTCGTACTCAGATGGAAAACGATTTAAGGCTACCACTCCGCCGCTTATCGAATTGCGCGTTGTGTCGTTACCTCCCACAATTAACAACATCAGATTACCTAAAAATTCCATCGGGTCCATATCTCGTGTCGCCTCGCCGTTTGCTAACATCGTGAGTAAGTCATTTCCTTCTTTCCCTACACGCTCATCGCGCAATTTCGTGAAGTACGTCAGGCATTCATAAAGCTCTTCTATCCTTTGTTCCCAAGAGTCAACTATCCCACTTTCCGGTGTGGACGTTACGACATCCGACCAGCGAGTTAGCTTTCTTCGTTTTTCAAACGGAAAATCGAGAAGCGTGGCCAGCATCTGCGTCGTAAGTTCTATTGATACCCGATCTACCCAGTCGAGAGTTTCACCAATCGGAAGCGCGTCCAAGATGCGAGCAACGCGTTCGCGAATTGTGGACTCCAGTTTCTTAAGGTTGGTAGGTGCAACGACCGGGGCCACCGTGGATCGCTGCTCATTGTGCTTGGGTGGGTCCATCGCTATGAACATCCTCATATCCACGTCAGGGATTTCGGATTCGATCCCTATAGCGGGGCCCAGCACTATGCTGGGTTCCGACGAAAAGGTTTTATAGTCAATATCGGTAGCTTTAATATCATCGTATCGAGCTAAAGACCAAACCCGACCAGCAACGTCATACTCGTAAAAGTGAACCGGTGCTTCTTCGCGAAGACGTTTGAAAAAATCCCATTGCTTGTCGTGGTAGAACAAAGCTGGATCAGCCACTCTAAGGTTCTTCAGAGGAAGAGAATACGGATCGGGAATTTCCGAGACGGGTTTGAACTGAAATTCCACTAAAGCATGTTTCCTACGACTACTATATAAACTTTGACATATGTAAAGTATATGTCTACGCGTTCGCCGAACACACTTATATCACCTTCAGTGCACTAAATGTGTACGCGCGTGTAAGCATTGGCCGCCATCGATTGCACATCAAATCCAGAATATTTTCACTAGATGGTTTTCTGTAGGCGTACCCGTTCCTTTATCCATCTGCTGGTATCAATTGTGATTCAGATATCAAATCGGATAATGAAGCTTATCAGAAGACCAACTTGCCTATCTGACACCGGGCAATTTAGGGACTGAACTAAAGTCAGATGAACTATTGGGAAATGGTGCTCCAGTTGTAAACGTAAAGTTCACACCCATTGGACGGTTTGAACTACGATACTCGAAGTGGGCACAAGAGCTAGGTTGGTACTTTGAACAAGGATTCGATAATGAATGACGGTAATGTGCGAGATTTAACTGCCGCATATTCACAAATAATTTCCTGTATCGGCGAGGATATTGAGCGCGATGAGCTTGCGGATACGCCTGAACGCGCAGCGAAAACTCTTCAATTTCTAACGCAAGGTTACCATCAGAGTATGGAAGAGGTTGTGAACAATGCTCTATTTGAGACTGATCTTGACGAGATAGTGATCATTAAAGATATCGAGATCTATTCATTGTGCGAGCACCATATTCTACCGTTTATAGGTATCTGCCACGTAGGCTATTTGCCCAACAAACGTGTGCTGGGGCTATCTAAGATTGCGCGTATCGTTGATATGTTTGCTAGGCGCCTTCAGATTCAGGAACGATTAACACAACAAATTGCTCATGCTATTTCCAATGTAACCAATGCCACTGGAGTCGGCGTCATAATCGAAGCTCAACACCTATGCACGGCAATGCGTGGTGTGCAGAAACAACATTCCAAAATGAAAACGTCAGTACAACTTGGCAGCTTTAGAGATAACGAAGCAACTAGAGCAGAATTCCTAAAACTCATCGAATAGAGGTAGTACGTTATTATGGATAAAGGTTAGGATTGGTAATGTGACTTGGGTACTTAAGAGAGGAACCCATCTTAAACGATGGTGTACGCTGCACTCCAGCAATTCCCCGTATAGCCCAAACTCCGCTATTAGTCTGGACTTTCCGGATTGGGTTTCGCGATAATGGAGGCAATATCGGTACCCGGAACCCGTCTCAATGCACGACGAAATGCTGTAGTGGAACGCCTGAAACCGCCGATTTCCTGTACCAAAACATGGAAAGACCGACACCAAGTCTAAATTAAAACTATACGGGGAATTGCTGCGCTACGCTTCATAAGATCCTATATCCTAAAATTGAGAAATGACAAAAGTAGAGTTGTGTCAAGAATTTTCTGCAATTTCCAGTGGGAGCGGAGATCCGGCCATATAGATAACGCTGCCCCGTCAGCCACCGCTCATGGGTCTCCGCCGCAAGTGCCAAGATCAGACGTAGACAGGACTCCGCGTTCGGGAAGATCCTAACGACACGCGTTCGCCGGCGGAGCCCCTCGTTGTACCGCTCCAGCGTGTTCGTGGACTTCATCCGCAGGGGCAATGTTCCCTGGGCAGCCGATACACCGTCAGCGTCTCCTCGACATGATCCTCGACCCATTCCACTAGCCTGCCAAACCTTTGCTCATCGCCCCAACGGACTACCAATGGCATTCGTTTAGTGAATTTTGCCATTCGGTTAAGGATTCGGTCTTGGGCCTTGGTTATCCGCTGGTTTTTTATTCCGTTAGCGGGCTGTCGTTACCGGTGCTCCCCTTATCCTCGGTGCCACTTTCCGATCGGTTTCCGGGATCGCCGCTCATAGGACCGGCCCGGGCGGAGCCGTTGCCGACACCGGACGATCTCGCCGACCATGCGAGCCACGGTTTCCCGGAGGGCGGATGCCTGCTGAAGTAGCAGACTCTCGATGTTGGCCGCCACTGCCGCAAGTCCGTGCTTGAAACTCGTTTGCATCAGCGACTTGCCGTCGTTCGGCAGACGCCCGTTCAAATGACCCTCGCCGTGGTTAGCGAACAGCCGGGTCATGGCAATGAGGGTGAAGCATGCATACAACTCCTGTTTCACTCCCCGCTCGCTTTGCCCATGAAAGTCCTCAAACCTCTATCAGCCGTTTGGATACCTTGTACAGTTCCTCGATGTCCCATCTCGCATGATACAGATCCGACAGTTGGTCGATGGAATACCAGTTCCGGTCCGACAGGGTCGTTCCCAAGACGAAGGCGGTATCGCCCACGGTATATTTCACCAGCCGCAAGCGGTGCGGACCGAATGTAGCTCCGGGGTTCCTTCGACGTAGTCTGGTCAGCGTGTCCGGGTAGGGAACGACCTCGATGATCGTATCCCGGCAACTGCCGTGGATGAAGCGGTCAACATCGATGCCGGTTTTCCGTTTCATCCGGAACACCGCGTGCAGTCCCCGGATCGCATGCACGTGAAGCATCTCATAGGCATAGTAGCCCCCGGTCGTAGACCACCACATCGTTATCGTTCGCCGACAGCACGTTCAAGTGGGCGGCCAGTGCCGCCTCGCGCTCATTTCCATGCGCATGCAGGTCGAAGTCGACCGGTAGTCGGAACTGCAACCGATACAGGCAACTCACCAGACCCTGCGGATAGTGGGCACTGTCTACCGGCGGTCCGCCAGCCTTCATGCACCAGTCCGCGAGGCAGGTTCAGGTAGGTTCCATCGACCGCAAATACCCGATGCCCATGCCACCGCCGGTCCGTGTCGGGTCGGACTTTCCGTTCGTGCTGGGGTCGGATCTCGGCATCGAAGACCACCTTGAGGATTGCCTGGTGCAAGGTCTTGAACAGCTGCTCGTCCAGCTTGGCCCGGGCACTGCAGATGGAGGACGGCGACACCGGGTTGTGTATAAATTTGTCTGCAAAAACGAAAAACGGGCTGTAACGACAGACGAATGGTTAGAATCTGATGTTTCATCGGGAATGTGGAGATGCCTGGACGCAATCCCGCATCCAGGCGCGAATCATTCATGACACAATTTATTGAAAAGGAGCAAGAAATGATTCGGAAAGATTATACGCACAATGCCACGAAGAAGTCGGCATGCCATCATCTGGCGGACGATGAGGAGTTTGTGAGGCGGCTGGTGCAAGAGACGCTCAACGAGGTGCTGGAGAGTGAGATGACGGAGTTTCTGGGAGCGGGCAAGAGCGAGCGGACGAAGACGCGTCAGGGCTACCGTTCTGGATACTACCGGCGCGATCTGACGATGAAGGTGGGCGCGATCGAGCTGAGGGTTCCGCAGGAACGCAGCGGCCAGTTCAGCACGCGGGTGTTCGAGCGCTATCAGCGTTCGGAGAAGGCACTGGTGGCCGTGCTGTCGGAGATGTATGTGCAGGGGGTCTCGACGCGTCGGGTGAGCCGACTGGCGGAAGATCTGTGCGGTCACGAGTTTTCACCGGCGACGATCTCGGCCATGGTGTCGAAGCTGGACGCGTCGCTGAAGGCGTTTGCGGAACGTCGGCTGGAGGAGGCGTATCCGTATGTGCTGCTGGATGCCCGGTATGAGAAGGTGAGAGAGGAGGGCTCGGTGCGTTCCCGGGCGGTGCAGATTGCCCTCGGGATTGACGGCGAGGGTCGGCGTCAGGTGTTGGCGGCGGAGGTGGCGAACCGGGAAAGCGAGGTGTCGTGGACGGAATTCCTCTCGCATCTGAAGGAACGTGGCCTGCGGGGAGTCGAGTATGTGGTCTCGGACAGTCATGAGGGATTAAAGCATGCGATCTCGAAAGTGCTGCCGACCGCGCTGTGGCAACGGTGCTGCGTCCATTTTCTGCGCAATGCCAGGGACAAGCTGTCCCGGAGTGCTGATCCCGCGTGTCTGGAGGGTTTGAAAGGGTTGTGGGGCTGTGAGCATGTCGGGGAGGCTCGTGAGGCACTGGGTGCCTGGGTAGCCCGTTGGGGCGATGAGAAAGGGTTTGGCAGGCTAGTGGAATGGGTCGAGGATCATGTCGAGGAGACGCTGACGGTGTATCGGCTGCCTAGGGAACATCGCCCCTGCGGATGAAGTCCACGAACATGCTGGAGCGGTACAACGAGGAGCTCCGTCGGCGCACGCGTGTCGTCAGGATCTTCCCGAACGCGGAGTCCTGTCTGCGTCTGATCTTGGCACTTGCGGCGGAGACCCATGAGCGGTGGCTGACGGGGCAGCGTTATCTATATGGCCGGATCGGCGTGGTTCGCGCATCCGAACCGGAATCCGAGACATGGCAGGAGGCGGCATGAAACGCCCGAAAATTTCGCGCCGAGCGGAGACCCGCCCATATGGGCGGGTCTCCGCTCCCACCAAAAATTGCAGAAGATTCTTGACACAACTCGACACCGGAGCCGGCTGTGGGAGTTCGATCCCCATCATCCAGCACTGCCCCCACAGTTCAGCAAGCGTAGTCGCATATCCCGGACGCCCCTTCGAGAACACCAGCCGGAAAATGAACAGCACGACCACCAGCGTGTTCAGCACGCGCCGATGGCACTGCCAGAACCGGTCATGCCGGTTGGCGATACCCACGAGGTTCTCGATTCGGGAATCCATCAAGTTTGCACCAGAGACAATTTAACTAAGCGTAGATTGCCATAACCCATGCCAAAACGTAAGTGTTTTTGAAGAACCCCAAAAAACCGAATATGTTTCCGTATATCAACCTATTACACAACATCCTCAAAGACCAGGATCCCTTTCCATTAATCCGAATGCCATTGAACGGACTACCCAGGCACCCAGTGCCTCACGAGCCTCCCCGACATGCTCACAGCCCCACAACCGTTTCAAACCCTCCAGACACGCGGGATCAGCACTCCGTGACAGTTTGTCCCTGGCATATTGCGCAGAAAATGGACGCAGCACCGTTGCCATAGCACGGTCGGCAACACTTTCGAGATCGCATGCTGCAACCCCTCATGACTGTCCGAGACCACATACTCGACTCCCCGCAAGCCACGTTCTTTCAGACGCGACAGCAATGCCGTCCACGACCCCTCGCTTTCCCGGCAGTCTGCGCCGTAGAAAAATCCGGATACATTTTTTAGGATAGATAGTTTTTAAACAGCCAAGAATAGAAATTTCATACTTCATCAATACATATTCTAGATAATTTTTCCTACTAAAGAGCATTTCTACCAGAAATTCCTCGTGAACGGAATTTGGGTCTTTGCTCACAGTGCTCGGACGATCGAGGTGTTGCGATGTGCTGCGAAGCGGGTCTTGCCCCTCCGAATTCGGCCTTTTCAGCCCCGTGAAGGGATATTGCGTCCTCGTGCGGTCCACGGCGCGGACGCGGGTCTCCCGCCGTTCGAGCGGTGTCCCTCAGCCGTCCGTTCGGATGTTGTTGCCTGGCAGGCGGTCCCGTCCCAGTGCGGGTTCAGGAAGTATCGAAAGCGGGTGTAATGAAATGCGACGGTCGCTCGGTGAACAGATAAAATTCGCGCCAGCCGGGGAACGGTATGAGGGTCAGGTGCGAGCGCAACCCTTCCCACAGCGCGTACCGGGGTCCGGCCTTCGCTAGAGCGGCTTGGAACAGCAGGCAGCACAACTCTTGCAACTGATCGATCAGGAACGCCAGCAGCATCAGCACGGTGGCCAGATGTTGGTGCCCGTGCCCGAAGTTGTGCTCCAACTCTTCGTAGCCCTGGTGCTTCAGCGTGTTAAAGGTCTCGTTCTCGATCTTCCAGCGACTGCGCGCACAGGCGTGCGCCTCGGCCGCGGTGGCTCGGGTCAGCGGCAGGTCGTCCGTGACCCACGTCCGCGTCCGCCCCGCGGTGCGACCCTTGGGCGACGTCTCCCGCACTTGCAAAACCGTCACGCGTACCACCGTGTCCCGGTGAAGTAATTTCCAGCGAGTTGTGAACTGCTGGTTTTAATAGGACTTTCGGCTGTTTTCGGTCCGTGGTTTTCGCGAACTTTTGTCATTTTCCGGGCTGTATAAATTGGGACACGTCATCAAAATGAAGTGAAAAGATTTAGTTAAATCAAAGAAATGCTCACCCATCTCTTGAACGCACTACCAGTATCCAGACATTTGCTCACTGGAAATTACTGGGTTCGCACGCACCGTCGGCATCTTGATCGTCGCAGCCAACCTGCATCGGCTCGGACGCTGGCCGCAGCAACAGATGAGATGGCACGACATCGCACGCACCACCCTATCGTCTAGCGGCCTAACCGTCCCCCAATATCCGTCATGTCTGCCCCTCGGGACACGGCCCGTACGCCCCGAAAGCGAGCCGGAGAGCATCCTCCGTACTTGCTGAACCCTGGGAGCCGGATTATCCGCCGTAAGTATCCCCAATCGGCATGATCCTCTGAGCGGCGGATACCATCACGTGGCTTAAACCCGTCGTAAAATGGGGGGGGGGGGGCACAGACACTAAATAAACATGCCTCTATGGTGATGTTAGCACCTCCCACCGTCTAGCGCACCCATCTATAATATACATAACAATACATCTACAAGATTTGGCGTACATCCGGACTTTAACACCCCACAGAAGTCGTAGACATGAATCATGAATCTAGTGGCACAAATGTTGTATTCGGCAATCGGATAGTTTGCTTTTGCACGAAATAACGATTACTATAGCGGAGTATATGTATATGCCCTAGCGTACTGAAACCCGCAAGGTAAGTTCCTTAGTATTTAACGAATCAAGTTAATGGTAGCAACAACGTATGCTGGATGTAATTTGAGCGTATTGGCTCACCAAGCTCGTTCTCAGTGGTAAAACAGTTCATGACGGTAGCGGAGCCTGACGATGAAACGGTCCGAGAGCCTTGGGCGAAACCCACAAGCTGACAGAACAAATCATCAATCAAATATTAATAGCAATTTCCTACATCGTTCCAAGGCCTCAAACGCTAAAGAAATCGGTGAATGTCCTTTCTTAACTAGAATGCCCCCCCGGACATTCTCTAAAATAAAACGGTACCGGCAATCCTCAGCCTTGCTAAGAGGTAAACACTTGCGAACCTCGTCGTCTCTATTAAATACTTTTCGTGTCTTGACCAGTAGTACACTGTTCTGCAGCGTGATTTTTTCCAACGCGGTAAATGGAGCCCTAGCTAGTAAGGAGCCAACCGCATCAACCGGCGAAACACCTCAAGCAAAGTCGGCGGAACAAGTTCTGACGGCAATGCACGCAACTATTCCCGACGTGGACTACATTGATTCAGTCCCCTTCACTGGAGACGGTCTCGCTAGCGACCTAGGCTACCGTAAGTCTTGGCCGCGCACATTAACGGATGACCCAACTACCCCGAGCATCGTCGGAATCTTCAATACGAATAATATTGTTGATGATGAACTAGCTAAGCACATCGCCAGAGTAGTGACAACGTACTCAAATGTCACCATCACTGATGATGCAGCCACGGGCGCGTCAGTCAATCCGAACACATCTACGATGAATGCAGATCTGACTAATCACACTACGCTCGTGACCCGAACAGCCAAGCTGAATAATGGCGATGCTGCTAGTGTTGCACAGGTTCAGGTAACAATGTCTGACGACATCTCGCCCGCTGTAGCAGATATCGTGGTAACACCAAGGACACTAGGTGTGAATGAGGGAGGTATGGAAATCTACGAGATAGAACTTGCCGAGATACCTACCGGAACCGTCATAATTACGCCGGCCAGTGAGGATACTAGTATAGCCACCGTCTCTGGCTCACTGGAGTTTACGACAGGAAACTGGGATGCTGCGCAAGAAGTGACGGTTACAGGTGTTCAGGACGCCGATTTTCAAAACCACCGCATAACGATTACTCACACCATCATGGGAGGTGGCTACGATAGCGTGTCGGACCGACCAGTCAGCGTAACGGTGAATGATGACGATTCACCGGGGATTGTGATAGACCCAACGGCGCTGACGGTTGGTGAAGATGGTACTACGACCTACAGCGTAAATCTAACAGCGCAACCTACCGACTCCGTCACAGTTACGCCGCGCAGCAGCAGCACCGCTATCGCCACTGTTTCTGGAGTACTAACGTTTACGACCGGAAACTGGTTAGATGTCCAGATGGTGACAGTTACTGGTACTCAAGACGATGATTTCCAAGACAATATGGCAACGATTACTCACACCATTCGAGGCGGCGGCTATGATAGCGTACCGGACCAACCAGTCACCGTAATGGTAACCGATGACGATTCACCGGCGATTGAAGTAGACCCAGAGACGTTGACGATAGATGAGGGAGGGCGTGGTACCTACAGCGTGAAACTAGCCGTGGAACCCACTGGCAACGTCACCATTACACCGGTCAGCATGGATACCAATATAGCTACCGTCTCTGGCCCGATAGTATTTACAAGAAACAACTGGGACCGTGACAAAACAGTGACGGTTACCGGTGCTCAGGACGATAATCGCGACGACAATAACACGATGATTACTCACACTATTGTAGGAGGAGGCTATGATGACGCGCTGGACCAACCGGTCAGTGTAATGGTAACAGATGACGACATACCAACACTCATAGTAGATCCAACGACGCTGAGGATAAATGAAGGACGGTCGGCAACCTACAATGTGAAATTATCCGTAGAACCCACCGGCTCCGTCACAGTTACGCCGGCCAGTGACAATGAAGACGTAGCCACCGTCTCTGGCGCACTGGTGTTTACAACCAGAAACTGGTCCGCTTCCCAAACGGTGAGGGTTACCGGCGTTGAGGACGACGGCGATCTCCAAGATGGCAGCATGATCGTTACTCATACTATGAAAGGGGGAGGATATGATGATGCGCTGGACCAATCGGTCAACGTAACAGTGATCGATAACGACTCCCCAGAAATTATAGTAGACCCAAGAGATCTGGAAGTGCAAGAAGGGACTACGGGAACCTATAGCGTGAAGCTGGTCGCGCAGCCTACCGGCTCCGTCACAGTTACGCCGGCCAGTGACAATGAAAACATAGCCACCGTCTCTGATTCAATAGTGTTTACAACCGTAGATTGGGCAACGCCTCAGATGGTATCGGTTACCGGTATTGTGGATATCGATAGCGATAACGACGTGGTGAGGATTACCCACGCTATCTCAGGGGGGGGGTATGACAGTGCACCGGACCAACCAGTCGAAGTGACGATAACCGAGGATGATACACCAAGAATTGTGGTAGATCCGCAGGATCTAACGGTAGATGAAGGAAGAAGTGAGACCTACACTGTGAGACTGGCCGTGGAGCCCGCCGGTACCGTTACAATTACGCCGGCCAGTGATGACACTGCTATAGCTACCGTCTCTGGTGCGGTGAGGTTTACAAGGAACAACTGGTCAGTCCCCCAGAGCGTGAGAGTTACCGGGACTCAGGACAGCGATCGCGATCACGGTAACGCGACGATTACTCACACTATTTCAGGAGGTGGCTATGATGGCGCGCTGGATCAATCAGTCAGCGTAACGGTAAACGATGACGACGCGCCAGGGATCTTGGTGAATCCAACGACGCTGACGGTAGATGAGGGAAGTACTGCGAGCTACACCGTGAGGCTGACTACGCAGCCCACTAACACCGTCACAGTCAGGCCGGTCAGTAGCAACACCAACGTAGTTGCCGTTTCTAATGCGTTGACGTTTACAACTACAAACTGGTCCACTGCTCAAACTGTGACTGTTACCGGTGTTCAGGATGACAATCCCCAGGACAACAACGAAACAATTACTCATACTATTACAGGAGGAAACTACGATGGCGTGCGGGACCGGCCGGTCCGCGTAACGGTAAGAGACGACGACGTGCCGGGGATCGTGGTGAATCCTAGGACACTAACGATAGATGAAGGGGATACAGCGACCTACAGCGTGCGTTTGATGACGCAGCCCACCGGCCCCGTTACCATTACACCACGTAGCGGAGACAACAACATAGCTACCGTCTCTGGCGCGCTGATATTTACGAGAGAAAGCTGGTCAACCACTCAAACTGTGACTGTTACCGGTGTTCAGAACGACGATTTTGAAGATCAGCACACAACGATTACTCACACTATTAATGGAGGGGACTACAATAACGCACCGGACCGCTCAGTCCGTGTAACTGTGGTTAGTGACGAGTCTTCAGGGATCGTGATGGATCCAACGGCACTGACAATAGATGAAGGGAATACAGCGACCTACAGCGTGCACCTGACCGCGCGTCCCACCGCCTCCGTCACAATTACACCGCGTAGCGGAGACACTAACGTAGCTACCGTCTCTGGCGCGCTGGTATTTACGAGACAAAGCTGGTCCACTGCCCAGATGGTGACGGTTACCAGTAGTCAAGACGATGACTTCCAGGACGGCAGTACAACGATTACTCACACCATTCGAGGCGGTGGCTATGATGGCGTACCGGACCAAGAAGTCAGCGTAACGGTACTTGATGACGAATCACCGTCAATTGTGGTAAACCCAAGGACACTGTCGATAAACGAGGGAGACTCGGGGACCTATAGCGTGAGTCTGGCCACGCAGCCCAGTGGTTCCGCTACAGTTAGGCCAGTCAGTAGCGATACCACCACAGCCACCGTTTCTGGTGCATTAACGTTTACGACCGGGAATTGGTCAGTGCCCCAGATGGTGACAGTTACCAGTAGTCAAGATGACGATGCCGAGAGTAGCAACATGACGATTTCCCACGACATTTCGGGAGGAGGCTTTGATCAAGCGATAGACCGGCCGGTCAGCGTAACGGTGATTGACGACGATGAAGCGGACGTAATATTGGGTACTCCTACTCCAAATCCGGTAGCCGAAGGTGGCACATTCAGCTATTCCGTGGTACTTAGTGCTGCACCGTCGGACACTGTGACGATCACGCAGGTTAGCAGCAGTACGGCAATTGACGAACTGCCGAACTCTCCCATTACGTTTAATGCGAACAATTGGTCAACGCCGCAGAATTTTAACGTAAGCACCATTGATGATGCGAACGCAGTAGATGAGGAAATAATAATATCGCATACGGTCACAGGGGGCAACTTCAATGCCGTGGAGGTGGAAGACGTAGTTGTTACTGTAGAGGACGGCGATACCGCTGCAGTGGTTTACGATGAAGATCTCTTTCCTGAGTTCCAACTTGACGTTGCAGAAGGGGGCGCAGCAGCCTATACGCTCACACTTGCTACAGAACCAACCGCCAATGTGGTTATTATCCCAAAGAGTTCCGATGCCACCGCTGCTTTGGTTTCCGAGGCCCTGGTCTTCACACCCACCGACTGGGATACACCTAAGCCAATAACGGTGTGGGGAATCCCCGACGATGATTCGACGGACGACATGACCACGATTACGCACACAGTGACGGGGGGCGACTATGACGACGTGACGATGGACGATCTTCCAGTACTCGTTGCCGATGATGATAGCAGAGGTGTGAACGTGACGCCGACCACGCTTACTCTAGACGAAACTTCTGATACAACGTATTCGGTAAATCTGATCACGAAGCCGATCGACAACGTCACTATCACACCGACCAGCGATTCACCAGCATTAACTGTATCCGGACCACTCACATTCACTTCGCAAAACTGGGAAGCATACCAGCGGGTTACCGTCACAGCCAATGCTGACACGAACTTCGTGGGCGAAGTAGTCGACATAGAGCATCTGGTAGCGGGAGGTGACTACGGATCGGTTGTTGCTCCCGTAGTAACCGTGACTATAAATGATGACGATGCGCCCAGTGTCACCTTAAGTCACAACACACTGACCGTATACGAGGGCGAACAGACAACCTACTCTGTACGTCTGAACTTTGAGCCGACTGATTCTGTTATTTTCACTGCAATGAGTGGGGATGAATCAACGTTATCGGTCAGCGCGGAGCCATTGACCTTTACACGTGAAAATTGGGGCAACGATCAAATAATTACTGTTACTGCAGCGGACGATGACAACGCCGTCAGTGAGGAAGTGACAATATCGCATAGCATCACGGGGGGGGGATACGACGCGGTTGCGGTTCCTAATATTACGGTGACGGTCACCGACACGAGCACGCCTGCGGCACCGATAGGCTTAAAAGCTGAAGCAGGAAACGGTCAAGTTACGCTTTCATGGACGAACCCTGATGATGGGACTATTATGGCCTACCATGTTTTGGTTAACGGCGGTACTTGGACGCCCATACCGAACAGTGATGCTAGTACTACTAGTCATATAATTACTGATCTTTCCAATGGTGTCGAATACACCTTTGCAATTCGCGCTGTGAATCCAGCGGGGATTGGTGAGGCCTCAGGAACGGTATCGGCGATACCGGCAGTGCACACCATGAATCTCATGGGAGAAAGCGGAAACGAAGTAGCTATTCTAACTTGGGACAATCCTAACGACGCAAGTATCACAAAGTACCAAATTCGCGTCCAAATCAACACCTCCGGCTCATGGAGCGATATTCCCTCTAGCGATTCGTCCACTACAAGTTATACCGTGACTAACTTGGAAAACGGCACCGAGTACTCGTTTACTGTACGCACGGTTCATGGCCAGCATGCTGGCATCCCCTCGAATCCAGTATCGGTGATTCCAGCAGTATCCAAACAGATACTGCTCAGCAATACCCTGCTACCGCAAGTTAACAAGGCGGCACTGACCGGGGTGATGGATGCGCTATCCAAACGGATGCAGGGTGCAGATCTGGTTGACACATGGCCTTCCGGCTTGCCGTTAATACCACGTCTGTCAGGGAATGTTGAGTCTACTAATCTTTATCAGTTGCTCGATGGAATGACCTTGTCCATTCCAGTTAATTTCCAGTCTCAGGACGCGCCGGAGACCATGATCTGGATTACTGGTGAGTACAAAGACCTTTCCATAGACGTAGATGGTCTCACTACCGACGGTGCCGTAAGTGCGCTCCGGGTGGGGTCAGACATCCAAATCGGTATATGGCGGATAGGTTTGATGCTGTCGTCCCTAAAAAGTATTTTTGATTACAAAGAAGGCGAAGCGCATACGGGCTCTTTCGAAAGCCCGATGATGGGTATAAATCCTTACCTCGGATGGCGTGGGAGAGAAGGCGGCGCAAATGCATGGGCCACAGCCGGGTACTATAAAGGATATACCACGATTAAAGACAGCGTCACCGCGACACAAGAGAATAACATAGAGATGTTAATGACTGCCGCAGGCGGAAGCCTGCAACTACTTGGCTCAAACAGCGCGGGGCCAAAATTTTGGATAAATGGGGATTGGGCTAACGGATCAATTGCAACAAAAGTAAATGATACAAGCGATAGAATTACTGTAGAGTCTCAGCTTTTTCGCGTGATGCTCGAAGCTCAGTACAGTTTTCAGCTAGATTCTGGTGGGTCCTTCACTCCGTCTGTAGAATTTGGCACTCAATACGACAGCACTTCGGACGCCAGTTCTGAAATAGTGGCCGGTGGCGCAATACGGTTTGTCACCGTCGACGAGAAAACAATCGTTGATATCTGGGGGCACGTACTAACGAAAGCGGATGTAGATGTCAAAGAGTGGAGTGCTGGAGGTTTTGCGCAGTTTAACCCGGAACCCGACGATCTTGGTCTTTTGTTAAATCTTGAAACGATTTGGAGCCGTCCGAACAATGACACGTATGCATCGAACCACAGCTATCGAAGCATGAATAACTGGAGTGGTTATCCAAAAACTCAACAGTTAATGCCTGCCAGGAAATTAACAGACTCTTTAGGGAACGAATCGTGGCTCCGAATGCAGGCTAGTTATAGTTTCCCGGCGAAGGTGCATCTCGGTATATTAAGACCATTTACCACGATGTCTTTTGGCAATCAAGGTTCACGGAACTACTCCACGGGGCTCTCATTCCTTCGCGGAGACACACTAAAATTACTTTTCGAAGCCATCATAACGCGTAGCAGTACACAGCCAGCCAGTACCGATCATGCCGTAATGTTGCACGGTCAATTGTCGCTTTAACTAATATCGCTGTATAGATCCACGCCTTGCAACAGGCCCAGCCCCGTGGGATAGTGACTGAACTGCAATAGTCTTCCAACTGGATGCAAATCTGGCCTCATGAAGCTACACCATATTAAGACAAGAGAGCGTAATTTAGGTAAGTAACTGATCATACACACGGACAAATATGGAAACCTCTATTTATTGCTGTTTTGACGAATCATGCCCGATATAAGTATATGATTTTTAATGATATAAGGATTGTCTACCTCCGCTTGCTTCGAGTAAATAGAGGTGTCCATATATATGCATGACGCATTGCATATAGTTGTAGATGATGTTATATAAAAAAACATCCATTATCCAGACATCTAGCCTATGTTTACTATCTATTGCATCACTCACTGACTGTGCAAATCGCGAAACGACTAAACAATTGAATATTACGTTTAAACGTAATGTTGAAAGTTGTGTCTGCCGTCACTTAGTATTGGAGACAAACAATTATTCCTATCTACTATACGAGCAGATGTTGCGAGAATGCAATGCAACGGTACATAGCGCAAACCTAAAACGTTATCCACCATCTTTAGTTTCAAATCCGGGTATTGATACGCTTCGTTGCGAGGAAGTCGTAGAAGATTGGCGGGAAGTCGTACAAGAATACGAAGATCGTCAATCCATTAACCGTACAAAGTCGAAAAATCAATCCTGATGGACTACATGGAGTTTTAAACTAGTAGTTTAACCAGTTTTAATTTTCGGGTATGGGTGCTTCAGTTGGGTACGCGCGTCGCCGGTGCTGAGCTGCCAGTCAACCCGGTCTGTTCGCGATTGCGCTCCTCGGCCTAGTCCGCCATTTCCGATGTGACCAAAGCCCTGCTCTCGATCCGGCGATCTAGGCACTGGCGGTGCAACGCACTGAACGCCAGTTCCGCGACGTTCAGCCAGCTCCCGTGTTTCAGCGTGTGCACCAAGTAGATACGGTCGTTCAACCGATCCCGCGACTGGCCTCGGCCGCCGGGAACGCGGCGTAGAACGAGTCACCGCTGTGAGTGTTCAAGTGGTCGCACACCAGCGTGACAGTAATTTCCAGTGAGCAAATGTCTGGATACTGGCAGTATATTCAAGAGATGAGTAAACATTTCTTTGATTTAACTAAATCTTTTCACTCTAGTTTGATGACGTGCCCCAATTTATACAGCCTGGAAAATGACAAAAGTTCGCGAAAACCGTGGGACGAAAACAGCCGAAAGTCCTATTAAAATCAGCAGTTCACAACTCGCTGGAAATTGCTGGCCGTGCTCCAGAATCGCGGCTAGTTGGCCGTGGGTTGGCGGGGCTGTGGAAACCCCGGTCGAAACTGCATCCGCTCATCGCTCGTCTCATACAGCGCAGACCTTGAACATCACTACCAGGATCCTACGAAGGACGGAACGCCTTGCACACGACCCTAATAGCTCAGTGCCGCCTTCAGCGGAGCCCGAAACCGCTCGAAATCGATCGCCCATTCATTAGTCTTCAAAAAGGGGGGGGGGCACCCGTCGCCGACAGGCTACGCCAAGGTCCGGAAGGCCAAACAGGTTCGCGGGACTTATCGTCAACACCTCTTCATTCAACTTATTAGTAAAAAGTTATCGGGGGAGAACAGCGTAGGTAAATAGAGATTCTCAGCTATAGCGATCGTAATGACGAGTTCAACACGTTTATAATGAAAATAAGTTCGCTCACGGAATTTGAGCCCGTTTAGGATTTATATTCCACCGATTTGCGTCGGCCGAACAGGTTTATTGAAACAATACCCGTTAAAAAGCCGCCAATGTGAGCCCAATAGGCGACACCGCCAGATTGACTGTCCAATGACAATACACCAAACAAGAGCTGAAGTATGAACCAACTTGCGATCACAACACGTGCAGGCAGTTGCAAAGTCATGATGAAGCCCACAAATAAAAGCGTTCGTATTTCCGACTTTGGATACAAAAGTACGTATGCCCCCATAATACCAGATATAGCACCAGACGCGCCTACAACCGGTAAGATACTATCAGGGTCACTGATGACGTGGAATATTGTGGCAAATATACCACAAAGGAAATAGAAAAATAGAAATCTCGTTGGTCCGAGTTCGTCTTCCAAATTATCGCCAAAAATCCACAAGGACCACATGTTGCCGATGATATGTAACCATCCGCCATGCATGAACATTGCCGTGATCAATCCAAGATTTGGATTCCAGTCACGGGGATGGCACCACATACTATTCATCAACATGGATAAATCTTTGCTAGAACTCGTTAATGAAGCAGGAACCAGACCGAATGCACAGACTGACTGGCTTAGATATGGATGAAAGCCAGTTCCCTGAATAAATACCCAGCACCCGATCGTGATGACAATAAGTCCGATTGTAGCTTTGGGAAAAGTCTCGGTCGGATTTATATCACGAAGCGGGAAGAGCACTCAGACACCATCATTTTCGAAGTTTGAATACTAAAATACAGTTATAGGATTTTGTGCTCCACCGATCTGCAGTGACCTTCCGACATTAGCTTCAGGTGTAACACTAGATTCCATATACGATCTATTAACCTATATGGCGTGTACAACAAGCACTGATCTTCATGACAATCCGTCAGTCAGGACCATAATAAGCAACCAGATGTTAGATGAAGAGGCTCTCTTCCTGAAGGATACAAAATTAAACAAGAAAACTAGTTTGGCTAGGTCCAACAAAAAGTAAATATAGACTATTGGAACTGCGATGATAGGCTGGAAATAGGATACAGACAATACTATCAGCGCGATACTTGATTGTGGATAACTTCTGAAATTATACCCTCTTCGTTGCCTTATCGACGGTTCTCTCGCGAGGTGATCTCTCGATCGCTCATCATGATTCATGATGCTGTCTCTCATGCAGAGCCACTCGAGCAGTAGCGGACTGCGGTAGTACAGTGCCGAGTGCAAGTGACGAGGATTGTAAAACTCCTTAATGTAGCCGAAGATTCCTGAATGTATCTGGCCGTTGGTATCAAAGCAGTGGTACACCAATAGTTGGGCATTTCAGCGTGACGAAATCATGTCCTCCGCCGACAATGACCACATCGTATTTATCGCTTATCTCTATACAGTACATTTTCATTACCACTTTATTATCGCATATTTGATACATCCCAACCATATGACGACGGTTAGATATCGATTGAAAATTCCAAGATTGCCCGAGTACGCGAGTGCATTCTTGATACTCACATGGTCCAGGTCCGCGAATACAAAAAGAGAATGGACTTATTCTTGTTGTTGTACCACCTAATAAATGATTCTTGGCTCAAACAATAGAGTAGTTTTTTTGAGCAAATGGCACCGACTATTCCTGCTTCGTAGGACTAGCCCGGATAATGCACGAGTAAAACAGCAAGGCTCCTATAATTCGATACCATTCAATGAGTTAAAATGCATATCGAAGGAGACCTTGCTGTGACGAAATGTTACCCAAATCCAATCCATTTTTCATCCGTACAACGCAGCAAGGTGGAGGCCGAATTCAGCTTCGGCGGCGGTGCGACCACCGGTAACGGGGGTATTTCGCTGCCAGACATGGGAATCCTGGTTACCGCGCCGAACCCGAAAAACGGACCCATCTCGCACCACTCATGCAATATCCGGGCTAGAATGGTCACGCGGTGTTCCTGACATTTTAGATCAAGAATGAACCGATGATCCGTAGATTTCAGCTGGCCATTGCACGCGAACTAATAAATGGCTAATCTCGTATCTGAGACTGCTGCGATATTTCAATAGCTATTTCGTAGTCCATAACACTATCACTCATGATTTCTAAATCGCTTTTGACTATAGAGTGAGGCAGCACATGCAACTTTCCGAAAAAATGAATTGCCTTGATACAGAAACCGCGTTCGAGGTACTAGCGCGCGCAGAAGTACTGAAAACAAAAGGAATGGATATCATCAATCTCGGTATTGGACAACCAGATTTCAAAACTCCCGAACATATCGTTGAAGCTGCAACCAAAGCACTTCGCGACGGGCACCATGGCTATACGCCTGCTCCTGGTATTCCAAAACTACGAGAAGCAGTAGCTGCAGATATCGCACGATGGCGAAACGAAGAAGTGAATCCAGACAATGTGCTGATTGTACCTGGCGGAAAGGTCACGATCTTTTTTGCAATTTTAATGTTTGGAGAAGCTGGATCAGAAATCCTATATCCCAATCCTGGATTTCCCATATACGAATCCATAATCAATTTTTCGGGCGCAAAGGCTGTACCTATTCCGCTTCTGGAAGAGAAGCATTTTTCTTTCAACGCCGACGAAGTTCTTGAGCTGGTCACCCCCGCAACGCGTTTAATAATTCTTAATTCCCCTGCTAATCCAACCGGCGGCGTGATACCAAAATCTGAACTAGACCAACTTGTAAATGGTCTCGAAAGATTTCCTGATGCTGTCATCATGAGCGATGAAATATATTCACGCATTTGCTACAAGGGCCATGATCACGTTACCCTGCTCTCGTACCCTAAAATCAGAGATCGATTAATTCTCCTTGATGGGTGGAGCAAGACTTATGCAATGACTGGATGGAGAATGGGCTATTCCGTGTGGCCGGACTCGTTGATTGGTCATGCCATAAAACTGGCGATTAATTGCTACTCTTGCGTTAACACTTTCACTCAATATGCAGGTATAACCGCACTTGAAGGCCCGCAAAACCGCATACATGAGATGATACGGGCGTTCACCGAACGCCGTGAGTTAATCGTTAACGGCTTAAGTAAGTTATCAGGCGTAACGTGTAGGGAGCCGGGCGGTGCATTCTATGTATTTCCAAACATAACCGAAACCGGCTTCTCTGCGCAAGAGTTGCAAAACCAGTTGTTGGAGGAAGTTGGCGTAGCGACGATTGCCGGTACAAGTTTTGGACACTTAGGAGAAGGCTACATTCGGCTCTCATACGCCGCTTCTTTGGAAAGCATAGAAGAAGCTATTTCACGGATAAACAACTATCTTGCAGAGCACATTACGCAAAGTAAAGATCGTTGAGATTTTATAAAGATCGTAACGTGGATACGCATGTCTGGTGACCAGCGTAACGAAACCAGCAAAATTACGCCAATCCTGAATGCCGTAGTAATGCGTCCGTGCTCGCGTCTCGACCACGGAAATCGCGATACATCTCAGCAGCACTTTTCGATCCACCGACTTCCAATATGTGCTTCAAGAAGCATTTGCCAGTGTCTTCATTAAAAATCCCAGTCTCCTCAAATGCAGCAAAAGCATCCGCCGAGAGAACTTCAGCCCACAAGTAGCAATAATAACCCGCCGCATAACCTCCTGCGAAAATGTGCTCAAACGAGCAAGGAAAACGATTGTATTCCGGTATTTGAATAAGATTGATACTCGCATAAATGTTTCGAAGCACTTCCATAGGATCTACTTCTTCATTAGTTTCGTGTATAGCGATGTCAAACAGTCCAAATTCCAACTGACTAACCATATGTAAACCACTTTGAAAGTTCTTGGCAGCAAGCAGTCGATCAAGCAACGCTTTGGGCAACGGTTCGCCAGTCTCGTAGTGTGACGAGATTATTGCAATACCTTCCGGTTGCCAACACCAGTTTTCCATGAACTGGCTTGGCAACTCAACGGCATCCCACGAAACTCCGTTAATACCTGAAACAGGACTATGCTTTTGGCGAGTCAGCATGTGATGCAAACCATGTCCAAATTCATGAAACAGTGTTACAACATCGGAATGGGTAAGTAATGCAGGCACGTCATCAAGCGGAGGAGGTGCATTACAATTCAGATATGCAACCGGAAGCTGTAGAAAGTTACCGTACTCCCTTCGAACGCGGCAGCTATCCATCCACGCACCGCCACGTTTGTTAGCTCTAGCAAACGCATCAAGATAAAAACGAGCAATTTTTTCATTGCCGCGGCAAATCTCATAGAAACGAACATCGTCGTGCCAAGTATCAGGTAGCGGCTTCTCTTCTATTCGTATGCCGTAGAGACGTTCTACAATTCGAAACATACCATCAACAACATGATTGAGAGGAAAATAAGGACGCAATAACTCATTGGATACTCCGTACTTATCTTCGCGCATTCGTTCTGCAAGAAAACGAATATCCCAAGCTTGAACGTCGTCTATACCGTACTTTTCGCTCGCAAAGAATTGGACCGCGATAAGTTCCTCCCTTGCTTTAGGTAGAGCTTTAGCCAACATTTTTTCTAAGAACTCTCTCACCTCTTCGCCAGACGCCGCCATTTTCTTAGCTACGGAGTAGTCTGCATAATTCAAGTAGCCGAGCAGTTCAGTTAGCTCCCTCCTTAATCCGAGAATCTCCATCAGAGTATCAGTATTGTCGAACTGACCGGCGAACGGGCCAGCATCAGAAGCGCGAGTTACGTATGCCTCATGAACTTCCCGTCGTAATTCTCGATCTTTCGCATGTCTGATAACACTGATATAGGATGGCATTTCGAGTGTTAGCAGGTATCCATCTAAACCTCGGGCTCTTGCAGCTTCTGCTGACGCTCGCTTTTGTAATTCGGATAATCCTTCGAGAAACGATGCTTCTTGGATATGTTTACTCCACGCGTCGGTTGCATCCAACACGCGATTACTGAACTCACTTGAGAGCACGGACAAACGTTCACTGATTTCAGCAAACCTCTTTTTTTTTGCATCCTCTAATGCGACACCGGAAAGTTCAAAATCCAACAATGTATCCGAAATTACTTTCCGCCGTGCCGAATCCAAAATCGAAAAAGACTTACTATCCCGAAGTGCTTTGAATGCCGCGTACAATGCCCCTGACTGCTTCATTTCAGTCTCATAGCGAGATAGATGGGGCAAACAGTTATCGTGTGCTTCGCGCAGATCCGGCGTGCTGACTACCGAGTTGATTTGTGAAATCGGTGCCCACGCTTTCGTAATATAGTCATCTAACTCTTCTAGTGGCTGAGCGAGGTTGTCCCAAGTCGGCTCTTCGATGGCGTGTGCAATAATGGTTCTAATTTCTTCTCGATGATTTGCCAGCAGATCTTCTATAAACTGTTCTAGCGACGAAGGGTCTAGGCTCTTGTAGTCCGGTAACCTGTCAATTTCCTTTAACTCCAGTGCCATAAATGACCCATTTACAATTTACGAAAAGATTGACCTCGATTGTATCTTAAGATATGTCCAGTCATCTAAATTTTTCATTACGTCAGAAATTCAACTTGCTGAAGGGTGTTCGCTATGCCAATTAAGTCAATTTTTGGAATTATCAACGAGATCAAGAAGGACTTAGAAAATCTTTCCGTGGATGACTTGGCCACTGAGCTCGAAGGTGAGATCCCCCCATTGCTCATAGACCTGCGTGAAATCCAGGAGTGGGTAGACTTGGGTACCATTCCCGGAGCAATACATGTGCCTCGAGGCATGTTGGAATTCTGGGCGGACCCTCAAAGTCCATACCATCGAAGAGGCTTCCAAGAAGACCGACGTATTGTTCTCTTCTGCGCGGCTGGAGGACGTTCAGCCTTAGCCGCACGTGCGTTACTTGATATGGGTTATCCGGATGTCGCACACCTTGAAGAAGGTTTCACAGGGTGGGTTAAAAATCGCGAATCCGTGGAGGAAACTTCCGGCAAATCTCGCTGGATGCGAAAATTAAAAATACGCTAGGGCGTGTTGACACTCTGTTGTTGGAGGTGCTACGCCCGTGGCACCACCCCGCACGACCCCACTGGATCGACCGCAAGCTGTATACCCGCCGCAACGAAGTGGAATGCCTGTTCGGCAGGCTCCAGCGGTATCGCCGCGTGGGGAAGCGTCACGACAAACTCGACCTTATGTTCGCCGCCGCCGGGTTCGTCTATCTGACACTGATTTGCGAAATGACCAGGAATTTAGTGTAAACACGCCCTAGAGCGTGTTCCTGGAGTTGATATCTCGTCAGATCGCTTGATGAAGCCCAGCTTTTTAGTACCTATCTAGTTCTCTTAATAATAATTCATTGACTTTTTTAGGGGCTGCTTTACCTTTAGACGCTTTCATAACTTGGCCAGTGAAGAATGCCAGAACTTTGACCTTTCCCGCCTGGTACTGCACGACCTGGTCAGGATATTGATCAATCACATCCGTAATTATGTCTTTCAATTGATCTGCATCGGTGATTTGTTGCAGTCCACGTTTCTCTATTATTTGATCAACGTCACCCCCATTGATCCAAAGTATTTCGAACACTGTTTTCGCGGTCGTGTACGAAATCGTTCCGTCTTCAATACGCATTATTAACGATGCGAGCTGTCTGGCAGTGAACGGCACTTTGTCGAATTCCCAGCCATGACGATTCAAGATTGTAGATATTTCATCCATGACCCAGCTTACTGCTCGCTTCGGGTTCACTCCCTCAGAAATCACGGCGTCGAAAAACTCGGCCACTCGTCGATCCCGCGTTAGCCGACTGGCGTGGTACTTCGAAAGTTTGTATCGATTGAGGTAACGATTGATCTTGCACTCTGGAAGTTCCGGGAGGATTGCACGCTCCGACTCGATCAAGTCGGAACCAACTTTGGTGGGGGAAAGATCAGGATCGGGGAAATATCGATAATCGTTTAAGAATTCTTTTCTGCGCATGGATCGCGTCTCATCACGGTTGGAATCGTACAATCGCGTTTCCCGCACAACCTTTCCTCCTTGTTCGATCAGTGCTATCTGTCGATCAATCTCATACTCCAATGCCCTTTCAACAAATCGAAAAGAGTTAAGGTTCTTTACTTCAGTACGCTCACCTAGTTCACTCCACCCTCGCGGTCGTACAGACACATTGGCATCGCAGCGCATGGAACCCTCACTCATGTTGCCGTCACATATCTCTAGCCAAGTCGCGAGCGTGTGTAATTGGCGAAAGCAAGCCGCTGCTTCAGCGGGAGTAGTAAGATCAGGGTCCGTCACGATTTCTAGTAATGGAATACCAGCACGATTGAGGTCAATCCCCGTTTTGCCCGGAAATGCATCGTGTATGGATTTCCCCGCATCTTCTTCAAGATGTGCTCGGGTTATGCCAACTAGTCGGATATTTGCGTTATCCATGACCACGCTCAGGACTCCACGACCCACAATGGGTTGATTTAATTGGCTGATTTGATAACCCTTCGGCAGATCGGGATAAAAGTAGTTTTTACGATCAAATTGACAGATTGGTGCTATTTCAGCGTTGATAGCAAGTCCAAAACGAATAGCCATACGGACCACGGCTTCATTGAGCACCGGCAGTGATCCGGGCATTGCGAGATCGACTAAGTTTGCTTGTTCGTTTGGTTCAGCACCGAACATCGTCGGAGCTGATGAAAATATTTTGGACTGAGTGCGAAGTTGAACGTGAATCTCAAGACCGATTACGGACTCCCATTGGGTACTAGACATGGCCACGGTTTAGATTGGGATGCTGGAGATGCCAGTCCGTATAATTTTGAAAAGCAATTCCAGTACGAAGAACTGTAGCTTCGTCAAAGTGGCGGCCTATAAGTTGCATGCTCACCGGAAGTCCATTGACTAATCCACATGGCAGTGAAAGTGATGGTAATCCTGCTAGATTAACGGGAATGGTGAACATGTCTTGTAAGTACATTTCAATTGGACTTCTGGTGCGTGAATCGATTTTAAATGCGGTTGCTGTCGTGACTGGAGAAAGTATTAAATCGACTTCGCGAAAGGCATCAAGAAAACTCTGCCGAATCAAATACCGTATTTTCTGAGCCTTTAAGTAGTACGAATCGTAATAGCCAACTGAAAGCGCGTACGTGCCAATAAGAATACGCCGCTTTACCTCAGTGCCAAACCCCTCGCTACGAGACTGCCGATAGAGATCTTCCAAACTGCTAGGAGTATAGTTGCTGGCGCGATGACCGTACCGAACTCCGTCATATCGTGAAAGGTTAGTTGATGCTTCGGCACATGCAATCACATAGTACGCAGCTATGGCGACTTCCTTGTAGGGAAGATTTACGCAACGAAACTTGCATCCCATTCGTTCCAATACCTTTTGGGACTCATTGATGGAACTTGCAATGGCAGGTGGTAGATTTTCAAACGAAGAATCGGAGATACCAATGATCGGCGTTTTAATACCGGAGGACACGTTGGTTGGAGGCCAATCTACACTCGTTGAATCGAATCTGTCGTACCCTTCCATAGCTGAAAGCATGAAACTTACATCTTCCGCGCTGCGGGCAATGGGACCGCCTTGGTCCAGACTCGACGCGAACGCGATCATGCCGTAACGCGATACCCGACCATAGGTAGGTTTTAGTCCAGTGACTCCGCAGAAGGCCGATGGTTGTCGGATTGATCCACCAGTATCTGATCCAGTTGCAGCTGCAACTAATCCCGCTGCCACGCTTGATGCACTTCCACCTGAGGAGCCACCCGGCACATTTCCATTATTCCATGGATTTCTTGCTGGGCCAAAAAAACTGGTTTCATTGGATGACCCCATGGCGAATTCATCCATATTGGTCTTTCCTAGACAGACAGATCCACTTTCACGTAGCTTTGAGACCACGGTCGCATCGTAGGGGGGGCTGAACCGGGATAGCATCCGTGAAGCACAGGTGGTTTGAAAATCTTTGGTGCAGAACAAATCTTTATGCGCAATGGGTATCCCCGTCATCGGGTTAACTTTGTTATTCGCGATTTGTTTATCAGCTTTCTCCGCAGCTTGCATCGCTCCTTCGTCATCTATCCCAATGAAACAATTCAAACGCGCATTGTGCTCATGAATACGCCTGAGGTGCTCCTTAGTCAATTCTTTGGTGCTTATATCGCGGGAGTCAAGGGCGTTGCGCATCGCAGTGATGCTGGCGAATTCGTCTAACAAAACAAGCCTCTACGTTACGACGCGAGGAACCAGATAGAACCCGTCTTGCGTTTCCGGTGCAGATGACTGATTAAGTGAACGATCAATATCTGCATTGGCTTCATCCGATCGTAACGTCCGGTGCACATCGACTGGATGCGTGAGCGGTTCGATTCCTTCAGTGTCAACCGCGTGTATTATGTCTATGAATTTGATAATCGATTCAAGGCTCTGTTGCAGCGCGGTCCGTTCGCTGTCGGTCACGCCAAGTTGACTCAGTGTCTGAAGTCTATTGAAGATATCGGATTCCATGAGGTATTGCTCAAACGAGTAACTCCGTTGTATTTTACGCGTACCCAACTGTAGGATACGGCCATCGGCGGAACAAGCAGCTGCTGTACTGAAACTGTTCATTTCATCAAAAGAGACCTAAGATCAGTGTGAGTGTCTGCAATTTGCTTGGGGTCCAAGCACCTTCCCATTAATTGACGCGCCGCGAAGAAGTCCCTAGGCGAGTCGATCATTTCGGCAGCTACAAGTACACCGCTATGAAAATAAAAAACCGCAAAGCTCTCAGAGTGCTCATTTCTTCGCACCACGTGTTCGTCCCCGTCCGCCCAAAACCCAGTTATTTGAAGTTTCTTTTCGTATTGGTCGGACCAGAACCATGGATACACGGCGTATGATTGACTACGTCCACAGATGTTGGCTGCTGCGACTCTCGCTTGATCCACAGCGTTTGGAACGGACTCCAAGCGCAACCGACGATCAAGCAACGGATTGGGATGATTCGTACAGTCACCGATCGCATAAATAGACTCGTTTTGCGTACGACATCGATCGTTAACAAGCACACCATTCTCGCACAACAGATTTGCGCTTTCACACAGTGCTACGTTTGGGACTATGCCTATTCCCACGACAACCAACTCAGCATCTATCTGACGACCATCGGAACAAATCGCACCAGACACTCGGCCATTTTCACCTTGAAATGACGATACTCGTGTTCCGGTCCGAATCTTCACACCCCGACTGGTGTGCATGCGTGTGTAAAACTCGGACATTTCTGGAGCTGCGACACGTGCAAGAATCCGATCTTCCATTTCGACAACGGTGACGTTGAGTCCCGCTTCAATGCAACCCGCTGCTACTTCTAAACCGATGTACCCACCTCCGACGATGAGCACATTTTGCACATGAACTATATCGTCTCGGATATGGTCGCAGTCATCTACTGAACGTAGTGTGTAAATACCTGCCAAATCAGAACCGGGAACGTCTAGTGAGCGGCATAAAGAACCGGTTGCAATGATCAAATTAGTATACTTGACGTTCTTGCCGTCATCACAATGCACTATTTGTTTTGTCGCCTCTATCTCCTGAACGGTTACGTTCGATCGGAGCTCGATCTGATTTTTTTTGTAGAAAGTCTCGTCCCGCAACTGGACGTGTTCAAAACCAAACTCTCCGTTCAAGTATTGTTTCGATAACGGCGGGCGTTGATACGGGACATAATTCTCGGCACTTATGATAATGATTTCATCGGAGCATTTCATTTGGCGAAGGCCCGCTGCGGCCTGGCCTCCTGCATGCCCACCTCCAACGATGATGATCGTCATAAATTCGGCTTAATGCTTCGGACTGGGACCTTGAACCGGGAATGGTGTGACGTTGCTTAGCTGTCCACCTTTGCTTTCGGTGATCTTAGCCGTTCCTTCTTTTTCTACTTCATCAATTCTAATAACGGCAGGCATTGGTATAAATGATCGCTTAACACCGTTGAATTCGTTACGCAGCTTGTCTTCAGAAGGATCAATCACCATTTGAGATTTTTCACCGAAAATATAATCTTCAACTTCCACGAAGCCGAACAAACCATCGCTGGAATATACGGAGTGTGCGTACATCTCATATACTTGGCCCTGGTTCTGAAAAAAGATGCGATATATGTGTTCGTCCGAAGCCATGTTCTACCTGCCAATGTAGCTGTTCTATATAGGATTGGAATTCTAATATCTAGGGCGGATGCAACGAATCGGTCATTCTAGCTTTCATACGGTTTCGGTAAATATAATTGCTATTATTCATATTCCTGCCTCAAATTACATGAAGGTTTACATTAAGACACACGGTTGCCAAATGAACGAGTACGACTCGGGTCGCATGATCGAGTTGCTCGAAATTAGCCATGGTGCAATACCAGTCGACACACCGGAGGAAGCGGACGTACTGCTTCTGAACACGTGTTCAATTCGCGAAAAAGCGCAAGAAAAAGTGTTTCACCAGTTGGGACGCTGGCGATATCTTAAGGAACGACGGCCAGATTTGATTATCGCTGTAGGTGGTTGCGTGGCGAGTCAAGAAGGGACGGGCATCACTACCAGAGCACCATTCGTTGACGTCGTTTTCGGTCCGCAAACTTTGCACCGGTTACCGGAATTGATTGATGAGTCGCGTCGGAGTGGTGCGCACCAAATCGACATCAGTTTTCCGGAAATGGAGAAGTTCGACCAGCTGCCCATGCCACATGCTAGCGGCCCGTCCGCGTACGTTTCCGTCATGGAAGGATGTAGTAAGTACTGCACTTTTTGTGTGGTTCCGTATACGCGCGGGCCTGAGGTTAGCAGGCCCGTCTCCGGCGTCATGAAGGAAGTCTCTCAGCTAGCAGAACAAGGTGTCCGAGAAATTAATTTTCTTGGACAAAACGTAAATGCGTTTCATGGAGAACTTGATGGCAACAGTGCGGATTTGGCAGAATTGTTGTTCTACGCATCAAAAATTGAAGGCATTGAGCGATTGCGATTTACGACGTCGCATCCTGTTGAATTTTCTGATTCACTCATCAACGCGTACGCTGAAATTCCCGAGTTGGCGAGCCATGTGCATTTACCGGTGCAATCAGGATCGGATCGCATTCTGACGATGATGAAACGCGGTCACACGGTACTTGATTATAAATCGAAAATTAAGCGGTTGCGTGATGCCCGCCCGGACATTACGATTTCATCGGACTTCATCGTTGGTTTCCCCGGGGAAACCAAACAGGACTTCGAGCAAACAATGGACTTAATTCGAGATATCGATTATGACGTTTCGTTTAGTTTCATATACAGTGCGCGGCCAGGAACGCCTGCCGCGGCAATTGACGATACGACACCTTTTGAAGAAAAGAAAGATCGCCTACTTCAGTTACAGAAGCAATTGCAACTGCAAGTGGGCCGTCACGCACGTCGAATGGTGAGGTCTGTTCAGTGCGTTCTAGTAACCGGGCCATCGAAACGAACATTGGGGCATATGCAGGGGCGTACCGAAAATAACCGCGTCGTGAATTTCGCCGGCCCTATTTCGGATGACTTTGTTAATGTGGTGATTGACGAAGCGTTGTCAAATTCCCTACGCGGACATATTTGTTCCTAATGCCATACTCTGATTTCGAGTCATCGTTAAGATCAACGGTTTCGCAAAAGTTGAAAGTTGTCTCGGGTACATCTTTGTGGCTTTACATTTTTGAGATGTGAACTCACGGTGGACGATTTGACACCTACGTCTATACATATATGCTTAAGGACCGTACCTGGAACATTTTTCTTCATTGAGCGGTGATTCGCATGTGGTCACGTCGGCCACGAACCTGAATCTCGAACCGAATGATTCGCGGCGATTGGCCATATTCTGTGGTCCGTTGGATCAAAATATCCGGCATTTAGAAAAACGCCTCGGGATTCGCATTAAGTATCGCGGCAACGCTTTCCAGCTCATCGGTCCCAAGTCCCTCACCGATGTTGGAAGGGCGGTAGTGTCACAGCTGTACGTTGAAACCGCAACCAGGGATCACTTGGATACCCGTACGCTTCACCTGCTTTTACATGAGTCCGGTATCGAACAGTTGTTATCGGAAGACCTTGCCGGTGCATCTATGGTCATCAAGACCCAGAAAAAAACTATTTGTCCTCGTAGTAAGCATCAACGGGAATTCGTTCAAAAAATCCAATCCAACGACATCAATTTCGGAGTCGGCCCCGCTGGTACGGGGAAAACATATCTGGCGGTTGCTTGTGCCGTTGAAGCACTTCTTCATGATAGTGTGGGGCGGATATTGTTGGTTCGTCCTGCAGTGGAAGTAGGTGAGAAGTTAGGTTTTTTGCCCGGTGATTTAGCTCAGAAGATTGATCCTTACTTACGACCGTTGTACGACACGCTTTATGAGATGCTCGGGGTTGATCGCGTAAATCGATATACAGAAAGGAACATTATAGAAACCGCACCACTCGCCTATATGCGTGGCCGTACGTTGAACGACGCGTTTGTAATCCTTGACGAAAGCCAGAACACTACGATTTCACAGATGAAGATGTTTTTAACTCGAATTGGGTTTGGATCTAAAGTTGCTATTACGGGTGATGTAACACAAATAGATTTGCCCCAGCAGTCGCAAGGCCAGCAATCGGGACTCATACACGTCCTTAAACTTATTCGTAACATTTCTGGTATCAGCATTACGTACTTTGACTCGAAAGACGTAGTGCGCCACTGTCTTGTTCAGAAAATCGTTGACGCGTACGATCAAGACAATGAACAAAGGGTTCAACAAATCAGCCAAGTAACAAACGGGTGTCGGAACTAGCTCAGTTGAGTGTTGTGTCACGAGGCCACAGTAATGTCACGGGAAGCTAGCATGTCTCTCCAGATTGCAACGCACGAAGAAGTTCCATTGGAAGCGGAATTTCTTTCATGGGTGTCGGCTACTATCGGTGATGATCGGAGAGAAGTTTGTATTCGGATCGTGGATGAAGAAGAAGGTTGCCAACTCAACAAAAAATTCGCATACAAAGATCAGGCTACCAATGTTTTAGCGTTTGGTGGTGGATCAGCAAACACGTTAGGAGACATTGCTATATGTGCACCGGTTGTCATGCGCGAAGCTCAGCAACAGACCAAGCCACTATATGCCCATTATGCGCATATAGTGGTTCATGGAACTTTACACTTACTTGGTTATGGTCACGATGACGGACGATCTGCGCGACGCATGGAGGCGCGTGAGATAGCCATCCTAGGGCAGTTTGATATCAAAAACCCCTATGAAGTCAATGACTAATATTGAAGAACGTCGTCCTAAATGGATTGAATGGGTAGCAGAACGGTTTTCTAACGAAGCAGATGCGGATGGCAATGGGAATTTTCGTAATCTGTTGCTTGAAGCCGCGCGGTCGGAATTAGTTGACCAAGATGCGCTGAACATCGTTTACCGAGTACTGCAGGTGATCGATATGCGGGCACGCGACATAATGATCCCTCGATCTCAGTTGGTAGTTGTTCAAGCTAGCGACCCGCCGGTGGAACTTCTGAAATTAGTGATCGACTCAGGGCATTCCCGATTTCCAGTAGTCGGTGACGGTCTTGACGAAGTCAAAGGAATCTTGCATGCTAAAGATATTCTTCCTTGGACTCTCTCGGATGAGAACGGGCTGTCTTCATTGGATATCAAAGACCTCATGCGACCGGCCTTGTTCTGTCCAGAAAGCCATCGGTTAGTTCCACTACTACAGACGTTTCGACGAGATCGAAGTCATATGGCTATCGTGGTTGATGAATTTGGCCATAACTCTGGAGTGCTAACAATTGAAGACGTACTTGAACAGATCGTCGGTGACATTGAGGACGAGCACGACACGGCGGGTGAAAGTTACGTATCACAACTTGATGAACAGTCGTTTAACGTCAAGGCATCGATGCCAATTGATGAGTTCAACGAGAAGTTCAGTTCATCGTTCAGTGAAAAGGATTACGACACGATAGGAGGAATTGTGCTGAAGGAGTTTGGGCACTTCCCGACCAATGGCGAGAGTATCGAAATAAACGGGTTTGCATTCACCGTGCTAAACGCGGACAGTCGTAGAGTCGAATTATTACATCTACGTTGCCCAGCACACTAAACCATCCTGCAACGAAGTGCTCTGCTGCTCTAGCGTGTGGGGTTCTATATCCCTTAGCTTTTTCTCCTTTTGACTGGCCGCACATAGTCTTCGTTCTTGCGTTTTTTTTGTGGACACTTGATCGTTCGACTATCAGGAATTCCTTCTTGCGCGGCTTCCTTTTTGGAATCGGACAATTTGGAGTGGGTGTTCATTGGATATATAACAGCTTTGAGGTGGTGGGGCTACCTATAGTATCTAGCATTGCTTGCGTAGTACTGCTCATTCTGTTCTTGGCGTTATTTCCGGCATTCATGTCATTAGCTTTCGTAGCTCTGCGAACGCGTACTGTACCGTCTTCAATCACGGCATTTGCTGCGTTGTGGGTGCTTTTTGAGTGGTTTCGAGGATGGCTTTTTACCGGATTTCCTTGGCTGTTTGTGGGTTATGCGGTAATGGATTATTCCATAGCATCGTTTGCACCTATCGGAGGCGTGCTTTTGCTCAGTCTTGTATCGGCATTAATAGCAGGTGGAATTCGATTTGCTGCCACTTCGACGTCTTCAGTTGCTTTTGCGCTTACACCTTTGGTACTGGGTGGGATACTTACTTTACTGGGACCCAGATGGACGGAAGTTGGAGATGAGAAGTCTGTTGCGCTAATCCAAGGTAACTTTCCTATTCACATGCGCCACAGTAACGAGAGTGGTGCAGTGTTGTTGGAAAGATATGCAAAATTGACACGCTCAGTTGGGAATGTGGATTTAATCGTGTGGCCTGAAGTTGCGGTAAATAAATACATTTCTGAGATCAAACCATGGCTAGAAAGAATACGCGATTTCTCGAAAACAGCTCTCATAGCGGGTTTATGGGATGCACGTCATGATGGCGCGAAAGCGAAGGTTTATAACGCTGCATTAGTCGTAGGTGCCGGGTCTGGGACATATCACAAACGCAAGCTAGTGTTGTTTGGTGAAACCGTTCCATTCGCGGATAGTCTGAAAGGGCTGTTTGATTTTTTGAATTTTCCGATGAACGACCTTTCATCCGGTAAGATGGATCAACCCTCGATTCGAGCTAACGGAGTAGATGTTGCTATTGCGATATGCTTTGAAATTACCTATGGTGCTATGATTGCGAAAGATTCCCATAATCGTGATTTGCTGGTGACTATTAGTGAAGATGGCTGGTTCGGGGATTCCATTGGTCCGTACCAGCACTTACAGATCGCGCGAATGAGATCATTAGAAACCGGGCGATTCTTAGTTCGAGGCACCAACCAAGGAATCACGGCGATTGTCCAACCTGATGGCACTATTATCAAGCGTATACCTCAGTTTGAGACAAAAATACTCCAGGGTCATATTCGGACCGTAGAAGGCTCAACTCCTTATATGAAATGGTTTGATATACCAGTCGTGATAGCATGTTACTTAATGCTGGTTCCTGGTTTAATCGGGCTGACATCTCGAGGCTAACGACGTTTGACACTCGGATGATGGCCCATCCACACGATAGGAGCCGTGTCGTAAGTTCGTAATACACATGTAAAAGCAGTTTAAGTTGATCAGGACCACTGACAGTACTTGGTTAGGAGTGTGCGTCGCAGGAAGGTAGAGTTCTGGCATTTTGCCTTCGTTGTCCGCCAAGAAAACCTTCTGAATGGAACATCCAGAAGCCACGTCAGGTTGTCGGATCGGTGCTATTCCCCTTCCGCTAGTAGCATTTTTTCGTTTTCCATACCATATCCGTCAACAAGTCACAATGCTCCCGTTCAACCGATGCAGGTTGAGTGAGAGCTAGCCCGGATATTGCATGAATAAGACAGCAAGGCTCCTATAGATTCGATATAATTCAGGTAGTTACACCAAATATCGAAGGAGACCTTGCCGTGACGCAATGTTACCAAAATACGATCCGATTTTCATCCGTGCGACGCCGCAAGGTGGAGGCCAAATTCAGCTTCAGCGGCGGTGCGATCACCGGTAACGGGGCTATTTCGCTGCCAGACCTGGGAACCCTGGTTACTGTTCCGAACCGAAAAACGGGTCCATCTCGCACTGCTCATGCAACATCTGGGATAGGCCTCTACCTATTCGACGTATTCGACGGTGAACGTAACGTTCAAACGGATGTACACCTTAGTCATGCATGCCAGCAATTCCCCGTATAGCCCAAACTCCGCTATGCGTCTGGACTTTCTGGATGTAGCGGGCACCCTTCGGACAGTGGTCCCTGTGGCATCGTATCGTTAAGTCGGAAAAGTATGCAACTCTCATATAGAAAATATCACGTTGTTTACTCGGCATAGACATATCTGGCGATCTTATTGCGATGGAAGATGGAAGAAATCATAATCTATGCAAATATTATTAATAATATTTGCATTATATTGCGTTTGTTATGATCCATAGGTATCTATATCATAATGATTGATAGTTGATATCTTAATTATTTTATGGATATGGATATAAGGGTATATCTATTTATTCGTTGGTCGGATGTATTTTATGCGCAACATTCGGGTTTTGAGCTGTTCGTACTGATTGAATCCCTGCGAAAAACCTTAATGTAACGGGGTACCAGGATACGATGCTCCAAGAATATGACGATCTGCGGAAATTGCGTGAGGCGGTGGACTGGGAGAACGTTCCGTCCGCTGCTGCAGGAGATTTTCGGGCGTCGTGTTTGGGGAATGACGAGACGCTCAGTCCTGAGGTCGCCCGTCCGTGGAATGTAATGGCCATTTGCCGGGTTCTGTTGCTGGATCGTCGTTCGTTCCAGCATTTTGTGGGACTGATGCATAACTGCGACGTTCCAGACCAGAAGACGATCTGGAAGCCCCCCCCCCCCCTACCCTGACGGCGCACCAGAAGCCAGTCAACCGCCTGCGATCTAATGTCCGCGTCGAACACGTATGTGCGACAGCATAGTCAACGAGATAAATGCGAACGCGGGTGCAGTGCGCCGTATGGCGATGCGCCGCCACCTCTTGGATCGCTCGGATGCATCCTGGTTCGTACAGATGGCGCAAATGCACTTCCGCCCCACCGAACGCTTCCGCATCCACCGATCAAATTGCAGCAGCAAGTCGTGCTGCTCCAGAAACACCACCAGCCCCGACATCAGACACGCGCCCATCGGAAATACCCGCCCGCAAACCTCCTCAACAACCGAATCAAAAACCTCCCGAAGTAGGCCGGGTTTGCTCACGCTCTTGTGCAACTTCAACACATCCATCCTTGGATACCTCGCATGTTAAGTAAAAACCATATGCCAGACCTATCCTCAATCCACAAAGCCCAGACGCATAGAGGAGTTTGGGCTATACGGGGAATTGCTGGGGGTAAGGGGGGAGGTGTGTCCGCCGTCCGCAAAAACCGTGCCGGAACCACGGATCATGGGCGAAATATGGACGGGGAAACCCTGATTACCACTCCAAACCGAAAAACGAACCCATCTCGCACCACTCATGCAATATCTGGGCTAGGGCATATTGGTACTATTTTGTTATATGTTTCTGATCTAGATCACTCAGACAAGAGGTCGGCATGCAACTTACGGAAGGGCAATTTGACGAGATACGACAAGTTGGATGTCGTTTTCATATCTTTCATCATGCTGCACTCATTTTAAATAGAGATGACCAATAATAAAAAGAGGAATATATAATGAATACGGTCTTTTCTAGTTTCTACAAACTTCGTAGCGGGGATGGAAAAGGAAATCCATCCTCCGTCCTTAGCCAACCAAACGGCTATTCGATAGCCGAGATTCTGTTGGTGTTCGGAATCATCGCGGGCGTGCTGATCGGCGTGTGGGCCATGTACACCATGCTTGGAGACAAAACCGAAGTACAGAAGGCGGTAGCCGAGATTCAAATGTTGCAACAGGCCGCAGCTACTTTCAAGTCTGCTTCGGAAACCGGGAATTATGCTAGTTTCCCAGGCTTCACTCCCGCACCTTTGAAGCCTTACTTGGGAAAGTCTGGGCTTGGCGGCGAAGCGAATGTTTTCGGTGGTGTTGTATGGTTGTTTAATCAAGTTACCTGATCTTCACCTGCAATACTCGGGAGTGCTAAGTAGTGTCTGCGGGAAAACCCCATTTTACGATGGGTTTAAGCCACGTGATGGTATCCGCCGCTCAGGGGATCATGTTGATTTAGGAGATGTACGACGGGTAATCGGCCCATCGGGGCTCCAAAAGTGCGGATGATGTTCTCCTGCTCGATTTCGGGGCGTGCGGGGTCCGTCCCGAGGGGCGGGAAGGATGGATATTGAGGATGGGGACGGCTAGGCCGCCAAACGATAGGGTGGTGCGTGCGATGGGACCGCCGCGCCGCCCGTTGCTGCAGCAAGCGCCCGAGTCGGTGCAGGTTGGCTGCGAGGATCGAGATACCCACGGTGCGTTCGAAGCCTGCCCGGCCATGCGTGCGCACCCGGTCCAAGCCATGGCTTTCCAACGCATGGATCGCCGATTCCACGCCCGGATGCCGCCGGCGGCGCGCCACGAACGATGCTTTACCTTCCCGAGCTCGGCTGGCCTCCGTGCCTCGCCCCTTCGCGGGCAACGCGACGTGCTCCAGCACCGCGGCCAGTTGCTGTTGGTTGGCGGGGCTGTGGAACCCCCGGTCGAAACTGCATCCGCGCAACTCCGGATACTGTGCCTGGCATGCCGCCACCAGCGGAACCCCCACGTCCACATCGCCGCCATGCCACTGCAAGTGCCAACCCAGGATGAACTGATGTTGATCTTCCAGCACCGTCAGGGGAACCCCCAGCTCCACCGGCCGGCCGGCCTTGCCCTTCACGATCCAGCGCGTATGCGGCTCGAACAGCGAGAACAGTTTCTCCTCGTGCGGGATCGTTTCCCCTTCCAGCACGCGACGGCGGATCTGATCCTGCAAACGCACCGAGCAGGCGTGAAACCAGCGCCATCGCGACAGCTGCGCCGGCGACACCGAGCCCTCCGGCAATCCTTCCAGCTCCTCCAGCGTGTCGCCCAGACGCCCCGTCAGATCGCCGCACAGGGTCAACCACGCCGCCACCGCCTTCGGGCGTCGGCACCACAACCGCGCACGGCTCACCCGTTGATAGCCCTGCCGAACCTGGCTCCGCCAGTACTGCCCCTGCCGCCATCCCGACACCTCATGCGATCCGCAACAGACCGAAACCTCCGTCAGCAGCACCCGCATCGCATCCCACAGCAGGTTCACGTCCGTCGGGTAATGCACGTCCGTCTCCACTACGAACGAGTCAACCCGACCGTCCAAGGCGGTGCCAGGGAACTTTCCCGCCACCGCATGACCCTCCCGTACCAGCAGCGCATTCAATTCCTGTAGCAACGCCGGCGTCACCAGCGACACGTTGTCCTGCAACGTGCGCACCGAGTACGTCCAGTCATCCAGAAACCCATGCTGCAGCATCTTCCGTACCACCCTGGTGATGGTTCACCAACTCCCCCAGACGGTCGTAGTCGCAATCCAAACCCTGCTTGAGCACCGCCATCACCAGAACCCGCCACAGCGTCATCCCCGGCCTCCCGTTCTCCGGATCCCGATCCGCTGTCACATGGCAACCCAGTAACCCTTCCCATTCCTCCCGACACGACACGTACAGATGCTGCAATCCCAACAGCAACGCCGGAATGTCATCCCGTGATTTCACATTAATCTTGATCTCACCGATCGGCGTCTCATCCAACCGCAAGGCATGCTCGAAACGTCTCATGATCGCTGCTCTCCCAACGAAGATCCGCACAGAACACCCCTGAAACCCCTAAAAAAGCCCATTTCAACGCCTCCAACGGCAATCTTCATCCGTAGCATTTTAGCTCAAAATACCCTCCCATGCCACAATAATCAGTACTTTGATACAATCATCAGGGTTTTCGCACAGACACTAAGTATGAATATCTGCCGTAACATTCTTGAGCATTTTGGAAAAGTCACCGAAGCTGGGGGCGACGATTACGTTATATTATCGGGTGATACCAATAGAGGCTTCCTAGGAGCATCCAACGGTAGGTCTACAGAAACGGGATGTAACAGCAGAAGAGGCGAGGTATCTTTTTTTATCTTCATTGATTAGATGCGCTTGATACTAAAACTACATAACTTCACAACCAAAGTATAGCTGGATACCTCTACTTGTTGCTATTCTGACAAACCATCTTCTATGTAAGCATTTGATTTTTAAGCATTATTTATTTCGGATAATAGAAGTCCTGTAGGTTAATAGAGATTTTCAGCTGACGCATACAGGACATCCGCATAGACGGTCGGCCTGTACGCGTGGGACGTGAGGCATCAAGAGGCCTACGCGAGCGATTCTTTCGTAGTTTTAATGATTGCTGCTGCAAAACTTTGAGAGTGTCAGATTTTCCGTGTATGAGATGCGACGAAGATAGACAGCGGACTTCGTGAAGATGTCCTATTCCATCGGTCAAACAGAGACTCTGAACGCTACGATAACCGATTAACCGGAACAGGCCACACACGGAAAATCTGACACTCCCTGAAAAAAATTTCACACATGTGTTAACATTAGTTGAATATATTTCAAACTTATCTAGCTTTCGGAATTATTTCTCGTATAAAAATTTTCAAGATTCAACAGTCACTGCTCCCTGCCGAGACCTGCGATAACGTTGGATAATATTCTTTGACAGCCTCTTAACTAATGGTTAGTTCCAATTTCGGACCTACGTTTCGGTGCGAGTATATCCTTAGCCGACATATAAGGAAGTGCCAAGATTACATCATCTATCAAACTAGATTGCTTTCGATATCTTGCATAGCGCAAGCTGTGCGTGAATTTTTGCCATCGTGGATCTTCCACTTCCCACCAATCTGGTGGGATCAACCATAGTTTTTCAGCACAGTACAAACGTGAGTACGCAGCAAAGTAGTCAGCTCTATATAGAGCTGACTCGATAAACTGGTCGCAGTTTAAATGCTCTAATCCTCCTAAGCTGACAATAGAATATCTCTGATCTAATATAGCGTTCTGTTTTATCCGTTGGGATATGATATTTGTACGCCGTGGCACTCCTACACCATTATTGAGATCATAAAACCATTGTGCATCGAGAACTTGTCTACTATTGGGTTCTCTAAGGCCCGCAATCTCTAATGCACTTTCAACTTCTTTCCTGTCTCTTCCAGCGAACCATTTTATGCGAGCTACGTCAATGGCCGCTTGAGCTGATCGAGGACGAGACCGTGCCCAACGTTCGATCATAATGACGGCATCTTCATGCCATCCAATATTGGAATACATGAACGCAAGGAGCCTAAGTGCTCGAGTATTCGGATGGCATTCTGCTATTGCTTGAATTGCCTTGAAATATGCAGCAAAATTCCTATCGATGTTATAAATCCTTTTAAGATTAATTATCCTTGCAGGTAAGTATGGTTGTTTTGCCCAAACGCCCTCTTCGAAGATCTCATTTTTGCTATTCTGCATGTTCAATTCACTCAGCAGAGTCGCTGAGTACACATTTGGTTGTATCAACATCGAATCACGAGCGTCAGCCACTGCTTGAACGTCATGGTTTTCGCGCCACTTTTGACGCGCTCTCAAATAGGTTTCATACGCCGCATTGTCAATATGAGGCCCTGCTGGCCGCATCATCGATCCTCGATCGTATAAGGCATTACGTACATCTATCACTATCGCATCGCGAATTTCAATAAGTTCTCTATCTGGATAGGTATACGTACCAGTCCAAATTTCTTTCAGAGCGGGTTTTGATACGTTCACAAGGCGCACGAGAAAGGAAATTGAATCACCAGAAACGCCTGTTTCGCCAACGACGATATGCGAAACGCCTAATTCGTGGGTAAACCCGCGCCTCTTGTGACCCAATTTGCTATATGCTATCGAAGCATCAAAGTCGATAACTATGACGTCACGACTCATTGCTATGCCATTACGTACTTCCTCAGCAAAACTTTCACGCAGATATTTTGAAGCATTCTCTCCTTCGAAGGGCATTACCGCGACCGATATCAGCTTAGGGGCCACTTTCGGTAGGAACAGGAAATACGCTACTACTGTACCAATAACAAGAGATATCATAGGCCAAATTACAACGGCTAGATTAAAAACTTTCTTTGCTTTCACGTCTTTCTAAATATTCGTCAGCTCGTCCGGTTTAGGGATTGGATGCGGTAGATCGTATAGTGTTTTATAGTTTCCTGTTATTGTTTATATAGTCGCAGACTGAGGTGATGCGGCTTCTTGAGACAGATTCACACGAGATTGAAGATACATTCCAATCGTCCATGCGGGTCGCGAACTCGGCTGCACATAGGACATCCAGGAAATCGTCGCTGGTGTACTGCGACCCCTGACCCATATGGAAGATGGCCAGCCGGAGCGTGGCCGGAGCCTTCTTCAGTGCTTCCAAGCACAAGCCCCAGAGGCCAGACTGTTGGAGCACCGCCACGACAGCACTTGGCGACCGTGCCAGTCGCGATCATCGAAGCCAGATACACAGGTCCTCCCCGACGACGCATCCGAATGTACTTGATGTCCGAAGCCAACACTGCGTCGGCTTCGCACCATCTCACAATCCCGCAGCAGATACGGATACTGCTCGTGCCCCCCCCCTGGCTGATACGCTTGTCCGCAGCTGCCTCCGTTCCACCTGCACGCGACGCTTGCCGTAGAACGGATGCCGTTCGTCAATGCCCTCAGTCGCATCCCGCAGTGCTCGGTCCTGTACCAGCCCAAGATGGAGTGCACGATAGGAACTCGAACGGCTCACCACCAGCAGCTCGCATGGACGCTTCATCGAAATTCCGCCCCGGAGCCAACGTTCCCCAAGCTTGCGGTGCAGCTCGTTCGGATCCGCATGCGGCTCCGGCGACTGCGCCGTCCACATCCCGCGTTCAAATATCAGCATCCCTTCGTTCAGAAGCATCTGTTTCCACTGCTGGCTCGAGTCGACTACAACAACGCGAACCGCAACGACAGCTCCGCCATCGTCAGATCCCCCTCAGGGCCTCCACCGCCACATTGAACTTGCATGTCGCGCGGCGAATGCCGGTGTCGTTTGCCTTGCACCATCGTTGTTATACTCCCGTCATATCCCTAACAAAGGCCGGGTGTATCTTAAACTATGCTCCGTTCGTGTCCCATTTTTCCGCACCACTCCTGATTTTCTTTCTTACCTACCCATTTTGTTGCTAGAAAAAGGGGAGGATATTACCTCACTCAAATCTGGCATCGGCCAGCATTCTATGTGTACAAGTCGTTCAGCCGGGTATTCGAGCAGACCGTGTGCTATTTCTTTGCGATGAAAACAGTAAGAAGATCGGACCATCATCCATTGGCTTTTCTTTTTTGATCACAGCGCGTATTACTATATAAAAATATAGTGTATCTGATCTCAAAGCTGAAAATCTCTATATAACCTACAGACTTGCTATTATCTGAAAAGATGCTTATTAAAAATCAAATAGTTATAGTAGGAAATGATTCGTCAAAATAGCAATAAATATCGGCATGATGATAGCCCTTCGACAGCGAATAAGGCTCGCCGGCTAATGTGAACAGCTTCGCTCGTGACTCCAAGGTCTGTGAAAAGTCACTAACAATAATTGCTCCTGACTAGTGCCTTGTCATGGATGAAAGTTAGGATTGACGATGTGATTTGCATAATGGAGAAAGCTCATCCTGGACAGTGATGTGCACTGTAAACCCAGGACCACCTACCCTAGATTATTAAGAAATGACGCAGCATTAGGCATAACTCACATAGTAATTGTCGGGGAATATTATGAACTTGAACGAATAGCTTCTTCTTGAGCCTTACGTATTTTTTCATTTGTTTGGTTAAAGAGAAGATCGCGACGCTTAGCCTCTTCTTCCGGTGTTAGTTCTCTAGTTCCTAATTCTTGTCCGGCTTGGTATCCCCGCGCAACTGCCGGACGTGCACGAATTGCATCTCCCCATCGCTTCACGTTTGGAAACGTAGACCATGCATCTTCGTCAAGCATGCGGTCAAGTAACGTAGCCCACGGCCAAGTAATAATATCTGCTATCGAATACTCATCTACCGCTAAGTATTCATTAACAGATAGCTGGACATCCATAACTTCAGCTAGCCTACCCACTTCTCCCATGAAACGCTTTGTGCTGTATTCCAATTGTGCGAGGTTTTCCGCTATGTCCTTAGCATAGTTCTTGAAGTGGTTTACGTTGCCCATCATCGGCCCTAGATTGGCCGTCTGCCAATGTACCCACTGCATCACTCGCGAGCGGTCACGCGGATCTTTCGGCAGGAACTTTCCTTCTTTGTCCGCCAAGTATTCAAGAATAGCACCTGATTCGAAAATAGAAATAGGACCATCACCGTCAAGCGGGCTATGATCAACTATCGCCGGTATCCTGTTGTTTGGACTTATGCG
Organism: Candidatus Azotimanducaceae bacterium; assembly: GCA_965205965.1. Taxonomy (GTDB): domain Bacteria; phylum Pseudomonadota; class Gammaproteobacteria; order Pseudomonadales; family Azotimanducaceae; genus Bin55. The sequence continues at coordinate 697,584 of CBDBHT010000008.1, forward strand.
TAGAAATTCAGGTTTAAATTGATCTCCACCACCAATATCAACTGGGATGAGGTTGTACTGCAATCCACACTCCTCAAGCATGATGGCAGCTTTCCGTCCATTTGGTGTCGGCCAATAGTAAAGGTCAATCATTCGATGTTCTATATCAATCAAACCATTTTAGCCGACAATCCATTTTAAGATAATTTAAAACGTAATGCAGAAAGTGCTTCCTGATTTTTCCCGTTCGGCAACTATACCGCATCGATAGCAATTCTAACAAAATTGAAAAAGGCAGATTAATCGCGCAATTTAGGCAATTAATGTATTAAGTGATACACACTTCGCTGCAAAATACAACGGGTTCAGTATACTTTGAACTTGGGTTCGTAGGTCACGGTGAAGGTATCAAACGCATTGCTCGCGTGTTCTCGGGTTTCCGCTCCCCCCCCCCCCCCTCTTTTTTTTATGCGGAGCTTCCTTAACTTGGCTTAGGGAAGACAGCCAGCTCAATACAATTAGCGGTTTTGTGCATTCATTCAACAACCCTGATTGATTGACGAGAGTCGTACCATCGTTCAACAGCGATATTCGAGAAGCCCGTGGAACCGCACCAGAACTTCTCGCCATCCCTGAATCGATTTCTGAAGCCTTCCATATCTTAATAAATCGTTGTGTCATTATTTTGATACTATCTAATTCGTGACATTGGTATTGATCCTTTTTGTCTCAATTCGGTCCAGTGCTGTAAACCGCTGATGTGAAATGTTCCCGGACTATCTCTTTTGGTACACCCGTTTTAACTTAAACTTATCTCCTGTAGTCAATACCATGACTTCAATTCTTAATAACTCACCATTTTTATCAAGCATTAGTAGTTCACTTCCTCGCACGCCTTCTCTAGCTGAATAGATCTTGAGACCGGATGCAGTCCAAACAGCGTCTACACGCCACATTTGTCGTCGATGTGTACCCCACTTTATATCACGATAGCTACCATCCGAATATGTGATTCCCATTGACTCCTGACCTTGGTCTATCTGTAGACGATCGCTGACGAGTACTGGAAAGTCTCTCATAATAAAGGAGGTGGTATCCGTTTTTTGCTCTTGTCTACCAGATACGATTCTCTGATCCTCTACCTTTTTGTTATTTGATAAATCCGGTGGGGGATCACTTATTGCAACATTGAGCACCCAAAGACCACTGAAATCAATATCTTCACGCATGATAGTAGATGTCATTGACGAGCAACCCGACAGTGATATGCATAGCCCCAAAAGAAAAAAATGAATTCGCATTTTATATTATATCAGAAATAATTTAAAGTTCCATGCTTGGCGTATTGTCACAGATAAAAGTTCGGATTGGTAGTATAGTTTGAGTACTAAGAGATCTCATATTCTAAAATTGAGAAATGACAAAGCATTGAAAAATATTTTATATATGAAAATATGGTCATTTTAATTTGAAATATAACTGAAAATGGTGTTTGGAAATAACGGATGTGGGCGAGTGTCTCCGCTCAGCTGCTACTCTATTAATTTTCATCACGAACCAAGAGGAAACACCACTATGGCTAAGGATACCATATCGATGGAGGTGGGTGCCTAAGATGCACTCCATGAAGTGCCACGGCAAGGAAGGTTTGCAGAAATTGGCCGGCCGAGGCGTGGCAGGTCGCCCAGCGTCTGGAAATCCACTACACCCCAAAGCATGGCAGCTGGCTGAACATGCCCGAAATCAAGGCCAGCGCGATGATCGGCCAATGCCTAGATCCGTCGCCTGTTCGACCGCGAAAAGCCCTACGCCGTGAAGTGGATGCCTAGCAGGAACAAAAAAACCACGAAGCCGTGCGGGTGGACTATTCCTTTTCATTTTTGGACGAAGCAACAACGTAAGGTCTATCGAATATCCTATCTCCAATACCATGCGTGGCATTGCACGTACCTGATACATCAACATCGACGTATGAGACAAGTCGTGACGAAAGGGGGCGTGCGTCAGTTCAAGTGCATGGAAAAGCGAAAGATTGGATACGACCGACCGCCAATACGTCTTGATAATGCTTGTGAACTCTCTACAGATTCTGAGTTGTCCAATATTCGTTTTCGTCAGATTTTTCCCGTCCCTACAACTACCAAATCATTGTGATTCCGTACTATCACTGGCTGGGTGGGTATGCACGCGGATATGAAAATAAGGGCCGACAACAGGATGGCTAATGATAATGTTAGCCATGAACATGGAATAATTTGAAGATCCCGAAAGGTCGTAACGTTCGCGTAGACCATGCAGAAGAATTCGGGACATGGATTCAGATTATCCTAGATTGTGAAGATTGTATCCAGTAGAAAAGGATTCGATAGTGCTTCTGGCAGGGCATCTTCACCGATAGTCAACGGTAAACCTATTAGCTTGCCGATTCCAACGTCTGGAAGATCGGGAACGACATACGACGACTTAGGACTTGGGTCGTTGGTACAACAGGTAACCCGCGACAAGGTACTGGGATTAAACCTGTGCCATGTTGATCCTATGTTCGAAAGGGATAGGTGTGCGTTTGGTCAAACTGGCGCGGCACAGTCACATCTGAAAAACAATGGTGTCAATGTCGGAGATGTCTTCCTTTTCTTTAGTTTATTCTCGGATTTAGAACGAAACGCCCCACACCATAGGATATTTGGGCATATGCGTGTAAAGGACTTGGTCCATCTCGGGCCAAATCCGACGTTGAAAAGCCAGCCTTAAGATTTTCCGATTCAACATCCTCACACGATAGGAACATGGAACACAAACAACCATCTCTACGTTGGCGAGGGTTATTTCAGCAAACGAGCATGTGATCGCTTACGTCTCTCCAAATACGGCCAATCAGTTAGCGTGTGGAATGTACCTTCATGGCTGAGGAAGGCACTGGATTGACCTATCACGTCAAAGAAAGACGTTGGAAAGGCGATGATACACTCACAGTTGTGGGTAGGGATCAAGAGTTTGTGACCGACATTACAGGAAATAAGCAAGCTATATCTTGGCTTCAAAATACTATAGAAGAAATGAGAAACTGAACATACGTGTCCAGTCGATGCTGTTCCTGATATAGATTGACGGATCTTAGTTGTACTTCGCCAATCGAATTGCTCGGATCCGAACGAAATGCGGTCGGATCCATTTCGGGAATTTGGGAGATTCAGCCTAACCCGGTGTCATGGTCGGAACTTAATGAATCCGAAACGATGCGATGAGTTGAATAGGCAAGGCTAGGTTTTGTGCAAGGAGGTCCAAAAGGTATGAAGCTTGTCCTTTGTGACATCGCCAGCCAATCCTAACTTTCATCCATGACAATGCACTAGGCTCTTCGTACTCGACTTTTTTGACTTCGCTTATTACTTATCAGTAGACTTGGTACGAATCCGGACGATTAACAAAACTAAAACTGTGGTAGATAACCCCAAAACATAAACAACAAAAATCCAAACGAAAACTGGCAGAGACCACGTTTCCCAAAAAGCAAATTTAAGAGTAATCATTTCTGGATTACCAAGTGCAAGTACCACACCCAATGCAACAGCTACAATAACTAATATCGTAGAGAGAAATCGCTTAACTCGCCTCACCGCACCAAGAATGGCACCGATAGTGTCCAGTTATGCCCTTTCCAATTACAACTTACGACTCGGATTCGATACGGTTAGTTGTACCAGCTTCAGAATGAAATTTTCGGGATGCATTAACCCGATTACGCAATTCCTTACCAGCTTTAAAGTGGGCAATATATCGCTCGTCAAGATCTATAGTACTTCCCGTTTTAGGATTTCTTCCGCAACGAGGCCGATGAGTTCGCAGCGATAGCCCGCCGAATCCTCTAATCTCTATTCGATCACCATTTCCCAACCGATGGCACATTTCATCAACGATCAATCGAACGGCTGCTATGACATCGTCTCGATTTAGTTGATTTTGGTTGCAATAAATTGCACCCGTAATTTCAGATTTGTTCATAACCGCAAAAGTTTAAAGGGATCCTCCGGCCCGTAACGACGCTAGAAGTAAGGTCCATACATCAATGAATACTTTATCATACGATACGAACTTACAAAGCAGAATCATCTTGTGGTTCTTTGTCTCCATCCATCTGGGATTTGATTAAATCACCGAGAGTGCCTGCCTGTGCACGTTCAGATTCCTGCTTCTGATATTCCTTATGCGCAAACTTTTCGTCATCCTTTTCTCGCGCTTTGACCGATAATCCGATATAGCGATATCGGACATCAACACTAATGATCTTAGCTTCTATTTCGGTGCCAACGCGCAGCTTATGTCGGGCATCGTCAATATGATCATGACTGATCTCAGATGCCCTAACGACACCTTCTACACCGTCAGCTAACTTTACGCGTGCTTCTCGCGCATCTACTTCCGTAACTAGCCCACTCACCACGCTACCGCGGCCATTCTCTTCCATGAATGCTGAGAAGGCGTCTTTTTCGAGCTGCTTGATTCCCAATGCTATACGTTCACGTTCTGCTTCGATTTGAAGAACGACCGCCTCAACTTCCTCACCTTTGCTGAATCGGCGTATCACGGTCTCGCTAGGTTCCGTCCACGACATGTCAGACAAGTGAACCAACCCATCTACGTTCCCTTCCAACCCAACAAAGATCCCAAAATCGGTAATGGACTTAATTTGACCACGTACTTTGTCACCAACGTTATGCGTATTTTTAAATGTGTCCCACGGATTTTCACGACACTGTTTCATGCCTAAGGAAACGCGACGACGTGTTTCGTCAATATCAAGAACCATAACGTCCATGTTCTCACCTACCGTTACAAAACGTGAAGGGATCACATTGCGATTCGTCCAATCCATTTCTGAAACGTGGACAAGACCTTCTATACCTTCTTCAATTTCAGCAAAACACCCATATTCCGTAATGTTGGTAACCACAGCAGGTACGATCGTACCCTTGGGAAATCGTTGAGTAATGTTGTCCCAAGGATCTTGACCGAGTTGTTTCAATCCTAATGAAACGCGTAAACGTTCGCGATCAAACGCTATAATTTTTATCTCAATTTCATCCCCAACATTCACCACCTCCCCTGGATGCCGAATGCGTCTCCACGACATGTCAGTGATATGCAACAACCCATCAATCCCGCCAAGGTCGACAAACGCACCGTAGTCCGTAAGACTTTTAACGACTCCCTTCCTGGTTTGACCTTCCTCAAGCGAAGAAAGTAATGCATCTCGTTCTTCACTATGTTCGAGCTCAAGTACAGCACGCCGAGAAACTACAACGTTATTTCGCTTCGGATCAAGTTTTATCACTTGAAATTGAAGTGTTTGACCTTCCAGATGAACAGTATCTCGAATAGGTCGTATGTCTACCTGGGAGCCCGGTAGAAATGCTTTAATATCCTCGATGTCTACTGTAAATCCACCTTTAATTTTCCCACTGAGAATCCCAACTACGGGTTCACTACTCTCATAAGCTTGTTCAAGCACATCCCACGTTTCCGCCCGCTTAGCCTTTTCTCTAGACAAACGAGTTGCACCATAACCGTCATCGACAGTTTCCATAGCAACGCGAATCTCATCACCAATATCCACTTCGAATTCACCGTTAGAGTTCAAAAACTGGCTTTTGTGGATCACACCTTCGGACTTAAGTCCGACATGCACGGTGACGTCCTCATTATCGATATCAACTACAGTACCGGTAACTATCGAACCCGGTGTCATTTCAATCGATTTGAAGCTCTCCTCGAATAGTTTTTCGAAATTTTCGTCCATAAACTCCAATACTCAGACAGCAAAACGTCCTACGCGGAAACGACAACTAATTCTTGAGTTGCCGGTCGCGTAGAAACGATATTGGGGGTGATTAGTTAAAAAAAGGATATACATGTAACAGAGGTTGAGAAGTTTAACCATAAACTATCCACAATCAACCATTTATTGTTTCATGCCAAACTAACGTCCTAGCCGTATTGTTAGTATGTATAGAATAAAGCACACCAAATTCCGCCTAACCAGTACTTTCATTTACCTCTTGCGGAGTGCTGATATCGCAATGTGTGAACTCTTTACTGCTACTGAAATGCTACTACGAGAAGAAAATAGCCTGCATTTCAAGGTACTACAACTCCGTTGGTTCAATATATTTCCATTAAAACGTCTGAACACTAGTAGGCTACCCGTTCTAACAATACGTGTTTATAATAGTGGACTGGAAGGGGTTCTGGGATCAGGAGGATCAGATGCCGAAGCAATACATGGTGGAGTTAGCTCAGGATGAGCGGGATGAGTTGGAAGCGGTGCTGAAGTCGAGCACGCGTCGTGCGGTGTCGGCGACGAAGCTGCAGCGTGCACGGATTCTGCTGGCCGTGGATCAGGGGGTCGCTGGCCTGGCACTGACAGACGGGCAGGTGGTGGATGCGCTGGGGGTGACGGAGCGGACTTGCCAGCACGTGCGTCGGCGGGCGGTGGAGCAGGGTCCGATGAAGGCTCTGGAGCGCAGGCCTCGGCCGTTGCCTCCGGTGCCGAAGAAGCTGGACGGGGAGAAGGAAGCGCGTCTGGTTCAGGTGGCCTGTTCGGTTCCACCGGAAGGCCGCGTTCGGTGGACCGTGAAGATGCTGGCAGAAGAGCTGGTGCGACTTGAAGTGGTCGAAACGATTTGCGGGGAGACCGTGCGGCAGGCGTTAAAAAAACGAATTGAAACCATGGCGGCGGGAAATGTGGTGCATTCCGAAGCAGCAAAGCCATCCTTTCGTGGCCGGCATGGAGCGGGTGCTCAAGGTATACCGGCGGCCGTACGGCCCGCGGCATCCGGTGGTGTGCATGGACGAGATGAGCAAGCAGCTCGTGGCGGAAGTCCGCGAGAAGTTGCCGGTACGCCCCGGGTCGCCGGAGAAGTACGACGCCCACTACCTCCGCCGGGGAGCATGCACGGTGTGGATGTTCGGCGAGCCGCTGTCCGGCTGGCGGACAGTGGCTGTCACCAAACGGCGTACGACGTTGGATTGGGCGCAGCAAGTGCGCGCGCTGGCGAATCTGCCGCGTTACCGGGATGCGGAAACCATCACGCTGGTGTGCGACAACTTGAACACCCACAGCGGTGACTCGTTCTACGCCGCGTTCCCAGCAGGCCGAAGCCAGTCGGCTGAACGACCGAACCCACTTGGTGCACACGCCGAAACACGGGAGCTGGCTGAACGTTGTGGAACTGGAGTTCAGTGCCCTGCACCGCCAGTGCCTGGATCGCCGGATCGAGAGCAGGGCTTTAGTCACGTCGGAAACGGTGGCCTGGGCCGAGGAGCGCAATCGCGAACAGACCGGGGTCGACTGGCAGCTCAGCGTCAACGACGCGCGCACCAAACTGAAGCATCTATACCCGAAAATTAAAACCAGTTAAACTACTAGCCCACGTTAGCTAAAATGGTGAGAACAATTCTCATTTTTCGACCATCAGCCTTAGATTTAACAGAAAGCAGTCGCTTTATACATGCACCATCTTAAAGGATTCACTGATCTCGAAAAGCACTTGGCTACTCTGCAACGAAAGGGCATGTACCGAACGAGAAAAATCATAGGAAGCCCGATGGATAGAGAAGTCGAGGTTGATGGCCATCGCCTACTGAACTTCTGTAGTAATGATTACCTCGGTCTTGCCTCCGACTCACGTGTGAGAGCAGCTTTCAAAGCGGGAGTTGAGCGCTGGGGCGTGGGCAGTGGATCTTCTCATTTAATCTGCGGGCACTCTTCAATACACGAAGAGCTTGAAGAGGCGTTGGCGGACTTCACGGGCCGAGAACGATCTCTTGTTTACTCAAGTGGGTACGCGGCAAACGTCGGTGTCATAAACGCTCTTTTATCGCTCGGAGACTTTGTATTTGAAGATCGCCTCAACCATGCTTCCTTGTTAGATGGAGGTTGGCTCAGTCGCGCAACATTTCGATGGTTCACCCACTTAGATACCGAAGAGTTAGATTCTCAGTTCAAGGCAGTTTCAAAATCCCCGACGCGAAAATTGATTGTTAGCGACGGCACGTTCAGTATGGACGGGGATTTTTGCGATCTCGATTCTTTGATCGAGGTTGCCGAATCACACTCGGCATGGCTCATGATTGATGACGCACACGGCATTGGAGTCGTTGGAAATCAAGGTCGAGGTATAGTCAATCCCGATTCCTATTCGAGCCGCGAAGTCCACATTTTAATTGGTACGTTCGGTAAGGCCCTTGGTACTTCGGGAGCATTCGTCGCTGGCGACAGACCCCTTATTGAAACCCTTATTCAACGATCCCGTAACTATATATTTACAACGGCAATGCCGAGTGCTATTGCGGCGGCTACCATCGCGAGCCTCAATATTGCACGAAGAGAAGAATGGCGTCGTGAACGTATAAGCCAGCTAATCATGAGATTCCGTAACGGCATCAATCACCTTGGCTTTTCACTTACGAATTCCTTGACCGCAATACAACCTATAATTATCGGAGAACCTGAGCGCGCCGTTTCCATGAGTCGGGAATTGGAGGCACAAGGTTTCCTAGTCACCCCAATACGACCTCCTACCGTACCTAAAGGAACGTCGCGATTGCGCATAACGCTCACGGCATCCCATACCGAATCGGACGTCGATCGTCTTATAGAGGCATTATCTTGTTGTGCTTCTTACGTTGGGGCCTCATGCACGTAACTCCAACTTTTGTTACCGGAACTGACACTGACGTTGGTAAAACCATAATTTCTGCCGCACTTCTTGAATTAGCACGGGACCAGAATATTAAATGCGTAGGTTTCAAGCCCGTTGCCTCGGGATGTAAAAGAAAGGACAAGTTACTTCTCAATGAAGATGCGTTATTGCTTATGTCAGCAAGTTCCCTCAAACTCGATTATCACTTAGTCAATCCCTTTGCATTAGAACTGGCTATCGCACCTCATATTGCTGCTGAAGAGACCGGAGTGGACATCGGTGTATCGACAATCACAGAGTGCTATTGGGCGTTATTAAGCAACGACCCTGAATTTGTAATCGTGGAAGGGGCTGGTGGTTGGTACGTACCTCTGAACGATAAAGAGACTCTCGCCGACGTTTGTGTGGCGTTGAACTTGAGGGTGGTGGTAGTTGTGGATATGAAGCTCGGCTGCATAAATCATTCCCTTCTAACGATAGAGGCAATCAGGAGAAGGAATATATCTATAGCAGGTTGGGTGGCCAATAGTGCTACGGAAACTATGCCACGACTAGAGAAGAATATTGACACATTGCGTGGGTTAATTGATGTACCGTGCTTGGGATGCGTACCACATTTATCTGAACCTTATCCTTCAATAGTGAAAACTTTCTTAGACATAAAACCTCTGCTTTGACGACAACTGATTTACAAAAATTCGACCGCGAACATTTGTGGCATCCATACACATCTATGGTTGATCCGCTCCCTACATACCACGTTGTTTCCGCTGAAGGGGTTCGGATTCGGTTGGCAAATGGCCAGGAACTCATTGACGGAATGTCTTCGTGGTGGTGTGCTATTCACGGCTACAACCATCCCGTGATGAACGAGGCTATTCATGCACAGCTGCTTCAGATGTCGCATGTGATGTTCGGTGGACTGACTCATGACGCCGCTGTTCGCCTAGGACAATTGCTATTGGAGGTCACCCCTCCAACCCTGAAACGAATTTTCCTTTGTGATTCCGGTTCGGTAGCTGTGGAAGTGGCAATTAAGATGTCTTTCCAGTATTGGAAAGCATTAGATCAATCAAGGAAGCATCGACTATTAACCATTCGTGGCGGATATCACGGCGATACGTTTGGAGCGATGGCGGTTTGTGATCCATTTACAGGTATGCACGAGCAATTTCAGAATGTTCTTCCGAAGCATATTTTCGTGGACCGACCTCTATCAAAGTTTGACGATGTTTTGTCACCAGAAGATGAAACACGGATTCGACGTGCTTTTGAGCAACACCATAACGAATTAGCGGCGGTCATTCTTGAACCAATTGTGCAAGGTGCAGGGGGTATGTGGTTCTATTCACCGCATTACTTGAAACGCGTACGCAAACTTTGCAACGAATATGATGTTCTTTTGATCTTCGACGAAATCGCGACGGGGTTTGGACGTACTGGAAAATTCTTCGCATGCGAACATGCATCATCTGTGGAACCTGACATTCTATGTATTGGAAAAGCCATGACTGGAGGATATCTGTCTCAGGCGGCGACTTTGACTTCGGATCGTATAGCGAGAGATATCTCAGCAGATGGTAATGTACTCATGCATGGACCGACGTTTATGGCTAATCCCCTCGCGTGCGCCGCCTCAATAAGCTCCATTCAGTTGTTACTCAATGGCCCATGGCAGGACCAAGTTAAGTCAATTGAAGACCAACTTCGATCGGAACTCGGACGTTACAAAACCCACGCGGCCGTTTCCGATGTTCGTGTACTAGGAGCTATAGGAGTTGTACAGACCCAAAAGCCTGTACCGGTCGCCGACATTCAAAAGATCTTTGTACGCGCGGGAGTCTGGATTCGGCCATTTCAAGATCTTATCTATGTCATGCCACCCTACGTAATAAACGTACAAGATTTACGGACATTGACTGATGCCATTGGCTTGGGTTTGGATGCCCTTTAAAGTACAGATCCTCAATGCGGCTCTAGTCATTTCCTCAATCGATAGATTAGTACAGTCGATTCTCTCAGCATCCACGGCCGCTTTCAAAGGTGCTACGTCTCTACGCGAATCTCTCTCGTCGCGTGCACGCATATCAGCGATCAACTGACCTAGGTGAGTATCATTTCCCGCAGCGAGCAATTCTGCTTGTCTCCTTTGTGCCCGTTCTTGTACGGATGCATCCAGAAAAATTTTTACGTCGGCATCCGGAAAGATAACCGTCCCCATATCTCGACCATCAGCGATTAATCCTGGTAAACGTCTAAAGTCTCGCTGATGTTGAATAAGTGCACTTCGAACTGTTTTGTGCTTTGCCACCTTACTAGCGGTGTCAGCATTTTCAGGACTTCGTAGACTATCAGTAATATCGTCTCCGTTCATATAAACGAATGTGTATTTCCGTGATTCCAACAATATTTTGATCTTTATTCTGTTCTTTGAGTAGACAGCTGTGGCAACATGTGCATCGTGAGAGCATGAGAGGATTATGTGTTGCGACAGCATCAGCGATAACGCGCTCGCATCATCAGTATCGATACCGCTCCTCATTGCCACATGTCCTACAATTCGATACAGAAGTCCACTATCCAATCGATTCCAGTTAAGTATTGCCGATAAATTTCTGGCGAGAGTTCCCTTACCTGACGCAGCTGGACCATCGATTGTAATAACTGGCACGCGGTCATCCATCAGGATTTTTTCCTCTCGAACCCCGTTGGAACTCGCTTGAATGCCTCCTGTTGGCTTGTCGTATAACTTTGTAGTCGCTTGAGGGTGGAAAACTTATCAAGAATAGACTGCGCTATCACGGCCCCTTTAATATTCTGATCCAACAATTTAGATAGCACGCCACAACGGGTGCTGAAAAGACTATTGAATTTTTATAGGGTTGCACTGAAGATTATGATAGAGCTTCCACGCGATAGGAGATAGGTTAATTAGATATGATTATTTAAATAGTTCACATGACGATTGATATTTTTATTATAAATTGCAATCTATATTCGATAACTATTCAACATCGACTCGCTCCGCGAGTGGAAAAACCAGGGATTGTATGATTTATCTTATTATGATAGCCTTTAATATGCTCATGCGACTTCACGCAACGCCTGCAGAAATACCCGGACCTCCTCAGGTAATCCTATTGAGACCCTCAAATGATTCGGCATTCCGTAAGAACTCACCGGGCGGACTATTATACCTTTCTGAAGTAATGCGTCGTAAATAGGCATTGCTTCTCGAAAGCAATCGAAGGTTATAAAATTCCCAGCCGAGGGAATATAAGACATCCCAATATCGCGTATGCCTTTACACACCTCTTTCATACCAGACATGTTTAATTGAAGACTGGACTGAATGAATGCCTCGTCGACCAGTGCTGCTTCCGCCGCAGATTGAGCAATACTGTTTACATTAAAAGGCTGACGAACACGATTCATCAACTCAGCAAACTCGGATGACGAAACTGCATATCCGACACGTAAGGCGGCTAATCCAAAAATTTTCGAAAACGTCCGCGTAACGATTAATTGGGGAAATTCTTTAAGCAGGGATACCCCGTTAGGGTAGCCTTCGTTTACATTGGCGTATTCGAAATACGCTTCATCCAACACCGTCCAGACAAACTTTGGTAACGCACTAAGAAACGCACGTAGTGTCGACTCGTTGATCCAGGTACCCGTCGGATTATTTGGATTCGCAATAAAAACTAATCGAGTCTTGTTCGTCACTGCGGCTAGCATAGCACTTAAATCATGTCCCCAGTCACGAGACGACACAACAACCAGATTTCCACGAGATGCCTTCACCGCTAATGGGTAAACAAGAAAACAGTACTCATCAACAATCGCATGACACTCATCCTGCATAATGACACGCGTTGCAAGTTCCAAAACGTCGTTGGATCCATTTCCGAGTGTGATTTGATTTGGTTCGATATCTAAATAATTAGCAATTTTGAGGCGCAGTTGTGTCGCGCTACTATCTGGATAGCGAGATATACTAGATAAAGATTCACGAATAGCCTGTATAGCGACGCGACTCGGACCGTGGGGATTTTCATTGCTAGCTAGCTTTATCGGGTTTGATATACCTAACTCTCGAACAATTCCCTCTATGGGCTGGCCGGGGCTGTATGGTGAAATATCGTGAATTCTTGAATTGGTGTATGGTAGCATTACACGATCTCTTGAGAGTAAGAACTTAGTTTGTGGTTTGCGAAGCAACTTAGCCGTTGGCGGCAAATCTAAGTGTAGTGCATCGTCACGAATAATAGTTGGGATAAATAATACGTTCGATCTGAGATGATGAGGAGGAGGAGTCTACTGAAACCAAGGAGGGTGTTCACAAAGAAGCAATACATTACCCGTCTGACGGAACAGGCATGATGGGTACACGGCGAAAAGATCAGGAAGCTCAGCGGACCGAATCAAACGGTTAAGCGGACATAGATCTTGCTGAAGGCCGATGGCAATAGGCCAGCATAAAAGATGGATCAGCGGATTGCAGATGTATTCCTGTGTCGCTCCCAGACGGTAGAGAACGTTCACCAGCGTTTTGTGCTGCGGTCCCCCCGGACCACAATAGCGGGCCACGGCAGTTAGACCCTTTGTCTGCTGGCGCGTCAGGTGACGGAATTGGAGATCGTTGAATCGATCAGTCACTTGTCCCATAAATTATGGGAATTACTAACTTGAGTACAACGATAGTCATAAGACATTGAGATTTGAAATGTCATTACACTGCATGCTTGCCCATCTACTGCCTAGCAGGCCATCACTTTTGTATTGATGGGTAAAGTGATTTCAGTTTGATCCGTGCGTCGGCGGTCGTGAATCGCCAGTCCACTCGCACGGCTTCGCGGTTCCTTCGCTCCTGCCAAGCATCGACTTCACGGCGTAGGGTTTCGCGGTCGGGCAGACGACGGTTCAGGCATTGGCCGACCATCGCACCGATCTCAATCTCGGCCATGTTCAGCCAGCTGCCGTGCTTGGGCGTATAGTGGATCTCCAGCCGCTCGGAGAGATGCGCCGCGCCTCGGCCGCCGGCTCGAACGCCTCGTAGAACGAAGCCGGAGCATGCGTGTTTAAGTTGTCCATGACCAGCACGACACGCTTATCCGGGTAGTCCTCGTCCACCAACCGTTGGATCTGCCGTGCCCAGTCGACTTTCGTGCGTCGCTTCGTCACGTCCAAGCGTCGCCAACCTTCCAGTGGTGCGAACAGCATAAACAGGTTGCTCACGCCGTTGCGTTCGTACTCATAGTCGTACGTCGCGGGCGTTCCGGGTTTGGCCGGCCGCGGAACCCGCACTTCCTTCACCTGCTGCCGATGGGTCTCGTCCATGCACACCAGCACCTCATCATCCTGGTATTCCCGACGATACACCTCCAGGATGTCCTCCATGGCGCACGCAAACTGCGCATCCGACTTCGGGGGGATGCACCAGCATTGCTTCAACCACGGTTTAAGGTCGTTTTTTTGAGCGTACGACGAACCGTCTCCCGACTCACGCCATCCACGATCTCGCACTCCACCAAGCGATCCGCGAGCAAGCGCAACGACCACCGCGTGTAGTCCTCCGGGGGATCGCCGCAGGCGATCGCCACCAGCCGAGCTTCCGCCTCCCCATCCAGAACCTTCGCCCGCCGGTTCAACTGCTCCTTACCGGTTCAGAGCCGCCTCCAGTTCCTCCTCCACACAACGCCGACGCACTCGCACCACCGTCGCTACCCCAATGCCCAGGGCCTCCGCAATCTCACCGTCCGTCCGCCATCCTCCCGACACACTCATCGCACTGCAACAGAATACGCCCATGCTCCTGCTTCCGGGCTGATACCCGACCCTTCGTCGTCAGTGCCTTCAACTCTTCGCGTTCTTCCGCCGTCAACTTCACCCGATACCTCTTGCTAGTCATCCAGAACTCTCCTGGTTCATCGGGACATCCGAAAACACCCATAATACCCTACTAACCTATCAATCCAATGGAGGTGGGCTACTAGTACCGTTCCTCGACCCGAATACCAATTCGTTACATCCAGAATGCCCACCCCACTCTATCGGCTCCTGTATCAGCGACAGCGTCAATTCCGAGTGAGATTCCGTATGGCCCCCGCGTTCGTTCCCTCCAAAGGCAGTGCAGTTGTAGCACATGATCCAGAGTTCCAACTCCAAGCACCGCTCCCGGGTTGGGAGGGGCAGACACTATAGGGCACCAATGGACTTTATAATTTGATGAGAGTCCAGTCCATAGAGCAAGAATGCCTCGACTCCGACTGTGGTAAGAGATACTCGCTCGCAATGTCATTGCAGAATTGCTCGACTTCGGTCTCTGCTTCGTTGCCGCTGATCCCTGTTTCCCCTAGCAGTCTGCGCCACAGAAAATTTTGAGAACATTTTCTAGAATAACTGATTTACAACTGACTTGAGATAGAAATTACATACCTTGCGAATGCATGTTTCAGGAAATATGCTTATGATGCTATCGCAATACGTGTATAACGAACCATACTTTGATGATTGGGATAGAGTGCCTTGAGACGAACACCGCGCACTGCTAGCCCAGATTTCTCATAACCAAGTCGAAAATGATGTTTTTCACGGGATGCGTGGGGTACGGGGCATGGAATGTCGCTTCGCGAGTTTGAAAAGGCTTCGGAGGGCGGGGATGCGTGTGTTTTCCCCGCCTTTTTGCGGGCGGGACGGCGAATCGCTGAGCATCCGGGCGCGGGGAGGTCGGCGCGCTCCGCCGCCAGCGTCATGCACCTGGTTGCACCGGGCTTTTACGTTGGTGCCAGGCTGGCCCAGATCAAGCGGAAATCCTTCCAGTACGGGAAGGCGGACCCGAACGCCAGATGGATCCGCCGCGTGGACACCGTCACGCGCACCGGGATCTGGAACAGGCACTTGCGCAGCGTCGATGGACGGCTCCGGCGCGCAGCATGGAGGATACCGGAAGGTTCTCGAGCCGGCGCTTCATCATGCAATGAAGGGCATGGGCCAGTGCGCTCATCCGGAGCCGGAGTGCGTTGACGTTCCAGAGGCTGCTGGAGCATCGGTCCAGGAACAGATCGTTCTTCTGTTCCTTGATCCAGTTTTCGGCCTCACCCCGGTCGCAGTACATCTCTTCGTAGACCGTTGGCGCGTCGGGCTCCTGGAGCGAGGTGACGACGAAGCGACTGTTGTACCGGGCTTCGCCGACCGTCGCACATGGGTCTTCCGCGCCGGCCTCCGGTCCGCCGTCGGCCTTGCCGGCCGGTTCCCCGTCCGCGTTGCCGACCGGTTGTCCCGGCAGCCATTCGGCCTTGGTGGCGATCACGCGGCGTTCGCGGCTCCAGCTGTCGCGCGTGCGATAGTCGAAGCTCTGGTAGCCGCGGGCCGCTTGCTGCGCATAGTCCGGATCCCGCTTCAACCGGTCCCGCAGATCGTCCATCAACGGTTGGACCCGGTCTTTCAGCCGATCATTGCGCGGCAGTCCTAGCCCAAGTTTAACAAATTGTTCGTTCAAAACACGATATTTGGGGCTTTTTTGATGGAATCTCACATATTTTTCCTTGTTTTTCAACAGGTTAGTTTTTCAAGGCTTCATTGTAGTGCCATAAAATTCTTTCTTGGTATTGACACCCGGCCCCCATCCCCTATCATGCTCTCATGTATATCCGACGCGTGCCCACACGAAAGAGATCCGATACGGAACGATACTTCAGTTATCGCTTGGTCGAGTCCCGGCGCGAAGGCGATCGGGTGCGCCAGCGAACCCTGCTCAACCTTGGCAGCCATTTCCCGATTCCTCAAGGAGCAATGGCCTGTTCTGATCGAGCGCGTGCAAACCCTGCTGACCGGGCAAATAGATCTGGAGCCGGAGCTGGAGCGGGAAGCCGATCGCATCGCCCAGCGATTGCTGGCCCGCTCCGCATCGGAACGACTGCCCGCTACCCAAACCGGAGAGCGCGCTACTCACACGATGTACGAGGACAGCCTGGACCAGGTTCATGTTCGCACCGCGGGCATCGAGGCTCTCGGCCTCTGGGCACTGAGGGAGCTGGGACTGGAGGATCTGCTGCAAGAGCTCTCGGGCCATTCCGGGCTGGTGAAGACCGCCCTGGCCTCCATCGCGATGCGCTTGGTGGAGCCCGGTTCCGAGCGGCGGACCCACCTCTGGCTGCGCACGCGCAGCACCGCCGTAACCGGCACTGAGATATTCCGACCTGAAGACCCTCTGGCTGCGCACGCGCAGCACCGCCGGAGAATTGCTGGGCGTGGATTTCGATCGGCAGTCCCTGATGCACAGCTCTATCGCGCCTCCGATCTGTTGATGAGCCATCGCGACGCCATCGAGGAACATCTGTTCGAGCGTCTCATGACCCTGTTCAACCGGCAGCCGACAGTCACGTTCTATGACTTGACCAACACCTATTTTGAAGGTCAGGCCAAGGCTCAGGACCAGGCCAGGCGCGGCAAGTCCAAGGAACGGCGCTCTGGCTGTCCGCTGCTGACCCTGGTTCTGGATGGCTCGGGAGCGATCCAGCGTTCCAAGGTGTTCGCCGGCAACCAGAGCGAGCCCGCGACCCTCGAGAAGATGCTCCAGGATCTCGCGGTCGACCGCCAGTCCCTGATCGTGCTGGATCGAGGCACGGGCACGGAAGAGCGACTGGAATGGCTGCGCGAACAGGGCTATCGCTATCTGGCCAGGAGCCGGCGCCGGCAACGCGACTTCGATCCCGAACAGGCGCGGGCGATTCCCGAACGCGAGCCACGGCAAGAGATCCAGATCTACCGCGCGCGCTCGGACGATGGCCGCGAAGCCTTCGTGCATTGCCGCTCGAAAGCCCGGGCCGAGAAAGAACTCGCCATCGTGACCCGGCAATGCGAGCGGCTGGAAGCCGGACTGCGGCGCATGGCCGAAGGCCTCTCCCGGAAGGGAGCCCGCAAGGATCCCGAGGCTTTGCGCGAGCGCGTTGGCCGGCTCAAGGGCAAGTATCCCAAAGTCGGGCGCCACTATACGGTGTCCATCACGGTGTCCATCGAATCCAGCACCGAGGGCCAGGCGGTCTCCTTGACTTGGGAACGCTCCCAGCCGCCAAATTCCATGCTGGCCACCCCCGGGGTCTACGATCTGCGGACCAATGTCCTGGATCAAGACGCTGACTGGCTCTGGAAAACCTACACCCGCCTGACCGAAATCGAGTCGGTGTTCCGATCCCTCAAGTCGGAACTCGGCCTGCGACCGATTTTTCACCAGAAGCCCCGGCGCGCCGAAGGCCACCTGTTCATTTCCGTGATCGCTTATCAGGCTCCGCACCTGATACGAAGCAGGCTTCAGGCCCAAGGCATTCACGACAGCTGGGATACCCTGAAAACCAGGCTGGGCCTGGCGATCCGAGCCACCAGCGTCTTTCAGCGAACCGACGGCAAATGGCTGCATATCCGCAAGTCGGCGGCGCTCACGCCGGATCAGGCGGAGATCTTCCGTGCGCTCGGATTGCCGGAGCGCATCGGTCCCATTACCCGAACCATCGTCGAGGTCGACGCCACGATCCCGGCCTGAAGCCGCCCAAATGTAGTGCCACAAGGATTCCACACCCTCTTGTAACTGCCTGAAAAACATTGGTTTTGTAGGGCTTAAAAATCTAGATTGTTAAACTTGGGCTAGCACGTAATCCACGCCCCGCGCCTCGCACCACGTCATCAACTCGTCGCGGCAGTAGGCCCCGTCGGCGCGGATCAGGATCGGCACCTGCGGACAATCGCTTCCGCAGCCGGTCCACGAGCGGCTCGACCGTCTCCACCACGCCCGCCGCCACATCGCTGCTCGACGTGCGCAGTTCCGTCCGCACCGGCCAGCCGTTGCAGAACACCAGCCGCGGAAGGTAGCAGTATGCATGGTAGTACCCGTGATAGAACCGGTGCTCCTGCCGGCCGTGCAGTTCCACGTCCGTGGCATCGATATCCAGCACCAACCGCTTCGGCATCTGGCCCCGCTCGCCCCACACCAGGTACAGATCCACGAGCAGCTCGTCGAGCGCATCGAAATCCACGGTGATCTGGCGCGCTTTCGCCGGGTCCCGCCCGTTCGCCGACAGCTCCATCCGGTTCAGCGTGCTTTTGCCGGCCAGCGGCTCGCAGTCCGAACGCGCACACTCCACACGCCCCATGGCCGTGGACAGGGCCCGGTCCCGCCGCAGCTCGTCGTGATTGTTCACATCTTCGTAGCCCAGCGCGAGACCCAAAATCTGCTGCCCCAGCAACGCCACTAGCGGATGCGCCACCTTGGACGGGTCCCGGTGGTCCGTGAAACATGCCGAGGCGCGCTCGAACAGCCGGACCTGCTCGGCCAGCATCATCAGCAGTGCCGAGCCCCCGTTGGAACTCAGCTCGCCTCCACTGCAGTCCACCTCCATCCGCCCCGGACGGACCCCTTTCGCCATCCGACGCACCAACCGGTCCGCGCCGCGCTTTTGCTTGCTCTTCATCCCGTGCCCTCCTCCATCCGGCCCCATCGGCCGCGTTGCGCCCACCGTTCGGCCAGCGTGGCCGCATATCCCGGACGCCCCTTCCAGAACACCCACCGGAACATGCACAGTACGACCACCAGCGTGTTCAGCACGCGCCGCCGCCGCTGCCAGAGCCGGACCCAAGCATCCTCCGGGGCCAAGACGGCTGCCGGCGACCTGCAGGACCCCAATCGATCCCGACCCTTCGGCGTGAACCAGCCCAGATGACTACACAGGGTGGACGCCAACTCATGGCGGCTCAGTGCCGGAAACCGTGCCACCGTCTTCTGAAGGTCCACCATCCAACGGCGGGTCAGCCGCGTGCCACCCAAGGTGGTCGACTTCACGTTCTCGATTCGGAAATCCATCACGTTGGCACCAGAGGCCATCTAACCAAGCGTAGATTGCCATAACCCATGCCAAAACGCAAGTGTTTTTTTGAAGAACCCCCAAAAAAATCGAATATGTTTCCGTATATCAACCGGTTACACGGCATCCTCAAAGACCGGGATCCCTTTCCGTTCATCCGCATGCCATCGCAGCCACCGGGGGCGAGACCTCCCGACAGTCGGGGAGCGTTCGGGCCTCGTCAAGACCAGGACCCAAGGGCGTGCGATAGGGGCGTCCGCCGCATGCTCACCTGCATGGCTCATCATCCAGTCGACAACAGCATCTTGCACGGGATGCGCCGCTTTACACGCCGGTCGTGGCGGTCCGCAAAACGGGCCCAGGCGCATGCTACAAGTCCGACCCGAACGCACCCCTTTCGCCATCCAACGCACCCATCCGTCCGAACGCACCCCGCTACCATCCCCTTCCCCCCGGCAAAGCCCAACCAACTTCGTGGCATCAATAACTTACACGCACATACATCGCACCCAAGCCATCCATTATGAGAAATAAGGGCTAGCGCGACGGTTTCCAATACCAGCACCAAGCCTGAATGAAACTATACGGGGAATTGCTGATTCGTCGGATTCATTTATCTGGCACTGATGTGCGAAGTGATCAGAAACTTAGTGTAAACACATCCTAGTGTAGGATTTATTCTCCATAGATTCCACATTCCACACCGTAATATGGGGCTACTAGTTTCCTCTTCGCGAAAGACTTCGTCAGTCACTGGTAATATCTTAGTTGAAACGAAATGACTGAAAGGTTTAATAGTTGTCTATTCGGGGTCAGCATCACGTAAACCTAAATATACGACCGTGGGAAGATGTCTCAACGAGAGGCAACATGCAACAACACTCAGCCTATCTAGTGTCTGTGCGAAAACCCTGACGATTGTATCAAAGTGTTGATGATTGCGGCATGGGAGGGTATTTTGAGCTAAAATGCTGCGGGTGAAGATTGCCGTTGGAGGCGTTGAAATGGGCTTTTTTAGGGGTTTCAGGGGTGTTCTGTGCGGATCTTCGTTGGGAGAGCAGCGATCATGAGACGTTTCGAGCACGCCTTGCGGTTGGATGAGACGCCGATCGGTGAGATCAAGATTAATGTGAAATCACGGGATGACATTCCGGCGTTGCTGTTGGGATTGCAGCATCTGTACGTGACGTGTCGGGAGGAATGGGAAGGGTTACTGGGTTGCCATGTGACAGCGGATCGGGATCCGGAGAACGGGAGGCCGGGGATGACGCTGTGGCGGGTTCTGGTGATGGCGGTGCTCAAGCAGGGTTTGGATTGCGACTACGACCGTCTGGGGGAGTTGGTGAACCATCACCAAGTGGTACGGAAGATGCTGCAGCATGGGTTTCTGGATGACTGGACATACTCGGTTCGCACCTTGCAGGACAACGTGTCGCTGGTGACGCCGGCGTTGCTACAGGAGTTGAATGCGCTGCTGGTGCGCGAAGGTCATGCGGTGGCGGGAAAGCCCCCTGGCACCGCCTTGGACGGTCGGGTTGACTCGTTCGTAGTGGAGACGGACGTGCATTACCCGACGGACGTGAACCTGCTGTGGAATGCGATGCGGGTGCTGCTGAAGGAGGTTTCGGTCTGTTGCGGATCGCATGAGGTGTCGGGATGGCGGCAGGGGCAGTACTGGCGGAGCCAGGTTCGGCAGGGCTATCAACGGGTGAGCCGTGCGCGGTTGTGGTGCCGACGCCCGAAGGTGGTGGCGGCGTGGTTGACCCTGTGCGGCGATCTGACGGGGCGTCTGGGCGACACGCTGGAGGTGCTGGAAGGATTGCCGGAGGGATCGGTGTCGCCGGCGCAGCTGTCGCGATGGCACTGGTTTCACGCCTGCTCGGTGCGTTTGCAGGATCAGATCCGCCGTCGCGTGCTGGAAGGGGAAACGATCCCGCACGAGGAGAAACTGTTCTCGCTGTTCGAGCCGCATACGCGCTGGATCATGAAGGGCAAGGCCGGCCGGTGGAGCTGGGGGTTCCCCTGACGGTGCTGGAAGATCAACATCAGTTCATCCTAGGTTGGCACTTGCAATGGCATGGCGTTGATGTGGACGTGGCGGTTCCGCTGGTGGCGGCATGCCAGGCACAGTATCCGGAGTTGCGCGGATGCAGTTTCGACCGGGGGTTCCACAGCCCGCCAACCAACAGCAACTGGCCGCGGTGCTGGAGCACGTCGCGTTGCCCGGGAAGGTAAAGCATCGTTCGTGGCGCGACGCCGGCGGCATCCGGGCGTGGAATCGGCGATCCATGCGTTGGAAAGTCATGGCTTGGACCGGGTGCGCACGCATGGCCGGGCAGGCTTCGAACGCACCGTGGGTATCTCGACCCTCGCAGCCAACCTGCACCGGCTCGGACGCTTGCTGCAGCAACGGGCGGAGCGGTGGTACCATCGCACGCACGCACCACCCTATCGTTTGGCGGCCTAGCCGTCCCCATCCTCAATATCCATCCTTCCCGCCCCTCGGGACGGACTCCGCACGCCCCGAAAGCGAGCAGGAGAACATCATCCGCACTTTTGGAGCTCCGATGGGCGGATTACCCGTCATACATCTCCTAAATCAACATGATCCCCTGAGCGGCGGATACCATCACGTGGCTTAAACCCATCGTAAAATGGGGTTTTCCCGCAGACACTATCTATTCGATAACAGTTCTATATCTTTCTCGCAATTTTTGAATAGCTTAGTCTCCTATTCTAGTCGATAGTAGGTAATACACGAGCGTATCGAATAATTTCGTGTGAGTTTTGACCTCGGCGGTTTTCTTTGCATACGCCAGAAGTTTACTCAAAAGTATGTGGCGTCGATGATCTATAACGGCAATATCTCATCGCAAGCACGATATTGAGATGCGTTCTTCACGATATAGATCGTGAATACTGAGTTGCGAAATAGTCCATGAAGTTGGCTAGAGCATCGACCGCAGAATCAGGGACCGCATTGTAAATACTAGCTCTAATGCCCCCAACGTTTCGATGACCCTTAAGTCCGAAAAGCTTCTCGTGTCTCGCCTCAATAAGAAATTTTTCTTCTAACGTATTTTCAACGACCCGAAAGCACACATTCATCCGAGATCGATATTCCCGGGGTGCAGTCCCGTGATAGATCCCGTGCTTATCAATAACTGAGTAGAGTTTCTGGGATCTTAAATGGGAGCGAGTCTCCATTGCCGTTAGTCCACCCTCACCAATGACCCAATCAAATACTAGTCCTGCAAGGTACCAGTTAAAAACTGGAGGCGTGTTATACATGGAACCGCTATCGGCATGTGCTTGATAATCAAGAATTTTGGGTGTTCCTTCTCGCGCGCGGCCGCAAAGATCACGATGAACGATAACAACAGTCAATCCAGCTGAACCAGAATTTTTCTGAGCACCCGCGTAAATAAGACCAAATTTTGATAGATTGAGCGGACGAGACAGGAAATCTGATGACATGTCGACGACAAGCGGTACATCCCCAGTATCAGGAAAATGGTTGAACTGAACTCCTTCGATCGTTTCGTTTGACGTTACATGCACGTATTGTGCTTGATCGTGAGCTATCTGAACTGACAAATCCCTCACACGATTGATGCCTTGCATTATGACATTTACGCTCGCAAGTCTCCTGGCTTCGGCGATAGCTTTCTTCGACCATGAACCCGCCTCAACATAGTCGACTGTATCATCCGAACTTGCAAGATTTATGGGCACCATTGCAAATTGCATACTGGCACCTCCTTGCAGGAAAAGAACATGGTAGTCATCCTTGATACCGTACAGTGATCTCAAGCCAGTTTCAGCACGATGAGCCATTTCCTGACATTTGGGTGATCGATGGCTCATTTCCATGATCGACATACCACTACCTTGGTAGTCAAGCAATTCGTTCCGAGCTTTTTTTAGTACTGGCAACGGCAACGCGGAAGGACCAGCGGAAAAATTAAATACTCGTTCCATCCCACTTCAATCTCAGTACGTAATAACCGTGCGTTGCTCCTCGTCTTCCCCATCTTGGTTTAGTTCTATATCAGCAGATTGATTGTCGACCACACGTTCAATTTCAATCAACTGAGCACCTTTGGTTAAACGCATTAACCGCACACCTTGTGTTGCTCGTGATAATGGTCGTATTTCAGATACACTTGAACGTAGTAACGTACCCTGATTCGTCAAAAAGATGACTTCATCGTTTTCAAATACTTGTACCGCTGCTGCTAAAGGCCCACTACGTTCCGTCTGCTTCAACACGATCATCCCTTTAATTCCTCTACCTTTAACCGGTATTTGATCAATGTTGGTACGCTTTCCGTAACCGTTCTCACTTGCAGCAAGTAAAAATCCACTCTTACGCGGAATGATCAACGAAACCACACGCTGACTAGCCGTTATTCGCATCCCGCGTATTCCACGTGCAGTACGCCCCATTACACGCACGTCAGATTCTTTAAACTTTACCGCCAAACCAGAACTGGATACAAGCATGATGTCATTAGTTCCATCAGTCATATCTACGCCGATCAACGTATCAGCTTCGACAAGGTTTAAAGCACGTAAACCACGTTTCCCAGGATGACGAAAATGAGAAAGACTAATTCGTTTGACCGTTCCGTTGGCAGTGGCCAACACAATGAACTGATCGTCTCTATATTCTTTAATTGGTAAAAGGGTTGTAATCCGCTCGCCCGGTTCCATCGACAACATATTGACTAAGGGACGACCCTGCGAAATACGACTTCCTACCGGCACTTTAAACACCCGAAGCCAATAAACCTTACCGGTGTTGCTAAAGCAAAGCAACGTATCGTGCGTATTGGCTACCAGCAGGTGATCAACAAAGTCTTCATCGCGGACAGTGGTTGCTTTCTTACCTTTCCCACCGCGTTTTTGCGTTACATAGTTATCTAATGACTGTATCTTGGCATATCCACGGCGTGAGACGGTTACCACCACTTCCTCGGAAGGAATTAGATCTTCCTCCTCCAAGTCTTCTTGTGTAGATATGATCTCCGTACGTCTCTCATCGGCGAATCGATCGCGGATTTTTGCGAGTTCTTCTCGCACAACTACATTTAGTCGCTCATACGAATCGAGAATCTCTTGAAAATCGCGAATCTGCTCAATAATGCCCTCGTATTCTTCAATCACTCGACCTTTTTCTATTCCAGTAAGTCGTTGCAGTTGGAGATCAAGAATCGCTTGTGCCTGCGTGGTAGTTAACACATAAGATTCAATTCTTTGTACGTCATCCACACCATCCGAAACCGTTTTAGCCATCGGGCCCGATCCAGGATCAGCATCTTCCGGACGAGTTGCTTCTGATCCTGCTCGCTCAAGCAAAGTTTTAATCGTTTCAGACTTCCATTCCCGACTAACAAGTGCTTCTCTCGCCTCTGCCGGCGTTTGTGAAGATTGAATCAAGGCTACGACTTCGTCAATGTTTTCAAGCGCAACGGCGTGCCCTTCAAGGATATGAGCACGGTTCCTACACTGATTGAGCCGGAACATAGTCCGTCGCGTTACGACTTCCCTACGGTGCTCAAGAAACGCCGTCAGCATTTCCTTCAAATTGACGGTTCTAGGCTGGCCTTGAACCAAGGCCACACAATTAATACCGTAAGATGCCTGTAAACGCGTTTGTGAATAAAGATTGTTCAGTACGATTTCCGCAGACTCACCCCGACGTAGTTCGATCACAATGCGCATACCGTCTTTGTCCGTCTCGTCGCGAAGATCGGTAATCCCCTCTATCTTCTTTCCACGTACTAGATCGGCGATTTTTTCAATCAATTTAGCCTTGTTCTGTTGGTACGGAATTTCGGTTACGACGATCGATTGCTTTCCACTAGCTTGACTTTCAATCTCAGCACGTGCTCGCACGAATATCGTTCCACGCCCTGTACGGTAAGCTTTCATGATGCCTGCTGCACCATTGATAATCCCCCCGGTTGGGAAATCCGGCCCTTTCACGTATTTCCGCATCAGCTCGTCTACGCTCAGCGCAGGGTCATCTACCAGCGCAATACATGCACTAACAATCTCTCCCAAATTGTGAGGCGGAACGTTGGTAGCCATTGCAACGGCAATGCCGGTAGCCCCATTGATCAATAGATTCGGCACTCGCGTCGGAAGCACGTCCGGAATCACGAGGGTTTCGTCGTAGTTCGGCGAGAAATCAACCGTATCTAAGTTCAAATCTTCCAGCATCGCTGATCCGATTCGCGTCATCCGTACTTCGGTATATCTTTGAGCAGCGGGAGGATCCGCATCAATCGATCCGAAATTTCCTTGTCCGTCAATGAGTTGGTAGCGCATGCTGAAGTCTTGAGCCATACGCACGATCGTCTCGTAAATGGCGGCCTCTCCGTGCGGGTGATACTTGCCCTGCACTTCACCTACGATGCGGGCGGATTTCATATGCGGTCTATTAAACGTATTGTTCATATCACCCATGGCGTAAAGAACACGCCGATGAACGGGCTTCAATCCGTCTCGAATATCCGGTAACGCCCTACCTATGATCACGCTCATGGCGTAACCTAAATAAGATTGTTTCAGCTCATCTTCAATTGTGACGGAGATGATGTCGCTGCTGGACGGTACGGCCGGATCGGCAACATTGGTACCATCGTCGGAAGACCCGGAAATGGAATCTTCCGGCGTGTCGTCGTCTGCCATTTACTATCGAATTTCCGTTGAAAAACGGTATGAGATTTGAGTGGGCATTTTAACCTAACATGTCGTTCTATATCTCCGGAATTCTGTCTCGCGCCAAGGCAGTTACAGCGTGTTAGAGAGTGCTTATATGGGGATGAAAAATGTACACATTAGACGTGAAAATGCAGGCAACTGCGTCGGAGCACATTTTCAATCCGACCGACACATAATGTTCCTATCGACAACTAATAGAACGAACAGAGTTTTATCAATGAACATAGATCCGAAGGAGATTAAGAAGTTCAATTCATTGGCTCACCAGTGGTGGGACCCTGAGGGAAAGTTTCGCACTCTTCATGACATCAATGAAGTTCGGTTGAAATTTGTCATGGACAGAGCCTTAATAAAAGGCCGAAAAGTCATTGAAGCTGGATGTGGAGGTGGGGTCCTTACCGAGAGTTTCGTTAAAAACGAGGCAGAAACCACAGGCATAGACCCTGCACACGGGCCTCTAGCCGTGGCCAAAATACACGCTATTGAAACAGGCATTGAAGATCGTATACGCTACATCGAAACGTCCACCGAAGCTTTTGCTGAAGAGGAACCTGAACAATTCGATGTCGTTACTGCTATGGAAATGCTTGAGCATGTCCCTGACTTCCATGCAACAGTCCGCGCGCTAGCACAATTAACTCGCCCTGGAGGAAACGTTTTTGTGTCAACTATCAACCGTCACCCTAAAGCCTACTTGCTTGCAATTATCGGAGCAGAGTACCTATTGAACATACTGCCACGCGGCACACACGATTATCAGAAATTCATTAAACCATCTGAGCTCTCTCGCACATTTCGGGCTGCTAATTTAACCGTTTCAGAAATTCGTGGTTATACCTATCAGCCCTTCACTCGAGCGTGTCGCCTTACAAACGACATTTCGGTGAACTACTTACTCCACGCGAAGAAAGATGGTTGAACAGTACAAGCCGAAATCTGATCTTCTCGTTGGCCGGACTATATTGATAACCGGTGCCGGCGATGGCATCGGAAAAGTTGCAGCACAAACCTTTGCAAAATACGGTGCCGACGTGCTTCTTCTTGGAAAGACAAGATCGAAGCTGGAGGCGGTTAACGATTCAATTGTTAAAATTACGAAGACTCGACCAGTCATTATCCCAGTTGATCTAGAGTACCTTCAAGAAAGTTCCCTTGCTTCCTTGCGCGACTCTATCAACACAGAATTTGGCAAACTAGATGGTTTATTACATAACGCTGCAAAATTAGGTCCGAAAGTACCGATCGAGCACTATCCTGAAACAGAGTTTGAGAGTGTCATGCGTATCAATCTGTTTGCCGTATATCAACTTTCGCGTATTCTGTTACCTCTACTTTCCAAAGCTAACGACGCATCTGTCGTTTTAACTTCTTCTGGCGTAGGCAGAAAAGGACGAGCATATTGGGGAGCTTACGCGGTAAGCAAATTCGCTGTAGAGGGGCTTGCTGAAGTATTAGCTGACGAACTGCAGGGTACTACAAATATTCGAATTAATACTGTGAATCCTGGGGGCATTCGAACATCCATGAGAGCGGAAGCATATCCTGCCGAGAATGCACTTTTGCTTCCTACTCCTGCGACGCTCATGCCTTTGTATCTATACTTAATGGGGCCAGACTCTGTCGACATAACTGGTCGACGTTTCGAAGCACTCAGTTGGAAAGCATCTATAAACTCGTAGGTTGCCCTATTCTAACAATACGTGTCTATGATAGTGGACTGGAAGGAGTTCTGGGATCAGGGGATTGCTGGTCCGGTACCGACGGACGGGCAGGTGGTGGATGCGCTAGGGGTAACGAAGCGGACCTGCCAGCCACAAGCCACATGCGTCGGCGGGCGATGGAGTAGGGGTCCGATGATGGCTCTGGAGCGCAGGCCACAGCCGGTGCCTCCGGTGCCGAAGAAGCTGGACGGGGAGAAGGAAGCGCGTCTGGTTCAGGTGGCCTGTTCGGTTCCGCCGGAAGGCCCCGTGTTCGGTGGACCGTGAAGATGCTGGCGGAAGAGATGGTTCGGCTTGAAGTGGTCAACCGATTTCCGAGGAGATCATGCGGAAGACGTTAAAAAACGAGTTGAAACCGTGGCGGCGGGCAATGTGGTGCATTCCGCAGGAGTAAAGTCACCCTTTCGTGGCCGGGCATGGAGCGGGTGCTCAAGGTATACCAGCGGTCGTACGACCCGCAGCATCCGGTGGTGTGCATGGACGAGGTGAGCGAGCAGCTAGTGGCTGAAGTTCACGAGAAGTTGCCGGCACGCCCCGGGTCGCCGGAGAAGTACCGACGCCCACTATCTCCGCCAATGGCATTCGTTTAGTGAATTTTGCCATGTCGGTTAAGGATTTGGTATTGGGTCTTGGTTATCCGCTGATTTTTTATTCCGTTAGCGAGTTGCCGGTGCCGGTGCTCCCCTGCTTCGCTGCCACTTTCCGATCGGTTTTCGGGATCGCCGTTCATAGGACCTACCCGGACGGAGCCGTTGCCGACACCGGACGATCTCGCCGACAATACGGGCTACGGTTTCCCGGAGGGCGGATGCCTGCTGAAGTAGCAGGCATCCGATGTTGGCCGCCACCGCCGCAAGTCCGTGCTTGAAATTCGTCTGCATCGGCGGCTTGCCGTCGTTCGACAGCCCCCCGTTTAAATGATCCTCGCCGTGGTTGGCGAACAGCCGGGTCATGGTAATCAGGGTGAAGCATGCATACAGTTCCTGTTTCACGCCCCGCTCGCTTTGCCCATGAAAGTCCTCAACCTCCATCAGCCGTTTGGATACCTTGTACAGTTCCTCGATGCCCCATCTCGCGTGATACAGATCCGACAGCTGGTCGATGGAATACAGGTCCCGGTCCAGCAGGGTCGTGCCCAGGATGAAGACGGTATCGCCCACGGCATATTCACCAGCCGCAAACGGTGTGGGCCGAATGCGGCTCCGGGGTTCCTTCGGCGTAGTCTGGTCAGCGTGCGTTGGCGGGGAACGACCTCGATGACCGTATCCCGGCGGCTGCCGTGGATGAAGCGGTCGACATCGATACCGGTTTTCCGTTTCATCCGGAACACCGCGTGCAGTCCCCGAATCGTATGCGCGTGCAGCATCTCATAGGAATAGTAGCCCCGGTCATAGACCACCACATCGTTCGCCGACAGCACGTTCAGGTGGGCCAGTGCCGCCGCGCGTTCGTTTCCATGCGCATGCAGGTCGAAGTCAACCGGTAGTCGGGACTGCAGCCGATACAGGCAACTCACCAGACCCTGCGGATAATGGGCACCGTCTACCGGCGTCCGCCAGCCTTCATGCACCCGTCCGCGAGGCAGGTTCAGGTAGGTTCCATCGACCGCAAACACCCGATGCCCCTGCCACCGCCGGTCCGTGTCGGGCCGGACTTTCCGTGCGTGCCGGGGTCGGCCTTCGGCGTCGAAGAGCACCTTGAGGATTTCCTGGTGCAAGGTCTTGAACAGCTGCTCGTCCAGCCTGGCCCGGGCACTGCAGATGGAGGACGGCGACACCGGAGCCGGCTGTGGCAGTTCGATCCCCATCGTCCGGCATTGCCCCCACAGTTCGGCCAGCGTGGTCGCATATCCCGGACGCCCCTTCGAAAACACCAGCCGGAAAACGAACAGCACGACCACCAGCGTGTTCAGCACGCGCCGCCGCCGCCGCTGCCAGAGCCGGTCATGCCGGTTGGCGACACCCACGAGCGTCTCGACGATGCCGCTCCAGAGCCGGACAAAAGCATCCTCCGGAGCCAGGGCCGCCACCGGCGGCCTGCGGGAACGGCGTCCGGATCGACGGGAGCCGGTCAGCAGCACCTGCTTCCAGTCTTTCGTCAGCGGATACAGGTAAACGTCCTTCGGAGTCCTGCCTGCCTCCGATGCATTCGCCTTGCGTCCCTTCGTCCGGCCAATGCACTGCCAGTTGGCCGCACGGTAGCAGGTCCCCCGGTACTTCGCCGGATCCACAAAGGTCTCCGCCAGTACCGGCTCCAGGCCGTGCCGCTCCTTCCAGTCCCCGGGCAACCGCCGAACCGCCATCGACAGGGCCTTCGAGGCCAGATACGGAACCCGAACCCAAGGGAAAATCAGGAACCGGGAGTTGTTCACCACCCCCTGCAGACGCTTCGCCCGATCCCGCCAGCCAATCCAGGCGTCACGACAGGGAAGCCGGGTCGTGCCCGCCTCAAACAGCAGACAGCCCAGCTTGCGACCCCGACGATCCCGCAGCCAGTAGCGCAGGAAACAGCCGAACGGATGCCGGTAACCCAGCTCATGATGCCGATCCACCCATTCCTTCCATTCCTCAACGGCCTCCCCTCCGCCACAACCTCCAGTTCCAGCGGCATCAGCTCCTTCAACTCACACTCTATGGCGGAGCCCGGATCCGAGCGGCTCGTATGCCGCGGTCTCCGACCCCCGGTTCCCGTTCTCGATCCCGGCCGCTTCGCCGGCAGCGACACGATGCCGCCGGACTCCAGCTGCTCCAGCATCCGCAGACAGGACCCCAGTCGATCCCGACCCTTCGGCGTGAACCAGCCCAGATGAGTGCACAGGGTGGCAGCCAACTCATGGCGGCTCAGTGCCGGAAACATTTTCACCGTCTTCTGAAGGTCCGCAATCTGACGGCGGGTCAGCCGCGTGCCACAGAAGGTGGTCGACTTCAAATTCTCGATTCGGGAATCCATCACGTTTGCACCAGAGATAATCTAACTTAAGCGTAGATTGCCATAACCCATGCTGAAACGCAAGTGTTTTTTTGAAGAATCCCAACAGAACCGAATATCTTTCCGTATATCAACCGGTTACACGACATCCTCAAAGACCAGGATCCCTTTCCGCTAATCCGAATGCCATTGGGTGTTGAAGGGGGAGACCATTCCGGCCTCGGAGAAGATTTTTTCCGTGTTTGAGGAACACACCCGTTGGATCAGCAAAGGCAAAGCAGCTCGACCGGTCGAGCTGGGGGTGCCCTTGGCGGCGATGGAAGACCAGCATCAGTTCATTCTCGACTACCGGATCATGTGGGAGGGTAGCGATGTGGATTCGGCTATCCCGCTGGTGGAGTCTTGCAAGCAACGCTATCCGGAGTTGACGGCCTGCAGCTTCGACCGGGGCTTTTACAGTCCCTCCAACCGGAGCCGGTTGGAGCAGATGTTGGAGGTGGCGGCCTTGCCTGCCCAAGGTCGGCTGTCGCCGATAGCGAAAGCACGCGAGCGGGAGGCCCGATTCGCGGCGACCCGCCACCAGCATCCGGCGGTGGAATCGGCGATCCACCACCTGGAAAGCCATGGTCTGGATCGGATCCGAACGCACGGACGGAAAGGCTTTGCCCGAACGGTGGCCCTGGCGATTCTGGCAGCCAACCTCCATCGTTTAGGCACGCTGCTGCTGGCCCGGGATCGCAAGCGGGAGCGACGTCGCTCCCGCTTGCGATCCCGGGCCAGGCAGCCTGACCCCTCGGCATCCGCTCCGCAACAGCAGGCTCAACCTCCCGACCTGTACGGGCAGGAAACTCTTGTCCCGCAGCTGGACGGGAAGCCTCTACGCACACCCCAATCAAGCACTCCAACCACCTCAGAACCACACCACGCTACCCAATCGAGCGTTCTGAAACGGACGAACGCTCTTTCAATACCATCTACAGACTGGAAATCAGGGGTTTTCTGCCAAACACTAACTAGTGTCTGCGGGAAAACCCCATTTTACGATGGGTTTAAGCCACGTGATGGTATCCGCCGCTCAGGGGATCATGTTGATTTAGGAGATGTACGACGGGTCATCCGCCCATCGGAGCTCCAAAAGTGCGAATGCTGTTCTCCTGCTCGCTTTCGGGGCGTGCGAAGTCCGTCCCGAGGGGCGGGAAGGATGGATATTGAGGATGGAGACGGCTAGGCCGCCAAACGATAGGGTGGTGCGTGCGTGCGATGGTACCGCCGCGCCGCCCGTTGCTGCAGCAAGCGTCCGAATTGGTGCAGGTTGGCTGCGAGGATCGAGATACCCACGGTGCGTTCGAAGCCTGCCCGGCCCTGCGTGCGCACCCGGTCCAAGCCATGACTTTCCAACGCATGGATCGCCGATTCCACGCCCGGATGCCGGCGGCGTCGCGCCACGAACGATGCTTTACCTTCCCGAGCTCGGCTGGCCTCCGTGCCGCGCCCCTTCGCGGGCAACGCGACGTGCTCCAGCACCGCGGCCAGTTGCTGTTGGTTGGCGGGGCTGTGGAACCCCCGGTCGAAACTGCATCCGCGCAACTCCGGATACTGTGCCTGGCATGCCGCCACCAGCGGAACGGCCACGTCCACATCGCCGCCATGCCACTGCAAGTGCCAACCCAGGATGAACGGATGTTGATCTTCCAGCATCGTCAGAGGAACCCCCAGCTCCACCGGCCGGCCGGCCTTGCCCTTCATGATCCAGCGCGTATGCGGCTCGAACAGCGAGAACAGTTTCTCCTCGTGCGGGATCGTTTCCCCTTCCAGCACGCGACGGCGGATCTGATCCTGCAAACGCACCGAGCAGGCGTGAAACCAGTGCCATCGCGACAGCTGCGCCGGCGACACCGAGCCCTCCGGCAATCCTTCCAGCTCCTCCAGCGTGTCGCCCAGACGCCCCGTCAGATCGCCGCACAGGGTCAACCACGCCGCCACCGCCTTCGGGGCGGCGGCACCACAACCGCGCACGGCTCACCCGTTGATAATAGCCCTGCCGAACCTGGCTCCGCCAGTACTGCCCCTGCCGCCATCCCGACACCTCATGCGATCCGCAACAGACCGAAACCTCCGTCAGCAGCACCCGCATCGCATCCCACAGCAGGTTCACGTCCGTCGGGTAATGCACGTCCGTCTCCACTACGAACGAGTCAACCCGACCGTCCAAGGCGGTGCCAGGGAACTTTCCCGCCACCGCATGACCCTCCCGTACCAGCAGCGCATTCAATTCCTGTAGCAACGCCGGCGTCACCAGCGACACGTTGTCCTGCAAGGTGCGCACCGAATACATCCAGTCATCCAGAAACCCATGCTGCAACATCTTCCGTACCACCTGGTGATGGTTCACCAACTCCCCCAGACGGTCGTAGTCGCAATTCAAACCCTGCTTGAGCACCGCCATCACCAGAACCCGCCACAGCGTCATCCCTGGCCGACCGTTCTCCGGATCCCGATCCGCGGTCACATGGCAACCCAGTAACCCTTCCAATTCCTCCCGACACGACACGTACAGATGCTGCAATCCCAACAGCAACGCCGGAATGCCATCCCGTGATTTCACGTTCATCCTGATCTCACCGATCGGCCTCTCATCCAACCGCAAGGCGTGCTAGAAACGTCTCATGATCGCTGCTCTCCCGACGAAGATCCGCACAGAACCCCCTGAAACCCCTAAAAAAGCCCATTTCAACGCCTCCAACGGCAATCTTCACCCGTAGCATTTTAGCTCAAAATACCCTCCCATGCCGCAATAATCAGCACTTTGATACAATCATCAGGGTTTTCGCACAGACACTAACTAAGCGTAGACTGCCATAACCCATGCTGAAACGTAAGTGTTTTTTAAAGAACCCAAAAAGAACCGAATAGGTTTCTATACATCAACCGGTTACACGATATCCTCAAAGACTAGGATCCCTTTCCGCTAATCCGAATGCCATTGCTTACCCCCGTTGTTGGTCAACGTGCCGGGGCAGCACTCGGCGATGGTCAGGAGGTGTCCAGGAAAGCGGCGACTGTACGGAACAGCTCCTAGTGCGGGCAGGTACTGCTCAGCAGGATCCGGATGTGGCGGGTATGGCGCAGCACCACCGCCCCGGTCCGCAGCAAGGTCAGGCGGATGCGGTTCGGACGGGCCGTGGCGAGCACCGTGCGTTCCAGTGCCAAGCGGCACCACCCCTCGATCAAGGTATAGGCCAAAGCCGACAATAACTGCCAGAACGGGTTGGCCTCGAAACGGTGACAAGACGCCCGATCGCTGCTGATCCTTGAGGCGGTTCTCCATGTCCCCGCGTGCGCAGTACACGCGGTCGTAGAGATAGTCGTCGGTCCCCGGCAGGTTGGTGACCATGAAGCGCGGATTGGAGCCCAGGGCGGTATGTTCGGCTTTCACAATCACCCCGTCGCTCCCGGTCCCACATGTGTGCCCCGTAGCGCACCGAACCTAACAGCTGCTGTTGCTCGCCCGTGGCTTGGTAACCCTGCGCCGCACGTTCGAGCAACGCCTCCGCTTTCCGATGCAGACGGGAGTTCTTCGCGATCCCCACGATATAACGCACTCCATGCGCTTCGCACCACCGCAGCATCCGCCACCGGCAAAAAAGCCACTGTCGCCACGAACAACGATCTCCACCCGCGGCCAGTGCGCCCGCAGCACCTTCACCAGCACTGACAGGATCGCCCAGGCGTGACGCGCCGGGCCGATTCCGCTCGGGCCGGGCGCAAGTAATTCACTAGCAGGTGCCGACCGCAGAACACATACAACCAACGGCAAATAGCAGTAACCGTCGTAGTAGGCGTGCAAGAACCGCTCTTCCTGCTCGTAGCGCAACGGCGTGTCCGTGGCGTCGACATCCAGAACCAGATGCCACGGCGACGGCGCATGCGCTTTCACGAACTGCTCGAACACGGACATGGGAACCCTGGTTACCGCTCCAAATCGAAAAACGCACCCATCTCGCACCACTCATGCAGTATCCGGGCTAGATGCTATGTCCGGCTCGGTGCGTTTACTGACCTACTTGGCTTCGCTATTAACGGTACTCGGATTTGTAAAGCAATGAAATCACAGCGTCAAGTGCCTCTAATCAATGCTGATATACATGTCCGTGACGCCTACGTAAGTGTACTCTTCACATCCCATATAGTCCGCCCAAGGGCCACCTACGAATCCTCGTATGGTGTCCCCTGCGGCGATACTGTATGTATCGTCACCATGATCTGTAACTGTCCCGAAGTGGCTGAGAGCCCTTACGCAGAGGTCAATGCTCGGTATGCTAAGGAACGTTACTCCAAGGTCCCCATCATTAGGCGGCCAAGTATAGTAAGTCAATATTATCACCGAAAACATGCACTCCGCCTGCCAGACCGCTCTGCCCTAAGTAAGGCTTCAGAGCGTCGGTGTAGGGGTAGCTATAGTCATAGAGGGACTCGTAAGTATTCGTACCTCCCGCACTCTTGAACTGAACTGCGGCGTCCTGCAGCATTTGGATATCGCTCACCAACGCCTTCACGTCAGTCTCCTCCGCCAGCAGGGTGTACATGGCCCACACGCCGATCAGCACGCCCGCAATGATGTGCCGAACACCAACAGAATTTCGGCTATCGAATAGCCGTTTGTGTGGCGTAAGGGCGACTTCTCGCCAAGGAAGTTTAGTAGGAGGGGGGGGGGGTAGAACATAGTACCCTGCCTCCCTTTCTTCTGTTTTCCGGGTACGGGCTGCGTCTCCTGTTTGGCTTTAACAGTTCTCTTGGGGCACCTGATTGGGAATAGCCGCTACAAATTTGCATCGTGGGAATCTCCTCATATAAAATCCGGTTTTTACTTAGGTAGATTCCGACTGAGGAACTTTCTAGGCCAGTGCATCCCGCTCACTACATGTTTTCCGGAGTGGAATAGGTAGATTACTTTCAGATTCTCAAGCGCAACGCGGCCACAAGATTCAGCCGACGGCCCTTCGAAGGGATCAATCAGCCAGTACCCGAACAGGTCGAAATCCAAATGTTGCACATAAAATACATCCCGCCAACGAACTAATAGACATGTTTAATGATTATGGACGGATAGCAATCTAATGATCCGGGCGTGGAATCGGCGATCCATGCGTTGGAAAGCCATGGCTTGGACCAATGGCCGGGCATATAATAATATGTAAATATTATTGGTACTATTTACATAGATATTGGCCGGTTGTGTATAAATTTGTCTGCAAAAACGAAAAACGGGCTGTAACGACAGACGCATGGTTAGAATCTAATGTTTTATCGGGAATGTGGAGATGCCTGGACGCACTAAGGGGCGTCCAGGCGCGAACCATTCATGACACAATTTATGAGAAAGGAGCAAAAAATGATTCGGGAAGATTATACGCACAATGCCACGAAGCAGTCGGCATGCGATCATCTGGTGGACGATGAGGAGTTTGTGAGGCGGCTGGTGCAGGAGACGCTCAACGAGGTGCTGGAGAGTGAGATGACAGAGTTTCTGGGAGCGGGCAAGATCGATCTGAGAGTTCCGCAGGAACGCAGCGGCCAGTTCAGCACGCAATGGCATTCGGATTAGCGGAAAGGGATCCTGGTCTTTGAGGATATCGTGTAACCGGTTGATATACGGAAACCTATTCGGTTCTTTTGGGGTTCTTTAAAAAAACACTTACGTTTCAGCATGGGTTATGGCAATCTACGCTTAGTTAGTGTCTGTGCGAAAACCCTGACGATTCTATCAAAGCGTTGATTATTGCGGCATGGAAGGATGTTTTGAGCTAGAATGCTGCGGGTGAAGATTGCCGTTGGAGGCGTTGAAATGGGCTTTTTTAGGGGTTTCAGGGGGGTTCGGTGCGAATCTTCGTCGGGAGGTCGGCGATCATGAGACGTTTCGAGCATGCCTTGCGGTTGGACAAGGTGCCGATCGGTGAGATCAAGATCAACGTGAAGTCACGGGACGACATTCCGGCGTTGTTGTTGGGATTACAGCATCTGTACGTGTCGTGTCGGGAGGAATGGGAAGCGTGACTGGGTTGCCATGTGACCGCGGATCGGGATCCGGAGAACGGTCGGCCGGGGAGGATGCTCTGGCGGGTTCTGGTGATGGCGGTTCTCAAGCAAGGTTTGGATTGCGACTACGACCGTCTGGGGGAGTTGGTGAACCATCACCAGGTGGTACGGAAGATGCTGCAGCATGGGTTTCTGGATGACTGGACGTACTCGGTTCGCACCTTGCAGGACAACGTGTCGCTGGTGACGCCGGCGTTGCTACAGGAGTTGAATGCGCTGCTGGTTCGGGGGGAGGGTCATGCGGTGGCGGGAAAGTTCCCTGGTGCCGCCTTGGACGGTCGGGTTGACTCGTTCGTAGTGGAGACGGACGTGCATTACTCGACGGACGTGAACCTGCTGTGGGATGCGATGCGGGTGTTGCTGACGGAGGTTTCGGTCTGTTGCGGATCGCATGGGGTGTCGGGATGGCGGCAGGGGCGGTACTGGCGGAGCCAGGTTCGGCAGGGCTATCAACGGGTGAGCTGCGCACGGTTGTGGCGTCAACGCCCGAAGGCGGTGGCGGGGCGTGGTTGACCCTGTGCGGCGATCTGACGGGGCGACTGGGCGTCACGCTGGAGGCCTTGGCAGGATTGCCGGAGGGCTCGGTGTCGCCGGCGCAGCTGTCGCGATGGCACTGGTTTCACGCCTGCTCGGTGCGTTTGCAGGATCAGATCCGCCGTCGCGTGCTGGAGGGGGAGACGATCCCGCACGAGGAGAAGCTGTTCTCGCTGTTCGAGCCGCATACGCGCTGGATTATGAAGGGCAAGGCCGGCAAGCCGGTGGAGTTGGGGGTTCCCCTGACGGTGCTGGAAGATCAGCATCCGTTCATCCTGGGTTGGCACTTGCAGTGGCAGGGCGGCCGACGTGGACATGGCCGTTCCGCTGGTGGCGGCGTGCCAGGCGCAGTATCCGGAATTGCGCGGCTGCAGTTTCGACCGGGGGTTCCACAGCCCCGCCAACCAACAGCAACTGGCCGAGATGCTGGAGCACGTCGCGTTGCCCGCGAAGGGGCGCGGCACGGAGGCCAGCCGAGCCCGGGAAAGTGAAGCATCATTCGTGGCGCGACGCCGGCAGCATCCCGGCGTGGAATCGGCGATCCATGCGTTGGAAAGCCATGGCTTGGACCGGGTGCGCACACATGGCCGGGCAGGCTTCGAACGCACCGTGGGTATCTCGATCCTCGCCGCCAACCTGCATCGGCTCGGACGGTTGCTGCAGCAACGGGCGGCACGGCGGCACCATCGCACGCACGCACCACCCTATCGTCTAGCGGCCTAGCCGTCCCCATCCTCAATATCCATCCTTCCCGCCCCTCGGGACGGACGCCGCACGCCCCGAAAGCGAGCAGGAGAACATCATCCGCACTTTTGGAGCCCCGATAGACGGATGCCCCGTCGTACATTTCCTAAATCAACATGATCCCCTGAGCGACGGATACCATCAAGTGACTTACAACCCGTCATAAAATGGGGTTTTCCCGCAGACACTAGCCCTTATTTCTCATAATGGATGGCTTGGGTGCGATGTATGTGCGTGTAAGTTGTTGACACCACGAAGTTGGTTGGGCTTTGCCGGGGGGAAGGGGATGGTAGCGGGGTGCGTTCGGACGGATGGGTGCGTTGGATGGCGAAAGGGGTGCGTTCGGGTCGGACGGAAGCGGGGCGCGTTCGGTGCTGGGTGCGATGCTGGCGGAAGCGGTGCGGACTTGTAGCATGCGCCTGGGCCCGTTTTGCGGACCGCCACGACCGGCGTGCAAAGCGGCGCATCCCGTGCAAGATGCTGTTGTCGACTGGATGATGAGCCATGTGGGTGAGCATGCGGCGGACGCCCCTATCGCACGCCCTTGGGTCCTGGTCTTGACGAGGCCCGAGCACTCCCCGACTGTCGGGAGGTTTCGCCCCCGGTGGCTGCGATGGCATGCGGATGAACGGAAAGGGATCCCGGTCTTTGAGGATGTCGTGTAACCGGTTGATATACGGAAACATATTCGTTTTTTTGGGGTTCTTCAAAAAAACACTTGCGTTTTGGCATGGGTTATGGCAATCTACGCTTGGTTAGATGGTCTCTGGTGCCAACGTGATGGATTTCCGAATCGAGAACTTGAAGTCGACCACCTTGGGTGGCACGCGGCTGACCCGCCGTTGGATGGTGGACCTTCAGAAGACGGTGGCACGGTTTTCGGCACTGAGCCGCCATGAGTTGGCATCCACCCTGTGTAGTCATCTGGGCTGGTTTACGCCGAAGGGTCGGGATCGATTGGGGTCCTGCAGGTCGCCGGCAGCCGTCTTGGCCCCGGAGGATGCTTTGGTCCGGCTCTGGCAGCGGCGGCGGCGGCGCGTGCTGAACACGCTGGTGGTCGTACTGTGCATGTTCCGGTTGGTGTTCTGGAAGGGGCGTCCGGGACATGCGGCCACGCTGGCCGAAGGGTGGGCGCAACGCGGCCGATGGGGCCGATGGGGCCGGATGGAGGTGGACTGCAGTGGAGGCGAGCTGAGTTCCAACGGGGGATCGGCACTGATGATGATGCTAGCCCAAGTTTAACAATCTAGATTTTTAAGCCCTACAAAACCAATGTTTTTCAGGCAGTTACAAGAGGGTGTGGAATCCTTGTGGCACTACATTTGGGCGGCTTCAGGCCGGGATCGTGGCGTCGACCTCGACGATGGTTCGGGTAATGGGACCGATGCGCTCCGGCAATCCGAGCGCACGGAAGATCTCCGCCTGATCCGGCGTGAGCGCCGCCGACTTGCGGATATGCAGCCATTTGCCGTCGGTTCGCTGAAAGACGCTGGTGGCTCGGATCGCCAGGCCCAGCCTGGTTTTCAGGGTATCCCAGCTGTCGTGAATGCCTTGGGCCTGAAGCCTGCTTCGTATCAGGTGCGGAGCCTGATAAGCGATCACGGAAATGAACAGGTGGCCTTCGGCGCGCCGGGGCTTCTGGTGAAAAATCGGTCGCAGGCCGAGTTCCGACTTGAGGGATCGGAACACCGACTCGATTTCGGTCAGGCGGGTGTAGGTTTTCCAGAGCCAGTCAGCGTCTTGATCCAGGACATTGGTCCGCAGATCGTAGACCCCGGGGGTGGCCAGCATGGAATTTGGCGGCTGGGAGCGTTCCCAAGTCAAGGAGACCGCCTGGCCCTCGGTGCTGGATTCGATGGACACCGTGATGGACACCGTATAGTGGCGCCCGACTTTGGGATACTTGCCCTTGAGCCGGCCAACGCGCTCGCGCAAAGCCTCGGGATCCTTTCGGGCTCCCTTCCGGGAGAGGCCTTCGGCCATGCGCCGCAGTCCGGCTTCCAGCCGCTCGCATTGCCGGGTCACGATGGCGAGTTCTTTCTCGGCCCGGGCTTTCGAGCGGCAATGCACGAAGGCTTCGCGGCCATCGTCCGAGAGCGCGCGGTAGATCTGGATCTCTTGCCGTGGCTCGCGTTCGGGAATCGCCCGCGCCTGTTCGGGATCGAAGTCGCGTTGCCGGCGCCGGCTCTTGGCCAGATAGCGATAGCCCTGTTCGCGCAGCCATTCCAGTCGCTCTTCCGTGCCCGTGCCTCGATCCAGCACGATCAGGGACTGGCGGTCGACCGCGAGATCCTGGAGCATCTTCTCGAGGGTCGCGGGCTCGCTCTGGTTGCCGGCGAACACCTTGGAACGCTGGATCGCTCCCGAGCCATCCAGAACCAGGGTCAGCAGCGGACAGCCAGAGCGCCGTTCCTTGGACTTGCCGCGCCTGGCCTGGTCCTGAGCCTTGGCCTGACCTTCAAAATAGGTGTTGGTCAAGTCATAGAACGTGACTGTCGGCTGCCGGTTGAACAGGGTCATGAGACGCTCGAACAGATGTTCCTCGATGGCGTCGCGATGGCTCATCAACAGATCGGAGGCGCGATAGAGCTGCATCAGGGACTGCCGATCGAAATCCACGCCCAGCAATTCTCCGGCGGTGCTGCGCGTGCGCAGCCAGAGGTGGGTCCGCCGCTCGGAACCGGGCTCCACCAAGCGCATCGCGATGGAGGCCAGGGCGGTCTTCACCAGCCCGGAATGCCCCGAGAGCTCTTGCAGCAGATCCTCCAGTCCCAGCTCCCTCAGTGCCCAGAGGCCGAGAGCCTCGATGCCCGCGGTGCGAACATGAACCTGGTCCAGGCTGTCCTCGTACATCGTGTGAGTAGCGCGCGCTCCGGTTTGGGTAGCGGGCAGTCGTTCCGATGCGGAGCGGACCAGCAATCGCTGGGCGATGCGATCGGCTTCCCGCTCCAGCTCCAGATCCGGCTCCAGACCCGGATCCAGATCTATTTGCCCGGTCAGCAGGGTTTGCACGCGCTCGACCAGAACAGGCCATTGCTCCTGAGGAATCGGGAAATGGCTGCCAAGGTTGAGCAGGGTTCGCTGGCGCACCCGATCGCCTTCGCGCCGGGACTCGACCAAACGATAACTGAAGTATCGTTCCGTATCGGATTTCTTTCGTGTGGGCACGCGTCGGATATACATGAGAGCATGATAGGGGATGGGGCCCGGGTGTCAATACCAAGAAAGCATTTTATGGCACTACAATGAGGCCTTGAAAAACTAACCTGTTGAAAAACAAGGAAAAATATGTGAGATGCCATCAAAAAAGCCCCAAATATCGTGTTTTGGACGAACAATTTGTTAAACTTGGGCTAGCCGAGCAGGTCCGGCTGTTCGAGCGCGCCTCGGCATGTTTCACGGACCACCGTGACCCGTCCAAGGTGGCGCATCCGCTAGCCCGGATTTCTCATAACCAAGTCAAAAATGATGTTTTTCGCGAGATGCGTGGGGTACGGGGCATGGAATGTCGCATCGCGAGTTTGAAAAGGCTTCGGAGGGCGGGCATGCGTGTGTTTTCCCCGCCTTTTTGCGGGCGGGACGGCGAATCGCTGAGCATCCGGGCGCGGGGAGGCCAGCGCGCTCCGCCGCCAGCGTCATGCACCCGGTTGCACCGGGCTTTTACGTTGGTGCCAGGCTGGCCCAGATCAAGCGGAAATCCTTCCAGTACGGGAAGGCGGACCCGAACGCCAGATGGATCCGCCGCGTGGACACCGTCACGCGCACCGGGATCTGGAACAGGCACTTGCGCAGCGTCGATGGACGGCTCCGGCGCAGCATGGAGGATACCGGAAGGTTCTCGAGCCGGCGCTTCATCATGCAATGAAGGGCATGGGCCAGTGCGCTCATCCGGAGCCGGAGTGCGTTGACGTTCCAGAGGCTGCTGGAGCATCGGTCCAGGAACAGATCGTTCTTCTGTTCCTTGATCCAGTTTTCGGCCTCACCCCGGTCGCAGTACATCTCTTCGTAGACCGTTGGCGCGTCGGGCTTCTGGAGCGAGGTGACGACGAAGCGACTGTTGTACCGGGCTTCGCCGACCGTCGCACATGGGCCTTCCGTGCCGGCCTCCGGTCCGCCGTCGGCCTTGCCGGCCGGTTCCCCGTCCGCGTTGCCAGCCGGTTGTCCCGGCAGCCATTCGGCCTTGGCGATCACGCGGCGTTCGCGGCTCCAGCTGTCGCGCGTGCGATAGTCGAAGCTCTGGTAGCCGCGGACCGCTTGCTGCGCATAGTCCGGATCCCGCTTCAACCGGTCCCGCAGATCGTCCATCAACGGCTGGACCCGGTCTTTCAGCCGATCATTGCGCGGCAGTCCCAGCACGTAATCCACGCCCCGCGCCTCGCACCACGTCATCAACTCGTCGCGGCAGTAGGCCCCGTCGGCGCGGATCAGGATCGGCACCTGCGGAAATCGCTTCCGCAGCCGGTCCACGAGCGGCTCGACCGTCTCCACCACGCCCGCCGCCACATCGCTGCTCGACGTGCGCAGTTCCGTCCGCACCGGCCAGCCGTTGCAGAACACCAGCCGCGGAAGGTAGCAGTATGCATGGTAGTACCCGTGATAGAACCGGTGCTCCTGCCGGCCGTGCAGTTCCACGTCCGTGGCATCGATATCCAGCACCAACCGCTGCGGCATCTGGCCCCGCTCGCCCCACATCAGGTACAGCTCCACGAGCAGCTCGTCGAGCGCATCGAAATCCACGGTGATCTGGCGCGCTTTCGCCGGGGCCCGCCCGTTCGCCGACAGCTCCATCCGGTTCAGCGTGCTTTTGCCGGCCAGCGGCTCGCAGTCCGAACGCGCACACTCCACACGCCCCATGGCCGTGGACAGGGCCCGGTCCCGCCGCAGCTCGTCGTGATCGTTCACATCTTCGTAGCCCAGCGCGAGACCCAAAATCCGCTGCCCCAGCAGTGCCACTAGCGGATGCGCCACCTTGGACGGGTCACGGTGGTCCGTGAAACATTCCGAGGCGCGCTCGAACAGCCGGACCTGCTCGGCCAGCATCATCAGCAGTGCCGATCCCCCGTTGGAACTCAGCTCGCCTCCACTGCAGTCCACCTCCATCCGCGCCGGACGGACCCCTTTCGCCATCCGACGCACCAACCGGTCCGCGCGCCGCGCTTTTGCTTGCTCTTCATCCCGTG
The DNA here is from genome assembly GCA_965205965.1 of Candidatus Azotimanducaceae bacterium. Classification (GTDB taxonomy): domain Bacteria; phylum Pseudomonadota; class Gammaproteobacteria; order Pseudomonadales; family Azotimanducaceae; genus Bin55. Next base: position 741,053 of record CBDBHT010000008.1, read on the forward strand.
ACCTCCTCCATCCGGCCCCATCGGCCGCGTTGCACCCACCCTTCGGCCAGCGTGGCCGCATATCCCGGACGCGCCCCTTCCAGAACACCCACCGGAACATGCACAGTACGACCACCAGCGTGTTCAGCACGCGCCGCCGCCGCTGCCAGAGCCGGACCCAAGCATCCTCCGGGGCCAAGACGGCTGCCGGCGACCTGCAGGACCCCAATCGATCCCGACCCTTCGGCGTGAACCAGCCCAGATGACTACACAGGGTGGACGCCAACTCATGGCGGCTCAGTGCCGGAAACCGTGCCACCGTCTTCTGAAGGTCCACCATCCAACAGCGGGTCAGTTGCGTGCCACCCAAGGTGGTTGACTTCAAGTTCTCGATTCGGAAATCCATCACGTTGGCACCAGAGACCATCTAACCAAGCGTAGATTGCCATAACCCATGCTAAAACGTAAGTGTTTTTTTGAAGAACCCCCAAAAAATCGAATATGTTCCCGTATATCAACCGGTTACACGACATCCTCAAAGACTGGGATCCCTTTCCGTTCATCCGCATGCCATCGCAGCCACCGGGGGCGAAACCTCCCGACAGTCGGGGAGCGTTCGGGTCTCGTCAAGACCAGGACCCAAGGGCGTGCGATAGGGGCGTCCGCCGCATGCTCACCTGCATGGCTCATCATCCAGTCGACAACAGCATCTTGCACGGGATGCGCCGCTTTGCACGCCGGTCGTGGCGGTCCGCAAAACGGGCCCAGGCGCATGCTACAAGTCCGACCCGAACGCACCCCTTTCGCCATCCAACGCACCCATCCGTCCGAACGCACCCCGCTACCATCCCCTTCCCCCCGGCAAAGCCCAATCAACTTCGTGGTATCAACAACTTACACGCACATACATCGCACCCAAGCCATCCATTATGAGAAATAAGGGCTAGTGGCGTTGCTGGGGCAGCGGATTTTGGGTCTCGCGCTGGGCTACGAAGATGTGAACGATCACGACGAGCTGCGGCGGGACCGGGCCCTGTCCACGGCCATGGGGCGTGTGGAGTGTGGAGTGTGCGCGTTCGGACTGCGAGCCGTTGGCCGGCAAAAGCACGCTGAACCGGATGGAGCTGTCGGCGAACGGGCGGGACCCGGCGAAAGCGCGCCAGATCACCGTGGATTTCGATGCGCTCGACGAGCTGCTCGTGGAGCTGTACCTGGTGTGGGGCGAGCGGGGCCAGATGCCGAAGCGGCTGGTGCTGGATATCGATGCCACGGACGTGGAACTGCACGGCCGGCAGGAGCACCGGTTCTATCACGGGTACTACCATGCATACTGCTACCTTCCGCGGCTGGTGTTCTGCAACGGCTGGCCGGTGCGGACGGAACTGCGCACGTCGAGCAGCGATGTGGCGGCGGGCGTGGTGGAGACGGTCGCGCCGCTCGTGGACCGGCTGCGGAAGAGTTGTGTCAAGAATTTTCTGCAATTTCTGGTGGGAGCGGAGACCCGCCCATATGGGCGGGTCTCCGCTCGGCGCAAAATTTTCGGGCGTTTCATGCCGCCTCCTGCCATGTCTCGGATTCCGGTTCGGATGCGCGAACCACGCCGATCCGGCCATATAGATAACGCTGCCCCGTCAGCCACCGCTCATGGGTCTCCGCCGCAAGTGCCAAGATCAGACGCAGACAGGACTCCGCGTTCGGGAAGATCCTGACGACACGCGTGCGCCGACGGAGCTCCTCGTTGTACCGCTCCAGCATGTTCGTGGACTTCATCCGCAAACGATGTTCCCTAGGCAGCCGATACACCGTCAGCGTCTCCTCGACATGATCCTCGACCCATTCCACTAGCCTGCCAAACCCTTTCTCATCGCCCCAACGGGCTACCCAGGCACCCAGTGCCTCACGAGCCTCCCCGACATGCTCACAGCCCCACAACCGTTTCAAACCCTCCAGACACGCGGGATCAGCACTCCGGGACAGTTTGTCCCTGGCATTGCGCAGAAAATGGACGCAGCACCGTTGCCACAGCGCGGTCGGCAGCACTTTCGAGATCGCATGCTTTAATCCCTCATGACTGTCCGAGACCACATACTCGACTCCCCGCAGGCCACGTTCCTTCAGATGCGAGAGGAATTCCGTCCACGACACCTCGCTTTCCCGGTTCGCCACCTCCGCCGCCAGCACCTGACGCCGACCCTCGCCGTCAATCCCGAGGGCAATCTGCACCGCCCGGGAACGCACCGAGCCCTCCTCTCTCACCTTCTCATACCGGGCATCCAGCAGCACATACGGATACGCATCCTCCAGCCGACGTTCCGCAAACGCCTTCAGCGACGCGTCCAGCTTCGACACCATGGCCGAGATCGTCGCCGGTGAAAACTCGTGACCGCACAGATCTTCCGCCAGTCGGCTCACCCGACGCGTCGAGACCCCCTGCACATACATCTCCGACAGCACGGCCACCAGGGCCTTCTCCGAACGCTGATAGCGCTCGAACACCCGCGTGCTGAACTGGCCGCTGCGTTCCTGCGGAACCCTCAGCTCGATCTCGCCCACCTTCATCGTCAGATCGCGCCGGTAGTATCCGGAACGGTAGCCCTGACGCGTCTGCGTCCGGCTCGCTCTTGCCCGCTCCCAGAAACTCCGTCATCTCACTCTCCAGCACCTCGTTGAGCGTCTCTTGCACCAGCCGCCTCACAAACTCCTCATCGTCCGCCAGATGATGGCATGCCGACTTCTTCGTGGCATTGTGCGTATAATCTTTCCGAATCATTTCTTGCTCCTTTTCAATAAATTGTGTCATGAATGATTCGCGCCTGGACGCCTCTTGTGCGTCCAGGCATCTCCACATTCCCGATGAAACATCAGATTCTAACCATTCGTCTGTCGTTACAGCCCGTTTTTCGTTTTTGCAGACAAATTTATACACAACCTGCGGAAGCGATTTCCGCAGGTGCCGATCCTGATCCGCGCCGACGGGGCCTACTGCCGCGACGAGTTGATGACGTGGTGCGAGGCGCGGGGCGTGGATTACGTTCTGGGACTGCCGCGCAATGATCGGCTGAAAGACCGGGTCCAGCCGTTGATGGACGATCTGCGGGACCGGTTGAAGCGGGATCCGGACTATGCGCAGCAAGCGGTCCGCGGCTACCAGAGCTTCGACTATCGCACGCGCGACAGCTGGAGCCGCGAACGCCGCGTGATCGCCAAGGCCGAATGGCTGCCGGGACGGGGAACCGGCCGGCGGCAACGCGGACGGGGAACCGGCCGGCAACCGGCCGGCAAGGCCGACGGGGAACCGGCCGGCAAGGCCGACGGCGGACCGGCCGGCAAGGCCGACGGGGAACCGGCCGGCAAGGCCGACGGCGGACCGGCCGGCAAGGCCGACGGGGAACCGGCCGGCAAGGCCGACGGCGGACCGGAGGCCGGCGCGGAAGGCCCATGTGCGACGGTCGGCGAAGCCCGGTACAACAGTCGCTTCGTCGCCACCTCGCTCCAGAAGCCCGACGCGCCAACGGTCTACGAAGAGATGTACTGCGACCGGGGTGAGGCCGAAAACTGGATCAAGGAACAGAAGAACGATCTGTTCCTGGACCGATGCTCCAGCAGCCTCTGGAACGTCAACGCACTCCGGCTCCGGATGAGCGCACTGGCCCATGCCCTTCATTGCATGATGAAGCGCCGGCTCGAGAACCTTCCGGTATCCTCCATGCTGCGCCGGAGCCGTCCATCGACGCTGCGCAAGTGCCTGTTCCAGATCCCAGTGCGCGTGACGGTGTCCACGCGGCGGATCCATCTGGCGTTCGGGTCCACCTTCCCGTACTGGAAGGATTTCCGCTTGATCTGGGCCAGCCTGGCACCAACGTAAAAGCCCGGTGCAACCGGGTGCATGACGCTGGCGGCGGAGCGCGCCGACCTCCCCGCGCCCGGATGCTCAGCGATTCGCCGTCCCGCCCGCAAAAAGGCGGGGAAAACACACGCATCCCCGCCCTCCGAAGCCTTTTCAAACTCGCGACGCGACATTCCATGCCCCGTACCCCACGCATCCCGTGAAAAACATCATTTTCGACTTGGTTATGAGAAATCCGGGCTAAAAACAGGAAATTATGGAGAGATTTGCGACGGATGTGCGTTTTTTCAGCCGTATTAAGAGCCTTTCGGAGTGGAAAAGGGGATTGTTGGGTGTTCCGTGAGCGGTTTGGTGGCCGTGCGGACGGAATCATGCCGCGGTTGCCCAGCACTGGTGGAAGATCAGGTGCTGGAAGCTGTAGGCGAGGTTGACCAGCCCGATCTTGGTGGCGGCACGGGGGAAGAGACCGATGGTGCGGACGAACAACCCCATGCGCTGCTTCTGGCGTGCGAAGACGTGTTCGTCATATATTACCCATCGATCCCACCAAAAAACCCGGGCAAGCCCGGGTTTTCTGGTTCCAAGAAGTCCTCAGCCTACGCCATGGACTTCAAATAGTGCGATTCTTCGTTCATCCCACCATTTAGAAGCGCATCGTGCCTCGTACGCTAACCTGCACATCGGATTCGCTCAACCCGTAGTCAACGCGACCCGCCGAAAATTCCATCTCGAACGGGGAATTGTTCACCTGATGGAGACGCGCACCTAATAAGGTCTCCTTATACGACGCACCAGCCGACCCGAGGTCTAAGAAGGGAGTGAGCATATACCGGTCATTGACGACCTTGAAACCGTAACCCATTTGCGCATCCACTGCGAAGCGTTGATATTCCCCTATAAACTCATCAACCGAAGACCCGAGAGTCTGACCCTGCCAGAGGTCATCCGACTGGCTGAACGAGGTATCACCCCAAGAAGGCTGTAAGCTCAACGAGAAGCCTGCACCATCCGCTGCGGGAGACACCGAAGCCATGACACTAAACCCGGAGTCCGAGTAATCCTCTGACGTATGGACTGCCATGAACCTTGCTTTCGCTTCGATGCTCATGGTCCCCGAGCACACCCTTACGCCACCAGCGACTTCAAGACCGGTCCCCGTGCTTTCTCCATCACCGCCATCTTGTCGGACACCCAGTTGACCGAAGGGAGTGAACGATGCACCCTCATCCATTTCATTTCTCCACGAACCCTCAATGGCGGCTCGGAAGCGATTGACTGACGCCTCCAGACCATCCACTGAGCCACTATCGGATTCCGTCTCAAGATTCGCGGCACCAAAATCACCGACCAGTGCCAAACTCATGTCGCCCACCGGGAGGAGCTCATAGCGTCCGCCAACCATAAAGAGCGTCAGAGACAGGTCACCGGTAGCGGTCGAAGTAGTCCCCGCAAGGGTAGTCTCCGCCTCGCCGGAACCCGTGCCAAACAAACCCCAGACGGTGGACGTTTCCGTGGGACTCATGCGACCGTAGGGAATGAACGTGGTCAGCGACGTTTCCAATGTCTGCGATGCCGTCCCATACTCGTAGTCCGATTCACTGGAGTTCCGGGCGACTGCTACACCCACGACGTTGCGATTAAAGGCCATATCGACACCGAGATACATGGAAGTAGCCGCGCCATCATAATTCGCACCCTCGAACGATTGCTGATCGGCCGCCCCCCAGATCGACAACTTGGAGTCCCCATTCATCTTGACCAGGAAGTCGCTACCGCCAAACGGTATGGCACTTCCCAACGCGGGCGATGACCCGAAGGCTCCACCAAGGGACGAGAACAAGGCACTACCATCGCCGTAGCCTTCACCTTCACCACTGGACGTGACGAACTGCCTCAGGAAATCAGCACTACTCAGCATCGAGGTAAGCGACATGCCATCATCGCTCGAATCCCGATTCAGTCGTCCACCCACGCTATCCGAGACGCTTTGCAAAATGTTCCTGCCTACGCTCGCGAGCACCTCGTTAGCGACCGCCTTGATCTCGCTGTCGCTGACGGCTACATTGAACGTCGTCGTCGCCGATAAGCCACCCACATCCGTCGCGGTGACGGTAACTACCGCGGAACCCGCCGCTCCCGGATCTACGGTAGCCATCTTCGTATCGTCGTCCACGGAGACGACGGCAACGTTCGCCGGGTCAGCCTCCGCTACATACGTGAGCGCATCCGCACCACCATCATCGGTGAAGACGTTGATCGCCACGTCTCGAGATTCGCCGCCCACTTGCAGCGTGAAAGACTCGATCTCACCACTAACAGATGGGTAACCGTTAACCGTCACGTTGAAATCGCCTTCACCCGTCTCATTCATAGCGTCGGTAGCGGTGACGGTAATCTGAGTCGTTCCGCTCCCCACACCGGCTACCGTACACACGGAGCCAGCAATCGTCGCAGTAGCCACGCTCTCGTTACCCGTCACGCAATCGTACGTCAGCGTGGCGACATCCTCATCATCGCTGGTATACGCCGCAATATCCACGGATCCCGAGGCGTCCTGATTGATCTGCATAGGATCAATGGCAGCAATCACCGGCTTCTGGTTTACGAAGACTTGCATCGTATCTTCGACGTATTCGTCCATCGAGTCCGTGGCGGTGACCGTAATCGTAGCCGCACCAGCCCCAGCAGCCGTCACCATGATCATACTACTACCTTCACCCGCACTGGCCGTGGCAACCGCCGGATTATCGCTCACTGCCGTGTACCTCAATTGATCATCGTCGTCGCGATCTCGGAAGTGAGATCCTACGTCCACTGCACCGGAGCCATCACTTCTCAACTGAACATCCGCCAACTCGGAGCCCTCCACAATCTCCGGCTTCCAGTTGACCGATACAGCGATGCTGTGACTTGCGGATTCCTCAAAACTGTCCGTCCCGGTTATTTCGACCTCAGTAGTACCGGACCTGTTCGCAACCGCTATCATGATGTCCTCTCCGCGAACGGATACTGCAGCAATATCCGCATCTCCACTCGTCGCCGTCACGGCCAAGGTGTCATCCTCATCCGGATCCACGAAGATCGCGTCAAAATCGATAGCTCGCGAAGTACCGGTATCCGCTGCCGGACTCCTCAGCCTAACGGCAATAGGAGCCTCCGGATTGATCCCCGGACGCGCGTTGACTAAAACCTCAATGGTATGATCCACGGACGCATAGCCATCCGTTGCCGTAAGCGTGACGTCGGCGGTGCCTGAACCCGTGGCACTGATGGTTATCGACGTGTGATCGTTCGAAACCCCTACCTCCACGACTCCGCTATCGGAACTAGACCCCGTCACCTCCAGCTCGTCTCCTTGATCCGGATCCTCAAAAATGTCCGATACTTCATACGTATGCGTACCATCGCTTGCCAGTCTAAGGGATTCATCCGCCCCACTGACCACCTCCGGCTCCGAGTTGACCACGACCTCAAACGCAACCGTGGCGGATTCCAAACCGTCAGACGCGGTGAGTGTGATCGTGGCGGAACCCACGTTCTCAGCACGAATATCAACCTCGGACCCGTCGCTCGAGACGTCCACGGTAACTATTCCCGTATCCGAACTTTCCGCCTCAACGGTGACGGTATCACCGGCATCATCATCGCTCACCCCAGTACGAAGCGTTTGGGATTCGTCAGGCGAGAGCGTAATCTCGAGCCCATCAATCGCATCGCCAAACTCCGGAGGGCTGTTCACCGTAACGCTGAGCGTGGTGCTGCCCGATTCCAGACCATCGTCCGCGGTCACCGTCACGGTGGCCGTACCCGATGCCTCGGCATCCAAAATTAACCACCACTCATCCGCCTCATCCGCATCACCAGGAGGATTGATAAACATGGCCTCAGCCCTGACGATACTCGAATCACTCGAACTCGCCGTCACGCCCAATCCCGAAATAGTCTCCGCGTCAAAGTCCCCATCCGCAACCATATCTTCAATGTTGATCTTGACGTTGTTGGCACCGGACGCATCACTCGCAATACGCTGATCCCCAATGGCGTCAACCCTGGGGGCATGGTTGACCGATACCCCAAACGTCAGCGTGGCCGTGCCGCCGTTGCCATCATCCGCCGTGACCGTGACCGTATCCGTATCACCATCAGAACCGCTGGCAGATTTGCCGATCGTCAGCATCGTATCGCTCACGGTAGCATCTACTGCCGAAACCGAAACCGCAGCCGAATACGTCAACGTATCGTCAACGTCCGAATCCGAGAAGTGGGGTGCCAAGTCTATGGCTTCGGATGCGGAACCGTCACTTTTAACCACTTGATCCGAAATGCCGACCCCTACGACCACGGGAGGTGCGTTGGGAGGCGTAGGCGGTTCATCCAATCGACGCACGATCTGTTGATTCGTCTGCGCCGGTATCGCTGAACGCTGATCATTGATGACCACGTAAGCACCCACGGTGACGGTGACTTCCTCGTGACCCGGCTCCTCCGGATCTTCTGGATCTTGCGGATCTTCTGGATCTTCTGGATCTTGCGGATCTTGCGGATCTTCTGGATCTTCTGGATCTTCTGGATCTTCTGGTACCGCGGTGATCGTCAGCAAGGAACCGCTGATACTCACCTCAACGGTATCCGTATCCGCCACCGCGTCAAACTCCAGCTCATCTATATACGCGGAATCTTCATCTTCATCAAAGAACAGTCCCTCATCCGCGTCCAGCAAGTCAATGGTCACGGGGACACCCACGCCCACTTCAATAGGCGCACGCGCCGGCGACCTTGACAGCGGATCATTGGCGTCCGCAAGAATGACGTCGAACGTGTACGTATCGGTCCCGCCGGGAAAGCCGTCACTCACTTGCACCGTGACCTTGAATAAAGGATCGTCCTCATAGTTGAGCTGATGATCCTCTCGCAGCAGAACCTGACCTACTTCAGGATCATCTTCGTCCTCCGGGTCATCGTTGTTCACCGCAAAACTATCAGCGTGCGACCCCACGATGGAATACACCAGCTCATCATTCTCCGTTACCCCGTCCACCTCCTGGGTAGCCTCATGATGAATCGGCAGGATGATCGCACCATCGTCATCCGTATCATAATCCGCGGGATTCGGATGCTCCGACAGACTCACCGCCGAGAAATTCGCAGACGGGTCAAACTGAGGCGGAAGGTTACTCTCCTTCACGTGCACCTCAAACGTGATCTCTTTCTTCAAGGCCTTGTCTTCATCGTCGATCCTCTCGTCGTCCTCTTCGTCCTCTTCGCGATCCGCTGCCTCAAGCTTGATCGTATACGTACCCACGTAGTCCGACGCCTCCACACCTCTCGTCGCCGGCTTCAACGTAATCACCGCCGTCTCGCCTTGAACCGCGACCTCCATATAATTCCGCCGGTTCAATAATTCCGCCGAATACAACAGCACGTCCCCATCCGGATCTTCAAAGATCCCCGAAAAATCAATCGTCAGCCGCGAGGGATTGCTATCCTCAACCGCATCGTCACTGCCCGTGAGCATGGTCCGCATCTGATTATCCAGCAACTCCTGTGCCGACACCGGCTTCGTCACCAGCTCCGGGGGCTCATTGACGTTCGTAATCTCAATCGTGATGATCTCAGGATCCGACCGCTCCCCATAATTATCTTCCGCAACGATGTGCACGGTCTTCGTCTTGTCGCTACCCAACTTGTCGTAATCGAAGCTAATGTCCTTCTCTCTGTCCGAACGTTTCGGCCTGAGCTGAATCGACAGCCGTCCATTGACCAACTCCTGATAGCCGCCAACCCTACAGGCGTTATCGCTCGGCTCCACATCGAACTCGTACCCATTCGGACCCTCAAGATGGAAGCACACCGTATCCTCATCGTCCGTGTCCGAAACCACGAACTTGGGATCCCGATCCGCGTCCACGGTCACCGTGTTCTCTTCAATTTCGTACGCTCTCACACTCGAGATGAAACGCGGCCCATCGTTTAATGTACGCTTGACCGATAACTCGAAAGATGCAGGACTACTGGACAGGGGCGTATCGTCATCATCCGCCGCCACTATGTAGACCGTACACTGCGTACTATCAACTGCCAGGTCGTGATCCGGCACGATATAAAGGTCGTTATTTCTAAATATCAACTCCGCACCCACGACAGTGCCACCCTCACTATCACTCCATTCACATTCGTCGGTAGGGGCTTCGCCGGCGCTATCACTAGTGATCTCGAACCTTAACGTGGTGTCCGCATCAGGATCCTCAAATTTGTCGGCAAATTCTTCCGCCGTTATGATCACCGTACCCGGATCGTCGTCGTCAAACTCCGTCACGCCCGTTATACCGATATTCTCAAGAAACCTCTGATCCTCCTCCTCAATGTCGTCACCACCGAGATATACGGGCGGCTCATTCACGTTCCTCAACGCCAGATTCAGCCTGACGGGTTCAGCAACCCCACCGTAATTGTCGCGAGCTGTAATAATCAGCGGGAAAATCTTCTGCTTTTCGAAATCGAAATCCTCCGTAACATCAACCACACCGTCATCAGTGTCAACCAACCCAGGCTCATCATCCTGACCATAATCGAGAACTTCATCCGCTGTGTTCAGCACAACTGCTTCTGAGTCCTGCTCATCGATAACGAAGATCTTCTTGGGGATCGTAGGATAGTCTTCACCATAGTCAAGTTCCTCGTCATCAGGAGGGTGTACGTTTACTTCCTGATACGTCGAATCCCCGCCACTCAATGCGAAGCGTATCTCTTTACCATAAGTGTCTGTACCACCACCTTCATCAAATCCAAATGCTGTGCTGAGGTTGGTATACTCCAGAAACGCAGGATTCTTGAAGGGATCGGTGTTCTCATTAACTTGTATAAATGCAGTCTGTGCTAGCCCAGCGCGAAGTTTGGGGGGATCGTTCCTGACTGTCACTCTGAAACTAAGGGCACTTTCAATCGTCCTCGTCTCATCAAACTCAAACGGGTCATTACCAACGCGATCGTCCTCGTCCTCGTAGAACTTTACCGTAGCCGCAATTCGCACCGATACAGACGCACCATTCTTGCTTTTTGCTTCGTCCTCATCCTCCGTGTCCAAGTCATCCGCCTCGGTCGCATGGAAATATATAGGCGCGAAATTCTGTGCTCCCTCTTTACCTGGTGGCGGGCCCGAAACGGCAGCAGTACATGCCGATATTAAATCCGACGTCTCACCATCATCACCGTCGTACACCCGCACACCTCGTCCGGACACCCTAATAGAACATTCCGTTACGCTCCATTCGTCCCCTGCACTCCCCTGTGTGCCGTCAGCATCATCATCGTCAGGATCAGGAACCGCATCGTGCGGAACTACCGCGTCCCGTATTTCCACGGCAGTGAAATTAGTAGCCGTAGTATTCGCTTTCACCACCCGATCCTGAAGAGTCGGCAGTGGCACATGCGTATTGGGCTTTATCGGTATCTGCATCCGCGTCTCCGCGTCCGCGCGCGCGTCAACTGCCAATATAGAAATTATCATCGTTATAAAAACAAATGCCGTTGCCGAAAAAACCGACCCCATTAAACGAGCAAGTCGTGCACTAGCCAAACCAGACAAAATGCCCTTCAAGTTCCCTGCCATAGTCTCTACCAACGAGTCTGTTGCTCGCGTAAATCGATCAAGCAAGTTTCGAAAAATACCGTTTCTCACAGAAAAACTCCTTAAAAATCTTCGCAGGGTGCCTCTATTGATTCGAAGCAAACAACCTATACATTAATTAAAGATAAAACACTTACGGCAGGCATGATACATCAACAAAGGTAATAATAGGCTCTTATGTAGTTTTATGTTGAGAATGACTAACAAGCCGCTATAATATGCGCTGGTTCAATAGGTTGAGGAAAACCAATGGGTCCCCGCAAATTCAAGGAGATGCTAGACCAGATTCCCAGGCTGACCCCAGTGCAGAAGCAGAGGCTGATGCACGGGGTCCAGACATCGGTCAAGTGCGAGGAACTGCCTGAACCCGTTCGTCAACGGGAAGCAGAGTTGGACCGATTGCGAGTATGTACGCATTGCGGTTCCTCAGGGGCGGTGCGTCACGGAAAGTCGGCAGGCTTGTGTCGATTTCGTTGCCGTTCGGCATCGTGCGGACGCACCTTTCACGCGCTGACTGGGACCCATCTTGCTGGCTTGAGGCACAAATCGCAGTGGTCGGTATTCGAAACGTGTTTGCGAGACCGGCTGACGCTGCATCAGTCAGCCGAGCGATGCGGGATTGCTTACCGAACCGCATTCTTGTGGCGACATCGCTTTCTTGGCAAGCAGCAGAAAGGCTCGAAACTCCAAGGCATCGTGGAGATGGACGAGACCTACTTTCTGGAGAGCTGCAAGGGGAGATCGCTCATTAACGGAGCGTCGCCTTCCGCGCGAGCGAGGAGGCAATCGCGGGCACCGGGGTCTGGTGTCGGACCAGCGACCTGTCTTGACGGCAGTGTCTCGCGGCGGGCCGACTTATATGGAAGCTCTCCCATCGACGGCGGGGACGAACATCGCTCCGGTAATGTCGGAATGGCTGGCCGAAGATGGCGTGTGTGTCACCGATGGACATCCCAGCTACGCCATGGCAAGCCGGAGCCTGAACATGCACCAGGAAGTGGTGCGCGTCAGCCGACGTGAAGCTCGCCGCGGGAGTTGGCATCTCAACACGGTTAACCAGCGTCACATGATGACCATGAAGCGATGGCTGAACCATCACCACCGCGGGGTCTCTACACGCTACCTGAACCACTACATGCACTGGTTGATGCGATCGGAATTCAAGCTTGAAAAATCGATTGAAGCGTACTTCCTTTCACCTCATTTGGCAAGCTATACACAAGTAGATACATAAGAGCCTAATAATAAATAGAGATGCCCTAAGAGCCTAATAATAAATAGAGATGCCCTCTTAAATAGAGGTGCCCTCTAAATGTATTTTGTATGGCAATCGCAATCCCGGATACGGGATCAAGAAGCCCTGATTGTAAATCTGTTTTTTTTTATTAGGTAGTCCCTTAACAGTAGCGGATACGTTATACAGTTCACAGATTGCAGAAACTTCATCACGTGAAATTTCTGCAAAATGTCCTCTTTTTATCCGCGAAGGAAGTACAACGGGACCGAAACGCACCCGCTTTAAACGCGAAACCCGAACTCCTTGACTTTCTAAGAGCCGGCGCACTGCGCGGTTTCTTCCCTCCATGACAACGACGTGGTACCAGTGATTGGATCGCCCGCCGTTGCAGTACCGTATATCAGTAAACAACATCGTGACTCCATCTACAAATACACCAGATTTCAAATGTTGCATCTGTTCATCAGTAAGTACGGAATTGATCCTCACAGCGTATTCCCTATCGATTCGAGTACTTGGATGCATAAGTTTGTGTGCTAACTCGCCGCTGTTTGTAAAAATCAGCAAACCACTGGTTTCAATATCCAGCCTGCCGACGGCAATCCACCGCATGTTGTGTAAATCAGGTAAAAGTTCAAACACAGATGTTTGTCTGCGCTGGGGTTTACGCGAAACGACCATACCTGAATTTTTATTCATAACAATGACTCGCGGCGAGTCAAAATGAGATCGATGTATTACCTTACCATCGACCTCTATCGTCTCATCTGGTGTTACTCGAACACTTAACTTCGCAATAGATCCATTGACACGAACCCTACCGAATTTGATCCAAAGTTCCATCTCGCGACGGGAACCCAATCCGTGTGCAGCCAATACTTTTTGAAGTTTTTCACTCCGTTCCCCTTCGAATGAACCCACGATTTTCTTAACTCGCACTGGACGTAAATTTAGCTATAGCTAGGCTTTGAACGATTTATCCCTCTATCATCTTCATGCATTACCGTATCAATAAGCTTGTCATTGTCACAAAACCTTCCTCCTTCATCTGATATTTTCAATTCCTTTGTCAATAATGGGTCAATAACATTCTCTATCTCTTCAAGTTGTGGAAGCTCCTCTAGGGAACTAATATTGAAATAATCAAGAAATGATGGCGTTGTTCCGTAAAGTATCGGTCGACCCGGTACCTCTCGCCGTCCTACTTCTCGAATCCATTCTCGGTCCAAGAGGGTGCGAATGATGCTGTACCTCACAGTTACACCACGAACACTTTCAATATCTCCCCGTGTCACTGGTTGCCGATATGCAATTAGTGCCAACGTTTCAAGCAATGCACGCGAATATCTCGGCGGTTGTCTTGCAAATACCTTATTTACCCACTGCCCGTACTCGGGAAGAATTTGATAACGATAGCCAGATGCCACGCGTTGCAGCTCATAAGCATGATGAGCACATTCATCTCTCATTTCATGGAGTATTTCGCGAATGATTTTTTTCGCTAGCGACGGCTCCTCCATTTCCGCTTCTAGCATTTGTACCATCTGCCGTTCATCCACTGGCTCAGGCGAAGCTAGCAATAATGCTTCAATCATTAATTTCACGCGAGTGCGGTCCATCGTTTCTCGACTACGCCAACAATTGACGAGACCTAACATAAATAGGATCGAATGGCCCGTTCTGAATCACCTCAACGGTGCTACTTTTCATTAGTTCAAGTAATGCCAAAAAAGTAACTACGGCACCGTATCTTCCTTCATGCAAATTGAGTAGCGAGTTAAATCGAACAAATGACGCAGCGTCACGTAACTTGATCATTACATCTCGCATTCGATCACTGACTGAAAGAGGCTCCCGATTTATCACATGGGTTTCATAATTTGCGACGTGGCTCACTAATTCGACAAATGCTATTGCAAGATCACGAATACTAACCTTCGACATTTTCGGTTCAGGCATGGGAACGGGATTCACGAACTGCGCAATATAAATTTCCCGCTCTTCTCGAGGCATTTTATTTATGCGTTCTGCAGCATCTTTTAAACGCTCATATTCTTGCAGTCTATGTATCAATTGCGTTCGCGGATCTTGTTCTTCGTCGACCTCATCCTCGCTATGAGGGAGCAACATTCGCGATTTTATTTCCGCAAGCGTTGCCGCCATAACTAGATATTCAGCGGCAAGTTCAAGACGCAAAGCCGACATCATCGCAATGTATTGCATATATTGCGTAGTAATCTCCGCAACTTGGATATCGAGAATATCCACATTCTTAGCACGTATTAAGTAAAGAAGTAAATCTAACGGTCCCTCGAAAGATTCAGTAACCACCATCATCGCATCAGATGGAATATACAAGTCATCCGGATATTCGTTTTTTTCCCGACCAACCCTTGGATTCTCGTTAGACGGGTCCGTACCAGGACGCATAAGATTCATTGAGAGAATTACTTGTTAGTGTACTCGAGCGATCCATCGTCCTCCATCATCGATAGGATATGCCAACCACACTGCGTACGTCCTCCATGGTCTCCTTCGCTATATCCCTCGCTTTCTCGGAACCTTCCAACAAAATCGAACGAACTAAACTCGGATCTTCTTCGAACGGTGCCGCCCGCTGACGAAACCCCTCTTGCTCATGATTGACGGCGTCAATCAATGGTTTTTTGCAGTCAATACAACCGATTTTTGCATTGCGACACCCATCAACAACCCATTGCCTTGTATCACTATCAGTGTAAACCTGATGCAATGAAAATACAGGGCATTTATCTGGGTCCCCTGGATCTTGGCGACGGACTCTGGCTGGATCAGTCTGCATAGACTGTATCTTTTTTGCTATAGAATCTGCTGGCTCGCGAAGCTGGATTACGTTGTTGTATGCCTTTGACATTTTTTCACCATCGAGTCCTGTAATTCTTGAAGATTCGTTGGTCAACGCTTTCGGTTCCGGTAGAACTATTCTGCCGACTCCTTCAATGTATCCATAAATACGTTCTATATCTCCCATCGACAAATTTTGCTGTCCAGCAAGCAGTGCTTTAGCACGTTCAAGTGCTTCAGTATCTCCATTCTCAATGTACTTCTTACGTAAGGAACGTATCATATTTGATGCCTTCTTCGGTAGCTTTTCGATTGATTGTTCGGCAGCAATTTCAAACTGCTCCTCTCGGCCGTACGTGTAATTAAAGCGTCGTGCGATTTCCCTCGTTAGCTCAATATGTGCAACTTGGTCTTGACCAACCGGTACGTTACCAGCGCGGTAGATGAGAATGTCAGCCGATTGCAAAAGCGGGTACCCTAGAAACCCGAATGTATCCAGCTTCCGGTTTTGCAGTCGACTGATTTGTTCTTTATATGATGGGACTCTCTCAAGCCAAGCAAGCGGCGTGAGCATGGAAAGTAGTAAATGCAATTCGGCATGCTCTGGCACTTTGCTCTGAACGAACATCGTGCATGCATGAGGATTCAAACCAGAAGCCAGCCAGTCAATGACCATCTCGGTCACAAATTTTTTCAAGTTCTTGGTATTACTATATTCAGTAGTCAGCGCGTGCCAGTCGGCAACGAAGAAGAAACAATCGTATTCGTGCTGAAGTCGAACCCAATTCTTCAGAACCCCATAATAGTTACCAATATGGAGACGACCGCTAGGTCGCATACCCGAGAGAACCCTACGACTCGCATCATTTGTACTCATATATAAGAATTTGCGTTATACATTTATCTGAGCTGGTCGAAAAAGTGAACACCAAAATAAAATATCGCCGCGTCGCACTTGATGGTGAATCACTTTTGATATTATACTCCTCCTTCCTGATCGCATCGGTGATTTCGTCGCAAGGGCCTCTCTCGTTCATCCGGACGTGACCTCCCTATAGAGCTGCTCGAACGCGACCGGGCTCTGCAATAGCCGAGTGCAGGCGGACGGGGATTGTAGAACTTCTCAATGTAGTCGAAGATCTCCGCATGCGCCCGGGCTCGGGGTTCGGCACCTAGCGCGACCTGTATCTGCGGATCATCGCACCGCAGGTCCTGATGGTAAGGTACGACTACTTCTTGAGCCGGGGTTCCCCCGCACCACTCGATTCCCGCGTCGTCCGATCGAACGGCACAGCGACCAGGAGTTCACAGAGGAAGGTAGGACTCCGAAGGACGTTTACCTGTATCCGCCGCTGACGAAAGGCCGGAAGCAGGTGCTGCTGACCGGCTCCCGTCGATCCGGACGCCGGTCGCGCAGGTCGCCGGTGGCGGTCTTGGCTCCGGAGGATGCGTTGGTCCGGCTCTGGAGCGGCATCTCGTCGAGACGCTCGTGGATGTCTCCAACCGGCACGACCGGATCTGGCAGCGGCGGCGGCGCGTGCTGAACACGCTGGTGGTCGTGCTGTTCATTTTCCGGCTGATGTTCTCGAAGGGGTGTCCGGGATATGCGACCACGCTGGCCGAACTGTGGGGGCAGTGCCGGACGATGGGGATCGAACTGCCGCAGCCGGCTCCGGTGTCGCCGTCCTCCATCTGCAGTGCCCGAGCCAGGCTGGATGAGAACCTGTTCAAGACCCTGCATCAGGCCATCCTCAAGGTGGTCTTCGACAGTTGTGTCAAGAATTTTCTGCAATTTCCAGTGGGAGCGGAGACCCGCCCATATGGGCGGGTCTCCGCTCGGCGCGAAATTTTCGGGCGTTTCATGCCGCCTCCTGCCATGCCTCGGATTCCGGTTCGGAGGCGCGAACCACGCCGATCCGGCCATATAGATAACGCTGCCCCGTCAGCCACCGCTCATGGGTCTCCGCCGCAAGTGCCAAGATCAGACGCAGACAGGACTCCGCGTTCGGGAAGATCCTGACGACACGCGTGCGCCGTCGGAGCTCCTCGTTGTACCGCTCCAGCATGTTCGTGGACTTCATCCGCAGGGCGATGTTCCCTAGGCAGCCGATACACCGTCAGCGTCTCCTCGACATGATCCTCGACCCATTCCACGAGCCTGCCAAACCCTTTCTCATCGCCCCAACGGGCTACCCAGGCATCCAGTGCCTCACGAGAGCCTCCCCGACATGCTCACAGCCCCACAACCGTTTCAAACCCTCCAGACACGCGGGATCAGCACTCCGGGACAGCTTGTCCCTGGCATTGCGCAGAAAATGGACGCAGCACCGTTGCCACAACGCGGTCGGCAACACTTTCGAGATCGCATGCTTCAATCCCTCATGACGGTCCGAGACCACATACTCGACTCCCCGCAGGCCACGTCCCTTCAGATGCGAGAGGAATTCCGTCCACGACCCCTCGCTTTCCCGGTTCGCCACTTCCACCGCCAGCACCTGACGCCGACCCTCGCCGTCAATCCCGATGGCAATCTGCACTGCCCGGGAACGCACCGAGCCCTCCTCACGCACCTTCTCATACCGGGCATCCAGCAAACACATACGGATACGCCTCCTCCAGCCGACGTTCCGCAAACGCCTTCAGCGACGCGTCCAGCTTCGACACCATGGCCGAGATCATCGCCGGCGAAAACTCGTGACCGCACAGACCCTCCGCCAGTCGGCGCACCCGGACGCATCGAGACCCCCTGCACATACATCTCCGACAGCACCGCCACCAGGGCCTTCTCCGAACGCTGATAGCGCTCGAACACCCGCGTGCTGAACTGGCCGCTGCGTTTCTGCGGAACTCTCAGCTCGATCTCGCCCACCTTCATCGTCAGATCGCGCCGGTAGTATCCGGAACGGTAGCCCTGACGCGTCTGCGTCCGCTCGCTCTTGCCCGCTCCCAGAAACTCCGTCATCTCACTCTCCAGAACCTCGTTGAGCGTCTCCTGCACCAGCCGCCTCACAAACTCCTCATCGTCCGCCAGATGATGGCTTGCCGACTTCTTTCGTGGCATTGTGCGTATAATCTTTCCGAATCATTTCTTGCTCCTTTTCGATAAATTGTGTCATGAATGATTCGCGCCTGGATGCGGGATTGCGTCCAGGCATCTCCACATTCCCGATGAAACATCAGATTCTAACCATTCGTCTGTCGTTACAGTCCGTTTTTCGTTTTTGCAGACAAATTTATACACAACCCGCTGGGCATCGGCATGATGCTCCAAAAGGTCGCCGGTGCCTCGGCTCGGGTCACCGGCAGAGCAGTGATCTATGTCCATTGGCGTATCGGGTTTCCGGACCCGCTTCGGGGTGCGTTCCCGGCACTGCAGCACCGTCACCCGACGGTCGGACCGGGACTCACTGAGCGGGACGTCTTCTACCATCCGCAGCCGGCGGTCCACAGCGCGCCCCTCCTCGCTCGGGTCCACAAACCAGTCCACCGAAGTGCCCTCCAGATGCTGGAACAGCATCGTATGATCGTGCTCCTGCGCACCCGATCAGGTACCGCAAGTTCAGACGCTCCAGCAGGTCCAGATGCGGTCCGTTGGAGGCCAAGCCGTCCTCCAGCACGATCACTTGCAAATGCGGATGCTCCCGACGCAACGCTTCCAGAAACCGCTTCGAGGCATTGCGCTCGCAATCGTTCTTCGCCTGACCGTCCTGCCGGACGATCAGTTCCGGTGCCAGCGGGATCACGGCCCAGCAGAACGGATGCACGATCGCACCGGCCAGCAGCTGATGGTAATAGGTGACCGTGCCGTTGCGGTGACGCCTCTCGCAGCAGTACTTGCAGCGCACGGCTCCCGATGAAAAAAGCCCGTGCCGTCCAGCGACAACAGGACAACAGATAGTGGTGGCCGTACACCACATACGGCTTCAGCACCTTGCCTCGCTGCAGTTCGCGGAACAGCCACCGGAAGACCGGGCGCAAAGCACTCTCCGGAACCCGGTCCAGACGCGTCCGCATCTGCGTGTCGCACGGCACCCGACCCACCTGATACAGCCGCCGCAGATTACCCCGAACCCGTCCATCCAACCGTATCTCGTGGTCAAACTGCAGCAACGACAGGGACTTCAAACCGAACATCACCAAAGTCGACATCAAATAGTTCGGCCAGACGATAGGCGCGGACCGGCGTCCGTCTTCAATCCGTTCAAAACATCGCCGACTCAACGCCAGCAGCCCCGAAGCATTCAATCGCTTGCGCATCGCTAGTCGAGGCATCCTTTCCTCCATGATCGGATCGCAAACGGCTATCATAAGCCATCACCCCAGACCACCAAAGTCCGGGAAAAATGACCAGACTCAGACGCTCTCCAACGCCCCCAACTCCACCTTATTCACAGGAAGCGGGAATTGCGGGTGTAGTCACCACAAAAGATTTTAGCGAGCAGAGAGCAAGTTCCGTCAATCGTCAATGCCTGTAAGAGGTGGTGCTGTTTTGTGAGGCAGCATTTGTGGAAATTTAAGCTATGCTCCGCGCAAACTGTCTCATTTTGCGGCATGAACTTCTCATTGCGGCGGGTATAGCTCACGGTGTGAGCCAGCCGGAGATATTGACAGCAAGATATATAAACGATTCGACGAAGTACATGTTTTCAACGAAAGGAAAAGCCTAGCCCGGATTTCTCATAACCAAGTCGAAAATGATGTTTTTCACGGGATGCGTGGGGTACGGGGCATGGAATGTCGCGTCGCGAGTTTGAAAAGGCTTCGGAGGGCGGGCATGCGTGTGTTTTCCCGCCTTTTTGCGGGCGGGACGGCGAATCGCTGAGCATCCGGGCGCGGGGAGGTCGGCGCGCTCCGCCGCCAGCGTCATGCACCCGGTTGCACCGGGCTTTTACGTTGGTGCCAGGCTGGCCCAGATCAAGCGGAAATCCTTCCAGTACGGGAAGGCGGACCCGAACGCCAGATGGATCCGCCGCGTGGACACCGTCACGCGCACCGGGATCTGGAACAGGCACTTGCGCAGCGTCGATGGACGGCTCCGGCGCAGCATGGCGGATACCGGAAGGTTCTCGAGCCGGCCCTTCATCATGCAATGAAGGGCATGGGCCAGTGCGCTCATCCGGAGCCGGAGTGCGTTGACGTTCCAGAGGCTGCTGGAGCATCGGTCCAGGAACAGATCGTTCTTCTGTTCCTTGATCCAGTTTTCGGCCTCACCCCGGTCGCAGTACATCTCTTCGTAGACCGTTGGCTCGTCGGGCTTCTGGAGCGAGGTGACGACGAAGCGACTGTTGTACCGGGCTTCGCCGACCGTCGCACATGGGTCTTCCGCGACGGCCTCCGGTCCGCCGTCGGCCTTGCCGGCCGGTTCCCCGTCCGCGTTGCCGAGCGGTTGTCCCGGCAGCCATTCGGCCTTGGCGATCACGCGGCGTTCGCGGCTCCAGCTGTCGCGCGTGCGATAGTCGAAGATCTGGTAGCCGCGGACCGCTTGCTGCGCATAGTCCGGATCCCGCTTCAACCGGTCCCGCAGATCGTCCATCAACGGTTGGACCCGGTCTTTCAGCCGATCATTGCGCGGCAGTCCCAGCACGTAATCCACGCCCCGCTCCTCGCACCACGTCATCAACTCGTCGCGGCAGTAGGCCCCGTCGGCGCGGATCAGGATCGGCACCTGCGGAAATCGCTTCCGCAGCCGGTCCACGAGCGGCGCGACCGTCTCCACCACGCCCGCCGCCACATCGCTGCTCGACGTGCGCAGTTCCGTCCGCACCGGCCAGCCGTTGCAGAACACCAGCCGCGGCAGGTAGCAGTATGCATGGTAGTACCCGTGATAGAACCGGTGCTCCTGCCGGCCGTGCAGTTCCACGTCCGTGGCATCGATGTCCAGCACCAACCGCTGCGGCATCTGGCCCCGCTCGCCCCACACCAGGTACAGCTCCACGAGCAGCTCGTCGAGCGCATCGAAATCCACGGTGATCTGGCGCGCTTTCGCCGGGTCCCGCCCGTTCGCCGACAGCTCCATCCGGTTCAGCGTGCTTTTGCCGGCCAGCGGCTCGCAGTCCGAACGCGCACACTCCACACGCCCCATGGCCGTGGACAGAGCCCGGTCCCGCCGCAGCTCGTCGTGATCGTTCACATCTTCGTAGCCCAGCGCGAGACCCAAAATCCGCTGCCCCAGCAACGCCACTAGCGGATGCGCCACCTTGGACGGGTCCCGGTGGTCCGTGAAACATGCCGAGGCGCGCTCGAACAGCCGGACCTGCTCGGCCAGCATCATCAGCAGTGCCGAGCCCCCGTTGGAACTCAGCTCGCCTCCACTGCAGTCCACCTCCATCCGCGCCGGCCGGACCCCTTTCGCCATCCGACGCACCAACCGGTCCGCGCCGCGCTTTTGCTTGCTCTTCATCCCGTGCCCTCCTCCATCCGGCTCCATCGGCCGCGTTGCGCCCACCCTTCGGCCAGCGTGGCCGCATATCCCGGACGCCCCTTCCAGAACACCAACCAGAACATGCACAGTACGACCACCAGCGTGTTCAGCACGCGCCGCCGCCGCTGCCAGAGCCGGACCAAAGCATCCTCCGGGGCCAAGACGGCTGCCGGCGACCTGCAGGACCCCACTCGATCCCGACCCTTCGGCGTGAACCAGCCCAGATGACTACACAGGGTGGACGCCAACTCATGGCGGCTCAGTGCCGGAAACCGTGCCACCGTCTTCTGAAGGTCCACCATCCAACGGCGGGTCAGTCGCGTGCCACCCAAGGTGGTCGACTTCACGTTCTCGATTCGGAAATCCATCACGTTGGCACCAGAGACCATCTAACCAAGCGTAGATTGCCATAACCCATGCCAAAACGCAAGTGTTTTTTTGAAGAACCCCCAAAAAATCGAATATGTTTCCGTATATCAACCGGTTACACGACATCCTCAAAGACCGGGATCCCTTTCCGTTCATCCGCATGCCATCGCAGCCACCGGGGGCGAGACCTCCCGACAGTCGGGGAGCGTTCGGGTCTCGTCAAGACCAGGACCCAAGGGCGTGCGATAGGGGCGTCCGCCGCATGCTCACCTGCATGGCTCATCATCCAGTCGACAACAGCATCTTGCACGGGATGCGCCGCTTTGCACGCCGGTCGTGGCGGTCCCCGCAAAACGGGCCCAGGCGCATGCTACACATCCGCACCGCTTCCGCCAGCATCGCACCCAGCACCGAACGCGCCCCGCTTCCGTCCGACCCGAACGCACCCCTTTCGCCATCCAACGCACCCATCCGTCCGAACGCACCCCGCTACCATCCCCTGCCCCCCGGCAAAGCCCAACCAACTTCGTGGTATCAACAATTTACACGCACATACATCGCACCCAAGCCATCCATTATGAGAAATAAGGGCTAGGTACGTGAAGCAAAGTTTTTCGACAAATTTTCCGCGAACTGAATCCTCCAAAGAGGTCATTGCTTCCGAATATGTCTTAGCCTGCGCCTGCACAATCAGCTGCATACGTTCTTGGAATTTAGCTCGCATGATCACATAACAAAATAAGGATCGGCGCAGAAACGTCTCTACAGAATTCACTTCGCCGAGATCCCGAGCATCGACGATTGGTGTACAAGGGAAACGGCGCATAACTTCGTCGGCATATATACCGCGACCCGTTCGTTTCCAAGTCTTCCCGTCACTGGAATAAACTTTAACATTCCTGGTTCCACAACTTGGAGAATACTCAGTCAAAATAATTCCCGAGGCCGCCCGTAACAAAGGAACGACTTCGTTTACATAGCTTCGCAGCTGATCGGTAAAATCGCGTTCTCTGGACGCGACGTTCATGACGCGAATTTGGTTACCAATATCTACTAGGTGGATCGATTCACGAGGGACCCCTAAACCAATTCCGACTTCCGGACAAATTCCCTTTAATTGAATCCAAGGTCGGTTCAACGATTTCGAAAGTGCGCCACTATAGTCGGAACCATCCCAACGGACTTTGCGTCCCAATAAGCATTCGCTCACAACGATTTGCAGTTTTGTCGTCATCAACGCACCTCGGTTGTTCTAGGAACTGATTTAGGCTACGAACCGAGTATCAGACCGAGTAGTAAATTACATACACGCTTATAGCTTTATCACGGTATTTATACAGTAATTCATAATTTAGATTAGCAAGTGCGATGCCGTATAAAAACTACTGATTTTTGACGTAGCATGTAATAGGCGTATTTAGAACGGAAGAAGCGTGTCTGAATGTAATTACTAACACCGCTGGCGTGAAGCTTTTTGAACGATAACCACATGTTGAGCGTACGTTACCTGACGATTTCGGGAACAGCATGACTGGCATCTCTTCCACTGAGATGCTCGGCCAAAAGTTATCAACGGCGAAACGATTATGCAAGCAGGCATAGCTCAAGCATTTTGTCTATTATGGATGAACGTATCTGGGTCTATCTGACCGTCCTAAAACCTGACGATTCAGATTTTGCCGTCAACGATTTCGCACTCCGATAGTCGTTGAAAATAGATGAAATAAATATCTGAAAGACAAATGTATTATGCTACGTGCACGATAATATTTCGTTGCTTGCGGCTATAACGGTGCTCCCATAGAAAAATACCTTGCCACGTCCCTAAGGCTAACTCGCTGTCCATCACAGGCACCGATATGCTCGTCGATGTAAGTGCTGACTTAAGGTGCGCTGGCATGTCGTCAATCCCCTCTTCCTTATGCGTATATTCACCGTCCTCAGGTGCGAGGCGATTTAAGAAAGCATCAAGATCAATCAGTACTGCAGGATCCGCATTCTCCTGAATAATTAAACTGGCAGAAGTGTGCTGAATAAAAATCGTCGCGAGCCCATCCCGAATATTACCTTTAGATACGGCTTCAGCAATCTTTTGTGTGATTTCATATAGCCCCTTGCCATGCACGGCAATCCTAAACTTGCAGTTCATCTTGGATGGTGTACCACCATAGTCAAAGTGCCCACAAAGACAGCATCGGTATGTAAGTAATCAGCAAAAGTACGAATAGTAAAACGAACATAAACGGCAACGTAGCCGAATAAAGCTCGATAATTGGTTTTTGAAACCGGTAGCTGGCAATAAAGAGATTCATTCCAATAGGCGGAGTGAAATAACCGATTTGCATGTTGGCAATAAAAATAATACCAAGATGGACTGGATGTATTCCGTATCCTACTGCCACCGGAAGAAGTAACGGAACCATGATCAAAATCGCAGAAAAAATATCAAGTAGAGCTCCAAGAATAAGCAGAAGAATATTGAGCAGTATCAAAAAAACAAACTGACTACTCACGTGTGATCTTACAAACTCAAAAAACATTTGTGGAATTTCGGCATCAACAAAATAATTGGTTAAAGCTAGCGATGCGCCAAGAATCAAGATGATGCTACCGACCATGATCATCGATTCCCGAATTACATCGAAGAGCTTTCCAAGAGAAACTTCCTTGTGGATGAAACATTCAACGACAAGCACATATAGTGCAGTCAATGCAGCAGCTTCGGAAATGGCAAAAATACCAAAGTAGATGCCACCAAGAACAAAAAATGGCAGCGGAAGCTCCCATCGGGCAGCGACTAAAGCATCACGTACCGTAGACCACTCAAAAGATGTGCTAGCAACAGTACCCCCTCGAAAGATTGTCCAGGCAGAAAGAGCCACAATCATCAGCAATACTGGAACAATTCCGGCAATAAACAGATCTTGAATGGTAAACGGTTCACCTACGTCCAACTGTAGGGCAACTATTCCGTACAGAATTAAGGGAACGGACGGAACAATTAATAGCCCTAGGCTTCCGGAACTAGTGACCAATCCAAGACTGTATCGTTCGCTGTAGCCAGCTTTGACGAGCATAGGAAGAAGTAGGCCCCCTAGCGCAACAATGGTCACTCCCGACGCGCCAGTCAGGGCCGTGAATATAGCGCAAGCGACAAAACCCACAATCGCCAACCCACTAGGCATCCAACCAAACAATCCGCGAGTTAAATTCATTAGACGCTCGGATGTATTGGCCTCAGCCATGACGTATCCGGCAAATGTAAATAAAGGTAAATTGATCAGTAAAGCTGAGTTCGTTAGCGTGTATAGTTCTTGGACAACTATAGAAAGATCCACGCCAGCAGCTATGAAACCCAGCATGGCTGCAGCTAAGACGACCGCAAACAGCGGCATCCCCAACAGAGCGAGAACTATAAGTAAGACGGCTGCAAGCCAGATCACTTCGGCACGGGCCGAAATATTTGTAATACGTACCGTGAACCCATAATTGCAGCAGTTAGAGGAATCACAAGCTGGAAAATCCAAGCGGGAATGACACCGATTCCAAGCGTCTGATAAACAAACTCATCGTAAATAAACAAAGTCGCGTACCATGCTAGTACGAAACAAATCAAGGCGGCTGCAGCGTTAGTGGTACGTACGACGATCAGATTCCACTTTGGTTTGAGGAATCTGCCTATAACATCAATACGAATGTGTCCATTTCTTCTAGCAGCTACCGTAGAACCGACCATCGTCACCCACAAAACAAGGACAGGTTCCAGTTCACTTCCCCAACTAAATCCGCTGTCAAACAAACCACGCAAAACAATCTGTGCTACGGCAACACCGAGCATCGTCAGAAATAAGCTAACTAGAAGCCATGCTTCTACACAATGCAGCACCTTGGGAAGGCTATTGAGCCAGTGTTGACCTTGCGGCATCTAGTTCGGACCTGAATCGATCGTAGATTTCTTTAGAGAGAACGCCCGTCTCGACCCATTTTGTTCCAGTCGTTTCTGCTACGTTGCGCCATTCGGCAAGTGCCTTTTCAGACGGTCTCAGCAATTGCACGCCTTGATTGAGTAGCACATTGAATGTTGCGTTGTGATCCGAACGGTTGAGGCGTTCAGCCTGAGTGATTACACTGCGCATGATCTCTGTAACTTGACGCTGGTCCGCTTCATTTACATTGCCGAGTGCTCGGTTGTCTAAGATGACGACTGAATATACGTACACGAAGGGGATATCTAATATATATCTAATTCGCGTGTGCCACTGCAATGCCACCGCGCCGAGTGGTGGCGAGGTAACCGTATCAATTAAGCCCGTCTGAAGCCCACTTAACACGTCGACTAGCGTGAGAGGTATCGGTTTGATGCCGAATACGTCCATAAGCTGTGCCGCAGCAACATCGCCTTTGTTTACCCATATTTTTAAATCTCGGGCCTGCGCGAGACTTGTCGCCGGTCTTGTGCCCATTGCATAAGCAAAGCCAACCTCCGCAAATCCCAGCGATATAAATCCTGCTTTTTCTAATTCGTTGGCTAAGAACGGGTCCATAGCAGCACGCACCAAGTCAACCTCTTCGAGTGAGCGAAATTGCATTGGCAAGTTATAAACCTGTACATTAGAACCACGCCGATTAAACACACCAGTAAGTACGACTGCACCGTGCAATTGCCGTGCGCGCATCTTGCGCATGATGGACGTGTCATCCCCCATAACACCACTTGGATAGAATTTGAAACGGACTCGGCCTTCGGTCGCTTCTTTAACTTTTTCCGCTCCTTGAGAAAATTCACGCATCCATAGCGAGTTCGCTGGTGAGACAGTTGCAAATTTCAGCGTTGTGTCTCCCCAGATAGAACTGGATACAAAAAGCGCGATCATGCCCAACAGTCGTTTAGAAGTAAGTATCTGCACTTTCTAATAACTCTCTTGCTTTCACCTGAGCGATACGATTTTGTAGCGTCATTCCGGGTACTTCTGGATTGGCAGTGAGGACTTCGTTTAACAGTGAATCATGTAAGTCTCGGTTAAAAATCATGCGCGCATAGTACTCTGCGAACAAAACTTTCGTATACAAAAACTTGCCGCCACTCAACTCCAGTGCTTTTTCGAAATGTTTGCGCCCAGATTCCGGGCGACCACCTAGCGTGGCGGGAACTAATGAGTCAAATACTCCCAAGTACATTGAAGGTGATCCAAATTGATACGAAGGATTCAACTCATTTATTCGCTCCATTAAGGGCCTTACACGCCCAAGATCGGCAATCGCACTCCAGTCATCACTATGTGTTTGGATCCACGCCACCCACGTGGCTGCAAGCGCGAAACCTACTGGAATTTGTGAAGTTTTAAGTTTTGTGAGATTGTTTTCTAGGCTTGCAACATCAGCCGTTCGAATACCGCATAGCCAACGAACCTCAATACACGCAGCCTTTAGTGCGTACTCCAATGCTTTGGTAGTCAATACTTTTTGCCGTACGGGGTCTTTAACAAAAGCCGTTGCATATGAATGATTTAGAGTCGCACCAGCGATAAGTAATTTAACGTGGTTATCATGCTTCGCAAGTAATGCATCTACCATCAGCAAATACGGCGGCAGGCCTTCTTTTACAAGATCTATATCGTCGCTATTAAGGATTGAATTCGAGAGATCATCGGCGAAACCGGAACTGATGCTGTTGACAATAGCTCCACAACCCGTTAAGAAGCAAATTGCCAATACAACGGCAATTAAAGTCACTAGCGTCCGTTCTCGCAGTAACATTAGACTCCGGCTAATCACCAACCTCCGAATCATCCTCGTGCTTCGCTGCATCCTTGATTAAATCTGAAACTGCTTCGTATAACTGATCAAAAGAGGGGCGTTCTCGATAGTCCTCTATCGCACGCTTAAGCTGGATTTTCTCGTCCGGTGCGATATACATGATTCCCGGAAGAGGAACGTTAAAAGCCGGGCTATCGGGTCCGTAATTCAAATTGCGAATTCCTAGTTTATTAATCAGCTGTGCTTGCGGGTCGGACAAAATCGGATAATCGATATTCTCGCGTTCAACGAAATTTTTGTTTTGGTCCCATGGATCGTAAGTCACGGCGGAGACCTGAATGCCTAACAAGTCGAATTTCTCTTTACTTTTGTTCAGCTGGACCAGCTGTGTTTTGCAAAATGGTCACCAAACGGTAGAACGATTGAAAAATATTAACGCTCCTTTATCTCCCATGACATCACGAAGACTCTTGTCTTCATTCGCAGTATCGGGTAGCGAAAATACAGGCATTTGCGATCCTATTTCAGGACCCCAACCGTTGGAAAACTCATCCTGAGCTGTGGCATGAACCCCCACCATGAGCAATCCTCCGATAATTACCTTGAGCATTATTATTACCTCTTAATTATGTACTTCGTAGGTGAGCAATTCGAATTCTAATAATGTGCTTTGATTGCGTCTTTTTTGAGCGTCAATTACGCCCCGCTCATAGCTAGCAGAAGAGCTTCTAGCATGGTTAGTGTATTAGATGGTCTTTAAGTATAAAACAGCTGTAATGTACGTTTGCGAGTGCTTTTTGTACGAGACATCTTAAGCATAAATTTACTCGTAACAGTATCATAGCAGTAGACTGTATGTATTCCGACAGGATGCTTTTGCATGCCCACTTTTAATAGTACGAATGGAAAAATTTATTTCGAGCAATACGGTGCTCGTGCAAATCCGCCGGTACTTATGATCCACGGTCTTTCCTGTCAATTAATTCAATGGCCAAAATCGTTTGTACAAGGCATCGTAGACGCTGGATACCGCGTCGTGCTCTTCGATAACAGGGACGCGGGGCTTTCCTTTGAATTGAGCGCACAAGTTCCTACCGTAACGGAACTCATCGTAGCAATGAATGATCCCGATTCGCTGAAACCGGTCTATACATTGCTTGATATGTCTCAAGATGCTGTTGAACTGCTGGACCATATAGGTCAGTCGGGTGCTCACATAGTTGGTATGTCAATGGGTGGGATGATCGCTCAGCGGCTAGCTATGCACAATCCTTCCCGGGTTTTCAGCTTGACTCTACTAATGAGTAGCACATCCAATCCTAAACTCCCACAAGCGACGCCTGAGGTAGTACAGGCGATGTCATCGAATTTTGGAGTGACGGATCGCAAACAAGTTATTGAAAACACAATTGCCGCTAGTCGTCTACTGGGCGGGCCGTTTTTCGATTCGGGAAACTATGGTATTGGTCGCTTCGTAGAGGAGGCATACGACCGTAGCTTTCGGCCGGATGGAACCGCCCGGCAACTAGCAGCAATACTAATCGACGGAGACCGAAGTGTAGATCTGAGAAAGCTGACAACTCCATCGCTGGTTATCCATGGTGAAGAAGACCCATTAATACCTAAACAAGCAAGTGAAGACATTGCCCAAAACCTACCCAACGCGCGGTTGTATCTAATTGAAAAACTTGGACACGATCTTCCGGAACCTCTCATTCCTACATTCGTGGATCATATTACGAAGTTTCTTAACTCGGTAGATGTTTCACGCTGAGCAAATTGCCGTCAGCCAAAATTGACGGCTCTACTACTTTAGGTGATCAAGTATATTAACTAAATCCATGCTTGACCCTGCATCTCCAGTAAAGACTCCAAACTATTCTCGCGCAACGGAAATCGTATCGTAGTGGTTATCTACATCGCGATATGTTTCGAATTTTTGGAATCCATTTCTGGTCACCAATTAAGCTGCTATGTAGTACTTTTGCACTAGCCCGGATTTCTCATAACCAAGTCGAAAATGATGTTTTTCACGGGATGCGTGGGGTACGGGGCATGGAATGTCGCGTCGCGAGTTTGAAAAGGCTTCGGAGGGCGGGGATGCGTGTGTTTTCCCCGCCTTTTTGCGGGCGGGACGGCGAATCACTGAGCATCCGGGCGCGGGGAGGTCGGCGCGCTCCGCCGCCAGCGTCATGCACCCGGTTGCACCGGGCTTTTACGTTGGTGCCAGGCTGGCCCAGATCAAGCGGAAATCCTTCCAGTACGGGAAGGCGGACCCGAACGCCAGATGGATCCGCCGCGTGGACACCGTCACGCGCACCGGGATCTGGAACAGGCACTTGCGCAGCGTCGATGGACGGCTCCGGCGCAGCATGGAGGATACCGGAAGGTTCTCGAGCCGGCGCTTCATCATGCAATGAAGGGCATGGGCCAGTGCGCTCATCCGGAGCCGGAGTGCGTTGACGTTCCAGAGGCTGCTGGAGCATCGGTCCAGGAACAGACCGTTCTTCTGTTCCTCGATCCAGTTTTCAGCCTCACCCCGGTCGCAGTACATCTCTTCGTAGACCGTTGGCGCATCGGGCTTCTGGAGCGAGGTGACGACGAAGCGACTGTTGTACCGGGCTTCGCCGACCGTCGCACATGGGCCTTCCGCGCCGGCCTCCGGTCCGCCGTCGGCCTTGCCGGCCGGTTCCCCGTCCGCGTTGCCGACCGGTTGTCCCGGCAGCCATTCGGCCTTGGCGATCACGCGGCGTTCGCGGCTCCAGCTGTCGCGCGTGCGATAGTCGAAGCTCTGGTAGCCGCGGACCGCTTGCTGCGCATAGTCCGGATCCCGCTTCAACCGGTCCCGCAGATCGTCCATCAACGGCTGGACCTGGTCTTTCAGCCGATCATTGCGCGGCAGTCCCAGCACGTAATCCACGCCCCGCGCCTCGCACCACGTCATCAACTCGTCGCGGCAGTAGGCCCCGTCGGCGCGGATCAGGATCGGCACCTGCGGAAATCGCTTCCGCAGCCGGTCCACGAGCGGCTCGACCGTCTCCACCACGCCCGCCGCCACATCGCTGCTCGACGTGCGCAGTTCCGTCCGCACCGGCCAGCCGTTGCAGAACACCAGCCGCGGCAGGTAGCAGTATTCATGGTAGTACCCGTGATAGAACCGGTGCTCCTGCCGGCCGTGCAGTTCCACGTCCGTGGCATCGATATCCAGCACCAGCCGCTTCGGCATCTGGCTCCGCTCGCCCCACACCAGGTACAGCTCCACGAGCAGCTCGTCGAGCGCATCGAAATCCACGGTGATCTGGCGCGCTTTCGCCGGGTCCCGCCCGTTCGCCGACAGCTCCATCCGGTTCAGCGTGCTTTTGCCGGCCAGCGGCTCGCAGTCCGAACGCGCACACTCCACACGCCCCATGGCCGTGGACAGAGCCCGGTCCCGCCGCAGCTCGTCGTGATCGTTCACATCTTCGTAGCCCAGCGCGAGACCCAAAATCCGCTGCCCCAGCAACGCCACTAGCGGATGCGCCACCTTGGACGGGTCACGGTGGTCCGTGAAACATTCCGAGGCGCGCTCGAACAGCCGGACCTGCTCGGCCAGCATCATCAGCAGTGCCGATCCCCCGTTGGAACTCAGCTCGCCTCCACTGCAGTCCACCTCCATCCGCGCCGGACGGACCCCTTTCGCCATCCGACGCACCAACCGGTCCGCGCCGCGCTTTTGCTTGCTCTTCATCCCGTGACCTCCTCCATCCGGCCCCATCGGTCGCGTTGCGCCCACCGTTCGGCCAGCGTGGCCGCATATCCCGGACGCCCCTTCCAGAACACCAACCGGAACATGCACAGTACGACCACCAGCGTGTTCAGCACGCGCCGCCGCCGCTGCCAGAGCCGGACCAAAGCATCCTCCGGGGCCAAGACGGCTGCCGGCGACCTGCAGGACCCCAATCGATCCCGACCCTTCGGCGTGAACCAGCCCAGATGACTACACAGGGTGGACGCCAACTCATGGCGGCTCAGTGCCGGAAACCGTGCCACCATCTTCTGAAGGTCCACAATCCAACGGCGGGTCAGTCGCGTGCCACCCAAGGTGGTCGACTTCACGTTCTCGATTCGGAAATCCATCACGTTGGCACCAGAGACCATCTAACCAAGCGTAGATTGCCATAACCCATGCCAAAACGCAAGTGTTTTTTTGCAGAACCCCCAAAAAATCGAATATGTTTCCGTATATCAACCGGTGACACGACATCCTCAAAGACCGGGATCCCTTTCCGTTCATCCGCATGCCATCGCAGCCACCGGGGGCGAGACCTCCCGACAGTCGGGGAGCGTTCGGGTCTCGTCAAGACTAGGACCCAAGGGCGTGCGATAGGGGCGTCCGCCGCATGCTCACCCGGATCCAGTCGACAACAGCATCTTGCACGGGATGCGCCGCTTTGCACGCCGGTCGTGGCGGTCCGCAAAACGGGCCCAGGCGCATGCTACAAGTCCGCACCGCTTCCGCCAGCATCGCACTCAGCACCGAACGCGCCCCGCTTCCGTCCGACCCGAACGCACCCCTTTCGCCATCCAACGCACCCATCCGTCCGAACGCACCCCGCTACCATCCCCTTCCCCCCGGCAAAGCCCAACCAACTTCGTGGCATCAACAACTTACACGCACATACATCGCACCCAAGCCATCCATTATGAGAAATAAGGGCTAACCAATCGGCCTCTTCTTTCGCAAACCTCAAAAACCTAAAAATACCCTGGATTTAAGGACTGTACGTAGCATAAAGAGTTTCCTGCCAGACACTAGTTAGATTATCTCTGGTGCCAACGTGATGGATTCCCGAATCGAGAACCTGAAGTCGACCACCTTCTGTGGCACGCGGTTGACCCGTCGTCAGATTGCGGACCTCCAGAAGACGGTGAAAATGTTTCCGGCACTGAGCCGCCATGAGCTGGCTGCCACCCTGTGCACTCATCTGGGCTGGTTCACGCCGAAGGGTCGGGATCGACGACTGGGGTCCTGTCTGCGGATGCTGGAGCAGCTGGAGCAGCTGGAGGCCGGCGGCATCGTGTCGCTGCTGTTGTGGCGAAGCGACCGGGATCGAGAAC
This sequence comes from Candidatus Azotimanducaceae bacterium, assembly GCA_965205965.1. Classification (GTDB taxonomy): domain Bacteria; phylum Pseudomonadota; class Gammaproteobacteria; order Pseudomonadales; family Azotimanducaceae; genus Bin55. The sequence continues at coordinate 774,210 of CBDBHT010000008.1, forward strand.
GGGAACCGGGGGTCGGAGACCGCGGCATACGAGTCGCTCGGATCCGGGTTCCGCCATAGAGTGTGAGTTGAAGGATCTGATGCTGCTGGAACTGGAGGTTGTGGCGGAGGGGGAGGCCGTTGAGGAATGGAAGGAATTGGGGGATCGGAATCATGAGCTGGGTTACCGGCATCCGTTCGGCTGTTTCCTGCGCTACTGGCTGCGGGATCGTCGGGGTCGCAAGCTGGGCTGTCTGCTGTTTGAGGCGGGCACGACCCGGCTTCCCTGTCGTGACGCCTGGATTGGCTGGCGGGATCGGGCGAAGCGTCTGAAGGGGGTGGTGAGCAACTCCCGGTTTCTGATTTTCCCTTGGGTTCGGGTTCCGTATCTGGCCTCGAAGGCCCTGTCGATGGGGGTTCGGCGGCTGCCCGGGGACTGGCAGGAGCGGCACGGCCTGGAGCCGGTACTGGTGGAGACCTTTGTGGATCCAGCGAAGTACCGGGGGACCTGCCGCGCGGACTGGTGCATGAAGGCTGGCGGACGCCGGTAGACGGTGCCCATTATCCGCAGGGTCTGGTGAGTTGCCTGTATCGGCTGCAGTCCCGATTTACCGGTCGACTTCGACCTGCATGCGCATGGAAACGAGCGCGCGGCGGCACTAGCCCACCTGAACGTGCTGTCGGCGAACGATGTGGTGGTCTACGACCGGGGGCTACTATTCCTATGAGATGCTGCACGCGCATGCGATCCGGGGACTGCACGCGGTATTCCGGATGAAACGGAAAACTGGTATCGATGTCGACCGCTTCATCCACGGCAGCCGCCGGGATACGGTCATCGAGGTCGTTCCCCGCCAACGCACGCTGACCCGACTACGCCGCAGGAACCCCGGAGCCGCATTCGGCCCGCACCGCTTGCGGCTGGTGAAATATGCCGTGGGCGATACCGTCTTCATCCTGGGAACGACCCTGCTGGACCGGGACCAGTATTCCATTGACCAACTGTCGGATCTGTATCACGCGAGATGGGGCATCGAGGAACGGTACAAGGTATCCAAACGGCTGATGGAGGTTGAGGACTTTCATGGGCAAAGCGAGCGGGGTGTGAAACAGGAACTGTATGCATGCTTCACCCTGATTACCATGACCCGGCTGTTCGCCAACCATGGCGAGGATCCTTTGAACGGGCGTCTGCCGAACGACGGCAAGCCGCTGATGCAGACGAATTTCAAGCACGGACTTGCGGCGGTGGCGGCCAACATCGAGAGCCTGCTACTTCAGCAGGCATCCGCCCTCCGGGAAACCGTGGCTCGTATTGTCGGCGAGATCGTCCGGTGTCGGCAACGGCTCCGTCCGGGCAGGTCCTATGAGCGGCGATCCCGAAAACCGATCGGAAAGTGGCAGCGAAGAAGGGGAGCACCGGCACCGGCAACTCGCTAACGGAATAAAAAACCAGCGGATAACCAAGGCCCAAGACCGAATCCTTAACCGAATGGCAAAGTTCACTAAACGAATGCCATTGATCGGCCGCGTGGTGCCAATGGTGCTCACGCACATCCTTATTCTAACCCGCATGGCTTATCATCCAGTCGAAAACAGCATGTTTCACGGGACGCTCCGCTTTTCACGCGGATCGCAGCGGTCCGCGAAACGGGCCGAGGCGCATGCTACACGTCCGCACCTCTTCCGCCAGCATCGCACGCAGCACCGACCGCATCCCGCTTCCATCCGGCCCGAACGCATCCCTTGCGCCGTCCGACGCACCCATCCGTCCGAACGTACCCCGTTACTATCCCCTTCCCCCGGCAAAGCCCAATCAACTTTGTTGTATCAACGACTTACACGCATATACATCGCACCCAAGCCATCCATTATGAAAAATAAGGGCTAAAGAGACACCATGACGAAGGAACCCATCGACACAAACCAAGTGGAACCCCATGAGTTTGAAGCAGCTCTCAAACAGATACTTACAGCTCTGGTTCCCTCTCTCCCAACCGAAACCCCAAGACCGATGCAATAGGAACTGAACTATCGCTATCAGCTCGTACGGAAGTGAAAGTAGGAACTATGTACTTGACTCCAGAACTGTGGCGGGCTAGCAGATCTGCGGATTTTGTTACATAAATCCCTTTCAATACGTTTACACGCCCAAACATGGTTCCTGGCTAAACCTGATTGAGACGGTATTTTCTCGCATGGCAAGAACATTTCTTCGACACATCCGAGTGAACTCTCATGGAGAACTCAAGCTGCGCATCGAAACGGGAATCCGAGAGACGAACGAAGTGCTAGTACAGACCCGGTGGAGAAAGTTTGACATGCTGGAACCATTGCATAGTGAAATGTAAGTATAATGATGAGATGATGCACTAGTTGTTATCGTAGGAAAAGATATCGAGATCCATGAATATCTCGGGAGTTTGCTGCCCAGCCACCAACTCGTTGTGATACCAGACTACGTGTAACTTGAGCGTATAGTGGAATAACAGGGTAGCTACGCAATCCGATGGACTCGGCAGTAATCAATAACTTCAGCCGTTTATTAGGGTTTGCAGTCCTTTTCGTTTTATTCATTAAGGCATCAAAAGCTCTTGACTTAAATCGCCCATAGTTTGCATTGCTGGTGTCCGACATGAGCAGCTCAACAAGATAGTGCTCTGGGTTGTTCTCTCCGTACCAACCAGCTTGTGCAACGGTAAATTCACCTTCACGTAAAACGGCGAGGTGGTCTTGAAGGTTCGAATGTTGTAATTCAACTTTCACACCAATTCCCTGCCACATGGTTGCGACTGCTGTGGAGACTTGCTTGAATTCCTGCCTTGATATGTGTCTCAACGTTATTTCCAGCGGATTTTCTTTTGAAAAACCGGCACTTTCCAGCAATCGACGCGACAGGTCTGGATTGGTGGAAACAGGTACCACAGGACTTTCATAATTTGCAACAAACGGCGGAACCACCCCATAACTGGGAACTTCACCGCCCTTAAGCACCAAATCAGTTATTCGTTCTCTATTGACAGCGAGAGCAAGTGCTTCTCTAACTCTTCGATCATCGAAAGGTGGTTCCGATACGTTAAATACGATATAAATTATTGATAAGGAAGGAGAAGTTCTTATCTCATCTGGTAAGTTTTCTTGTAACCATGGCAGTTCTGCCGACGGGAATTCATCAATGATGTCGAGTTCCTCAGCCCGGTACTGGGCATGGGCAGAAGACTCCTCAAGACCAATTCGATAACGGATAGATTCAATTCTGACATCCACGGCAGCATGGAAATGTACGTTCTTTATGATGTCGATATGTGTTTTCGGCTGCCACTGGTTGAGTACATACGCGCCATTAGAAACCCAATTCTCTGGTTTGGTCCAGTCATTGCCATGTTTGTCGATAACATGTTTGGGTACTGGGTAGCTGGTTGGGTGTAGGAGCCGTTCTGGCAAGAACGGGAAGGGATCTGTAAGTTCAATCAGTAGCCGGTGGTTCCCGAGTGTTTTTACACCTAATTTTTCAGCCGGAAGTTCTCCTGAGCTAACCGATTCGGCATTCCGAATACAATGCAAAAAATATCCCAGACTTGCGACAGTTGCAGGGTCGAAAAGTCGCCGAAACGAATAAACAAAATCTTGGGCGTTTAGTGCCTGACCGTCGCTCCATTTAAGGTTTCGGCGCAGTTCGAATTCCCATCGTAACCCATCCTCCGAAGCGGACCATGACCGCGCAGCTCCTCCCACGATCTCACCTCTGGCAGTCACTGTCGTGAGTCCGGTGAATAAGTCGTTCAGTATTTTTCTTTCGGAGCCCAGACTATAAAGATGAGGGTCAAGTGTCGTTGGCTCTCCGACGATTCCAATCCGCAAGCTATCTCTCTCAGGTGCACACGCATTGAGGCTAACCAGCGAAATTGATGCAGCTAGTACCACTACTGCACCTGCTGCTAAAAGTCTTATATGGGCATACGTTTTTTGCCGTTCCACGAGTGCTTGCTAGATTCAGCCTACTTTTGATACAAGTAGTCTCGAGTTAGCGGTATGGTATCGTTTTCGAGGGCCATTTGAATCTGGTACACAACGAGATTTGATATTTCGAAGGCCGACTCGCATGCACTCAAGTAAAACTCCCACATCCGGCAAAATCGCTCTCCTTTCAAGGCAACGAACTCGTTTCGGACTGCCTGAAACCTTCGAGCCCATTCTCGCAGTGTCCACGCGTAATGTCTTCGCCAAACTTCGACGTCGGATATGATCAACGCCGTAGATTCGCAGGCTTTTGAAATCTCGGACAACGACGGTATATAGCCACCGGGAAATATATGTCGTCTTATCCAAGGGTTAGTGGGTTCAGGAGGGCCATGATACCCAATGGTGTGCAGTAGAGCAACTCCTCTTGGCTTGAGCATATCAGAAATCAGATGAAAAAATCCATGGAAGAAACGAGGGCCAACATGTTCAAACATGCCTATCGATACGATTGCGTCATACTGCCCCTGATGCGCCCGATAGTCATTAAATAATAGGTGAACGCGATCTTGGAGACCTCTCTTGGATATTTCCTTTGTACCCGCTTCGATTTGAGACTTTGATAGCGTGATACCAGTAACGTCAACGTCAGCATTTTCAGCAAGGAAAATTGCAAAACTCCCCCATCCACAACCTATATCAAGTACGCAGTCACCTGAAGAGAGCTGGAGCTTCTCGCAAATATGTTGGGACTTCGCTTGCTGTGCACCTTCTAGCGTGTCGTCTGGGTCACGAAAATAGCCACAGGAATAGTTCATTTTCGAGTCCAGTATGTTGCGGAAGAGGTACTCATCCAAATCGTAATGGTGGCTAGCATTTTGGATGCATGCTCTTACCGTATTCCACGAACGAAGCAAAGTGCTGAACAGGCTAAACGGATTTCTAGCGTCCGTACTTCGAGTGAAATTTTGGTGCAGGACATTTAGTAACGTCGCCAGTTCATCTTTATCCGTGTCCCAATGTTCGTCAAGATAGGTCTCACCAAGATTAAGCCAGGGGTTACGCAGAATAGTATTCAGTGTTCCTCTATGCCTAAGACGCATCGTAGCGACTGGAGGACCTTTGCCGAAAGTCGTTTGCACGCCTTTTTCATCTATTAGTTGGAGCGTGCCCTTGGTGATTTTGGCTTCAAGTAGTTTGTGAGCGGCTGTCATCGAAATCGATCAATCGTATCCCGGATACTAGTTTAATTGTATGCGCTTACATCACACGTTACAATTGAGTGAATGCGTTCACGACATTCACGTGTATGGCCTGACATAACTCGAACGGAGCTCTTTTTGGAAAGAAAATGGAAACCAATTTTGGAATCAGAAAAGCAGATTCGGACTGGTAAAAGGATTCTAACCGTGAAATCATATTTGTAACTAGAGGCAGAAAATTTGATACTGACAATGCTGGGACCACCAGAACATTGTGTCATTGAGAGCCATTGACCCTTCTCATTGCAAGGACCGATCAAATTCGGTTAAGTGACTAAGCATGGTATATTTATTCATATTGTTGGCACGAGGATTTTCTCTATGACTGCACGAGGTAATAACGCTCGTTGCTGTCTTAGGCACCAATGGTGTAGCAGCCCTAAATTTCCGCTTGCGTCTACTCCCGGTGCGACAAGTTCACCTCAAACAAACCTTTATAACAGCATATTCAAGTGCGACATGCGCGATGATGTGTCGTGAGAAATACAACAATTATAAATCTTGCACAATCGCGGTGAGCGATTGCTCATATACCTAGCCCTTATTTTTCATAATGGATGGCTTGGGTGCGATGTATGTGCGTGTAAGTTGTTGATACCACGAAGTTGATTGGGCTTTGCCGGGGGGAAGGGGATGGTAGCGGGGTGCGTTCGGACGGATGGGTGCGTTGGATGGCGAAAGGGGTGCGTTCGGGTCGGACGGAAGCGGGGCGCGTTCGGTGCTGAGTGCGATGCTGGCGGAAGCGGTGCGGACTTGTAGCATGCGCCTGGGCCCGTTTTGCGGACCGCCACGACCGGCGTGCAAAGCAGCGCATCCCGTGCAAGATGCTGTTGTCGACCGGATGATGAGCCATGCGGGTGAACATGCGGCGGACGCCCCTATCGCACGCCCTTGGGTCCTGGTCTTGACGAGACCCGAACGCTCCCCGACTGTCGGGAGGTCTCGCCCCCGGTGGCTGCGATGGCATGCGGATGAACGGAAAGGGATCCCGGTCTTTGAGGATGTCGTGTAACCGGTTGATATACGGAAACATATTCGATTTTTTGGGGGTTCTTCAAAAAAACACTTGCGTTTTGGCATGGGTTATGGCAATCTACGCTTGGTTAGATGGTCTCTGGCGCCAACGTGATGGATTTCCGAATCGAGAACGTGAAGTCGACCACCTTGGGTGGCACGCGACTGACCCGCCGTTGGATTGTGGACCTTCAGAAGATGGTGGCACGGTTTCCGGCACTGAGCCGCCATGAGTTGGCGTCCACCCTGTGTAGTCATCTGGGCTGGTTCACGCCGAAGGGTCGGGATCGATTGGGGTCCTGCAGGTCGCCGGCAGCCGTCTTGGCCCCGGAGGATGCTTTGGTCCGGCTCTGGCAGCGGCGGCGGCGCGTGCTGAACACGCTGGTGGTCGTACTGTGCATGTTCCGGTTGGTGTTCTGGAAGGGGCGTCCGGGATATGAGGTCACGGCAAGCAAAACGCTGGCCGGATGGAGGAGGTCACGGGATGAAGAGCAAGCAAAAGCGCGGCGCGGACCGGTTGGTGCGTCGGATGGCGAAAGGGGTCCGGCCGGCGCGGATGGAGGAGGTCACGGGATGAAGAGCAAGCAAAAGCGCGGCGCGGACCGGTTGGTGCGTCGGATGGCGAAAGGGGTCCGGCCGGCGCGGATGGAGGTGGACTGCAGTGGAGGCGAGCTGAGTGCCAACGGGGGCTCGGCACTGCTGATGATGCTGGCCGAGCAGGTCCGGCTGTTCGAGCGCGCCTCGGCATGTTTCACGGACCACCGGGACCCGTCCAAGGTGGCGCATCCGCTAGTGGCGTTGCTGGGGCAGCGGATTTTGGGTCTCGCGCTGGGCTACGAAGATGTGAACGATCACGACGAGCTGCGGCGGGACCGGGCTCTGTCCACGGCCCATGGGGCGTGTGGAGTGCGCGCGTTCGGACTGCGAGCCGCTGGCCGGCAAAAGCACGCTGAACCGGATGGAGCTGTCGGCGAACGGGCGGGACCCGGCGAAAGCGCGCCAGATCACCGTGGATTTCGATGCGCTCGACGAGCTGCTCGTGGAGCTGTACCTGGTGTGGGGCGAGCGGGGCCAGATTCCGAAGCGGCTGGTGCTGGACATCGATGCCACGGACGTGGAACTGCACGGCCGGCAGGAGCACCGGTTCTATCACGGGTACTACCATGAATACTGCTACCTTCCGCGGCTGGTGTTCTGCAACGGCTGGCCGGTGCGGACGGAACTGCGCACGTCGAGCAGCGATGTGGCGGCGGGCGTGGTGGAGACGGTCGAGCCGCTCGTGGACCGGCTGCGGAAGCGATTTCCGCAGGTGCCGATCCTGATCCGCGCCGACGGGGCCTACTGCCGCGACGAGTTGATGACGTGGTGCGAGGCGCGGGGCGTGGATTACGTGCTGGGACTTGCCGCGCAATGATCGGCTGAAAGACCGGGTCCAGCCGTTGATGGACGATCTGCGGGACCGGTTGAAGCGGGATCCGGACTATGCGCAGCAAGCGGTCCGCGGCTACCAGAGCTTCGACTATCGCACGCGCGACAGCTGGAGCCGCGAACGCCGCGTGATCGCCAAGGCCGAATGGCTGCCGGGACAACCGGTCGGCAACGCGGACGGCGGACCGGAGGCCGTCGCGGAAGACCCATGTGCGACGGTCGGCGAAGCCCGGTACAACAGTCGCTTCGTCGTCACCTCGCTCCAGAAGCCCGACGCGCCAACGGTCTACGAAGAGATGTACTGCGACCGGGGTGAGGCTGAAAACTGGATCGAGGAACAGAAGAACGGTCTGTTCCTGGACCGATGCTCCAGCAGCCTCTGGAACGTCAACGCACTCCGGCTCCGGATGAGCGCACTGGCCCATGCCCTTCATTGCATGATGAAGCACCGGCTCGAGAACCTTCCGGTATCCTCCATGCTGCGCCGGAGCCGTCCATCGACGCTGCGCAAGTGCCTGTTCCAGATCCCGGTGCGCGTGACGGTATCCACGCGGCGGATCCATCTGGCGTTCGGGTCCGCCTTCCCGTACTGGCAGGATTTCCGCTTGATCTGGGCCAGCCTGGCACCAACGTAAAAGCCCGGTGCAACCGGGTGCATGACGCTGGCGGCGGAGCGCGCCGACCTCCCCGCGCCCGGATGCTCAGCGATTCGCCGTCCCGCCCGCAAAAAGGCCAATGGCATTCGTTTAGTGAATTTTTCCATTCGGTTAAGGATTCGGTCTTGGGCCTTGGTTATCCGCTGATTTTTTATTCCGTTAGCGGATTGCCGGTGCCGGTGCTCCCCTGCTTCGCTGCCACTTTCCGACCGGTTTTCGGGATCGCCGCTCATAGGACCTGCCCGGACGGAGCCGTTGCCGACACCGGACGATCTCGCTGACCATACGAGCCACGGTTTCCCGGAGGGCGGATGCCTGCTGAAGTAGCAGGCTCTCGATGTTGGCCGCCACCGCCGCAAGTCCGTGCTTGAAATTCGTCTGCATCAGCGGCTTGCCGTCATTCGGCAGCCCCCTGTTCAAATGATCCTCGCCATGGTTGGCGAACAGCCGGGTCATGGTAATCAGGGTGAAGCATGCATACAGTTCCTGTTTCACGCCGCGCTCGCTTTGCCCATGAAAGTCCTCAACCTCCATCAGCCGTTTGGATACCTTGTACAGTTCCTCGATGCCCCATCTCGCGTGATACAGATCCGACAGTTGCTCGATGGGATACGGGTCCCGGTCCAGCAGGGTCGTGCCCAGGATGAAGACGGTATCGCCCACGGCATATTTCACCAGCCGCAAGCGGTGCGGGCCGAATGCGGCTCCGGGGTTCCTTCGGCGTAGTCTGGTCAGCGTGCATTGGCGGGGAACGACCTCGATGACCGTATCCCGGCGGCCGCCGTGGATGAAGCGGTCGACATCGATACCGGTTTTCCGTTTCATCCGGAACACCGCGTGCAGTCCCCGGATCGCATGCGCGTGCAGCATCTCATAGGAATAGTAGCCCCAGTCATAGACCACCACATCGTTCGCCGACAGCACGTTCAGGTGGGTCAGTGCCGCCGCGCGCTCGTTTCCATGCGCATGCAGGTCGAAGTCAACCGGTAGTCGGGACTGCAGCCGATACAGGCAACTCACCAGACCCTGCGGATAATGGGCACCGTCTACCGGCGTCCGCCAGCCTTCATGCACCAGTCCGCGCGGCAGGTTCAGGTAGGTTCCATCGACCGCAAACACCCGATGCCCCTGCCACCGCCGATCCGGGTCGGGTCGGACTTTCCATGCGTGCCGGGGTCGTGCCTCGGCGTCGAAGACCACCTTGAGGATTTCCTGGTGTAAGGTCTTGAACAGCTGCTCGTCCAGCCTGGCCCGGGCACTGCAGATGGAGGACGGCGACACCGGAGCCGGCTGTGGCAGTTCGATCCCCATCGTCCGGCACCACCCCCACAGTTCGGCCAACGTGGTCGCATATCCCGGACGCCCCTTCGAGAACACCAGCCGGAAAACGAACAGCACGACCACCAGCGTGTTCAGCACGCGCCGCCGCCGCTGCCAGAGCCGGTCATGCCGGTTGGCGACACCCACGAGCGTCTCGACGATGCCGCTCCAGAGCCGGACAAACGTATCCTCCGGAGCCAAGACTGTTGCCGGCGACCTGCGGGAACGGCGTCCGGATCGACGGGAGCCGGTCAGCAGCACCTGCTTCCAGGCTTTCGTCAGCGGATACAGATAAACGTCCTTCGGCGTCCTGCCTGCCTCCGATGCATTCGCCTTGCGTCCCTTCGTCCGACCAATGCACTGCCAGTTGGCCGCACGGTAGCAGGTCCTCCGGTACTTCGCCGGATCCACAAAGGTCTCCGCCAGTACCGGCTCCAGGCCGTGCCGCTCCTTCCAGTCCCCGGGCAGCAGCCGAACCGCCATCGACAGGGCCTTCGAGGCCAGATACGGAACCCGAACCCAAGGGAAGATCAGGAACCGGGAGTTGTTCACCACCCCATGCAGACGCTTCGCCCGATCCCGAGCCCGCCAGCCAATCCAGGCGTCACGACAGGGAAGCCGGGGCGTGCCCGCCTCAAACAGCAGACAGCCCAGCTTGCGACCCCGATGATCCCGCAGCCAGTAGCGCAGGAAACAGCCGAACGGATGCCGGTAGCCCAGCTCATGATGCCGATCCACCCATTCCTTCCATTCCTCAACGGCCTCCCCATCCGCCACAACCTCCAGTTCCAGCGGCATCAGCTCCTTCAACTCACACTCTATGGCGGAGCCCGGATCCGAGCGACTCGTATGCCGCGGTCTCCGACCCCCGGTTCCCGTTCTCGATCCCGGTCGCTTCGCCGGCAGCGACACGATTCCGCCGGCCTCCAGCTGCTCCAGCATCCGCAGACAGGACCCCAGTCGATCCCCCGACCCTTCGGCGTGAACCAGCCCAGATGAGTGCACAGGGTGGCAGCCAACTCATGGCGGCTCAGTGCCGGAAACATCTCCACCGTCTTCTGAAGGTCCGCAATCCGACGGCGGGTCAGCCGCGTGCCACAGTAAGGTGGTCGACTTCAAGTTCTCGATTCGGGAATCCATCACGTTTGCACCAGAGATAATCTAACTAAGCGTAGATTGCCATAACCCATGCTGAAACGTAAGTGTTTTTTTGAAGAATCCCAACAGAACCGAATATCTTTCCGTATATCAACCGGTTACACGACATCCTCAAAGACCAGGATCCCTTTCCGCTAATCCGAATGCCATTGACCTGCGTATGCGGAAGCAGCTGTTCGAATGGTTGGAATCGGCACTGGGGTCGGATCGGGATCTGGGCAACGGGCGTCCGGGGAGGCCGTTGTGGTCGTTGTGGTCGATGCTGGTGTTGGCAGTGTTGAAGGAGGGTCTCAACTGCGACTGGGATCGCTTGCACGAGTTGGTGAACCAGCATGGGACCCTTCGGGAGATGCTGGGGGATTCCCGTTTTGGCGGGGAGCGGTACCACCGTCAAACGCTGGTCGACAACGTCTCGCTGCTGAGGTCGGAGTTGCTTCGTGCGGTGGGGGAACGGGTGGTATCGACCGGACACGAGGTGGTGCGAAAAGAGTCTGGAGGCGGCTTGTCCGCTCGCTGTGATTCGTTTGTGGTGGAGACCGACGTTCACTTTCCGACCGATCTGGGTCTGTTGTGGGATGCGACCCGGGTGGCGGTGCGTGTCTGCTCGAAGTTGGCCAAGGCGCAGGGGTTGGCAGGCTGGCGTCAACGAAGGCACCTGGAAAGGCAACTGCGGCATCGGTTTCAACGAGTATGCACGTCCCGACGGTGGAAGCGGGATCCGCAAGGAGTGAAGGCATACCTGTCCGGTTGTCGACAGCTACGGCAGCGGATTGCTGCGACCCTGGATCCATGGGCCATGTCCTCAGTGGATCTATCCGAACTCCGCCGTCGGGTGTCGCTGGGAACCCGTCTGGAAGACCAGATCGTGCGTCGGGTGTTGAAGGGGGAGACCATTCCGGCCTCGGAGAAGATTTTTTCCGTGTTTGAGGAACACACCCGTTGGATCAGCAAAGGCAAGGCAGCTCGACCGGTCGAGCTGGGGGTGCCCTTGGCGGTGATGGAAGACCAGCATCAGTTCATTCTCGACTACCGGATCATGTGGGAGGGTAGCGATGTGGGTTCGGCTATCCCGCTGGTGGAGTCTTGCAAGCAACGCTATCCGGAGTTGACGGTCTGCAGCTTCGACCGGGGCTTTTACAGTCCCTCCAACCGGAGCCGGTTGGAGCAGATGTTGGAGGTGGCGGCCTTGCCTGCCCAAGGTCGGCTGTCGCCGATAGCGAAAGCACGCGAGCGGGAGGCCCGATTCGCGGCGGCCCGCCACCAGCATCCGGCGGTGGAATCGGCGATCCACCACCTGGAAAGCCATGGTCTGGATCGGATCCGAACGCACGGACGGAAAGGCTTTGCCCGAACGGTGGCCCTAGCGATTCTGGCAGCCAACCTCCATCGTTTAGGCACGCTGCTGCTGGCCCGGGATCGCAAGCGGGAGCGACGTCGCTCCCGAGCCCTGCTCCAGGCAGCCTGACCCCTCGGCATCCGCTCCGCAACAGCAGGCTCAACCTCCCGACAACCTGTACGGGCAGGAAACTCTTGTCCCGCAGCTGGACGGGAAGCCTCTACGCACCCCAATCAAGCACTCCAACCACCTCAGAACCACACCACGCTACCCAATCGAGCGTTCTGAAACGGACGAACGCTCTTTCAATACCATCTACAGACTGGAAATCAGGGGTTTTCTGCCAAACACTAACTAAGCGTAGATTGCCATAACCCATGCTGAAACGTAAGTGTTTTTTTGAAGAATCCTAAAAGAACCGAATATGTTTCTGTATATCAACCGGTTACACGACATCCTCAAAGACCAGGATCCCTTTCCGCTAATCCGAATGCCATTGATTGCCGGTGATCGCACCGCCGCTGAACTCGGCTTCCACCTTGCGGCATTGCACGGATGAAAAATGGATCGGATTGGGGTAACATCTCGTCACGGCAAAAGATCCTTCGATATGACTTTTAACTGATTAAATGATGTCGAATGTAATAGGAGCCTTGCCGTCTTATTCGTGCAATATCCGGGTTAGTCCGGCCGACGCCCCAACATGATCCTTCGATAGCTAATCTACCCGGTCCGTGAGATACTCGCATCGAAGCCGTTCTAAAATGACCGCAAGGGTTCTTCCGGTCGTGGCTGACCTGCTGTCAAATACAGATCAGGGCCGCTTGACACGGTTCCGGGGCAGGAGCAGTTTTCCATATTAGTCAATGGCTCAACACGAATGGGGGACGTTGATTTCGCCCTCGAACTGACCAACGAACCGGGATCACCTTATGATCCGCCGTTATGTCCGGAACCGTTTACAGTATTATAAATTGAACTGATAAACGAATCGGGATCACCTTATGATGACCAGAGAAGACGACATGGCGGCGCGACATTCCAGGAACGGCGACAAAAGCGCAACCCATCGAGATTCCAGCCTACGTCGAGCCTCCGTGACATTTTCGTTTCAGAAGATCGGCCCGGTCAAGAATGCCGATCTGGAATTGGGCGATCTTACGATCATCGCGGGACGCAACAATACCGGCAAGTCTTATCTCGCCTACACGCTTTACGGGTTCCTGAAGATGTGGAATGACTGGGCAGGTGTCCAACAATTGCGCATTCGGGCGGGTGCGAAGAGGAGGAGATCGCTGACTGATATCCCAAACATGCCCGAGATCGCCGGCCTACTCGCGCGCGAGGGCAAGGCTACGCTGGACGCGGAACCTGAATCGCTGCACAATCAGCGAAAGGAGGTTCTACAGCAGCTAAGTCGGGTTTTCTCAAAACACGCGATATCCCAAGTGTTCAGTTCCCAATCCGACGAATATGATGACGCCTCAATCAAGATCAAAATACCTGATAGCGGCACGAACAACGTTGATCCCCCCATTGTCAGTTATCGGTTTCCAGGTGCAGGCACGCTAGAGTTGAAACTCACTGGGACCCAGATCGTTATAACCCTCGACGTGTCGAATCAGCAAAAGATACCCCCTAATCTGGTCTACATGGTTACCACAGGATACCTGAAACTTCTGCTGGGAAGCCGGTTTCCAGAACCATTCATTCTGTCGGCGGAGAGATTCGGTATTTCTCTATTCTATCGGGAGCTGGACTTCACCAAGAATCAGCTTGTCGATCTCCTTCAGAAGATGGGCGACGACAAAAACTTGGACATGTATTCTCCTTTCCTGCTCATCGACCAAGCAACCAGTCGCTACGCACTTCCGATCAAGGACAATATCGATTACACGAGAAGCCTGCCAGACCGAAGACAGGATAAGAGCGAGTTTCATTCAACCAAGCTGTTCGACGACATCAAGAACATGATGGATGGATACTTCAGAACGTCCGGCGATGAGATACGGTTTATATCAAAAGCACGGCATCCGGATCGGAGTTTCAACGTTCCGCTGCATCTTGCTTCCTCATCAGCCCGAGGATTATCGGATCTCTATTTTTTCCTCCGGCATGTCGCAAAGCGTAATCACCTGCTCATCATTGACGAGCCGGAAAGCCACCTCGATACGGCCAACCAGATTCGATTGGCACGCCTGCTGGCGCGGATTGTGCGAACGGGATTAAAGGTTCTCATTACGACTCACAGTGACTACCTTATCAAGGAAATAAACAACCTCATCATGTTGGATAGTGATTTCGAGGGGAGGAATGCGGTTCTTAAGTCACTCGGATATAAAGCAGACGATGCATTGAACCGGGATTCGATACGTGCATACGTAGCGCAGAACAACGGTCTAGCTCGGTGCGACGTTGACAGATTCGGTATCGACATGCCGCTTTTCGACGAGACCATCGATCACATCAACGCCGTCGCTAACGAATTGGCGTCACGCCTTGAACCGCAGGGAGATTGATGACGTGGCACTTACGGAATGCCTGCAGAGAGTCGTTGTTGATAAGTGGCAACGATTGCCAGAGCCCGGAGGGACGGTGAGCCTGGAAGAACGCAACGTCATGAAGGTACAAGTATCAGGATTGACTGAGGGATCAGTAGTACTCTGCATGGAGAAGATCGTCGCATTGTCAAGTGTAAAGAATGGTCCATGGAAGAAGTCGTGCGACTACGCGATAGTCAGTCCAGATGGCGACAACGTTCGGGTACTGTTTGTCGAACTGAAGCGGACGATGACTGAAGAGGTAAAAGGTCTTGAGCAACTACGATGGAGCTTGCCACGTTTGGAGTACCTTCGGTCGCTATGTCGTATTGATTGCGGTGATGGAGCAGATCAGGCCGTAGTCCGGTATGCGCTGGTTACGGAGAAAGGAAATCCGAAACTGGACAAGCAACCTGTTAAGCGTAGGCGATCCCCGCAGACGAGACAGCACGAGGGTATTGACGTGGCACTCCATATCGTTGCCAAACACGCGCACTTCAGTCGGCTGTGGGGGGCAAACTGAGGCGGCTCTGTTGGCTTATCCTATTCGTCCCACCAAAGCCATCCAAGGATTCAATATCTCCGATAACACGGCGAATACGCCTTCCCGTACCTGCCTCACACCGTGGTTTCCTAGCCCGGATATTGCATGAGTGGTGCGAGATGGATCCGTTTTTCGGTTCGAAGCGGCAGCCAGAATTCCCACGTCTGGCAGCGAAATACCCCCGTTACCGTTGATCGCACCGCCGCTGAAGCTGAATTCGATCTCCACCTTGCGGCGTTGCACGGACGAAAAACGGATCGGATTTGGGTAACATTTCGTCACGGCAAGAGCTCCTTCGATATGGCTTTTAACTTATTGAATGATATCGAATTATAGAAGCCTTGCTGTCTTATTCGTGCATTATCCGGGCTAGATATACCCAAAGTTAATCATAAAGATATTCTAAGTCTCAAGTTCGTCTGTATTATCTTCTAAACTATTTTGTTTCTGTTGTTTAGGCAGCGGAATAATCCGTAAGCTCTTCACTACGTTCTCCGATACCGCTAAAGTTTCAAAGATGTAGTTACCAATGCGAATGCTGACATTCGATTCTGGAATCGACTCTAGATGCTCAAGTAGTAGACCATTGAGCGTTCGCGGCCCATCTGTCGGTAGATTCCAATTGAACTCATGATTAATTTCGCGAATCAGCATACTTCCCATCAAGATAGCTGATCCGTCTTTCTCAGATTGGAATCCTTTCATATCTGAGGTGGCGTCGGTTGTGAAATCTCCAACGATCTCTTCCAAAATATCGTCTATTGTCGCGATTCCCTGTATCTCACCGTATTCGTCTACTACCAATCCCATACGATTTTTCGTGGCTTGAAAATTGAGCAGTTGAGTACTCAAAGCAGTACCGTGAGGTATGAAATATGGAGAAGCGGTCTGTTTGAGGAGGTCTTCTAAGACGAATTCATCCTCTCGCATGAAGCGAATGGAGCGTCGGAGATGCAGAATTCCAATGATATCGTTGATGTTTTCGTGGAAAATGGGCAATCGCGTATGCTGTGCGTGAAGAATATTGTCAACGATGGATTCAGATGGTTCGGAAATGTCGATGCCCACGATCTCTGATCGCTGGACCATAATGTCATTCACAGTTGCTTTTTGAAGATCGAGAATGGCGAGCAACATGTCTTGACGCTTCTTTGGAATACTGGCTCCACTATCTAGTACCACGGTTCGCAGTTCAGCTTCCGACAGTTCGTCAGATGATTTCTTGGTCCGTGAAAGCCAGGGTTCCACGACGATCTTGCCACAAAAGTTCACCATCCAGACTACTGGGCTGAATAATTTCAGTAGAGGGATAAGTATGTAACTTGAGGGAAATGCAATGGTTTCTGGTCGTTCAGCTGCAATAGTCTTCGGAGCGACTTCTGCAAAAACCAATACGATTATTGTCCAGCTAACCCATGCTACGGCGTATCCCGCGTCATCAAACCATCTGACACATACAACACCTGCAATCAACGCCGCACCGTTATTCACTAGATTGTTACCTATCAAAATGACGCCGAGCAGCCGATCTTGTCGACGTAGCAATTGATTAGCTTTGCGCGCTCCCCGATGTCGTTCCCTGACCAGATGACGAAGTCTGAAAGGGTTTAATTTCATCAACGCCGTCTCAGAACTTGAGAAGTAAGCACTCAAGAGGGACAATACCAATAAAGATAGCAGTAAGATGATAGTAGAAACGTCACCCATGGTTATTTATCCAGGTTCTTCAAAATTTATTATGCCTAATACATCTATCGCGGGCTATGTATGATTGTTCAGTATGAATGATCGTTGGGGAGCGAAGGTTTGATGGAGCAGCAAGCGATGAAACTGGAGGCATGGAACAAACGGTTCGGCACTGCGGAGCAGTGCCCGGATGAAGTGGCCCGCCACTGCTGGAAGGATGGCTTCGCGTGTCCAAAATGCGGTCACGGCTAGGCCTGGGTTCTGAAACGGCATCGCATCCGCGAATGCCCGGGCCTGCCGCTGGCAGGCATCGCCGACGGCCGGAACGCTGTTCGAGAACACCCGCCTGCCGCTCAACAAGTGGTTTCTTGCGATCTACCTGATGACGCTCGACAAGGGCGGCATCTCGGCCTTGCGGCTGGCTCAGATGCTGGGGGTTCAATGGCGCACCGCACAGTTGATGCTCAACAAACTTCGCCGGGCTATGACCGATCGCGATCTGGACTATTGGGTCCAGGGGACGGCGGAAGTCGATGACGGGTATTTCGGCGGAACGCGGCCCGGCAAACGGGGACGCGGCACGGAAGGTCGCCGTCCGGTGCTGGTGGAGGTGGAATGCCGAGCGGATGGCAGCGCAGGGTTCGCCGCGCTGAAAGCGCGAGGCGGAAGTTCGCTCCGACGCGTTGCAGGTATTCGGCGCGCTCGGAGAAAGCCGTCGGCTCGACCAGCGGATTAGCCCTCCGGAACCAGCCGCAGACTAGCTGCCCAAAGTACACCACGTGATCTCCAACGCCAAGTACTTTCTGCTCGGAACGTTTCATGGCGTCTCACACCGATACCGGCAACGATATCTGGGTGACGCATTTATCTTCCGGTTCAATCGCCGCCGGTGGCCTGATCAACTGCCTCAGCGATGGGTCTACGCAGCCGCAATCCACGCACCTGCTCCAGCAAAGATGTTGTAAATATAGAAGCATAGAATTTATTGAAAAACAATCCGGGTGCCAGCATATCCTACAACAAGTAATCCGAAGGCGAGCAAAGTCCAATGTGTGGTAACTTTGGTGCGCAAGCCTAGGAAATAGTGGCTTCCGAGAATCAGAGCATAGATCATCCATGCAGCGAATGAAAACCAGACGTGTAGTTGCCCAGTAGACTTAAAAATACGCTCGAAGAGAAAGATAAAACCGATAGCAATTGAAAGTGTTAACGCCCCAAAACCGACCAGTAGTATTTGAATCAATCCCGCGTTCATGCTCTCCAGGGGCGGCAAGGATTGCACTATACCTATCGAATGATGCTTCCGTAAGCGGACGTCTATAAATGTAGTCATGATTGCTTGGATTAAAGCAAGCATTAAGACAGCGTAAGCAGCTAGGCTGATTAGCATATGAGCGCACAAAGCACTAGTTTGTTTACAGCTAGGTTCTTCAACGGGTGCTCCTGGGAATACGGCAAATAATAACGAGACGATTGCAATTGGATAAACAGCCAGTAACAATAGCCTCATTGCTTCGCGAGCCGGCAATGTCGCGATTACGACTACTACTAGATATATCAGGAAACTGGCAACGTAGGCCGGCGGCAGCTGAGATATGGCGTAATAGTCATACCCACCTGCCGGTTGCATCATTGATACTACGAAAATAGTATGAGCAATAAGGATTCCGAGGAGAAATCCATATCCAAAGCGAGGAACTGGCTCGTTTAGAATGAAATTGCGAGCAAGACGCACAGCTTCCATTACATAGCAATAGATCGTTATTACGGCGGCTACGGCAAAAATCATAAGCATAAACGAAGAACTTGAGATTTAAGTATAGCCATTCAGTTCATTGTAGTCGTGTGGTGAATACGTAAATCACCGGACGTACTAATAGTTTTCATGGCGGGGTTACAGCTATAATTCCACTGCCGTAACGAATGTTAAGAGCATGTTAAACGAGATAGATTACCCGGAACTTGCGTGTTTGACACCCTAACTGATCGATTAACGAAGGTCCTTCAAGGATTGTCGGGACGTCGCCTCACTGACCGCCATATTCAAGAGTCAATCCAAGAAGTGCGGTCCGCATTGCTTGATGCCGATGTTTCTTTTGACGTGGTGCGTGATTTTACGTCGCGTGTAGAAGCAGAGGCAATTGGCCAAGAGATTCTGCGGTCGCTTCAACCTCGCGAAGCCTTCATCAAGATCGTTCACGATCAGATCATCGACATGATCGGACCGAAGAGTTCCGGTTTAGATATTCAAGGTGGTGATCCACCGGTTGTAATACTCGTGGCCGGCCTTCAAGGATCTGGCAAAACCACGACCGTAGCGAAAATTGCAAAGTATCTTTACGAGAAACAAAGTAAAAAGGTGGGTGTCGTGTCGGTGGACGTCTATCGTCCTGCGGCGATAGAGCAGCTCCAATCTCTTGCATCTCAGGTTGATGCTCGGTTTATCAGCAGTGCTCCGACTGATACGGCGGTCGGAATCGCGAAATCTGCATTTTCCGACTCGAGGCGCGCTCTTGATGACGTTTTGATTGTTGACACTGCGGGACGACTAGCAGTTGACGACGGAATGATGGACGAAATCTCGCGGTTGCATGATGTTCTGAACCCCCGTGAGACGCTGTTTGTTGTGGACTCAATGATGGGACAAGATGCGGCGACAACATCTAGAGCATTTGGAGATGTTCTTCCATTGACCGGAGTCGTAGTTACCAAGGTAGATGGTGATGCTCGTGGTGGTGCTGCACTGTCCGTTCGGGCTGTTACTGGAAAACCCATCAAATTTCTGGGGACGGGTGAAAAAGTTGACGGCTTGGAACTGTTTCAGCCAGATCGTATAGCCTCTCGAATTCTTGGCATGGGAGACGTGCTTACGCTCATCGAAGAAGCGGAAAGCAAAATTGATAAAGAGAAGGTAGCACGATTCGCTGGAAAACTGATACGTGGCCGAAAATTCGACCTACAAGACATGCAGGATCAAATGCGCGAAATTCACAAGATTGGCGGTATTGAAGGGGTTTTGAGCAAACTACCGAATCTAGGTGGACTGGAGGGAAAAGTAAAGGTCAAGGACAGTGTCAACTGGGAGCAAATGGCGGTCATAATTGATTCCATGACCACCCAAGAGCGAAAGTATCCAAATGTACTGAATGCGCCACGGAAAAAGCGTGTCGCTGACGGGAGTGGTACGACGGTTCAGAATGTGAACTTGCTGCTTCGTAAATATCGACAAATGCAGAAACAGACCCGGAAATTAGGACGTAAAGGCGGCGCGAGCAAAAAAATGCGTCTGTTAGCAGACTTGATCGATACAAACGTTCCCGATTTTTCGAAAGAAAATTAATCACTTGGTTGAATTGTTTACTATATGCAAAGGGAGATCTAACAGATATATTAGCAACTTGCAAGTTGATCAGTTGAGAGACGGATCACTTTCGCTCCCCATAAAGCATATTGATCGTGTAGAATTCCGCCCCTATTTCCAGCACAAAACAGGCTATGGTTACGATTCGCTTAGCGCGGCGCGGCGCAAATAAAACGCCTTTCTATCATGTTACCGTGGCGGAAAAGTCTGCGGCACGTGATGGTAGATTTATTGAGCGTATTGGCTATTTCAATCCAATTGCGAAAGGTCGAGCAGATCGTTTGAATATTGATCTTGAGCGCGTCGATTACTGGGTTGGCGTAGGTGCAAAACTATCCGAACGCGTAAGAACGCTTGTACGCGAACAACGGAACAAGGATCTCAGCGAAGCATCGAGAATTGAAGATAAAGAAGATAAGGTTGCGGAAATTGAATCGTCAACTGATGCAAAAGAAACGGCTAGTACGGCAAGTGACGACGTAACGCAATTACCAGAAGATACGGGTCAAGAAGATTCTGAACGGGGCGTCGATATCGAATCCGACTCCAGTAGTAGCACGGAAACCCCTTCAGAGGCCTCTAGTAATCAGACTGGAGAAGATTCTACGTAACAGTTAGCCGCAAAATTTAACGCTCAGTATTCCGATGAGCTTATTTCCCGATGATCTTGTGACTGTCGGCAAAATTGGATCTGCATTCGGAATTAAGGGGTGGGTCCACGTACATTCATACACGGAGCCAAGAAACAATATTCTGAACTACCGACCTTGGTTATTACAGGAACTTGATGGGAATGCGGAAGTAGGTTGGAGAGAAATCGAGTCGCTTGAAACTCGTACGCATACTGCGGGAATCGTTGCGCGTTTTAATAGTTGTGATGACCGCGAATTGGCGTTTCGCTATCGTGGGCGACTCGTAGCAGTGCGACGAGAAATGTTCTCTGAAACTGGGACCAACGAATTTTATTGGCTGGACCTGTTAGGGCTACTGGTTGTAAATGAGAATAAGGTCAAACTGGGGAGAGTTGTGGAAATTATCGACACTGGTGCCAATAGTGTGCTAAAGGTCAAGAATCAGCAGCAATGTCTTCTTATACCTTTTGTTAGTCATTACGTTGTAGAGGTCAAGCGCGGCGAGAGAATCGTCGTTTGTTGGGACCCGTCCTGGAAATAAAAATCAGCCGTGTGGATTGGAATAGCAAGTGCCTTGCCCGATATTATTGAGATGATTGTGTCATCGGGTGTCGTTGGCAGGGCTAAGACGAGGTCGCTTTTTGATTTCGAGAATTTCAACATTCGCAATTTTGCAACGGATGTACATGCCACCATTGACGATCGTCCGTTCGGTGGTGGGCCTGGCATGGTGATGAAAATAGAACCCCTGACGCGGTGCATGAAGGCAGCGGCTGAACTTGCACCAGTCGATACCCCATTTACGGTTTATTTATCACCGCAAGGACATGAATTCAACCAACCGTTGGCGCGTGAATTTGCCGAAAAAGAAGCACTGTTGCTTGTTGCGGGACGGTACGAAGGTGTAGACGAAAGATTTATCGAAAGCAATATTGATCTTGAGTTATCCGTTGGGGACTATATTCTCTCTGGGGGCGAACTTGCGGCAATGATTGTAGTGGATGCGGTTGTACGCTTACTCCCTGGTACTTTAGGAAACCCGAATTCAGTAGATAACGATTCCTTGAGCTTTAATGAGGGGCTCCTGGGCTACCCGCAATACACACGTCCTCGGGAATACAACGGATTGACCGTTCCAGAGGTGTTGCTTAGCGGTGACCACGCTGCGATAGAGATGTGGAGGTATCAACAGGCACTGTTAAAAACGTATCATCGAAGACCCGATTTATTACAGCGGCGAGTGTGGTCTGCTGACGAGCGTAAAATGCTTAAGAATGGAATCCCACTAGATGATGTATAGAGTAGTCTCGGCACTAGGAGATTAAATCATGCGAAGAAATAAAGTGATCGAACAGATCGAAAACGAACACATGCAGCAGGAAATCCCCGAGTTTGGACCTGGCGACACGGTCGTTGTGAAGGTATTAGTGCGTGAAGGAAATCGCGAGCGTGAGCAAGCTTATGAGGGTGTTGTTATTGCAAAACGCAATCGGGGTTTGAATTCATCTTTTACGGTACGCAAGATTTCGCATGGTGTAGGAGTCGAAAGATCCTTTCAATCGCATAGCCCCTTAATCAGAAGCATTCACGTTCGTCGTCGTGGGGACGTTCGTCAAGCCAAGCTCTATTACTTACGCGAGCGATCCGGGCGTTCAGCGCGTATCAAGGAGAAAGTCTAGCGATTGGTGGTCTCACCTAAGGTAACTAGGTTCAGTACGTTGCAGGATGCAACAAGAAACGACTGAGACAAAAAGTTTACCCGTGCCCGATGTTACAGAGAATGAGATCCCCTCCGACTACGTTGCTGAGTTTCTTGAATATCTTTGGTTTGAACGTGGTCTATCCATCTCGACTCGCTCATGTTACGGCGGTGATCTCCGTCATTACCAAGAGTGGCTTGGCTCTTCTTTGATCCATTCCAATGAATCTCATTTGTTGCAATATCTGGCAGCTCAGTTGAACAAGAAAATCTCTGCGAGGTCGACAGCTAGAACACTCTCATCCTTAAGGGGATTTTTCCGCTACGCGTTGGAGAAAGGCTTAATAGCATCCGACCCCACTGCGAACATCGAAGGCCCTAAAATAGCTTTAGCACTGCCGAAAGTGCTTTCTGAACAAGATGTTGTAAAGCTCTTAAACGCGCCGAAGCCAGATAAAAGCGCATTGGAATTTCGTGACCGAACCATGCTTGAGCTATTGTATGCGACCGGATTACGCGTATCGGAAATTGTCGCACTGAAACTCTCTCAGTTGAATACACGTCAGGGCGTTGTCCGTGTCATAGGGAAAGGGGCCAAGGAACGGCTCGTTCCCGTGGGGGGTACTGCAATGCATTGGCTTGAACGCTATGCCGACGGTATTCGAATTGATTTGCTCAAGCATCGGACAAGTGACGACCTGTTTCTCACGCGCCGCGGGACTTCAATGACGCGACAGAACTTTTGGAACCTGATAAAACGATACGCGCAGAAAGCAGGAATTTCAACTGATATTTCACCGCACACTTTGCGACATGCTTTTGCGACTCATCTTGTCAATCATGGTGCCGATCTTCGCTCAGTACAGCTGATGCTTGGCCATGTTGACTTATCCACAACTCAGATTTATACGCACGTGGCGCGGGAACGGTTAAAAGCACTTCATATGGCCCATCATCCAAGAGGATAAACCCAGATGTTGACTTATCTGCAGCGAGTGAAAGTGATTGCGTGTTGGTGTAAGTATTGTGTTCTTCTGTACGCGGTATATACCACAGCCGCTTATGCAGAGTCGGAAAATGATAAGGCGGATGTAGGGGTATCAATTGATGCGATTGGTGAGTTGTTTGATAGCAAAGTAATACGCCATGGGGAGGCCGAGGTCAACGAACTGGATTACGTTGATTTGGAAAATTTGCGGACCGTCTACATCACTAGAGACCGAAAGTATTTAGTTATCGGACCGATTTATGCAATTGATGAAGATTCACCACGAAACCTGACAAGTACTCATAAAGGGAAACGTCTTGTATCACAAGTTGACGTTAAGGATACGATTGCGTTTACCCCTCCAGATGGTACAAAAAGTATCGTACACGTTTTCACTGATTATACTTGTGGATATTGTAGGCGGCTCCATAATGACTTGCATGGTTATTTGGGTTACGGCATTGAAATTCGCTATCTTGCATTTCCGCGCGAAGGTCTTCAGTCCGAGACATTTGACCAACTTTCCAACGCTTGGTGTTCTAAGGACCAGCAGACGGCACTAACGAAGCTGAAATCTGGAGAAACGATCCCTAAAAGGAAATGTAAAAATCCAGTTGCTGAACACTATAACTTCGGTATCGCAATGGGTATATCAGGGACCCCCGCTTTGGTTTTAGAAAGTGGCGAAGTTGTACCTGGTTTCATATCTCCTAGTGCTCTAGCTCATAGATTGGGCTTAGATTAATTCGACGGACAATAGTTCGCTGAGCGAGGAGTGCTTGCGAATTGGCTTGACCAAGCTATGGAATATTGCTTAGGGATTATGAGACGAGTAGGAACGCATTGGGGAATCTCACGATTCGCAGGTAGAGTTCTGAAGCTAGGCGTATCTTACGATAACGACCGTTTCCATACCGATTTGAATACGCTACAAGCTAAAATGATATAGGTCTGGTTATTACGTTGATTGGTGGGATTGAAAGTACTCATACTGTGGTCGGAAATCAATACCAGGCCCAGACGAAAAATCAGTATTTACTGGGAATAATGCACTCTTAGCCTAGCTAGCCGTGAAAATTAATTGTTTTCATGTGCATAGAAACATTGTTGCTATCGGGCCTGAAACATCAGCATGCAGTGAGATAGCGATTACCTCCGCTTTGCGGAAGTGAATCTGGCAATTTGTTTGCATTGATTTTCTTGAATGATGAACGGAATGTGTATTTACGTCACTTCTGCAATCGAAAAGGAAGATATGGGCTGTCTGGACGCCTCACGAATGACTCATCAACTTGGTTATGCGGGACCTGAACATGCATTAGTTAGCTTTGATCGAGTTTGTGACTCCGTACGAAGCGTTTGTGTTTCGGAAATTGGCTCGTGAAACGTACAAGATCAAGGCCGCTACAAATTCAAACACGGCCTGAGTTGAGTAACACGCTGCAGTTGTGTAAAGAACTTGATGTTCCCTTATTCCTTGCTCGCGTACTGAGTGCTCGCGGCATTATGTCGAGTGAAGAAACGGATTTATCGTTGAAACACCTCTTGCCGCCACATGGTATTAAAGGAATGGACCGTGCGACGGAACGCTTAATTAAAGCAATTGATGATTGCGAGAAGATTGTTGTCGTTGGGGACTACGATGCGGATGGCGCAACGGCTTTAGCACTGTGTATTTCTTTTTTGCAATCCGTCGGAGCTACAGAATTAACGTATCAAGTGCCGGACCGGCAGAAACATGGTTATGGCCTTTCCGTCGAATTTGCACAATTGGTCCTCGAAGAAGCACCGAATTTGGTTATTACCGTCGACAATGGTATTTCTTCTCATGCGGGTGTGGCACTTCTTCAAGAAAATAAAGTTGACGTAATAGTGACTGACCATCACATAGCCGGTGCCGAGCTCCCGCCTGCATACGAAATAGTAAATCCCAATTTACCGGGTAATGATTTCGGCTGTGCATTAGCGGGCGTGGGTGTTGCTTTCTACTTGATGGGTGCACTAAGAAGAAGAATGCGTGAACTTGACAGGTTTGCGAAGGCGGGAGTTCCAGAGCCCGATCTTATAAATTGGTTAGACCTCGTTGCAATTGGCACCGTGGCCGATTTGGTCCCGTTAGATTGGAATAATCGAATCTTAGTTCAAAACGGTCTCCGTATGATTAGACGAGGGCTAGCGCGCCCGGGAGTTCTCGCGCTATGCGATATTGCTCGACGGAACCATGCGACATTAGGGACCAAAGGTATTAGTTTTGGAATAGGACCGTTAATAAACGCTGCTGGCCGTTTAACCAACATAAGTATAGGAATTCAATGTCTGCTTGCACCAAACTTCGCGGAGGGAGTGGAATTAGCGAACGAATTGCGTCGGATAAACGCAACGCGGCAGCACATACAACAAATTAATCTCAATAGTGCAGTCATGAAAACCGAGGTACAACGCAAAGAAGGATACTCTGGATATTGCGTCTACGACGGTAGTTTCCATGAAGGCGTTGTAGGTATTATTGCTGGCAAGATAGTGGAGGAAACAGGCCAACCAGCAGTGGTCTTTGCAGATGCACAACCGGCCAGTTCAGGTTTGTTGAAAGGTTCGGCGCGTAGTATTGATGGGTTGAATATAAGGGATTTGATCGCGGAAATCGGGTCTCAATATCCCGCGCTCATTTCTAAATATGGCGGACATGCAATGGCGGCGGGGCTTTCAATCAAGCGCAGCAACATAGAACGCTTCAGCGCAAAATTTACCGACGCTGCAAGAAGCCATCTGAATACCAGAACGGATCTTGGCGTACGGTTATCGGACGGTGAACTTAGTGCAAATGATATTAGTATAGATAATGTTCAAAAGATCAATATGTATGCTCCTTGGGGTTCAGGATTCGAAGATCCAGTATTCCATGGAGACTTTTTTGTAATTAGTCAAAGAAGGATCGGTGATGGAAACCACGTTAAAATGGTTATTAAGCATAGCGATGGAAAAATATTCGATGCGATTGCGTTTAATCAAGACCCCGTTGATAGTGATATGATTACGGCATTATATCAGATGCAAGTCAATGAGTACGACGGCCTCAGAACTGTACAGCTTGTTATAGACGCTATGCAAGTTGCTTAAATTAGTAAAAATATTCAATACTATTCGAAGGTTAAAAACATGGTTGAAGTTAATCATATACAAGAATCCCTTAAGATGATTTCTATTCGCTGTACGGAGCTCAAGGGATATCTTTGACTATGCTCAGAAGCATGACCGCTTAGAAGAGGTTGATCACGAACTTGCTAATCCAGATATTTGGTCCGATGTCAATCGCGCCACTGCACTGACTCGAGAGCGCGCGACACTAGAATCTGTTGTAGGAGGTCTAAATGATCTTTGCATCAGAGTTAAAGACGCGATAGAACTAACCGAGTTATCAGTTCTCGAAGATGATCCATCTGTTTTCAACGATATTGTGGACGAAATACGTAGTATGGAGGGATTGCTTCACAAAATAGAACATGAGCGTATGTTTACCAACGAATTGGACCCATCCGATGCTTTTTTAGAAATCCAGTCGGGTGAAGGGGGTACCGAAGCACAAGACTGGGCTCAAATGTTGCTAAGAATGTATCTTCTGTGGAGTGAGAAACGTGGTTTCAAAACGGAAATAGAAAATCTTTCGCCCGGGGATGTTGCGGGAATAAAAAGCGTCACGATATCGTTGAATGGTAAGTATGCCTATGGATGGTTAAGGACGGAAACGGGGGTTCACCGGCTAGTTCGCCTCTCTCCATTTGATTCCAATCACCGGCGCCACACTTCCTTTGCATCCGTGTTCGTGACTGCGCAGGTTGATGATCACATAGAGATTAAAATTACCCCCTCGGACGTTAGAACGGATACCTATCGATCCAGTGGGGCGGGTGGCCAGCATATCAACGTAACTGATTCGGCGGTTCGACTTACCCATATTCCGAGCGGTGTTGTCGTACAGTGCCAAAGCGAACGATCTCAGCATCAGAATCGCGATCGCGCATGGAAGCAACTACGCGCTAAGCTTTACGAGCGTGAATTGCAAAAGCAGCGAGACAAGCAGCAGGTGGTTGAGAATTTAAAATCGAATATTGGATTTGGAAGTCAGGTACGCTCCTACGTCTTGGACCAGTCAAGAGTGAAGGACCATCGTACAAACATAGAGCGGTATGATCCCAACAACGTTCTTGATGGGGACCTTGACGACTTCATGGAGGCAAGTTTAAAGGCAGGTGTATGAATACTGAGCAGGACCTAATCGCGACGCGGCGATCGAAATTAGAACGTCTACGGAAAGCCGGCAATGCTTTCCCTAACACGTTCAGACCGGATCGAACTGCCAATGAACTCCGTAAGACGTATAAAGAAAAATCTAAAGAAGATCTTGAAAAGGAGAGTGTTCATGTCTCCGTTGCGGGTCGCATTCTTCTGCGACGCATGATGGGGAAGGCTAGCTTTATCACGATTCAAGATCGAACGGACCAAATTCAATGCTATTTACGGGAAAGTGACATTGGACAAGACAACTATAGGAATTTCCAGCAGTTGTCTGATATTGGAGATTTCGTTGGCATAACTGGCATCCTAATGCGAACGAATACGGGAGAACTAACGGTTCATGCCGAAACTTTTGATCTATTGGTTAAATCTTTGCGACCCTTGCCCGAGAAATTCCATGGAGTTGTGAATCAGGAATTTAGATATAGAAATAGACACGTCGATTTGATCATGAACGAAAATTCTCGACGTACGTTTGTGATACGGAGCCAAGTTACGCAAATGATGAGAGAATTTTTTAATGAGCGTGGCTTCTTGGAAGTAGAAACTCCCATGCTTCATCCAATTCCCGGAGGGGCCAGTGCAGAACCTTTTGTTACGTATCACAGCGCAATAAAGCGTGATTTGTATCTGAGAGTGGCACCGGAACTATACTTAAAACGGTTAGTAGTCGGAGGATTCGAGCGAGTTTACGAGATAAATCGCAATTTTCGTAATGAGGGGCTTTCACCGAAGCATAATCCTGAATTCACCATGCTGGAGTTCTACCAATCTTACGCGGGTTATGAGGATTTAATTGGGCTTACCAGCAACCTGATACGCGAAATAGTACAAACGGTCTGTGGCGATTTGAAGATTAAATTTCAAGGGCATAGCCTCGATTTCAGTACGGAGTTTCGAAAAATTTCTATGGCTAATGCGGTGGCTGAAATCCTATGTGTAGAACCACTAGATATTGCAGATGAGTCACGACTTCACAGATTGGCTTCCGATTCCGGTGTCTCCGTTGAAAGAGATGCCACACCTGGCGAAGTTCTCGTGGCTCTCTTCGATCAGCTTGTGGAACATACTCTTATGGCACCAACGTTTGTTACTGGATTTCCTGCATCGGTCTCTCCACTGGCGCGGCGTAGTGACAAGGATCCAAACTACGCCGATAGATTCGAGCTGATCGTAGCTGGACGTGAAATTGCCAATGGATTTTCTGAGTTGAATGATCCGGAGTTGCAAGCGGCTGTATTTCGAGATCAACTTACAAAACGAAAGGGCGGAAATACCGAAGCTATGTATTATGACGAGGATTATGTTACAGCATTAGAGTATGGTATGCCTCCAACCGCGGGCGAAGGCATAGGGATTGACCGCTTAGTAATGCTGCTGACCGACTCGCCGTCCATTCGAGATGTTTTATTGTTTCCGCAAATGAAAGACGTCCAATCATGAGTGAGACGGTGGACCGAATCGTTCTTGAGGAAAGTTGGAAGTCGGCCTTACACAGTGAATTTGATGCATCATATATGCGTAAGTTACGAGAATTTCTCGTAAGTGAGAGTCAATCGGGGAAAATTATTTACCCAAAGGGTTCTCAGATATTTCATGCTTTAGATCTTTGTCCATTACACGAACTTAAAGTCGTGATTATTGGACAAGACCCGTATCACGGACCAAGTCAAGCACACGGATTGTCTTTTAGTGTACCTGCAGGAGTCTCACCTCCACCATCTTTGGTGAACATCTTTGATGAGATTAACCGTGACATGGGGGACTCTGCTGTGTCTGGCGGTTGTAAGGACGCTACAATTCCTCGCGGTCATGGTTGTTTGATCCCATGGGCTCAGCAGGGTGTTTTACTTTTAAACGCAGTACTAACTGTTGTGCGCGGACGTGCGCGGTCGCATCAAGGTAGAGGCTGGGAAAAGTTTTCTGACAAGGTTGTACAGGTTATAAACCAACAGTGTGAGAATATAGTATTTTTGCTTTGGGGGGCGGATGCTCGGCGAAAAGGGGCAATAGTTGATCGTAATAAACATGCAGTATTTGAAGCCGCACATCCCTCCCCATTATCGGCGAACGCAGGATTTTTCGGTTGTCGTCACTTTTCGAAAGCTAATCAGTATTTAGTTGATCATGGAAAAGACCCAGTAGACTGGTTTAAAACACAGTAATTGGTTTTGAAATACTTGAGAGCCGGCATCGTAGAAATGTGAGTACACTCTGGCAGTTTAACCAGTTTTAATTTTCTGGTATAGATGCTTCAGTTTGATGCGCGCGTCGTCGACGCTGAGCTGCCAGTTGACCCCGGTCTGTTCGCGATTGCGCTCCTCGGCGCAGACTGCCGGGCTGCTTCAGGCGGTTCGCGCGATCTTCGATCAAGTTGTCGAAGAGGTTTCCGGTCAGAAGTATTCCATCGGAGAATGTCCGATGTCGGGGCTGGCGGTGTTTCTGGAGAAGCACGCCTTGCTATTGCCATTTGATCTATCGATGCGCGGGGATCGGTGGTGGAAGCGAATCTGTACGGTCTGGAGCGGGTCCCCTGCAACACGACCTTATGCCGCCTAGATTCGATCGCGGCCAGTACGGTTCCGGCGAGCGTTTGCGAAGGCGCTGCAGCGTACCCAGCGCGGCCAGGTCCTCGGTCGGTATTCCGCGTGGGCGGGACAAGATGGATCTCTCGGGATTACAAGCATTCCTCCTTGTCTTTGGTGATGAACGCAAATAATATGGCGAAACTATTCCCACTTTATGTGTCTTTCACATACTCGGTGTACTCAACCTCGAACTGAAGGAATGGCAAACCCTGTAGAACGGCCACCGTATTTTCCGAAGGAAAAGGTATGTGAGTTGCATCGGCTGAAGTTTGGTTCCACGTTGGATCGACTGCATGCCAGACACCATTAATGTCTACTTCGTTCCATGCATGAACTCGAAATTCGTGCGATTTTGAATCGTACGCGAGTCCAACAATTGTTTTGGCGGGCATGCCAAGACTTCGAGCTAAAGCCGTGTATAGATCAGCAAACTCGGTACAGTCTCCCGACCTGCTTTTGATCGTTTCGCCCACGCCACGTGGTCGAGGAATGTCGATGACGTAGTCAAGGTAGTCGTTAATAAAATGGACTAGTGTGAACGCAAGATTTGAATTGGCGGGAGCATCGGCGGACCGAACTTTATTTGCAAGAGAACGCACTTCGAATGCGCCGGTTGGATACGCAGCCGAAGCTTGTGATAAGTTTACACGTTCACTTTTTGTGCTTTGACGACGAAACGATGTATCCATGCGTAGGCGTTGTGAATCGTCAGTCATTTCCGACCAATATCCTATGTCATTGAGGCGGGACGCCACTCGAATGATGAGACGAGACAGTTGCCTTGGCTTCTCAATTTTTGAGTCTACAGGTACGCTAAGATCGGTGAAAGGTAAGAGCGGAGGCGCGTTTCTCCATCGCTTTGCAGATTTTTCGTCACTCCGCAGTGCCGTTAATCCCCCAGCGTACTTGTAGGACTGAATATCGCCCAATAAATCGAGAGTTACCTGAGCTGGTACGGCTGAGTTCGCCTGAACAAGCGTCGTTACACCATGATGAATCGATTCAACAACCCAATCCGTAGATGAAATTCGAATCTCTCTGAGACTCAGCTCGCGAGTGGAAATTGATTCATGGATGCGCAACTTCTTCGAAGTATGCCATCGTTTTAGCTTGATGAAGTCTTCGAGCTTATATGCACCTACCATGGAGATGGTATCATCATCAGCGTTAGCTATCAGTTGATCGTCTACTCGTGTTACATCTATCCGAGAATTTGCATTCCCTAGGTATTCGCGAGAGGCATGAATAAGATGATGTGGATCATCAGGTGCGAAATGAAACCGCTTGACGATCTCGCTGCTCATTGGATCGGTTCCCAGCTTGAACTGTAATTCTTCCGTGAAACTGAAACCAGATTCTGGATGCCATCTAAACGTATGATGTACATGACCAATAGGCAAGCCGTTGTACGCGAGAGCGTACCACTGGTTGGAGGGTAAAGACTT
This sequence comes from Candidatus Azotimanducaceae bacterium, assembly GCA_965205965.1. Classification (GTDB taxonomy): domain Bacteria; phylum Pseudomonadota; class Gammaproteobacteria; order Pseudomonadales; family Azotimanducaceae; genus Bin55. Next base: position 806,098 of record CBDBHT010000008.1, read on the forward strand.
AGCTATATCAGCAGTTGTCATGCTCTGCTTCGCCAAGAAAGATAGTGTAAGCGTGGTTACGACTACGATACCAATTACGAGTGTATTGAGCCAAAGAGAGCGCATAAGTTTATTTTAGGGGTTATAAGCTCTGTTACACGCTCGAGATGAGATACATAGGAATATCAAGTAGGCCACATCTTTGGAGAAGATGCGAATTAAAATATCCCGCACAATGGCTATCGATTCACACGACTTCATTCGCAATCGAATCCGAGAAGATTTAAAAGACGGCACTGTATCTCACGGTGTTGTAACCCGTTTCCCACCTGAACCAAATGGTTTTCTACATATAGGCCATGCTAAATCTATCTGCTTGAACTTCGGTGTCGCACTAGAGCATGGCGGCCGTACATATTTGCGTTTCGACGATACCAATCCACTCACCGAAAGTGCTATCTATGTGGAATCGATTCAAAATGACGTGCGATGGCTTGGATTCGATTGGGGGGATTGTCTCACTTTCGCGTCCGATTACTTTGAACAGCTGTGTCATTTCGCAGAAGAATTAATCACGAAAGGAAAGGCCTACGTCTGCGATCTAACGTCCGATGAAATTCGTGAAGCGCGCGGAACGTTAACAAGGCTAGGCACTAATAGTCCGTATCGTACAAGGGCGATAGATGACAATCTTGAGCGTTTTCATTTGATGCGAAGCGGCCAGCTAGCTGATGGCACATGCGTGCTTCGTGCCAAGATCGACATGTCTTCACCGAATATCAACATGCGAGATCCCATACTTTATCGCATTTTGCACGCTACTCATCATCGAACGGGAGACGAGTGGTGCATATATCCCACATATGACTTTACTCATTGTATTTGCGACGCGTTAGAGAGAATTACGCATTCGTTGTGTACGTTGGAATTTGAAGATCATCGGCCGCTGTATGATTGGGTTCTAAACAACATCAGTATCGATTTTCATCCTCCACAAATCGAGTTTGCTGGCCTGAAAATGGAATACCACGTCATGTCGAAACGCATCTTCACAAGGCTCGTGGATGAAGAACATGTAGATGGATGGGATGATTGCCGTTTGCCGACATTGGCGGGACTACGAAGGAGGGGCATACCTCCAGCAGCAATCCGCGAATTTTGCCAGCGTATCGGTGTTTCCAAACAAGACAATCTCATTGAAACAGAATTACTGGACTTCTGCGTACGTAGTGTTTTAGAAGCGACCACTCGACGTTGTATGGCGGTCTTAAACCCGCTTCGCGTTACGGTTGCGAATTTCGAGGGCGAAGATGAGGAACTTGATGCACCTTGGCACGGGAATAAAGCTGAAATGGGTTCTCGCAAAATTAAATTTGGTCGCCGCCTTTATATTGAGCGTTCCGACTTTACTGAAGATCCTCCGAAAAGATATCACCGGCTGTCGCCGGGTGCCATAGTTCGTTTGCGTTACGCTTACATCATTCGTTGCGATGACGTTGTAAAAAACGACAAAGGAGATATTGAAGAACTGCTTGTTACCTATTTCCCAGATTCAAAAAGTGGCGAGGATGCCAGCGGCCTTAAGCCCAAAGGGGTATTACATTTCGTGTCTGCTACGAATGCTCTTGATGCGGAATTTAGAACTTTCGAACATCTCTTCACGGAAAAAATCCCCGATACACAAGATTTACAATCTCAATTAAACATCGAGTCGAAGAAAATATTTCAAGGTTTTGTCGAAGGTGCAATGGCTGAATGTAACGATAGAAACATTCAGTTCGAACGAGCTGGCTTTTTTGTAGCAGATCCTGATTCAACGAAACAAAAATTGATATTCAACCGTACGGTCTCACTCTCGAGCGGATGGAAGAATGTGCCTAAGCATGGATGAATGCGCCGTAACCGTTAGACCACTACAAGGCGCGAAATCGTCAATTAATCGAGGTTGTTGTGTTTGCCCTGGTGCTTTACTTGGTGATCTGCCAACTCAGCACTGCTGATATCGTAAAGGCACTGAATCGTATGCAGACGCATCCTCAAGCCCGATTATGGTGTATTCTCCGATACGAGAGATCTTCTTTACTATACCCTTGAATCAACAGCTTGCATGTACCGCCAGCAAATGACTAATACCATCAAATAAGAGGTAAGTAGCAAAAATTATCTACGCTACCCGTACCCTATAGTCAGTGTGCGATCTAGACGAATTGTTACAGCGGACAATTCTCTGATGAGCAACGTTACAAAACGACCTTTAAGTTAGTACCTGTAGTTAATACGACAGAAGGTCTAAATAAGCCGGTTGCGCAGTGGCAGGACGATCAGTAGGTTCGTGCACTCCAATATATCCAAGCCATGCGCTGGAGGTTCTTTGCTAGACCCCGGTAGTATGCCTTAGCGTATCCGCAGTACCGCCTCCAGCGGAGCCCGGAACCTTTCGAAATCCACTGCACGGACCAAAGCCTCTAGCGGACTTGCCCGTCTCCAACAAGCGACGTAAATGTTCCGGAAGTCCAAACAAGTTCACAGGGCTCATCTTCAACACCCCTTCATTCAACTTAGTAGGAAAAAGTGAAAGTTATCGGGGTAGGACAGCGTAGGTAAATAGAGGTTCCCAAGTGGTAGAACAACGGCACGCAGTGAGATCACAACATCACGCCCAGCGAGTACGGTCACCGAGTACGGTCCGCCCATTCGGGTAAAGCAGTTTGATCACTACCCAAGCCGTTCTCAAAGATCGATAGCTACCGGTCCTGATATTCAAAAAAAGTGAACTGATTGTCTCGACGCTCGCACGGAACACAGCGGTAGTTCGAAACGCCTAGAACGTCAATGGTCGCATTTAGACGGCCAAAACGGAAACCATCGACATTCTTATAACAATAAACTATAGCATCATCCCCATATACTCAGTTAAATAAGGGTAGAGTGCCCTGCACTGTAATGTCACAGTCACGGACAACGAAAGTTGTCGTACCAAGTTTCAACCTTCATATCAATATTGCCATGATCTAAAGACGCTACCTCCGACTGAGCTAATACATGCTTCGTAACGACTGCTCCGACATTTCGGTCGGAACTGTATTCAGTCTTAATGTCAGATTTCAGCGTCCCGCCGGTGAAAGCTTCCTTGGCTCTGGTACTGAGGGATGTCCGTACCCACATGAGATGGCCCGATACGACATTGATTGCAAACAACGTAGTTATCGATTCACGTCGTTTCTTCAGTTGCTGTGTTACTAGTCCTATACCTCCACTCATCCGTTCTTCCGGCACTGACGATACATGGTTTGCCTGGGTCTGAATATCAAATGTTTGCTCGGTATCTAGTACTTCATGTAACATGTTCGTCTGTTGTAAATCCTGCGGCTTACTAGAATCAATCTGTATTTTTCGTCCGTTGTCTTCCCTAGCCTGTACGCCATAATCTGCAAACTCTAAGTATCGAATTCGACCAATCAGTTGTTGATCAGAACATTCAATTACATCAATGGTATCTTCCATGCTGAAAATTTTACGTAACTTACTTAAATCGACAGGATGCGAATAATTAGTGGCTTGATGGCTTAGGTACCTGTCAATGTCACTATCCTTTGGAGGTAGTCCATTAACACTAGTAAGATACCAAGGAGAATCGATATTTGCTTTTACCGGGTCATACTGAAATTCCAGTATCACATCATCTTGGTTACCTGCGGAGACCTCGGCTATCATCCGAAACATACAGTCCTTTCCCGATTCCGACCCGAGATTAGCAGCAGCAGTTCGAACTATCCGATCGATATCCAAATCTTTGATTCTACTTTTGTCTGTTATCTCGGCAGATATCGAGGCAGTGACGACAGTAGCAAGAAAAAGTAGAGATCTAACTTTCCTCATCAGAATCTCCTTGTTAGCCTGTTAGATAGCCTCGCCACAAGATTTGAACCGGCAGTTATAAACAAGACGGTGCATTATTACTGCCAAGGTCAATAGCCATACATCGCAGCATATGTTATACGGTACACATCATGGCTTATGAACAACCGTTGTCGTAATCCAAGGCGACGATGTCGCACCAAAAAGAGATATATCCGATTATCTAACTTTGCTCCTGACTTAATCAATCGCATCCAGTGTGCGTACACACTGGATGCACGTGGTGTTATCCGAGATCATGATACTGCTTTCCAACCTCTGTGACGGCTCATTAAAGGATAATCATAATGTGCTTATGATGTTATCGTAGTACATGTATCATGAATCATGCTTCCATGATTGGAATGGAACATCTTGATGCAGCAGGAAACAATAAATTTTTCGATTTGGCAGGCTCGTTTTGGCACGGACGAGGCGTGTCTTGAAGCGATCGCCGCACACCGCTGGCGCAACGGCTTCCGATGTCCAGCATGTGACTACGATCAGGCGTGGGTGCTGGGCCGTCGATGCATTCGGCAATGCCGCAAGTGCGGACATCAAACCTCACCGACGGCGGGCACGCTGTTCGAGAACACGCGTCTGCCGATGACCAAGTGGTTTACGACAATCTATCTGATGACGGTAGACCAGAATGGGCCATCGGCCGAGCAATTGCGCAAGATGATCGGCGTGTGCTGGCGGTCGGCGCAGCGGATGCTGGACAAGTTACGAGTGGCGATGGGTGACCGCGATTTCGATTATCTGCTGACTGGGAGAGTGGAAATGGATGACCGCATGGTAGGCAACAAAACCCACTAGGGACAACACGGGCGGGGTTCCGAGAGCGAGCGTCCGATGCCGATGGCGGTGAGCGTAAACGACGACGGCAAGCCCGGTTTCTGCAAGCCTAGCCCGGATAATGCACGAGTAAGACAGCAAAGCTCCTATCATTCGATATCATTTAGTTAGTCCTTATTTCTCATAATGAATGGCTTTGGTGTGATTTATGTACGTTTAAGTTGTTGATACAACGAACGAAGCTGATTGGGTTTTGCTGGGGAGAAGGGGGTTGCGATGGGTGCGTTCGGACTGGATGGAAGCGGGACGCAGCCGGTGCTGAGTGTGATGCTTGCAGAAGAGAAGAGGTACGGATTTTTGGAATGCACCCCGGGCGCGTTTCGCGGACCGCAGCGATCCGCGCGAAAAGCGGCGCATCCCGTGAAAAACATAATTTTCGACTTGGTTATGAGAAATCTGGGCTAGTTACATTGATATCCAAGGAGATCGTGCGGTGACGAAATGTTACCTAGATCCGACCCGCTTTTCATCTGTACAACGCCGCAAGATGGAGGCCGCATTTAGCGGCGGTGCGATCACCGGTAATGGGGGTATTCCGCTGCTCGCGGAGGTGGATCGACAGTTGGATCTGACCCGCTCGGTGTCGAGATACCTAGGGATGCACGGTGCCAAGCCAGGTCCTGCGAGCACCGTCTACAGGATCTGCTCAGGCAGCGCGTGTATGCGTTGGCACTGGGACACGAGGAGTTGCGCCACGACCCGGCCTTGCAGACGGCGGCCTCCCGGTAGTTTGCACCGTAGAAAAAGTCTGATACATTTTTTAGGATGAATAGCTCATAAACAATTCAGAAAAGGAATTTTATACTTTATTAATACATATTTCAGGTTATCTTTCCTACTAAAGAGCATTCCTACGTTTCTACGGCGCAGACTGCCGGATGGAGACCCTGGCGAGTCCGTCAGACGTTGTGCCGCTTGGAGCAGCGTACCGACCGGGAGACGGCGGTGGCACTTCATCAGGCGTTGTTCGACCCGTTCGTGGGGGCACAGGTGACGGTACCGCAGCGTCTGGTTCTGGATTTCGATGCCACGGACACGCTGTTGCACGGCGAGCAGGAAGAGCGGTGCTTTCACGGCTATTACGATGGTTACTGCTATTTGCCGTTGTACGTGTTTTGCGGCCGGTACCTGCTGGTGAGTTACCTGCGTCCGAGCGGGATTGATCCGGCGCGTCGTCATGCTTGGGCGATTCTGTCGTTGCTGGTGAAGGCACTGCGGGCGCACTGGCCGCAGGTGGAGATCGTATTTCGCGGCGACAGCGGCTTTTGCCGATGGCGGATGCCGCGTCGGTGTGAAGCGCATGGCCTGTGCTCTATCGTGGGGATTGAGAAGCACCCCCGCCTGCACCGGAAGGCGGGAGGCGTTGCTTGAACGGTCGCCGGTCGCCTGGACACCTCCTGACCATCGCCGAGTGCTGCCCCGGCACGTTGACCAATCTAACGGGGGGGGGGGTAAGGGGGAAGTGTATCCAAAATCCGCAAAACCGTGCCTGAACCATGGATCATGGGCGAAATGCGGACGTGGGAACCCCGATTACCGCTCCGAAACGAAAAACGGACCCATCTCTCGCACTGCTCATGCAATATTGGGGCTAGAAGCCCATCAGCTTGCAACAAGTGACGACGATGTTACTTTGTGGATAATATAAAAAGTGATTTATCCTACATATGCTGATCACCATATAGATAACAGAATCTTGTAATTGTGAATTACGAAACTTCACTCGAAAGCGCATCTGATATTAAGCAATACCACATTATCGATACGCTCATTGAAGAACGCGCAACGAATCTAATGAGCCATCCGTTCATTTGGCGTTTGCTGAAAAAATTCTGCTACCCGCTGCTAGGATATCGAAGGGCAGTAGACATGGCGGACCAAATCGCACCACTTGATGGAATTAATACCTTTAACTATCTAGCTGGCTTGCTTTCATTAAATGTATCTGTTCAAGGTCAAGAGTTCGTGCCGCGAAAAGGAGCCGTAGTAGCAATCGCAAACCACCCCGCTGGGGTTGCCGACGGTCTTGCCGTGTACGAAGCATTAAAGGAAGTCAGACCAGATATTTGTTTCGTGGCTAATCGTGACGCGCTGCGTTTATCACCCGGTCTAGCGGATTGTGTGATTCCCGTTGAGTGGAAAGAGGAATTACGGTCTCCAGCACGAGGACGAGAAACCTTGAGGCATATCGTCGAAGCTTTCCGCGCAGACCGGTTGGTGGTACTGTTTCCATCTGGTCGTTTGGCACGGCCATCCCTTACGGGATTAAAGGAACGTCCTTGGCAACCCACTGCATTAAATCTCGCTCAGAAATACCAAGCTTTAGTTATGCCCATACATATCACTGGGCACAACACGTTTTTCTATTACACAACTTGGTATATCAACACCGAATTGAAAGACATTACGCTTTTTCGAGAGTTCCTAAATAAGAAAAATAAGAAATACTGCATCACTATAGGGGAACCGTTTATACCGGAAGGCGATGTGAAACAAGAAACCAAATTTGTTAAGCAGTTCATACTCAACGAATTACCGAAAGGCATTAGCCGATTTCGCTAATTGAGATAAATTCCTCCTTAATATTTCTCTCGGAGACTCGTTAATACCATGCGTGTTTCTCGTATCGATCTTTCAAAGATCGATACGCTAAATCAATCTGGGGTTACATTGCTTGTGAGATGGCATAAATGAATGCTGAAATGGAACCATTGATCAATATTCTACAGAATCCTGCAGGTTTACGCCTTAGAAAAATATCGAGCAGATATGTGCGTATTTGTCACAACAACAATCTTCTAGTCACCAATTCAGGACGCTAAACAAACGTCTATACAGTATCTTCGTCTAAGCATTGACAACTCAGATCTGAGGTATGGCTAGGCTCTTATGTATCCACTTGTGTATAGTTTGCCAAATGAGGTGAAAGGAAGTCTGCCTCAATCGATTCTTCAAGTTTGAATTCCGATCTCATCAACCAGAGCATGTAGTGGTCCAGGTAGCGTGTAGAGACACCGCGGTAGTGATGGTTCAGCCATCGCTTCATGGTCATATGACGCGGGTTAACCGTGTTGAGATGCCAACTCCCACGGCGAAGTTCACGTGGCTGACGCGAACCACTTCCTGGTGAATGTTCAGGCTCCGGCTTGCCATTTCGTAGCTGGGATGTCCATCGGTGACACACACGCAATCTTCGGCCCGCCCTTCCGAAATTGCCGGAGCGATGTCCGTCCCCGCCGTCGACGGGAGGGCTTCCATATAAGTCGGCCCGCCGCGAGATGCCGCCGTCAAGACGGGACGCTGGTCCGACACCAGACCCTCGGCGTCCGCGATTTCCTCCTCGCTCGCGCGGAAGGCGACGCTCTGTTAAGGAACGATCTCCCTTGCAACTCTCCAGAAAATAGCTCTCGTCCATCTCCACGATGCCTTTGAGTCTTGAGCCTTTCTACTGCTTGCCAAGCAAGCGATGCTGCCACAAGAATGCGGTTCGGTAAGCGATCTCGCAAACACGCTTCGAATACCGACCACTTCGACTTGTGCCTTAAGCCAGCAAGATGGGTCCCGGTCAGCGCGTGAAAGGTTCATCCGCAAGATGCCGAACGGCAACGAAATCGACACAAGCCTGCCGACTTCCCGTAACGCACCACCCCTGAGGAACCGCAATGCGTACATACTCGCAATCGGCCCAACTCTGCTTCCCGTTGACGAACTGGTTCGGGTAGCTCGTCACTCTTGACCGATTTCTGGACTCCGAGCATCAGTCTCCGCTTCTGCGCTGAGGTCAGCCTAAGAATCTGGTTTAGCATCTCCTTGAATTCGCGAGGACTCATTGGTTTTCCTTAACCCATTGAACTATCGCATAGTATAGCTGCTTGTTAGTCACTCCCAACATAAGACTACATAAGAACCTATGGCTACCTATGATTTATGCCTCATGAAATTTAGATAGGAACACCGTATCTACAAAAGGCTAGTAAACCCCCGTCAGTAATCAATGGGGAACCTCTATTTACCTACACCGTCCTACTTCGATAGCTTTTTACTAACAAGTTGAGTGAAGAGGTGTTGAAGATGAGCCCCGTGAAACCTGTTTGGACTTCCAGACCATTGGCATTCCCTGTCGGCGATGGGCGATCAGCTAGCCCGGATTTCTCATAACCAAGTCGAAAATGATGTTTTTCACGGGATGCGTGGGGTACGGGGCATGGAATGTCGCGTCGCGAGTTTGAAAAGGCTTCGGAGGGCGGGGATGCGTGTGTTTTCCCCGCCTTTTTGCGGGCGGGACGGCGAATCGCTGAGCATCCGGGCGCGGGGAGGTCGGCGCGCTCCGCCGCCAGCGTCATGCACCCGGTTGCACCGGGCTTTTACGTTGGTGCCAGGCTGGCCCAGATCAAGCGGAAATCCTTCCAGTACGGGAAGGCGGACCCGAACGCCAGATGGATCCGCCGCGTGGACACCGTCACGCGCACCGGGATCTGGAACAGGCACTTGCGCAGCGTCGATGGACGGCTCCGGCGCAGCATGGAGGATACCGGAAGGTTCTCGAGCCGGCACTTCATCATGCAATGAAGGGCATGGGCCAGTGCGCTCATCCGGAGCCGGAGTGCGTTGACGTTCCAGAGGCTGCTGGAGCATCGGTCCAGGAACAGATCGTTCTTCTGTTCCTTGATCCAGTTTTCGGCCTCACCCCGGTCGCAGTACATCTCTTCGTAGACCGTTGGCGCGTCGGGCTTCTGGAGCGAGGTGACGACGAAGCGACTGTTGTACCGGGCTTCACCGACCGTCGCACATGGGTCTTCCGCGACGGCCTCCGGTCCGCCGTCGGCCTTGCCGGCCGGTTCCCCGTCCGCGTTGCCGACCGGTTGTCCCGGCAGCCATTCGGTCTTGGCGATCACGCGGCGTTCGCGGCTCCAGCTGTCGCGCGTGCGATAGTCGAAGCTCCGGTAGTCGCGGACCGCTTGCTGCGCATAGTCCGGATCCCGCTTCAACCGGTCCCGCAGATCGTCCATCAACGGTTGGACCCGGTCTTTCAGCCGATCATCGCGCGGCAGTCCTAGCACGTAATCCACGCCCCGCGCCTCGCACCACGTCATCAACTCGTCGCGGCAGTAGGCCCCGTCGGCGCGGATCAGGATCGGCACCTGCGGAAATCGCTTCCGCAGCCGGTCCACGAGCGGCTCGACCGTCTCCACCACGCCCACCGCCACATCGCTGCTCGACGTGCGCAGTTCCGTCCGCACCGGCCAGCCGTTGCAGAACACCAGCCGCGGCAGGTAGCAGTATGCATGGTAGTACCCGTGATAGAACCGGTGCTCCCCCTCGGCGTCCGCGATTTCCTCCTCGCTCGCGCGGGTATTCATGGTAGTACCCGTGATAGAACCGGTGCTCCTGCCGGCCGTGCAGTTGCACGTCCGTGGCATCGATATCCAGCACCAGCCGCTGCGGCATCTGGCCCCGCTCGCCCCACACCAGGTACCAGCTCCACGAGCAGCTCGTCGAGCGCATCGAAATCCACGGTGATCTGGCGCGCTTTCGCCGGGTCCCGCCCGTTCGCCGACAGCTCCATCCGGTTCAGCGTGCTTTTGCCGGCCAGCGGCTCGCAGTCCGAACGCGCACACTCCACACGCCCCATGGCCGTGGACAGGGCCCGGTCCCGCCGCAGCTCGTCGTGATCGTTCACATCTTCGTAGCCCAGCGCGAGACCCAAAATCCGCTGCCCCAGCAACGCCACTAGCGGATGCGCCACCTTGGACGGGTCCCGGTGGTCCGTGAAACATGCCGAGGCGCGCTCGAACAGCCGGACCTGCTCGGCCAGCATCATCAGCAGTGCCGATCCCCCGTTGGAACTCAGCTCGCCTCCACTGCAGTCCACCTCCCATCCGCGCCGGCCGGACCCCTTTCGCCATCCGACGCACCAACCGGTCCGCGCCGCGCTTTTGCTTGCTCTTCATCCCGTGCCCTCCTCCATCCGGCCCCATCGGCCGCGTTGCGCCCACCCTTCGGCCAGCGTGGCCGCATGTCCCGGACGCCTCTTCCAGAACATCAAAGTTGTGTCAAGAATTTTCTGCAATTTCCAGTGGGAGCGGAGACCCGCCCATATAGGCGGGTCTCCGCTCGGCGCGAAATTTTCGGGCGTTTCATGCCGCCTCCTGCCATGTCTCGGATTCCGGTTCGGATGCGCGAACCACGCCGATCCGGCCATATAGATAACGCTGCCCCGTCAGCCACCGCTCATGGGTCTCCGCCGCAAGTGCCAAGATCAGACGCAGACAGGACTCCGCGTTCGGGAAGATCCTGACGACACGCGTGCGCCGACGGAGCTCCTCGTTGTACCGCTCCAGCATGTTCGTGGACTTCATCCGCAGGCGATGTTCCCTAGGCAGCCGATACATCGTCAGCGTCTCCTCGACATGATCCTCGACCCATCCCACTAGCCTGCCAAACCCTTTCTCATCGCCCCAACGGGCTACCCAGGCACCCAGTGCCTCACGAGCCTCCCCGACATGCTCACAGCCCCACAACCGTTTCAAACCCTCCAGACACGCGGGATCAGCACTCCGGGACAGTTTGTCCCTGGCATTGCGCAGAAAATGGACGCAGCACCGTTGCCACAACGCGGTCGGCAACACTTTCGAGATCGCATGCTTCAATCCCTCATGACTGTCCGAGACCACATACTCGACTCCCCGCAGGCCACGTCCCTTCAGATGCGAGAGGAATTCCGTCCACGACCCCTCGCTTTCCCGGTTCGCCACTTCCACCGCCAGCACCTGACGCCGACCCTCGCCGTCAATCCCGATGGCAATCTGCACTGCCCGGGAACGCACCGAGCCCTCCTCACGCACCTTCTCATACCGGGCATCCAGCAACACATACGGATACGCCTCCTCCAGCCGACGTTCCGCAAACGCCTTCAGGGACGCGTCCAGCTTCGACACCATGGCCGAGATCGTCGCCGGCGAAAACTCGTGACCGCACAGACCCTCCGCCACTCGGCTCACCCGACGCGTCGAGACCCCCCTGCACATACATCTCCGACAGCACCACCACCAGGGCCTTCTCCGAACGCTGATAGCGCTCGAACACCCGCGTGCTGAACTGGCCGCTGCGTTCCTGCGGAACTCCCAGTTCGATCTCGCCCACCTTCATCGTCAGATCGCGCCGGTAGTATCCGGAACGGTAGCCCTGACGCGTCTGCGTCCGCTCGCTCTTGCCCGCTCCCAGAAACTCCGTCATCTCACTCTCCAGAACCTCGTTGAGCGTCTCCTGCACTAGCCGCCTCACAAACTCCTCATCGTCCGCCAGATGATCGCATGCCGACTTCTTCGTGGCATTGTGCGTATAATCTTTCCGAATCATTTCTTGCTCCTTTTCGATAAATTGTGTCATGAATGATTCGCGCCTGGATGCGGGATTGCGTCCAGGCATCTCCACATTCCCGATGAAACATCAGATTCTAACCATTCGTCTGTCGTTACAGTCCGTTTTTCGTTTTTGCAGACAAATTTATACCCCCCCCCCCTTCCAGAACACCCACCGGAACATGCACAGTACGACCACCAGCGTGTTCAGCACGCGCCGCCGCCGCTGCCAGAGCCGGACCAAAGCATCCTCCGGGGTCAAGACGGCTGCCGGCGACCTGCAGGACCCCAATCGATCCCGACCCTTCGGCGTGAACCAGCCCAGATGACTACACAGGGTGGACGCCAACTCATGGCGGCTCAGTGCCGGAAACCGTGCCACCGTCTTCTGAAGGTCCACCATCCAACGACGGGTCCGCCGCGTGCCACCCAAGGTGGTCGACTTCAAGTTCTCGATTCGGAAATCCATCACGTTGGCACCAGAGACCATCTAACCAAGCGTAGATTGCCATAACCCATGCCAAAACGCAAGTGTTTTTTTGCAGAACCCCCAAAAAATCGAATATGTTCCCGTATATCAACCGGTGACACGACATCCTCAAAGACCGGGATCCCTTTCCGTGTTCATCCGCATGCCATGGCAGCCACCGGGGGCGAAACCTCCCGACCAGTCGGGGAGCGTTCGGGCCTCGTCAAGACCAGAACCCAGGGGCGTGCGATAGGGACGTCCGCCGCATGCTCACCCGCATGGCTCATCATCCAGTCGACAACAGCATCTTTCACGGGATGCGCCGCTTTGCACGCCGATCGTGGCGGTCCGCAAAACGGGCCCAGGCGCATGCTACAAGTCCGCACCGCTTCCGCCAGCATCGCACTCAGCACCGAACGCGCCCCGCTTCCGTCCGACCCGAACGCACCCCTTCCGCCATCCAACGCACCCAGCCGTCCGAACGCACCCCGCTACCATCCCCTTCCCCCCGGCAAAGCCCAACCAACTTCGTGGTATCAACAACTTACACGCACATACATCGCACCCAAGCCATCCATTATGAGAAATAAGGGCTAGAGGCATTGGAAAACGGGCGGTGGATTTCGAGCGGTTCCGGGCTCCGCTGGAGGTGGCACTGAGCTATTCAGACCGTGCGAAAGGCGGTCGTCCTCCCCGTAGGATCCGGTCGTGATGTTCAAGATCTCGATCCTGGTCGCGCTGCATGAGACGATCAATGAGCGAATGGAGTTTCGGATCCGGGATCGCCTGAACTGGGTGCGCCGACCCCGGATCGCAACACGATCTGGATCTTCCGCGAGCGACTGACGGAAGCCAGTGCAATGGCAGATTGGCTGGTGACCTTTGAGCGGGTGCTGTGCTGAACGAGACGGGCTATCGGGCGCGACGGGTGGACAGGTGGACAGGTGGAAGTCATTTCCAGCGAGTTGTGAACTGCTGGTTTTAATAGGACTTTCGGCTGTTTTCGTCCCATGGTTTTCGCGAACTTTTGTCATTTTCCGGGCTGTATAAATTGGGGCACGTCATCAAACTGGAGTGAAAAAATTTAGTTCAATCAAAGAAATGCTCACCCATCTTTTGAACACACTGCCAGTATCCAGACATTTGTTCACTGGAAATTACTGAACAGGTGCTCGATTCGACATTGGTCTCGGCAACCTCGGCAGCGCATTGATGGACAGGAACGAGAGGAGATTCAAGACGGTCGGCGAGCAGCGAGATCCGGGGCGGTGTCGAATCGACCGGCGCAAGCAGCGCGAAAGGATACCGATGCGGGCGGGACGGTGAAGACCGGTCGGCACAAGCCGCCGGGCAAGACGGCGCAGTGCCTGCCGGTCATGACAATCCCGATCTTAGGCTACCAGAACCACATGGCGATGGACCGGACCTATGGCTTCATCCGCCACTCGACGGTGACCGATTCCGCCTGCCATGACGGTGCGATGCTGCGCCATCTGGTCACCGGCGGCAATTCGGCACCGGAGGTCTGGACGGGTACGGCCTATCGTTCGCAAGCCCACGAAGCGTGGCTGGCCGATCAAGGCTTGGTCTCGCGTATCCATCAGCAGAAGCTGCCGGGTCGTACGATGCACCGGCGGATCGCGCGGTCCAACGCCCGCAAGCCCCGGCCATCCGCGCGACCGTCGAACACGTCTTCGCGCACCAGAAGCGGCGCAGGGGGCTGTTCGTCCGCATCATCGGCGTGCCGACACCAAGATCGGGCTGGTCAATCTCGCTTACAACTTCCAGCGTCTGGTCTTCCACCAACGCCGGGCTGCCACGGCATGATTCCATCCGCACGGCCACCAAACCGCTCGCGGAATACCCAATAGCCCCCCCCCTCTTTTCCACTCCAACAGGCTCTATAATTCGGCTGAAAACACATATCTGTCGCAGATCCCTCCATATTCCCTGTTTTGAGAGGTGTCTACTTGCTCGTTGTTCCTCGGCAAGGTTGTTAGTTGAGAATCGAGATGAACAGAATGTTGTCGATCTCCAGTACGATCTCAATTGATACAAGCATGAAAAATACCGTCCATTTTTCTAGATTAAAGAGCAGATCCATGTTATTACTGCCTCCTCTACAACATGGAGTGATTCAATCGTAATTGATTACAATTCCTTACTCCCTAAACTCACCTAACCGATGAACCAATACAGTTCTGAATCCGTAGAAGCGGCAGTTTTTCGTCGCCTTGTTGCTCATTTGAATGAGCGGGCCGACGTTCAAAATATTGATCTGATGAACCTTGCCGGCTTTTGTCGAAATTGTTTGTCAAAATGGTACGTAGCAGCAGTTGAAGAAGCCGGAGGCTCAATGGATTACGAAAAGGCACGAGAGATGATCTACGGAATGCCTTACAGCGAGTGGAAAACAAAGTTTCAAACCGAAGCTAACGCGGAATCGTTGGAGCAATTTGAAAAGGGCAGGACGTTTGATTAAGTCAATGTCTCAAGAGATCTTGGATCCCACAGATTCCGATGCAGCGATATTTGAAAGTGTGCGCAAGGAATTCGGCAAGGCTGTCGCCGTTGACGGTCTTTCTTTGCGTATACCTCGCGGGTGCATCTATGGATTTATTGGACCAAACGGTGCAGGCAAAACGACCGCACTTCGAATGCTGATGGGCATTACACGTCCCAACGGCGGCTACATAAATGTTCTAGGCTCGGACCGGCCCGAGACGGTCCAAGCTCGACTAGGTTTTTTGCCCGAAGAAAGAGGGCTGTATAAACGAATGCGAGTACGTGACTACATCATTTTCTTTGGTTTGTTGAAAGGCATGAACCGTGGAACCGCGGCGCAAAGAACTGAAGAAATGCTGGAAAAATTTAACCTTGCCAATTGGAGTCACGAAAAATGCCAGTGCCTATCCAAGGGCATGGGTCAGAAAGTTCAAATTATCGCGACCTTGTTACACCAACCAGAATTGGTCGTGTTAGACGAACCATTTAGTGGTCTGGATCCTATTAATACAGATCTAGTACGAGACACGATTCTGGACATCGCACACAGCGGTCGTACTGTGATCTTTTCCACTCACGTCATGGAACAAGCCGAACAGCTATGTAATGCACTGGTATTAATCAATAAAGGTAAGGTTGTGATCGAAGGAAGCATGTCAGAAATACGCAAAGGTAACTCTATTCGCGTCGAACATGACGGTGATAAATCAGCGTTTCATGAGCTGCCCGGCGTAGCACATGTGCATTATTTCGGCCAGTCCGTAGAGTTGGTGCTAGAGGATGACTGCAACACACAAATCCTGCTCCGTCATCTTCTAGACCGAACCCATATCGACAAATTCGATGTCACAACGATCTCACTGCACGAAGTTTTTGTCCGTGAAATAAAACGTCAGGAATTGGTTCTAGCAGAATATGATTAGTCGATCACGAATACGAAATACCTGGCTAGTTGCACGACGTGATTATTTCGATGCGATTCGTACGAAAACATTTTGGTTCGGCGTGTTGGCCGGTCCAATAATTATGATCATACTTATTGCAATTGCCGCCTACGCCAATACTCAAACTTCTCTCATCAAATATGCGGTGTACGACAACTCGAACGGACTGGCGGTGGAAATCCGCAACGAAATACTAAAATTAGATCTGTATAACTTTTTGAGTGAGCTTGATCGACATGTCCTCACCGATGAACTGTTGGTAGAAGTCAAAGAAAAACTTCAGAGTAGCAATAACCATTCAAAGTTCATCGAATCGGTTATTAATGCTATCGGTACACTATCGTCTTCAAGTAGCAGCGTGGATACCAGTTTGAATCTAGCACAACGATTCGGTTTGTGGTGGATAAAGAACCCTGAAGTGGTGATATCAATGGTACCTTCCGTGTCGTTCACCCAATATTGGGAAATTCAGCCCGAGGACCCTTCCGAGGAATCCCTCGTACGCCTGTTAGAAAACGACTCGATCCAGGCCTTCTTTGTCGTGCCGAGCAACTTTATTCATTCCGATGAAGAGGCGCGATATGTTTCAAAAACTCTTACGAAGTTTGATCTCTACAATTGGTACAAGAGTATCGCAACGAAAGTCGTAAGGCATCATCGGTTATACGAAGCTCAGATAGAAGAATCCTTCGTACAATGGTTGACTAAACCCGCGAACTTTGCCAAGCACACACTGACGCAAGATGGATCGCAACGACAAATCAAAAACTTAGACACCATAGCACAATTTATTCCTGGTATGTATTTCTACTGTCTGTGGTTTATGGTTTTTATGAGTGCTATGAGTCTGATGACAAACACGATTGAGGAAAAATCGTCGAAGCTGATTGAAGTACTACTTAGTAGTATACGGCCGGTCCAACTCATGGATGGAAAGATTTTTGGTGTCGCATTCATAAGCCTAACTATGTTTGGCGTTTGGATCTTCATGGGATTAGCTATTGTGTTCGTAGTTCCAGCCACTGTGGATTTCGCCTTATCTCCGGGGCTGGTAAAAGCAATGTTTAATCCATTCTACCTTCTGAACTTTGTTATCTTCTTCGTGCTTGCCTTTCTTTTTTATGGTTCCATTCTGTGTGCAATTGGATCAGTATGCTCGAATCCTCGAGAAGCTGGAAACCTAGCTACACCAGTCAATTTATTCATGATGATCCCATTGGTCTTAGCATTTCCCATCGTCCAAGACCCATCAGGGACCATTGCACAAGTGATGTCTTTCGTACCATTGTTTACGCCGTTCGTTATGACTCAGCGGGCTGCCGCTCCTCCGGGATTGATAAGCTATGCCATTATTGTCTTTTTAATGGTCATCTCGGTATGGGGCGTACGAGTATTAACGCAGCGAATTTTTGCACACGGCATTCTCATGGAAAGCAAACCCACGGGTATACGTCAATTCGTGGGGCTCGCTCGATACAACGTTAGGCAATAAATCCGCGTGATACTGACCGAAAAATTAAAAAAGATATTCGTAGAGTGGCGAGGATTCTTCGTCTTTATCGTTGTTATGCTGCTGTTTCGATCAGCTATCGCCGATTGGAATCAAGTGCCGACCGGTAGTATGAAACCGTCCATCCTTGATGGGGACAGAATTGTTGTAGACAAGCTGGCATATGATCTTCGCGTACCTTTTACACTAGCAAGAATCGCCAAGTGGTCTGATCCAGAACGTGGCGACATCGTTACATTCCCGAGTCCGGTTAACGAAAATCTCTTTGTGAAACGTGTCGTTGGCATACCTGGTGATGTCGTCGAATTAAGACAGAATCAACTTTACGTTAACGGGATAAAAGCAACGTATGAAGAAGTACCAGAGGACTTAGCACGAAAATTTATGATTGACTATCCAGCAAATTTTCAGTTTTTACGCGAGTCGCTATTAGGAAGCGAACGTATCATCATGGTCCTTCGCAGCAATCTAACGAGCCATCATGGAAACTTCCCACCTACCGAAATTCCCGCCGGTCAGTACATGATGATGGGTGACAATAGAGATCTCAGCAGTGACTCGCGAAGTATTGGTTTTATAGAACGTACACGCATTATCGGCCGTGCCCACGCGATTGCCTTTTCAGTTGACTACGATAATTTTTACTTGCCGCGATTCAACAGATTCTTTCGCGGCTTATTATGAAGAATGGCGTCTCAAGAGATTGAAAACGTCAACAACAATATTTACGACTAATGGAAGATGCAACCGGATTTCAACACGCTCAACCATGTTGGCTTATCGTGCACATTCTAACAACTTGGGATGTTTTACAAACATCAGATAAGCTATTCCGACTGACCTAACCGACAACCGCGCCAAAATTTCAGAAAAGCAATTGAGACTGTGAAACTAGATTACTTATGCGAAACGACAAACAATTGATTAACTTTAGGTGGTGCACCCAAGCAGCTCTTACGTCGATTTTATTGACGGTTAGCCCTGCTATTTACAGTGTAGACGACAAACCCGAATCTGAGTTGGAACCTTTGAAGCCGCTACCAATTCATCCACGTACCGTCAAATCCGTCGTAGACCAAGTTCGTTACAACCATTTTATACGACGAAAAAGACTAGACGATACTGCCTCTTCTCAAATATTCGACCGTTTCTTCGAGGTACTTGACCGTCGTCGCCAATTTTTTCTCCAGTCTGATATCAACGAATTTGATAGATACCGTTTCACTATCGACGACGCCTTAAAGCATGGAAGGCTTGAAATCCCATACGAGATATATAACCGATATCGTGAACGCGTCGTAGAGCAGTTCTTATGGAATATAGAGCGACTCCAGCAGGGGATGGATTCCTTTGACCTCAACTCAAATAAAACGATTGCCGTGGATAGATCCGAAAGTCCTTGGCTTGGCGCATTGCAAGAACGCAACGAACTATGGGAACGGATACTTATTGATTCAATTTTGATCCAGAAGATTGCTGTGGAGAAATCATCATCGGATTCGAAGATGATAGACGTTGAAGAATCAACGCAAAAGAGGGTTGCCGAAAAGGAACATTCGATCGTTGACAGACTCATCAAACGATACAAGAGTCGTGTAAAGCAAGCACGGCATGTTAATTCAGAAGACGTCTTTCACGCTTATGTGAACGCCTTCACAAATTGGTACGACCCACATACGGCATATCTATCGCCTCGGATTTCTGATGATTTCAATATGTCAATGTCGCTTAAATTAGAAGGCATTGGAGCTAGGCTGCAAAATGAGGATGACCACACCATCATAGTTGATCTGATTACGGGTGGACCCGCCGACAAACATGGGGGAATCAGGGCTAACGACAGAATCATCTCCGTTGGTCAAGACGAAAATGGGCCTCTAATAGACGTTGTCGGATGGCGGTTACAAGATGTCGTTGACATGATCCGCGGACCAAAAGACACAAAGGTAGTATTAGAACTGCTCAATCCAGATGTCGAAAACGGGGGCGTGAGGAAGGCCGTAATCACGCGAGATACGATTAGGCTAGAGGACCAAGCGGCAAAGAAGAAAGTAATACCACTCTCACAAGACGACAGTTCCTATCGAATTGGAGTTATCGAAATACCGGCGATGTATATGGACTTCGCGTGCCAAAGGCAGAATAGACGTGATTGCCGATCCTCCACCACCGACGTACAAAAACTAATTCATGAACTTAAGAACGAAGACAACATTGACGGTTTGATAGTCGACTTGCGCGAAAACGGTGGAGGTGCGTTGGAGGAAGCAACCTCACTAGTAGGTTTATTCATTTCTTCAGGTCCCACGGTGCAAGTTCGCGATACAAGACAAAACTCACACATTCATCGGGACCGGGATGGTCGAATTGAATGGGAAGGGCCTCTTGCTGTTCTCGTTAACCACGATTCGGCATCAGCTTCTGAGATATTTGCTGCCGCCATTCAGGACTACCGCAGAGGTTTGGTCATCGGTTCCCAAACACACGGCAAAGGCACAGTCCAAACTCTGCTCGAATTGAACCGCGGTCAGTTAAAAATTACGCAAGGCAAGTTCTACCGTATCTCTGGTCAAAGTACGCAAAAAAGAGGAGTTGAGCCGGATATCAAGTTCCCTTCCGCTAATCCTAATGCTCACGATGGGGAGAGTACGTATGAGAACGCTTTGCCGTGGGATGAGATTGAGCCCGTTAAATACGATTTGCTTAATGGCATTGAAGGAGCACTAGATCCGCTACGTGATCTTCATGAACTGCGCATCGCTCAGAACCCGGATTTCGAGTACATTCGAGGTATCGCAGCAAAAATAAGGGAAAACCAAAACAAGAAATTTATTTCGCTCAGCGAATCTACGAGGCTTGCAGAAAAACTAGCGGAGGAATCATGGCAGCTAGAAATAGAAAACGCTCGTCTCGTAGCTAAAGGAATGAAACCCGTCCAAGACCTTGAGGAACTATCCAATCGGATGGACGAACTAAGAAAGCAAACACAAAACCAACCCGATCCGTTTCTGCTTGAGGCCGTACATATTTTGGCCGACTACATCAACATCGCCCCAACGGTTGCACACGTCAATCAGCCTAGGACTGTTCAATAGACCGTTTAGAAATTCCAGAATATTATTCGAACACGAATTCAGGAGACCTTCGATTAATTGTTGCTAACAAGCATTTCTCAAATCTTGTAAACGGCATGGTGTGCTGTTCCCGAATTCCATATCTTCTTAGCGTAACCGTCTTATCTTCCATTTCACGTTTTCCAACGACGAGTAAGTTAGGTATTTTCCGTACCGTTCCTTCTCGGATTTTTTTTCCTACCGTTTCGCTGGACGATGCCATCTCGGCGCGAACGAACTGATTACGTAATTTGTCAATTAGTTCTTGTGCATAGTCGTTGAAAACCTCCGAGACGGTCAACACCTGCACTTGAATCGGCGCAAGCCATGTTGGGAATGCCCCCCCGAAATGCTCAATCAAGTACGCAACGAAACGTTCATGAGTAGAGAGCGGTGCACGATGGATACAGTAAGGCGTATGTTCTCTATTGTCCGGCCCGACGTACGTGAGTCCCAACTTAGGTGGAACGGCGAAGTCGAGTTGAATAGTACTCACGGTTTCATCGCGCCCAGTGACGGTTGGAAACTGAATATCGATTTTGGGACCGTAAAAAGCCCCTTCGCCTTTTCCGTCCACATAATCCAATCCCTTTTCATCCAACAAACTTGCAATAATCTTCTCACACGTAGCCCAGGCTTCTGGATTATCTACATACTTCTCCTTTCCTTTAGGATCATCTGGGTCCCATTTTGACAAACGGAGGTAGTAATTTTTCAATCCCAATATCCCGTACGCTTCATCACACAATTCGATGACGTTGCTGAACTCATCTCTGATTTGATCCTCAGTACAATAGATATGGGCATCGTTCATACACATGCCGCGAACTCGAAGCAATCCGCTCACTGCACCAGAATCTTCAAAACGATAGAGATAGCCGAATTCTGCGAGACGTAAAGGTAGGTCTCGATAGCTTCGAGGTTCAGATGCATAGATTCGATGATGGTGTGGACAGTTCATTGGTCTGAGCATGTATGTTTCCTTAACCAATTCTCCCTCCTCTGTTTGTTCAATTATTTCCATAGGTGGGTACATGTCTTCTGCGTAATACGGTAGATGCCCCGTCTTGTAATAGAGCCTTTGCTTAGCAATATGTGGAGTAGCTACGCGTTGGTATCCGGCCCTGAACTCCAGTTCTCGGGCTAGCTTTTCCAGCTCCTCCCGTATTACGGTGCCATTCGGCAACCAGAGCGGCAATCCTCGTCCAATCTCGTTGTCGATCGTAAAGATGTTAAGTTCACGACCAAGCTTCTTGTGGTCGCGCTTCAATGCCTCGCTATAAGCTTTTACGTGGGCATCAAGGGATTCTTTACTCTCGAACGCCCACGCATAAATTCTCGTCATCATCGCGTTGGAAGAGTCGCCTCTCCAGTACGCCCCGGCGACACTGCGCAGCTTGAAAGCATCACGAGGAATGTCCTTCGTTGTGTCAACGTGCGGCCCTTCGCACATGTCTACGAAGTCGCCGTTGCGATAAAACGAGAGCGACTCCAAATTGTGTTTTTCACACAGTTCTAACGCATATTCGCGCTTGTATGGTTCCCCCATTTCCTCGATTCGTTTTAACGCACTTTCGCGATCTAAATCCTCTTTGTAGAATCGTTGTCCCTTCTTAAGGATCCGCTTCATTCGCTTTTCAAGTTCCGGAAAATCCGTCTCAGTTATAGGCTCCGTTAATACAAAGTCGTAATAAAACCCATCCTTGATGGGCGGTCCAAAACCTAATGTCGAACCTTGCCGAAGTTCCAAAACGGCTTGAGCTAAAACATGCGCAAGACTGTGCCGTATTCGATATAACCGATCATCCGAGGCACCCTCGGACCCTTGATATTCATAATTCATTAAAGATCGTCCGTTGTGGAATTTCGTTAAGTAGACATACTCATCAAGCAGCAAACAGCAAGCTTACTTACCCGAACATTTAAACGTAAGTTGGTTCCATCGTTCTTTTTTGAAAACGACGGGTTTGGAATTGGATTACTGAATTCTGTTAATCGTTAATCCTCATTTCTACTAGAAGCATTTCGACTCGTGCGTCTGATTAGAAACGCAATCCACGGCTAGAATTTTTGATCGCTGGAGATTCTTATTTGTCGTTATATACCTAAGCCATCACATGAACAGCATTCAATACGTCGTTTAAACAGTTTCCATACTAGCGAACGGGATTCAGGTGGACTAGCTAAGAATCTTGAGAGTATCAGCATAGAAGCTAATTTGGGTCCGTACTCGTCATCGTTTTTCAAAATTAGAGTTAGTCTCAATAGAAAGTAGAGTTGGCTGAATTTCGCGTGCACTAGAAATGTTCGCTAGATAACGACTAACTAGTGTCTGTGCGAAAACCCTGACGATTGTATCAAAGTGTTGATTATTGCGGCATGGGAGGGTATTTTGAGCTAAAATGCTACGGGTGAAGATTGCCGTTGGAGGCGTTGAAATGGGCTTTTTTAGGGGTTTCAGGGGGGTTCTGTGCGGATCTTCGTTGGGAGAGCAGCGATCATGAGACGTTTCGAGCACGCCTTGCGGTTGGATGAGACGCCGGTCGGTGAGATCAAGATCAATGTGAAATCACGGGATGACATTCCGGCGTTGCTGTTGGGATTGCAGCATCTGTACGTGTCGTGTCGGGAGGAAGGGGAAGGGTTACTGGGTTGCCATGTGACAGCGGATCGGGATCCGGAGAACGGTCGGCCGGGGATGACGCTCTGGCGGGTTCTGGTGATGGCGGTGCTCAAGCAGGGTTTGGATTGCGACTACGACCGTCTGGGGGAGTTGGTGAACCATCACCAGGTGGTACGGAAGATGCTGCAGCATGGGTTTCTGGATGACTGGACGTAACTCGGTTCGCACCTTGCAGGACAACGTGTCGCTGGTGACGCCGGCGTTGCTACAGGAGTTGAATGCGCTGCTGCTGGTGCGGGAGGGTGTCATGCGGTGGCGGGAAAGCCCCCTGGCACCGCCTTGGACGGTCGGGTTGACTCGTTCGTAGTGGAGACGGACGTGCATTACCCGACGGACGTGAACCTGCTGTGGGATGCGATGCGGGTGCTGCTGACGGAGGTTTCGGTCTGTTGCGGATCGCATGAGGTGTCGGGATGGCGGCAGGAGCAGTACTGGCGGAGCCAGGTTCGGCAGGGCTATCAACGGGTGAGCCGTGCGCGGTTGTGGTGCCGACGCCCGAAGGCGGTGGCGGCGTGGTTGACCCTGTGCGGCGATCTGACGGGGCGTCTGGGCGACACGCTGGAGGAGCTGGAAGGATTGCCGGAGGGCTCGGTGTCGCCGGCGCAGCTGTCGCGATGGTGCTGGTTTCACGCCTGCTCGGTGCGTTTGCAGGATCAGATCCGCCGTCGCGTGCTGGAAGGGGAAACGATCCCGCACGAGGAGAAACTGTTCTCGCTGTTCGAGCCGCATACGCGCTGGATGCATGAAGGGCAAGGCCGGCCGGTGGAGCTGGGGGTTCCCCTGACGGTGCTGGAAGATCAACATCCGTTCATCCTGGGTTGGCACTTGCAGTGGCATGGCGGCGATGTGGACGTGGCGGTTCCGCTGGTGGCGGCATGCCAGGCACAGTATCCGGAGTTGCGCGGATGCAGTTTCGACCGGGGGTTCCACAGCCCCGCCAACCAACAGCAGCTGGCCGCGGTGCTGGAGCACGTCGCGTTGCCCGCGAAGGGGCGAGGCACGGAGGCCAGCCGAGCCCGGGAAGGTAAAGCATCGTTCGTGGCGCGCCGCCACCGGCATCCGGGCGTGGAATCGGCGATCCATGCGTTGGAAAGTCATGGCTTCGACCGGGTGCGCACGCATGGCCGAACCCCTTCGACTCCCGATTGTTGAACTGAGTCGCTTGGACCGGGTGCGCACGCATGGCCGGGAAGGCTTCGAACGCACCGTGGGTATCTCGATCCTCGCAGCCAATCTGCACCGACTCGGACGCTTGCTGCAGCAACGGGCGGCGCGGTGGTCCCATCGCACGCACGCACCACCCTATCGTTTGGCGGCCTAGCCGTCTCCATCCTCAATATCCATCCTTCCCGCCCCTCGGGACGGACTCCGTACGCCCCGAAAGCGAGCAGGAGAACATCATTCGCACTTTTGGAGCTCAGATGGACGGATTACCCGTCGTACATCTCCTAAATCAACATGATCCCCTGAGCGACGGATACCATCACGTGGCTTAAACCCATCGTAAAATGGGGTTTTCCCGCAGACACTAAATAGTGGCCCAACTAGCAATATTCGGAATATGGCAGTCTACTAAATAAATATGTTACGACAAATCCGTGCTGCTCCTAGTTCAAACGAGATATGATAGAAGTGGCATTAGTTTCCCATGCAAACAATATTTTCTACAGAATGGATTATCCATATGCAACATCCATGTCTCTCAAAATCGGAAACGCTTACAAGAAACCCTATCGATTACGTTGATATAACGTTTCATGGAACGGACGCACGATCGATACAAATCTCCTTCACGAAACCTTATATGTTGTATCACGTTGCATAATCTTGTTTTTTGATTGCGGGGGTCATGATAATTTAAACAGTGGACACGCAATTCCATATCAGTAATGACTAGCAGTACTTTCCTTAGCGCGGATCACCAAACAGGTTCCGTACGTTCGGATTCAATCCATTACGCGCGTGAGTTGCTTCACTCAGTTTACGGTTTCGAAAGCTTTAAATTTCAACAAGAAGAAATCATTAGCTCGGTTTTTTCTGGACAAGACACGCTCGTCGTCATGCCTACGGGCGGTGGAAAATCGCTGTGTTATCAGCTACCCTCAATGATCCGTCCCGGCGTTGGAATTATTGTCTCACCGTTAATCGCATTAATGCAGGACCAAGTATCAGCTCTTCAGCAGCTAGGAGTGCCTGCCGCGTTCCTTAATTCCACACTGACGCTTCAAAAATCCCGTGAAGTTTTCGATTCCTTGCGTAGAGACGATTTAGAACTACTTTATTTAGCTCCCGAACGATTATTGATGGATCACACTATCGATGCGTTGCAGCAAATTGACCTCGCGCTCATCGCAATCGACGAAGCACATTGTGTGTCACAGTGGGGACACGATTTTCGAAAGGATTATCTTGATCTGGCCATACTAGCCGATGTTTTTCCAAACGTACCTCGCATGGCATTGACAGCCACTGCCGACCCAATTACTCGGGACGAAATTGTCAATCGACTAAGATTAAATAACCCTGTACGTTACATCAGCGGCTTCGATCGTCCGAACATACGGTATTCCGTAAACGTGAAAAGACAAGCCGTTCAGCAGCTCCTCACGTTCCTTAGCGAGTATCGTAATTCATCTGGCATAGTCTATTGCCTCTCGCGTAAAAAGACTGAAACGATCGCGCAGAAACTAAAAACCAATGGTTTTAATGCTCTTACCTACCATGCTGGTATGGATAATCGCGAGCGCGCAGAAAATCAATCTCGGTTCTTACGAGAAGACAACGTCATCATGGTGGCGACCATAGCCTTCGGTATGGGTATCGACAAGCCAGATGTACGATTTGTTGTACATCTGGATCTCCCCAAGAACATCGAGTCCTACTATCAAGAAACTGGTCGCGGCGGTCGAGATGGAGAACCAGCGGAAGCGTGGATGATCTACGGGCTAGACAATGTAATCCAACTACGACAATTCATCGACGACGCCGACAGCGAAGAGGACCGTAAACATTACGAAAAGTCTCGCCTAGATGCACTACTTGGATGGTGTGAGTTAACAACATGCAGAAGAGTCGCTTTACTCGCTTACTTTGGCGAAGGACGTTCTGAACCGTGTGGCAACTGCGACATCTGCATCAATCCTCCGAAGACGTGGGACGGCACGGAAGCTGCGCAAAAATTGCTCTCGTGCATCTATCGTGTCAAGCAGAATTTTGGAGCGACGCACATCGTTGATATCTTACGAGGCAGCAATGCGCAAAAAATTTTCCAGCATGGCCACAATCAGCTTTCCACTTACGGAGTAGGTAGCGAATACAACAGCAGGCAATGGCGGTCGATTTTACGCCAGCTGATTATTCGCGGATTCGTTCGCGTCGATCATGATCACTTTGGCGTGTTGCGTCTTACAAGTACGTCCTACGAACTCTTACGAGGCGGCGTACGGCTGCAGCTTCATCACGATACTCAGATGCCGCTTGCTCAAATACAAAAGAAATCCAAAGAAGCGGGCGATGTTTTTGCATCGCACGACCAAGAGCTTTGGAACGCACTCAGCACAGAGCGATATCGTTTAGCCGAGATGATGAATCTACCCGCGTACACAATTTTTCATAACTCCACACTTAAGGAATTCGTACGTTTACGCCCCAAAACGCTCGCTGAAATGATGCAGATACATGGCGTCGGTCAAGCGAAACTTGCACGATATGGTGCGAAATTTCTGCAGATCATTGCTGACCATTGTCAAATTAACTCTGGAAAGCCCAATCGCTAATTCGAACTAGCGATTATTACATTCACTTATACCGCGTGTTCTCTAATCATGTTGTTCAGCACGTATTGCAATATCCCTCCACTCCGGAAGTACTCCAGTTCGTTTTCTGTATTGATTCTGCTATCTACTAGTATTGATTCAATCGCACCCGATTCACGATGAATGTCCATCATCATTTCTTGCTGAGGCATTAATGCCTCTATCCCTTTTGGCAAATAAATATCGATCAATTCGCGCCCCGATAGCCTAAGAGACGTACGCGAACAATCCGTCTTAAATTGCAACGGCAATACGCCCATACCAATTAAATTGGAACGATGTATGCGCTCAAAACTTTCCGCGATGACTGCTTGTACGCCGAGAAGTCTTGTTCCTTTTGCAGCCCAATCTCTGCTGGAACCCGTACCGTATTCCTTACCAGCGATGATAACCAAAGGTGTAGCTTCATCTCGATACCGAATTGCCGCGTCGTAAATGGATAGCTGATCGCCCGTCGGAATATGAATCGTATACCCTCCTTCAACACCTTCTATTATTTCGTTGCGAATACGGATATTGGCAAGGGTCCCTCGCACCATCACATCGTGGTTGCCACGTCGAGAGCCGTAGGAATTGAATTCTGAAGGAGAGACTCCTAACTGCTGAAGATACTCACCTGCCGGACTCGCCGGTTGAATGGCTCCAGCCGGGGAAATGTGGTCCGTAGTAATTGAATCACCGAGTACAGCAAGCAACCTAGCCCCCAGAATTTCCGCGGGCAGTTTCTCAGATTTGTTAACATCGAAGAATGGTGGCTGGGCAATATACGTCGAGTGCTCCCAGTCGTATGTCGATTTCGAATCAACATCTAATTCCTGCCACGCTTCCGTACCGTGAAACACATCTGCATACTGACGTGAAAACATATCCGCTGAGACTTGATCCATGATGGCTTGAACTTGTTGATTTGTAGGCCAAATGTCTCGAAGATAGACCTCTTCACCATCTTTTCCCGTACCGAGTGGTTCAGACGTGAGATCAACCCTGGTGGTTCCAGCAAGCGCATATGCAACAACTAATGGAGGAGATGCCAACCAGTTAGTACGCACTTCCTGATGGACGCGCCCCTCGAAATTCCGATTGCCTGAAAGTACGGAAGAAACAATCAAAGCCCCTTCAGCAATCGATTTCGAAATCATTTCAGGCAGTGGTCCCGAATTCCCAATGCAGGTCGTACATCCAAAACCAACTAGATTGAACCCGATAGCATCAAGCGATTTTTGCAGTCCAGTTTGGTTGAGATATTCGGTTACGACTTTAGACCCTGGTGCTAACGAGGTCTTAACCCATGGTTTAACGCTTAGACCTTTTTCCTCAGCGTTCCTTGCAACTAAACCAGCAGCCAGCATTACTGCAGGGTTTGAAGTGTTAGTACACGAAGTAATAGCCGCAATCACCACCGATCCGTGTGTAAGTGCGTAGTCGGTGCCCGATACTGGAACTAATTTGATTTTCTGACTCTCCGGAAGTTCATCAAGCACCATATCGAATGCGGTTTTCAAACTTTTAACTGGTACTCGATCTTGAGGACGTTTTGGCCCCGCCAAAGACGGCTCTATTAAACTGAGATCTAGGTGTAACGTCTCAGTGAATACTGGCTCCAATTGGTCGTTGCGCCAAAGACCTTGGATTTTTGCATAAGCCTCTACTAAGTTGATGGTTTGCGGCGATCTTGAACTTAGTTTCAGGTATTTCAGCGTCTCATTGTCGATGGGGAAAAACCCGCACGTTGCACCGTATTCCGGAGCCATATTTGCAATAGTTGCTCGGTCGGCGAGCGGCAACTGATCAAGACTAGGACCGAAAAACTCCACAAATTTCCCAACTACGCCGTGTTCCCGAAGTATTTCTACGACCCGTAATACTAAATCGGTAGCCGTGATTCCTTCGCCCAATTCACCGGTCATTCTTACGCCAATCACTTCGGGAATCAGCATCGAAATCGGCTGTCCAAGCATAGCTGCCTCAGCTTCTATACCTCCGACACCCCACCCAAGCACACCCAGCCCATTGATCATAGTGGTATGGCTATCGGTACCGACAAGTGTATCCGGATAAACGATTACCTCCCGTCCCCGCTCAGAAGTCCAAACAACATTTGCCAAGTATTCCAGATTTACCTGATGGCAAATACCGGTACCGGGCGGAACTACCCTGAAATGCTCAAACGCTTGCTGACCCCATTTCAAGAAACGGTAGCGCTCTTGATTGCGTTCCATTTCAATACGAACGTTTCTTTCGAACGCCGTAGAGCTACCGAAGTGGTCTACCATCACGGAGTGATCTATGACTAAATCGACGGGGATTTGAGGATTGATGATGGTTGGATCCAAACCCGCGGAATCAACCGCACTACGCATTGCCGCCAAATCTGCGACAGCGGGAACTCCAGTAAAATCTTGCATCAAAACGCGTGCTGGACGAAACGTAATTTCCGCGGATTGTGGTGGGCCGTCAACCCAATTGGACAATGATTCGATATGATCTTTAGTTACGGACTTGCCGTCTTCGTAGCGACAAAGATTTTCCAGGAGTACCTTTAACGATACCGGCAACCGGTCTACATCTCTCACGCCGTGATCTATCAGCACATTAATGTCGAAGTAGGTGTATCTCAAGTTATCCAATTCAAGAGACTTTCTGCTGCCGAAACTGTTCAAACTCATATGTGACTCACTTCAAAATACTAACTCGTTAAATGCCGTTATTACGTCGAATGGTACGACTACAAGAGAACCGCACTAGACGATCAAGGGCAATTTTACGGAACGAGAGATTAGTTTGTTTTACTGCAGGATCAGCCGCAAGAGGTTTCTCATAAGTATCTTATAGATAAGGTGCCTCTATAAAAGCCAGTTTTGACCGGACAGCTTCCGACTACGGTGTTGTCTTGGTTGTTTCGTCCTATGCACTGTGTATTTTTCGGAGTGGTAGGGGCGGTTTGCTCTCGATTTCCATGCAGCAATTCCCCGTATAGCTTTAATTTAGATTTGGTGTCGGTCCTTCCGTGTTCTAGTACGGGAAATCGGCGTTTTCAGGCGTTCCACACAGCATTTCGTCGTGCATTGAGACGGGTTCCGGGTACCGATATTGCCTCCATTATCGCGAAACCCAATCCGGAAAGTCCAGACTAATAGCAGAGTTTGGGCTATACGGGGAATTACTGATGTTTAACCTACAAAATCGGAAGCATGAGAATTCTTGAACTTATCGGAAAACATAGTTTAATAGTCATAACAACCCAGCATTCGGTCTAACTCTACCGGCTGAAAACATAAAGATAAGAAATAAATACACTGTGCTCTGCACCGACTGTGTTGCCACTCGATATTTCTAACCCGCCGAATTCATCTCCTATCTCTCCGTCGGAATACACACCCCCAAATTGGACGGAAGATTGATTCCCTACGTCCCACGAGATATTGGCTAAATACATCTGACTGTTATCTCTTACATTTCGGATGACGGTAAACGAAGAATCTATTAATGGATGAACGGGAATTTGTACGCCCAATGAGATGTAGTCGCGCATTAAATTGAAGACCTCACCGCGCGCTACTCTCCTCGTTAATTCTTGCGGAAGCTTCAACTCGCCAGGAGCAAAGTTCTTAACACCAAAAGCATTCCGATAGAACTCAATGAATGCATACACGAAGGTGCCAGCAATAACCCACGAACGGTCAGCATTCACTATTCCCGAGATACGGCACGACTCTTGTGTTTCAGCACAAGTTCGAACGATATCAGTCCTTAACAGGGTCCCTGATAGCGGAAGGTGTCCAACAAGGCCTAATACGCTATCATCATAGTGCCGTGTGACAACCAATTCGATATCTCCAGATCCTATTGGTTGATGCCACCTAGCAGCTAACGATGACCAGTTCTCGTTCCGGTCCAAAACCGCTAAAGCTTCAACCTCCCCTCCCCCTTCCAGCAATGTTTCAATCCTCACCAAATCCGCTCCTGGTTTAAATTCTTTATCCACAATCGTAGGCGAAAACGGATTTAGCAAGTCCAGTGGGTGAAACACGATCCCGCTCCCCCAAGAAATTGCATGTCTCCCGACGGTTGCACCCCAATTCTCTCTTCGCCAGTGCATGGCAAGTCGGTCTACGCGCCCACGTACCTCATGATTACGTCCTGAGCCCAATCCCCAATCAAGTGGCTGCGAATTTCCGGGGGACACACCTCCGTTGCCAGCTTGGCTGTGTGATGCCGATAAATCAAAGATGCGTCTTTCGGTTCTGGTCCATGTAATCTTTGGGTCGAATTGAATAGAAAAGAAATCTGATTTTTTCTCATATATCCAACGTAGATCAACAAGGTGTTTGAAAAGTGGTGTTCCCGACGCTGCTCTTCGTACATCTTCTGGCTTGAGCATTGAAACGGTCGAACTCCATTTCAAGCGAGACTGATGAGTCATATCTTGCGAGAATGCAAATGCCGATAGTGTCGAAAAAAATGCTACAACGAATACGCGAACCATCATGTATCCGAAGATGCCACAATCGCACCATCCTGCAACTCAATTCGGCGCGAGGCAAAGCCCATAACCACTGGATCATGTGTTGCCGTTACGACCGTCACACCACGTTCTCGATTAATTCGACGCAATACTTCACAAAGTTCTTGGGTTGACGTCGAATCGAGATTCGCGCTAGGTTCATCTGCGAGTAACAACACGGGGTTGCTCGCGATAGCCCGTGCAATAGCAACTCGCTGTTGTTGACCGCCGGACATTTCTCCAGGCCGTCGGTCTGCAAGGTCGCTGATTCCAAGTGAAGCCAATGCCTCTAACGCCACCGAACGACGGAGGGACTTGTCCGCCCCTTGCAATTGCATGATGAATTCAACGTTTTCAGACGCTGACAGTACTGGAATCAAATTGAAGGATTGGAATACAAAGCCAATTTTGTATAAGCGCAATTCAGTCCGCTCTTTTTCTTTCAAATTTGCCAGGTCAATCCCCTCTACTCGAACACGCCCTTCGGTTGGTAGATCAAGACCTCCTATCAAATGTAGAAGCGTCGATTTCCCTGAACCAGATGGTCCTGCAAGGCTCATGAAGTCCCCGTCATTGATCGAAAGATCTACGCCATTTAATGCATAGACAGGATTAGATTCGTCACCGTGGACGCGAACGGCATTATTAATTTCGACTACCAGATTGCTCACGAATACCTCTATATCAGACTCGCATTGCCACAAGCGGGTTCACCTGCACTGCTCGACGCACCGGGAAATAACTCGCCACCAAAGCTAAAGACATGCTCGTCACTAAAACTATACCTATGTCTCGACCCACTACTACCGGAACCAATACGGGACGCATACCGTATATAGCAACACCCTCTGCGAACATTCCTAAATCTATCCCATCCTGAAATACCCAACAGATCAACCAACCAATGCCGAGGCCAACCGTGACCCCTATCGCCATAACCATTAAAGACTCAAACATGATCTGCACGACTACCCATTGAGGCCTCATACCTATCGCCCGCAGCATGCCAAGTTCGCGAGTACGTTCCATTACAGACATGATCAACGTATTAACGATGCCAAACGAGAGAGCGAGAAAGGCAATGCCAAGCCAAATATAGATTCCAAAGTCCACAAACCGATACATGACTGCGATGTGAGGACTAACCTGATCCCACGTCAGAACGACAAGATCCGGCAATTGTTGGCTTAGTGCTTCATGAAGTGAAGCCACTCCTGCTATACCCGTCAATCGTAGCGATGCTTCCGTTACGTTATTTGTGCCAAGGAACGATTGCACTGTCCGCAAGCCTGTAAAGATGTATATTTTTTCGGTGGATCCCGACGCGGTGTCGTAAATCCCTTTGACTTGGAATCCGGCCTCCTGACTCGTACCGTCCATCCCTTGGGCAATAAGGACCACTCGTCGTTCTACTTCTGTTCGTAAGTCTTCTGCCAGTGATCTCCCGATGATCACCATCCGATCATCGTCTCCCGCTAAATGTTCACCTTCAATAGTTGCCTTCGATAGAAAAGATTTTGACTCATTTTTAGGATCAATTCCCACGAGCTGGATACCGCGTGTTTGGCGCTCACTAACAATGGCTGCCGGTACGGCAATCCTTGGAGACCATTCTGATCCCTCGGGAATACGAAATGAAAGTTTTACAGGAGTAAATCCAAAATTTATAGAAGGGTCATCTCGATATTTTGGATGCGTAACAAGAAGATGACCGTGTAGGCTTTCTATAAGGGTATTCGCAAGATCTACTTGCATTCCGCGCATGGTCGCGTTCAGAAAAAAACATCCACCAACCGAAAGGACGATCGCGACTATGAGTATGGTGTTTCTTCTCCGATATCGCCAAAGATTGCGGCCACTCAGCCGCAGTAAAGTTATAAAAATCATATGTTGTTTGAAGTGATTTTTATGCGCTGAGGTTCAAATTTGAAATGTATTGTCATTCGTCGTGTCGTAACGCGTCAATAACATTTAGCTTCCGCAATCTTAAAGTTGGTATCAATGCTGCGATAGCTGTTCCGGCACCGAATACTAGGGGTGCAAAAAAAGTCGTTGCTATGTCGTAAGTCGGATAGATCCGATCTGGAATGTGCATTTGAGAAGCGAATGCTTCCATTCCAGGCACGGCGATTCCGATTTGAGACATCGGGAATATTGCTATGAAGCTCATACAAAAACCCAGAACGCAACCCAAGACCCATAGCACCATGGCTTCTGCCATTAGCATTCGCACAGCGATAGCCCATCGCATACCTATAGCCATAAGCATGCCAAGTTCTCGGATACGTTCATAGACTACCATGATGAAGGTGTTGGAAAGCGAAAGTAGAACGACACCAATCAGAATCCAATAGAACACAACATTTGTAATTCGATCGAACTCAATTGCCTGATGTATTTCAGGCATTAGTTCTATCCAGTTTCGCACTACGAGGTTTTTAGGAACCAACGAACGAATAGCTTCCACGACCATGTCGCTTTTGAGTGGATCATCTGTTAGAACAACAATCCGGTGACTAGCATCGTCCAAACCGAATGCTTCTTGAAATCGACTTATGGGCACGAGCACAACAGAACGGTCCAACTGCTTCAATCCGGATTCGAATATCCCGCCAACCGTAAGCACCATCACGGCGATTCCACTGATAGCATCCGTCCCCAATATAACCACCTCGTCTCCGACCGATAACTGCAAATTACGTGACATAGCACTACCGATGTAGGCCTGTTGATCGTTAGCTAAAAAATTCCCCTTTATGAGATCTTTCGGCAAATTCGACACGCCCATCTCGCGCTCGGGGTCGACTCCGATAACCATCGCTCCCATACTACGTTCATCATTGGAAATTAAAGCAAATCCCTCGGTTCGTACCGTAGCAGCAGTTATTCCTGGAATTTTTTCAATTTGAGCCAACAAAGCATTAGCATCACGTACGGAGTACTCTATCCGAGGCTCGTTCAAGTACTCGGGGTGTTGTACTTGAATATGTCCGCCAGCATATTTAGAAGAAAGATCGATCATTGGTCCGTAGCTGCCAGCTTGAAAAGACATCGCCAGCTGAACGATAAATATTGCAAACCCCATCCCACCGATAGTAAGCAGCGTACGTCTTCGATTGCGCCAAAGATTGCGCCACGCAACAAACATGAAAGTCTGTGCCTTTTTTGCGCTTTCTGGCGATCGCTGCTCCTGCAAACAATCAGTCACTGCCCACCTCGAAGCGCAAACTGCGTGAATTTACTACTATCTACGTTGGCATCGAAATCGGCTTCTAAATAGACGATCTCCGTCCAGTGCTCCGGTTCTTCAATCTTCGTTATGCGTATGCGACTTGAAATCGTTCTCCCACCCAGTTCACTAATAGCAAGAGTTTCAAGTGACTTCACCGGTTCCATTGCTTGATCGTAAAAAACTTGGCTTATTAGCACGTAGTCATCTCGAATCTCCAATGTCTCTTTGCCCCATACAACAGGTGCATTGTCTAACGGAGTAGCCTCAATAGTGTATATAGCATGACCATCTTTAACTTTTGGTGTTGGAGATTCGAACTTGTACGTGTAGTGATGAAGCAGTTCATCTGATCGGGCGAGGTCACTGTAGGAAAAATCCGACCCTGCCCAATCCTGGGACATCATGCTGTTCGGCAAACGAATCGAACGATTTAATTTCGGTGTGTAGAGCCACATCTTATTGCCTTGCTTAAGCGTTGCATTACCTGCATTCCGAGCAGGCTCTATAAATCGGATTAGCGCATCCTGAGTACCGCGAGTCCATGCAACATATTTTGACAAACGTTCCCAACTTGGCCGATGAATACGCATCTCAATAACGGAATACGAACTAGTTCCTCGCGTTAATTCATGAACTCCTGCAATCAGATCAGCAGGATTGCGTTGTGGAATCGCAATCTCGCTTGAATAGGCCTTATTCATTACAATGACAAATAGCAACGCAGTGCATCGAACGAACAAGAAATTTGTTAGGAATAGAAATTTTTTATTGGTTTTGAGCATATCTATTAATCACATACTTACATATGTACCATGTGGGATTGCTAGATTTCTAAAAAACATCATGTAGTCTCTTAAAGCACTTCGTTCAGCATAATGGAAAATGAAGGCATACAAATCAATTCTCAAAAGTCCCAATGAGGGCATTTCCATACAAACTTGGGATACGTGATAAATTTGACGGCACCCTATCTTATCTATAGGGGACCTCTATAAAATCGAGTTTTGACCGGGTAGCTTCCGACTATGGTGTTTTCTTGGTGATCTGGTCTTACTCACTGCGTGTTTTAGGGAGTGAAATGGGCTGTTGGCCGACGATTTTCACGCGGTTCCTGATGTTTGGGCACAATGCGGCCACGGCACTCAGCCAGCGGAAGCCGTAGCGGTCTGCAGGAAGGCGAACCGGCGCATGTTGTAGCACAGGTTGCACAAGCCGATCCAAGTGGCGGCACGCTGTTGCCCGATGCACCGCATCCGCGTCCGTTTCATCTCGTTGACCATACTACCGAACCCATGTTCGACGCGCACGCGGATCCGGGAACGCAGCCGATTGACGTACTTTTGATGCGTCGTCAAAGGGTGATTGCGATAGCCCTTATAGTGGATGCGGCTGCGATGACCACGCTTCTTCAGCTCCTCCTCCAGGGCCTGTGAACGGTAGGCACCGTCGCCCCATACCCGGCCATCGTCCTTATCCGATCGTAGGATCCGGGTGAGCACTTGGCTATCGTGGGTCGAGGCCGTCGTGGTCTCGTAGTTACGTACCAGTTTGTACTGGCGATCCACCGTCACATGGTTCTTGTAGCCATAGTGGCTCACTCCGTGCTTCTTGGTCCAGGTCGCCTCCACATCCTTCTGTGCCAGCTTGCGAGGCTGCTGCTGCCAATCCTCGGGAACGTCACCTTGCTTCAGGGCTGCGTTCTCCTCGCGAGTGTTGCGTTGGCGTGGAATTTCCACCATCGTCGAGTCCACGATCTGGCCGCCCGTCAGCGCATACCCGGCCTCCCGCAACTGCGCCTCGAACGCCTCGAACAGCTCCTTTGTACGACCCGACGCCGCCAACCGATGACGGTACTTCCAGATCGTCTTCTGATCCGGAACCGTGCTCTCGTTCCGCAGCCCCACAAAACGCTTGAAGGAACGGCGATCCAGCAACTGGAACTGCAACTGGCGGTCGCTCAGCTGATCGTTCACTCCCAGCAGCAAAACTCGAAACATCAGCATCACGTCCCAGGACGCCCGACCTCGGAGCACCGCCTCATCGCTCTCCGAACGACCGAAAATCTCCCGTAGCAGCGGACGGAACGCCTCCCAGTCCACCACCTCAAGCAACTTCCTCAGGTCGTCAAACTCCCCGAGTGCCACATCCTGGTCTTCCCGTTCAAACAGGTTCGATCCGTTCAGCAAGGTTCGATCTCCGCAAAAATTCGAATAGTAGGACAGGAACCATGCCCGGTACGTTCCCTATAAAATGCGCTCTATCCACGAATAAATAGACATGCCTTAGAGATATTTCACATCATAATAAACATACAAGATCATCATACTTTCGTAGACAGTGGCAATTGGGAAACAATAAACCATCATTGGAGCTGCTGCTGATGTCTCCACATCATCGAATGTTTATTCGGCCTGTAATAATCAAGCCTGTAATCATATACCGCTCCTGCACAGATCACCTTCGCTTCAGAAGTTTTCAGCGCGCCAGTCAATATGTGCGCTACATTCGGCCTATCCCCGTTCATGTTGCTGCCTGATGATTTGAAACATCCCGTTGTCGGTCCTTTTTTTGGTAGGCTTTTACTGTGCCGATCTTGTAACGATGCCCTGTTTTCGACAGAGAGCGTAGACGTGCCTATCACCGATCAAGACGGATGCACGTCAAATCTTGTTAGGGCGTGTTGACACTCTATTTGAGTGATTTGGCAATGGCTACCAACATGATGAGGAACGTGAACACGACATCCAATTTGTCGTATCTCGTGGATATCCGTCGACACTCTTTCAATCGGCGGAACAGACGTTTTGATCTCATTGCGTTTCTTATATTTCTGAGTGTCGTAGGTGGAACCACTGGCTCGATGCCCGTGTTTTTGGCCCGTTTCCGCGTCTCATCGTCCTTGCAAGCGCGGTCTATAGCTAGGTGCGCAGCGGAGGATATTGGTACCTTCGACAGTGATTTGCGACCCTCCGGTGCATCGCTGGCCTCGCCACCTGACAGCGAGAACGCCTTGTGCATGCCAGTGTCGTCTGCTGCGATCATGTGAACCTTGCTCGTCCAGCCCCTGTGGGGGGCAATGGCATTCGGATTAGCGGAAAGGGATCCTGGTCTTTGAGGATATCGTGTAACCGGTTGATATACGGAAACCTATTCGGTTCTTTTGGGGTTCTTCAAAAAAACACTTACGTTTCAGCATGGATTATGGCAATCTACGCTTAGTTAGTGTCTGTGCGAAAACCCTGACGATTCTATCAAAGCATTGATTATTGCGGCATGGGAGGATATTTTGAGCTAAAATGCTGCAGGTGAAGATTGCCGTTGGAGGCGTTGAAATGGGCTTTTTTAGGGGTTTCAGGGGGGTTCGGTGCGAATCTTCGTCGGGAGGTCGGCGATCATGAGACGTTTCGAGCATGCCTTGCGGTTGGACGAGGTGCCGATCGGTGAGATCAAGATCAACGTGAAGTCACGGGACGACATTCCGGCGTTGTTGTTGGGATTGCAGCATCTGTACGTGTCGTGTCGGGAGGAAT
The DNA here is from genome assembly GCA_965205965.1 of Candidatus Azotimanducaceae bacterium. Taxonomy (GTDB): domain Bacteria; phylum Pseudomonadota; class Gammaproteobacteria; order Pseudomonadales; family Azotimanducaceae; genus Bin55. Next base: position 844,498 of record CBDBHT010000008.1, read on the forward strand.
GGGAAGCGTTACTGGGTTGCCATGTGACCGCGGATCGGGATCCGGAGAACGGTCGGCCGGGGATGACGCTCTGGCGGGTTCTGGTGATGGCGGTTCTCAAGCAAGGTTTGGATTGCGACTACGACCGTCTGGGAGAGTTGGTGAACCATCACCAGGTGGTACGGAAGATGCTGCAGCATGGGTTTCTGGATGACTGGACGTACTCGGTTCGCACCTTGCAGGACAACGTGTCGCTGGTGACGCCGGCGTTGCTACAGGAGTTGAATGCGCTGCTGGTGCGGCGGGGGGGGGGGGGGGGGGGGTCATAGCGGTGGCGGGAAAGCCCCCTGGCGGCACCTTGGACGGTCGGGTTGACTCGTTCGTAGTGGAGACGGCCGTGCATTACCCGACGGACGTGAACCTGCTGTGGGATGCGATGCGGGTGCTGCTGACGGAGGTTTCGGTCTGTTGCGGATCGCATGGGGTGTCGGGATGACGGCAGGGGCGGTACTGGCGGAGCCAGGTTCGGCAGGGCTATCAACGAGTGAGCTGCGCACGGTTGTGGCGTCAACGCCCGAAGGCGGTGGCGGCGTGGTTGACCCTGTGTGGCGATCTGACGGGGCGACTGGGCGTCACGCTGGAGGCCTTGGCAGGATTGCCGGAGGGCTCAGTGTCGCCGGCGCAGCTGTCGCGATGGTGCTGGTTTCACGCCTGCTCGGTGCGTTTGCAGGATCAGATCCGCCGTCGCGTGCTGGAGCAATGGCATTCGTTTAGTGATCATTGTCATTCGTTTAAGGAAGCGCCCTTCACTCCTGTATGGAATGCCAGTCCTATGTTGAGTTAATCAGCAGTTTTTGCTTGCAGTCTTCTCCCTCGCTGTCACATCTTCACGGGTTTTCGGGATCGTCGTTCGAAGGATCTGCCGGGCCGGAGTCGTTGTCGGCATCGGATGATGTCGCGAACCACCTGAGTGACCGTTTCCTGTAGCGCGGATGCCTGCTTCAGCAACAGGCTCTCGATGTCGGCCGCCATCATCGCCAGTCCCGTGCTTGAAATGGGTCTGCTTGCGCGGCTTGCCATGTTCGTGCGGGCTTTCGTTCCATCGATGGTCGCCGTGACCGGAGAACCGCCGGGTCATGGCGTTCAGGGGGAAGCCGGCATAGAGTTTCTGTTTCACTCCCCGCTCGCTTGGTCCATGGAAGTCTTCCACCTCCATCCGTTGTTTGGACACCTTGTACCATTCTTCCACGCCCCACCTTGCGCGATACCGCTCCGCCAGTTGCGGGATGGTGTATTGCTTCGAATCCAGCAGGGTGGTTCCGAGGATGAAGACCGTTTTGCCGACGAGGTATTTCACCAGCCGAAGGCAGTGTGCACCACAGGTGGCGAGTGTGCCTTTGCGGGGGGCGATCTCCATCACCACATCCTCTCGGTCGCCGTGGATGAAATGGTCAATGTCGGCACCGGTTTTCCGCTTTATCCCGAACACCGCATGCAGTCCCCGGATCACGTGCACGTGCAGCATCCGTAGACAGGATCCAGGGCTTTCCCCGCCCTTCGGCGTCCGCCAGCCAAGATGACTGCAGATGGCCGAAGCCAGTTCATCGCGACTCAAGGACGGAAACAGCACCACCGTCCTCTGAGTGTCCGAAATCCGACGGCGGGTCAGCCGCCTGCCACAAAATGTGATCGACTTCAGATCCACGATTCTCGAACCCATCCACTTTCCGTCCGAAACAATTCCATACAGCATAGTTTGCCAAAAAAAACGTCACAACGCAACCCCTTTTTTTGAACACTCCAAAAAACAGAAACAAGTCCCAGTCAATCAATGGGTTATAGAAAACCCTCAAAGGCGCAGATCGACTTTTCTCAAACCGAATGCCATTGCCCCCCCGCCCACTCCACCTTTTCACAGGAAGCGGGAATTGCTGATAGCTTCTCCTCGTGCGGGATCGTTTCCCCTTCCAGCACCTCCAGCGTGTCGCCCAGACGTCCCGTCAGATCGCCGCACAGGGTCCAACCACGCCGCCACCGCCTTCGGGCGTCGGCACCACAACCGCGCACGGCTCACCCGTTGATAGCCCTGCCGAACCTGGCTCCGCCAGTACTGCCCCTGCCGCCATCCCGACACCTCATGCGATCCGCAACAGACCGAAACCTCCGTCAGCACCACCCGCATCGCATCCCACAGCAGGTTCACGCCCGTCGGGTAATGCACGGGTCCGTCTCCACTACGAACGAGTCAACCCGACCGTCCAAGGCGGTGCCAGGGGGCTTTCCCGCCACCGCATGACCCTCCCGTACCAGCAGCGCATTCAACTCCTGTAGCAACACCGGCGTCACCAGCGACACGTTGTCCTGCAATGTGCGCACCGAGTACGTCCAGTCATCCAGAAACCCATGCTGCAGCATCTTCCGTACCACCCCTGGTGATGGTTCACCAACTCCCCCAGACGCTCGTAATCGCAATCCAAACCCTGTCTGAGCACCGCCATCACCAGAACCCGCCAGAGCGTCATCCCCGGCCGACCGTTCTCCCTCCGGATCCCGATCCGCTGTCACATGGCAACCCAGTAACCCTTCCCATTCCTCCCAACACGACACGTACAGATGCTGCAATCCCAACAGCAACGCCGGAATGTCATCCCGTGATTTCACATTGATCTTGATCTCACCGATCGGCGTCTCGTCCAACCGCAAGGCATGCTCGAAACGTCTCATGATCGCTTCCCTCCCAACGAAGATCCGCACAGAACACCCCTGAAACCCCTAAAAAGCCCATTTCAACGCCTCCAACGGCAATCTTCACCCGTAGTATTTTAGCTCAAAATACCCTCCCATGCCGCAATAATCAACGCTTTGATACAATCGTCAGGGTTTTCGCTCAGACACTAACTAATAATAGGTCTACTCTCTACCAGCAATTCCCCGTATAGCCCCAACCCCGCTATAGGTATGGACTTTGCGCATTGGCTTTCGCAATAATAAAGGCGTAGGCTTATCGTTTGAGGGTGGATGATAGGTTAATATAGAGTTACCAGACAAACGAGGTATCCAAGGATGGGTGCGTTGAAGTTGCGCAAGGATGTGAGCAAGCCCGGTTTGCTGCGGGTGGTTCGTGGAGTTTTTGAGGGGGTCGTTGAGGAGGTATGCGGGCGGAAGTTTTCCACCGGCGACTGTCTGATGTCGGGTCTGGCGGTGTTTCTGGAGAAGCACGCCTCGCTGCTGCAGTTTGATTTAACGAGGCACCGGCACTCGGTGGTGGAAATGAATCTGCGTCGTCTGTACGGTCTGGCGCAGGTTCCCTGCGACACGACTCTGCGCCGTCGCCTGGATCCGATCTCGCCGGTGCGGTATCGGCGGGCGTTTCAGCAGGTTCTGCAACGCGCCCAGCGCGGCAAGGCACTGCAGCGGATGTCGGCGTGGCGCGGTCATTATCTGGTAGCCGTGGATGGTACCGGCACCTTTTCCTCCCAGCGGGTTCACGGTCCGTGCTGTCTGCGGGCCCGGCATCGCAACGGTTCGACCACGTACTCCCATCAGCAGTTGTGTGCGGTGATGGTGCATCCGGATCAGCGGCAGGTGCTGCCGATGGCGATAGAAGCGGTTTGCAACGGGGATGGCTCGACGAAGAACGACTGCGAGCGGGGTGCTTGGGCCCGGCTAGTTCCGGTCCTGGCTTCGCTTTATCGGCGCATGAAGCTGATCGTGATTGCCGATGGGCTGTTCTCGCAGGGTCCCCAGATCCGGCTGCTGCAGGAGCATGGACTGCGCTTTCTGCTGGTGGCTCGGGCGGGCGACCATCCGCATCTGCAGGCTCAGCTGGATCGTTCCGATGCGCCCTGGTTTGCAGATCCCTCGCCCGAAGGGCAGGAGCGGGATCGCCAGCTGCGCGTGGTGCCGGAGGCGGAACTGAATGCTGCGAACCCTGACCTGAAGGTCCAGGTGCTGCAGAGCTCGGAGCGGCGTGGCTCCGGCGAGGATGCGCGGCGGGCGTTCACCTGGGTCACCGATCTGCCGCTCAATCCGCATAACGCCAGCGAACTGGCCCGCGCGGCTCGCAGTCGCTGGAAGATCGAGAACGAGACCTTCAACACGCTGAAGAACGTCCAGTACCTGGAACACAACTTCGGACACGGAACCCAGCACCTGTCGGATACTTTCGCTGCGCTGATGCTGCTGGCGTTCCTGATCGACCAGCTGCTGGAAATGGCCTGCCCCGTCATGAAGCAAATCTTCGCCAAGTGCTATACCCGAACCGCAACGTGGGAACGTCTGCGCAGCAGTTTCTGTGCGGTAGCCTTCCGCAACTGGCAGGAACTGTACGGCCACGCCCTCGGGATCTACACCGTGTACCTCGCCTACGATACGTCCTGACGGCCGACCGCCTCTCCAGCTGCTCGATGAAGAAGGGATCGGGACGTCGTCCCCGAGGCCCCATGCCGCCCTGACGGTCAAGAGACCTGCATATCGATGCCCGGAACCCGTTCCAACGCACGACGACATGCCGTGCAAACCATCTGAAAACGTCGGTTCCCCGTACCGAAACATGAAAAGACCGACATCAAGCCCAAAATGAAACTATACGGGGAATTGCTGACTCTCTACTCAGTTGCTTCTATACCTTTTCTTCCAAGTATCGTGTAGGGTAATGGCATACCCCATTTAGAGACCTTGCCTAGGCAGACCTCAGTTCTTAATCCCTAGCACTAAAGCACATATAAGCTCCAATCAAACGACCGTGCCAGACTAGCTCCTAAATGCTACTTAACTCCAACTATGCCTCTTGAAAGGCTAAGAGGTGAGAACATGCGAATTTGGCCAGCGAAAGATATCGACTTAACTTGGCGCGATTGGATCTTTGCAATGAAGGCTTGTTGCCGAAAACATCAAGGTAACCCACGCAATAAGATATATCGTGCTTTAGGCCGACAAGATGGTATTTTAATCTGTAAGACTGCTCGGTCTGCATTTGATCTGTTTTTGCGCACCCAAGAATGGTCGAACGACGACGAAATTATCTTTTCTGCGCTGACCATTCCAGATATGCCTCGAATAGCTAGAGATCATGGTCTGAAGGTGGTGGCACTAGACATTTGTCCGAAAACGACAAAATGGAAGGCTACAGATCTTGAAAATCTCATAACGCCTCGTACTCGTGCTCTAGTTGTTACGCATCTTTATGGAATCCGCCTAGACCTCGAAGATACTCTACAGATTGCTAGAAAGCACGATATCGCTGTTATTGAGGATTGCGCACAAGCCTACAGTGGGCCGGGATGGCTTGGTCATGAAGAATCTGACATTTCTCTTTTTTCGTTTGGGCCAATGAAAATGGCTACCGCATTACAAGGTTCGATAGTTCGCGTGCGCGACGGAAGAAAACATTGCGAAATGGCTGAATTGCTGCAACGAGACCCACGTCAAAGGACTCACGAATACAGCCTGCGTGTTCTTCTATATGGTGTGTTTAAGTGGCTATCTCAGCCGGTGCTATATGGTTGGTTTGTAGCCTTAACTCAAATGATCAGAATCAATCGCGAAGCACTTTTGAACCATGCAACTACAAACATTAGTGGGAAGGATCTTTTTGAAAATATTCGACAACAGCCGTGTGATGCCATGATTGAGATGCTTGCACATCAGCTTGAAAAAGGGCATTTACCAACGGTGGCCCGTAGAACATGGGGAACGATTCTCCTAAATTCCCTTGGAAATTTTATCCAAATGCCACATCGTGATGTGGAGCGCGATGTTTTCTGGCTAGTACCGGTATGTTCCCAAGACCCTAGATCTCTCATGAAAAGCCTTCGCTCAGCGGGATTTGACGCGATGCCCGCACGGCTTGCACCAGTACCTGATGATACTCGAAGTACACCAGGGGCCGATAAATTGAATCAGGCGATTTTTTTGCCTTTGCAGCCGCTTATGCCGTTACAAGAGTTAGTACGGTTGTGCAACCTCGTCAATAAACATGAATCTAGCTACGGTCGTATCACTAGCCCAAAGTCTTAACAAAATCGAGTACTCCATTCCTCAACCTCCATAAGCAACAAACACTACCCTAGTCTCAAGCAATCGATATTCGACATTTTTATCTACCCAAAAAGTTAGGATCCCGCTTCTCTAGAAAGGCCTTTATACCCTCCGAATGATCTCGGGTTCTACTAGCCTGCATTTGAAATCTCGCCTCCATATCGATTTGCTGCTCGTAGGAGTTGTGCCAAGTAGACCAGTATAGCTGTCGAATTAACGCGAGCGAAGAAGCACCATTTGAAAGTCTTGTTGCAATTCCCATCGCACCTTTCATCAACTGATGGTTGTCGTCGTAAATTCGATTGACGAGTCCCCATTCATACGCCTTGTCTGCCGGAAGTCGCTCTGCGAGCATCGCAAGTTCCATCGCCCTACCCCAACCGATTAATCGAGGTAGCATAAACGATACACCACCGTCAGGAACTAATCCAACTCGAGCAAATGCCTGTAAAAAGAAAGCGGTTTTCGACGCACAGACAATATCGCCAATCATCGCAAAACTCATTCCCACACCCGCTGCTGCCCCATTTACGGCAGTAACAATCGGGATATCCATATCGCGCAACGACAACAAGAGTGGATGATAGGTGCTACGAAGATGCGATCCTAGACATTCTTCCACTGCACGTGAATCTTTCTCTTGATCAGCCAAGTTCGCACCAGCACAAAACCCGCGACCTTCACCAGTTATCAGCAAACAGCGAACGGAACTTTGAGAACTTTGAATCTCGTTAACTGCGTTTATTAAGCCGTCTAGCATGTCGGAATCGATAGCATTCATCACCTCTGGATGGTTGAAGGTGAGCACTGCAACCTTGCCATGAAAATTTAACTTGATTCGATTCAACTCCATTAGTGTTTCCCAGCTGATGACGAGCGAGCACATCCAACAACATGCTGATGCATGTCTCCGCCATTCACAGGATATGCTGGCCGATGATCAAATTTTTATATCTGAATCCCATGATAGCAGCGTATCGGGACGTACTGATAACCAAACTTGTACCGGCTTCTAAATCTTTTTAAGGCAAGAAAGATCATAAAGGTTAATGCCCTGCAAAAGCACCGAGGTTTCTAACTCCTTACATCCCAAGGTTATTGATCACGCATGTGAATATCGCGTCGCTACGCGACGGAACCTGCTTAAGACGGCAACAAGCGTTTATCTGGTTTTACAGCTGGTCCGTCTTGCGGCCGTACGACTAGAGACTTAACCAACTGCCCGTCGGCGGAGCGACCGGCGTGAAACCAACTGCCGAAATCCTCTGGCGTGTCTCGTCATCTTTGCGAGTACGGTCCATGTATCGTGCCCTGACCGCCGGTATCAATACCTGCAGCAGCGACTGACCGATGACTTGCCGGTCGTTTCTTGTTCGCACACCTGCACCGTCAGAGTGAACCTTGATCCGGGTGCCATCCAACGCCTCCATCTCCGCAGACGACTGCAGCAGGGCCAGACGCCGCAGCGTGGTCACCCAGCGACCAGTCTCCCTCGGCACACCGCTCCCGGCCACCGGTTCATGCACGTATAGACCGTACATCAGTATCTGAACGTGCCACACTTGCACTCGTTGTTCAACATATCATGTTATAGCAACATGTCGAGAAAACGTATGGCTATTGATCCTGACGTCCCCTCACGGACGCCGCAACACGGGCCCCACCTTCCCGAACTACCCTTCCGTGGGTTCCATACCTGAACCTCCTTGTCCAGCTAATATAGAACAACCATCGTACACCCACTAATTCTGAACACACTCTTCAAGTTCCGATCCGCTAAAAATCTGTACAGACCTAGTGACAATCTCATTAGAATATATACAATCATCTATTAATAACCTCTATATAGATTCTGAATAAAGTATGTCTCGGTTGTACAAAATTGGCGATGTGGCCAAGCGTACTGGAATAGGTATTGAACGATTACGCGCTTGGGAGCGGCGCTACGATCTCATTCCACCGGAAAGAACCTCCAGTGGAACGCGTTTCTATAACGAAGAACAAGTAGACCAGCTATCAAAGATTAAATCGCTTGTAGACCGCGGCCACTCAATTAGCGAATTAGCTAAGCTCACCCCAAATCAAGTCAATCAACGCCTCGACGCGGCGTTTCCTCAAACAAGCCTCGACGTAGTACTTGTAGGTACAGCTTTAATTCTCGAAGAACGACAGTATCTTGATATCAAAAAAGCGGAAGTTATTGCAACGTGGCCTTCTATTGAAACGTTCCGTCAACATCTTACTGATATTCCGGTATGTGACGTAATTGCTATTTCCATCGGCAGTCTTAATCCGAAAACAGTCGACTGGATTTGTAAAATACGCGCTAAAACCCAAACTCCAGTACTCTGCGTCTACAGTTTATCAACGAAGGATGCGCTGGAGTTAGCACTAGAACACGACATTGCGTTGCTTTGTAAAGCTAAAGCCGGGTGGTCCGAAATTGAGTCCTTATGCCGTGAATTGTTAATTGAATCAAGCCAGCGGACCAAGTATGCCACTCGACTATTTAGCAATGACGAACTAGCTCACATTGCGGAAGTCATAAAACCGAACGAGCCAACTCAGCCCAACTATCTCGTTAATCTGGTTCTGGATGCGCATGCGTATGAAGAACATCTGGAAGTAACCACAAAGGAAGAAGGAATCGATACAACCCTCCTAGCAAGTGTTCGGAATGGTCGCCGCCAATTAGAGGAAGCACTTGATGCACACGTCGCAGCCAATGGACTTTTAGCTCGATGAGTAAAATAAAGGAGTTGCAAATTAGATTTGAAGTTGCTATCCTGCCCTTAATCTGTACAAGCATATACAAAATATCTGAACAACAAATGGCACACTTGCATACTCTACGCCCTTCTCTCTACATCCTTCCTGAGATGAAAGATCAGAGTCTGCTCCCTCAAGACAAAAGATCTCGAGGTTTATTCATGTGCCGTTTTCGAGGCCGCAATGGTGTCACCTAAACATGACGTTCTTTATGGTGACGACAAGAAGTCCACGGTAACGCCCTAAGTCACCGCACCAAGGGACACCGTTGCTGGTCACGACTGACGTTCGAATTTATCGGACGATCAATCGTCACACTTTTTAGCATTAGCACCCACCACTATCATCATTAGCATGATGACCTATAGATATAAATATCGTTCAGTCTCTTGAATATCCACCATCCTTGTAATGCATTAGGCTCTCCTAAGATTTACTCCGTCTACGATAAAGCGATGTCACAGCACCTCGCACTTTCGTAGCCACTCTCTACTTGATAATGTCCGATGCAATTCCTAGTGACCCACTGCACCAAATCAATTATAAGCAACATCTATAACACCTGAGAAGACTGTCGCACACAACAATTGATCATTCGGTTTAGTGAGATTGGGTCTAACACGGGAATATGTACATTACTCGACTTCTGTGACTGTAAAGTCCAAAATGACGGAATTTAGACATTCGTTCCGCGTGCTTTCGTATGTAGAATTATTTCCTCTACGTGTTCCCTGATACTGGAGATACGGGACAGTACACAGTCCATGTCCGTGTCAAGTCATAACCCATATCATGCATATTCTTGCAAAACATATACCAATAGTGGTCAACACAAATACGCATGGTATGTTCCCCATGTTCACTGCCCACCAAGCGGTATACCATACTTTGAATGATTTTCTACAATGGGTTTATCAAGCAACGGAAGTTCAGTATCCTTAGAGTGTTTTGGAATGGATTGAGAGGGGGCCTTTACGAATAATTCGCGAATTCATTTTAACGAATATTTTGCGTATGCCTCGTCTTGCTAACGTAAACTATAGAACGACACGGTTGCGGTTGTCTTTGCGCCCAATTGCCGTAAATTACTGACCTATGCGATCTTGGCCTTTTCTTCAATCAAACCTCACAACTCACATTACACGAGCGAATGGTTTATATCTCTATACCAAGGACGGAAAACAAATCCTTGACGCAGCCGGTGGTGCGATAGTAAGCAACATAGGACATGGACGAGCGGAAGTTGCAGAAGCAATAGCAAAAGCGACACTACATTTAACATATGTCATTCCGCTCTGTTTAACCGACGAACGTGCGGAACTGATGGATTGTCTCGTAAATGACTGGTTGCCCGATTCAATGACACCGGCATATTTGACGTGTGGCGGGTCTGAGGCCGTAGAAAGTGCAATAAAAATAGCAATTCAATATTATGCAGCCAAAGGTAAATTGCATAAGTGCAAAATTCTTGGTCGGTCGATTTCCTACCACGGTACAACGATATTGGCGTCCGCCGTCGGTCGACACATTGCCAGACGCAAAGGTTTGGAACATGCGCTACCTCACTATCCCGTTTGTGAGACTCCTTACTTACTTCGTTGCACTGCAGAGGACCCTGTTGAGTACTACGTAAATTCTTTAACGGAAACCATCAAAGAAGAAGGTGCCGATAACATTGCTGCACTCATCGCTGAACCGATCGTTGGAGCTAGTGGTGGTGCAATGGTTCCTCCCGACGGATATTGGGAAGCTGTCCGGTCTCTATGTGGGGAGCATGATATCTTGCTAATCATGGATGAAGTCATGACCGGCTTTGGTCGCACTGGCGTTGACTTTGGATTTCAACATTGGCCAATCGAACCGGATATTTTTCTAGGAGGTAAGGGTTTAACTGGGGGTTATGCCCCTCTCACCGCCGTTTTCACTACCAATGACATCGTCACAACAATTGAGCAAGCTGGTTTTGACGTAATGTTCCATACCTACGCGGCTCATCCCGCTGCATGCGCTGCTGCTAGTACCGTACTGAAAATCATCAAAAACGAAAATCTCGTGGAACGTGCCGCCGCAATGGGCAAGAAATTGGAGAAATCTCTGAAATCAGCATTCTCTAACCATCCTCATGTTGCGGAGTCACGGGGATGCGGCTTACTTCATGCGATTGAGGTCGTCAAAGACCGGTCCACCCTTGAGATGTTTCCCGCCGAGCGCGACATAACTTTAAAAATAGTCAGACGTGCACAAGGTAAAGGTGTGCTCTTTTATCCTGGCGGCACCGGCGTAGTTAGGGACGTCGTCTTAATAGGTCCGGCGTTTACCATTGAAGAAGATCACATCTCGCAACTTGTCGAAACGCTTGTGGATGCCGTTGACTTTGCTGTCGCTAATTAGCTTGTATCAATCCGAGCATTCACTGCGAAATACTCTAACTCTTCCCTCGAACAGGGTGTGAGGACGTGAGAAACCAGCTGGTTTCCATCGAAGAGGAAGTCGCCAAGAAACGTTTGATCAAGTAGAACTGATGGCATCCAATGTTGATCGCCGCTCCACATTGCGTCATATGGAATCTCATCTAGTGGACACCAGAACGGCTTCGCTTCCTTAGTTGGAACAGGCCGCCCTTTAAATTTGTTGGCTTTGAAGACAAAACCGGTTATACGTCTGTCGGTCTCTAGATCTTGAAATCTCAAGCAGGCACGAACTGATGGTACTGGAATTTCCATCCCAACTTCCTCACGAACTTCGCGTCGTGCGCATTCAAATATCGATTCATGGCGTTCTAAATGTCCACCTGGTACATTGACTTTTCCAGTACCGTGTCCTCTCATCTTATGAATAAGTAACACGTTAGACTCTCTAATCATGAATACCAGCGAAGCAATTTCGTTGGAATGCCAAGAGTTATTAAAAAGCAATAGAATACCCCTTAGTCCGAAACTTCAAAGTGATTAAGCGAGGTTAGTTCTTTCTTACCAACCGTTGAGATCATGCTCGTTACTAGTCTAATCGGTGACATTACCGAACAAACAACGGACGCAATCGTTAACGCCGCCAACAACTCTCTTTCTAGCGGAGGCGGAGTCGACGGCGCAATCCACCGCGCAGCAGGCCCCGAACTACTTGAAGCTTGTAGGGAATACTCAATTTGCCATACGGGGGATGCAGTGATCACTGATGCGTTCAATCTTCTATGCCAGTACGTGATACATACCGTAGGACCAGTGTGGCGTGGTGGGGCGATGCACGAAATAACGCTTCTACGGTCCTGTTATCGATCTTGTTATCGACTTGCACAGGAACAGGGTATCCGCTCTATTTCGTTTCCGGCAATTTCAACCGGTGCTTACAGATTCCCTAAGCAAAAAGCAGCTGAGATAGCAATAACGGCTACATAAGGAATTTGCTAAAGTAGACGAAGTTTACTTCGTGTTGCTTGACCAATTCAGCGCAGATATTTACAAATTGCTAATCTCAAAGACAATGTAACCCTCTATTGCCTAAAGCGAATGCATCCTAGCAGTCTGTGCCGCAGGATTTATTGGGCAAGTCTTGGGATCTGATGGTTATTTCCCGGATTCTGTTGCTGAGAGTGAACTACCAGCTGAGCGACCGTCAGTTGCAGTCCCAGTTGCTGGATCGTAGTTCATTCAAGTGTTGTGGGGGGTTGATGAATGATGGAATGTTATGGTCACCTCTATTTAATCTGCAATCATTCTACTATCCGAAACAATAGTCTCCAAAAATAAAATAGTTACATATGGCATGATTCATCAAAATAGCAATAAATAGAGGTGCCCATCAGTCTGCGCCGTAGAAACGTAGGAATGTCCTTCTAGTAGGGAATATTACCTAGTAGGCTATCACTTTTGTATTGATGGGTAAAGTGATTTCAGTTTGATCCGTGCGTCGGCGGTCGTGAATCGCCAGTCCACTCGCACGGCTTCGCGGTTTCTTCGCTCCTGCCAAGCATCGACTTCACGGCGTAGGGTTTCGCGGTCGGGCAGACGACGGTTCAGGCATGGGCCGACCATCGCACTGATCTCAATCTCGGCCATGTTCAGCCCGCTGCCGTGCTTGGGCGTATAGTGGACCTCCAGCCGCTCGGCGATGCGCCGCCGCGCCTCGGCCGGCTCGAACGCCTCGTAGAACGAAGCCGGGGCATGCGTGTTTAAGTTGTCCATGACCAGCACGATACGCTTATCCGGGTAGTCTTCGTCCACCAACCGTTGGATCTGCCGTGCCCAGTCGACTTTCGTGCGTCGCTTCGTCACGTCCACGCGTCGCCAACCTTCCAGTGGTGCGAACAGCATAAACAGGTTGCTTACACCGTTGCGTTCGTACTCATAGTCGTACGTCGCGGGCGTTCCGGGTTTCGGCTGGGCGCGGAACCCGCACTTCCTTCACCTGCTGCCGATGGGTCTCGTCCATGCACACCAGCACCTCATCGTCCTGATATTCCCGATGATACACCTCCAGGATGTCCTCCATGGCGTACGCAAACTGCGCATCCGACTTCGGGGGGAATGCACCAGCATTGCTTCAACCACGGTTTAAGGTCGTTTTTCTTAGCGTACGACGAACCGTCTCCCGACTCACGCCATCCACGATCTCGCACTCCACCAAGCGATCCGCGAGCAAGCGCAACGACCACCGCGCGTATCCCTCCGGGGGATCGCCGCAGGCGATCGCCACCAGCCGAGCTTCCGCCTCCCCATCCAGAACCTTCGCCCGCCGGTTCAACTGCTCCTTCCGGTTCAGAGCCGCGCCTCCAGTCCCTCCTCCACACAACGCCGACGCACTCGCACCACCGTCGATACGCCAATGCCCAAGGCCTCCGCAATCTCACCGTCCGTCCGGCCGCCATCCTCCCGATATTCATCGCACTGCAACAGAATACGCCCATGCGTCTGCTTCCGGGCTGATACCCGACCCTTCGTCGTCAGTGCCTTCAACTCTTCACGTTCTTCCGCCGTCAACTTCACCCGATACCTCTTGCTAGTCATCCGGAACTCTCCTTGTTCATCGGGACACCCGAAAACACCCATAATACCCTACTAACCTATCAATTCAATGGGGATGGGCTACTAGAATACGTATTAATGAGGTATAAAACTCTTATTCTGAGTTGTTTACAAACTATACTACCCTAAAAAATATACCAAAAATTTTCTACGGCGCAGACTGCCAGTATGACTAGACAGTGTGAATACTGGTAAATTTTGCATGCTATTTTGGCTAGTTCTGCCTAGCCGTAGTGCGTATAATTCCACTATCAGTCAAAAAGGATTGGAATTATCTTGAGCTGGAATGCCTTGAGCGGAACAGACTCCCAGACTCACACACTCTATTATGGCATGGCGATTGCTTAGACTGGATGAGAGGAAGTCAAAGCGTTAACGACGTTTGTCTAGTCAGGTATGTAAGTCCCAATCCTTGTGCACTCAAGTTAGTAATTCCCCAATAAGTAAGGGGACGAGCGTTAACCAATTCAGTAACAATCTAATGATGAGGTATGAGGAAATCTCAAACCCCTAGAGCTAATTATGAAAAACAGATATCTCTTTGTATATATATTTTTCCTTACCTGTATGAGCTACACCAACTCCTCTGCCGAGGACGATATAGAGATTCAAGAGTCTGACCAAAGATACGTCGAGGAATTAAGCGTCCTAGGAAGCCATGCAGGAATTGAGAGTGAAGTCCATCAGATGCATGTTCCGGTAGATGTGTACACGTCAGTTGATTTCGAAAGATCCGGCGAAATGGATCTTGGTGCCGCACTGACTAGACTTGCACCTTCCTTTAATTATTCACGGCTTTCTGTCGGCGATGGTGCTCTATTGACCGCAGCCACATTGCGAGGTCTGAGTCCGGATCAGACACTGGTCCTTATGAACGGTAAACGGCGACACATGATGGCTTGGACACGCGTACTTGATGGAGTTATCGGTTACGGTACGGGGGGTACAGATATGCGTGCCATCCCCATTGCCGCTATTAGTCGTGTTGAAGTACTAAAGGATGGGGCTGCCGCACAGTACGGATCCGATGCTATCGCCGGTGTCATTAACTACTCGCTTAAAAAGAGAGAGGATAGCAATATTTCTCTCTATAGCGGGAGTGCCCTAGATGCGAATGGCACCACCTTGGGAATGTCAATAAGCCATGGTACAGAGTTGGGATTCGACGGTTACCTGTACATGACTGCAGAGGTGTACGACACTCAAGCAGTGGAACGAAATGGTGGAAATGGCGGTTTGGACCCGAATTTTCAAGACGAGCTAGTTATGCTTAGCTCCCCGCGCCATAATGGTTACTCGTTATTCTTGAATGCTGGCTTGCCGCTGGAACAAGCTGGTGAACTATACGCCTTCGGCGGCTTCTCTCGTCGTGAGGGTGAGTCGAGTGGTGGTTATCGATTTAGCTACAACTATTGGGAGGGGCTACAAAGCGGTGATGAAACTTGGGACTTTGTGATTCCAAAGTTCATTAACTTCCACGAACGAAACAATCACCCGGTCTACCCTAACGGTTTCTTGCCCAAAGAGCAGTCAAGGATCAACGACTTCTCAATCGTCGGGGGCTGGCGAGCACCTGTTGGCGGTTGGGACATTGACCTAAGTGCAACTTACGGTAACAGTAGATTCAATTTCGGTGTAGCAAATTCGATCAATGCTTCGATTGGTGCCGAATGGTTACAACGAAATCCCGGCGCGAGTATCGCTGCAATTATCGCAAATGCTGGGCCGCGCTCCGGTGATAGTGGAGCGATCGAATTTGGGCAGGCTATTCTAAACCTTGATGTGCGAAGATCCTTTGAGCATGGACTCATAAATAGATTGGCTACGGGCTTTGAGCACAGGTTCGAAACCTACGGGCAACAAGCAGGAGAAGAAGCATCATGGTCATGTGGACTCCCGCATGCTGACAACTACGGAGCGTTTGCTGTTGGCCCGGATGGACAGCCGCTTGATGGCGTTATCGCGGCTTGTGGATTCCAAGGATATCCCGGCTACAGCCCCACCAATGAAATGCTTAGTGAGGGTGATCGAAACAGTCAAGCCGTATACGTAGACATCCACACAAGCCTCAACGACACAATTTCCGTAGGTGCAGCAATGCGGGCAGAGCATTACAGCGATGCAGGAGGTCAGACGACTGGTAAACTCTCCACGAGACTACAAGTCACTCCGCAAATTGCACTGCGAGCCTCCGTATCAACGGGATTTCGAGCACCTAGTCTCTCGCAAAGACGATTTAACTCGATCCTGTTCGTGGGCAGTCAGACAGGTCTGACTACGGTGTTTGCTGCGAACGAAGGACATCCTATATCTCAAGCATTCGGCATAGATTCTCTTTCTCACGAAACATCAAATAATTGGAGCACCGGTATTCTTGGTCGGTCTGAAAGGGAGAATATTGGCCTAAGTATGGACTTCTACTCGATAGAAATCAATAACAGGGTGGTACGTTCTCAAAGCATTGATTGTGCAGAGTTACCTGCTTGCCAAGATTTTGGGGCCAGTACAGCAGCCTTCTTCTTCAACGGAGTGGATACACGGACACAGGGTGCTGATCTATCAGTAGACTGGAGTACTTCTATTTTTGACGGAACGCTGCGTGTAACCGTGCAAGCACATATTAACAAGACTGAAATAGTGGGTGAACACTTGCCGGAGACAGCTCCACATCATGGCCTCAGCTTTGACGACTATTATGGTGGCTGGGCACGAGAACTGCTGGAACGTGGACAACCCGCAAAACAAGCCAGTATTGCTGGTGACTGGAGCCGTGGTAATGTTGGTGCCGTGTTACGCATCAACCAATTCGGAGACTCGGTTCAACACCCACTTGATACAGGACGGATCAAAGTTGATGCATCAAATACTTTGGGCATGGAGGGTTGGTTCGATTACAGAGATTCCACGCTAACTCTTGGAGTTAACAACGTACTTAATGAACTGCCCACAGAGTTGCCCAAGACTCACTTGTCGAACATCCTCTGGGGTATCCGGTACCCACTAGATTCTCCGATAGGGCATGCCGGTCGATACATTTATCTGCGTTTGAACTGGAGATTCTCGTTTAACTAAGCTAAGACTCTCCTGCATTTTTCGCACTCTGCCTGCTACTTGATTGCAGTGATATACGCGGCCAGCTACCTTCACAATACGATAATTAGTGTCTGCGGGAAAACCCCATTTTACGATGGGTTTAAGCCACGTGATGGTATCCGTCGCTCAGGGGATCATGTTGATTTAGGAGATGTACGACGGGTAATCCGTCCATCGGAGCTCCAAAAGTGCGAATGATGTTCTCCTGCTCGCTTTCGGGGCGTACGGAGTCCGTCCCGAGGGGCGGGAAGGATGGATATTGAGGATGGAGACGGCTAGGCCGCCAAACGATAGGGTGGTGCGTGCGTGCGATGGGACCGCCGCGCCGCCCGTTGCTGCAGCAAGCGTCCGAGTCGGTGGTGCAGATTGGCTGCGAGGATCGAGATACCCACGGCGCGTTCGAAGCCTTCCCGGCCATGCGTGCGCACCCGGTCCAAGCCATGACTTTCCAACGCATGGATCGCCGATTCCACGCCCGGATGCCGGCGGCGACGCGCCACGAACGATGCTTTACCTTCCCGGGCTCGGCTGGCCTCCGTGCCTCGCCCCTTCGCGGGCAACGCGACGTGCTCCAGCACCGCGGCCAGCTGCTGTTGGTTGGCGGGGCTGTGGAACCCCCGGTCGAAACTGCATCCGCGCAACTCCGGATACTGTGCCTGGCATGCCGCCACCAGCGGAACCGCCACGTCCACATCGCCGCCATGCCACTGCAAGTACCAACCCAGGATGAACGGATGTTGATCTTCCAAGCACCGTCAGGGGAACCCCCAGCTCCACCGGCCGGCCTTGCCCTTCATGATCCAGCGCGTATGCGGCTCGAACAGCGAGAACAGTTTCTCCTCGTGCGGGATCGTTTCCCCTTCCAGCACGCGACGGCGGATCTGATCCTGCAAACGCACCGAGCAGGCGTGAAACCAGCGCCATCGCGACAGCTGCGCCGGCGACACCGAGCCCTCCGGCAATCCTTCCAGCTCCTCCAGCGTGTCGCCCAGACGCCCCGTCAGATCGCCGCACAGGGTCAACCACGCCGCCACCGCCTTCGGGCGTCGGCACCACAACCGCGCACGGCTCACCCGTTGATAGCCCTGCCGAACCTGGCTCCGCCAGTACTGCCCCTGCCGCCATCCCGATACCTCATGCGATCCGCAACAGACCGAAACCTCCGTCAGCAGCACCCGCATCGCATCCCACAGCAGGTTCACGTCCGTCGGGTAATGCAACGTCCGTCTCCACTACGAACGAGTCAACCCGACCGTCCAAGGCGGTGCCAGGGGGCTTTCCCGCCACCGCATGACCCTCGCGCACCAGCAGCGCATTCAACTCCTGTAGCAACGCCGGCGTCACCAGCGACACGTTGTCCTGCAAGGTGCGAACCGGTTGTGTATAAATTTGTCTGCAAAAACGAAAAACGGACTGTAACGACAGACGAATGGTTAGAATCTGATGTTTCATCGGGAATGTGGAGATACCTGGACGCAATCCCGCATCCAGGCGCGAATCATTCATGACACAATTTATTGAAAAGGAGCAAGAAATGATTCGGAAAGATTATACGCACAATGCCACGAAGAAGTCGGCATGCCATCATCGAGGAGTTTGTGAGGCGGCTGGTGCAGGAGACGCTCAACGAGGTTCTGGAGAGTGAGATGACGGAGTTTCTGGGAGCGGGCAAGAGCGAGCGGACGCAGACGCGTCAGGGCTACCGTTCCGGATACTACCGGCGCGATCTGACGATGAAGGTGGGCGAGATCGAACTGAGAGTTCCGCAGGAACGCAGCGGCCAGTTCAGCACGCGGGTGTTCGAGCGCTATCAGCGTTCGGAGAAGGCCCTGGTGGCGGTGCTGTCGGAGATGTATGTGCAGGGGGTCTCGACGCGTCGGGTAGGCCGACTGGCGGAGGGTCTGTGCGGTCACGAGTTTTCGCCGGCGACGATCTCGGCCATGGTGTCGAAGCTGGACGCGTCCCTGAAGGCGTTTGCGGACCGTCGGCTGGAGGAGGCGTATCCGTATGTGTTGCTGGATGCCCGGTATGAGAAGGTGCGTGAGGAGGGCTCGGTGCGTTCCCGGGCAGTGCAGATTGCCATCGGGATTGACGGCGAGGGTCGGCGTCAGGTGCTGGCGGTGGAAGTGGCGAACCGGGAAAGCGAGGGGTCGTGGACGGAATTCCTCTCGCATCTGAAGGAACGTGGCCTGCGGGGAGTCGAGTATGTGGTCTCGGACCGTCATGAGGGATTGAAGCATGCGATCTCGAAAGTGTTGCCGACCGCGTTGTGGCAACGGTGCTGCGTCCATTTTCTGCGCAACGCCAGGGACAAACTGTCCCGGAGTGCTGATCCCGCGTGTCTGGAGGGTTTGAAACGGTTGTGGGGCTGTGAGCATGTCGGGGAGGCTCGTGAGGCACTGGGTGCCTGGGTAGCCCGTTGGGGCGATGAGAAAGGGTTGGGCAGGCTAGTGGAATGGGTCGAGGATCATGTCGAGGAGACGCTGACGGTGTATCGGCTGCCTAGGGAACATCGCCTGCGGATGAAGTCCACGAACATGCTGGAGCGGTACAACGAGGAGCTCCGTCGGCGCACGCGTGTCGTCAGGATCTTCCCGAACGCGGAGTCCTGTCTGCGTCTGATCTTGGCACTTGCGGCGGAGACCCATGAGCGGTGGCTGACGGGGCAGCGTTATCTATATGGCCGGATCGGCGTGGTTCGCGCATCCGAACCGGAATCCGAGACATGGCAGGAGGCGGCATGAAACGCCCGAAAATTTCGCGCCGAGCGGAGACCCGCCCATATGGGCGGGTCTCCGCTCCCACTGGAAATTGCAGAAAATTCTTGACACAACTGCGGACGGTGGCCGTCACCAAACGGCGCACGATGTTGGATTGGGCGAAGCAAGTGCGCGCGCTGGCGAACCTACCGCGTTACCGGGATGCGGAAACCATCACGCTGGTGTGCGACAACTTGAACACCCACAGCGGTGACTCGTTCTACGCCGCGTTCCCGGCGGCCGAAGCCAGTCGGTTGAACGACCGCATCCACTTGGTGCACACGCCGAAACACGGGAGCTGGCTGAACGTTGCGGAACTGGAGTTCAGTGCGTTGCACCGCCAGTGCCTGGATCGCCGGATCGAGAGCAGGGCTTTGGTCACGTCGGAAACGGCGGCCTGGGCCAAGGAGCGCAATCGCGAACAGACCGGGGTCGACTGGCAGCTCAGCGTCGACGACGCGCGCACCAAACTGAAGCATCTATACCCGAAAATTAAAACCAGTTAAACTACTAGAAGGCTCTTGATCCGTCCGAAAAACCGCAAATCCGTCGCCCCTCCATATTCCCTATTTTAGGAGGTGTCCAGCTGACGAATAAATGCATCTCAAGATGCTTTCTAAACAGATGTCACGTGATATATTATGCTATCTATGGTGCTGAGATCTGTTAGCTGGACACCTCTATTTACTCGAAGCAAGCGGAGGTGGACAATCCTTATATCATTAAAAACCATACACTTATATCGGGCATGATTCATCAAAACAGCAACAAATAGAGGTTCCCAGCTGGATATAACATTCTTCTTATATATGGATAGAAAGATTGGTAATTTTCTGTCGTCCGTCGTAATGTATCTATCGTACAGCCTCGATGTACTTGCATGATTTCTGCAAACTGAATTTTATTAACCGAATCGAAAATCAGATCTTCGGTCGTAATACCGGCGCAATGCTGCGTTAAATTGCTTTTCTGACAGACGTGTCGATCTTGCTCGACTTATGACAAACATGAAGCCACAAAAGTGTAGCATTTCTTAAGACCAAGCAGCCTGTCGTTCAAACATCTACTTTTGTGCAATAGCGAGATGCTACGAGTCACCCCGGATAAATTGCTTCCAACTTGGCAAGAACCGTCGATTCGAAAGCACTCGAACTCACGTCTATATTCTGGACAATTCGCGACAGGTGCTCATTATCTTCAAGACCGTCCCAAGTCTTCACGTATTCGCCCGTTTTGTAGCCATGATGTTGGCGAAATTGATTCAGTATATTTTTTCCAACATAAACTTCAAAGAGCTTGTCGATCGACATAGGTAACGCGTTCATCATGTCGATGAATCGCTCAACGTTGAACCGGCCATTTAATGCCTCGACAGCCAATCTCTCAACGGCTATAGGGAAGCTGTACGATGCAGGCCTCGCTGCTCGTGCAACTATCAGTTCACTCAGCTTACGATTGACGAGATCGTCTCGGATAAGGGTCGATAAGCCAAAATGCCAAATGTCAACGATTTCAAGTTGCACTTGATCTAATGCCGATTCTTGGTTCTTCCACCATTTCCATCCATAATGGTCCAGTAGCTCTGCACATTCAATCCATATTGCCCGGAGATAATCGTAACCTTGAAAACGCCACTCTGGATGAATTTCACAATTGTGACGCTCCTGCATTTTTCTCATTATGAGCAGATTTTTCTCAAATTTATTGACTGTCATTGATAAGCTTCGACCTATATCGCTGCACACTTGAAATACCAATAACTAAGTATGGAACACCGTTCTCAAACTGACGAAAGCAAAGCAGCATACTTGAAAATGCCAGCATGGATCCTTCCGAACGCAACATTTTTACATATGTAGTAATCGAGTAGACTTTCGGGTGTAAGCAAGAAGAGGTAGCACATGGATCTCGCATACGGACCGCAATACGATGAATACCGCCGGCAGGTTGCAGAATTCATAGAAAAACATCGTGATAAAGCTCCCCGCCACGATGCACCAATGAAATCCGAGCAAGTACGCAACTGGCAAAAATTACTTATCGAACACGGATACGCAGCGCGGACGATTCCAAGGGAATACGGCGGCTACGGTGGTAAACCTGACATAGTCAAGAATCGGATCATCGGTGAAGAATTCGCCAGAGCGCAAGTTCCTGGCGGTCTCAGTGGACAAGGCGTATCAATGCTGGTACCTACGCTCCTGGAACTCGGTACGGAAGAACAGAAGAAACAGCTCATTCCGCCCACCATCCACGGCGACATAATTTGGTGCCAAGGCTATTCTGAACCAAATGCAGGCAGCGACCTTGCAAGCCTACGCACGTCGGCAGTGTTGGACGGCGACGAATGGATTATCAACGGATCTAAAATCTGGACTAGTATCGCACATCTAGCCGACTGGATCTTTTGTCTCGTACGTACGGAACCCAACGCACCGAAACATCAAGGAATGAGTTTCCTCCTTTTCCGCATGGACACACCCGGTATTGAGATTCGACCTCTTGTTGATATGACCATGGCCCCTAATTTCAACGAAGTTTTTTTTACCGACGTACGCGTACCGAAAACACAAATCGTCGGCAAACGGGGAGAAGGTTGGTTTGTTGCAAATACAATCCTTGGTTACGAGCGAGATTCTCTTGGAGAGCCAGACATCACACTCTCTCGGCTTAACCGTCTTATTGAATTAATGAAGGAAGAAACGGTAGACGGTGTCCGGGTTATCGACAATCCCGTATTTCGTGATCGGCTAATGAAAATTCAAGCCCGTGTGATGACGCTTCGTCTAAATGATCTTCGAGTACTGTCTTCACGTATCAACAACACCGATGCACGCTTGGCGCGAATGATCAGCAAACTACAAGGGACGGAACTGCGCCACGAACTAGAAGGACTAGCAATTGATGTCATGGGCGAAACTGGACTTATGTACGGTAGCAGCGAGTTTCTGCGAGACGACGGATCATGGCAACGGCAATTTATGTACTTTCTAGGGCTGATCATTGGCGGAGGAACTTCGCAGATTCAGAAGAATATCGTTAGTGAACGAGGACTCGGTATGCCACGCGAGCCTAAGTTTGCACAGAATCAGACGATGGTGAAATAACATGGAATTTGGATTGTCGGAAACTCAGACTACTTTCCAAGAACAAGTCCATCGATTTCTGGATAGCGAAGTTCCCCTCGAACGTGTTCGGAAATTTGCGGATTCATTGGATTTGATCGATAAGAAGATCTGGAGCGGCTTTGGTGAACTCGGCTTATACGGAATGCTTATACCAGAGGAATTTGGCGGTGTTGGTATGAGTGCATTGGATGCCGCCGTCGTCAGCGAATGCTTAGGTTCACGTGTGACGCCAGTACCTTTCCTGGCGTGCTGTGTACTTGCTCCAACCGCCATCCGACTGGCGGGTACGGACGAGCAAAAGAACAAATATCTGAAGGACATCGCGGCCGGTACGGTTATATTTGGCGCAGCACTGTCCGAACTCACGGGTGCACGTGACGATGCGCATATTGATTTTTCCGACGGGAAAATTTCTGGGACGGCAATGTTTGCCATGGATCCAGGCTGTGACTATATCCTCGTTGCCGACCGAAATCGTAGACTGCACATCGTTGCAAGCGATGCCGCAGGTATCACAACAAAAATACAACCCACCATTGATTGCACACGATTAATTCAGGCCTTGGAATTTGACAAAGTCGAGGTCGATACGCTTCCCGGTAGTAACGGTTCCAACATCGCTCTCCAATTGATAGATTTAGGCCGCGTAATGCTGGCTGCGGATACGCTCGGTGCCGCTCAATCTATGCTAGATAAAGCAGTAGCACATGCAATGCAACGAGAACAATTCAATCGCGTTATCGCGTCATTCCAAGCCATTAAGCATATGTGTGCCGAAATGGCTGCCGAAATAGAACCAAGTCGATCGCTGGTTTGGTATGCCGCACATGCGCTTGATGAGCTGCCGAACGAAGCTCGCTTGGCTGCGTGTCACGCAAAAGCACACTTGTCTGAAGTAGGCACCTTTATCGCCCGCACGGCGACCGTCGTACATGGCGGAATGGGTTTCACAGACCTTCTCGGCCTCCATTACTGGTTTAAACGGATCGGGTACAATCGACAGATGCTTGGAGGCCCTGAACGCGTGAGAGAAGAAGCGGCTACGTTGCAAGGACTAACGTTAACTACCACCTGATGTATTTACATGTTATTTTCAAACACTGGTCCTTTTTTGAACATGGACAACGATCAGTTTGTGACTTGAAAACCTAAGCATCGCACACATATTAATTATTAACTACTGAGTCATCACATAAAAGCGTATAGCGTAACTTTCATATGCCGTACCTTCCCGTTCTTCCTTTAAAGAATTTAGTTATCTATCCCGACCTAATATCGCCGATAGCTGTAGGTCGTGAAATGTCCTTACGAGCCGTCAAAGTGGCATTCGAAGAGGAAAGTAAAATTCTCACGGTTCTTCAACTTGATGCTGACCTAGAAATTCCGGAACGAGGGCAACTCCACAATGTTGGCACACTGTGCGCTATCAATCGGATAGAACAAAGAAATGGGGGTGCACAAGTCATCGTACAAGGAAAACAGCGCGTAAAACTGCTGAAAGCCGATCCCAGCGAAGAAACGTACCTCTCGTGCAATTACGAGGTTCTACCTAACCTCGCCAAAGAAAGCCTACCTTCTCCAAGAGCTGAAGCATGGTACCGAAGTATTCTCGACTTAGCTCGTCAAATTGCTAATTCGGTCAATCCGGAAAAAGGCGAGCAGATCTACCAACAATTCGTAGGGCAAATTAATAACCCCGTAACACAAACGTATCGGATCGCTTCCTACGCACAAAATCTGTCGTTCGAAGAGCGACAAAACCTCTTAGCAATCAATTCGATTGAGGATCTCTTGAAAGCAGTTCATACGGCACTTGAACATGAGATTTCAGTAACCGAGATCCAGCGAGAAATTCAGAGTCAGGCGCGCGAAGGGATGGAAGCGCAACAGCGAGAACATGTCCTGCGTCAGCAAAAGCGGGCAATTGAACACGCGCTTGGCGAAGGTGAATATGAAGATGAAATTGCTGAGTTGAAAGCAGAAATTCGTCAGGCAAATCTTCCAGAAAAAACTCGAAAGGAGGTTGACCGCGAACTAAAACGGCTTTCGAGAATGTCGCCCAATGCAGCTGATTATCAAGTTGCGCGCAGTTACCTCGAACTAATTTCGGAATTACCTTGGAACGTTATTACTGAAGACAATCTTGATCTCAAGAATGCTAAAGAAATTCTCGATGAGGATCACTTCGGACTCGATGACGTAAAAGACCGAATTCTCGAAGCTCTCGCGGTATTACAGCTTAATCCCGATGCTAAATCCTCGATACTTTGTTTCGTTGGTCCGCCTGGCGTTGGCAAAACCTCGCTTGGTCAGTCCATCGCTCGCGCTATGGGGCGCAAGTTCGAGCGCATGAGTCTAGGCGGGCTTCACGACGAAGCGGAATTGCGAGGTCACCGACGTACGTATATTGGGGCAATGCCAGGTCGTATCATTCAAGCGATACGGAGGTGTGGCGTGCGCAATCCAGTTTTGATGCTTGATGAAGTGGACAAACTCGGCCGTGACTTCCGCGGGGATCCGTCAGCCGCGCTCATGGAGATCCTGGATCCGTCACAGAATAAAGAGTTTCGAGACAACTATCTGAATTTATCTTTCGACATTTCGAAGGTCTTCTTCATTACTACGGCGAATACGCTTGACGGCATTCCACGACCACTACTTGACCGTATGGAGGTATTGGAGCTCACGGGATACAGTGATTTTGAAAAAATCGAGATTGCACGTCGCTATTTGATTCCTCGGCAAGTAGCTAACGCTGGTTTAGAGTCCAACCAGCTGGTCATTACACAAAAGGGGCTGAGCCATGTGATTCGGCGTTTTACAAGAGAAGCGGGCGTTCGAGAATTGGAACGAACCATAGAGCGTCTGGCACGAAAACACGCGAAAGACAGTCTGATGTCGGCGCGTAAATCGTCACGCCGCGTAACCGATAAAAACCTCACTACGTTGCTTGGCCCTGAGCGATATAAATCTGACCGAGGTCGCGAGACATTGGCAAAAGGCGTTGCGACAGGACTAGCCTGGACATCGACTGGCGGAGATGTTCTTTACGTTGAGGCATCGCTAACGCACAAAGATGAGAAAGTAACGATTACGGGACATGTTGGACAAGTCATGCAGGAGTCGGTAAAGGCTGCTCGATCGTATATATGGTCAGCGGCTAGCGATCTCCAAATCGATCGTGAGTGTATCGAGAAGTTTGGAATACATATTCATGTTCCCGCTGGTGCCGTCCCTAAGGATGGACCATCCGCAGGCATAACGATGGCTACAGCACTTGCTAGTGCCTACAGCGATAAATCCGTTCGTGACGACGTTGCCATGACCGGTGAATTGACGCTTTCAGGCTTGGTATTACCTGTCGGTGGTATTCGCGAAAAAGTACTGGCGGCACACCGAACGGGTATACGACACGTTATCTTGCCAAAGGAAAATGAGGGCGAGCTTGAGAAGCTGCCGGAAATAGTACGTAACGAGATGCAAATCACTTTGGTGAGTACTCTGACCGATGTCGTAAAGGTCGCGATTCCTGATTTGAACGTCTGACTAAAGCCGCTCAATGGTTAAGCTACTCGGCGATAAACCAATGAGTTTCCTTGCTTACCACATATCTCGACAATACCTGCCTTGCGAAAGCAATAAGCTGCCTTTTGCCCAACATGCCGTGATGATTTCATAGCGTCGCTCAAGTCTTTCGTCGTAAACGATTCTGGTAGCTTGGATTTTAGAGGTTCGAACATGTCGCTCATGGATCGAATGACTTTACGACCTTCAATTTTTATCAAATGTCTTGCGACCACTACCCATCCACGTTTGCGACGCCCACGTTGTCCATCAAAACAGCGTACTTCTTCTTCGCATGTGTATACCACGTCGATTTGAAACCTCGAAGTGTTAAGTAAGTCCGGTATAAAAATCAATTCGTCGAACAGATCGTAAAACGACCCTTTCTTCGGGGATTGCCTTTTTTGCACTGTTCCGTCGGGATTTTGTTTCACCAGAATACGTAATACGGGAATCGGGTAAACAAGTGTTACACAATGTGTAGTGAGAAGCTGGCGCAGCTTCGTTTTAAGCGGATGAAACGAACCGGTTTGGATTTCCACAATCCGATCGCCGATAAGCACGTCGGCTACGAAACCATCAACTGGCTGTTCGAGTTTAGCTCCATCTATAGCATATATATTTTTTAATGCTTGATGTAATGGGCCTTCGTTAAACGTACCGATCGACATATCCGTATCTCGACGATTTAGAATACGTACTTTACCTTAACGGATGAGTACAAGCGTACTCACGCACGCATTAGCCTTTAAACCGGAATTATTTATGAGCAACTTAGACGGAAAGTGGGCAACCACAACTAACACACCTATGGGTCAACAAAAAGGTGTTTTAACTCTACAAACCGACGGTAAATCTCTCAGCGGAAACATCTCCAGTGCACAAGGTTCAGTAGATATTAGAGATGGAAGTGTTGATGGTGATTCCGCGAAGTGGAAATGCGATATTCAACAACCCGTGTCGATGACGCTAGAATTTGGAGCAACCGTTAGTGAAGATGGAATTTCCGGTACTGTAAAACTCGGTATGTTTGGCAACGCACAATTCTCGGGAGCCCGTCTCACTGATTAGTCCCTCGAGGTTGATGAGCTATGCCGTCGAGGACGACTAGTGCTGCGTCATTTCTTAGTCTTAGGATAGACAGTCTTGAGTTTGCAGTGTACATCGTCGCCCAAGAAGGACTTCCACTGTTATTCAAACCACATACATCATCAATCCTAACTTATATTCATGACAACGCACTAGGAACGACTCGAAAAAGCATACATTTACTATGGTTTTTTTACTACTCTAGAGCTTGATTAACCAACAAACTTACAGTACTCATCATGCTATAGCGAGATCACAAAGGTTCGACCCCCGCACCCTCTATGGCACCTTAAACCAAATGCATAAAATTCCGACTGAATGTTTAATCATATGGACACCTCTATTTACTCGAGACAAAGAGAAGTAAAAAATCCTTATATCATTAAAAATCATACACTTATATCAGGTATGATTCGTCAAAATAGCAATAAATAGAGGCGTCCATATAAAAAACGGAAGATTTTATGAGCTTGAATCTCATTCTCGGATCTTCTTCTGATTACCGAAGGCGGCAATTATCTTCATTAGGTTTCAAGTTCGAGGTTATAGCACCTACCGTCAACGAGATTCCATTGCCATCGGAGTCAGGAGAACATCTTGCATCTAGGCTTGCGCGATTAAAAGCAGAATCAATCCCATCTGTTTTAGGCCGCGATGTAGTTATAGGGGCTGACCAAGTTGCAATTTGCCAAGACACCATCCTTGGCAAGCCATTAAGTATAGATACAGCAATTCAGCAGTTATCGATTGCATCGGGACAGACTGTGTCGTTTCTTAGTGCCGTCTGCATCATCGGGCCTGATGGAAAAAGCACGGAACATGCTGAACTTACGAGAGTTTACTTTCGTCAATTAACTCCCTCTGAGATCAAAAAATACGTTGAGTTGGATCAACCATTACATAGCGCAGGAGCTTTGAAATCAGAGAGTCGGGGGCTCCTACTCTTTGATCGCGTTGAATCGAGTGATCCATCCGCCCTAATTGGTTTACCGTTAATCCGTGTCACTTCCATACTGCGGTCAATGGGAATTAATCCCCTTCTACAGTAGCCCAAAAGCCATCAAATTCCACTGGAACATTAGATTTAAAACTCCTCCCGTCTGGTAGCTTCACCTCTGACGCGTGAAGCATTAATCTTGATGCTTTCAAATGTTTGTTAGGGTTATACTTGACATCTCCAATAATTGGGTGGCCTACTGAGTGTGCATGAACCCTTATTTGATGAGTCCTACCGGTTGTTGGTACTGCTCGAACCCAACTAGCTGCTTTCCCTTCCGCCACCAACACAAATTCAGTTCTCGAATATGCGCCATTGATACTTGTACGGGCAAATCGCTGACCATCTTTCGTCATATACCGCTTTAATGGTTTGCTAACAACTCGAGACTTCCGTTCCCAATTTCCAACAACAATTGCATCGTAAATTTTGCGAACACTGTTACTACGAAATATAGAGTGTAAGTATGAAGTCTCTTCTACCGTCTTTGCTATCAAGAGACACCCCGATGTTGCTTGGTCAAGGCGGTGAGCAAGTGATAATTTTTGTCCTGGATACAGACAAAGTAGCGCATCAATGATGCCGTATTTCAACGTACCTCCTCGATGCACGGCATAGCCTGTCGGTTTATCAATTACAAGTAGTCGCTCGTCTTCAAATATAACTGAATTACGCAAAGCAGTGATTGCCGACACCGGGATGGGGCCGGTAAGGTTCTCGCTACTTGTTACTGGAGGAATCCGAACTCTATCATCCTTAGCCAGTCGATATTTGGGAGAAATTCGCTTACTATTTACACGCACCTCGCCTTTCCGAATCATGCTGTAAATGCGACTTTTCGGCACTGCCTTCAATTCACGCAATAAGTAGTTATCCAAGCGCTGACCTTTATGATCACACACCGTGATATACCGAACTCCCACCATAGATAAAGCAACCATTTGCGTCGTCAGTTGGATAATGTTACTATGTCACTACGCGAGCGAATATAGCTCGGTATTATTGGCACTGATTGAGCTCAAATTATTTCTAATCTAGTGCGTAGGCTAGTCTGTCCATACCTAGAATTGCTTTAAGTTTATCTGGAATAGTAAGGTAGGACATTTGGAATATACCAACAATAGTAATATAAGATTTAATAACTAATTACTGCAAAATACGACCATCCGTCGAAAAACAAGAGCACAAGACTGACGCTTCGGCGACATAGCTTCGTCCATATAATTCGAGGCTTGACCCAAGGCTACTTATTACAGATATTCAAGTAAGTTGATTAATTGAAACAGCTTCCCAGTTTGTGGTCACCCTCGTATCACTGTGCGCGTTAATACCCCAGGCGGGGATTCTAGTACTCACATGATCCAAAGTTACGTAGTCGACGGTTTTCGTTTTGCAGGACGACGAGGACTAAATATCCATGAAACACATTCTCATAAATGCAGTCCATTCTGAAGAAACTCGGGTAGCAATTGTAGCTAACGGGGCACTAGCCAATTTCGACATAGAACGGAAAGCAGCACAAACCGCTCAAGGAAATATATACAAAGCCCGCGTTTGCGCAGTTAAACGTGATTTAGAAGCTGCTTTCGTCGAGTACGGGACACCTCGCCAAGGGCTTTTGTCCCTCAGAAAACTCGCCGCCTCAGACCTTGGCAAGATCTCATCGGCTGGTACCCGCGTCAAAATCGATGACGCATTAAAAGCAGGGCAGCAGCTACTTGTGCAAATCTCCAAGGATGCGCGAGAAGGCAAGGGAGCATCGTTGACCACGGAATTTTCTATTGCTGGACGTTATATCGTCATCAAACCCAATTCTCCTACGGGAGGTGTCTCTCTAAAAATGAATGAAGAGGGACGAACACAGATGCGCGAAATCCTGTCACAACTAAACCTTGCTGACGGGACCGGTGTAATCATCAGGTCCGCCGCACTAGGTAGGACTAAAGAAGAATTGCAGCGTGACTATGACGAACTCCTCAAACTTTGGAAAGAAATTGAAGCTGCGGGCAAAGCACACTCTGCTCCAAAACTGATTTATCAAGAAAATAGTCTAGTACTTCGAATCATCCGAGATAAGTTCACCGAAGATGTCAAAGAAGTCCTAGTCGACGATTCGAGCCGATACAACGAAATCATAGAGTATGTAAAAATATTCATGCCTGAGTTAAAAGACCGAGTACGGCTGTACGACGAACCCACTCCTCTATTTAGTAAATATCGAATCGAAAACCAGATCATACAGGCATTTGACAGGGAAGTTTCGTTGCCATCTGGTGGCACGATAGCAATTGATCCAACTGAAGCACTAGTCGCCATTGATGTGAACTCAGCGAAATCGAAAAGCGGGAATGATCTTGAACAGGCAGCCTTAAATACGAATTTGGAAGCTGTTGATGAAATTACTCACCAGCTCCAGCTTCGCGACATTGGCGGATTGATCGTAATCGACTTCATTGATATGGACCAGCTCGCTAATCGCCAGACGGTTGAAAACCGAATGGCCGCTGCGTTGTCGGAAGATCATGCAAATATATCGTGGACGCGCATTTCACGGTTCGGTTTAATGGAGTTACAACGCCAGAGGCTTCAGCCCGCGCTTCACGAAACTTTTTTTGAAACATGTCCACAATGCGAAGGGCACGGCAGAATTCGAAATGTTGACTCAATTGCACTGTCCATTTTACGCAAAGTCGAACACATCGCCGGAACACCAACATGTTCGAGCGTTCAAGCCCATACTCCGCCAGAAGTAGCGACGTATTTACTAAATGAAAAACGCCAAGATGTGGAACTCATTGAAGAACGCACTGGCGCACACGTAATGATACTACCACAAGAAAATTTAAATCGTCCAGATTATAAAGTGTTACAGTTCGACGAAAACGGTACTGTATCCAACTACACTATTGCCAGCTACGAACATCCCATTCCTCCTGAAGAAAGATCGCTTGGTCGAAAATCCAACAAGAAATCTTCTTCGGACAATCTAATGCCGGCCGTCTCACTGCAGTCGCATCCGACAAATGATTCTATAAAAGGTAATCAACGTAAAAAAACGAAGGGAAAGACAAAAACCGACAAACGGATACAAGAACCGCTGTTACAGAGGGTACTCGCTCGGATGTTTTCGTCGAAACCAGAACCAGTAACGACTAACCCCCAAAAACGTAAAAACAAACGGAAAGAAGATCACAAAACGAAAAACGAGAAAAATCTGACTCACAAACCTAAACAGCAAGCCAATAAGGCTAAGCAGAATAAAGAGTCGACTGATACATTACAAAATACAAACAAGCAACAGCATAATCAGCAAAATAGTCAACAACAACGAAAACGACAAGCTCAAACAATACAGAAGTCGCAAAAAACACAAAAGTCTCAAAAACAAGAACGAGATGATAGCGTGCAGACTGTTGACAGCCGGAAATCGAGAGAGCGAACACCGAAAAAGATACATCAATCCAATCGGCATACCAATAACGGTCAGTCCTCCCACCGCAATCAACGGGTGGATACAGAAGATCAAGTCAAAGGTCACCAGAACAAATCTCGAAAAACGGACACCCAAGATTTAGAAACCAAGGTCAGTAGTATGCATAGAACCAACCACACAAATAAACGTCAACGCAATCGGGCTAAACGTACGAGTGCGGAAACAGAGCCATCCGTTGTCGCTATATTCAACGAGTGGAATAAAGAATCTTCCAACAAAGACGTTTCTAAATCAATGCCGTTGGATACCCAATCAATTGAGGAACCGGAGCCGATTGAAGAAGTAACTATGACTAAAACTGATCGTGGAACTGCTGTATCTTCAGAACCCGGAGCTCAGACGAAAAGCGAGACACTACAAAAAACAAACAAAGACAAGCATATCCCACAGCACGAGCGTGCTTGCAACGATCCTCGTAAACATATAGACCAGGTCCAGCTACCAGATACCAAAGAATCGCATTCAAACCACCTTAATAAGAAGGCACTCGATTCTTCAGTTCAATTTCCTGCAGAACACAGACCTACGATTACGGTATCCGCTGAATCATCCGATACAGAACAAAAGAATTCTGGGTCCGACCAAGAAGAAACTTTAGCAAATATCCAAGAGCACACCTCTCATTCGACGCTTGACTGGGAACCCCAAAACCCGGGGATCGCGACTAATGAAAGCGCTAACCAGCGAGCCAAAAATGATCCCCGTCTCAGAAATTCCCCGTGAACGGAATTTGGGTCTTTGCTCACAGTGCTCGGACGATCGAGGTATTGCGATGTGCTGCGAAGCGGGCCTTTTGCCCCTCTGAATTCGGCCTTTTCAGCCCCCCGTGAAGGGACATTGCGTCCTGTGCGGTCCACGCGCGGACGCGGTGCTCCCGCCGTTCGACCGGTGTCCCTCAGCCGTCCGTTCGGATGTTGTTGCCTAGCATGGGGGCCAAGTGCGGGTTCGGGAAGTATCGAAAGCGGGTGTAATGAAATGCGACGGCCGCTCGTCGGTGAACAGATACCATTCGCGCCAGTCGCGGGGAACGGCATGAGGATCCGGTGCGAGCGGCAACCGTTCCCACAGCACATAACGGGGGTCCGGCCTTCGCTAGTGCGGCTTGGAACAGCGGGCAGCACAACTCCTGCAACTGGGGTCGAGCAGGAACGCCAACAGCATCAGTAGCATCAGCACGGTGGCCAGATGCTGGTGCCCGTGCCCGGAGCTGTGCTCCAACTCGTAGCCATGGTTCTTCAGCGTGTTAAAGGTCTCGTTCTCGATCTTCCAGCGGCTGCGCGCACAGGCGTGCGCCTCGGCCCGCGGTGGCTCGGGTCAAGCGGCGCAGGTCCGTGACCCACGTCCATGTCCGCGTCCGCCCCGCGATCGACCCTTGGGCGGCGTCTCCCCGCACTTGCAAAACCGTCATGTGTACCGTGTCCCGGGGTGGGTGTGGTCGAGCGGCACATCCGATACTAGCCGCAGCTGCCATCGCATGCTTGGGTCTCCTCGCTATCGTCTGCGAACCACTCGCCCGCGGCACCCGCGCCCGATTCCCCGCCGTCGAACAGGTACGCATGCGAGCCCGGCTGGACCGCGGTCAGATAGCGCATATCCAACTCCCAGACACTGCTGCAGATACGGCCCGGTCGCCGCCAACGCATCCTGCAACACCACCATCTTCAGGTACGGATGCCAGTAATTTCCAGTGAGCAAATGTCTGGATACTGGCAGTGTGTTCAAAAGATGGGTGAGCATTTCTTTGACTGAACTAAATCTTTTCACTCCAGTTTGATGACGTGCCCCAATTTATACAGCCCGGAAAATGACAAAGGTTCGCGAAAACCATGGGACGAAAACAGCCGAAAGTCCTATTAAAACCAGCAATTCACAACTCGCTGGAAATTACTGGGCAGATGCACACGCCATATCGCCGGTAATAGGCGGCTCTCCGTCTGCTGTTCGCAGTCGTTCTTGGTCGCCCCATCGGACACTTCAGAACCAGTTCCGGTGCCAGCGGAACAACTACCGATTGCGACGGATGTACCAACACGGCCGCTAACAACTGCTGGTAGTACGTCATGCAACACCGTCGCGGTGCCGCTTCACGCAACAGGTATCGTAACGCACCCACTCCGAGGCAAACTGCCCGGTTGCCGTCTACAGCCAGCAGATAATGCCCGCCCAACCGCCTGGAAACCCGCCAGGGCCTTGTGCCGCCGAGCCACTTCGAAGACCCGACCGAACACCCGCTGCAACGCCGGCGGCGAAACCCGGTCCAGCCGCCGACGCAGACTGCTGTCCGACGGAACCGTCGCCACCCCATACAAACGCGCCAGATTATGCTGTAACACCGGATCCGCCGCGCCGCGCCCCGCGGTGCCGCCCATCGAACTGCAACATCAAAGGATACTTAAACGCAAACAGTGCCAGACCGCACATCAGGTTGTCCGTCAGCGCGTGACGGCAGCACCGCCCCGGCTCCTTGATCCGCTCAAAACCTGCGCGCACCATGGCCAACGGCCCCGGCGCACTTAGGTGCTTGCGCATCTTGCGCAAGTCCCTCGCTCTCGCTTCCATGCGCGCACTCCATCATGCCAATGACCATATGGTAGCGCAACCAGTAGTACCGCACCGAACACCGATATCAACCCCAAAGTCCGCGAAAATTAGCGCACTCCAAGTCCCCAAAAAACCCGCTACGACAAGGTCTTTTCATTCATGGGGCATCGCTAGCCCCGTCTACGGCAGCCTATGCATCCCACACATCACACATCAATTGTAGTATCAATGGGCTAATGGGCTCGAAGTCTGTATTTCTAAAGCAACAGAGGCCTTTCTAAATTTCATTTGAATTGCTTGTCTTGCCCGATAACCGTAGGCTCAAGTTGAAGCTCGACCTCGTATTTTTGATACACAGCGTCTGCAATCTGTTTTGCCACGTTCAAGAAATCGGTACCATCCGCTTTATCAGCGTTGAATAGAACGAGTGGCTGCCGATACCACACGCCTACCTTTCCAATGATGCGTCCCTTGAAGCCTACACAGTCAATTAAACGAGCTGCTGGAATTTTGATCGTATGGCCCTCTCGAATGCCATTGATGTCTACGTGCGATTTGATACGATCGTAAGTACGGAAGGATACCGAGGGATTCTTAAAGAAGCTACCTATATTTCCATATTTGCGTAGGTCTGGCAATTTTGTTCGACGAATACGTATAACCGCTTCTGCTACGTGAATCGCGTTATTAGAGGCAAAGCCCAAGTTTGCGATCATCCGTACTACATCTGTATATTTCGTATCAGATACAAGATCTGGAAGATTCAAGCGAACATGCGTAATTACGAATCGATTAAGGCTCTCTTTTCGAAAGATACTGCCTCGGTAACGAAATTTACATTCGGTTCTAGTTAACTGATGGACTTCTAAAGTCTTTCGATCAACGACCTCGACTTTGTCAATGAATTGAGACAGGTCTCGACCGTAAGCTCCAATATTCTGGAACGGTGCGGCCCCAACGGACCCAGGTATTAATGATAGATTTTCTAACCCTGCGAACCCACGACCTAACGTTGTACGAACGAGCTCATGCCAATTTTCTCCGGCTCCTGCTCGAACATGAACATGGTCTTTAGAGACACGTTTCCATGAGATGCCACGTAAATTGGGGCTGACGACCCTTCCCGGAATAAATTCTCGAAGTACGACATTCGTTCCAGAACCTAGCACAGTGATCGGCTTGCTAGTACTAAGAGCGTCGATTAATTCGTTCACATGTTCTGGCCGTGCTACCTCTTCAGCCATAGATTGCACGCCAAGACTATTTACTCTACTTAGGTCGACATTGTGATATATCTTCAATTTTCAATGTACCTAAAAGTTAAATTAATCCTTTCACCTATTGGCTTGCTAGACCGGGCTAAGGTATGTTGGTACAGTTGTTGACTCCTACCCCACATCAAAAGCAAGCTGGCGTTTGGTAAGTTAATCGATTGACTCACTCCACCACGACGCGGCCGGATGAGAAATTTCCGCGTCTCTCCCAGACTCAACGATGCGATGATCGGGAACGAACCTAAACAACGTTCGTTATCGGCATGCCATCCAACGTAGTCCGCACCTGACCGATATCGGTTCAACAACACGAAATTCAGGGGGACCGCTAACTGTTCAACCAACAATGAACGACACGTTTCCAATGTGTTTGTCCACGGTAACGCATGATTAGTGCTTCCCCCATACGTGTAGAAAGCTCCAAAATCCCCATAGCTACTTATAAGTCTTGGGGACTCATATTCACGGCCGAACAATCGCACTTTCTCTTGTTTCCACGCTACGCTCGAAAGGCAATGTCGCACAAGACGTTCAGCATGTGATTGAGTCAAAAAATTTGCTACTAAAAGAAAACCATCGAAACATAATAAGCAGTCGCTAGTAATTAACGCGCGCGGTGGTTGGTAGCCACGCTGTATATCTGATAATGAATGCATAGCGTTAGAGTGACTTCTCCATACGGGTCCGGTATTTCACGTTTTAAGTTCAGAGCAACGTTGCAAATTATGAACTCCAACAACGCTGTACGGTAGTCAGAAAAGACGTCTTCTAATATTTCTCGACTCTATCTCGTTTCGAAATTAGACCAAAATACAAAGGAAAGAAGTGGTGCGGAAAAATGGGACACAAACGGAGCATAGTTTAAGACACACCCGGCCTTTGTTAGGGACATGACGGGAGTATGACAACGATGGTGAAAAGCAAACGACGGCGGCATT
Source organism: Candidatus Azotimanducaceae bacterium (assembly GCA_965205965.1). GTDB lineage: Bacteria > Pseudomonadota > Gammaproteobacteria > Pseudomonadales > Azotimanducaceae > Bin55. The sequence continues at coordinate 881,182 of CBDBHT010000008.1, forward strand.
CGTCGGAGTTCAAGTTCAAGGTGGCGGTGGAGGCCCTGAAGGGGGATTGGACGATGGCGGAGTTATCGTCGCGGTTCGAGTTGCAGTCGACGCAGATTCAACAGTGGAAGAAGATGCTTCTGGACGAAGGGGCACTGGTGTTTGAACGTGGGTTACGGACGGCGAAGTCACCGGAGCCGGATACGGATGCGAACGAGCTGCACCGCAAGATTGGGGAACTGACGATGGAGCGGGACTTTCTCAAGGAAAAGCTGGTGCCCTGGATCGATCTCGGAGAACGGCGATGATCGGCTCCGGGGCAACCCTTTCGGTGAAGCACCCATGCGAGCTACTTGAGGTGAGCCGTTCGAATGACTATCGCTCACTCCGTCCCCGGTCGGTGACGGACCGCGCTCTTCGGGATGCGATCGCGGGCATTTACGAACAGCATCCGTTCTACGGCAAGCGGCGCGTGCAGGTGGAACTGAGCAAGCAGGGACTGGAAGCGGGTGTCCGTCGCATCCGTAATCGGATGCGGGAGATGCATCTGGAGCCGATTCGTCCGAAGCCGCGAACGAGCGTATCGAGCCGGGCTCATGAGAAGTATCCGTATCTGCTGCGGAATCGTAAGATCGTGCGAAGCGACGAAGTGTGGGCTTCGGACATCACGTACATTCCGATGCGGCGGGGATATGTGTACCTGACTTCGGTGATCGACTGGCACAGCCGTAAGGTGCTGTCGTGGCGGTTGTCCAACAGTCTGGACTCGCGCTTCTGCGTGGAAGCACTGAAGGAGGCTCTGGTGCGCTACGGCAAGCCGACCATCTTCAATACGGATCAGGGTTCGCAGTACACCAGCGACAGCTTCCTGGATGTCCTCCGTGCGGCCGAGGTTGCGATCAGCATGGACGGCAAGGGTCGATGGCGCGACAACGTGAGAGTCGAGCGGCTGTGGCGTTCGGTGAAGTACGAGAGCGTGCATCTGCACGCCTGGAACGATCCGAAGGAGGCTCGGCAGGGGAATCGGGCGTTGGGTGGAGTTCTACAACCGGGAGCGACCGCATCAGGCATTGGGGTACCGAACACCCGACGATGTCTACTGGTCCGACCGGAAGGCATGGCGAAATGTGGCGTAAAAAGCGAAAAGCGAAAATTTTCACTACCCCCGCGGGGGTAGTGAAGTCCGCTGGAGTGTATCTTAAATCTCGCGTTAATCCGTCTCAAGAAACCGCACCACCTCAGAAAGCCCATATGAATCTTAATGGTAGAACAGTAATAATGGCTGACGGATGCTTTAAGACTTGTCCGTGGAGTACGTAGTTGCTGACGGGCGACAAAACAGGTGCTCAATCGAGAGCCCTCCGGCCGATTTTCCGGACGCGAAGCACAACGGTACTCACATCGAACAGGTTCGAGACCTTGATCCCGCGCTCCGGTAACTCGCAGAGCGTACTCCAACGGGCTTGTTCAGACTGTCCTACTGTGTTTTGCACAGATATCATTGCTGCTCCAAGAGCGGTGTTGAACGAATAAGGAACGAAGGTACGACGTGGTAGACAAGAGCCTGATTCAGAAACTGACCGAAGCATATGATCGTTTCTTTGCGCACTTTGATATCAACAAGTGTACTGGGACGGTATTGAGTGGTTCGGCCAAGGTATATGGGAACAACGGGCTGAAGTTCGCGACGTATCCGTATGTAGGTTCACAATACGGTCACGAGAAGAAGGTGCTGTTTGTCGGCCTAGACATCTGCGAAGACGAAACGCCTAGCAAACTTCAATCGTTCGACGAGCGGCGTCATCAGATCGAGGACAAATGTCCCCGTAAGCACAATCCACACATTGCGGGCACATATGTCGTGGCGGCTCACGTCCTTGGCAGCAATTCCCCGTATAGCCCAAACTCCGCTATTAGTCTGAACTTTCCGGATTGAGTTTCGCGATAATGGGGGAAGTACTAGTACCCGGAACCCAGTAATTTCCAGCGAGTTGTGAACTGCTGGTTTTAATAGGACTTTCGGCTGTTTTCGTCCCATGGTTTTCGCGAACTTTTGTCATTTTCCGGGCTGTATAAATTGCGCGCGTCATCAAACTGGAGTGAAAGAATTTAGTTCAATCAAAGAAATGCTCACCCATCTTTTGAACACACTGCCAGTATCCAGACATTTACTCACTGGAAATTACTTACTGCCCGGAACCCGTCTCAACGCACGCCTAAATGCGGTGTGGAACACCTGAAAACGTCAACTTCCTGTACCAAGACACGGAAAAAACGACCCCAAGCCCAAATTGAAACTATACGGGGAGTTGATAAGGTACGGCTAAACCTTATCTCACAAAAAGAAGTGGTGCCGTAAAATGAGACAGTCTTGGATGATGGTTTAAGAAGTGTTGTGCCCGTGTCATGGGAAGTGACGGGAACAGCCCATGATAACCCAACGGAGTCGACGGCGACACTCGCCGGCGTTCAAGTTCACAGTACGTAAATTCTATCCAATGTCGTTTACAAATTAGTCATCTCTAATATTCCAGGGCTTTCCATGGCGCAGACTCACTAGCAAAGTAAGTCGTAGGCATAGCTCTTCCTATCACACGCGATCTTCCTCGCAACGGTATACATGCTTGTACCCTCGCTCCGAGAGTGCTCGCGAAATAGACAACTCAAAAATGTCTTATCTTAAACAGCGAAAGGATTTGGCTGGATGGTGAGATTCGCACATACAGCCGGAATAAACCAAAATTGATAACCGAGCTGGGTGCAACGTTGATTGTAACTAGGAACAGTTACGAATCATTTCTAGCACAGGGTCTACATCTTCCAGCGTATCTATACCACCTGGTACAGCACGACAAGCATTGGCAAGTACGATTCGATAACCATTTTCCAAAAACCGAAGTTGCTCAAGCTGTTCGATTTGTTCCATCCAACTCCTGGGTAACTCGACAAACTCACGTAGCGTCTTGACTCGATACGCGTAAATGCCGACATGACGTCGCCACCTAGAAATATTCGCATATGTTTCACCCTGGTCGAAATGTTCTCGGTCCCAAGGCATCGGTGCCCTCGAAAAATAAAGTGCCTGCTTGTTCTTGTTCGCTATAACTTTGACAACATTGGAATCAAATACAGCGCGAATACTGTTCATTGGTTCAGACAACGTAGCTATACCGAAGTCCTCATGACTCATTAGTAGCTCAGCGACTTGATCGACAACTTCAGGAGGTATTAAAGGCTCATCTCCTTGCACATTAACTACAATCTCCGTATCCCTCAGACGAAGTTTTCGGGCGACTTCCATAACCCGGTCAGAACCAGTCTCATGCGCCGAATCCGTCATAACGACGCACGCCTGATTAGAATCGACTACTCTGCGGACGCGTTCGTCGTCAATTGCAACGATAACCCGTTTTGCGGACGATTGGATTACTTGATCCACCACACGTTGGATCATTGATCTACCATCAAGATCCAGCAATGGTTTCCCCGGCAGGCGTGCCGATTCGAATCGCGCTGGAATAACAGCTACGAACTCACTCACATCAATTCGCCCAGGTTAATTCCCCGAGATGCGAAAAGATCAGTTAAACGTTGATCAACGGATTCATCGAACTCTATATCTATTTCCAAATACCACTGCTCATCCAATCTCAATGACATCCCTTGTAACTTCCGAGCATCTTTTTCCGTGACTACAACTACTGCATCACTCGGTACGTAGAGATCTTCACGGGTTAATTCATAATGATCCGAAAAGGCTCTGAGCGAAATTTCAAGTCCCAGCTCCTTTAACGTTCTTTCAAATCTGAATGGATTTCCCACCGCGGCGAACGCATAAACCATTCCTGAATGCGTCCGAACAAACTCTGAGGCAGACAATCGCTCATTCGTTATTATGTTCACGAAGTTATTAGCTACGGCCCGCATGAGCGATTCATCGCCTATAAGACCAGTTTTACCACCATTGGAAACAACCCAATCTACTGTGCGTAGCCTTGAGACGGGTTCGCGAAGCGGTCCTGCTGGCAACATCCGTCCATTGCCTATACCGCGCATTCCGTCAACAACGGCTATCTCTAAATCACGTTCAAGAGCATAGTGTTGCATCCCATCATCCGCGATAACTAAATCCACGTCGAAAGTACCCGTTAGGTATTTAGCTCCTCGGACACGATTGGGATCGACAACTACTGGACATCCAGTACGCACGGCGAGCATCGGGGCTTCGTCTCCAGCTCGGCTTATATCAGTACCGGCATGGACTTCAAGCGGATAACACGCTCTCCCGCTGTGCCCGCGTGAAAGGATGCCAACACTCTTTCCTCTACGTGTTAGCCACCTCGTTAACCAAATAACAAGTGGTGTTTTACCGGTACCACCAACCGTTATATTGCCGACTACGACCACTGGCACGTCAGCCCGCCAAGTTTTCTTTTTTCCGTTTGCATACGCTCGTCTTCTTCGCTCGACCAACTTCCCAAAAAGCCAAGCAAGCGGAGTTAACCATCTAATCCATCTACGTTTTGAATACCAAGCCTTAACAAGCGTAGTGGACGGCTGATCGACAATGGTTATTACGCTATCTACGGATTTTGTGTTTTCTGAATTTTTAGCTGAATGCAAATCTTTAAATTGATACCTGTAGAGCTGGGCATAACGAGAATCTTTGTCTAACAGCTCTTGATGCGTGCCGGTCTCGGCGATCGTGCCGTTCTCAACGACAAAAATGCGATCCGCGCTTTCCACTGTAGACAATCGGTGTGCAATCACGAGCGTGGTACGGTCTCGCATTGCTTCATCTAACGCGGCTTGAATCAGGGATTCGGACTCGGTGTCAAGTGCTGAAGTGGCTTCGTCAAGAATCAGCACCGGCGCATCCTTCAACAGCGCACGCGCGATAGCAACACGCTGTCTCTGTCCCGCCGACAACTGAGAACCGAGATTCCCGACCTGTGTATCTAATCCTTCTACAAACTGATCTACAAATACATCCGCACGAGCTCGCTTAATAGCAGTCTGTATCGCGTCGTCGGATGCACCATTTAAGGATCCATAAGCAATGTTGTTTCGTAATGAATCATTGAACAGAACCACGTCTTGATCCACAAGTGCTATCTGCGCTCGTAAATCACGCAGGCAGTAGTCAGCCATGTTCCGTCCATCGAGAAGCACTTCGCCAGAACTTGGCGAGTAGAAGCGAAATAGCAATCCTGCAATAGTCGACTTACCACCTCCCGAGGTACCAACGAGAGCAACTGTTTCGCCGCGTGATATCCGAAAAGACACACCGGAGAGAGCATCTGAAGTCGCATTCTCGTAGCGCATGAAGACATCTTTGAATTCAAGATCACCATGCGCGCGCTTGATGGGAATGCTGCCCGTATCGGGTTCTTTTTCGTGATCTATTTGATCAAAGATCTCTTCAGCAGCGGCTAATCCCGTTTGCAACCGAGCATTGACATCCGACAACCGTTTAATAGGATTTGCCAATAATCCTGCCCAGCCGATATACGTTACCAGTTCCCCAGTCGACATTGATCCAGATATTTCGGGTATAAACAGCACCCCAACGAGTAGTCCCAGTGCTATTGCCACAAGTAGCTGGATAAACTGCGTACTGAATGCTTTTGTAGCTACTAATTTCAGATGTTGCTTGCGATTAATCTCACTTGCAGTGCTAAACCTATTGCGCTCATATTCTTCGCCACCATATGCACGAATAATTCTATGAGCACTTACTGCTTCTTGGCCAACGTGAGTAACCGCACCCATAGAGGTTTGAATTTTTCGACTGATCGAACGAAATCTTTTGGACGCAAATCGCACAATGACAGCTACGATTGGACCAATGATTAAAAACAGCATCGTAAGTGCTGCGTTGGTAAGTATCATTGCAATAAGTAGCGTGATAAGCTTGACGCCGTCTTGAATCGCGATTTTTTGAACGTCAGTTGCGGTATCACGCAACTTCGAAGTGGTATCCGTTAATCGATTGGAGAGGGACCCATGAGAATTCCAATCGAAATATGAGCTTGGCAGTTCCAACAAGCGATTATATAGATCGCATCGAACCGAGTGGACGACATGGAACGAAACTCTTGAGAGAAGGTATTCTCCCGTGATAGTTCCGATTGCACGAACGAATCCTGCTCCAAAAATAAAACACGGAAAGAGAATGGTGGGAGGCACCGCCACACTAACCAGAGACCTTGGCCACCAACCATGAGTCCCCTCACCGACCGATACGGGAGGTGGGTTGAAGGTGTCCACAACGGCCCCTAGAGTCCATGCAAAGAAAACCTCACCACCCGCAGCAAGTAAGTAAGCCCATATGGCAACAATGAAATACCACCCTTTCCCGCGCAGATATTGCGCAATCCGTACATAGGTGTGCCAATCGCGTCTCAGTTCTTTAGCCATAGTCAAGTAAACCTGGTTGACTCGCCATGCCAGTCGCCCCTACGAACAAAGCCGTCGTGACAAATTCACTAATCTAAAAGATTCTTACGCTGTTGGAAGCAGTGATTTGTGGCATTTACAAATCCTTCAACGGACCCACAGTCAAAACGAATACCTGAAAACCTGCACGCTAAAACTTTACCTCTTCCCGCTTGACGATTTAGCGCATCCGTTAATTGAATTTCTCCTCGAACTCCCGGCCGAATTTTGCGTAAGTCGTCGAATATATCCGGCGTCAGCACGTATCTTCCAATAACGGCCAAAGTACTAGGTGCCTCGGTAGGATTCGGTTTCTCAACAAGGTGGGCAACTTTGAAGCAGTTAGGGCCGAGAGACGAAGCTTCTATTATTCCGTATCTTTCGGTCATCTCGAGAGGTACGCTTTCTACGGCGACGACGCTGCATTTGTGTTGCTCACACAAACGAACCATTGCACTTAAAACCCCGTCTTCGTTTTCGAAGCAAAGATCGTCCGCCAGCACAACCGCAAAAGGTTCATCACCAATAATTGATTGCCCCATAGAAACCGCATGGCCAAGACCCAATACTTCTGATTGGCGCGTATAGGCAAAAGTGCATTTCTCAATAAGAGAACGGATACCGTATAATGCTTCTTCGCGGTGCGTGCCGCGAACTTGGTATTCTAGTTCGAAACTCACGTCAAAGTGATCTTCGATCGCACGCTTACCTCGACCTGTAACGAACCCAATTTCAGTCAGGCCCGCTGCTACTGCTTCTTCTACGGCGTATTGCACCAAGGGTTTGTCCAATATTGGCAACATTTCTTTGGGCATAGCTTTTGTTGCCGGGAGAAACCTTGTTCCATACCCAGCAACTGGAAGAAGACACTTGCGAATCATTGTCTATTAATATCAGTCTCGATTTACGCACCTAAATATGGTGCATGCGCCCGATAAATAAAGCGCAAATTTCCTAGAAGCTATCATGACTTTTCATTTGCCGTATGGATCTATTTAACATGAAACTCAAATGCTGAAGGAGTTGTAATTAACACTTGGTCCGTTTCCGCGAGCGAGGATCGTAAAAATAAAATTCAAAATACCATTATCCGTTCCTTTCGACTCAGTTACCTGCATACTAGGCCATCTATGGTCCGGGTATGGCTAATATTCTATGTTTCTGAAATCTTCGCACTATGCTTCATGAAGTTTACTTGCTAAAAAAATAATCATCACTCTCATGGACTTAAGCAGATACCGCAAATACTTGCCAACGCGCGAACGATTACGGGAGTCCAAAACCTTTTCGCCTATTCGGCACGTGCTATTCAAACCAGACCTTTGGCACATGAGTCGCAAAAACGTCAGCTCGGCAACGTTTATTGGATTGTTCTGCGCATTCTTACCCATTCCATTTCAAATGGTAGTGGCAGCCCTATTCGCGATCTGGATACGTGCAAATATGCCGATCTCCGTCGCGCTCGTATGGATTTCAAACCCTGTGACGATCGGTCCCATGTTCTTTTTCGCATATAAACTGGGTACTTGGTTGCTTGGTGAACCAATGACGGTCACCAACGTCGAGATTTCTTGGAGTTGGTTGTTTGATCGTTTCCAGCAAATCTGGTGGCCTCTCCTCTTTGGCAGCCTAATCTGCGGTTGGATATCTGGTCTTACCGGAGCAGTTGTCGCTCGATTACTGTGGCGTACGTATACGATCCGAAGATGGAAAGAACGGAAACTCTCGAGGTTTCGCAGCCTCGACGGCTAAGTTTTATGATGAAGTACTTCAACGGGATCAACTTTCGTTGCGTGATATACAGGCCTCAGCATCGCTAAAAGACACAAACCAAGTGCCATCACAACGATCATCGCCAAATCCCAATAGCGGACGTCAGAGGGAATTACCGTGTACGTCGTTCCTTCGATAATTGACTGACCCGTCAACGACTCTATGTAAGACGCAATCGGCGACGCATAGAACGCAATTAATACTCCAACAAGCAAGCCGACGGACACACCCACTACAGATAGCGTCATGCCCCGGGTGAGAAAAATCCGAACTATTTCTGACCTTTTCGCACCCATCGTCATGAGAATGGCAATATTCGAGCGTTTCTCATTGACAAGCATCGCTTCCCCAACCACTAAGTTGAATCCACCAAGTGCGATAATTAACGATAGGATGATAAATATGAGTGCCTTCTCTAATTTCAACGTCCGAAATAACTCGCTGTAATCGTCAGTCCAAGAGATAAGTTGCGGAAAGCTGAATGCTAGTTCGTCACCTGACAAGGGATCATCTATCTGAATTCGCCAACCCAAGGATCCCCCTTTCCACAAACCACGACGTTCTATCTCTGAAATATCCACGACAGCTAGCGCGGAATCAAGCACTACTCCTACCGAAAATGTTGCAGCGAGCTTAAATTGCTCAAAACGAGGGGATATACCATTTGTGCTCGGTAACGTAAACGTCAGAATGACCGTATCTCCAATATTCAACCGCAATGCATTGGCTATCGGTAGACCTAAGGCTAACCCGCCATTGGATACATCGGCGAAATTGCCCGATATGACATGTTCTCGTATGAATTTACTTCCACCTGTCGAATCCACACCGTACAGTTCAACAACATGGCCAGCATTGCTTGTAGTGATCAATGCCTGACCTCTAAAAAATCTCTCCATTTCCACAATACCTTCCCAATCCCTTAACTGCGTTGCAAGTTCCTTCGAGTACACCTCGCTCGGCAAGAAAGCATGTGGAACCAGCCCTAGTAGTCGGTTACGCAGTTCCAGTTCAAATCCGTTCATGATGCTTAAAATCACGGTCAATATAACCACGCCGAGTGCTATACCAATCACGGAAATCCAACTAGTAAATACGGTGTAGCCGTGACCTCCTGAACGGAGAAAACGCAATCCTATCCAAGTAAACGTAGCTCTATTTGAGAGCAGATGAATCATATAAGCGCAGCTGACCTGCTTCCAAAATTATCCGCCGGTCCATTCGAGCAGCTATGGCCTCATCGTGAGTAGCGACGACGAATGCTGTACCCGTACTGCGACTCAGTTCATCCATCATTCTCAATACCTGTTCCGCGTTTTCGCGGTCAAGATTGCCGGTCGGTTCATCAGCAAAAACAACAGTTGGTTTCGTCACAAGAGCACGGGATACCGCTACGCGTTGTCGCTCTCCTCCAGACAGTTGATGCGGCATATGGTGGCTTCGATGGAGCATGCTAATTTTCCCAAGCAATGCTTTGGCTTCAGCCAAAGCAGTTTTCACATCGATTTTTTGGAAAAGAAGTGGGATAAGTACGTTTTCTAACGCCGAAAATTCAGGTAATAGGTGATGAAACTGGTAAACGAATCCGATGTGACGATTACGAAGAATGGCACGTTCATTTGGCGATGCTTGCGTCATGGATTCTCCATTGATACGTACCTCCCCTTCGTCGGAATCGACGAGACCTGCAAGAGCATGTAACAGCGTACTCTTGCCAGATCCAGACCGGCCGAGGATCGCTATACGTTCTCCCTTGGCAACGTTAAGAACAATGCCTTGGAGTACCTTAACCCTTTGTTCACCGTCGGAAAAGCTCTTCACGAGCGCTTTAGCTTCCAAGATGCTACTCATGCCGCAATACGTTCGCAGGAGCAATAGACGCAGCTCGGCACGCTGGATAAATGGTGGCTAAGAGGGTTAGCATGCTTGCGATGATGATGACGTTCATAATATCGCCTAATCTGATCTCAACCGGTAATGAATGAATTACGTACTTCGCCATAAGTTCGATACCCAATACTTGGTCAATCAGCGGCACCAGCTCCTGGAGTATCCAACCTAGAAAAAATGCCGCTCCCACGCCAAGCAGAATGCCTGCCATCGCAATACACAGTCCTAAAAATATGAAGATAAATGTAATCATCCATCCACGACCGCCCAACGTACGGAGTATGGCCACGTCTGCTCCACGTTCACTAACGATGATGATAAGGGTTGAAACTAAGTTGAATGCCGCCACGACTACCAATAACGAGAGTATTATTAAAAATATCCCTTTTTGAGTACGTATGGAGTTATAGAGGTCCCCCAACCAAGCCATCCAAGTATTTGCGCGTAATCGGTCGTCATCTATTCGCTGTAACAAATCAAAGGCGGCACCGTGGGGGGCCAGCGGATCTTTTACGCTGAAGTGAATAACGTTGGCTGGAGATTTGAGTTGCAATAGTCTTTTTGCATCGTTCCTGTGAATGTATGCAAAACTCAGATCAAGTATTGAACCAGTACGCAAAATGCCGAGAACGGTAAAACTTTTCTGCCGTGGAAAGGGAATCACCGGTGAAATTTGCTCGCCAGTAACAACCATCGTAACTTTTTGTCCAGATACGACGCCTAGTCTCTTTGCGAGCTGCGCACCTAGAAATACACCATATGAATGATCTTTAAGCGAACCCATACGCCCTGCTTCGACGTATCGTTCCAAGTTGGATACGGTTTTGTATTCATCCGGATCAAGTCCAACCAATGAAACACCAGCTATTTTCGATTCGGTATAGATCAGAGCGGAACCTTCAATTGCACCAGCACCGCCACGTATACCATCAACTTCTCTTGAAGCATTCAAAATCATCCGTTCGTCCATAAACACATCAGAAGATCGAACGTTGAAATGTGGAAGAACGTTCAGAATGCGTTCGCGCATCTCTTGCTCAAAGCCCTCAATGATCCCTTGTACAAGAAGAAGGACCGCAACTGAGATCCCTAATCCAACAATAGATACTCCAGTAATAAATGCAAACGAGCTGCGACTTGATCGCATATAGCGAATACTGATTACTAATGGTAGTGGTCTTAGAGCGCGCTGGTGATTCACAAGCTAGTTAGTCATTTTGACGGGGTACAGCTTCTATTCTGGAAGGGGCTTCCCAAGATTTCTCCACTTTTTTTCGCTTTTATTTAATGGACATTTCCACTTGGTCTGCATATTTAATCGACATAATGTATATATGGATATACGAATTACTCAGTTGAAGTGAAAAAGTTGCAGCAGCGGCAACCGCGGAATAATCGGACCGGATCCTCTCCATATTCGAGCAGATCCCAGCTTAGTGACTTCCTCTTGTCACTCATAAGCCCTTCTCTCTATGCAATGGGGTCTGCTCATCCGGTGATTTTACTTTCGCTACGTGAGCGATAGTCGAAGTCGGATATTTTGCGGATTGCCGGTGCTGCTTCCCCTTCTAACGTGCTAACGTGGTGCGAAAGAAATTTCTCCAAAAAACCCAGACAGACATCTCTACGATACTATCCTCCCCCTACCAATCTCCGTCGCCTAGTCAAGATGATCATCCGATCTTTTTAACATTTTACGTTAAGTGGCCGAGCGCGGAACGTAGAAATAGCCAACTCCTATCCTGACAAGACTCAAAAGTAGCCATTATCAGACTATAGGGGAACGGAATAACACATTGCGGACGATTCCCTACGCCGGCTGAAACCAGTAATAGGCACGTCTGGGGTCTCGCCGACGATCACTGTTTGATAGCAGCTCTTGGTTGCTGAGAGGAGTGATCCAAACCGAGTAGCGCATCGCTCCTCAGAAGGACAGTATCATTAAGATCACCAGCACACTCGCAAGATATCCATTCCCGGAACCGTAATGGTGCTTCGGATCCTACCCTAGTTCTTCAGCGTACTGAGTTGGTGGTGGTCTCGTTCTCGATCTTTCAGCGACGGCAGACAATGATCTTCGTACGCATGCACATCTGATTTAGTCCTTTGCCTCGTTGCAGTTCGCGAAATGGGTGCTTGAATACTCCACACACCTTGCTCGTTTTAAAACCCGGCTCTGACAACATTCCGCACACCTGCTGTCCGACTAGAACACACGGTGGCATTCACACACGTTTAATTCTCATCTGCGTTCAGACCAGATACTAAATTTAGAGAACATGCCTACACCCTTATCGCACCATATGTCATGTCCATACTTATGTTATTGTCCATACTTCGTAGCAACGACCGCGAACTGCGTCAGGTAACGGCATGTTTTGATTCGATGCTCCCAGTAGTCGAAACGTATGGTGCGATACGAGTACAGGCATGTTTAGAGAAAACTCCAATAGACGCCACGAGATTAACTTTTCCTACGATAAATCTATCGAAGTCAGCATGCCGACAAGACCGTTCTACTGCTTGTCTTCCTAGACAGCTAGACAGAACGAGTCACACTGAAAATTCCTTGATTGACTTACATTTTTTCGGAAACTGTCAGGCCTCCTCCCCACCCGAAGCAAAGCATTTAAATACTTTGAGTAGTACCACATCCTCGCGAGCGGCGTGCATGCAAATCGTGCAGTCAGGCAAAATCGCATGCAAATACCTTTATTAGCTCTCTTATTTAGTCGGGTATATAGTTTCCCATTCATTAATCAATTTGAATGTCCTTCGAACGAGGAAGCCCTCTTTACTACTTCGCTCCATCAGCATTGCCTTAACGTTGGCCTTGATAGCTAGATCGTATCCTTCTTCAGGGCCAAGAACGAGTATTGCAGTCGCCCAAGCATCAGCCTTCATAGCACTAGAATGAAATATGGTAACTGCCGTTAAAGCATGACTTATAGGCCGCCCACTGCGAGGATCAATGACATGACTTATTCGTTCACCATCAACTATACGGTAGTTGCGATAATCGCCAGATGATGCAACGGCCGTGTCGTTCAATTCAAAAATTTCGTACACGTCGCCGCTACCATCGGGATATTCAATTCCAATACGCCACGGCTCTCCCGAAAGGTTGGTACCACGTGCCGAAATCTCACCACCGATATCAATAAGGCTGTTATTGCAGCCATTTCGAAACATCCACTTTTGCAACTCATCGACCGCGTATCCTTTTGCGATTGCACTCAAATCGATTTCGACAGCCGACCTTTTTCTCAATGCTGCAGGCTCATGTCGAAATTCCAGTTGTTCAAATCCAGAGGCCGATTTGATCTCGTTAATTAGTTGTATATCTGGAGTGCTTTCTAATTTTTCGGGCCCAAATCCCCAGAGTCTTACGAGCTTCCCAACCGTAATATCAAACGCACCGGCCGACAATTGGCTGATTCGATGCGCCGCAGTTACTACAAACACCAATTCCGGTTCGACCGAAAACCAATCTGACCTTTGATACCGGTTAAATCTTGAAATTGTAGAGTTCGATTCGTAAGTTGACATCACAGCATTGATTCGATACAAGGTGCCTTCAATCGTGCTCTTCTTAATTGGCGACGGGCACTGCGCGACGACGCGGTAATATGTGCCCATGGCTCTGCCATTTACTTCTTCGAACGTGTCGCTGTAACAACTTGAACAGGAACAAATGATCAGTGCAAATATCAGTCGAATGCTCGAAGCTGGTATACGTTGTAGTCGTGTGTTCTTCACTGAAAAGTAACGGCAAAACGTGTAATCAACTATGCGCTCTGAGTGCATCAAGGATATCCCGTCCAAACAATCCTTGGCCTACTCTACTCCCCTCTCATTCGTGTCTAAAGATTTCTCCACCCGTGTCATGTGGAATCAGTGTACAGTGCAATCACCGTTCGACACATTTTTACTACCAAAGGTAAAGAACTAGGATTCGTCAACGACTGTTGCATCCCATGACGAATTAAGAAAAGCAACGGAACGATGGACCGCGCAGATGAAAGAGTGCACAACCCTTTCGGTCCCAAGTTAAAGATACTGTTTACAGAAACTTACCACTCGTTATACAGAATCTATCACCACTCCATTATGAACCCGTGCACGCACTTTTACGGAACGAAGATTTCGTTGAAGGACCACGAGATTTTTTGGGAAAACCCAGCAGGTTGGAAGAGACTGTCAGCAACACAACTCATCGGAGAACGTCATAGGATTTCTGGTACTCAATGGACCAGACATTGTGGATTAGCTCAGTACCGTACTTTATTGAGCTTGGACGTTCCTGATTAACCGGTCAATCCGGCTTGAACTGGGATTTTCCCTATCCGTCGCAACGCGCTCCTGTAATGGCGCACAATGTTGTCTGTACTTCTCAGCCGCTCGCTACTCATGCCGGTGTTGAAGCACTCCGCGAAGGCGGGAATGCAGTTGATGCGGCTCTCGCTGCAGCTATCACCCTCGCAGTCGTAGAACCATGCTCCAACGGCTTGGGGAGCGATGCGTTCGCGTCTATCTGGATCGAAAATGGATTAATAGGAATCAACGGATCCGGACGCAGTCCACGAGCCTGGACTCGCGAACGGTTTAACGGACTTACAAGCATGCCCGAACTTGGTTGGGACTCGGTGACGGTACCAGGAGCTATTAGTACATGGGTGGAGATGTCACGTCGCTACGGAAAGCTTCCTTTCGAACGACTATTCACACGCTCAATTGAATATGCACGAAGTGGGTTCTTGGTAGGCCCTACTACGGCGAAAGTATGGGCAGGTTCTGTAAATCGCTTTCGTGGCTGCCCAAGCTGGCGGCAATATTTTCTACCTAACGGTGTACTTCCAAGTCCTGGTCAATTATTTCAAAGTAAAGATCTAGCTCACACGCTCGAATTGATTGCACTCTCCGATGGTCAAGATTTCTATGCGGGAGAACTCGCACAAAAGATCATCGCTCAATCCAACCGGGAGGGCGGAGTGATAGCTCTGGCCGACTTGGAGAATCACGACGTGGAGTTCGTGCATCCACTCTCACAACGATACGGTGAGGTAGAACTGCATGAACTACCACCAAATGGGCAAGGTTTAGCGGTATTAATTGCGCTTGTGATCTTAGAGCATCTCGATACCCGATCAATGGAGCCAAACAGTGTTGATTGGATTCACTTTCAAATTGAAGCCATGAAAGTAGCTATCCGTGCATCGTTCAGGCATTTTTCTGACCCTAATTCGATGCGTACTACACCGGAAGCATTGTTAGATCCAGTATCAATCCGTCGGGCCGCAAACGACATATCTAAGAACGCCAGCGAAGGATTCCAAATCCAATTTTCCACGGCACAAGATACGGTCTATCTAGCTGCCGCCGATGCCCAAGGCATCATGGTATCCATGATTCAATCCAACTACATGGGTTTTGGTTCCGGAATTGTCGTGGACGGGACCGGCATTTCTCTGCAGAATCGTGGGTGCTGGCTTTGTGCTCACGCACAATCACCCAAACGAAGTTGGAGGCGGGAAACGCCCGTTTCACACGATCATTCCCGGTTTCGTAACTAAACACAAGAAGCCGTTAATGGCATTCGGAGTGATGGGCGGTTACATGCAGCCCCAAGGGCACGTACAAATAATGACGCGGATTTTTGATCATCAAGAAAATCCGCAAGCAGCGTCAGATGCTCCGCGCTGGTACGTGTCGCCTACAGGTGAAGTTATCTTAGAAAAAGGTTACTCCAAAGACGTCGTCCACGAATTAGCTTCTCGAGGACATTCAGTTTCGATTTCTGGCAACGTCAACCTCTTTGGAGGAGCTCAGCTCATTTACCGACTACCCGGTGGATACTGCGGTGCGTCAGACCATCGTAAGGAAGGTCTAGCTCTTGGATTTTAAGTTCTGAATTCTTAATCCGTGAACTGTAGGCTTAATCATTTATTATGAGTCTTTATCTAGTTTCAAAGAGGCGGAATTCATACAGTAACGCAGTCCAGTAGGTTCCGGTCCATCGGAAAACACGTGACCAAGATGTGCATCGCATGAAGAGCACCTCACCTCTGTGCGAACCACGGAACGAGATCGGTCTTCTCGTTCAGTTACAGCGTCATCTTCCATAGGTTCGTAGAAGCTCGGCCAGCCCGTTCCAGAATCGTATTTGGTCTGAGAGTTGAACAATGGCTCACCGCAGCAACGGCATCGATAAATGCCTTCTGTTTTCGTATCCCAATACTCGCCTGTAAATGCCGTCTCCGTCCCTGCCTTGCGAGTGATTTGAAACTCAGTTACGCTGAGCTCCTCGCGCCACTCCGCGTCAGCTTTAACAAACTTTGCCACGATTTCCAATCCTCCTGATAAGATTTAAAAATCTACATGGAGTAAATTCTAAGGTTAGAAGTCTTTGATGCAACAACGTACTACCCAACATGATGAAGCCGTCGTGACTGAGCCAGAAGATGCGTTAAATCAGTCGTTTACTAAACCTACCAAGCTTTTGAACGTCCATTACGACATTCGCGGCCCAATTTTTCAAGTAGCAAACAGACTTGAAGAAGAAGGCCACCATATCCTGAAGCTCAATATCGGTAATCCCGCTGTTCACGGAATCGAAGCACCAGAAGAGATTATACGTGACGTGATTCACCAACTTCCGCTATCCCAAGGGTACACCGATGCTAAAGGCCTGTACTCCGCACGGAAAGCCGTTATGCAGGAATGTCAGCGTATCGGTATTCAACGAGTGAACATTAACGACATTTATCTCGGCAATGGCGTAAGCGAGTTGATTGTCATGGCAATGCAGGGGTCGCTGAATAAAGGTGATGAAGTACTGATCCCCTCACCTGATTATCCGCTTTGGACTGCAGCAGTCGCGTTAGCTGGCGGAGTGCCCGTACATTATCGCTGCGACGAACAAGCAGACTGGTTTCCTGATATTTCAGATCTCAAGAAAAAAACCTCTAGCAGCACTCGAGGTATCGTAGTAATAAATCCCAATAATCCGACTGGTGCAGTTTACGATCGTTCGTTGCTCGAAGAAATTGTTGATTGGGCACGGCACTCCAACCTGATGCTATTTGCGGACGAGATCTATTCAAAGATTACATATGACGGCGCAGAGTACATCCCATTAGGTTCGCTTTCCGAGGATGTTCTAACACTGACGTTCGATGGTCTTTCGAAGGCATATCGTGTAGCAGGGTTTCGAGTTGGATGGATGGTTGTCAGCGGCCCGAAGGATCGGGCTCATAGCTACATCGAAGGATTAGATATCTTGGCTTCGATGCGCTTATGTTCAAACGTTCCTGGTCAACACGCAATTCAAACTGCACTGGGCGGGCACCAGTCAATCTACGAATACACGGGACCAGGTGGAGAACTGCACAAACGCCGGGAATTCGCGTACGAAATGCTGAATTCTATAGAAGGTATCACATGCGTAAAGCCGAAATCAGCGATATATCTCTTCCCTCGTATCGATACAACAAAATTCAACATTCTTGACGACCAAAAATTCGTACTTGACCTGTTGTTACAAGAGAAAATTCTGGTCGTTCAAGGTACGGGGTTCAGTTATCCATATCCGGACCATTTCCGAGTGGTATTTCTCCCTCCCGTCAATGAACTATCTCAAGCTATCCATGGGATTGAGCGGTTTTTATCTCATTACCAGCAATAGGTTTTCCAACATGCACGTCAACAACCCGATGTTTATTTCATTGGGTATACAACATGGACCGCGCCGTAACCTTTTATGGCGGATCTTTTGACGTTCCGGTGGATTTTTGGTCACTGGATTGGACCACGCTGGACTTCGGATCAATCGTGCTTGCGCTTCATATCATTGGATCCGGGCAAAAGAAAAGGGGCTTATATACCTAAGTAGTGTCTGCGGGAAAACCCCATTTTACGATGGGTTTACGCCACGTGATGGTATCCGTCGCTCAGGGGATCATGTTGATTTAGGAGATGTACGACGGGTCATCCGCCCATCGGGGCTCCAAAAGTGCGGATGATGTTCTCCTGCTCGCTTTCGGGGCGTGCGAAGTCCGTCCCGAGGGGCGGGCAATGGCATTCGTTTAGTGAATTTTGCCATTCGGTTAAGGATTCGGTCTTGGGCCTTGGTTATCCGCTGATTTTTTATTCCGTTAGCGAGTTGCCGGTGCCGGTGCTCCTCTTCCTCGCTGCCACTTTCCGACCGGTTTTCGGGATCGCCGTTCATAGGACCGGCCCGGACGGAGCCGTTGCCGACACCGGACGATCTCGCCGACAATACGAGTCACGGTTTCCCGGAGGGCGGATGCATGCTGAAGTAGCAGGCTCTCGATGTTGGCCGCCACCGCCGCAAGTCCGTGCTTGAAATTCGTCTGCATCAGCGGCTTGCCGTCATTCGGCAGCCCCCCGTTCAAATGATCCTCGCCATGGTTGGCGAACAGCCGGGTCATGGTAATCAGGGTGAAGCATGCATACAGTTCCTGTTTCACGCCGCGCGCGCTTTGCCCATGAAAGTCCTCAACCTCCATCAGCCGTTTGGATACCTTGTACAGTTCCTCGATGCCCCATCTCGCGTGATACAGATCCGACAGCTGGTCGATGGAATACGGGTCCCGGTCCAGCAGGGTCGTGCCCAGGATGAAGACGGTATCGCCCACGGCATATTTCACCAGCCGCAAGCGGTGTGGGCCGAATGCGGCTCCGGGGTTCCTGCGGCGTAGTCGGGTCAGCGTGCGTTGGCGGGGAACGACCTCGATGACCGTATCCCGGCGGCCGCCGTGGATGAAGCGGTCGACATCGATACCGGTTTTCCGTTTCATCCGGAACACCGCGTGCAGTCCCCGGATCGCATGCGCGTGCAGCATCTCATAGGAATAGTAGCCCCGGTCATAGACCACCACATCGTTCGCCGACAGCACGTTCAGGTGGGCCAGTGCCGCCACGCGCTCGTTTCCATGCGCATGCAGGTCGAAGTCGACCGGTAGTCGGGACTGCAGCCGATACAGGCAACTCACCAGACCCTGCGGATAATGGGCACCGTCTACCGGCGTCCGCCAGCCTTCATGCACCAGTCCGCGCGGCAGGTTCAGGTAGGTTCCATCGACCGCAAACACCCGATGCCCCTGCCACCGCCGGTCCGTGTCGGGTCGGACTTTCCGTGCGTGCCGGGGTCGTGCCTCGGCGCCGAAAACCACCTTGAGGATTTCCTGGTGCAAGGTCTTGAACAGCTGCTCGTCCAGCCGGGCCCGGGCACTGCAGATGGAGGACGGCGACACCGGAGCCGGCTGTGGCAGTTCGATCCCCATCGTCCGGCACTGCCCCCACAGTTCGGCCAGCGTGGTCGCATATCCCGGACGCCCCTTCGAGAACACCAGCCGGAAAACGAACAGCACGACCACCAGCGTGTTCAGCACGCGCCGCCGCCGCTGCCAGAGCCGGTCATGCCGGTTGGCGACACCCACGAGCGTCTCGACGATGCCGCTCCAGAGCCGGACAAACGTATCCTCCGGAGCCAAAACTGTTGCCGGCGACCTGCGGGAACGGCGTCCGGATCGACGGGAGCCGGTCAGCAGCACCTGCTTCCAGTCTTTCGTCAGCGGATACAGGTAAACGTCCTTCGGAGTCCTGCCTGCCTCCGATGCATTCGCCTTGCGTCCCTTCGTCCGGCCCATGCACTGCCAGTTGGCCGCACGGTAGCAGGTCCCCCGGTACTTCGCCGGATCCACAAAGGTCTCCGCCAGTACCGGCTCCAGGCCGTGCCGCTCCTTCCAGTCCCCGGGCAGCCGCCGAACCGCCATCGACAGGGCCTTCGAGGCCAGATACGGAACCCGAACCCAAGGGAAGATCAGGAACCGGGAGTTGTTCACCACCCCCTGCAGACGCTTCGCCCGATCCCGATCCCGCCAGCCAATCCAGGCGTCACAGACAGGGAAGCCGGGTCGTGCCCGCCTCAAACAGCAGACAGCCCAGCTTGCGACCCCGACGATCCCGCAGCCAGTAGCGCAGGAAACAGCCGAACGGATGCCGGTAACCCAGCTCATGATGCCGATCCACCAATTCCTTCCATTCCTCAACGGCTTCCCCCTCCGCCACAACCTCCAGTTCCAGCGGCATCAGCTCCTTCAACTCACACTCTATGGCGGAGCCCGGATCCGAGCGACTCGTATGCCGCGGTCTCCGACCCCCGGTTCCCGTTCTCGATCCCGGTCGCTTCGCCGGCAGCGACACGATGCCGCCGGACTCCAGCTGCTCCAGCATCCGCAGACAGGACCCCAGTCGATCCCGACCCTTCGGCGTGAACCAGCCCAGATGAGTGCACAGGGTGGCAGCCAGCTCATGGCGGCTCAGTGCCGGAAACATTTTCACCGTCTTCTGGAGGTCCGCAATCTGACGGCGGGTCAGCCGCGTGCCACAGAAGGTGGTCGACTTCAAGTTCTCGATTCGGGAATCCATCACGTTTGCACCAGAGATAATCTAACTAAGCGTAGATTGCCATAACCCATGCTGAAACGCAAGTGTTTTTTTGAAGAATCCCAACATAACCGAATATCTTTCCGTATATCAACCGGTTACACGATATCCTCAAAGACCAGGATCCCTTTCCGCTAATCCGAATGCCATTGCCTGACCATCGCCGAGTGCTGCCCCGGCACGTTGACAAATAACGGGGTAAGGGGGAGGTGTGTCCGCCGTCCGTAAAAACCGTGCCGGAACCACGGATCATGGGCGAAATATGGATGTGGGAACCCTGATTACCACTCCAAACCGAAAAACAGACCCATCTCGCACCACTCATGCAATATCCGGGCTAGCCCTTATTTCTCATAATGAATGGCTTTGGTGCGATTTATGTGCGTTTAAGTTGTTGATACAACGAAGTCGATTGGGCTTTGCCGGGGGGAAGAGTATTGCGGCGGGGTGCGTCCGGCCCGGATGGAAGCGGGCCGCGGTCGGGGCTGAGCGCGATGCTTGCGGAGGGGGTGCGGATTTTTGGAATGCGCCCCGGCCCGTTTCGCAGACTGCTGCAGATCCGCGCGAAAAGCGGCGCATCCTGTGAAAACGTCATTTTCGACTTGGTTATGAGAAATCTGGGCTAGGCGTGCTATTTCTCATTGATGGAGTAGCCCAAAGTCTAGAGTGCTTATGGAAATGACGTTCGCAATCGACGATTTGCCCTGTAAGAATGTAACCAGAGAAGACAACATTCGTTAGCACAGACGTGACTTCATCCTTATCCTTTGCGTATGACATACTCAAATTCTTCAGTATCCCCCTCAATAATGGTTAGCTCATGACCTAAAAATCGGCAGAAATTGGTGAAATCACGGACCGTAGTAGGATCGGTTGCAACGATACGAAGCGATTCACCCGATTTGATTTCACGTACTTTGTTGCGGACAACCATGAGCGGTTCTGGACACGTCAGACCACGAGTGTCTATTTCGAAGTCGGCCTTCATCTAACGCACAATTTTGTGATAGAACGACACTGCTCGCCATCCGCTGTAACCGATGAAAGATGATCCGTGTAGCATAAACGGGTATTATGAAGCATACTTAGGTATGCCTAGCGTATCCAATGTCACAAACAATTTCTCAGTTCATTGGTCTCATTCCATAACGAACGGAAAACAATTCAAGCTCCGAACACATAGAAGATTTTAATTAACGATATAAAATATTCGCGAGGCATGGAGGATTTTGGTGATACATAGGAAAGTCAACAGACCCAGTATCACATCCTACACCTTAGCGGCTGGTCTGATCGTCGTAATTTTTACCAGTACTTCGCTAGCTGATAATGGCCCGTACCAAAAGCGTCTCGCATTAATCGAGCAGCTGCTTGCTTCCTCGGAAAACACTTCCGCCATCTCACTCGCTCGCTCAGAAATACAAGCATTAGAAAAACAAACAAACCGTTACGACGATTCATTAGTACAACCGCTTATTCTGCTCGGGCGAGGCTTACATGCAGTCAGTGAGTATAGCGAAGCGATTGATGTCTTCTCAAGAGCGCGACATTTATTACGAATAAACCGGGGCCTTCATGACGTATCTCAAACAAAAATTCTTTACTTGATGGCCGAGGCTGAATATGCACGCGGGGAAATTTATCAAGCAAATTCTCTACAAGAAACCGCAACCGATATATATACGCGCGCATATGGCGAAGAATCATTGATGGTCCTACCGGGGATATTTAATCTTGCTGACTGGTATCTGAGAACGTACAACATCTACGCCGCCCGGTCGATTTATGAACACGCTGCCCAACTGTCTGCTGATGCCGACGGCTGGGGAAGCCCAAATATGATTCATTCACTACGGGGAATTCATAAGACGTACATGTTGGAAAGATTTCAACCACCGGATATGCCGAAATCGGAACATCCTACGGCACCCGAGCCTCGAATGTACTCACAGGCAACACACATTAAACGAATGAAAGTCAATGACTTCGCACCAGGTGAGCGTGCACTGATCGACATTCTCAAAATGCTGATGACAAGCGAGAACGCGGCACCGAGAGAAATCGCACTGGCAAAGATGGATTTGGCCGACTGGTATCTACTCTTTGAAGTATACGACCGAGCATTTGTTATATACGAAGACATATGGGGCACAACCCTTAACGATACTGAAATGAGCGACGTCAGTCAGCAGTTGACGAATCCAACTCCACTGTACTTACCAGTTCCAAACGATCCCTTCAGTTTGAAATACAACCGCACGGAAAATAAATCTGAAGGCTTCGTTGCCACCTCAATGACGATAACTGACAGGGGAAAGCCAAAGCAAATCAAAGTTATCCAATCAAGCCCGCAAGGTATGCTGGATGAAGCAACAATTATTGCTTTGAAAAAAGGAAGATACCGTCCTGCGTTCAATCAAGGCAAACCTGTAGTCACAAAGGATGTTCGCTACGAGCACAGATTTCATTATTTACAGCCTGATAGTTGATTCCATCTCAATCTCCTTCTCCTAGCCTTGACTTTGTGGTTTCCTCAATGGCAGAGTGCAGGAACGGATTCATATATTTGTTGTCTTGAGAATTAGGAGTTACGTAATATTGGTTCTATATCGCATAACTATTAGGAATCCATATCAGCCTTCGGGTTGAGTTTGATTGGAGGTTGATCGTGCGCATCAGACGCTCATCTAAAATTTTTGCCGTACTCGGTATTTCGGTTCTGTATTTAACTGCTGGATGTATGAACAGCACGCCCTCTACGATTCTAAAACCACAGCAGATTCCATCCCCGAGTCAACCATCCATTCCTTCTATGCCAGCACCGGGGTCGTCTTCGCCACCTTTACCGAGTGAGCTACCCTCGGATGGACAACAACCCCCAAGCGGGGCTTCTAATGACGGAAGTGTAAGCTCACTCCCGGTCCCGGCTTTACCAGCTCCAGAATCTCCCTCTCCGGTGCCTCGTTCGCCATCTTCATCTGTACCTTCCTCAGATCCAACAACGATCCCAGACTTGCTTGGCATGCCCAAGCCGGGTTCTGAAGATCCAGTATCTCAATCTGATAGAGAGGACAACAACAATTCGCGATCTAGTGACCGTGATACTGGCAATGGCACATCAGATTCGAATCGACACCCAGATGATTCACTCCCGTCCCGAGACGGCGAAACCGTTCAAGAAAAATCCCCTAGCTCCCAAAAGCCTGAGAGCGGTTTTCCTTCCGATGAATCGTCACAAGATAACGATGGCTGGGAAACAAGCAATGGGATTCCCACTTCAGTTGAACAAACGTCCAAGCCCAATGAACCAAAAGCCGGTGGCAGACCAAGACATCCAACCGAACAAACAAGTGACAAAGGCACTGATGAGTTGGAACATACTCTTGGTGGACTGGACGCGGAAATCATGAATGAACGCCGGGAATCTATCAATCGAATTAACGAATCTGCTGCTCGTTCGGCACTGCCTAGAGAAAGTGAAGCACCACCAAACACTAGTATTCCCAGTCAGCCTGCTCAAAGCGTTGAAAACCACGCCGAAAAGTCTAGTGGCGAAGAAAACGATACTGAAATAAAAGAAGGTATTCTTGCGCGACGTGGAGCAACCCCAAAACATCAAGCCATACCACCGGATCTTCCAGACGCTAAAGACGACGACATCGTAGCAAGGCAACTACGAGAGGCAGCTATGGCGGAAGTAGACCCGATACTCAAAGAAAAGTTGTGGGAGGAGTACCGGCGGTATACCTCTCGACGGCGACAATGAATTCGCATAGCATTTTTTTTATAGCAATCTCTTGCGCAGCACTCTGCGCATGCGGCTCCTATACGCTCAGAGTAGTTGATTTCGCACCTCCCATGACGAGCGACAACATCGTTAGTGAGGAACTCTTGCTAGACGTTGGAGTAGAGGTGTTCGATCCTAATATTCCGGAAACGTTCGACGAGCAAGTAAAAGAGAACATCAACCCAGAGGTTCGGCGTGCGGAAGTAAACTATATGTCTCACTACCTAAAGAACCTCTTGCAAGATACCGGTAATTGGGGTGCGGTTAGAGTAATTCCGCGAAAGACCAATGCCGTAGATGTTTCTATTTCCGCAAAGCTACGTCACTCTGACGGTGAACGTATGGTCCTAGAGGCAACCGTGTACGATGGACGGGGACACGTCTGGTTTACCAAGCAATACACAACGCTCGCTAGCAAATTCTCCTATGAACCTGAGATTACACAAACGCTTGATCCGTTCCATGCAACCTACCGTCAAATCGCCGATGACATGCTTAACTATCATAATGCTCTCCCCGATGACGAGGTGAAAACCATCCGTCGTATCGCCGAGATGCGTTTTGCACGGGATTTTTCAGAAGATGCATTCGGCGGCCACGTCCAGCTAGCCGATAACGGCAAATACCAACTAGTCCGCCTTCCAGCTGACGATGACCCCATGCTTTTGCGCATCCGCAAAATTCGCGAACGTGAATACCTTTTCATCGATACGTTAGATGGCTTCTATGACAACTTCGCGACGGCGATTGACCAGCCTTACCTTGACTGGAGGCGGGAGACGCACGATGAAGCCATTGCTATTCAGAAAGAAAAAGCACTGTCGAAGGCTAGATTAGTTGCTGGAACAACAATGATCGTTGGCGGTGCCGTAATGCAAAGAAATAGTAACTCGCTAGTGGAGACGGCGGGTTACTCCGGCGTAATTGGCGGTGCGATTCAAATTATCAACAGCATTCAAAACCGTGCCAACGCCAAACTTCATGCAGAAGTATTGGCTGAGCTTGGTAACGCTGCTGAAGCACAAATACTCCCATATACCATCGAATTAGAAAACGAATCGCTGTCATTAGAAGGTTCGGTCCACGAACAGTACGAAAAGCTTCGTCAGGTTCTCAAGAGACTTTACTTTGAGGAGATGGGCCTGCCTCTATCCCCGGAGTTGTCTGGTAGCGTGAAAAGAGGCGAAGTGGATGATGACGAAGAGCAAAATTTCATCCCATAATCCTGACGACCGATTACGTCGACCCAATTCTATACGACCTCTTGCACCGAAACTCAGCGGCGACGGAGGCATTACTAAATCGCACATCAGGAAAGACGTTCGACGAATCTTAGTAATGCTTACGTACTTAATAATAAGTTGCACGGCTATAGGCATGCTGTTTTTCGTTCCTCAGCGTTATTCATTTATTGACTCTACAAACGTGCCTAAGTTATTCACGGAATCGGACACACGGACTAGGGTTACCACAACGGTCGAACCAAGTAGTCCATTTCGCGACCTTCAGTTGGAGCGCGCCCAAAAATTGGCGGAAGACACCCTCCGCGAATTCAGCAAACTACAAGACATTATCGAAAGAGAACAAAATGCTGGCGTATGGACTCGCGACCGCTATGCGAATCTCATTGACCAAGCAAATTCTGCGGATACGATGTTTCGAGAACGGAATTTCGAATCGGCCCATACTGAATATCAAAAGGCTGCGCGCGCACTGTCATCGCTAATCGAAGAGGGTCGGTCCCGTATTGCGGACGGTCTCGCATCGGGAAAGAAAGCACTAGAAAATCGCGACCAAGGCAGTGCTCGCACTGCCTTTGGATCTGTTTTGACAATTAATCCCAATAATATTGATGCCAAACTTGGGCTTGAGCGGGTTGCCCAGCTGCCAATGGTTAGCAAAGCGTTACTAGAAAGTGATCGCGAAGAATTAAAAGGCAACTTCACCAAGGCCCACGATTGGGTAATCAAAGCCCAAGCAATCGACCCTGAAACGGTTGGTATAGCGAAGCGGCTTCAGAGAATTGAACGAGCAATTGAAGAAAAGGAGTTTCAAAAA
This sequence comes from Candidatus Azotimanducaceae bacterium, assembly GCA_965205965.1. GTDB lineage: Bacteria > Pseudomonadota > Gammaproteobacteria > Pseudomonadales > Azotimanducaceae > Bin55. The sequence goes on from CBDBHT010000008.1 coordinate 907,577, forward strand.
ATCCTCTCTCAAGCCTTTGCAGCCCTTCGTATTAACGATTTTAATCAAGCTGAAACATATTTTGACAAGGCACTCGCAATAAGACCTTACAACGTGGTAGCTAAGGCAGGCAAAACGGATACGCAAAAGAAGAAAACGGGAAATATCTATCAAGAACTAAAACAGACCGCCGAAGCGCACGTTGCTAGGGGAGAACTGAGTAGTGCTCTTGCAACCTATAGCCATGCGCTGAAGCTAGAACCAACTCTTAGTTTTGCTTTGAAGGGTAGGGACAAATTGCAGAAAGTGATGGATCTCTCCCAATCTATCGATCGCGTCCTGAAAGACCCTTACATTTTGTCGTCGGACAGTGAATTGAAAGCAGCAAAACAAACACTTGTTTCCGCCAAGGCACAGGCAGGATTTAACCACGAGTACGACAAACGACTAGCTCAGCTTGAAAAAATATTAGAAGTAGCGTCAAAGCCACTACCATTGGTTCTTGTGTCCGACGAGCGGACGAAAGTATATCTAGCAGCCATAGGTCAACTCGGACAGTTTGCCCGCCGCGAATTAATGCTACGACCGGGTAGATACCTTCTTACGGGAAGCCAAGATGGATGTCGAGACGTCCGAAAGTTCATCATCGTAAAGCCGTCCATGGACCCAATACTAATCCAATGTGAAGAACGTATCTAAAGTCGTATTGACGTGACCGCCCCCCACGAATCCACCGTATTGCGTCCTATCGACTTCCGGCCATCTCCGAAGAGAAAGCAATTAGGATGGCGCAGGTTTACCTTATGGCAAATTGCCGGTCTAGCTTTCGTTATCTGCATCGGTGCTGCCTTGTGGTTTCTTCTCAGCGGCAAAGCAGTTCGCATTCAAATCGTCCCAGAAAATGCACAATTCTCGATTAGTGGCGGACCACGCTTCTCACTCGGACAATCCCATTTAATGCTTAGTGGTGAATATCAATTAGAAGCCCATGCCGACGGCTATGTATCCCTTTCAACGCCGCTAGTTGTTAGTCTAGAGAAAGAACAAACTCACCGGTTTGCATTAACGCCGATGCCGGGGTACGTCGAATTTGTATCTACTCCACCGGGAGCGGTTATTTTTATTGAAGGTATCGAAAGAGATAGCACGCCATTTAAGGTCGAACTGCCAGCTGGCAAAACGCTGGCACGTGCGGAAGCTCCGCGCTATCAAGCAAAAGACTTCGAAATCGAAGTCATTGGTCTCAATCGCGAACAGACTGTTTCAATTGACCTTGAACGAGATTGGGCAGAATTAACCATCCCTACGAGACCGAAAGATGCACTAGTCACCGTAGATGGTTCAGAGCAAGTCGGTCGTACTCCGGGCCCTGTGCACATCCTTGCCGGGCAACGCACAATAACAATTTCAAAACCCGGATATGCGCCCTGGAAAGACATCCTCATAGTACGAGCAGGAGAAGATATTCAACTTCCCGCCATCGAGCTCGCTCAAGCTGGTGGAAAGCTGCGGGTAACAAGTGCTCCACCGGGTGCAGGGGTTACGGTTGATGGGATATATGAAGGAACAACTCCCGTAGAACTATTTTTGGTGCCAAATAGGAGTAACGTTGTAGATCTACTACTAAACGGCTACCGAAAAGCAACCCATACCATTCAAGTTGCACCGGAGTTGACTCGAAGCATTCATATAAATCTTGAGCAGTTGACTGGAACGTTGAATATCACGACACGTCCCGAGAAAGCCGAGATTTGGGTGAACGGGGGGGAACATGGCATGAGTAACGCTAGTCTCGTATTATCCGCGACGGATCATAAAATCGAATTGCGGAAAGAAGGCTACGCGGGATATACGGAAAACATCGCTATTCAGTCGAATTTCGTGCAGGAATTGAGGGTGAAACTCTTAACGCATGAAGAAGCTCGAATTAAAGCATTGCAACGCGTCAGACGTACCGCCGATGGACAGAGCATCTTGCTTTTGGATCCAACTCTGATTCGAATGGGTGCGTCTAGGCGGCAGCCAGGACGACGTGCTAACGAAGTATTCCGCACGGTGCAACTAGAACGGTTTTTTTATATGGGGAGACGCGAAGTTACCAATGCGCACTTTTTAGCATTTGCTAGTGGCCACGACTCCGGCGAATTCGACTCTTTCACTTTGGGCAAAGCTACACAACCAGTGAGTAACATTTCTTGGAATGAAGCCGCCTTGTATTGCAATTGGTTGTCTAAAAAAGAAGGCTTGACCCCCTTCTACGAAGTAGATTTAGCTAAAGTCGTGGGGTACAACGTTAATGCTCTTGGCTATCGACTCCCCACGGAAGCCGAATGGAGTTGGGCCGCTCGTCACGTTAATGGACAAGCAGAGCTTTTGTTATTTCCATGGGGATCACAAATGCCGCCACCGGACCGACACGGTAACTACGCTGACATGGCCGCACAACATAGCATAGGCCGAATCATATTTGGGTATAACGACAACTTCATCGTCGCTGCCCCAGTAGGTACGTTTTCACCTAATTCCAAAGGATTATTCGACATCGGTGGAAACGTCGCTGAGTGGGTTCATAACTTCTATTCGATTCCAAGTGCGGAAGCAGTACTTGATCCACTTGGACCCGACGATGGAGACTATCATGTAATCCGCGGGTCAAGTTGGATGAGTGGAACAATTACGGAACTACGTTTATCGTTTCGAGACTACGGCAACGACGGACGCCCAAACGTGGGGTTCCGCGTTGCAAGGTTCGCAGAATGAAACAAAAAGTCGCAGCAGCTTTTCGGAAGATCGTTTTTCTAACTATCGTTGCCGTAACACCACTTTTATACACGGCAGATGAACTAGAACAGTCGAATGCCATCGATTCACAAGATGATCCGGTTGAAGAACAAGCGAACAGTAAAGATAACGTAGAGAACGACGAGATGGAGGAAGCTGAATCGCCTTTGATCTTCATGCCTTCTGAAAATATCTCCGAGGACTTCGCCGTACCGTATCCGGTGGACATATAGTGTAGATGAGTAGAGCACAATGATGGGACGAAATTTCATATCGTCTTTCTGGACGCAACTTTTAACTCTTATTTTGTCTTTCATGGTCGTACATCTAGTGTACGCAACGCTGATACGACCCTCGGCGAACGAAATCCTACAAGACCGGACAGAGCGATTTGCAGTCGGTGAACAATTCGTTCCAGAACGCTCTCTGTACGTTACGTTGCGGGATTACGAGCAGGAAACCTGTTTTGTACTGATGATTTGGGCACTTGCCATCATGGGATTTAAAGGTTGGGACATCATGCGAGAACGAAGCCTGCTCAAAATGGAATTGGTTCCCATTGGCGAAGGCATGAGTATTCTACAGCAGGACACTCGCGGATATATAAGGCCGATACAGGCTCTGCCCGAGCCCACACGCGAGCGACTACTGCCCCGATCAATGATGACGGCTTTGCTGAGGTTCGAATCAACCCAGGATATTCAAAGCGTATCTGAATCTGTAAGCGCAATTTGTACAAGCGAGTCCGATCGTCTAGACAGTGAACTGGCTATGATTCGCTACGTTGCATGGGCGATTCCTTCAATTGGTTTTATTGGTACCGTAAGAGGGATCGGAGAAGCTCTGAGTCAAGCCTACCTCGCAGTACAAGGAAACATCGCCGGCGTCACGGAAAGCCTTGGCGTTGCATTCAACTCAACTTTTGTCGCTTTGGTAATCAGCATCGTTGTAATGCTATGCATGCATCAGCTGCAACGCGTCCAAGAACGCTTCGTCTTGGATGCCAAGGCATATTGTGATGAAAAACTAATTAGCCACATGCAGGTACGTTAACGTGTGGGTTTTAGAACTGAACGACGCGAGAATCCGTCTATTTCATGACGGCAAAATTGTGTACGGCGAACCCGGGGTTGCTCTACATATTGGACAACAAATGACTTACGGTCTTGAGGCGATGCGCCAATCAAGACTCAATCCATCTCAATGCCACACACTGTATTGGCAAAAAATCAATACTGAACCCGCCCAGCCTAAGTCCGATGGTATTGAGTATCAATCTGACCTTGTTTTTGGACACCTTGAGACCATCAAGGCAAAGACCCAGTTACAAACAAACGACAAAATATGGTTGGCGGTTCCGAGCGATGCTTCAGCTGATCAGCTTTCACTACTTTACGGAATTATCAATCATTGCGAATGTGAAATTCATGATTTCGTAGATATTGCCTCATCGGCAACAAGCACTTTGCCAGTATCTAACAATTGCGATTACGTTGACGTTGCGTTAAACCGAGCCATCGTGAGTCACTTGTCCGTCACCGAAACCGTCAGTCTCAGCAGTACCGACACAATATCCGATTCTGGATTTTTGCAACTATCACAACGGTGGATCCAAAAAGTATCGGAGCTTTCATTGGATGAATCCCGATTCGACCCACGTGCTTTGGGATCCACCGAGCAACAAGTGTTTAATCAAATTTATGATGGACTCGAAGATTCTGAACCATCCTTAAACTTAACGATCACCAGTCATGGTAAAACTTGGTCGCTTGCGGTACCCAAGACACAGTTGGATCTTGCTGTACGAGATATTTATGCTCAAATTTCAGCACACCTTACCGCTCCAACCGTTGTTCTACCGGAAGCGATATCCAAATTTCCCGGGCTACGGTCGGAGCTCTCGCAAGACGGTCGTCACGTGGTGGTTTGCCACGATTCTTCAGTACACGAAGCGATCATCGATCAGCTAAGCGACACGTACCACCAGTCTGAAGAACGATCACTTCATTCAGAATTCGCGGTTCAAAAACAACCCAATGCGCGCGATCGAGTCGGGAAAATTGCAACACATTTGCTTTTTTGCTACGAAGCAATGCCACTAGATAGTGGCATAAGATCATCGCAACTGTTACAAGCTTCTGACGGCGGGTCAGATTTCATAATTGAGCATGGTGACGAAGGATATGCTTTGTTGCCGTTGAATCACAATGCCGTGCATCTAAACGGCCGCGTGTGTACGTTCAAGACCAAGATCTTTGCGGGTGACCGAATATCCGTGGATGCACACGAATTTTTGCTGATAGCCGTGACGGGAGATGGCTAAAAAACGGAGGCTCAACATATTCACTCTGTCATTCCTGGACGTAATGGCCGGTGGATTTGGAGCAGTCGTCATCCTCTTCCTGATAATTAACCACGCTATTGAATCCGACGAAGAAACAGTCGTACGCGAGATACTTTCGGAATCAAGGCTTCTCGACTTTCGTGAACAACAAAGCCTCGAAGATCTTGCCGCTCTACGAGAACGTGTTGCCGAGCTCACGAAACGACTATCCGAAACAAAAGAAGTTCTCAAGCAAACGACGGATGAAGTAAACGAAAGAAATGCAACACTTGATGAGATGATGACCCGTGCGAAGGAAGACAAGGACACATTGGAACAGATTGAGCTCGAAATAGACCGTCGCCGTAAAGCAGTCGAGAAACTTCAACAAAACGAAGATTCCCAAGAATCTACGATCTACGTGGCCGGCCAAGGCGACAGACAGTATTTAACGGGCTTATTTCTGGGTGGACGGCACATTCTAATTGCGCTTGACGCGTCAGCAAGCATGCTTGACGATACCATTGTAAACGTCTTGCGCAGAAGAAACATGGCAGTTGAGCGTCAACTGGAATCACCCAAATGGCAGCGCGCAATCCGAACGGTCGAGTGGCTTGTTGCCAATATCCCATTAGATAGTCAGTTTCAGATTGCCAAATTTAATAATGAAACGGAATTTGTGGTCGGCAACGGTAGCTGGCTTGATGCAAGCAATGGAGATCTAATCCTCGAAGCCGTTAACAAGTTGTCCAAGACCCCTCCCGAGCACGGCACTAATCTCTACAAACTTTTTACGATGATTGGCACTATGCGGCCAATGCCAGATAACGTATTACTGGTAATCGATAGTCTACCTACACAAGGTCAGCGAGAATCAACGCGATCTACAATTTCCGGTCGTCAGCGGCTCAGTTTATTTAACCAAGCGGTTGCAGCACTACCCGCCAATATTCCAATTAACGTTATCTTGTTCCCCATGGAGGGTGATCCATTTGCTGCTGGCTCGTACTGGAATTTGGCGCAAACGACATCGGGAACCTTCATAGTACCCAGCGTGGATTGGCCGTGAAAAAAAGACGTGAGATTGAGGAATTTGGCTTGTCATTCCTTGACGTTATTTGCTGTGGATTTGGAGCAATTATTCTGCTCTTGTTAGTTACGAAAATCTCGTTCCCACAAATGCTTGAAACCTCCCTGGATGACCTGATGAAACTTGTCATACAAAAACGGGAATCTATCGAAAAAATTCTTGGAGAAACCATTGACTTAAAAAGAGAAAGAGAACTGTCGGAATTGAGCCTTTCTGATCATCTAAACCAGCTAAGTAACATCGAAAAGCACTTAGAAGACATCATCAACCAGTATGAGGAAGCATTACGGGAATTTAAGCTGCGTAAACAGATAGAGGGAGAGCTTACCACTGCACGACAGTCGTTGACCGATGAGATGGAACGTTTACTTGGTTCGGGTTTCAAGCGGCAATCCCAAAACATCGGAGGCATTCCCGTAGATAGTGAGTATATTATCTTCGTAATCGATTCGTCCGGTAGTATGCAAGAAAGAGCTTGGAATACGGTTGTTAGAAAGCTTGACGAAACGCTCAACATATACCCAGTCGTCAAAGGTATTCAGGTAATGAACGATATGGGCGAATATATGTTCCCCAATTATGGCAAAGGACAGTGGCTGACGGATTCTCCCGCCCGACGCCGTGCTATTATCAGGAAATTAAAAGTCTGGAATGCTTTCTCCAACTCAAGCCCGGAGGAAGGAATTGAAGAAGCCGTGCGTGGTTTCTACGACCCCGACAAGTTCATTAGCATTTACTATTTCGGTGACGATTTTCAAGGGAAATCCGTAGAAAGAGTTGTAGATTCGGTTGATCAGGTGAACACGCAAGTTGTGGTTGAAGGGGCTAGAAGAATGCGTATCCACGCAGTAGGCTTCCCAGTTTATTTCCTGCCGAACGTTTCGTCGTCAGGTGTCTATGCTTTCAGTCATCTAATGCGTGAACTAACATCGCGTAACCACGGAACATTTGTAGGATTGCCGCACCTCAACTAATAATGAAAGCAATTCCCAATATCTTGGATCTACGCCAAATCGGTCTAATTCGGAATATAGCCGTTCTGGTTGCTGGCTTTTGTATTCTAAATCTGATATCAAGTTGCAGATCTAGTATTTCATTGGATGTCACCGCAAGAGCCCCAGTACCACTGATAGAAAGCATACCTATATCGATAGGCGTACTATACGGTGAAAAAATAGACCAGTTCATTTTTGAAGACGATACTCAAGGAAAATATCGAATTGATTTCGGATCATCACAGGTAGAGTTCTTCCGAAAGCTTTTTGATTCGATGTTTGCGAAAGTAGTCGAGGTCGATTCATTAAAGAACGCTCCTGCTGAACTTGACGCACTGATCAGGATCGGGCTTGATGAAATGCAGATTGCAACACCGAAAAGCACACAGAATGACTTCTATGAGGTATGGTTGCGATACTCGCTAGACCTCCACCAAACTGATGGTACGATCATCTACTCTTGGCCGGTCGCAGCATATGGACGTTCTGATATCCGCAACTTTAGCAACATAGGCGGTGCTTCACCACCTGCACTGTCAGATGCGACTAGTTGGGCATTACGAGATGCAGCCGCAACTATCTCGTTGTTCTTTGCGGAGCAACCAGCGATTGAGAACTGGTTAGAAGGAAGAGACCAATAGAAAACACCGTGTCTAGCATCACAACCATAGTATTAGTAGTCGCGTCCCTGCTTAGTGGCTGCGTTTCAACAACCATTCAAGAAGTTCGCCAAACAACCACTGAAGGGCTGGCAGCGGGCGAGTCTGTCGTTATTTTAGGCCGAAAACATAAGCCAGATAGCGAGACTGAAAAACAATTCATCGAATGTATGACTTCGGAAACTGCAAAGGGGGCGATTGGTCTTAGCACTATTAGTGATCAAGATTTTATAGATGCCTTGTATCCTTGGTTCGAGCCGCGTACGGCTCCACTTGATGTGGATGACATGATCCGTCTTATGAATGTCCCCCAAATTAAAAAACAACTCAATTCTATTGGTTTACGATACATAATCTGGATAGATGGAGACACCAAACGAACAAAGTCCTCCGGGACGCTTCAGTGCGGTGTGGCTACTGGCGCAATGCCTGCTTGTTTCGGTTTTGTTTCGTGGGACGCCAAAGCCAATTACGATGCATCAATCTGGGATATTAAAAGCCGTCGGGTTGTTGGTCGAATGAGTGCTGAAGCAGAAGGGACATCTTTCGTTCCCGCAGTTATCCTACCCCTCCCATTTATCGCACGCGTACAACACCAAGCTTGTGTGAAACTGTCGGACCGTTTGAAAGTATTTGTAGGGGAATAGGCTTCCAAACTATCCATTTAGTCGTCTTTCCTGGCTAGAAGCTCCTGTCGGAATCTCAAGAACTCCCCCATGCAAACGTACGGGCTCTAGTAGGACGTCACTTTTGTATTGATGGGTAAAGGGATTTCAGTTTGATCCGTGCGTCGGCAGTCCACTCGCACGGCTTCGCGATTTCTTCGCTCCTGCCAAGCATCCACTTCGCGGCGTAGGGCTTCGCGGTCGGGCAGGCGACGGTTCAGGCACTGGCCGACCATCGCACTGATCTCGATCTCGGCCACATGTTCAGCCAGCTACCGTGCTTGGGCGTGTAGTGGATCTCCAGACGCTCGGCGATGCGGCGCGCCTCGGCCGGCTCGAATGCCTCATAGAGCGAAGCCGGGGTATGCGTATCCAGATTATCCATCACCAGCACGATACGCTGATCGGGATAGTCCTGATCCACCAGCCGTTGGATCTGCTGTGCCCAGTCGACCTTCGTGCGCCGCTCCGTCACTTCCACGCGTCTCCGACCTTCCAGTGGCGCGAACAGCATAAACAGGTTGCTCACGCCGTTACGCTCGTACTCGTAGTCGTACGTCACCGGTGCTCCGGGCTCGGCCGGGCGCGGGAACCCGCACCTCTCCTTCACCTGCTGCCGACAGGTCTCGTCCATGCACACCAGCACCTCATCGTCCTGGTAGGCCCGATGGTACACCTCCAGGACGTCCTCCATGGCGTACGCAAACGCCGCATCCGACTCCGGCGGCAGGCACCAGCACCGCTTCAACCACGGTTTGAGGACGTTTTTTTAAGCGTGCGCCGAACCGTCTCCCGACTCACGGAACCCACGATCTCGCATTCCACCAGCCGGATCCGCGAGCAAGCGCAACGACCACCGCACATAACCCGCTGGGGGCTCGCTGCAGGCTATCGCCACCAGTCGAGCCTCCGCCTCCCCATCCAGCACAACTTCGCACGACGATTCAACTGCTCCTTCCGGTCCAACGCCGCCTCCAGTCCCTCTTCCACGCAACGCCGACGCACTCGTGCCACCGTCGTCGCTATGCCAACATCCAGAGCCTCCGCAATCTCGCAGTCCGTGCGTCCACCATTCTCCCGACCTTCATCGCACTGCAACAGGCTCCGTGCGTGCGTCTGCTTCCGGGCCGATACTCGACCCTTCCTCGTCAGATCCTGTAACGCTTCGCATTCTTCCGTCGTCAACCGCACTCGATACCTCTTGATCGTCATCCAGAACGCTCCTTGTTCACCGGTCTATCCCAAAATATCAATAGTACCCTATTAACCGATCAATTCAACGGCGTCAGACTACTAGTGCATACCATTCGGTAAGAGTGGCATCCCATCTTTTTTCACAACAGATCGGTTAGATTGTAAAATCCTGACCGTCCCGGGTCTGCAATTCTGGCACAAACACAGTGGCTCCAAGAGATTCAGGAGTTTCATTTAAACAACGAACGGCAACGAGCTCAAATTTGTCGTGTCCCCGCCTATTTTCTAGTTTCTCCACTTGCTCGTCGTGAACTCGGTATGTCGAATTCAAGATAGAAGCCCGGTGGTTACCCATCGGCGATTTCAGGCGTTCCACACAGCATTATCGTCGTGCATTGAGACGGGTTCCGGGTACCGATATTGCCTCCATTATCGCGAAACTCAATCCGGAAAGTCCAGACTAATAGGGGAGTTTGGGCTATACGGGGAATTTCTGGCATCAACATCAGTGGACCCACACTGGACCATGACCGCACGACAGACAGCGAAATCTGCTCCGCCAGCGGTAGACGACAATGGCTTTTTTCCAGGGTTGTGTATAAATTCGTCTGCAAAAACGCAAAACGGGGTGTAACGACAGACGAGTTGTCAGAATCTGTTGTTTCATCGGGAATGTGGAGATGCCTGGACGCACAAGGAGCGTCCAGGCACGAATGGAACGACTGTCTCGTTGCAATGTGGAATCCGGGGCAACGCTCTATACGGACGAAAACAAAGCCTATGACGTGCTCAACACAGCGTACCAGCGTAAGACGGTCAACCACAGTCCACAGTTGCGAATGAGTACGTCCGGGAGATGGCGCACACGAGCGGCTTAGAGAGCGTTTGGACATGTCTAAAGCCAGTAATTTCCAGTGAGCAAATGTCGGGATACTGGCAGTGTGTTCAAAAGATGGGTGAGCATTTCTTTGATTGAACTGAATTTTTTCACTCCAGTTTGATGATGTGCCCCAATCAGCCCGAAAAATGACAAAAGTTCGTGAAAACCGTGGGCCGAAAACAGCCGAAAGTCCTATTAAAACCAGCAGCTCACAACTCACTAGAAATTACTGGTCTAAAGCGCAATCTGATCGGAACTTATCATCACTGCTCGAGGAGGCACCTGCAACGATACGTCAACGAGACAACTTGGCGGCTCAACGAGGGCGATGTGAAACATCACGTCAAGACAAGGGTCGGAGCATTGTGTACGATGTGTGCTGGTACCACTATTCCGTGGAAAGTGCTCACCAGGAGTCCGTATGACAATCTCTTTTAAAGAATTGGTGAAGCGAGTAGCTGACTACCGGCCACCAGTGAGAGACACAAATAAAGAGCCGAAGAGACCGTCTGACAAAGACAGGAGACAATCGGATCGAAAGCAGCAATGAATACACGCCGTCTGGAAGCGGCAGTACTGTGCTCGATATCTGCATACAACTGAAAAATTTGGCTGGGTGGCGGATGAGGCGCATCCCCAGCAATAACGTTAACCAAAGTAACGCATAAGGACCGAAAACTCAAAGCGAGATGGTCAGAAATTACGTGTATTTGGGAAAATATGAAGCAAGCGGATTATGGAGAATTCGAGAAATGGTGAAAGAGGCGTTCAAGGAAGACGGAGTCATGGATCAGCAACCGGAGGGAAGACTTGATCGCCCGGTGGACGAGCAAACATGTGTGACACATAGCGTGGTTGATGGACAAACCAGAGTCGCGGTGCACGTTAACGGGCATTCCATTTGGGCTTGGCAATTCGAGAAGGAGGAAAAGAAATCGTTTTGGCGTCCCGGTGCCAGCAAACGCTATAAAATCAACGAATGCGTGACATGCAGAACAACGTGAATAACACTGATCTCCACTGGATTGCCAACTACATTTGGGGGATAGCCGACGATGTGCTTCGCGACCTCTTTGTCCGAGGCAAATATCGGGACATCATTCTACCGATGATCGTTCTACGTCGGCTGGACGTAGTGCTGGAAGACGGAAAGCAGGCTGTCCTTGACATGAAGGCCAATCTGGACGAGGCGGGCGTGGTCGAACAGGATGTCTCGTTGCGCTCTGCGACGGGGCAAGCGTTCTACAACATCTCGAAGTTCACGCTGCGCACCCTCCGTGCCCGCGGTAGCAGACAGCAGCTTACGGCCGACTTCGAGGCATACCTCGATGGATTTTCGCCGAACGTTCAGGACATCCTGGCCAGCTTCGAGTTTCGCAACCACATCCCGCGCCTGAGCAAAGCGGATGCCTTGGGCACGCTGATCGAGAAAATCACTGCACCCGGCATCAATCTAAGTCCGGACCCAGTGAAGAACCCGGACGGTTCGATCAAGTATCCGGGACTCGACAACCACGGGATGGGGTCGATTTTTGAAGAACTGGTACGCCGCTTCAACGAGGAGAACAACGAGGAGGCGGGCGAACACTGGACCCCGCGCGACGCGGTGAAACTCATGGCCAAGCTGGTATTTTTGCCTGTGGCCGATCGGATTGAATCCAGCACGTACACGCTCTACGACGGTGCGTGCGGCACCGGAGGCATGCTGACGATTGCGGAGAAAATCCTCCAGGAGCTGGCAGCCGAACGCGGCAAGAAGATCTCCACCCATCTCTACGGTCAGGAGATCAACGCGGAGACCTATGCTATCTGCAAGGCTGACCTGTTGCTGAAGGGTGAAGGTAATGCTGCCGACAATATCGTCGGCGGTCCAGAACACTCAACACTATCGCACGATGCGTTCTCGACCCGCAAGTTCGATTTCATGTTATCCAATCCGCCATACGGCAAGAGATGGAAGTCCGATCTCGATCGGATGGGCGGCAAAAAGGAAATGCGCGATCCGCGCTTTGTCATCGAACACGCTGGCGATGCCGAGTATTCGCTGGTGACACGGTCAAGCGATGGGCAGATGCTATTCCTCGCCAACAAGCTCTCGAAGATGAAGCAGAGTTCGTTCGGTAGCCGCATCGCAGAGGTGCACAACGGCAGTTCGCTTTTCACGGGCGACGCCGGACAGGGGGAGAGCAACATTCGTCGCTGGATCATCGAGAATGACTGGCTTGAAGCCATCGTCGCGCTGCCGCTCAACCTGTTCTACAACACCGGTATTGCCACCTATGTGTGGGTGCTCACCAACCGCAAGCCAGAGCACCGCAACAAGGGCAAGGTTCAGTTGATCGACGCGACCAAATGGTTCCAGCCGCTTCGGAAGAAGTTGGGCAAGAAGAACTGTGAACTCGGGGAGGAGGACATCGAACGTATCTGCGAGGCGTTCCTGGATTTCAAGGAGACCGAGCAGAGCAGGGTATTACCCAACAAGGCGTTCGGATACTGGAAGGTTACAGTCGAGCGGCCTCTCCGGCTCGCCGTAGACCTGTCTGACGATAAGTGCGGTCGGTTTCGAACGGCTTGCAGAGATGCCGGCGAAGAGTCGCTCGCCCAAGTTGTTGACCGTGTGGCTCGCCACATCGGAACAGGACCACACCACGATTTCAATCACTTTTTGAAAACGGTCAGGAAGGACATGCAGGAACACGCCGTCAAGCCGACGTCCAAGCGCGTGAAGTTGCTCAAGATGATGCTGACCAACCGGGATGAGAAAGCCGAACCCGTGGTCGCGAAAACTTACGAGTCCGACAAGACGGAGTCCTGCCCGATCAGGGGATTGATTCAGGCGACGGGGGACGGACGGATTGTTGAGTACGAACCGGACCCGGAACTTCGGGACTCGGAAACCATTCCTTTGTTGGAAGCAGGCGGCATAGAGGGCTTTTTGGAGCGAGAGGTTTTGCCCCACGCCCCGGATGCCTGGTATTTGCCGGGCAGTGTCAAAATCGGTTACGAGATCAGTTTCACAAAATACTTTTACAAACCGGAACCGATGCGGGAGCTGAAGGATATCCGGGCAGATATCCTTGCGCTGGAACACGAGACCGAAGGGCTGCTTGGTGAAATACTCGACACAGTGGAGCAGCCTAAGACGATGTGACACAAGGCTGCGAGGAGGATGAGTGTGTGAAACAGGCAGTAAAAGTGCCTGACAAATCGATGGGAATTATTCGATGAGACCGACTGAAATCATATTCGAGGTAACTGAAGCGTTCGAGGGTGGATACAACGCCAGGGCTCTCGGGTTTAGTGTCTTCACCCAGGGAGAAGACTGGAATGACTTGAAGGCCATGGCGAGAGACGCCGTGCCGAAAGTGATCAGGCTGCATCTCCTCAGGGAAGAATCTATACCAGTATGAAGTTGCCTCGCGACTTCTCCGGCGATAAGGTTGCAAGTCTGCTGACGCGCTATTACGGCTACCGTTCAACTCGATCAAAGGGGAGTCACATTACTTTAACGGTAACAGTCGGCAACAATCGGCACAATGTGCCTATACCTCAACATCGCAATGTGCGAGTCGGGACATTGGCCGCGATCATCGCCGACGTTGCGAATTTCTTCGGTCTGCCGAAGTACGCGAGACTCCCTTTGGTTAATTGCATGATGCCATGTTGAAGCCATATACAGAGATGAAGGATTCCGGTGTGGAGTGGCTGGGAGAGGTGCCAGCGCATTGGGAAGTGAGGAAGCTGCGTCGGATTCTACGAAGCGTCAACAAACGAGACCGCGCCGATCTTCCACTCCTCTCCGTGGTCCGTGAGAAAGGGATCATCCGTCGTAACGTTTCGGACAAGGACGAGAACTACAATTTTGTTCCCGATGACCTGACTAGCTACAAAGTCGTTCAAGCCGGTCAATTCGTCATCAACAAGATGAAGGCTTGGCAAGGATCGTACGGGGTCTCTAAGTTCGATGGAATAGTCAGCCCGGCCTACTATGTTTTTGATCTCGTGGGTATCGATGCCGCATACTTCCACACTGCTATTCGCTCCCGGACGTACGTACCTTGCTTTGCGAGTGCTTCGGACGGAGTTCGAATCGGACAGTGGGACTTATCTCAAGCGCGAATGCGCGAGATTTCGGTGTTGATCCCACCCCATCCCGAACAAACCGCCATCGCGCGCTTTCTCGACCATGCCGACCGAAACATCCAGCGATACATTCAATCTAGAGAGCAGCTGATTGCGTTGCTGGGGGAACTGAAGCAATCCGTCATCCAAGCAGCTGTTACCGGCCGGATCGACGTGCGGACAGGGCAACCGTACCCCAAAATGAAGGAATCTGGTGTGGAGTGGGTTGGGGAAATACCGTCACAGTGGGTTGTATTACCCAATCGTGCACTGTTCACCGAAGTCAACGAACCACAACATCCAGAAGAGCAAATGCTCTCCGTTACGATTACGAAAGGCGTGATCCCTCAGCATGAATTGTTGGATGAGACGACCAAAAAGGATGGTTCCAAACTTGATCGGTCTGCCTACAAATTGGTTCGGCCTGGTGAAATTGTATATAACAAAATGAGAGCATGGCAGGGTGCCATCGGCGTATCAAATTACAAAGGAATTGTGAGTCCGGCATACGTGGTGCAACGACTACGAGATGAATTCAATCCGCAATATCTACACTATCTCTTGAGGACAACTGCTTTTGCGAAAGAAGCAGAGCGTTGGTCCTATGGTATTACTTCGGACATGTGGAGCTTACGACCAGAGCACTTCAGAATGATCTATTCGTGTATTCCATCCCTCATCGAACAAAATGCCATCGTAGATTTCCTTGACCAAGTAAGTTCTCGAATGGATGTTTCCATCAAGCTTGCAAAACGCGAAATTCAATTATTTCATGAATACCGCACTCGCTTGATCGCTGATGTAGTCACTGGTAAGTTAGATGTGCGGGAAGCGGTAGCGCGGTTGCCGGACACTGACCCAATCGATGCTAAAGCTAATGGACGCAGCTCTGCGTGCGAAAGCACCGGGGCAGAATGTGACGAGATGCTTGTCGTTGCGAAGAATGAGGACGGATGACTACCGACACTACCGAACGCGGTCTGGAAAGCCTGATCTGTACAGCTTTGGCTGGCCATCCCTGCGATTCATCGCATATTGAAACCGAAAAGCAATCCGATTCTGGTGGTTTGGGTTGGATTGCTGGCCGCTCCTCCGACTATGACCGGGAATACTACGTCGACTTGGCACAGCTCTCTGGCTTCTTGAACGATACCCAACCCAGGTCAGCCGAGTATGTGGGCATCGTCCAAGACGGTCATGAGCGTCGCAAGTTCTTGACCAGGCTTCGAAGAGAAGTCAGCAAGCGCGGAACGATTGATGTGCTTCGGCATGGAATCGAGCACGGTCCATATCACGTTGATCTGTTCTACGGTACCCCGTCCTCCGGAAATTGGAAAGCAAAGGAACATTTCGAACAGAATCGCTTCAGCGTGACACGGCAACTGCGCTATAGCCTCGATGAGACTCAGCGAGCCCTTGACGTAGGACTTTTCATCAATGGTTTGCCGGTCCTTACCTTCGAACTCAAGAACAGTTTGACCAAGCAAACCGTGGCCGATGCGGTTTGCCAATATCGTGAAGATCGTCCCCCACGCGAGAAGCTCTTTGAGCTGGGTCGTTGTATCGCCCACTTTGCGGTTGACGATAACGAAGTACGATTCTGTACCCACCTGCAGGGCAAGAGATCTCAGTTCCTGCCGTTCAATCGAGGCTGGAATGACGGTGCAGGCAATCCTCCCAACCCGAACGGTATCAAGTCCGATTACTTGTGGCGCGAGGTGCTGGCTCGCGAGAGCCTCACCGACATCATCGAGAACTACGCACAGGTACTGGAACATAGGGATCATCGTGCTGGCACGAAGAAGCGGGTCCAGATCTGGCCGCGATACCACCAGCTTGATGTCGTGCGTTGCTTGCTTGCTGATGTGAGTGAGCATGGAGTAGGCCGACGTTATCTGATCCAGCACTCGGCGGGCAGCGGCAAGAGTAACTCCGTGATCGAGGCGGCGCTCTTCATCGCTTGGCTGTCCCATCGACTCATCGGAATTGAGAGGGACGGAGTACCGGTCTTCGACTCGATCATCGTCGTAACAGACCGTCTCATCCTTGATCGGCAACTCCGGGACACGATTCGCCAGTACACCCAGGTAAGTGCGACGCTGGCCCATGCCGAGAGTTCGGGAGATTTGAGGCGGCATATCGAGTCTGGAAAGAAAATCATCGTTTCGACGGTACAGAAATTCCCGTTCATTCTCGACGAGATCGGCAACGAACACCGTCAGTTCCGCTTTGCGATCATCATCGACGAGGCGCATTCAAGCCAAGGCGGCAGCACTAGTGCTGCCATGTCAGGAGTGCTTTCGCAGGTCGGAAAGGCGGAAGAGAACGAGACTTTCGAAGACCAGATCAACCGCCTCATGGATTCGCGGCGGCTTTTGTCCAGTGCTAGCTATTTTGCCTTCACCGCGACACCAAAGAACAAGACATTGGAAATTTTCGGAGATCGTGATCCACAACCCGACGGTGCAGTGAAGCACCCGCCATTTCACAGCTACACGATGAAGCAGGCCATCCAGGAAAACTTCATTCTTGACGTGCTCGCGAGCTACGCGCCAGTGCCCAGCTACTACAAGCTGGCGAAGGCTGTGGAGGACGATCCTGAATTCGATGTCAAGAAGGCACAGAAGAAACTTCGCCGCTTTGTGGAGAGCCACGATCATGCCACTCGCGTGAAAGCGGAGATTATGGTCGATCATTTCCACGAACAGGTATTTGCCCAGAATAAGGTCGGTGGCCAAGCCAGGGCTATGGTCGTCACCAACGGTATCCAGCACGCCATTCGGTATTACCATGAAATCAAAGACTACCTGAGGGAATGCGGGCACCGGCACAAAGCCATTGTGGCGTTCTCGGGAGAACACGAGTACGGGAATACGAGAGTAAGCGAAGCATCGTTGAACGGCTTTTCCTCCAATAGCATTGCCGAGAAAATTCGGCAGGCTCCCTATCGGTTTCTGGTGTGTGCAGACAAGTTTCAGACCGGGTACGACGAACCTTTGCTGCACACAATGTACGTGGATAAGACCCTTTCCGGAATCAAGGCTGTCCAGACGCTTTCCCGTCTCAACCGGGCACATCCCAAAAAGCACGACGTATTTGTGCTGGATTTCGTGAACGATACTGACACGATTCTGGACGGATTTGCGGCTTACTATCGAACGACCGTGTTAGCCGACGAAACCGACCCCAACAAACTCCATGATCTGCAATCGGAACTCGATGGCGCACAAGTGTATTCCGTGCAACAAGTCGACCATTTCGTGAAGTGGTATCTGGAAGGAGCGGAACGCGACCAACTCGATCCGATACTTGATTCGTGTGTGGAGATCTATCAGAGCGACCTTGACGAGGATGAACAGGTGGCTTTCAAGAGCAATGCCAAGATGTTCGTGCGTACTTACGGGTTTCTCTCCTCCATCCTCCCTTATACCAATGCAGGATGGGAGCAACGCTCGATCTTTTTGAATTTCCTGATCCCGAAACTGCCGGCTCCGCTCGAAGAGGACTTCTCCAAGGGAGTTCTCGATGCCATCGACATGGATAGCTACCGGGTTGAGAAGCAGGTAATGCAGCAAATCGTGCTTCCAGACGACGATGCCGAGATTGATCCCGTGCCAGCAGGAAAGGGAGGTAGTCGATCCGGTCCCGAATTTGACTTTCTGTCGAATATTCTCAAGAGCTTTAACGAACTGTTCGGTGACATCCAGTGGGAAGACGAGGACCGCGTCAAGCAGCTCATCACCCATGACATCCCGTCAAGAGTGGCAAAAGACCCCACGTTCAAAAACGCCCGACAGAACTCGGACATGGAGAACGCCCGTATTGAGCTCAACAGGGCTTTGATGGAGGTAATGACCGCCGTTATGAAGGATGACATGCTACTCTTCCAGCAATTTATGGACAACGGGGGATTCAAGGACTGGATGACCGAGACCGTTTTTAGACTCGTGTTCGAACGATCTACTCCTCCTTAATGGGGTTCTTTGAACGTTCGGGGCTGTCAATCATGGGATCTTCTGGTGATTTTCCGAGGCTGCTTCTGGTGTGTAAACAACCTGAACAGTTGTCGGATCAGCGTTCGTTAAAGTATCTTGCCGGGCTCGGGCTGAAGAACGACTGCGCTCTGCAACGGCGAGGCGATCTTGCCGACCAAAGCTGGGAACCTCTATTTACCTACGCTGTCCTATCCCGATGACTTTTTACTAACAAGTTGAATGAAAAGGTGTTGAAGATGAACCCGATGAATCTGTTTGGACTTCCGGACCATTTGCGTCGCCTATCGGCGACGGGCGATCCGCGGAGGGGCGCCTTGGAACGGGTAGTCGATTTCGAGGGGTTCCAGGCTTCCGCTGGAGGCGGTACTGAGCTATTCGGACCGTGCACAAGGATGTCCTATGATCCGGTGGTGATGTTCAAAGTCTTGATCTTGGCTGCGCTTTCTGGGGTTCGAGTTGGAGGTGTCAACCCCGGATCGCAACACGATCTGGGCCTTCCGCGAGCGGCTGACGGCAAGCCGGTGCGATGGAGGATTTGCTGGCGACCTTCGAGCGGATGCTGGACGAGGCGGGCGACGGGTGGACAGGTGGTCGATTCGACGTTGGTCTCGGTGCCTCGGCAGCGCATCGATTCCCAGGAACGGGAGGTGATCTGGGATGGTCGACGAGCGAGCGAGGACCTAGCCGGATCGACCGGCGAAAGCAGTACAGAAGGATACCGATGCATGTTGGACGGTCAAGACCAGTCGGGGCGCAAGTCACCGGACCAGACGGCGCGGTGACTGCCGACGATTACGATCCCGATCTTCGGCTACAAGAACCCCATCGCGATGGATCGGACCTATGGCTTCATCCGCCGCTCGGCGGTGACCAATGTCGCCTGTCATGACGGTGCGATGCTGCGCCACCTCGTCACCAGCGACAACACGGCACCGGAGGTCTGGGCGGATATGGCTTATCGTTCACGAGCTAACGAAGCGTGGCTGGCCGATCAAGGCCGGGGCTCCCGCATCCATCACAAGCAGCCCCCGGGTCGTGCGATGCTCCAACGGATCGCACGGTCCAACGCTCGCAAGCCGGCCGTCCGCGCGCGGCCGTCGAAACACGTCTTCGCACATCAAAAGCAGCACATGGGGCTGTTCGTGCGCACCATCGGACTACCGCGTGCCACCACCAAGATCGGGTTGGTCAACCTCGTTACAACTTCCAGCGTCCTATCTTCCATCAGCACCGGGCGACCACGGCCTGACTTCCATCCGCACGGCCACCAAACCATTCGCGGAACATCCAATAGCACCCTATATTCACCCTAAAAGGTTCTCAATCCAGCCGAATAACTGCAAATCCAGCACCCCCCCCCCCCCTCCAACATGCCCTGTTTTTAGAGGTGTCCATTTTTCTTCCCACGAGCCCGCTGTCGAATTTCAAGCACTCCCCCATGAGTGCGCATGGGTTCTAGTGCGCACCATTCGATAAGCGTTGCATCCCACCTTTTTTCACAATAATCGGCTAGTTTGTAGAATCCAAGGCGCCCAGGGTCTGCAATAACAATTCTTGCGACACCTCCTCTCATTGCACGTGCAATCAGATTTTGCAGCTGTCGAACAAGTTCATCCCAGAAACATATATCTGCGCCAATAATTAAATTTTCTTCTAAGAGCCTAGCGGTCCTGAGCTGATCAAATCGTCTTTCAAGTGGACTGACTGTAACTTCATTAATCTTAGATAGTACTTCTAGATAGGGGAATACTTCTCTATCAACATCTACGCCCGTTACTTTGGAATGAAAATGCTTAGCACAATATACACTAGCTGGGCCCCATCCACATCCAAGGTCCATAACACGCCTATTTTTAGGTGGTGGATGGTGCTGTAGATAGTCCATAAGAATAAAGCTTGCCCGCCATGTTCGCTGGCCGTAAATCGATGGCTGATGCTTGCGCCGCAATCGACGAATCAATCGATGATTTGAACGTAGCAAATAAATGTCATACGCCCTGTAAAGATTCGGTTCAGGTAGTCGAACTAACTCGGGCATGGACCTTTTGAATAACAGCCAGTCTGTTGAGTTGCCAAATCTGAAGCTATTGATGATTCCACCAAAGAATGACTTTTCTTCAGAGAATCTCGGTAGTCACTACTCTCAACTACCGAATAATGGTTAAAAATCTGAAACGACGGGGAAATCTGGCCGATTGGATACGCCTACCATGATGCTTTCGGACTCTGAATACCTGATTGACCAAGCGGTCGCTAGCATGAACATAATGATCCTGCAGCTAGGACGAACATCGGATGGAGCACACAGGAAGGAACAAGGCAGTACTTGCCGACCATCTAGCAATTCGTTACTTCCACGCATACCCGACGATGGTACACCATCACTGAGCTCCGCCAACAACGACGTCAAAAGCCCATCCTAATCGTTCATGATTACAAATGTTAATAACCACCTCATAGAAATCGAATCTGGTACTTTATTGCGCACACAAGTAGTTTCACTGACTTGCAAGTAGCAGTATCATCATTATCAGCCTTGAATAGCATGATGATCAATAACGTAACCGCTCACTTCTTTCCTAAAGATGCCCTAGCACTCCGCATAACTGCTTGTCAACAGTATTGAATCCAGCAACTGGCTTAATCTGATTTCTATTTCCAACAATGCTAAAAACTATATTTTCCCTTTAAATACCAAGAACCGCCTTCGAAATTGGCTGCTGTCCGACGAGGATACGGCAAACCAACATTCAATCGATTGGCATACGGATCTTTCACCTCATCAACGTACGAATCGAAAGCATTCATTAGCCCAAAAGTAATTTGTAACGAATCCGAAAAAACATACCTCGCTTCCATATCAATATAAATTGTCGATCCAACTTCCTGCGTCGGTGGACCACCATCTACGCCATCTATACGGCCGCGTTCATCGTAATGTGCCCCATAGAAATTCACTCGGACCAATACAGAAGTCTGCGGGTTTACGGACGTATCAGCAGTTATAACAAAGCGAAATTGGGGATAGCTATTCTCAATATCTTCCACATCAGCGTCAGGGACTGGATTGACGCTTTTAGTACTGCCCTCTTCAACGACTCTTACAGAACTCTGTCCCACAACATTCACCGAATTGTAGTTCATAGCAAACGTCAGGTCGGTTTGCATAGACCCACCCATCCAATCGAAGGGTTGAATAAAGACTAAGTCGATCCCTGACGCCTGAACGTCAAGCGCGTTCGTATAGAACGAAATATTAGTACTAATGTCCGATTCAGCATCAATCAGCACGGGCAATGTCTGTGTCTTGTAAATACGGCCGTCAATATTTATGTTGTAAATATCAGCAGTCAGAGCTGACGGTGAGTCAAAAAGGTGGAATTCTGTAGTTAGTCCGACACTCATATTCAAGGACGATTCTTCCTCCAGCTCCTTGCCTCCAGCTGCAATTGCCAATGGATGATCGGGAGGAACAAGACCCTGTTCTACTTGACCACCTATATTTGCATCAAACGTTGTAGTTACTTTTTGGATATTCGATTGACCAGGCGTGGGCGCGTGAAATCCGGTCGAGATAGCACCGCGAATCGTGAGTTCACTATTCACACTATAGTAAGTAGCCAATTTGACGTTGGTCGTGTCGCCGAAATCATCAAAGTTCTCATAACGAAGTGCCCACTGCGTCAGCCAGCTATCTGTATGGTTTACTTCTAACTCACCATAGAATGCAACGTTCGATCGTGAAAATTCCCCTGCATTTTGGGGTTCGAACCCTTTGAATCCACTAGAACCTGCACCCTGGTAGGCATTTGGTTCGCCTGCATAAATAGTAAAAGCCTCGCCGCGCCACTCAAACCCAAGTGCTACATGCGTGTCGTCTCGAAGCTGCTTAGACGTATCCACATTAAATGCAAGCTCTTCCTGTCCCAGTTTTCCAACGTCAAAGTCCATCTGTGGTGGATTGCAGCGGTCTGGGCACTCACCTACTAGACCTAGGGACTGATTAATCGTATTGTTCAACGTGAAATCAATCTCATTCCTTCCAAATCCTGCACTTACGTCGAAATACCATCCGCTATCGTGTATCCCTTTAATTCCGCCGACTAGTGAACTATCGGATGTCGCTCCATCAAAAAAGGGAGTAAATCCCGCCTTTAACCCTTCGAACCCTTCTTCGCGCAACGTTGCAATTGTGGCATGTGCACTAAAATCGCCATCAGGATGTTCGGCACGACGATAAAAAAACCTGGATCGTCCATCAAGATCAGCAAGATTAGCTTGCCCATAAAGTTGAAATGCATCAGATAAATCAATCCCCGCGTTGGCGAACAACCTCAGACCCTGGCTCTCTGAACGTCCCCAAGTTTGTACTAGGGGATCGTCATCAAATGGAGTATCAGACCCTACACCCTCAACGCCGGCCGCAATAAGTGCTGCACCTTCCTCGCGTTGTATACCGCGAGACAGTGCTTCATTTCCGTTAATTTCCGCGCTGATGTTTACAAAACCGTGCTCGCCCAGCGGTAAGCCGATATTGCCTTCGAACTTGGTGCTGACCTCACCTTCGTAATGTTGGCCATAGTGAACAAGAACGGAACCGCCTTCCGAAGCATCTTTCATCTGAAGATTGATAATTCCGGCAATCGCATCGGCCCCATATTGGGCAGACGCGCCATCTCGGAGCACTTCTACATTCTTAACGGCAATTGATGGAAGGACTCCGATATTGGGACCATGTGCGCCCTTACCCGCTGCTGGTACAAATTCGGCAATTAACGCTGCTCGATGTCGGCGTTTGCCATTGACCATAAGTAAGATTTGATCTGGTGCCAAGCCGCGGATAGATGTTGAGCGAACAAAGGTATCGCCGTCACCCGATGCTATAGATGCGTTGTAATACGGGGCTGCTGCTCTCAGTCCATCCGTGATATCAGCTGCGTTACCAATCGAGCTTGAATTCATCGGAACGAAATACGTCTATCGGTGCAGTTGATTCAGCGGCGGAGCGCGGTACCTGGCTCCGCGAACCTATAACGACAACTTCCTCTATTTCTTTCTTGCTCTCCGCCTGAACAAAAAACGAGCCTAAGAATGCCGCCAGTACAACAAGAGATCGCGCAATCCTTCCGCATAAACAGTTCATTAGAAATCCCTTAATATCACGATATGCTTGAAAATGGTGTTTAGAAATAATGAATATGGAGGGGGGGGGCTTCCGCGTCAGCCGCTACTATTTGGATTCATTAACAACCAACCAAGAAAAACACCACGATGGCAAGAATAATATCACTTTGATGGAGACGGGAGACCAAGACGCCCTCCATGAGGTACGGCGACGAAGGAGCACAGCTCTTGCTGAACAGGTGGCCGAAGCGAAACTTGAGAAATTCTGAGTGTCTATGCATAGCGTCGATGCGGGAGTGTGTCGCCATGGATATCAACCGGAGCGGCAGTAACATTTCAATCGACGGTGGTGTTGCCGTATGTTCGCAAAACTTGCGACTTTGGAAGCGATCCCACTTTGGTGGTACCTGACAGGATTTTCGCCGGGAACATAAGCGAAACTTTGAAGGCACTGGCCGGCCCGAACACGACGTACCAGGGGTCGTTTGCCACGCAAGAGCACATTACATATGATGTTTAAGCTGGGGTGTACCGTCGAGACGCAGCGCACCGACTGCGAGAGTTCAAGCTATTCCAAAATCCACCATCAGTTATATCTCGAAAACATTGCTATGGATTTCAAATTGGAGTTACTTCATATTCCGTTCTAAGTGTCTCACCGGATACGAGAAATCGTTTTGGAACAAACTCAAACAAGGTACGAAGCAGCATTAGAAATGCTGGTTCAAGACGTCAAAAATGACGATCACATTATCGCTGCTATTCTCTGTGGCAGTCTTGCTTACGATGAAGTATGGGACGAATCCGACATCGACTTGGTACTGATTTGTACCGATGACAAACAAACTAAACCGCACGGTGTTTCTCTTTGCTACGATGACATCAACATTCATACATCAGTAGAAACAAGAGCTGAATTTCGTCAAACCATCGAGTCGTCTATACATAATACGTTCCAACATTCACTTTTTGCAAAGGCGAAACTTTTGTACAGCCGAGATCCCACGATTGAGGATGTACTCAGAAGACTATACAACATAGGGGACCGCGACAGAAAAATTCATATCATTCAACGTACCCAGCAGGTGCTCTCGACACTATATAAAGCCCGAAAGTGGCTCGAGATTAAGCATGACTTGCCATACACGGCCTTGTGGCTTCTTTTCACTGCTAATTCCCTCGCCGAGGTAGAAGTTGAGTTTGGCGGGAGAGCTCGTTACACGAGAGGTTCTAGATGACGCTTATCGTTTGAACCCGGCACTCTTTCAAATGATCTACAAAGACCTCCTAGAACGCAAATTAACTAGAGCCGCCTTAACTAAAGCCCTGAGAGCCATCGAAGACTATCTCACGGAAAAAGCCGAGGCTATTTTCAAGCCGGTCATTGCGTTTTTTGATGAGGCTGAAGGAGAACCACGCTCCGTCACCGAAATTACACATTACTTCGAAAGACATTACAATATCAACGTCTTGCTTGGGTGTGAATGGCTCAGCGATATTGGGGTAATTAATAAAGCGTCACTACCTGTAAAATTAACTTCCTGCAGTCAAGTCCACATGGAAGAATTAGCTTTTTTCCATACCACTTCTCCTCATGGTCACTAAAACACAAGGTAAGGCACGGCAAAGATCAGCCAGTTTTATGAATACTGATCAGAATCGACGAAACAATGGCCATGGGAAAATTGAACCGCGGACATCCATATCCGTACTCGGCACCCATGTTCATAACCTCAAAAATATCTCTGTAGAACTGCCGAGGGACCAGCTTGTTGTCGTAACTGGAGTATCCGGATCTGGTAAGTCATCACTAGCGTTCGATACTGTATACGCCGAAGGACAGCGACGGTACATGGAGTCGCTATCCTCATTTGCAGACGTTTTATCGCACAGGTCGAGAAACCTGACGCCGATTTCGTACATGGTCTCTCGCCGGTAGTCTCAATCGAGCAAAAAACAATCGCGCGCAACCCGAGGTCAACGGTCGGGACACTCACTGACGTTTCGATCTATCTCAATCTGCTTTATGCCACGCTAGCCGAGGCGCACTGTCCGTACTGCGGCGAAAAGGTGCCTATCAAGACGCCGGCGGGGATACTCGAATCGATTCTGGCCCTACCAGCCAACACTAAGATTGAGATTCACGCCCCGATGTTCCAAGTCTACGCAGAGGATCCCGAGTTCATCTTCAATGAAGTGAGAAAGCAAGGTTGTCGCTACGTAGATATTGACAATGAACGTATTGATCTAA
Source organism: Candidatus Azotimanducaceae bacterium (assembly GCA_965205965.1). GTDB lineage: Bacteria > Pseudomonadota > Gammaproteobacteria > Pseudomonadales > Azotimanducaceae > Bin55. The sequence goes on from CBDBHT010000008.1 coordinate 933,635, forward strand.
GCAACGTGGTTCCCGATTCCCTTCCAGGCAATCCTCACATGACGGCTGTCGTGGACAGTTTTGTCATCGGACCGGAAGTTGAAAAGCAACTCAAGGCCGGTATTGAGCATGCGCTCCGAGTTGGTGATTCGTTAATCACTATCAAAATCGTTGAAGGACTTAATAAAGCTAAGACTAACAAATTCATGAAATCGTTCGGCAGCAGCAAGCACGCTCTGGTATACGGTGGTATTGGCCCCGATTTTTTCATGTTCACCAATCCGGAACGTAGCATTCATGACGGCTGTTTTCTTAAGGATGTCTTCCAATACCGACCCGACACCCACCGCGGTTATACGCTTTATTCACTATCCCAAAAAATCGGATTCAGTTTGGACGAACCATGGCAGTCGTTCACGGATGAAAACCGTCACGTGATCATGCACGGCCTGCAGGAACCGCTTCAGTTGCAGATTCCACCCGATGCAAAGGTAAAGAAAACGAGCTGGTTGCGTCATCCTTTTATGTTTCACGGTATAGCGGGTGGTATCGAGCGGCACTACCGGTGGTATCGACAACGAGACGTCCTCAACTCAGGCATGGAAAAGTGGCTTGACGAGGTGATGGTCGAATACGAGTGCATGGATTGCAAAGGTTCCCGCCTTCCCGCCTTCGCGCTTCGCGGAAACTCTTTACTATTGACAGCAACAACATCAATGATCTCGGCCGGATGAACTTCAATGAGTTACGTGTATTCCTTGGACAACTTAAACCAGAAGGTCCGCGTGCGGCGGCAGGTCGGCAAATTCTTAACGAAATAATCAAACGAGTTGATCTGCTCCTTGGTATAGGTCTTGACTACCTTAACTTCAATCGTACTTCAGGTACGCTATCTGGAGGCGAAGCACAGCGCATTCGCCTTTCCACGCAGATCTCGGCTCAGGTTTGATGGGCATGCTCTACGTATTGGATGAGCCGTCAATTGGACTACATCCAAAAGATAACGTGAGAATGATCAAACCCTTCGTTCCCTTCGCGACCTCGGCAACACCGTGATTGTGGTTGAACACGACGAAGACACGATTCGAGCAGCAGACCACATCATCGAGTTAGGACCGGGGCCGGGTATACATGGAGGTGAAATTGTAGCCGCTGGATCGCTGAATGACGTTCTTGCTTGCCCAACGTCTCCGACTGGGCAGTATCTATCACACGCCAAAAACATCGAAACACCCAGCACAAGGCGCAATGGAAATGGCAAAAAACTCATCATACGTGGTGCGTCTGAAAATAATCTGAAGCACATTGACGTAGAGCTGCCATTGGGCCGATTTGTTTGTGTCAGTGGGGCATCAGGGTCCGGCAAGTCAACTCTCGTCAACGCGATCCTTTATAAGGAACTTTGGAAGCAATTAGTCGACCCTCGATCGCTTTCGGGTTCTCACGATTCAATTGAAGGAATCGAGCACGTGATCAGATGTATCAACATAGATCAGTCACCCATCGAACGGAACAGTCGATCCAATCCATGTACTTATATTGGTGTCTACGATCGAATTCGTACTCTGTTCACTGGCACGGACGAGGCCCAAAAGCGCGGATATAAGCCAGGTCGCTTCAGTTTCAACGTCAAGGGAGGGAGATGCGAAGAATGCCAAGGTGAAGGGACGATTGCAACCAAGCTGTACTTCATGCCTGACGTTGATGTCGTATGCAACACCTGTAAGGGCCAGCGATTCAAAGCTGAAACCCTTGAGATAACGTTCAATGGCAAAAATATAGCGGACGTGTTGGATCTCTCAATTGAAGAAAGTGTCTCATTTTTCCAAGATATTCCCGTCATTGGCAAAAAACTCGCAATCCTTAATGATCTGGGTTTAGGTTATCTGACGCTAGGACAATCGGCTACAACGCTCTCGGGGGGAGAGGCACAACGTGTCAAGTTAGCAGCTGAACTATCGAAGCTACAACATCGAGGACACATCCTCTATATCCTTGATGAACCAACAACCGGCCTTCACTTAGCTGATATTTCTAAACTGCTTGAATGCCTGCATCAACTTGTAGATGCTGGCCACACGGTATTAGTGATAGAACACCATCTGGACGTCATCAAAACAGCTGATTATGTGATTGACTTGGGAGCTGAAGGCGGGGTCGTGGCGGGGTCGAAATCGTTGCAATGGGCACACCGGAAGATATCGTTGCGAACGAAACTTCATACACGGGTTACTACTTGCAACGGCACCTTTGAAACTCATAGTCCAACGTTTGCGAGCTTTGCTGTATATTGATATGCCTTAGTGATCTATGAATTTATTCGCTTCGAATCGTATTCGATGAACCATGGAGCGCAGTCCATTACCACGAGTTGCGCTCAAATGCGATATAAGGTCCAATTCCGAAAACAGCCCTTCAATATCGAAATCGATAACGTCCCTCGGTGATTTTCCGTCATAAACGGAAAGCACAATCGCAATCAGACCTCTGACTATTTGTGCATCGCTATCTAGGCAAAGTAATATTCGTTTGTGTACTGAATCAAAAGCAGAAGTTATCCAAACCTGACTAGCGCATCCCCTGACTAAATTTTCATCCGTGCGTGCTTTCTCGGGAAACGTTGGAAGTCCTCGGCCTAGATCAATGATGTACCTATAGCGGTCCTCCCAATCGTCAAAAAAAGATAAAGTGGATTTGATCTCTTCGAGATCTAGCACAGTTTTACTCAGAACAAACCAAGTTCCAACTGTGCTTCGTCCGACATTCGTTCGCGAGACCAAGGTGGGTCAAACACTAGATTCACTGCGACGCTCCGAACAAACGGAACACGCTGCAATCGCTCTTCTATATCGCGAACTAGGACCGGTCCCATTCCACATCCCGATGCCGTGAGCGTCATTCGTACCTTAACCGCTCCATCGTTTTCCTCAACGTCATAGATTAGTCCCAGATCAACAACATTTACTGGAATTTCCGGGTCATGAATGGATCGTAAAACCTTCCAAATCTGGTCGTTTGAAACTTGCCCGTCTTTCGGGGGATCTAATGAAATGACTATTGGTTCAAAGCCAATTGCATCTGCCTCTTCACCTTCAATGCGAGCCATGTTGCCGTTATAGACAACGGTATACGTACCCCCCAGAGCCTGCGTTAACGTAACGAAAGCACCTTCCGGAATTGATATCGGAACCCCCGTGGGAACGATTCTTGCCCCAACGTCCCTAAGTACCGGAATAACTTTACGTTCCACGAATCGAGAAACTCTCTCCACAGCCACAGAGTGTATCGGCATTAGGGTTGTCAAATTTCAGCGAAGAGTTAAGTCCTTCGGTCACGAAGTCAATAGAGGTCCCGCTGATGTACTGCCAATTTTCGTTCGAAATGAAAACCTTAACGTCATCACCAAAATCAAACTCGCGAGAGTCTTCCGGCCGATCACTAACGTAATTGATCTCGTACATGTACCCGCTGCATCCACTCTCATTAATATTCAATTCGAGTGCTAACACACCTTCTTGCTGCAATTGCTTTCTCAGATGAGCACGAGCTTCCGGCGTCATTGAGATGACGGTTGGATCAAATGTTTTAGTAGTCACGATGCTGTCTATAGTCAAATCAATTCTCGAACTTTATGCAGGCCAGTTATTAATTGATTAATCTCTTCCTTCGAATTATACAAAGCGATCGAAGCCCTAACCGTTCCCGTAAGACCCAGTACTCTCATCAGTGGCATTGCACAATGATGTCCAGCGCGAACCGCGACCTTCTGTTGGTCTAGCAATGTAGCTATATCTTGCGGATGAGCATCATCCATTACAAACGAAATGACCGGCCCTTTCTCATCCGCCGTTCCTACAATCCTTACTCCTTCGACCTGCCGTAATCCCGCCGTCGCGTAATGTAAGAGCAAACGTTCATATTCTCTGACCTGTTTATGGTCTAATCGGTTCAAATACTCAACAGCAGCACGCATCCCCACAGCTCCCGCAATATTGGGTGTGCCGGCCTCGAATCGAAACGGTAGCCCTTGGTATGTTGTCTTCTCGAACTTCACTTCCTCAATCATTTCGCCTCCACCTTGCCATGGAGGCAGAGACTCGAGTATCGCTTCTTTACCGTACAAGACGCCTATTCCCGTAGGTCCGTAGATTTTGTGACCGGAAAACGCATAGAAGTCACAATTCAATTCCTGAACGTCAACTAAATCATGCGCTACGGCTTGTGCACCATCTAACACAACTAGAGCATTCACTTTATGAGCCGAGTTGATGATTGCAGCGACAGGATTAATGGTGCCCAGCACATTGGAAACGTGAGTCACTGCAACTATCTTGGTTTTTTCACATAGCAACTCTTCAAAATGCTCCATATCTAACGTGCCATCGGATGTAACACGAGCGACTCGAAGGCAAGCACCAGTGCGTTGACACGCCATTTGCCACGGAACAATATTCGAATGGTGCTCCATTTCGGTAATCAATACCTCAGACGAGTCACCCAGTAATGCATTGCTAAGTGAATAAGCTACGAGATTAATAGCTTCCGTCGTGCCTTTGGTCCAGATAACTTCACACGCAGCCTTGGCATTAAGTCGCTTTGCAACCACCGCCCGCGCTTTTTCAAACTCTTCGGTAGCTTCTTCGCTTAGTTGATGTGCTGCCCGATGTACGTTTGAGTTAGTTTGTTCGTAGTACTTTCTCACCGCATTAAGTACATAATACGGTTTCTGCGTGGTGGCGGCGTTATCGAGATAAGCAATTTCGGATCTCCGACCCAGAAGTGGGAATTCCGTTCTGATTTGATTTATTGGATAGACCATCACCTGCTACCCAGAGAGATTTAGCAGATCAGTTCCTTCGTCGTGCGAGACTGCTTCTCGCAGAAAGGCATTAACCAGCATAGATTTAGCCGTCTCCTCATCGACACCACGCGATCGCAAATAGAAAACTTCATCTTCCTGAAGATGACCAATCGTGGCACCGTGCGAACACGCAACGTCGTCTGCGTAAATTTCTAACTCAGGTTTGGTATAAACCTCAGCGGTATTGCTTTCCATCAGGTTTTTATTGGTAAGTCGAGCATCCGTCTTCCACGCGCCCGGTGCGATATAAATTCGACCATTGAAAATGGCCTTAGCTCGACCACCTGCCACACCATGAAATACCGTCTCGCTTTTGGTATTTGGAGCGATATGATTTACGAATATCTGAGTATCTAAATGGTCCTGATCTGAGAGTCGCCAAGCTCCGTTTAACATACAACGTGATCCACCGTCAGCCAGTTCGATATCGATATCGTTCCTTCTAGCAAGCGAGCCTAAGGAGTATTGTGAGAACGAGTATCTTGCATGGCCTCCAACATACACCGATGTCATGTTGTACTCCGGCTTATCGCTCCGTGTCTGTATCCGCATATGATTCAATGAGCCACCTCGTGCGATAGCGATTCTCATGACTCGATTTCGGACCCCTCCAAGCTCCCAAAGGTCCAGCAACGCGCCATCATGAATATAAACTACCCAACGATCACACGTATCCTTACACGATCTGGAATCTATGCGCGCACTTGCTCTACCCAGCGCATCAACGTGCACTACAAATCCAGATTTAAGTGCTAGTGTGTTCAAACTCGCTAATGGATACTTCGTGTATTGCAAATCATCGCCAAAGTAGAGATCTAGCAACTTTCTTGCGGACTTTTTATGGATCTCGGTAGTAGCAATTCCAAACCCATTAAGCTGTAACTCCGCTTCAGGCGTTAACTTAGCTAGGTTCTGGTTGTAGAAATATTCGGGGTTCGTGTATTTCCATGCTTCCGACCGGAAACGGGGCAATTCCTTTTCTTGAAGAAAGTTTATTGCACGAGAACGCTCACCCGCGGGAACAAGCACTGATGGTTTTTGGATAAGTGTTTTCAACCACTCATCACGTTGCCCGTGGCGGGCGGTTCGAGCCGACATCTAATTACGCTCCAACCATCCATAGCCTTTTTCTTCCAGCTCCAATGCCAGTGAGCTATCTCCACTTCGCACGATACGTCCATCCAACAATACGTGTACATGATCTGGTTCTATGTAATTTAATATTCGTTGGTAGTGGGTAACCATCAAAAGTACGTTGCTGGATGATCGAAACGAATTGACTCCTTTAGCAACGGTTTGCATCGCATCAATATCCAGTCCTGAATCCGTTTCATCAAGTACTGCGACTTTGGGATTAAGTATCTTAAGTTGAAGAATCTCATTGCGTTTTTTCTCACCGCCGGAAAATCCGTCATTAACCCCACGCTTTAAAAATTCAGGGGCTAGATCGAGTTCCGCCGCTATCGAACGAACCGTCTTAATAAACTCGACTGGCGATATTTCTTCTTCGCCACGGGCCTTGCGTTGGCTATCCATCGCCACTTTCAGAAACTCCATATTCGTTACGCCGGGAATTTCAATAGGATATTGAAATGCTAAGAAGAGCCCCTTCAAAGCACGTTGATCGGGACTCAAATCATTGATTGGCTCGTTTTCGAAAAAAATATCGCCTGCTTCCACGTTGTAGCCATCCCGCCCAGTAAGAACATTGGCCAACGTGCTTTTCCCCGACCCGTTGGGACCCATGACCACATGCACTTCTCCGGAGTTCAAAACGAGATCAACACCATTCAATATTAGTTGATCGTTCGCAGATACTTTGAGCCCGGTAATTTCTAAAAGGCTCAACCAATAGCTCCTTCCAGACTAACCTCTAGCAGTTTGGACGCTTCCACGGCAAATTCCATCGGCAATTCTCGAAATACTTCCCTGCAGAAACCGTTAACAATCATCGCAACGGCCTTCTCTTGGTCTATTCCCCGCTGCCGACACAAGAACAGCTGGTCATCGCTAATCCTTGAGGTGGACGCTTCGTGCTCCACGACGGAATCTTGCCTTTTTGATTCAACGTATGGAAACGTATGTGCTGCGCTTTTTGATCCAATCAAAAGAGAATCACACTGAGTGAAGTTTCGTGCACCTTGAGCACTTGGATTTACACGAACCAACCCTCGATAAGCATTGGAGCTTTGCCCCGCACTGATTCCCTTCGACACGATCGTACTGCGAGTACCCTTACCAATGTGAGTCATCTTTGTGCCAGTGTCCGCCTGCTGATAATTATTGGTTACCGCTACCGAATAAAATTCTCCTACGCTTCCATCTCCACGCAATATCACGCTAGGATACTTCCAAGTGATCGCTGAGCCAGTTTCGACCTGAGTCCAACTGATTTTCGATTGAATACCTCGACACGCTCCGCGTTTGGTTACAAAGTTGTATATGCCGCCTTGTCCATTTGCGTCTCCTGGATACCAATTCTGAACAGTCGAATATTTAATCTGTGCATGGTCTAAAGCGACTAGCTCAACGACAGCAGCATGCAGCTGGTTTTCATCACGCATTGGTGCTGTACATCCTTCCAAGTAACTGACGTACGACGAGTCGTCAGCCACGATGAGCGTCCGTTCAAATTGTCCGGTGTTCTGCGCGTTAATTCGAAAGTAGGTCAGTATCTCCATAGGGCAACGTACCCCTTTGGGGATATACACGAAGGTGCCATCGGTAAAAACTGCCGAATTCAACGCAGCGTAAAAATTGTCTTTCTTAGGAACAACCGTCCCAAAATATTCTCTTACTAGCGAACCGTGCTCACGCGCTGCTTCCGTAAACGAACAAAAAATCACGCCGTGTCGACGTAACGTATCCTGGAACGTCGTTGCAACGGAAACGCTATCAAAGACCGCATCAACGGCAACCGCTGACGGACCGGGCTCTACTCCCGCCAAAAGTGCTTGTTCATGTAGAGGAATCCCGAGCTTGTCATAGGTTTTAAGCAGTTCAGGATCGACTTCGTCTATGCTGGAAGGTTTTTTAACCTTAGGGGCAGAAAAGTACGAAATCTTTTGAAAATCGATAGGAGGAAAGTGTACGTGAGCCCACGTAGGCTCGCTCATCTCCAACCACCCACGATAGGCGTCAATACGCCAGTCCGTCAACCAACTCGGCTCGTCCTTCCGCTTAGAAATGAAATGAATTACGTCCTCGCTAAGCCCCAGAGGCAAAGTTTCCGACTCTATGTCCGTAGTAAATCCAGCCGAATATTCGCCGAGTTCAAGCTGGTCTAACTCGTTGGTCTTTTTATCGCCCATCTACCATAATAAAAGTATTATAGAAACTGTATTCTAATCGAATGACCGAAACTCATCCACCGAATTAGGAGAATAAACCGCGCGCCCTCCAAATTGCATTCATCAGTAACCAATTCTTCAAACGACGTAAGCTTTCGAACGAATCGTCAATCTGAATACGCACCAATAAACGATTGTGGCCCAGAGATTTCTGAAGTAACCAATTCTATCGCTTCGACGAAAGTCTCCCTAGAATACTTACCGATAAAGCATTCAACTGCGGGCACATCATTCATTTTAGCTTGCCGGGACGGCATTGTACGATGAATTCCTTAGTAGTTCACGTTCTCCCGATGACAACTTGCTTTTTTAAAGTTCAAAAAAGTACCGATCTTCCCAACTCACTAAACGTGGATTTACTAATCCGGATTTACTGAGCCGTTGAGCGTTAATAATTTTGCGTTAGCAGCGGCATACACGAGCTTGCAACAATTCAGAAAATGGGGTATGCCGATATTGACAAAGACCTAAAGTCACCAGCGTGCGGCTATTTGACATCGCAAAATCCGCAGAGTTCTACAGTAACTTGAATCCAAGAATCATTCAATGCGGTAAGCCGAAACAGATGGCTACTTCTGCTGGTTTCAGTATGCTTCCAAAGCCAAACTTACTATTTACATAAGGAATCAACCGTTAGCCACTGACGGTGACGTACTATCGTTAGGGAATTATCCAGAAGACTAGCCAAGATATTTTAGTCGCTTAATTTCTCTTGGCTTTCTTGTTTCTTGGTAATACAGATACTTGGATCTGGTTTTTTCGCTGCTCTAAAAATGGATTTGGCAATCTCAGAAGCCGTATCTTCAATACAAATGACTCAAGCAGTTTGGGCGTCCGCGTTTGATTTTGTTTTTACTCATGAAGTGATACACTAACTAAAGGGAGTTATACCTATAACTTTATATACGATATTGGTTGTGAGCGGGGTCTCGTTGATTTAAACAGTTCACTTTCTTCGTATAACCATTGAACTACTTGTTGTATAACCACTATCAATCCACCACCACCAACAGCGGCAAAGATATGCGTCAACAAATCTTGTGCTAACAAAGATTGATTCTCGCCACCATAAAATAGCATATATAGTGAAAAACAAAATAATCGTACTCACCCAACCCAACGCCCATACAGCCTTCCCTAAGAAGGACATTCTTTGCGTGTCTCTGCGTTCACTAGATTCGAGACGTTTCAAAGAGTAGGTATACTGCCGTTCGTCCGAAGCATCATTCGCTTCGATCATTCGTTCTACAATATCGTTTCGTCTGTTTAACCCCTCAACACGAGCTTGTTCAACTTGTAAAAACTGTCTGAACAGCTGAATCTCTGTGGGTACGGCATCATCAGGGTGGTCACCATCATTCCCTTTACCCACATCCATTATTTGGCCTTCTTTGGACGGTCTTACCTCACTCATCAGTTATTTTTATCCATCGTGATCTTGTTTGATCGAAACCCAGTGAATTAAAATCTAAGGATGGGGTAGGTGCGTCAATTACAACTTCAACAATTTCTTCCAGTGGAACCGCGTAAACACGCCAATTTCCATAGATCGTATCTTCATAGCGAACTAGGAACCCATGTTCAGACATCTCTCCCCGTCGCTTACGAACTTCGGATCTAGTAGGCTACCCGTTCTAACAATACGTGTTTATAATAGTGGATTGGAAGGGGTTCTGGGATCAGGAGGATTCGATGCCGAAGCAATACATGGTGGAGTTAGCTCAGGATGAGCGGGATGAGTTGGAAGCGGTGCTGAAGTCGAGCACGCGTCGTGCGGTGTCGGCGACGAAGCTGCAGCGTGCACGGATTTTTCTGCTAGTTGTGTCAAGAATTTTCTGCAATTTCCAGTGGGAGCGGAGACCCGCCCATATGGGCGGGTCTCCGCTCGGCGCGAAATTTTCGGGCGTTTCATGCCGCCTCCTGCCATGTCTCGGATTCCGGTTCGGATGCGCGAACCACGCCGATCCGGCCATATAGATAACACTGCCCCGTCAGCCACCGCTCATGGGTCTCCGCCGCAAGTGCCAAGATCAGACGCAGACAGGACTCCGCGTTCGGGAAGATCCTGACGACACGCGTGCGCCGACGGATCTCCTCGTTGTACCGCTCCAGCATGTTCGTGGACTTCATCCGCAGGCGATGTTCCCTAGGCAGCCGATACACCGTCAGCGTCTCCTCGACATGATCCTCGACCCATTCCACTAGCCTGCCAAACCCTTTCTCATCGCCCCAACGGGCTACCCAGGCACCCAGTGCCTCACGAGCCTCCCCGACATGCTCACAGCCCCACAACCGTTTCAAACCCTCCAGACACGCGGGATCAGCACTCCGGGACAGTTTGTCCCTGGCATTGCGCAGAAAATGGACGCAGCACCGTTGCCACAACGCGGTCGGCAACACTTTCGAGATCGCATGCTTCAATCCCTCATGACTGTCCGAGACCACATACTCGACTCCCCGCAGGCCACGTCCCTTCAGATGCGAGAGGAATTCCGTCCACGACCCCTCGCTTTCCCAGTTCGCCACTTCCACCGCCAGCACCTGACGCCGACCCTCGCCGTCAATCCCGATGACAATCTGCACTGCCCGGGAACGCACCGAGCCCTCCTCACGCACCTTCTCATACCGGGCATCCAGCAACACATACGGATACGCCTCCTCCAGTCGACGTTCCGCAAACGCCTTCAGCGACGCGTCCAGCTTCGACACCATGGCCGAGATCGTCGCCGGCGAAAACTCGTGACCGCACAGACCCTCCGCCAGTCGGCTCACCCGACGCGTCGAGACCCCCTGCACATACATCTCCGACAGCACCGCCACCAGGGCCTTCTCCGAACGCTGATAGCGCTCGAACACCCGCGTGCTGAACTGGCCGCTGCGTTCCTGCGGAACTCTCAGTTCGATCTCGCCCACCTTCATCGTCAGATCGCGCCGGTAGTATCCGGAACGGTAGCCCTGACGCGTCCGCGTCCGCTCGCTCTTGCCCGCTCCCAGAAACTCCGTCATCTCACTCTCCAGAACCTCGTTGAGCGTCTCCTGCACCAGCCGCCTCACAAACTCCTCATCGTCCGCCAGATGATGGCATGCCGACTTCTTCGTGGCATTGTGCGTATAATCTTTCCGAATCATTTCTTGCTCCTTTTCGATAAATTGTGTCATGAATGATTCGTGCCTGGACGCCCCTTATGTGCGTCCAGGCATCTCCACATTCCCGATGAAACATCAGATTCTAACCATTCGTCTGTCGTTACAGTCCGTTTTTCGTTTTTGCAGATAAATTTATACACAACCATTCTGCTGGCTGTGGATCAGGGGGTCGCTGGCCCGGCACTGACGGACGGGCAGGTGGTGTATGCGCTGGGGGTGACGGAGCGGACCTGCCAGCATGTGCGTCGGCGGGCCGTGGAGCAGGGGCTGATGGTGGCTCTGGAGCGTAGGCCTCGGCCGTTGCCTCCGGTGCCGAAGAAGCTGGATGGGGAGAAGGAAGCGCGTCTGGTTCAGGTGGCCTGTTCGGTTCCACTCCACCGGAAGGCCGCGTTCGGTGGACCGTGAAGATGCTGGCGGAAGAGCTGGTGCGGCTTGAAGTGGTCGAATCGATTGGCGAGGAGACCGTGCGGCAGGCGTTAAAAAAAACGAATTGAAACCGTAGCGGCGGGAGATGTGGTGCATTCCGAAACAGCAAAGCCACCACTTCGTGGCCGGCATGGAGCGGGTGCTCAAGGTATACCAGCGGCCGTACGACCCGCGGCATCCGGTGGTGTGCATGGACGAGATGAGCAAGCAGCTCGTGTCGGAAGTCCGCGAGAAGTTGCCGGTACGCCCCGGATCGCCGGAGAAGTACGACGCCCACTACCTCCGCCGGGGAGAATGCACGGTGTGGATGTTCGGCGAGCCGCTATCCGGCTGGCGGACGGTGGCCGTCACCAAACGGCGCACGACATTGGATTGGGCGAAGCAAGTGCGCGCGCTGGCGAACCTACCGCGTTACCGGGATGCGGAAACCATCACGCTGGTGTGCGACAACTTGAACACCCACAGCGGTGACTCGTTCTACGCCGCGTTCCCGGCGGCCGAAGCCAGTCGGTTGAACGACCGCATCCACTTGGTGCACACGCCGAAACACGGGGAGCTGGCTGAACGTTGCGGAACTGGAGTTCAGTGCGTTGCACCGCCAGTGCCTGGATCGCCGGATCGAGAGCAGGGCTTTGGTCACGTCGGAAACGGCGGCCTAGGCCAAGGAGCGCAATCGCGAACAGACCGGGGTCGACTGGCAGCTCAGCGTCGACGACGCGCGCACCAAACTGAAGCATCTATACCCGAAAATTAAAACCAGTTAAACTACTAGCTTCGTCTTCAGAGTCAAAAAAAGTAGTAGCGTACATGTTTCGTTGGGTGGTTTTCGAGCCTAGGTTGCATAGATTAACCCTCTAGCTTTAACGAAATTGGCTGCCTTTATCAGAACACGCTTGCGACCGTACTTTGGGCGTAAAGCCTGATATGTCGAAAGTTCAGTTTTCAAGCACTACACTTGTAGTGTCTTTTGATAATCTCATTTGGAATAATTGTGCCAAGACCGCGACCATTTTATACACCTCTTCTCCTTTGAACTTTCAAGCAACTAGATCCTTGTATCTCAATCGCTTCCCTTCCATCTCTTTTACGAGAAAGTTCATTTGATCCAGTGTATCCACCTTACGGATATTGAATCTTCCAGAAAATTCAACCACGTACCGAGCTAAATGCTTTACGCTCATATGATGATACGTTCCGTAATATCCTCTTTTGAGTAGTGCCCAAAACGATTCTATTCCGTTCGTATGCGCTTGCTCTCTGACGAATTCACCGACAGAATGCTTGACGGTGCCGTGATGGTAGAAGTTTCTGAGGTCTCCGTAGCCTCGATGATCATCCGTATACACAGTTGCATCAGGTTTTACGGATTTTGACGCAAAATGAATTAAAGTAAAAGCATCAACACTTTTTATCGATTTGGCGACAACATTCCCATCACGTTGTTTACCACCGATTACCGCTGCTTTACCTACCGTGCCTCTACCTGCATGTAATTTCTTGCTTTCATGCTTCTTGTTTCGTTCTTTGCCGCCAATGTAGGTTTCGTCTATTTCTACAACACCTTCCAATTTCGACCCATCTAGAAAACCTTGACGAATTCGTTGTGCTAAATGCCACGCGCTTGGTTGCCGGATTTTAAGGTCACGACGAAGTTTCATGCTGGACACACCTTTCAGACCGGTAGCTACCATGTAAATAGCGATTGCCCACTTTTGATAACCGAGTTTGCCAGACCGCATGACCGTTCCCTTTATTAACGCTGAAATGGTGCCGGCAATCTTTACATCTGTAGGGCATAGACTTTCGATTCTTCACGACAGAATAACGATCGGAACCGCAGTCGGTACAGCGAATCCCGTTCTCCCAACGTTGCGCCTCAAACCACTTTTCAGCAGATTCATCATCAGAGAATTTCTTAAAGAGCTCGATAAGGCTAATTCCCTTTCGATACGATTTACTGGGACCTTTGTGTGTGCTCATTTTTATCATCTCAATTTATGTATGGCTAGTTTTCTGGATAATTCCCTATCATTAAACCGCAACCTCGTCATTGAGAACACCGTGCGTAGATTGCGATACCACATTAGAAATTAGAAATCCTACTTGCTACCATAGCAATCAATATGACACCTGCGATAGCTGAATATACGGTTCGATATCCTGATTTGGATGAGTACTAAATTAGGACGTGTTGACACTATGTTGTTGCATGGTTCTGATCCGGCTCACTCGACAGGAGGCCGGCGCGCAACTTACGGAAGAGCAATTTGACGAGATACGGTACTGGTTTCCGAAGCTCCGTGGCGACGTCTGGTAGGGTCACCGGTCGATGCTACACGGTATTCTGTACGTTCTGAAACGCGACTGCCCATGGCGCAGCCTGCCTGATGGCTATGGGCGGTGGAACAGAGTGTACATCCGGACGAGGTGCTGGGCGGAGCGTGGGGTGCTAGCGACAGTGTTCGAGCGTTTGCGCGACCGGGGTCTGGTAGCCTCGGGCACCGAGATTGCGATACTGGACAGCACCTCGGTACGGCACCCCGGTGAAAGTGCATGCGGATGGGGCGTGCGGTCTAAAAAACAGTCCGCAAAGTATCGGACGCTCGCGCGAAGGGCGGACAACTAAGATCCATCTGCTGGCGTTGGACGATCGTCGGGCGTGGAGTTTCTCGCTGTCCGCCGGGCATCGGCATGATGCTCCGGAGGGTGGGGGCGTCGATTACTCCGGCGGAAGGGCGGTCTGAAGCACCTGCAGACCCGAATGGACTGCGCCTATGAAGACCACCGGGACGCGGCGACGTGTGGTGAAAGAACTGGGAGCCACGCCCGTGATGCCACCCTGCACGACCCGCTGGCAACTTTGGTCGTTCGACCGCAAGCTGTATGCCCGCCGCCACGAAGTGGAACGCTTGTTCGGCAGGCTCGAGTGGTATCGCCGCGTAGGGCCGGCCGCGTTACAATAAACTTGACATACTAACAACGCCCGTAGTAAGCCTAAACTTCGCTATGCGTCTGAACTTTCTGGATGTGACGGGAACCCTACCCGAGTATTTTCGGACAGTGGTCCCTGTGGCATCGTATCGTTAAGTCGGAAAAGTATACAACTGTCATATAGAAAATATCACGTTGCTTACGCGGCATAGACATATTTGGCGATCTTACTTGCGATGGAAGATGGAATAAATAATAATCTATGCAAATATTGCTAGTAATATTTACATTATATTGCGTTTGTCATTAGATTGGCATCTATGTACAATTTTTGATAGTTAATATCTCAGCTGTTTTATGAATATGGGTAAGGTCATGTCTATTGCCGGGTTTTGGTTGCTGAGCGTGAACTACCATCTGAGCGTGAGCGGCCGTCAGTTGCTGGATCGCCATTCGTTCCAGCATTCCAGCATTTTGTGGGACTGATGAATAACCGCGACGTTCCGGACCAAAAGACGGTCTGGAAGTACCCCCCCCCCCTCCCCTAACGGCGCATCAGAAGCCACTCAACTGCCTACAATCTAGGGTCCGCGTCGAACATCTGTTCGACGGCGTAGTCAACGAGATAGAAGCGAACGCGGGTGCGGTGCATCGGATGGCGATGCGCCGCCACCTTCTGAATCGTGCGGATGCATCTTGGCTCGTACAGATGGTGCAAATGCGCTTCCGCATCCGCATCCACCGATCAAATTGCAGCCGCGAGCCGTGCTGCTCCAGAAACACCGCCAGCCCCGACATCAGACACGCGGCCCGTCGAAAACTTCCGCCCGCAAACCTCCTCAACGACCGAATCAAAAACCTCCCGAAGCAGGCCGGGTTTGCTCACGCTCGTGCGCAACTTCAACGCATCCGTCCTTGGATACCTCGCATGTTAAGTAAAACCATATGCTAAACCTATCCTCGATCCCCGGAGGATAGGTCCATGCCTCCATTATCGCGAAAGCTGATCCACAAACTCCGCATTCGTAGTGGAGTTTGGGCTATACGGGGAATTGCTGACCGTTCCCTTAGTCCCTATCAATTTCCTTGGCGGGTATCCATCTTCGAATTAATCAGACGGACCAGGAAGAGCCCCGTCATGACCAAGTGCTTGGAAACCCTCAATCAAGGTGTCTTCCAGCCCAAGCGGAATGGCTACTCGATAGCCGAACTCCTGATAGCACTCAGCATCTTTGTGGGGGTATTAGCTGGCGTGTGGGGCACGTACACCATGATCTCCGAGGAGGCTAATGTGAGGAAGGTGATAGCCGATGTGCAGCTGCTGCAACGAGCTGCGCAGCGGTACAAGAGGGAACATGGTAAATACACACAGCACATGGATCTGGAATACCTTCAGCCTTATTTGGGGAGCACCAATTCTGGTTTAAGGAATGGAATTAATTATCGGGGAAGTGCAATCAACATAATGCCAAGGCCGTGGGGCACCACCCAAAATCTGGGAGTACGATACTACATGGGTGGTGATGCTGAACGTGGAGTCAAGACGTGTGAACTTGTCCTTAAGCATTTTGGAACAGAGACGCAACCCGGCCAAGGCGGTCTCGGTCTCATAATCACCCCGGGAAAGGCGATTAAGGGATTCGTAAGTGATCCTGCTGATTCTCTTTATGCAGGTTGCGACTCTGGGAGTTTTTTAGGTCTGACCTTTGAGTAGATCATGCTAACAGTCTGCGCCACAGAAAATTTTGAGAACATTTTTTAGAATAACCAATTTACAACTAACTTGAGATAGAAATTACATACCTTACGCATACATGTTTCAGGAAGTGTGCTTATGATGCTATCGCAATGCGTGTATAACGAACCATAATTTGATGATTGGAATAGAAAAGAGTGCCTTGAGGCGAACACCGCGCACTGCTAGCGCGGCAGTTTCCGATACCAGCACCAAGCCCGACATGAAACTATACGGAGAATTGCTGGGTTCGCCGGGTTCATTTATCTGGCACTGATGTGCGAAGTGATCAGGAGCTTAGTGTAAAACCCGCCCTAGTCAACCATCCGCAAAATGTACCATCAGAGACCATTGATGCAAAGATAAGGGCTACGCCTATCCCCAGCCCAAGCAACATGCCGGACATCCAATCTGTAATATTTAACATCTGAATGAGTACCGCCATACCTATACAAATAACCAGCGTTATTACGAATGAGATGATGAACGGTATTATAGAAGGCTCTATTTCGTCTTTCGTTTTACCCAAGGCAGTTACCCAAAGCTTTGACAAATAGCGGACCGTACCAAACCCATCCGAGAACGAAAGCAACTATGGTTGGCACCAAAATAGCCAGCAGGTTATAACCGTGAACAATAAGCATATCCATGAGTGCTATACTTTCTCCCATGAAACCGATTTGCCATTCTCTCTGTCGCTCGTCGGAAGCCCATATAGGAAATGTAAATGATACCCGTGATCTCAATTGGCTCAGCAACGTGCTGGCGCAAGTATCGGTTGTCGTACCAGTTCGAAATGATTTAAACGAATTGGCGTCGCTGCTAAACACGCTCAGAAACTATCCAACTCTTGAAGTTGTCATTGTCGACAGCAGCGACACGGATTCTCTTCAGCAGGTACTGAAAAGCGAGATCCCCATTAGATCTCAACCCAACCGTGGTCGACAGATAAGGATAGGAGTAGAAGCAACACAACGGAAGTGGATTTGGATGCTTCATGCAGATACGGCCTTGTCTGAAGTGCACTTGGTAGAACTAGCGACACATCTTGATGATGACGTGTGGGGAAGATTCGACGTTCGATTCGACGTTGACCGGTACATCTTTAGGGTTATTGCCACGTTTATGAATTGGCGCTCAGCTATTTCTGGCATTTGCACCGGCGATATGGGTATCTTTGCGTCGCACTCCTTGCTCGACCAGATTGACGGAATACCGGATCAACCTTTAATGGAAGACATCGAACTGTCCAAACGACTCAAAAATATTTCAAAGCCGATACGTATCAAGACGCCTATCATGACCACGGCACGAAAATGGGTACAGGAAGGAGTAGTACATACCATTATAAAAATGTGGTACTATCGGTTACGTTATTTCTTCGGTGCCTCTCCCGAGGCACTTTTTAGCATGTACTACTCATCAAAATGAATTAGCCAATGGACCCTCGTGTAGCACTATTTGCACGTACTCCCGTCCTTGGTTGCGTAAAGACTCGACTCGCTCGTAAGATTGGTGATGAGGCGGCACTCGCTTGCTATAAAACACTCCTGAAAAACACGATTCAAATACTGAAGCGTTTCGACACGGAAATTTGGACGACGGGACCAAGGTTTGAAACGGACTGGATGTGTGGACTTCCTCATAAGCCTCAACCTGGCGGCGATCTCGGAGAAAAAATGCTTGCTGCATTTCTGGCCGGTAGGAATATCGCCGTGGGTTCGGATTGTCCTGATCTGACGTCCGAGCACATTGACGCAGCGGGCAATAAACTTGACCGATTCGATGTCGTCATCGGACCCGCAGAAGACGGCGGGTACTATCTCATCGGAATGAAGAACGCAAGATCGACACTCTTTTTAGATATGGAATGGAGTACCGACCACATATTGAAGGATACGCTGCAGCGTGCTGAAGGACTACACGTCTTTCTTTTGCCTACATTGTGGGATGTAGATACTGAACAAGACTACCGAAGGTGGTTAAGTACACAATCGTGATTTGGTGCCCCGAGAAGGATTCGAACCCTCGACCTGCTCCTTAGGAGGGAGCCGCGCTATCCAACTGTGCCATCGGGGCTAAAGAATTAAATGGAAATTTACCACGTTTAGCTTTCAAACGAATACTCACAAAGCGGATTAGAGGATGTCAGTGAAAAATGTACTGTGTGAACACTCAACGGGCCGTATGTTTGGGTTATTTAAGAAAATAGACGAATAAGATCTCTCATCGCATACTAATAAGTGAAGATTATAATCTCAGTATGGGCTCTGCATTTTATTATTGGCTTTACAAGCGGATGGCTAGTTGCCGTTTGCTAACGGCTAACCATTGCCGATTAAAGATGCAGAGTTAACTCAACTTGACTATTGATGTGTTGCACTTAATCGTCATTACTCAGATCTAAGGTTGCGTGCAACCATAGTATGTCCATGATGAACGAATTGGCTTCGAAACAAACACACACGTATATCGCTCACCGACCACTGTATAGTATAAGATGCGTGTTTACTGCACTGTGATGCACGGCAAGCAGGAAGTAGTGGAAAAGGTGATTATGCAAAACTAGCAGGTGAGGATTGCTTAGAAAAAGATCAGAGTTTTAAAACAAGTGTTAAGCCGTCACCGATCGGTAGCATGCATGCAACCACTCTCGAATCACTCGAAATTTTGTCGTTCAGTTCACGGATTCGAATGGTACTTTTGTCATTAATGCTCGAATCTGCTACACGGCCGCTCCAAAGCGTATTATCAATACCCATCACTCCACCCGGACGAAGCAAACGTAGACAAAGCTCATAATATAGGTCGTAATTCAGCTTGTCCGCGTCAACGAACGCAAAGTCAAAAGAAGCCGATTGACCATTGGCCAGTTCTTCCAATGTATTGACGGCAGGCTGAAGCCGTAAATCAATTTTGTGCAAGACATCAGCTTTTGTCCAAAAACGCCGTGCTATCGCAGTCCACTCATCTGATACGTCACACGTCACGAGTACTCCATCCTCTGGTAGAGATTCAGCGATGACCAACGCGCTATATCCGGTGAAAGTACCAACTTCAATAGCTTTTTTGACACCAAGCATACGAACCAGCAAGGCCATGAAGGCACCCTGCTCCGGTGATATCTGCATAACGAACATAGGTACTTGAGCATGAGTGAATTCCCGGAGTTCAGCGGCAACATGTGATTCTGGAAAGATATGCGACAATAGGTATTCATATGTACGTGGGGTTAGTTGAATAGTTCGGCTAGACATGTATTTCCTACCAATTTGACTGAGTAAAAGACGAGTAGATCTTTCTACTAAATGCTTATTGCTTCCGCTTGCCGAGATCGAACTTTATGATGTTGTCTGCAGCAATAGATTCATGACGAGGCCTTAAAACAATCTCAAAGATGTATTCACTATCGCCCGTTCGAAAAAGGCCTCTTACACTATCTGCGTCAGATAGTTCAAACATCGTGACGGCTAAATTGCACAAACCGTCGTCAGATTGCAGAAGTGCTAAATGCGGCAAGTTTGCGAGGTTTGCTGTCCCCTTTATCTTCAGACCTGGGCCCGTTGCACTTACAGTGTGGAGACCTGTTTCCGTGGGGTAGATCCATAGCATAATATCTAATCGTGGACCGATGACGGTATCTATCTCAATTCGAACCTTGACGCCCAGTTCTTGTTCCCGAATTATGATTAATGCCTCCAAGCGAATCCAGGACTTTTCGTTTACTTTACGCCACGCACCGTTTCCGAACCAGACACCAGGTTCAAATAGCATCTTTGGAACTCCAAGAGAATCTCCTAGTTACACCCGTCTCAGCAAGAGTGTTTGCTTTAATATTAGGCTCTTATGTATCTACTTGTGTATAGCTTGTCAAATGAGGTGAAAGGAAGTCCGCTTCAATCGATTGTTCAAGCTTGAATTCCGATCGCATCAACCAGTGCATGTAGTGGTTCAGATAGCGTGTAGAGACCCCGCGGTGGTGATGGTTCAGCCATCGCTTCATGGTCATGTGACGCTGGTTAACCGTGTTGAGATGCCAACTCCCGCGGCGAGCTTCACGTCGGCTGACGCGCACCACTTCCTGGTGCATGTTCAGGCTCCCGGCTTGCCATGGCGTAGCTGGGATGTCCATCGGTGACACACACGCCATCTTCGGCCAGCCATTCCGACATTACCGGAGCGATGTTCGTCCCCGCCGTCGATGGGAGAGCTTCCATATAAGTCGGCCCGCCGCGAGACACTGCCGTCAAGACAGGCCGCTGGTCCGACACCAGACCCCGGTGCCCGCGATTGCCTCCTCGCTCGCGCGGAAAGCGACGCTCCGTTAATGAGCGATCTCCCTTGCAGCTCTCCAGAAAGTAGGTCTCGTCCATCTCCACGATGCCTTGAAGTTTCGAGCCTTTCTGCTGCTTGCCAAGAAAGCGATGCCGCCACAAGAATGCGGTTCGGTAAGAGATCCCGCATCGCTCGGCTGACTGATGCAGCGTCAGCCGATCTCGCAAACACCCTTCGAATACCGACCACTTCAACTTGTGCCTCAAGCCAGCAAGATGGGTCCCGGTCAGCGCGTGAAAGGTTCGTCCGCACGATGCCGAACGGCAACGAAATCGACACAAGCCTGCCGACTTCCCGTGACGCACCGCCCCTGAGGAACCGCAATGCGTACATACTCGCAGTCGCTCCAACTCCGCTTCCCGTTGACGAACGGGTTCAGGCAGTTCGTCGCACTTGACCGATGTCTGGACCCCGTGCATCAGCCTCTGCTTCTGCACTGGGGTCAGCCTAGGAATCTGGTCTAGCATCTCCTTAAATTTGCGGGGACCCATTGGTTTTCCTCAACCTATTGAACCAGCGCATATTATAGCTGCTCGTTAGTCATTCTCAACATAAAACTACATAAGAGCCTAATATTAATCGCCACCATCTACCCATGTAGTATCGTAGATTCACTGCAAGCTGCTCTAATATTGGACGACTTTGCAAAACATGGATAAACATTAGTTCAAAACATGGGCCAATTCGTCCCAAGAGCCTGCGCCACGGAAAAACTTTAGAACATTTTTGAGAATGGTCAATCCGTAACTAGCTCGGAATGGAAATTGTATATTTCATAAATACATATTTCGGGATATCTGTCCTACTAAAGAGCATCCCCGCATTTCTACGACGCAGACTCCTAGAACGACATTTACACCTGCCACAAGCCCCCCAACGGTGCGGCAGATATTCTCGGCGTACATGATATCTTAAAGTGACAACACAATCTTTCAGTCCAAAATAGCTATTAAAAAAACCTAGCCCGGATATTGCATGAGTGGTGCGAGATGGGTGCGTTTTTCGGTTTGGAGCGGTAATCAGGGTTCCCGCGTCCGTATTTCGCCCATGATCCGTGGTTCCGGCACGGTTTTTGCGGACGGCGGGTCGCAAGGAAGTCCTGGGCTTGTGGCTGGGAGAGAAGGAAGGTCCCCGGTACTGACTGACGGTGCTGAACGAATTAAAGGCTCGAGGGGTTCAGGACATTCTGATCGCGGTGGTGGACGGTCTGAAGGGCTTTTCGGAGGCCTTGGAGACGGCGTTTCCTGGGGTGGTCGTTCAAACCTGCATCGTCCATCTGCTGCGGCATTCGCTGTCGAGTGCGTCCTATCCGGAACGGGCGGAATTTGCAGCGGCACTGAAGCGGATCTACCAAGCGTCGAGCGAAGCGGAGGCAACATTGGATGCGTTCGAGGACAGTGCGCTGGGGGAACGGTATCTGGACATGGTTTGCAGTTGGCGCACGGCCTGGCCTGGAGCCAATGGCATTCCGTTTAGGTTGTGTATAAATTTGTCTGCAAAAACGAAAAACGGGCTGTAACGACAGACGAATGGTTAGAATCTGATGTTTCATCGGGAATGTGGAGATGCCTGGACGCAATCCCGCATCCAGGCGCGAATCATTCATGACACAATTTATCGAAAAGGAGCAAGAAATGATTCGGAAAGATTATACGCACAATGCCACGAAGAAGTCGGCATGCCATCATCTGGCGGACGATGAGGAGTTTGTGAGGCGGCTGGTGCAGGAGACGCTCAACGAGGTTCTGGAGAGTGAGATGACGGAGTTTCTGGGAGCGGGCAAGAGCGAGCGGACGCAGACGCGTCAGGGCTACCGTTCTGGATACTACCGGCGCGATCTGACGATGAAGGTGGGCGAGATCGAACTGAGAGTTCCGCAGGAACGCAGCGGCCAGTTCAGCACGCAATGGCATTCGTTTAGTGGATTTTTCCATTCGGTTAAGGATTCGGTCTTGGGCCTTGGTTATCCGCTGATTTTTTATTCCGTTAGCGAGTTGCCGGTGCCGGTGCTCCTCTTCCTCGCTGCCACTTTCCGACCGGTTTTCGGGATCGCCGTTCATAGGACCGGCCCGGACGGAGCCGTTGCCGACACCGGACGATCTCGCCGACAATACGAGCCACGGTTTCCCGGAGGGCGGATGCCTGCTGAAGTAGCAGGCTCTCGATGTTGGCCGCCACCGCCGCAAGTCCGTGCTTGAAATTCGTCTGCATCAGCGGCTTGCCGTCGTTCGGCAGCCCCCCGTTCACATGATCCTCGCCATGGTTGGCGAACAGCCGGGTCATGGTAATCAGGGTGAAGCATGCATACAGTTCCTGTTTCACGCCCCGCTCGCTTTGCCCATGAAAGTCCTCAACCTCCATCAGCCGTTTGGATACCTTGTACAGTTCCTCGATGCCCCATCTCGCGTGATACAGATCCGACAGCTGGTCGATGGAATACGGGTCCCGGTCCAGCAGGGTCGTTCCCAGGATGAAGACGGTATCGCCCACGGCATATTTCACCAGCCGCAAGCGGTGTGGGCCGAAGGCGGCTCCGGGGTTCCTGCGGCGGTAGTCGGGTCAGCGTGCGTTGGCGGGGAACGACCTCGATGACCGTATCCCGGCGGCCGCTGTGGATGAAGCGGTCGACATCGATACCGGTTTTCCGTTGCATCCGGAACACCGCGTGCAGCATCTCATAGGAATAGTAGCCCCGGTCATAGACCACCACATCGTTCGCCGACAACACGTTCAGGTGGGCCAGTGCCGCCGCGCGCTCGTTTCCATGCGCATGCAGGTCGAAGTCGACCGGTAGTCGGGCCTGCAGCCGATACAGGCAACTCACCAGACCCTGCGGATAATGGGCACCGTCTACCGGCGTCCGCCAGCCTTCATGCACCAGTCCGCGCGGCAGGTTCAGGGAGCTTCCATCGCAAACACCCGATGCCCCTGCCACCGCCGATCCGTGTCGGGCCGGACTTTCCGTGCGTGCCGGGGTCGTGCCTCGGCGTCGAAGACCACCTTGAGGATTTCCTGGTGTAAGATCTTGAACAGCTGCTCGTCCAGCCGGGCCCGGGCACTGCAGATGGAGGACGGCGACACCGGAGCCGGCTGTGGCAGTTCGATCCCCATCGTCCGGCACTGCCCCCACAGTTCGGCCAGCGTGGTCGCATATCCCGGACGCCCCTTCGAGAACACCAACCGGAAAACGAACAGCACGACCACCAGCGTGTTCAGCACGCGCCGCCGCCGCTGCCAGAGCCGGTCATGCCGGTTGGCGACACCCACGAGCGTCTCGACGATGCCGCTCCAGAGCCGGACAAACGTATCCTCCGGAGCTAAGACTGTTGCCGGCGACCTGCGGGAACGGCGTCCGGATCGACGGGAGCCGGTCAGCAGCACCTGCTTCCAGGCTTTCGTCAGCGGATACAGGTATACGTCCTTCGGAGTCCTGCCTGCCTCCGATGCATTCGCCTTGCGTCCCTTCGTCCGGCCAATGCACTGCCAGTTGGCCGCACGGTAGCAGGTCCCCCGGTACTTCGCCGGATCCACAAAGGTCTCCGCC
Source organism: Candidatus Azotimanducaceae bacterium (assembly GCA_965205965.1). GTDB lineage: Bacteria > Pseudomonadota > Gammaproteobacteria > Pseudomonadales > Azotimanducaceae > Bin55. Next base: position 957,943 of record CBDBHT010000008.1, read on the forward strand.
AGTACCGGCTCCAGGCCGTGCCGCTCCTTCCAGTCCCCGGGCAGCCGCCGAACCGCCATCGACAGGGCCTTCGAGGCCAGATACGGAACCCGAACCCAAGGAAAAATCAGGAACCGGGAGTTGTTCACCACCCCCTTCAGACGCTTCGCCCGATCCCGATCCCGCCAGCCAATCCAGGCGTCACGACAGGGAAGCCGGGTCGTGCCCGCCTCAAACAGCAGACAGCCCAGCTTGCGACCCCGACGATCCCGCAGCCAGTAGCGCAGGAAACAGCCGAACGGATGCCGGTAACCCAGCTCATGATGCCGATCCACCAATTCCTTCCATTCCTCAACGGCCTCCCCCTCCGCCACAACCTCCAGTTCCAGCGGCATCAGCTCCTTCAACTCACACTCTATGGCGGAGCCCGGATCCGAGCGACTCGTATGCCGCGGTCTCCGACCCCCGGTTCCCGTTCTCGATCCCGGTCGCTTCGCCCGGCAGCGACACGATGCCGCCGGCCTCCAGCTGCTCCAGCATCCGCAGACAGGACCCCAGTCGATCCCGACCCTTCGGCGTGAACCAGCCCAGATGAGTGCACAGGGTGGCAGCCAGCTCATGGCGGCTCAGTGCCGGAAACATCTCCACCGTCTTCTGAAGGCCCGCAATCTGACGGCGAGTCAGCCGCGTGCCACAGAAGGTGGTCGACTTCAGGTTCTCGATTCGGGAATCCATCACGTTTGCACCAGAGATAATCTAACTAGTGTCTGTGCGAAAACCCTGACGATTCTATCAAAGCGTTGATTATTGCGGTATGGGAGGGTATTTTGAGCTAAAATGCTACGGGTGAAGATTGCCGTTGGAGGCGTTGAAATGGGCTTTTTTAGGGGTTTCAGGGGGGTTCTGTGCGGATCTTCGTTGGGAGGACAGCGATCATGAGACGTTTCGAGCATGCCTTGCGGTTGGACGAGACGCCGATCGGTGAGATCAGGATTAACGTGAAATCACGGGATGACATTCCGGCGTTGCTGTTGGGATTGCAGCATCTGTACGTGTCGTGTCGGGAGGAATTGGAAGGGTTACTGGGTTGCCATGTGACAGCGGATCGGGATCCGGAGAACGGGAGGCCGGGGATGACGCTCTGGCGGGTTCTGGTGATGGCGGTGCTCAAGCAGGGTTTGGATTGCGACTACGACCGTCGTCTGGGGGAGTTGGTGAACCATCACTAGGGTGATACGGAAGATGCTGCAGCATGGGTTTCTGGATGACTGGACGTACTCGGTGCGCACATTGCAGGACAACGTGTCGCTGGTGACGTGTCGCTGGTGACGCCGGCGTTGCTACAGGAGTTGAATGCGCTGCTGGTACGGGAGGGTCATGCGGTGGCGGGAAAGCCCCCTGGCACCGCCTTGGACGGTCGGGTTGACTCGTTCGTAGTGGAGACGGACGTGCATTACCCGACGGACGTGAACCTGCTGTGGGATGCGATGCGGGTGGTGCTGACGGAGGTTTCGATCTGTTGCGGATCGCATGGGGTGTCGGGATGGTGGCAGGGGCAAGTACTGGCGGAGCCAGGTTCGGCAGGGCTATCAACGGGTGAGCCGCGCGCGGTTGTGGTGCCGACGCCCGAAGGTGCTGGAGGCGTGGTTGACCCTGTGCGGCGATCTGACGGGGCGTCTGGGCGAGACACGCTGGAGGGAGCTGGAAGGATTGCCGGAGGGCTCGGTGTCGCGCCGGCGCAGCTGTCGCGATGGTGCTGGTTTCACGCCTGCTCGGTGCGTTTGCAGGATCAGATCCGCCGTCGCGTGCTGGAAGGGGAAACGATCCCGCACGAGGAGAAGCTATTTTCGCTGTTCGAGCCGCATACGCGTTGGATCATGAAGGGCAAGGCTGGCCCGGCCGGTGGAGCTGGGGGTTCCCCCAGCAATTCCCCGTATAGCCCCAACCCCGCTATAGGTATGGGCTTTGCGCATTGGCTTTCGCAATAATAAGAGCGTAGGCTTATCGTTTGAGGGTGGATGATAGGTTAATATAGAGTTACCAGACAAACGAGGTATCCAAGGATGGGTGCATTGAAGTTGCGCAAGGATGTGAGCAAGCCCGGATTGCTGCGGGTGGTTCGTGAAGTATTTGAGGGGGTCGTTGAGAAGGTTTGCGGGCGGAAGTTTTCCACCGGCGACTGTCTGATGTCGGGTCTGGCGGTGTTTCTGGAGAAGCACGCTTCGCTGCTGCAGTTTGATTTAACGAGGCACCGGCACTCGGTGGTGGAGATGAATCTGCATCGTCTGTACGGTCTGGCGCAGGTTCCCTGCGACACGACCCTGCGCCGTCGCCTGGATCCGATCTCGCCGGTGCGGTATCGGCGGGCGTTTCAGCAGGTTCTGCAACGCGCCCAGCGCGGCAAGGCACTGCAGCGGATGTCGGCGTGGCGCGGTCATTATCTGGTAGCCGTGGATGGTACCGGCACCTTTTCCTCCCAGCGGGTTCACGGTCCGTGCTGTCTGCAGGCCCGGCACCGCAACGGTTCGACCACGTACTCCCATCAGCAGTTGTGTGCGGTGATGGTGCATCCGGATCAGCGGCAGGTGCTGCCGATGGCGATAGAAGCGGTTTGCAACGGGGATGGCTCGACGAAGAACGACTGCGAGCGGGGTGCCTGGGCCCGGCTAGTTCCGGTCCTGGCTTCGCTTTATCGGCGCATGAAGCTGATCGTGATTGCCGATGGGCTGTTCTCGCAGGGTCCCCAGATCCGGCTGCTGCAGGAGCATGGACTGCGCTTTCTGCTGGTGGCTCGGGCGGGCGACCATCCGCATCTGCAGGCTCAGCTGGATCGTTCCGATGCGCCCTGGTCTGCAGATCCCTCGCCCGAAGGGCAGGAGCGGGATCGCCAGCTGCGCGTGGTGCCGGAGGTGGAACTGAATGCTGCGAACCCCGACCTGAAGGTCCAGGTGCTGCAGAGCTCGGAGCGGCGTGGCTCCGGCGAGGATGCGCGGCGGGCGTTCACCTGGGTCACCGATCTGCCGCTCAATCCGCATAACGCCAGCGAACTGGCTCGCGCGGCTCGCAGTCGCTGGAAGATCGAGAACGAGACCTTCAACACGCTGAAGAACGTCCAGTACCTGGAACACAACTTCGGACACGGAACCCAGCACCTGTCGGATACTTTCGCTGCGCTGATGCTGCTGGCGTTCCTGATCGACCAGCTGCTGGAAATGGCCTGCCCCGTCATGAAGCAAATCTTCGCCAAGTGCTATACCCGAACCGCGACGTGGGAACGTCTGCGCAGCAGTTTCTGTGCGGTAGCCTTCCGCAACTGGCAGGAACTGTACGGCCACGCCCTCGGGATCTACACCGCGTACCTCGCCTACGATACGTCCTGACGGCCGACCGCCTCTCCAGCTGCTCGATGAAGAAGGGATCGGGACGTCGTCCCGAGGCCCCATGCCGCCCTGACGGTCAAGAGACCTGCATATCGATGCCCGGAACCCGTTCCAACGCACGACGACATGCCATGCAAACCGTCTGAAAACGTCGGTTCCCCGTACCGAAACATGAAAAGACCGACATCAAGCCCAAAATGAAACTATACGGGGAATTGCTGGGGTTCCCCTGACGGACGGTGCTGGAAGATCAACATCAGTTCATCCTGGGTTGGCACTTGCAGTGGCATGGCGGCGATGTGGACGTGGCCGTTCCGCTGGTGGCGGCATGCCAGGCACAGTATCCGGAGTTGCGCGGATGCAGTTTCGACCGGGGGTTCCACAGCCCCGCCAACCAACAGCAGCTGGCCGCGGTGCTGGAGCACGTCGCGTTGCCCGCGAAGGGGCGAGGCACGGAGGCCAGCCGAGCTCGGGAAGGTAAAGCATCGTTCGTGGCACGACGCCGGCGGCATCCGGGCGTGGAATCGACGATCCATGCGTTGGAAAGTCATGGCTTGGACCGGGTGCGCACGCATGGCTGGGAAGGCTTCGAACGCACCGTGGGTATCTCGATCCTCGCAGCCAATCTGCACCGGCTCGGACGCTTGCTGCAGCGACGGGCGGCGCGGCGGTCCCATCGCACGCACGCACCACCCTATCGTTTGGCGGCCTAGCCGTTCCTATCCTCAATATCCATCCTTCCCGCCCCTCGGGACGGACGCCGCACGCCCCGAAAGCGAGCAGGAGAACAGCATCCGCACTTTTGGCGCCCCGATGGGCGGATGACCCGTCGTACATCTCCTAAATCAACATGATCCCCTGAGCGGCGGATACCATCACGTGGCTTAAACCCATCGTAAAATGGGGTTTTCCCGCAGACACTAACTAAGCGTAGATTGCCATAACCCATGCTGAAACGTAAGTGTTTTTTGAAGAATCCCAACAGAACCGAATATGTTTCCGTATATCAACCGGTTACACGACATCCTCAAAGACCAGAATCCCTTTCCGCTAATCCGAATGCCATTGTTCAGCCAGCGTGGCCGCATATCCCGGACGCCCCTTCCAGAACACCCACCGGAACATGCACAGTACGACCACCAGCGTGTTCAGCACGCGCCGCTGCCGGCGACCTGCAGGACCCCCAATCGATCCCGACCCTTCGGCGTGAACCAGCCCAGATGACTACACAGGGTGGACGCCAACTCATGGCGGCTCAGTGCCGAAAACCGTGCCACCGTCTTCTGAAGGTCCACCATCCAACGGCGGGTCAGTCGCGTGCCACCCAAGGTGGTCGACTTCAAGTTCTCGATTCGGAAATCCATCACGTTGGCACCAGAGACCATCTAACCCAGCGTAGATTGCCATAACCCATGCCAAAACGCAAGTGTTTTTTTGAAGAACCCCCAAAAAATCGAATATGTTTCCGTATATCAACCGGTTACACGACATCCTCAAAGACCGGGATCCCTTTCCGTTCACCCGCATGCCATCGCAGCCACCGGGGGCGAGACCTCCCGACAGTCGGGGAGCGTTCGGGCCTCGTCAAGACCAGGACCCAAGGGCGTGCGATAGGAGCGTCCGCCGCGCATGCTCACCTGCATGGCTCATCATCCAGTCGACAACAGCATCTTGCACGGGATGCGCCGCTTTGCACGCCGGTCGTGGCGGTCCGCAAAACGGACCCAGGCGCATGCTACACGTCCGCACTGCTTCCGCCAGCATCGCACCCAGCACCGAACGCGCCCCGCTTCCGTCCGACCCGAACGCACCCCTTTCGCCATCCAACGCACCCATCCGTCCGAACGCACCCCGCTACCATCCCCTTCCCCCCGGCAAAGCCCAACCAACTTCGTGGTATCAACAACTTACACGCACATACATCGCACCCAAGCCATCCATTATGAGAAATAAGGGCTAGCCCGGATTTCTCATAACCAAGTCGAAAATGATGTTTTTCACGGGATGCGTGGGGTACGGGGCATGGAATGTCGCGTCGCGAGTTTGAAAAGGCTTCGGAGGGCGGGGATGCGTGTGTTTTCCCCGCCTTTTTGCGGGCGGGACGGCGAATCGCTGAGCATCCGGGCGCGGGGAGGTCGGCGCGCTCCGCCGCCAGCGTCATGCACCCGGTTGCACCGGGCTTTTACGTTGGTGCCAGGCTGGCCCAGATCAAGCGGAAATCCTTCCAGTACGGGAAGGCGGACCGGACCCGAACGCCAGATGGATCCGCCGCGTGGACACCGTCACGCGCACCGGGATCTGGAACATGCACTTGCGCAGCGTCGATGGACGGCTCCGGCGCAGCATGGCGGATACCGGAAGGTTCTCGAGCCGGCGCTTCATCATGCAATGAAGGGCATGGGCCAGTGCGCTCATCCGGAGCCGGAGTGCGTTGACGTTCCAGAGGCTGCTGGAGCATCGGTCCAGGAACAGATCGTTCTTCTGTTCCTTGATCCAGTTTTCGGCCTCACCCCGGTCGCAGTACATCTCTTCGTAGACCGTTGGCGCGTCGGGCTTCTGGAGCGAGGTGACGACGAAGCGACTGTTGTACCGGGCTTCGCCGACCGTCGCACATGGGCCTTCCACGCCGGCCTCCGGTCCGCCGTCGGCCTTGCCGGCCGGTTCCCCGTCCGCGTTGCCGACCGGTTGTCCCGGCAGCCATTCGGCCTTGGCGATCACGCGGCGTTCGCGGCTCCAGCTGTCGCGCGTGCGATAGTCGAAGCTCTGGTAGCCGCGGACCGCTTGCTGCGCATAGTCCGGATCCCGCTTCAACCGGTCCCGCAGATCGTCCATCAACGGCTGGACCCGGTCTTTCAGCCGATCATTGCGCGGCAGTCCCAGCACGTAATCCACGCCCCGCGCCTCGCACCACGTCATCAACTCGTCGCGGCAGTAGGCCCCGTCGGCGCGGATCAGGATCGGCACCTGCGGAAATCGCTTCCGCAGCCGGTCCACGAGCGGCGCGACCGTCTCCACCACGCCCGCCGCCACATCGCTGCTTGACGTGCGCAGTTCCGTCCGCACCGGCCAGCCGTTGCAGAACACCAGCCGCGGCAGGTAGCAGTATTCATGGTAGTACCCGTGATAGAACCGGTGCTCCTGCCGGCCGTGCAGTTCCACGTCCGTGGCATCGATGTCCAGCACCAGCCGCTTCGGCATCTGGCCCCGCTCGCCCCACACCAGGTACAGCTCCACGAGCAGCTCGTCGAGCGCATCGAAATCCACGATGATCTGGCGCGCTTTCGCCGGGTCCCGCCCGTTCGCCGACAGCTCCATCCGGTTCAGCGTGCTTTTGCCGGCCAGCGGCTCGCAGTCCGAACGCGCACACTCCACCCGCCCCATGGCCGTGGACAGAGCCCGGTCCCGCCGCAGCTCGTCGTGATCGTTCACATCTTCGTAGCCTAGCGCGAGACCCAAAATCCGCTGCCCCAGCAACGCCACCAGCGGATGCGCCACCTTGGACGGGTCCTTGCAATTGGACATACTTGACAAGAGAGGGGGTGATGTTTACTATATTTGCATGCAATTGGGTCTGAGACATTTTGGCGAGGCTTCGCTGGCTTGGTTCAAGGAGAAGTCGAGGGATCCGTCGGCGACTCGGTGGTCCCTGGCTCGGGGGATTTGCGAGCGTGAAGACTGGCGGAATCGTCAGGGGGAGTGGTGCATCGCGTCGGCCTGCAAGGCGTTGCCGCAACTGGCGGCGCATCTGGGGGTGGCGTTGCCGGCGGCGCGTCCGGTGGCATCGGTCCGGGCACCGGCTTCGGACTATCCGGACCTGGCGTTGGACTGTGCGCTGGAGGCATTGGGCGAGGTCTCGGTGCGACGTGTGGCGGCGAAGGACGTGGGGGCGTTTCGTCGCCTGCTGCACACGCATCATCCACGGGGATGGGATCGCAGTCCGGGTGCTGCGCTGAACTGCTGGATTGTCTCGAGCCGCCAGGGTCGCCTGGGCGGGGTGAGATGGTCGGCGGCGAGCTGGCACCAGGCCTGTCGGGATCGCTGGATCGGCTGGTCGGAAGCCGCGCGGGTCGCACATTTGCAGGCGGTGGTTCGGCAGTCGCGGTTTTTGATTCTTCCCGGGGTACGGGTACCGAACCTGGCTTCCCATGTGCTCGCGAAGGCGTCGAAGGTGCTCGCGGCGGAGTGGCGGCGAGCGCGTGGAACGGCACCGCTTCTGGAGTATACTTACGTGGATCCGTCCCGCGCCGGGACGTGCTATCGGGCGGCGGGCTGGCAGCGTTGCGCGGGGCGCACCTCCGGTCGTCCTCCGGGCGGGCGCCGGACGTCTCCGAAGGCGGTCTGGATGCATCCGCTGTCGCGGCATTGGCGACGAGAGTTGTGCGCGGAATCCGGGGCTCGGCTGCCAATGTGGAGCGGATCCCGGCATTGGCCGATACAGGCGGACTGGGCCGATCGGGAATATGGCGCACGCACGCTGGGCGATGCGCGCCTGCGGCGGCGGCTGGTGGACATGGGGCGCGCCTGGGCCGATCGTCCGGGCTTGTCCTTGCCGCAGGTGTTTGCCGCCCCGGCACAGCAGAAAGGAGCCTATCGCTTGTTGTCGAATTCGCGTGTCACGGAGGAGCATGTGCTGGACGCACATCGCCAGTCCACGGTGGATCGCTGCCGTCTGGAACCGGTGGTGCTGGCGGTGCAGGACACCACCATGCTGAACTATTCGGGGCTGGCGACCAGCGAGGGGCTGGCGGAATTGGGAGGCGGCGGAAAGGGCGTGCAGGGTCTGCCCGTGCATCTCACGCTGGCCGTCACGCCGACGGGGCGACCGCTGGGCGTGCTGGAAATGGATACCCGCTTCCGGCCGCCGGCGCCGGAGAAAGCGGAGACCTCGGAGCGCACACGCTGGTTGGCGGGTCTGGACTGTGCCGCGGAACTGGCCAAGTCCTGTCCCGATACTCGCGTGATCGCCGTGTGCGACCGGGAAGCCGACATGTTCTCGATGCTGGAACGCGCCGCAGGATTGGACGTGGAACTGCTGTTCCGCTCCTCCCGCGGTGCCAAGCGCACGGCACGGACGGAGGCCGAAGATCCTCCGGCAGACCTGTGGGAACGGCTGGCATCGCAACCGGTGTCCTCGATCCTCGAACTCGATCTTCCTGCCTCGGGCGGTGCCCGGGCGCGAGCCGCCCGCACCGCCCGACTGGAGGTGCGAAGCCTCCGGGCCGACCTCTTGCCCCCGCGCCGGTGCAAGGAACGCCCGCCACAGACCGTGCACGCCGTCTCAGCCACGGAAATCCATCCCCCTGCCGACACGTCTCCCCTGCACTGGGTGCTGCTGTCCACCCGCCCGTTCCAGGATGCCCAAGAGGCCGTCCAGGCACTGGAACGGTATCGCCGACGCTGGGTCATCGAAGAATATTTCAAGGTGCTCAAGAGCGGTGCCCGCATCGAAGAGCGCCGCCTCGATCACGCGGACGACCTGCGCAAATGCCTGGCCTTCGACGCCATCACCGCCTGGCGGGTGTTCGACCTCGATCGACTCGCACGGGCAGAACCGGACCGCCCCGCAATCCGGGTGCTGACCCGGGAAGAAATCGAGACCCTGAACCTGCTCCTCGAAGACCTCGGATCCCACGCCCGGAAACATCAAACTCCGGATCCCGAACGCCAAACCATTCGCCAAACCGTGATCAATATTGGAAGACTCGCTGGGTTCCAGCCTTCCAAAAGATACCCCCTGCCCGGAAACATCAAACTCTGGCAGGGATACGTGCTGCTCAAACCCGCCGTGCGAATCTACCTCCTCATGAAACAGAAGGAATGAATTCACATCGTCATGTGTGTCCAATTGCAAGGGACGGGTCCCGGTGGTCCGTGAACCATGCCGAGGCGCGCTCGAACAGCTGGACCTGCTCGGCCAGCATCAGCAGCAGTGCCGAGCCCCCGTTGGAACTCAGCTCGCCTCCACTGCAGTCCACCTCCATCCGCCCCGGACGGACCCCTTTCGCCATCCGACGCACCAACCGGTCCGCGCCGCGCTTTTGCTTGCTCTTCATCCCGTGACCTCCTCCATCCGGCCCCATCGGCCGCGTTGCGCCCACCCTTCGGCCAGCGTGGCCGCATGTCCCGGACGCCCCTTCCAGAACACCCACCGGGACATGCACAGTACGACCACCAGCGTGTTCAGCACGCGCCGCCGCCGCTGCCAGAGCCGGACCAAAGCATCCTCCGGGGCCAAGACGGCTGCCGGCGACCTGCAGGACCCCAATCGATCCCGACCCTTCGGCGTGAACCAGCCCAGATGACTACACAGGGTGGACGACAGGGTGGACGCCAACTCATGGCGGATCAGTGCCGGAAACCGTGCCACCGTCTTCTGAAGGTCCACCATCCAACGGCGGGTCAGCCGCGTGCCACCCAAGGTGGTCGACTTCAAGTTCTCGATTCGGAAATCCATCACGTTGGCACCAGAGACTATCTAACCAAGCGTAGATTGCCATAACCCATGCCAAAACGCAAGTGTTTTTTTGAAGAACCCCCAAAACATCGAATATGTTCCCGTATATCAACCGGTGACACGACATCCTCAAAGACCGGGATCCCTTTCCGTTCATCCGCATGCCATCGCAGCCACCGGGGGCGAAACCTCCCGACAGTCGGGGAGCGTTCGGGTCTCGTCAAGACCAGGACCCAAGGGCGTGCGATAGGGGCGTTCGCCGCATGCTCACCCACATGGCTCATCATCCAGTCGACAACAGCATCTTGCACGGGATGCGCCGCTTTGCACGCCGGTCGTGGCGGTCCGCAAAACGGGCCCAAGCGCATGCTACACGTCCGCACCGCTTCCGCCAGCATCGCACTCAGCACCGCACGCGCCCCGCTTCCGTCCGACCCGAACGCACCCCTTTCGCCATCCAACGCACCCATCCGTCCGAACGCACCCCGCTACCATCCCCTTCCCCCCGGCAAAGCCCAACCAACTTCGTGGTATCCACAACTTACACGCACATACATCGCACCCAAGCCATCCATTATGAGAAATAAGGGCTAGTAGGCCATCACTTTTGTATTGACGGGTAAGGTGATTTCAGTTTGATCCGTGCGTCGGCGGTCGTGAATCGCCAGTCCACTCGCACGGCTTCGCGGTTCCTTCGCTGCTGCCAAGCATCGACTTCACGGCGTAGGGTTTCGCGGTCGGGCAGACGACGGTTCAGGCATTGGCCGGCCATCGCACCGATCTCGATCTCGGCCATGTTCAGCCAGCTGCCGTGCTTGGGCGTGTAGTGGATCTCCAGACGCTCGGCGATGCGCCGCGCCTCGGCCGGCTCGAACGCCTCGTAGAACGAAGCCGAAGCATGCGTGTTGAAGTTGTCCATGACCAGCACGATACGCTTATCCGGGTAGTCCTCGTCCACCAACCGTTGGATCTGCCGTGCCCAGTCAACTTTCGTGCGTCGCTTCGTCACGTCCACGCGTCGCCAACCTTCCGTGGCGCGAACAGCATCAACAGGTGCTCACGCCGTTACGTTCGTACTCATAGTCGTACGTCTCGGGTGCTCCGGGTTTGGCCGGGCGCGGAACCCGCGCTTCCTTCACCTGCTGCCGATGGGTCTCGTCCATGCACACCAGCACCTCATCATCCCGGTATTCCCGATGATACACCTCCAGGATGTCCTCCATGGCGTACGCAAACTGCGCATCCGACTTCGGGGGAATGCACCAGCATCGCTTCAACCACGGTTTAAGGTCGTTTTTTTTAGCGTACGACGAACCATCTCCCGACTCACGCCATCCACGATCTCACACGCCACCAAGCGATCCGCGAGCAAGCGCAACGACCACCGCGCGTAGCCCTCCGGGCGATCGCCGCAGGCGATCGCCACCAACCGAGCTTCCGCCTCCCCATCCAGGACCTTCGCCCGCCGGTTCAACTGCTCCTTCCGGTTCAGTGCCGCTTCCAGTCCCTCCTCCACACAACGCCGGCGCACTCGCGCCACCGTCGCTACGCCAATATCCAGGGCCTCCGCAATCGCACCGTCCGTCCGTCCGCCATCCTCCCGACATTCATCACACTGCAACAGAATACGCCCATGCGTCTGCTTCCGGGCCGATACCCGACCCTTCGTCGTCAGTGCCTTCAACTCTTCACGTTCTTCCGCCGTCAACTTCACCTGATACCTCTTGATCGTCATCCAGAACTCTCCTTGTTCATCGGGACATCCGAGAACACCCATCATACCCTACTAACCTATCAATCCAATGGAGGTGGTCTACTAGGAACAACGGACCATTATTCGGGCTCGTTAGCGGTGATGTCCGAGTGATGAGCGCGTTGAGTGCCATATACGAGAGAGTGAGTGTCGTATGCTAGGTGAAATGGATGCGTGTACGCATGTTTGAATCTGACGTTTGAATAGGTCAGGGTCAGATTTGGTAGAGATACACATATGACGATTGATAGTCAGTTTCGGATTGTATGTTGGTAAAAATTGATAGCGAACGAAGTGAACGATCGAGAGTCAAAACACATAGTCGCTGGATTAGAGCAATGGGTTGATGTTGTGTTGGAGAAAATATCAAGGCCCTGAACTAATAGTGGTACAGCAAAAATACATTAAGAATCTACTGAAAACTTTAGTAGTAGTCTTCTTATCAGGGTTATTCACAATTGGATATGCGGAAAACGGTTCTCCACAGGCTCCGAAGGCAGTGCCGGACAAAGTAGAGAAACTAACGCTTAAGAAAATATTGAACAACAATTCGGATGCGGTGAGCTATTCCAAAACACAACGTTGTATAGATCCGCGTTACATTAAGCACCGCGAAATTCTGAGTGATCGATTTGTTCTTATAGAACTGAAGGAGGGGCGGAAATTTTTGATTCAATTGAAGCATCCGTGCCAAGGCTTAAGGCTAAGTAGTACAGTCATGTTTCAACGACAGGGAATGCGTTTTTGCAAAGGTGATGGCATTCGTGCGAGGATTAATACCGCAGGAGGCATCTCTGAGTGGGGTGGAGTTTGTCGCGTGCCTGGATTTGAACCAGTATCTGCTTCACAGGTCGCAATGCTTCGCGAGGGGCTTAAGACCGGTCGCATCGAATAGCGCGAAGGTTTTATTTAGTGTCTGTGGGAAAACCCAGTAATTTCCAGTGAGCAAATGTTTGGATACTGGCAGTGTGTTCAAGAGATGGGTGAGTATTTCTTTGATTGATCTCAATTTCCCAACTCCAGTTTGATGACATGCCCAAATTTATACAGCCCGGAAAGTGACAAAAGTTCGCGAAAACCATGGGACGAAAACAACCGAAAGCCCTATTAAAACCAGCAGTTCACAACCCGCTGGAAATTACTGGGGCAAACCCTATTTTACGACGGGTTTAAGCCACGTGATGGTATCCGACTCCCAAGGTTCAGCAAGTACGGAGTATGCTCTCCGGCTCGCTTTCGGGGCGTACGGGGGTATCCGTCCCGAGAGGCTGACATGATGGATATTAGGGGACGGCTAGGCCGCTAGACAAGCGGACTTCACCACCCCCCATGGGGGTAGTGAAAATGTTCACTTTTCGTTTTTTACGCCGCATTTCGCAATGCCTCCCGGTCGGACCAGTAGACCTAGCCCTTATTTCTCATAATGGATGGCTTGGGTGCGATGTATGTGCGTGTAAGTTGTTGATACCACGAAGTTGGTTGGACTTTGCCGGGGGGCAGGGGATGGTAGCGGGGTGCGTTCGGACGGATGGGTGCGTTGGATGGCGAAAGGGGTGCGTTCGGGTCGGACGGAAGCGGGGCGCGTTCGGTGCTGAGTGCGATGCTGGCGGAAGCGGTGCGGACGTGTAGCATGCGCCTGGGCCCGTTTTGCGGACCGCCACGATCGGCGTGCAAAGCGGCGCATCCCGTGCAAGATGCTGTTTTCGACTGGATGATGAGCCATGCGGGTGAGCATGCGGCGGACGTCCCTATCGCACGCCCCTGGGTTCTGGTCTTGACGAGGCCCGAACGCTCCCCGACTGGTCGGGAGGTTTCGCCCCCGGTGGCTGCCATGGCATGCGGATGAACACGGAAAGGGATCCCGGTCTTTGAGGATGTCGTGTCACCGGTTGATATACGGAAACATATCCGTTTTTTTGGGGGTTCTTCAAAAAAACACTTGCGTTTTGGCATGGGTTATGGCAATCTACGCTTGGTTAGATGGTCTCTGGTGCCAACGTGATGGATTTCCGAATCGAGAACTTGAAGTCGACCACCTTGGGTGGCACGCAGCTGACCCGTCGTTGGATGGTGGACCTTCAGAAGACGGTGGCACGGTTTTCGGCACTGAGCCGCCATGAGTTGGCGTCCACCCTGTGTAGTCATCTGGGCTGGTTCACGCCGAAGGGTCGGGATCGATTGGGGTCCTGCAGGTCGCCGGCAGCCGTCTTGACCCCGGAGGATGCTTTGGTCCGGCTCTGGCAGCGGCGGCGGCGCGTGCTGAACACGCTGGTGGTCGTACTGTGCATGTTCCGGTGGGTGTTCTGGAAGGGGCGTCCGGGACATGCGGCCACGCTGGCCGAAGGGTGGGCGCAACGCGGCCGATGGGGCCGGATGGAGGAGGGTACGGGATGAAGAGCAAGCAAAAGCGCGGCGCGGACCGGTTGGTGCGTCGGATGGCGAAAGGGGTCCGTCCGGCGCGGATGGAGGTGGACTGCAGTGGAGGCGAGCTGAGTTCCAACGGGGGCTCGGCACTGCTGATGATGCTGGCCGAGCAGGTCCGGCTGTTCGAGCGCGCCTCGGCATGTTTCACGGACCACCGTGACCCGTCCAAGGTGGCGCATCCGCTGGTGGCGTTGCTGGGGCAGCGGATTTTGGGTCTCGCGCTGGGCTACGAAGATGTGAACGATCACGACGAGCTGCGGCGGGACCGGGCTCTGTCCACGGCCATGGGGCGTGTGGAGTGTGCGCGTTCGGACTGCGAGCCGCTGGCCGGCAAAAGCACGCTGAACCGGATGGAGCTGTCGGCGAACGGGCGGGACCCGGCGAAAGCGCGCCAGATCACCGTGGATTTCGATGCGCTCGACGAGCTGCTCGTGGAGCTGTACCTGGTGTGGGGCGAGCGGGGCCAGATGCCGAAGCGGCTGGTGCTGGACATCGATGCCACGGACGTGGAACTGCACGGCCGGCAGGAGCACCGGTTCTATCACGGGTACTACCATGCATACTGCTACCTTCCGCGGCTGGTGTTCTGCAACGGCTGGCCGGTGCGGACGGAACTGCGCACGTCAAGCAGCGATGTGGCGGCGGGCGTGGTGGAGACGGTCGCGCCGCTCGTGGACCGGCTGCGGAAGCGATTTCCGCAGGTGCCGATCCTGATCCGCGCCGACGGGGCCTACTGCCGCGACGAGTTGATGACGTGGTGCGAGGAGCGGGGCGTGGATTACGTGCTGGGACTGCCGCGCAATGATCGGCTGAAAGACCGGGTCCAACTGTTGATGGACGATCTGCGGGACCGGTTGAAGCGGGATCCGGACTATGCGCAGCAAGCGGTCCGCGGCTACCAGAGCTTCGACTATCGCACGCGCGACAGCTGGAGCCGCGAACGCCGCGTGATCGCCAAGGCCGAATGGCTGCCGGGACAACCGGTCGGCAACGCGGACGGGGAACCGGCCGGCAAGGCCGACGGCGGACCGGAGGCCGGCGCGGAAGACCCATGTGCGACGGTCGGCGAAGCCCGGTACAACAGTCGCTTCGTCGTCACCTCGCTCCAGGAGCCCGACGCGCCAACGGTCTACGAAGAGATGTACTGCGACCGGGGTGAGGCCGAAAACTGGATCAAGGAACAGGAGAACGATCTGTTCCTGGACCGATGCTCCAGCAGCCTCTGGAACGTCAACGCACTCCGGCTCCGGATGAGCGCACTGGCCCATGCCCTTCATTGCATGATGAAGCGCCGGCTCGAGAACCTTCCGGTATCCGCCATGCTGCGCCGGAGCCGTCCATCGACGCTGCGCAAGTGCCTGTTCCGGATCCCGGTGCGCGTGACGGTGTCCACGCGGCGGATCCATCTGGCGTTCGGGTCCGCCTTCCCGTACTGGAAGGATTTCCGCTTGATCTGGGCCAGCCTGGCACCAACGTAAAAGCCCGGTGCAACCGGGTGCATGACGCTGGCGGCGGAGCGCGCCGACCTCCCCGCGCCCGGATGCTCAGCGATTCGCCGTCCCGCCCGCAAAAAGGCGGGGAAAACACACGCATCCCCGCCCTCCGAAGCCTTTTCGAACTCGCGACGCGACATTCCATGCCCCGTACCCCACGCATCCCGTGAAAAACATCATTTTCGACTTGGTTATGAGAAATCCGGGCTAGTCGGGCGTTCGGTACCCCGATGCCTGATGTGCGGTCGCTCGCGGTTGTAGAACTCCATCCCACGACCGATCTCCGGCTTCGGACGATGTCTCCTTCGGGTCGTTGCAGGCGTGCAGGTGCACATGCACGTACTTCACTGAACGCCACAGCCTTGCGACCCTCACGTGGTCGCGCCATCGATCCTTGCCGTCCATGTGGATCGCGACCTCGGCCGCACGTAGGACATCCAGGAAATCGTCGCTTGGTGTACTGCGAGCCCTGATCCGCATGGAAGATGGCCGGCCGCAGCGTGACGGAGTCTCCTTCAGTGCTTCCACGCACAAGCTCGAGGCCAGACTGTTGGACAGTCGCCACGACAATACCTTGCGACCATGCCAGCCGATCACCGAAGCCAGATACACAGGTACCCGACGCGACGCATCGGAATGTACCCGATGTCCGAAGCCCACACTGCGTCGCTTCGCACCATTTCACGATTCCCGCAGCAGATATGGATACTTCTCATGACGCCGGGCTGATACGCTCGTTCGCGACTTCGGACGGAGCGACTCCAGACGCATCTCCCGCATCTGACGAGGGATGCGCCGGACACCCGCTTCCAGTCCCTGCTTCCTCAGTTCCACCTGCATGCGACGCTTGCCGTAGAACGGATGCCGTTCGTCAATGCCCTCGATCACATCCCGAAGTGCTCGGTCCTCCACCGGCCCAGGATGGAGTGCACGATAGGAACTCGAACGATTTACCGCCAGCAGCTCGCATGGATGCTTCACCGAAATTTCGCCCTAGAGCTGATCATCGCCGTTCTCCGGGATCAATCTAGGGAAGGTCTGAACAAGCTCGTTCAAGACCGGGAAATTGCTGATAGAGGCTGAGAATCTATCCGATGGGGCGTTTTGGCTGTGCCCTATCGCCTCTGGAGCTCGATTTCCTCCCGATTTCATCGCCTGACGCGACCTGCAGGCGGATTCATCCCGCGTCTGGTCGCTACGCGGCGGCCAGCAATCAGCAGATTAGTGAACCCCAGCAGCAACGCCAGCCGTTGCGTGTTTTTGGCCAGACCCCGATAGCGCACCTTGGCGTATCCGAAGTGCCGCTTCACGTACAGGAACGGATGCTCCACTTTGGCACGCACTGAAGCCTTGCACTTCTCTCGCATCCTCGCAGGGTCGTCCGGTGCTAGTCGGCGGCGCACCCCCGGACGCATCGCCACCTGCCAGGCTACCTTCGATCCCTGGAACTCCGGACGTTTATCGATGCCTTGATATCCTGCATCGCCCCAAACCGTCGTCTCGCCTCCGTGTAACAGCTGGTGTGCCTGAGCTAGATCCGACGCATGGGCCGCCGTGGTGGCCACACTATGTGTCAGACCCGATGTCGCATCCACACCGATATGCGCCTTCATGCCGAAATGCCACTGATGCCACTGGTTGCCTTTCTTGGCCTGATGCATCTCCGGATCCCGCTCCTGCCGCCGGTTCTTCGTTGACGATGGTGCCTCGATCAGGGTCGCATCCACGATCGTTCCCTCCTTCATGCGATGACCACAGGATGCCAGATGCGCGTTGATGGCTCCGAACAACCCCTCGCCCAGATCATGCTTCTCCAGCAAGGGCCGGAAGTTCAGGATCGTCGTCTCATCCGGCAGCGCATCCGGCAGTCGCAATCCCACAAACCGACGAACGGACTCCGCCTCGTAGAGCAGATCCTCCATCCCCGGATCACTCAGGTTATAGAACAACTGCACGCAATGAACCCGCAGCATCACGCCCAGCGGGTACGGCTTCCGACCGCAGCCGGCCTTCGGATAGAACGGCTCGATCCGACCTTCCAGTCGTTCCCAGGGGATCAGTTGCTCCATCCGCTCCAGAAAGAGCTCCCGCCGTGTGCGACGCTTCTTCCGATCGTATTCCAACTCCGCAAAGGTCAATTGCCCCATAACTGATCTATCCCATGACTGATCTATCCCATGACTGATCTATCCCATGCTCGAAGATTTTACCCATTATGCCAGATGTCGACTTATTCAGACCTTCCCTAGGGACTCAGCTTGTCCTGGAGCAAGTCCCTCTCCATCGTTCGGTCCCCAAGCTTGCGGTGCAGATCGTTCGGACCCGCATGCGGATACGGTGACTTCGCTGTCCACACCCCGCGTTCAAATACCAGTACCCTTCATCCAGAGGCATCTTTTTCCACTGCTGGACCGGCGTCGACTGCAACTTGAACCGCGACGACAGCTCCGTTATCGTCAGGTCCCCTTCAGGACCTCCGCTGCCACCTTGCACTTGAATGCCGGCGAATGCCGGCGTCGTTTGCCTTGCGCCATCGTTGTTATACTCCTGTCATGTCCCTAACCCGGATTTCTCATAACCAAGTCGAAAATGATGTTTTTCACGGGATGCGTGGGGTACGGGGCATGGAATGTCGCGTCGCGAGTTTGAAAAGGCTTCGGAGGGCGGGCATGCGTGTGTTTTCCCGCCTTTTTGCGGGCGGGACGGCGAATCGCTGAGCATCCGGGCGCGGGGAGGTCGGCGCGCTCCGCCGCCAGCGTCATGCACCCGGTGGCACCGGGCTTTTACGTTGGTGCCAGGCTGGCCCAGATCAAGCGGAAATCCTTCCAGTACGGGAAGGCGGACCCGAACGCCAGATGGATCCTTGAGTGGACACCGTCACGCGCACCGGGATCTGGAACAGGCACTTGCGCAGCGTCGATGGACGGCTCCGGCGCAGCATGGCGGATACCGGAAGGTTCTCGAGCCGGCGCTTCATCATGCAATGAAGGGCATGGGCCAGTGCGCTCATCCGGAGCCGGAGTGCGTTGACGTTCCAGAGGCTGCTGGAGCATCGGTCCAGGAACAGATCGTTCTTCTGTTCCTTGATCCAGTTTTCGGCCTCACCCCGGTCGCAGTACATCTCTTCGTAGACCGTTGGCGCGTCGGGCTTCTGGAGCGAGGTGACGACGAAGCGACTGTTGTACCGGGCTTCGCCGACCGTCGCACATGGGTCTTCCGCGCCGGCCTCCGGTCCGCCGTCGGCCTTGCCGGCCGGTTCCCCGTCCGCGTTGCCGACCGGTTGTCCCGGCAGCCATTCGGCCTTGGCGATCACGCGGCGTTCGCGGCTCCAGCTGTCGCGCGTGCGATAGTCGAAGATCTGGTAGCCGCGGACCGCTTGCTGCGCATAGTCCGGATCCCGCTTCAACCGGTCCCGCAGATCGTCCATCAACGGTTGGACCCGGTCTTTCAGCCGATCATTGCGCGGCAGTCCCAGCACGTAATCCACGCCCCGCGCCTCGCACCACGTCATCAACTCGTCGCGGCAGTAGGCCCCGTCGGCGCGGATCAGGATCGGCACCTGCGGAAATCGCTTCCGCAGCCGGTCCACGAGCGGCGCGACCGTCTCCACCACGCCCGCCGCCACATCGCTGCTCGACGTGCGCAGTTCCGTCCGCACCGGCCAGCCGTTGCAGAACACCAGCCGCGGAAGGTAGCAGTATTCATGGTAGTACCCGTGATAGAACCGGTGCTCCTGCCGGCCGTGCAGTTCCACGTCCGTGGCATCGATGTCCAGCACCAGCCGCTTCGGCATCTGGCCCCGCTCGCCCCACACCAGGTACAGCTCCACGAGCAGCTCGTCGAGCGCATCGAAATCCACGGTGATCTGGCGCGCTTTCGCCGGGTCCCGCCCGTTCGCCGACAGCTCCATCCGGTTCAGCGTGCTTTTGCCGGCCAGCGGCTCGCAGTCCGAACGCGCACACTCCACACGCCCCATGGCCGTGGACAGAGCCCGGTCCCGCCGCAGCTCGTCGTGATCGTTCACATCTTCGTAGCCCAGCGCGAGACCCAAAATCCGCTGCCCCAGCAACGCCACTAGCGGATGCGCCACCTTGGACGGGTCCCGGTGATCCGTGAAACATGCCGAGGCGCGCTCGAACAGCTGGACCTGCTCGGCCAGCATCATCAGCAGTGCCGAGCCCCCGTTGGAACTCAGCTCGCCTCCACTGCAGTCCACCTCCATCCGCCCCGGACGGACCCCTTTCGCCATCCGACGCACCAACCGGTCCGCGCCGCGCTTTTGCTTGCTCTTCATCCCGTACCCTCCTCCATCCGGCCCCATCGGCCGCGTTGCGCCCACCCTTCGGCCAGCGTGGCCGCATATCCCGGACGCCCCTTCCAGAACACCCACCGGAACATGCACAGTACGACCACCAGCGTGTTCAGCACGCGCCACCGCCGCTGCCAAAGCCGGACCCAAGCATCCTCCGGGGCCAAGACGGCTGCCGGCGACCTGCAGGACCCCAATCGATCCCGACCCTTCGGCGTGAACCAGCCCAGATGACTACACAGGGTGGACGCCAACTCATGGCGGCTCAGTGCCGGAAACCGTACCACCGTCTTCTGAAGGTCCACCATCCAACGGCGGGTCCGCCGCGTGCCACCCAAGGTGGTCAACTTCACGTTCTCGATTCGGAAATCCATCACGTTGGCACCAGAGACCATCTAACCAAGCGTAGATTGCCATAACCCATGCCAAAACGCAAGTGTTTTTTGAAGAACCCCCAAAAAAACGAATATGTTTCCGTATATCAACCGGTTACACGACATCCTCAAAGACCGGGATCCCTTTCCGTTCATCCGCATGCCATCGCAGCCACCGGGGGCGAGACCTCCCGACAGTCGGGGAGCGTTCGGGCCTCGTCAAGACCAGGACCCAAGGGCGTGCGATAGGGGCGTCCGCCGCATGCTCACCCGCATGGCTCATCATCCAGTCGACAACAGCATCTTGCACGGGATGCGCCGCTTTGCACGCCGGTCGTGGCGGTCCGCAAAACGGGCCCAGGCGCATGCTACACGTCCGCACCGCTTCCGCCAGCATCGTACTCAGCACCGAACGCGCCCCCGCTTCCGTCCGACCCGAACGCACCCCTTTCGCCATCCAACGCACCCATCCGTCCGAACGCACCCCGCTACCATCCCCTTCCCCCCGGCAAAGCCCAACCAACTTCGTGGTGTCAACAACTTACACGCACATACATCGCACCCAAGCCATCTATTATGAGAAATAAGGGCTAACCAAGGCCGGGTGTATCTTAAACTATGTTTCGTTCGTGTCCTATTTTTCTGTACCATTTCTCTTACGACATTAAAAATCATACACTTATATCGGACATGATTCGTCAAAAAGGCAATAAAATAGCGGTACCCTTAAGATATTTAAACCCCATAAGCAGTCAAATGACGTTTTTTCTGTTTACAGTCGCCTATTTGGAGTTATTATTACATCTAACAAGTCGCTACCGACTTTTGGATGGGTTTTGGGTATGTCAGCTAAGCTTTTCGGTGACGAACGAGTGACGCATGCCAGCGGAAATTTGATGGAGAAACACGACTTGGGGTATTCCACTCAGCAAGTCGTCGGCTTAACTCGTCTGACCGAAAACCAGATTCGGACTATGGTGAGGCGGAGTTTTGTTTCGCCAACGCGTAGTCGACGAGGATGGTTTTCATTTCCGTTTCAAGATGTAGTTCTGTTAAGAACTGTTGGAAACCTGCTTAATGCGGGTAGTATCGATATGCGTAAGACTGTTTCGATTCTTTCGAATTTGAAAGGCAAGCTAGGTCCGGGAAAATCTTTAACATCGTTTGTACTAACAGCGGCAAATGCCGATATCTTCGTTAAAGATGGTGACCGGCTTTGGGAAGCTGCTACTGGTCAAGGGCAACTGAATTTTCAAGGTTTAAAAATCAAAACAACAGGACATGCCGACAAAAAAAATAAATTAGGCCAAGTCATTGGATTTCCCAAATCGAATCCCAATGAGTTTACGAGCGATGATTGGTATAACTTGGGTTTCGAACTTGAAGAAGTTGATCGAGGTAGAGCCGTAAGGGCCTATGTCGAAGCCATCAAGCTTGATGCGTCTAATATTGATGCCCATATCAATTTGGGTCGGCTTTTTCAGCTGGACGGCGACTTGAAGCGCGCTAAGCATCTCTATTCAAAGGCCTTGCGGATTGATCCTGACCACCAGATAGCAATCTATAACATGGGTACTATCTATGATGAGTTGAATGAAACAGACAACGCAGTTTTGTATTATCAGCGTGCCCATGTAGTTGCTCGAGCACATTACAACCTCGGTAGGATTTTCGAAATGCGAGGAGAAGAGTTGAAATCAAAGCAATACTACAAACGTTATAGGCAACTTGTGAAAGAAAAAGAGTAGGGGTGCGGCAAGACGGAGCGACAAAACGTTTGAAGGATGCTTTGTAAAGTTAATGGGCGAAGAATAGTCAGGCGGTCCAAACAAATTGAACACTAGCATGCTTACTTGGGAAGCGTCACGAATATCGCTCTAGTAGGCTACCAGTTCTAATAATACGTGTTTATAATAGTAGATTGGAAGGGGTTCTGGGATCAGGAGGATTCGATGCCGAAGAAATACATGGTGGAGTTAGCTCAGGATGAGCGGGATGAGTTGGAAGCGGTGCTGAAGTCGAGCACGCGTCGTGCGGTGTCGGAGACGAATCTGCAGCGTGCACGGATTCTGCTGGCCGTGGATCAGGGGGGTGCTGGCCCGGCACTGACGGACATGCAGGTGGTGGATGCGCTGGGGGTGACGGAGCGGACCTGCCAGCACATGCGTCGGCGGGCGGTGGAGCAGGGTCCGATGAAGGCTCTGGAGCGTAGGCCTCGGCCGTTGCCTCCGGTGCCGAAGAAGCTGGACGGGGAGAAGGAAGCGCGTCTGGTTCAGGTGGCCTGTTCGGTTCCACCGGAAGGCCGCGTTCGGTGGACCGTTAAGTTGCTGGCGGAAGAGCTGGTGCGGCTTGAAGTGGTCGAAACGATTTGCGGGGAGACCGTGCGGCAGGCGTTAAAAAAACGAATTAAAACCGTGGCGGCGAGAAATGTGGTGCATTCCGAAGCAGCAAAGCCACCATTTCGTGGCCGGCATGGAGCGGGTGCTCAAGGTATACCAACGGCCCTACGACTCGCGGCATCCGGTGGTGTGCATGGACGAGATGAGCAAGCAGCTAGTGTCGGAAGTCCGCGAGAAGTTACCGGTACGCCCCGGGTCGCCGGAGCAGTACGACGCCCACTACCTCCGCCGGGGAGCATGCACGGTGTGGATGTTCGGAGAGCCGCTGTCCGGCTGGCGGACAGTGGCTGTCACCAAACGGCGCACGACGTTGGATTGGGCGAAGCAAGTGCGCGCACTGGCGAATCTGCCGCGTTACCGGGATGCGGAAAGCATCACGCTGGTGTGCGACAACTTGAACACCCACAGCGGTGACTCGTTCTACGCCGCGTTCCCGCCGGCCGAAGCCAGTCGGTTGAACGACCGCATCCACTTGGTGCACACGCCGAAACACGGGAGCTGGCTGAACGTTGCGGAACTGGAGTTCAGTGCGTTGCACCGCCAGTGCCTGGATCACCGGATCGAGAGCAGGGCTTTGGTCACGTCGGAAACGGCGGCCTGGGCCAAGGAGCGCAATCGCGAACAGACCGGGGTCGACTGGCAGCTCAGCGTCGACGACGCGCGCACCAAACTGAAGCATCTATACCCGAAAATTAAAACCAGTTAAACCACTAGTAGGCTACCCATTCTAATAATATGTGTTTATATAGTGGACTGGAAGAGGTTCTGGGATCAGGAGGGTCCGATGCCGAAGCAATACCTGGTGGAGTTAGCTCAGGATGAGCGGGATGAGTTGGAGGCGGTGCTGAAGTCGAGCACGTGTCGGGCGCGGTGTCGGTGACGAAACTGCAGCGTGCACGGATTCTGCTGGCCGTGGATTAAGGGGTCGCTGGCCCGGCACTGACGGACAGGCAGGTGGTGGATGGTGCTGGGGGTGACGGAGCGGACCTGCCAGCACGTGCGTCGGCGAGCGATGGAGCAGGGTCCGATGATGGCTCTGAAGCGCAGGCCTCGGCCGTTGCTTCCGGTGCCGAAGAAGCTGGACGGGGAGAAGGAAGCGCGTCTGGTTCAGGTGGCCTGTTCGGTTCCACCGGAAGGCTACGTTCAGTGGACCGTGAAGATGCTGGCAGAAGAGCTGGTGCGACACTTGAAGTGGTTGAAACGATTTGCGAGGAGACCGTGCGGAAGGTGTTAAAAAAACGAACGGAAACCGTGGCGGCGGGGAATATGATGCATTCCGCAGGAGCAAAGCTACCCTTTCGTGGCCGGCATGGAGCGGGTGCTCAAGGTATACCAACGGCCGTACGACCCGGCGGCATCTGAGCAAGCAGCTAGTGGCTGAAGTCCGCGAGAAGTTGCCGGTACGCTGCGAGTCGCCGGAGAAGTACGGCACCCACTACCTCCGCCGGGGAGCGTGCACGGTTTGGATGTTCGGCGAGCCGCTGTCCGGCTGGCGGACGGTGGCCGTCACCCAACGGCGCACGACGTTGATTGGATTGGGTGAAGCAAGTGCGCGTGCTGGGGAATCTGCCGTGTTACCGGGATGCGGAAACCATCACGCTGGTGTGCGACCACTTGAACACCCACAGCGGTGACTCGTTCTGTGCCACGTTCTCGGCGGCCGAAGCCAGTCGGCTGAACGGCCGCATCCACTTGGTGCACACGCCGAAACACGGGAAGCTGGCTGAACGTCGCGGAACTGGCGTTCAGTGCGTTGCACTGCCAGTGCCTGGATCGCCGGATCGAGAGCAGGGCTTTAGTCACGTCGGAAACGGCGGGCCTGGGCCGAGGAGCGCAATCGCGAACAGACCGGGGTCGACTGACAGCTCAGCGTCGACGATGCGCGCACCAAACTGAAGCATCTATACCCGAAAATTAAAACTGGTTGGACTACTAGCCCTTATTTCTCATAATGGATGGCTTGGGTGCGATGTATGTGCGTGTAAGTTGTTGATGCAACGAAGTTGGTTGGGCTTTGCCGGGGGGAAGGGGATGGTAGCAGGGTGCGTTCGGACGGATGGGTGCGTTGGATGGCGAAAGGGGCGCGTTCGGGTCGGACGGAAGCGGGGCGCGTTCGGTGCTGAGTGCGATGCTGGCGGAAGCGGTGCGGACGTGTAGCATGCGCCTGGGCCCGTTTTGCGGACCGCCACGACCGGCGTGCAAAGCGGCGCATCCCGTGCAAGATGCTGTTGTCGACTGGATGATGAGCCATGCGGGTGAGCATGCGGCGGACGCCCCTATCGCACGCCCTTGGGTCCTGGTCTTGACGAGACCCGAACGCTCCCCGACTGTCGGGAGGTCTCGCCCCCGGTGGCTGCGATGGCATGCGGATGAACGGAAAGGGATCCCGGTCTTTGAGGATGTCGTGTAACAGGTTGATATACGGAAACATATTCGTTTTTTTGGGGGTTCTTCAAAAAAAACACTTACGTTTTGGCATGGGTTATGGCAATCTACGCTGGGTTAGATGGTCTCTGGTGCCAACGTGATGGATTTCCGAATCGAGAACTTGAAGTCGACCACCTTGGGTGGCACGCGGCTGACCCGCCGTTGGATGGTGGACCTTCAGAAGACGGTGGCACGGTTTCCGGCACTGAGCCGCCATGAGTTGGCGTCCACCCTGTGTAGTCATCTGGGCTGGTTCACGCCGAAGGGTCGGGATCGACTGGGGTCCTGCATATCGCCGGCAGCCGTCTTGGCACCGGAGGATGCTTGGGTCCGGCTCTGGCAGCGGCGGCGGCGCGTGCTGAACACGCTGGTGGTCGTACTGTGCATGTTCCGGTGGGTGTTCTGGAAGGGGCGTCCGGGACATGCGGCCACGCTGGCCGAAGGGTGGGCGCAACGCGGCCGCTGGGGCCGGATGGAGGAGGTCACGGGATGAAGAGCAAGCAAAAGCGCGGCGCGGACCGTTTAGTGCGTCGGATGGCGAAAGGGGTCTGGCCGGCGCGGATGGAGGTGGACTGCAGTGGAGGCGAGCTGAGTTCCAACGGAGGATCGGCACTGCTGATGATGCTGGCCGAGCAGGTCCGGCTGTTCGAGCGCGCCTCGGAATGTTTCACGGACCACCGTGACCCGTCCAAGGTGGCGCATCCGCTAGTGGCGTTGCTGGGGCAGCGGATTTTGGGTCTCGCGCTGGGCTACGAAGATCTGAACGATCACGACGAGCTGCGGCGGGACCGGGCTCTGTCCACGGCCATGGGGCGTGTGGAGTGTGCGCGTTCGGACTGCGAGCCGCTGGCCGGCAAAAGCACGCTGAACCGGATGGAGCTGTCGGCGAACGGGCGGGACCCGGCGAAAGCGCGACAGATCACCGTGGATTTCGATGCGCTCGACGAGCTGCTCGTGGAACTGTACCTGGTGTGGGGCGAGCGGGGCCAGATGCCGAAGCGGCTGGTGCTGGATATCGATGCCACGAACGTGGAACTGCACGGCCGGCAGGAGCACCGGTTCTATCACGGGTACTACCATGAATACTGCTACCTTCCGCGGCTGGTGTTCTGCAACGGCTGGCCGGTGCGGACGGAACTGCGCACGTCAAGCGGCGATGTGGCGGCGGGCGTGGTGGAGACGGTCGAGCCGCTCGTGGACCGGCTGCGGAAGCGATTTCCGCAGGTGCCGATCCTGATCCGCGCCGACGGGGCCTACTGCCGCGACGAGTTGATGACGTGGTGCGAGGCGCGGGGCGTGGATTACGTGCTAGGACTGCCGCGCAATGATCAGCTGAAAGACCGGGTCCAGCCGTTGATGGACGATCTGCGGGACCGGTTGAAGCGGGATCCGGGACTATGCGCAGCAAGCGGTCCGCGGCTACCAGAGCTTCGACTATCGCACGCGCGACAGCTGGAGCCGCGAACGCCGCGTGATCGCCAAGGCCGAATGGCTGCCGGGACAACCGGTCGGCAACGCGGACGGGGAACCAGCCGGCAAGGCCGATGGCGGACCGGAGGCCGTCGCGGAAGGCCCATGTGCGACGGTCGGCGAAGCCCGGTACAACAGTCGCTTCGTCGTCACCTCGCTCCAGAGGCCCGACGCGCCAACGGTCTACGAAGAGATGTACTGCGACCGGGGTGAGGCCGAAAACTGGATCAAGGAACAGAAGAACGATCTGTTCCTGGACCGATGCTCCAGCAGCCTCTGGAACGTCAACGCACTCCGGCTCCGGATGAGCGCACTGGCCCATGCTCTTCATTGCATGATGAAGCACCGGCTCGTGAACAACTTCCGGTATCCTGCCATGCTGCGCCTTGGAGTTCGTCTATCCGTACGCTGGCCTCGAAGTGCCCTTCAGAGTTGTGTCAAGAATCTTTGCATTTCTGATGGAGCGGGTCTGGCGGAGACCTTTGTGGCTCGGCGCGAAATTTTCGGGCGACCTGCTACCGTGCCGCCTCCTGGCAGTGCATACGTCGGACGAAGGGACGCCGGCTCGGAGGCAGCGAACCACGCCGATCCGGAACCTTCCGGTATCCGCCATGCTGCGCCGGAGCCGTCTATCGACGCTGCGCAAGTGCCTGTTCCAGAGTTGTGTCAAGAATCTTCTGCAATTTCTAGTGGGAGCGGAGACCCGCCCATATGGGCGGGTCTCCGCTCGGCGCGAAATTTTCGGTCGACTTCGTCTCATGCCGCCTCCTGCCATACGTCGGATTCCGGTTCGGAGGCGCGAACCACGCCGATCCGGCCATATAGATAACGCTGCCCCGTCAGCCACCGCTCATGGGTCTCCGTCGCAAGTGCCAGGATCAGACGCAGACAGGACTCCGCGTTCGGGAAGATCCTCACGACACGCGTTCGCCGTCGGAGCTCCTCGTTGTACCGCTCCAGCATGTTCGTGGACTTCATCCGCAGGCGATGTTCCCTGGGCAGCCGATACACCGTCAGCGTCTCCTCGACATGATCCTCGACCCATTCCACTAGCCTGCCAAACCCTGGGGATCTCATCGCCCCAACGGGCTACCCAAGCACCCAGTGCCTCACGAGCCTCCCCGACATGCTCACAGCCCCACAACCGTTTCAAACCCTCCAGACATGCGGGATCAGCACTCCGGGACAGTTTGTCCCTGGCATTGCGTAGAAAATGGACGCAGCACCGTTGCCACAACGCGGTCGGCAACACTTTCGAGATCGCATGCTTCAATCCCTCATGACGGTCCGAGACCACATACTCGACTCCCCGCAGGCCACGTCCCTTCAGATGCGAGAGGAATTCCGTCCACGACCCCTCGCTTTCCCGGTTCGCCACTGCCGCCGCCAGCACCTGACGCCGACCCGCGCCGTCAATCCCGATGGCAATCTGCACTGCCCGGGAACGCACCGAGCCCTCCTCACGCACCTTCTCATACCGGGCATCCAGCAACACATACGGATACGCCTCCTCCAGCCGACGGTCCGCAAACGCCTTCAGCGACGCGTCCAGCTTCGACACCATAGCCGAGATCGTCGCCGGCGAAAACTCGTGACCGCACAGACCCTCCGCCAGTCGGCTCACCCGACGCGTCGAGACCCCCTCCCCTGCACATACATCTCCGACAGCACCGCCACCAGGGCCTTCTCCGAACGCTGATAGTGCTCGAACACCCGCGTGCTGAACTGGCCGCTGCGTTCCTACGGAACTCTCAGTTCGATCTCGCCCACCTTCATCGTCAGATCGCGCCGGTAGTATCCGGAACGGTAGCCCTGACGCGCCCGCGTCCGCTCGCTCTTGCCCGCTCCCAGAAACTCCGTCATCTCACTCTCCAGCACCTCGTTGAGCGTCTCCTGCACCAGCCGCCTCACAAACTCCTCATCGTCCGCCAGATGATGACATGCAGACTTCTTCGTGTCCTTGTGCGTATAATCTTCCTGGATCATTTTTTGCTCCTTTTCCATAAGTTGTGTCATGAATGATTCGCGCCTGGATGCGGGATTGCGTCCAAGCATCTCCACATTCCCGATAAAACATCAGATTCTAACCATTCGTCTGTCGTTACAGTCCGTTTTTCGTTTTTGCAGACAAATTTATACACAACCGCCCCACACCAGATACAGCTCCACGAGCAGCTCGTCGAGCGCATCGAAATCCACGGTGATCTGACGCGCTTTCGCCGGGTCCCGCCCGTTCGCCGACAGCTCCATCCGGTTCAGCGTGCTTTTGCCGGCCAGCGGCTCAGCAGTCCGAACGCGCACACTCCATCCGCCCCATGGCCGTGGACAGGGCCCGGTCCCGCCGCAGCTGGTCGTGATCGTTCAGATCCTCGTAGCCCAGCGCGAGACCCAAAATCCGCTGCCCCAGCAACGCCACCAGCGGATGCGCCACCTTGGACGGGTCACGGTGGTCCGTGAAACATGCCGAGGCGCGCTCGAACAGCCAGACCTGCTCGGCCACCATCATCAGCAGTGCCGAGCCCCCGTTGCAACTCAGCTCGCCTCCACTGCAGTCCACCTCCATCCGCGCCGGACGGACCCCTTTTGCCATCCGACGCACCAGCCGGTCCGCGCCGCGCTTTTGCTTGCTCTTCATCCCGTACCCTCCTCCATCCGGCCCCATCGGCCGCGTTGCGCCCACCCTTCGGCCAGCGTAGCCGCATATCCCGGACGCCCCTTCCAGAACACCAACCGGAACATGAACAGCACGACCACCAGCGTGTTCAGCACGCGCCGCCGCCGCTGCCAGAGCAGCTCGTGCCGGTTGGCGGACCTCCACGAGCGTCGCGACGATGCCGCTCCAGAGCCGGACCCAAGCATCCTCCGGGGCCGAGACGGCTACCGACGACCTGCAGGACCCCAGTCGATCCCGACCCTTCGGCGTGAACCAGCCCAGATGACTGCACAGGGTGGACGCCAACTCATGGCGGCTCAGTGCCGGAAACCGTGCCACCGTCTTCTGAAGGTCCGCAATCCAACGGCGGGGCAGCCGCGTTCCACCCAAGGTGGTCGACTTCAAGTTCTCGATTCGAAAATCCATCACGTTGGCACCGGAGACCATCTAACTCAGCGTAGATTGCCATAATCCATGCGAAAACGCAAGTGTTTTTTGAAGAACCCCCCAAAAAATGGATATGTTCCCGTATATCAACCGGTGACACGACATCCTTAAAGACCAGAATCCCTTTCCGTTCATCCGCATGCCATCGCAGCCACCGGGGGCGAAACCTCCCGACCAGTCGGAGAGAGCGTTCGGGCCTCGTCAAGACCAGAACCCAGGAGCGTGCGATAGGGGCGTCCGCCGCATGCTCACCCGCATGGCTCATCATCCAGTCGAAAACAGCATCTTTCACGGGATGCGCCGCTTTGCACGCCGATCGTAACGGTCCGCAAAACGGGCCCAGGCGCATGCTACAAGTCCGCACCCCTTTCGCCATCCAACGCACCCATCCGTCCGAACGCACCCCGCTACCATCCCCTTCCCCCCGGCAAAGCCCAACCAACTTCGTGGTGTCAACAACTTACACGCACATACATCGCACCCAAGCCATCCATTATGAGAAATAAGGGTTAAAACCAGCAGTTCACAACTCGCTGGAAATTACTGGGGTTTTTCACGTTTAATACGATTAGAATGCATGGCATATTTAGTGTTCCGACGCGTACTTGTCAGACAAGCCATGCAGCCGGGTCATGAACCTGCAATCTGCACCACCTCTATTCAGCCTGAAATTGGGGAAGCGCGGGCAGCGTAAATAAGAGTTCATTCTTGTAATCTATCGTCGATAAGTAAATATTCCGACTTGAAAAATCTGGTATTGTTGTTCGAGGTTGCTCCGGTGGATGCCATATGAAAAATTGACATTTTTATCTATGAGCGACCAGTCAATACATCATAATTTGCAAACGGTGCGCAAGAATTTTCGACGTCGTCGAAGCGCATTATCTCAAGCTGTACAGCAAAGTCACGCATTAGCTATACGTGATACACTCGCTAGCACTGCAAATGTTCAACTTGTGCGGAATGTCGGTGGTTACCTTGCGAACGACGGCGAAGTTGACCTCTCGCAGACGTTTGAGTATTTCTGGAGTATTGGAGTGAGAGTTGCGGTACCGAAGCTCTCGAGGACTGAAATGTTTTTTGTCGAATACTCGCCAAGTTCAAAATTAGTTCCCCGGCAATTTGGAATTCAAGAACCAACGGACTCTGTTAAGGTCAAAATTGAAGAGTTGGATGTCGTTTTCGTGCCAGTCGTTGCTTTTCGAAGCGACGGCTATCGGTTGGGTAGAGGGGGCGGGTATTATGATCGTACTTTCGCTAGGACCAGTCGACCGTTGCTTGTGGGTATTGCGCATTCATTCCAAAATTGCGATGATTTTTCCGTGAATGAATGGGATATTCCAATGGATGCGGTCGTGACTGAGCGGGGAATACGTTGGACCAACGAAGAGGCTAAGTATTTAAATTAGAAACATCAATCATGGCAATTCGAGAAATTATTCGCATGGGGCATCCAACCTTACGGCAGCGGGCTAGGGAATTACGGGATGGCGAAATTGCCTCCGAAGAGACCGATCAACTGGTACAAGATTTGATGGAGACGGTCCATGATGCTGGCGGTATCGGTCTGGCAGCACCTCAAATTAACGTAAGCGTGCGCGTTGCAGTCATTGAAGTTCCAAGTGAACCAACCCGTTACGGATTGCATGAATCAGTGCCGCTAACTTTCTTTATTAACCCTAAAATAACCGTGCTAAATGAAGAAACGGTTGGACTTTGGGAAGGTTGCTTGTCAGTTCCGGGCTTTCGCGGTTACGTGGAACGTCCCCAACATATACAGGTGAACTACCTCGACCGTAATGGACGGCCACAAACTTGTGAATATAAAGGCTTAGGGGCTATTGTTTGTCAGCATGAATTCGACCACCTAGATGGCAAACTATATATTGACCGAATCCAGGATACGACCAAGCTGATGTTCGAAGATCAATATATGAGGTATGTCGCGTCTTCAGTGGATTCCACAGAGTAACATTTATTGGAAGCCGACATGCTCGCATGAGTGTTGAGTCTGAGAAACGTGCAGCAGCAGCAGCAGCACTCGCGTACGTTCAGCCCAAGCTGAACCTAGATACCGTGGTTGGAATAGGTACCGGATCCACCACTAATTACTTCATTGATTTATTGGCTGAAATTCGCGATCATTTTTCATCTGCCGTTTCAAGTTCAAATGCTAGCACCAAACGGTTAACTAGTTGCGGCATAAAGGTTGTTTCTGCTAGTTTGACGGAGCGAATAAGCGTATACATAGATGGTGCTGACGAAATAGACCGTTCAAAAGCGTTAATCAAAGGCGGCGGTGGAGCACTCACGCGAGAAAAAATTATAGCAGCAGAATCGGAAGAATTTATTTGTATTGTAGACAGCATGAAGCTAGTTGATCAATTGGGTACGTTTCCGCTGCCGGTTGAAGTCATCCCGATAGCTCAACGATTGGTAAGCGAAAGAATTCGCGAGCTAAGGGGCAAACCTCAGGTCCGTAAAGATTTTCATACGGACAATGGGAATATTATTCTCGACGTGGAAGAATTGGCCATTGACAATCCTGATGCATTAGAACAGGTCCTAAACAATATTACGGGAGTCGTATGCAACGGCATTTTCGCGTTGAATCGACCGGATGTTGTTTTTGTTGGGAAGAATACTTTGTAGATTCCGAATGTCTTGATTTAACCCTTATTTCTCATAATGGATGGCTTGGGTGCGATGTATGTGCGTGTAAGTTGTTGATACCACGAAGTTGGTTGGGCTTTGCCGGGGGGAAGGGGATGGTAGCGGGGTGCGTTCGGACGGATGGGTGCGTTGGATAGCGAAAGGGGTGCGGACTTGTAGCATGCGCCTGGGCCCGTTTTGCGGACCGTTACGATCGGCGTGCAAAGCGGCGCATCCCGTGAAAGATGCTGTTTTCGACTGGATGATGAGCCATGCGGGTGAGCATGCGGCGGACGCCCCTATCGCACGCCCCTGGGTTCTGGTCTTGACGAGGCCCGAACGCTCCCCGACTGTCGGGAGGTTTCGCCCCCGGTGGCTGCGATAGCATGCGGATGAACGGAAAGGGATTCTGGTCTGTAAGGATGTCGTGTCACCGGTTGATATACGGGAACGTATCCGTTTTTTTGGGGGTTCTTCAAAAAATACTTGCGTTTTAGCATGGGTTGTGGCAATCTACGCTGAGTTAGATGGTCTCCGGTGCCAACGTGATGGATTTGGTTGTGTATAAATTTGTCTGCAAAAACGAAAAACGGGCTGTAACGACAGACGGATGGTTAGAATCTGATGTTTCATCGGGAATGTGGAGATGCCTGGACGCACTAAGGGGCGTCCAGGCGCGAATCATTCATTACACAACTTTAGGGACAAGGAGCAAGAAATGATTCGGAAAGATTATACGCACAATGCCACGAAGAAGTCGGCATGCCATCATCTGGCGGACGATGAGGAGTTTGTGAGGCGGCTGGTGCAAGAGACGCTCAACGAGGTGCTGGAGAGTGAGATGACGGAGTTTCTGGGAGCGGGCAAGAGCGAGCGGACGCAGACGCGTCAGGGCTACCGTTCTGGCTACTACCGGCGCGATCTGACGATGAAGGTGGGCGAGATCGAGCTGAGGGTTCCGCAGGAACGCAGCGGCCAGTTCAGCACGCGGGTGTTCGAGCGCTATCAGCGTTCGGAGAAGGCACTGGTGGCCGTGCTCTCGGAGATGTATGTGCAGGGGGTCTCGACGCGTCGGGTGAGCCGACTGGCGGAAGATCTGTGCGGTCACGAGTTTTCACCGGCGACGATCTCAGCCATGGTGTCGAAGCTGGACGCGTCCCTGAAGGCGTTTGCGGAACGTCGGCTGGAGGAGGCGTATCCGTATGTGCTGCTGGATGCCCGGTATGAGAAGGTGAGAGAGGAGGGCTCGGTGCGTTCCCGGGCGGTGCAGATTGCCCTCGGGATTGACGGCGAGGGTCGGCGTCAGGTGTTGGCGGCGGAGGTGGCGAACCGGGAAAGCGAGGTGTCGTGGACGGAATTCCTGTCGCATCTGAAGGAACGTGGCCTGCGGGGAGTCGAGTATGTGGTCTCGGACAGTCATGAGGGATTAAAGCATGCGATCTCGAAAGTGCTGCCGACCGCGCTGTGGCAACGGTGCTGCGTCCATTTTCTGCGCAATGCCAGGGACAAGCTGTCGCGGAGTGCTGATCCCGCGTGTCTGGAGGGTCTGAAACGGTTGTGGGGCCATGAGCATGTCGGCGAGGCACGTGAGGCGTTGGGTGCCTGGGTGACCCATTGGGGCGATGAGAAAGGGTTTGGCAAGCTGGTGGAATGGGTCGAGGATCATGTCGAGGAGACGCTGACGGTGTATCGGCTGCCTAGGGAACATCGCCTGCGGATGAAGTCCACGAACATGCTGGAGCGGTACAACGAGGAGCTCCGTCGGCGCACGCGTGTCGTCAGGATCTTCCCGAACGCGGAGTCCTGTCTGCGTCTGATCTTGGCACTTGCGGCGGAGACCCATGAGCGGTGGCTGACGGGGCAGCGTTATCTATATGGCCGGATCGGCGTGGTTCGCGCATCCGAACCGGAATCCGAGACATGGCAGGAGGCGGCATGAAACGCCCGAAAATTTCGCGCCGAGCGGAGACCCGCCCATATGGGCGGGTCTCCGCTCCCACCAGAAATTGCAGAAGATTCTTGACACAACTGGTCGAATGCTGGTGTTGGCAGTGTTGAAGGAGGGTCTCAACTGCGACTGGGATCGCTTGCACGAGTTGGTGAACCAGCATGGGACCCTTCGGGAGATGCTGGGGGATTCCCGTTTTGGCGGGGAGCGGTACCACCGTCAAACGCTGATCGACAACGTCTCGCTGCTGAGGCCGGAGTTGCTTCGTGCGGTGGGGGAACGGGTGGTATCGACCCCGGACACGAGGTGGTGCGAAAAGAGTCTGGAGGCGGCTTGTCCGCTCGCTGTGATTCGTTTGTGGTGGAGACCGACGTTCGCTTTCCGACCGATCTGGGTCTGTTGTGGGATGCGACCCGGGTGGCGGTGCGTGTCTGCTCGAAGTTGGCCAAGGCGCAGGGGTTGGCAGGCTGGCGTCAACGAAGGCACCTGGAAAGGCAACTGCGGCATCGGTTTCAACGAGTATGCACGTCCCGACGGTGGAAGCGGGATCCGCAAGGAGTGAAGGCATACCTGTCCGGTTGTCGACAGCTACGGCAGCGGATTGCTGCGACCCTGGATCCATGGGCCATGTCCTCAGTGGATCTATCCGAACTCCGCCGTCGGGTGTCGCTGGGAACCCGTCTGGAAGACCAGATCGTGCGTCGGGTGTTGAAGCAATGGCATTCGTTTAGTGAATTTTTCCATTCGGTTAAGGATTCGGTCTTGGGCCTTGGTTATCCGCTGATTTTTTACTCCGTTAGCGGATTGCCGGTGCCGGTGCTCCCCTGCTTCGCGGCCACTTTCCGACCGGTTTTCGGGATCGCCGCTCATAGGACCTGCCCGGACGGAGCCGTTGCCGACACCGGACGATCTCGCTGACAATACGAGCCACGGTTTCCCGGAGGGCGGATGCCTGCTGAAGTAGCAGGCTCTCGATGTTGGCCGCCACCGCCGCAAGTCCGTGCTTGAAATTCGTCTGCATCAGCGGCTTGCCGTCATTCGGCAGCCCCCTGTTCAAATGATCCTCGCCATGGTTGGCGAACAGCCGGGTCATGGTAATCAGAGTGAAGCATGCATACAGTTCCTGTTTCACGCCGCGCTCGTTTTGCCC
This sequence comes from Candidatus Azotimanducaceae bacterium, assembly GCA_965205965.1. GTDB lineage: Bacteria > Pseudomonadota > Gammaproteobacteria > Pseudomonadales > Azotimanducaceae > Bin55. The sequence goes on from CBDBHT010000008.1 coordinate 993,255, forward strand.
ATGAAAGTCCTCAACCTCCATCAGCCGTTTGGATACCTTGTACAGTTCCTCGATGCCCCATCTCGCGTGATACAGATCCGACAGTTGCTCGATGGGATACTGGTCCCGGTCCAGCAGGGTCGTGCCCAGGATGAAGACGGTATCGCCCACGGCATATTTCACCAGCCGCAAGCGGTGCGGGCCGAATGCGGCTCCGGGGTTCCTTCGGCGTAGTCGGGTCAGCGTGCGTTGGCGGGGAACGACCTCGATGACCGTATCCCGGCGGCCGCCATGGATGAAGCGGTCGACATCGATACCGGTTTTCCGTTTCATCCGGAACACCGCGTGCAGTCCCCGAATCGTATGCGCGTGCAGCATCTCATAGGAATAGTAGCCCCGGTCATAGACCACCACATCGTTCGCCGACAGCACGTTCAGGTGGGCCAGTGCCGCCGCGCGCTCGTTTCCATGCGCATGCAGGTCGAAGTCAACCGGTAGTCGGGACTGCAGCCGATACAGGCAACTCACCAGACCCTGCGGATAATGGGCACCGTCTACCGGCGTCCGCCAGCCTTCATGCACCAGTCCGCGCGGCAGGTTCAGGTAGGTTCCATCGACCGCAAACACCCGATGCCCCTGCCACCGCCGGTCCGTGTCGGGTCGGACTTTCCGTGCGTGCCGGGGTTGGCCTTCGGCGTCGAAGACCACCTTGAGGATTTCCTGGTGCAAGGTCTTGAACAGCTGCTCGTCCAGCCTGGCCCGGGCACTGCAGATGGAGGACGGCGACACCGGAGCCGGCTGTGGCAGTTCGATCCCCATCGTCCGGCATTGCCCCCACAGTTCGGCCAGCGTGGTCGCATATCCTGGACGCCCCTTCGAAAACACCAGCCGGAAAACGAACAGCACGACCACCAGCGTGTTCAGCACGCGCCGCCGCCGCTGCCAGAGCCGGTCATGCCGGTTGGCGACACCCACGAGCGTCTCGACGATGCCGCTCCAGAGCCGGACAAAAGCATCCTCCGGAGCCAGGACCGCCACCGGCGGCCTGCGGGAACGGCGTCCGGATCGACGGGAGCCGGTCAGCAGCACCTGCTTCCAGTCTTTCGTCAGCGGATACAGGTATACGTCCTTCGGAGTCCTGCCTGCCTCCGATGCATTCGCCTTGCGTCCCTTCGTCCGGCCCATGCACTGCCAGTTGGCCGCACGGTAGCAGGTCCCCCGGTACTTCGCCGGATCCACAAAGGTCTCCGCCAGTACCGGCTCCAGGCCGTGCCGCTCCTTCCAGTCCCCGGGCAACCGCCGAACCGCCATCGACAGGGCCTTCGAGGCCAGATACGGAACCCGAACCCAAGGGAAGATCAGGAACCGGGAGTTGTTCACCACCCCCTTCAGACGCTTCGCCCGATCCCGATCCCGCCAGCCAATCCAGGCGTCACGACAGGGAAGCCGGGTCGTGCCCGCCTCAAACAGCAGACAGCCCAGCTTGCGACCCCGACGATCCCGCAGCCAGTAGCGCAGGAAACAGCCGAACGGATGCCGGTAACCCAGCTCATGATGCCGATCCACCCATTCCTTCCATTCCTCAACGGCCTCCCCCTCCGCCACAACCTCCAGTTCCAGCGGCATCAGCTCCTTCAACTCACACTCTATGGCGGAGCCCGGATCCGAGCGGCTCGTATGCCGCGGTCTCCGACCCCCGGTTCCCGTTCTCGATCCCGGCCGCTTCGCCGGCAGCGACACGATGCCGCCGGACTCCAGCTGCTCCAGCATCCGCAGACAGGACCCCAGTCGATCCCGACCCTTCGGCGTGAACCAGCCCAGATGAGTGCACAGGGTGGCAGCCAACTCATGGCGGCTCAGTGCCGGAAACATTTTCACCGTCTTCTGAAGGTCCGCAATCTGACGGCGGGTCAGCCGCGTGCCACAGAAGGTGGTCGACTTCAAATTCTCGATTCGGGAATCCATCACGTTTGCACCAGAGATAATCTAACTTAAGCGTAGATTGCCATAACCCATGCTGAAACGCAAGTGTTTTTTTGAAGAATCCCAACAGAACCGAATATCTTTCCGTATATCAACCGGTTACACGACATCCTCAAAGACCAGGATCCCTTTCCGCTAATCCGAATGCCATTGGGTGTTGAAGGGGGAGACCATTCCGGCCTCGGAGAAGATTTTTTCCGTGTTTGAGGAACACACCCGTTGGATCAGCAAAGGCAAAGCAGCTCGACCGGTCGAGCTGGGGGTGCCCTTGGCGGCGATGGAAGACCAGCATCAGTTCATTCTCGACTACCGGATCATGTGGGAGGGTAGCGATGTGGATTCGGCTATCCCGCTGGTGGAGTCTTGCAAGCAACGCTATCCGGAGTTGACGGTCTGCAGCTTCGACCGGGGCTTTTACAGTCCCTCCAACCGGAGCCGGTTGGAGCAGATGTTGGAGGTGGCGGCCTTGCCTGCCCAAGGTCGGCTGTCGCCGATAGCGAAAGCACGCGAGCGGGAGGCCCGATTCGCGGCGACCCGCCACCAGCATCCGGCGGTGGAATCGGCGATCCACCACCTAGAAAGCCATGGTTTGGATCGGATCCGAACGCACGGACGGAAAGGCTTTGCCCGAACGGTGGCCCTGGCGATTCTGGCAGCCAACCTCCATCGTTTAGGCACGCTGCTGCTGGCCCGGGATCGCAAGCGGGAGCGACGTCGCTCCCGAGCCCTGCTCCAGGCAGCCTGACCCCTCGGCATCCGCTCCGCAACAGCAGGCTCAACCTCCCGACACCTGTACGGGCAGGAAACTCTTGTCCCGCAGCTGGACGGGAAGCCTCTACGCACCCCAATCAAGCACTCCAACCACCTCAGAACCACACCACGCTACCCAATCGAGCGTTCTGAAACGGACGAACGCTCTTTCAATACCATCTACAGACTGGAAATCAGGAGTTTTCTGCCAAACACTAACTAAGCGTAGATTGCCATAACCCATGCTGAAACGTAAGTGTTTTTTTGAAGAACCCCAAAAAAACTGAATATGTTTCCGTATATCAACCGGTTATACGATATCCTCAAAGACCAGGATCCCTTTCCGCTAATCCGAATGCCATTGCGTGCCCAGCACAGAGACGCACGAAAGTCTCGAACTGTGAAAATTCTCCAACGCTTTCCATACGCGTAATATCTTGTTCAAGGTAGGCTGCAAAGTAATCGCTCACTGCTTCTTGCGGATTCAATTTTTGATCGTGAATGCTCGGGTAGAACCCCGAGAAAAGTACGTCATTTATCGCATTGTTCACTTCAGTTTTCCGGCGTTCGGTAAGAGAAAACGGTAATAAACGAAGCAGCGATATTCGTCCTGAGAGCGACTGCGTGACCGTACTTGAAAGTCCAAACTGTTCGCTGGCCGTTAGAACGAATAAACCGCTTGTTCGCTTCTCATCGCCAATAACCTGGAGATACGATAAAGGTTCAGGTACGTGCTGTACTTCATCCAAGACCGTCCCACTATTGAATTGTGATAAAAAACCTCTCGGGTCCGACTTGGCAAATTCTCTTTGATCTGGCGATTCGAGATTGGCATAGTGCAGATTATTGAACACGTGACGGCAAAGCATCGTTTTACCGCTTTGACGTAGACCAGTCACGGTCACGAATGGGTACTGCTGAAAGCGTCGTACGAGTACTGGAGTAATTTCACGTTCAATTACATGATCATCTCAAATTTCAGCTCATGCAATATAAATATTGAACATTAAATTTGCAAAATTTAATTGTATTTTCTACATGGAATATAAACGTTGAATCTGTAATATAACGTAGGACTTTTTAGAACCGAGTACGCTATCAAATATGCAAGATTTTTGCTTAAACTCCATCTATACTTATGGCATCCTAACCTTCGCAATTCACGTTTGTTCCAACTAGGGAAGGTCTGAACAAGCTCGTTCAAGACCGGGAAATTGCTGATAGAGGTTGAGAATCTATCCGATGGGGCGTTTTGGCTGTGCCCTATCGCCTCTGGAGCTCGATTTCCTCCCGATTGCATCGCCTGACGCGATCTGCAGGCGGATTCATCCCGCGTCAGGTCGCTACGCGGCGGCCAGCAATCAGCAGATTAGTGAACCCCAGCAGCAACGCCAGCCGTTGCGTGTTTTTGGCCAGACCCCGATAGCGCACCTTGGCGTATCCGAAGTGCCGCTTCACGTACAGGAACGGATGCTCCACTTTGGCACGCACTGAGGCCTTGCACTTCTCTCGCATCCTCGCAGGGTCGTCCGGTGCCAGTCGGCGGCGCACACCCGGACGCATCGCCACCTGCCAGGCTACCTTCGATCCCTGGAACTCCGGACGTTTGTCGATGCCTTGATATCCTGCATCGCCCCAAACCGTCGTCTCGCCTCCGTGTAACAGCCGGTGTGCCTGAGCCAGATCCGACGCATGGGCCCGCCGTGGTGGCCACACTATGTGTCAGACCCGATGTCGCATCCACACCGATATGCGCCTTCATGCCGAAATGCCACTGATGCCACTGGTTGCCTTTCTTGGCCTGATGCATCTCCGGATCCCGCTCCTGCCGCCGGTTCTTCGTTGACGATGGTGCCTCGATCAGGGTCGCATCCACGATCGTTCCCTGCTTCATGCGATGACCACAGGATGCCAGATGCGCGTTGATGGCTCCGAACAACCCCGCGCCCAGATCATGCTTCTCCAGCAAGTACCGGAAGTTCAGGATCGTCGTCTCATCCGGCAGCGCATCCGTCAGTCGCAATCCCACAAACCGACGCACGGACTCCGCCTCGTAGAGCAGATCCTCCATCCCCGGATCACTCAGGTTATAGAACAACTGCACGCAATGAACCCGCAGCATCACGCCCAGCGGGTACGGCTGCCGACCGCAGCCGACCTTCGGATAGAACGGCTCGATCCGACCTTCCAGTCGTTCCCAGGGGATCAGTTGCTCCATCCGCTCCAGAAAGAGCTCCCGCCGTGTGCGACGCTTCTTCCGATCGTATTCCAACTCCGCAAAGGTCAATGGCCCCATAACTGATCTATCCCATGCTCGAAGATTTCACCCATTATGCCAGATGTCGACTTATTCAGACCTTCCCTAACGGAATAAAAAATCAGCGGATAACCAAGGCCCAAGACCGAATCCTTAACCGAATGGCAAAATTCACTAAACGAATGCCATTGCCACCGCCATCGGCAGCACCTGCCGCTGATCCAGATGCACCAGCACCACACACCACTGCTGATGGAAGTACGTGGTCGAGCCGTTGCAATGCCGGGGCCGCAGACAGCACGGACCGTGGATCATCCGATGGGAGGAAAAGGTATCGGTGCCGTCCACGGTCACCAGATCATGACCGCGCCACGCCGACATCCGACGCAGGACCTTGCCGCGCTGGGCGCATTACAGAACCTGCTGGAACGCCCGCCGATACCGCACCGGCGCGAGATCGGATCCAGGCGGACGACGCAGGGTCGTGTCGCAGAGAACCTGATCCAGACCCCGTACAGACGACGCAGATTCATTGCCACCACCGAATGCCTGTGTATCATCGATAGACCAAGCTGCAACAGCGAGGCGTGCTGCTCCAGAAACCCCGCCAGCCCCCGACATCCGACTGTCGCTGGTGGAAAACTTCCGCCCGCCAACCTCCTCAACGACCGCATCAAAAACTTCACGACCCCCCCGAAGCAGACCGGGTTTGCTCACGTCCTTGCGCAACTTCAATGCATCCATTTTATCGCGAAATCCAATTCACAAATTCCATACGAATAGCGCAGTTTGGGCTATACGGGAAAGGGCCAATACCTATGCAAATAGTACCAATAATATTTGCATATTATAATACTTGTCATTAGATTGCTACCCGTCCATAATCATTAGATGCGTCTATGAGTTCGTTGGTGGGGTGTATTTTATGTGCTAACATTCGGGTTTCGATCTGTTCGTACCGGCTGATATCCCTTCGAAGGACCGTCGGCTGAAGCCTGTGGCCGCGTTGCGCTTGAGAATCGAAAGCAATCTACCCATTCCACTCCGGAAAACATGTAGTGAACGGGATGCCCCGGCCCAGAAAGTCCCTCAGTCGGAGGCTACCTAAGCAGTAAAAATGCTAGGGAAGGTCTTGAACGAGCTTGTTCAGACCTTCCCTAGCCGTTGGAGGCAACGCTGTCTTCAAAGTTTCGTTCAGCGGACATCTGCCATTCGCACTGCGAAACGCCATAAATTCATTTAGGCTCTTATGTATCCACTTGTGTATAGTTTGCCAAATGAGGTGAAAGGAAGTCTGCCTCCATCGATTCTTCAAGTTTGAATTCCGATCTCATCAACCAGCGCATGTAGTGGTCCAGGTGGCGTGTAGAGACACCGCGGTGGTGATGGTTCATCCATCGCTTCATGGTCATATGACGCGGGTTAACCGTGTTGAGATGCCAACTCCCGCGGCGAAGTTCACGTCGGCTGACGCGAACCACTTCCTGGTGAATGTTGAGGCTCCGGCTTGCCATTTCGTAGCTGGGATGTCCATCGGTGACACACACGCAATCTTCGGCTAGCCCTTCCGACATTGCCGGAGCGATGTCCGTCCGCGCCGTCGACGGGAGGGCTTCCATATCAGTCGGCCCGCCGCGAGATGCTGCCGTCAAGACGGGCCGCTGGTCCGGCACTAGACCCTCGGCATCCGCGATTTCCTCCTCGCTCGCGCGGAAGGCAACGCTCTGTTAAGGAACGGATCTCCCTTGCAACTCTCCAGAAAATAGGTCTCGGCCATCTCCACGATGCCTTTGAGTCTTGAGCCTTTCTGCTGCTGGCCAAGCAAGCGATGCCGCCACAAGAATGCGGTTCGGTAAGCGATCCCGCATCGCTCGGCCGACTGATGCAGCGTCAGCCGATCTCGCAAACACGCTTCGAATACCGACCACTTCGACTTGTGCCTCAAGCCAGCAAGATGGGTCCCGGTCAGCGCGTGAAAGGTTCGCCCGCAAGATGCCGGACGGCAACGAAATCGACACAAGCCTGCCGACTTCCCGTAACGCACCACCCATGAGGAACCGCAATACGTACATACTCGCAATCGGTCCAACTCTGCTTCCCGTTGACGAACTGGTTCGGGTAGTTCGTCACTCTTGACCGATTTCTGAACTCCGAGCATCAGTCTCTGCTTCTGCACTGGGGTCAGCCTAGGAATCTGGTTTAGCATCTCCTTGAATTTGCGGCCCCCTATTGGTTTTCCTCAACCCATTGAATTATCGCATATTATAGCTGCTTGTTAGTCACTCCCAACATAAAACTACATAAGAGCCTTCATTTAAGTTAGGCAGATTCACCTTGATGGCTATAGCCATAAACCTATAACTGATAGTAAACTAATTAACGGATTCCTTAAAGCATGTACATTCCTAGTAGTGTTGTATCCGTATCGTTGCGACAGAGGTGGTGGAAATGAAGAAGTTTTACCGGATTGTTCACAATCTAGTAATTTTGCTCTCGCTTGGGTTAACTCATATAACTCTTGGGCAGGAGCACGAACATGAGCATGAATCTGAAGAGTTCGACACAATCAAGGAAGTTATTGTCACCGGGTCGGCCATCAAACACACCCACACGGACATGCCGTACGCCGTCACAAGTTTCGATCGCGACGCGTTGGCTGATCAAGGATCGCCGTTATTTGCTGATCTTCTCAAGAATCTAGGTGCTGCTCTTGGAACCTTGGGAGAAAGACAAGGCTGGTATAACTATGCACAAGCCAATACGGTGCCGGAGAACGTCACGGCGATTAACTTAAGGGGCTTGGGTGCGTCGCGCACGCTTGTTCTTCTGAACGGTAAACGCCAAGTGTATATACCCGCACAGCTATTTGGGGGTCGCTTTGTCGACGTGAATTCATTTCCGAGCATTGCTTTAGACAACATCGAAATACTCAAGGAAGGTGCCTCTGCCGTTTATGGCTCCGATGCGGTCGCTGGCGTGGTGAACTTTATCACGCGGGATGATTTCAAAGGCACCGAACTATCAGTAAACGTTAATGAGTTCGCGGGTGCTGGAGATGCGACACTCGGCGGAATTTGGGGCGGGGAATTTGACCAAATAGATATAGTTGTCAGTTTTGAACACTCTAAGAGACGCGAATTGGGTGTCCGTGAACGCGATTGGCTATTACGACCTTATACCGGAGATGGTGGCTGGTCGTTCTGGGGGAACCCCGGGGCGGTCATTGTCCCGGATGAGCCACCTCCGGCTGACGCAGTTGAATTCATTCAGACGCTTCAAGAGACCCCTCACTTCATTGATCCGGAATGCCAAGCATTTGGAGGACACGTTGAAAATTTCCCGGACTATCCGGAGTTTAATAGTTGCCGTTTCCGTTATGCTCCATGGGACAATATCGTTGAGGATATGGTGCATAACCGCGTTTTCGCGGAGCTTAATGGTGCGTTAGCTAACGATACCCAATGGCATTTAGAGTTTCTATGGTCACAATCTGATATCCCCAATTGGCTGACTACTCCATCCTTCCCACCCCGTTCACAGTTCGATGGACTTCAACTTATCGCAACGGACCATCCCGGACGCATTGCGTTCTGTGAACGATATGGGGACGTGATATCAGAATGTTCCAATACTAACGATTGGTATTTCTACGGACGTCTTGTAGGCAATGCCGGTCCTGGTCGGCTATTTGAACGAAGTTCTCAGACATGGAGGCTTGCTGGTTCATTGGACGGTAATTTTCTGGTTGGAGACCGTGAGCTATCGTACGATGTTGGTGTCTCGTATTCAAATGCGGTTGGGCACATGGAGACGGCGGCGGAATATGGCTATCGAGAATTCTTGGCGTATCGAGGCTTTGGCGGTCCAAATTGCGGTGTTGGAGTAGTTGCAGACTATTCTGAGCCCAGTTCGCTCGCACTGGGTGCTATTCCCAATGGTGTTCACCCGGGACGGGGGGACTGCCACTATTACAACCCGTTGAGCGTAGCACTGGAATATTCACGACAGGTAGATGCGAAGTATCAAGCTCAACCAAACCCGAATTACGTTCCATCGGTCAGTAACAACCGAGCAATGTTAGATTGGATTTTCGAGACGGTAAAACAAGATAGCGATGCAGCGTTACTTGTTATCGACTCGGTTGTGGGAGGTGCATGGATGGAAGAACGCATCCATTACGCGTTTGGCTACCAGTTCCGAAATTTTTCCGTCAGTTCAGAAACCAAAGATCCGTCAAATCTTGCACTTAATCCGTGCCCTGTACCAGGAGACAAATCGTGTGGTGCAACTTCGGGTTTGTTTACATTTACGGTTGGTACGTTTCCGTATTCTGATGATCAGTCCATGCACCGATTGTTTGGAGAAATGGAGTTCACGTTAAGGGACCATCTACAGGTACAGGTCGCAGCGAATTTCGAGAGTCACGATGAGGCGAACAGTTTCGACCCCAAGATCTCGTTGCGTTATGAATTGATGGGAGACTTAGCATTCCGAGCCTCATTCCAGACCACTTTTAGAACGCCATCGGTCGATGATTTAAACGAACAGCAGTTTACTTCGCTTGAGTACATAGCCGAAGCAGATATCTATAAGGCGGTAAACACGTTTGGTTACAAGGGATTGGATCCGGAATCTGCTTTTACGTACAACATTGGCTTAGTTTGGGAATCCAACTACGGCGAGTTCAGCGTCGACTATTGGTCCTACCAATTCGAAGACTTGATTGGTCCAGTGCCTCACGCGGGCATAACTAAACTTTATGCCGACGAAACCACGCGTGCGAACGTGGAGGAATTTATTACGTGTCCTGGTGGCGTACATCCATGCAACCCGATTGCTATAGAACGCGTTCGCGTCGACCTTACGAACTGGCCGGGCGTGGATACATCGGGTATTGACTTTTTATTTACGCGGCATATGAGCCTTGCTAAGGGCGATCTAAGCGTGGCATTCAGCGGTACGTACGTTCACGAATATCTCACGAAGGCTCTAATACGATTCGGTTTTGAGTTTCAACCGTCATCAGAAAGTGCTGGATATCTAAATCAACCTAACCCCATGGCACCGCCGATTCCAAAACTGAAACTCCGAACGTCCTTAGCTTATCGATGGTACGACTACGGAGTTGTTAGCTATCTTAATTACATATCTTCGTACAAGGACCGAACCGAAGCGGATTCACAATATTACGAAATTGATGATCAGGTGACTTTAGATACGACCTTCCACTGGAATCTTGCCGATCGTGGCCTCAACCTGAGTTTCAGTATTATTAATCTTTTCGACGCGACTCCGCCAGAGGTCAACTGGGAAATGAGTTACGATGGATTTACGCACGATCCGAAAGGCAGACAGCTGAAGCTGGCAGCGGCCTATAGATTTTTGTGACTGATGGATACCCATGAGAGACCAACCACGGAAAAGGGGCATTAATACCGTCCAATTGGCTCTAACCCAGATTTCTCATAACCAAGTCGAAAATGATGTTTTTCACGGGATGCGGTGGGTACGGGGCATGGAATGTCGCGTCGCGAGTTCGGAAAGGCTTCGGAGGGAGGGCATGCGTGTGTTTTCCCCGCCTTTTTGCGGGCGGGACGACGAATCGCTAGAGCATCCGGGCGCGGGGAGGTCGGCGCGCTCCGCCGCCAGCGTCATGCACCCGGTTGCACCGGGCTTTTACGTTGGTGCCAGGCTAGCCCAGATCAACCGGAACTCCTTCCAGTACGGGAAGGCGGACCCGAACGCCAGATGGATCCGCCGCGTGGACACCGTCACGCGCACCGGGATCCGGAACAGGCACTCGCGCAGCGTCGATGGGTGGCTCCGGCGCAGGATGGCGGATACCGGGAGGTTCTCGAGCCGGTGCTTCATCATGCAATAGAGGGCATGGGCCAGTGCGCTCAGCCGGAGCCGGAGTGCGTTGACGTTCCAGAGGCCGCTGGAGCATCGGTCCAGGAACAGATCGTTCTTCTGTTCCTTGATCCAGTTTTCAGCCGCGCCCCGGTCGCAGTACATCGCTTCGTAGACCGTTTGCGCGTTGGGCTTCTGGAGCGAGCGAGGTGACGACGAAGCGACTGTTGTATCGGGCTTCGCCGACCGTCGCACATGGGCCTTCCGCGCCGGCCTCCGGTCCGCCGTCGGCCTTGCCGGCCGGTTCCCCGTCCGCGTTGCCGACCGGTGGTCCCGGCAGCCATTCGGCCTTGGCGATCACGCGGCGTTCGCGGCTCCAGCTGTCGCGCGTGCGATAGTCGAATCTCTGGTAGCCGCGGACCGCTTGCTGTGCATAGTCCGGATCCCGCTTCAACCGGTCCCGCAGATCGTCCATCAACGGCTGGACCCGGTCTTTCAGCCGATCATTGCGCGGCAGTCCTAGCACGTAATCCACGCCCCGCGCCTCGCACCACGTCATCAACTCGTCGCGGCAGTAGGCCCCGTCGGCGCGGATCAGGATCGGCACCTGCGGAAATCGCTTCCGCAACCGGTCCACGAGCGGCGCGATCGTCTCCACCACGCCCGCCGCCACATCATCGCTCGACGTGCGCAGTTCCGTCCGCACCGGCCAGCCGTTGCAGAACACCAGCCGCGGAAGGTAGCAGTATTCATGATAGTACCCGTGATAGAGCCGATGCTCCTGCCGGCCGTGCAGTTCCACGTCCGTGGCATCGATGTCCAGCACCAGCCGCTTCGGCATCTGGCCCCGCTCGCCACACACCAGATACAGCTCCACGAGCAGCTCGTCGAGCGCATCGAAATCCACGGTGATCTGACGCGCTTTCGCCGGGTCCCGCCCGTTCGCCGACAGCTCCATCCGGTTCAGCGTGCTTTTGCCGGCCAGCGGCTCGCAGTCCGAACGCGCACACTCCACACGCCCCATGGCCGTGGACAGTGCCCGGTCCCGCCGCAGCTCGTCGTGATCGTTCAGATCCTCGTAGCCCAGCGCGAGACCCAAAATCCGCTGCCCCAGCAACGCCACCAGCGGATGCGCCACCTTGGATGGGTCCCCGGTGGTCCGTGAAACATGCCGAGGCGCGCTCGAACAGCCGGACCTGCTCGGCCAGCATCATCAGCAGTGCCGAGCCCCCGTTGGAACTCAGCTCGCCTCCACTGCAGTCCACCTCCATCCGCGCCGGCCGGACCCCTTTCGCCATCCGACGCACCAGCCGGTCCGCGCCACGGTTTTGCTTGCTCTTCATCCCGTGCCCTCCTCCATCCGGCCCCATCGGCCGCGTTGCGCCCACCGTTCGGCCAGCGTGGCCGCATATCCCGGACGCCCCTTCCAGAACACCCACCGGAACATGAACAGCACGACCACCAGCGTGTTCAGCACGCGCCGCCGCCGCCGCCAGAGCAGCCTCGTGCCGGTGAGCGACCTCCACGAGCGTCGCGACGATGCCGCTCCAGAGCAGGACCCAAGCATCCTCCGGGGCCGAGACGGCTACCGGCGACCTGCAGGACCCCAGTCGATCCCGACCCTTCGGCGTGAACCAGCCCAGATGACTGCACGGGGTGAACGCCAACTCATGGCGGCTCAGTGCCGAAAACCGTGCCACCGTCTTCTGAAGGTCCGCAATCCAACGGCGGGTCAGCCGCGTGCCACCCAAGGTGGTCGACTTCAAGTTCTCGATTCGAAAATCCATCACGTTTGCACCGGAGACCATCTAACTCAGCGTAGATTGCCATAACCCATGCTAAAACGCAAGTGTTTTTTGAAGAACCCCCAAAAAAACGGATATGTTCCCGTATATCAACCGGTGACACGACATCCTTAAAGACCAGAATCCCTTTCCGTTCATCCGCATGCCATCGCAGCCACCGGGGGCGAAACCTCCCGACAGTCGGGGAGCGTTCGGGCCTCGTCAAGACCAGAACCCAGGGGCGTGCGATAGGGGCGTCCGTCGCATGCTCACCCGCATGGCTCATCATCCAGTCGAAAACAGCATCTTTCACGGGATGCGCCGCTTTGCACGCCGATCGTAACGGTCCGCAAAACGGGCCCAGGCGCATGCTACACGTCCGCACCCCTTTCGCCATCCAACGCGCACCCATCCGTCCGAACGCACCCCGCTACCATCCCCTTCCCCCCGGCAAAGCCCAACCAACTTCGTTGCATCAACAACTTACACGCACATACATCGCACCCAAGCCATCCATTATGAGAAATAAGGGCTAACGAAGATGTCGCTCTGCCGCGCCGGTCACACCGAGGCAGCAGTGGATAATTCTACCCGTATCTTGTATTGTAAAAGATGATATCTAACAGTAGACTAGATCTCGTTTCCGCATCCTGTCTTCGCACCACTTAACCATGTTATCTGATCAGCGACGGTAGTTCCGATGAGTTCTATCCTTGCCCCATGGCCTGACCGAGGGTATTCATGCCCCTTAGAGCCCGTGCACTTGACTACTAGCAATTATCATAAACCGAGCTGCCAATGTCCAAGAAAATGTCCAGAAATAGTCAGTCACCCCGTCGATACTATTTTTCACGCAACGCAGGCATGATTACCCGTTAAGAAATACCCGTACGAACTCAGTTAACGATTTGAAACTCCATTTAGCTTGAACGCGAGTCTCCGGCGTCATGTCCGCCTTGCCTTGTGCTCTGTCAATCCAAACACAATCAATGCCCATGCTCATAGCCGGCTTAATGTCGTGATACAGACTCTGTGCAACGTGAAGAATGATACTATTTCTTCCTACAGTCTCTTGAAGTGTTTCAAACATTTTTACGTTGGGCTTGTAAGTATTCACTTCTCCAGCTACCGCAGCCTCGGCAAAGAAGTCACCAAGATTATTCTGAGTTAATTCCAATAGGTCTCTGTCGGTGTTCGACAAGATGGCCAAGTCGAATCGCTCCCTGAGCCGTGCCAAGGAATCTATAGTATCTTCAAATACTGGTGCCTCGGCGATACACGTCACGAATCCCGCACAATCGTCATTGGTAGGCGTGAAAGCTAACCGCTGACCAAGTTTGTGCAGGATGCTTGTGAGTACGTCACGGTAGCTGCGGCCGTTACTCTGCTCTACGGTCTCGTTAGCCGCAAAAAACTCCAGTAAGAAATCATCTACAACGTGAATATCATACTTAAGTACCAGAGGATGTAGATAACCAAGCATTGCCGTCTTCCAATCGACAAGCGTGCCGTAGCAATCGAAGGAAATTACGTGGTAGTCTTCTGGGATTGGACCAGTCATCTCGATGCATCAGAATTACAGCCGCGAATCTTGTTCACTAGTAGCCCATAGAAGTGATCACTTCCGGTAAAAAGCCAGCCTAGATGAGCCTCGCACTGACTACACAAGGCGATTTGCCAAGAGAAGCATGGAAACCAGCTATCCGCACCGGTCGGCTCACCAAGAATTGCACATCCCGGTGCCTCCTCGTAACAACGAAAATGATGTGAGTATCCGTGAGAGTTCATGCATAAATGCTCATGTCCTCCCTCCATTTCAACGCGGTCCTCCGCATCCGCTATGGGCAACTTGCAACGCGAGCAGACGAGCACTTCTTTTGGAGTGCTTTGTTCAGTCAAGATCAACTCTTTGATCTTAGGACCGATCACTTCGAGATCGTTTTTGACGACAACCTCAGACATCAACAAGTTCCCAGTTATTGGCCCCTCTATTATCTATGTATTCATAGAAAAAACAGTCTTGACAGGTGTAAAATGACCAACGTTTGCAATGCACTTACGCTCCGGTGTGTCATTAAATGAATAATGGAAATGACTACGAACAAACCATCAATTTATCCGAAAACATTCCTGTCGGTGGCGTTGACGGTGGTCCTTGCATTTTCAATACGCGCTGACGTCTCAGATTCTTTCCACGGAGAGGACCCATGGAAATTGTTGTCGGTAGATGAAGCATTCCAACTAACAATATCTTTTGATGCAAGATGCGGTGCCCTTTTAGCCCGCTGGGACATCAAACCAGGATATTACCTTTATCGCAACAAGTTCAAGCTCGAGAGCGCGAGTAATAATGTTAAATTAGGCACGCCAAACGTCCCCGATGGAGTTAAAAAAACAGATGAATTCCTAGGCGCAACCTTGGTTTTCTACAATGCAGTCGAAATCGAAGTGCCCGTAACCGAATCTTATGGGGAGTTTTATGTCAGAGTTAAGTATCAAGGTTGTGCCGACGAACGATTTTGTTATGCACCACAAAGTCGCTCGTTCGCTTTTGATTCCGATGCCGAAGATTCGAAAACTTGAAGTTTGGTAGAAGATCGATTAGTAATCGCAACGAAGAAGAGGCTTCCCGTTTAGGGTCCTCCGTGTTCTTGCGGTGTTCTTGCTCAACTAGGAGCATGGAAACTACTGTATGAAGTGCAAGTAGTGATTGTACGTCAGGTAGTTGCTTGATATACTTTTCCTCCTTCACGGACTGCTTCCCTCTGCGGTAGTTACATCACATCGTGCATGCAGTAGGTACGTCTCAGGCAGTTCTGTTTAATCGCGCGATCCGTCAATATTAGGATAGGCGTCAAACATTGCATATGTCGGATTTGACTCGCCGTACTACGGCTCGTCGTTTTTTATATCCTCAATATCGTGATACAGCATAGCTCCATGCGTTGACCGAACTTTATCTTCTACTGGAATTCAAATCAGCAATCCGTATTTACGCAATTCGGGTAAACCGGTAACGTCTTCGTCTTCAGATACAGACCGTCCGCGTACCCCCAACAGTTCCCGCCTGCCCCAAAAGACAGTATTATCAGCGGATTAAGCATCCGTTTCCGGAAGCTTTCACAGCCTCCGATCGTTTAGACATTAGATGCATAGTTGCCGGTGAGTCGGAGGTGTTTTGATCGGGCCGAAGACGAGACACGGGTATGCAAGTCTCGTCCGGTCAAGGTTTTGATGCCAGTTCTGGTGATGTTTGGATAGAGAGTGCACCTTTGCCGCAGTTCGACCGGCTGGCGTGAACGGATAGTGATGCTTGATGTTCTTGTTATTAATAGCCCCAATTTGAACTTATGTAGGTGCTCGCGCACCCAAGTACTACGATGTTAAAACAGTTAAATTAGCACCCTGAAAAGACGTTCGTTTGACCATTATCAATCCAGGTGGACTGGCGCATACCAGAGCATCACTTTACGAGGTAGCAGTGGGCATTCCGTTCATGGGAGCACAGCTACCGAACGTTAATGTTGGAGAAGCTTGGAAAGCAGTCGTACCTGCCAGGTATCGCGCCAAGCATGATTTGTGGCGGTGACGGAGATTCACGCTTAAACCCATTGTAATTAAATAGATGCTTCGTAAATACATCGAAAATATAGATGTCTGGGGGAATTAAATAACTTATTGAACTAACTGATTAAGGTATATATAAATTAGACACCATGAAATCATCCGTGTCGTCTACAATGCCTATACTGTAGCCGTTACTCGCACGGCGGAAATCGGAAAGTGCTCGCTACTGAAAGAGATGGTATGGGATTGGGGATATATCGTGACTTCCAATAGATTTGGTGTAACAGTCCTTACGATCGGCATGATCTCACGGCCGCCAGTGTTTTCCCATGTGTCGAAGTCGGCCAGCAGATGGACAGATAGTATATCGGTCAGATGCCGTGCGTAATTGAGAAGTTAAGAAGATACATAGCGATACTACGGGTGACTTGAGCCGAGAGACGTTTCATGCAATGGATTTGTATCTCAGCAACGGTGTCCGCAAGCGCAGGTGATGCCTTCGCCGAAGAATTGCGCAAAGCGAGCGCGTTGTCCGTGTCGTTTTCCGCCACGGGCTCCGAGAGGCAAGAGACCCTGGAACCGGACTCCGGGCAAATGCCCCTTTGGGAATCATTGAAAATTTCTGGCCTGTTCACGTTGGACACCGAGCTAACTACAGTACGAAACGCACTTACCGCCGCATCGGCAAGCGACATCGAAACGGAGTTTCTTACGGACATGGACCTAGAGCGTTTTAGTAAACCGAAGCTCGGTCCGATGAAGTTTGGTAAATTACTTGTTGCCCCTAGAGACTACGGCGATTCATTTGATGGGCCGGTGGTGTGGCTGGACCCAGGTTTAGCTTTTGGGACTGGAAGACATCCCACCACGGAGCTGTGTTTGCGATGGTTGTCGGCCATGCCATTATCGGGCAAGTCCGTACTGGATGTTGGATGTGGATCCGGAATTCTTGGCATCGCGGCAGCGAAACTAGGTGCTAAACGTGTTGCTGGAATAGATCGCGACTTGCAAGCAATTCGGGCGTCTGCAACAAATGCGGAGTTCAACGGTGTTTCGATGGACTTAGCCACCTTCATTCCGAAAAACTCCACATTCGATATTATCGTTGCAAACATTCTTTCCGAAACGCTTATAGAACTTTCGGACGTTCTAACGAGAGCAACCGTACACGGTGGAGCTATCGCGTTGTGCGGTATTCTTACGTCACAGGTGGATAATGTTCGATCGGTGTACGCCGAGTTTGAATTCAATGGCTATCACAGCAAAGACAATTGGGTACTACTCAGTGCACGACGAGTGAGTTTTCAATAAATTTTCGTGCGAATCTTATTCCGACGGATTTGTGCACGCATTTCCCCCTCGTACCGTTTGTCGATATTGGTGAAATCGCTTGCGCACTTTGCTGTAAGACAGTCAAAAGCCACATAGATCTTTTAGCCTTTGAGCATGACAACAGCATGGCATCGACGGGAACATTGACTGGGCTAGGGGAGACTTCCGCCTGACTGACACGATCAGACTTGGGTGACGGGAATACGGCTCCGGGCAGATTTTGTACCTTCGATTGGTTGCCTTTATATAACCAGCCCCTACGAAGCCAATCTGCGCCTGCTATTAAATAACGCTGCTTCTGTGCGTCACGGATTTTTGGACTCGTCGCTGTACCGCGAAGACGATCAACAACGATAGTTGCAACTCACTACGATCCCTACCCATTTTAGGTCTCCATCACGCCCAAGCTACACCAAGACGGCAGGGTTATATACCATACGATAGCTTGATTCGTCTTCTCAAAGTAATAGTCCTGCTTCCGTTATGATTTGCGATATTTGCGACCGCAAACTTTCTACTTCTCCATTACGTTGACAGGTAGTAAGCAGTAATTTCCGGCGAGTTGTGAACTGCTGGCTTTAATAGGACTTTTGGCTGTTTTCGGTCCATGGTTTTCGAGAACTTTTGCCATTTTCCGGGCTATATAAATTGGGACATATCATCAAATTGGAGTTGGAAAATTTAGTTAAATTAAAGAGATGTTCACCCATCTCTTGAACATACTGCCAGTATCCAGACATTTCCTCACTGGAAATTACTGGGTAGTAAGAGTTTCAGAACGCTGACAGCTCCTATGAGTCTATGCATGAGCAAGTTGCAGATAAGATGACACCCACCACAAACATCAGATTCGGCCATAACTCCAAAAAAGAATGAATTGTCATAATGATTAGTGGCCAATTAATAAATTATTAATATCCGAAGTGGTGTCAAATATTCCTTGTAAATGTCGTGGCTATCTTACCTTGATTTGCCAACGGAACTTGACGTCAGCCAAAGGCCTTTCCACTGTTACGTATCGAGTTGATAAGATTAATATACTCCACCTCAACTCATGAGAGACTGCATACTGAGGGGATCTTATATTTTCGCTTAATCATTCGGTAAAGTTGACTGTTTTGCTTCATCGGAGACCAAAGTACCATGAAGAATCTTCGCCGTTGCAATGATATTAATGTCGTTTTCATCAACTCCCGCGGTATGGATGAAAGACTAACAACGGGGGCTTGAAACTTGGAATAAGTGTAGGAATAAAAACTGTATAGCCACACTGATGATGAATGAAACCCTTCCTGTAATAAGGGAAGGGTCATAATTAAGAGTATTAGATAACGCCAAAATCAAATTCATTCGATGTAGCACTTTCCGTTGGTGAAGCACAGATATTGAGGTACATGTCACGTGATTGGCTAGAAAATATTTGTTACCTAAAATTTCGCAGGGTATGGTCATTATGACCAAGCCTATTTGACATAACCATCTCTAGAAAAAACGAATCTGCAGAAAATTTCTAAAGTAGCTGAAGTGGCTTTGAAAGCTTGCAGCATCAGGTACGGAAAATCTACGGGTCGAACAATTAAAGGTACTATGATCAATGTGGCTCAAGGCGAAACCTCGCCTTGAGCGTACAGTGATCAGGATGACCGTTGCGTCGCGACACTTCCATAATTGAATTTAAAACCACCATTCGTTCAGCTAGTTGACTTAAAACAAAGTGATCAATGAAGTCTTTATACCGGGGATCGCATCTAGTCGTAAGTGTCTTCGTAGGAAGCGACAATGGAGCATCAGTTGTCGAGATTTTTTGCCATCCCCAGTCACCCGGTACCGCCAATCTTCGATTGAAATCCCCCAGAATAGCAAAGGCCGTATTTTCTTGCCTTCTTGCATTGATCCACTCCGTGAGTCGGTCAAATTGATCACTAAGGTCGGCACAAACGGACGTTCTAGAAACACTTCGGTCTTGTTCTTCTCCCCAGCATCCTGAACGAAGATGAACGCTCAAGAGTCGAAGTGGGAGGCCTTCGCTAATGGTGACGTCCACACCCCAGCGTTGGAATAGGCTTTCGCCAGCAAGTTCAGAAAAATCTTCGTGTCGTTTGTAATTAATACCTCTACGGATCGCAAATCCCGTAGATTGCATTCGCAGGTATTGCCCAGGCATTCCTCTGCATTCTTGGTTACCATCTTTGAATGCGCGGGAAGACATGACAACGTCCCAATCCGATTCTGGAAACACCCGATATGCAGCAACCTCATTTTCGACTTCCTGAATCGCGACAACGTCGAACCCTTGTACTTTTACTTCTTCGCGGATCTCCTCGTAGTCTTGTTTTGTTCGGGGTACACAGCCTTCTTGGTCCGTATCATTGAGATGTTCGAGATTCCATGTTGCAATTGTCAATTCAGTCGCATTGCAGATGGAGCATCCAATAGAGGCAGAAAAAAGAAACAGTGTTTGAATTCTCATGTTAAGTACCCGTTATTGGTTGACTGACATAGCGTCCCACTATTCATTTGAGAAGATGCAGGTCGAAACTGTCCATCAATCTTAAATTCTAAATGGCTATAAGCTTGTATGTTTCTAATTAGACATTTCGACCCTATTAGCAGTAAATCACCAGCACGAGAGAGTGTCGTTTCAGAAAATCGACAGGTTGTAGATAAATAGTGCCGAAATCGAAAGATTTTTCTGTACACGATGCGGTAAGTTTCAAGCATCAGGGTAAGGATATCTGCGGATATGTACAGCGGAAGTCACATAAGACAGCACTTGTCGTGACCTCTCAGGGATTAAAGTTCCGGGTTCCATGGGGTGTTCTATCGTTGCTCGACCATACTTTTCGCCAACGGTTGCTTGTAGCAGAGGACTATTTAAAAGCATGTTTTCTACCGGGAGATGAAGTTATCTTTCAATTTCGTGGTGTAGACAAGCGTGGAGAAATTCTTCAGCTAAATTCAGAAAGAGTTCTGATTACAACGAACCACGACGGGCACGTCCGTGTTCCATATCAGCTGCTTGAGTTGCCCCAGGGCCAAGGCATCATTGCTGCTCGCAAAAGGCGGCTGCATGAAATCTTGGAGAAAGCGGTTTCGCTCATGACGAAATATGGACTAGATAGATGGATCTTCCGATTTGATCTAGCATCTTCCCGCGGCGGTATCTGCAAGTATGATCATAAATTAATAGCACTCTCAAATATCTACTCTCTAACTAGCTCTGAATCTGAGATAATGAACACCATCCTGCATGAAATCGCCCACGCCCTGGTTGGTCCTCAGCACAATCACGACGCTACGTGGCTAACGAAGGCTAAGTCTATTGGTTGCACGGGCGAAGTTACGATCGGACGAGAAGGTGTAAAAACCCGTTACATCCAATCGTGCACTTACTGCGGATGGGTGCGCCGCGTACAAAGACGAAGGTTTAACACCGTTTGCGTGCAGTGTGGCGGGCCTATTTCGCACCGTACCTATACCAACAAAGCTTGGCGCGAAATTGCGAGTGCATCTCAGGTATACCCACACTAGCTTCTCAGACGGCAATTCCACTGTAATGCCTTATCAACCAACGTCAGACGGAGTAAAAACATGTCAGTTTGTCATAACGAACGGCAATCCGTCGACGCCCTCTGAGTCGCCGAAACAGACGTTCGATTTCATTGTGCAGCTTGTGAAGTGCCTTATCGTATAGACAGGGATCAGCCCGGTTTCTCTCTGGGGGGAACACCCGATTCCGATTCACCACCCACCTGACATGTCCCATAACCTCTCAGAAGCGTGGAAAACTCCATCCCCCGGCGACCGGTAAGCAGATCTCTCGTCCCAAATATGAACGGAATTTCCATCCCTCTCCGATAGCAAGCGAGGCGGAGTGTCAGAACAGCATCGCCCGGGGCCACCGTCATGGTGACCGGTATCCCTGACAGAATACTCCTGCGCATCAGTATTCATACTCAAAATAGTGGGCCTTGCAGACACCAGCTAAGCATGCATCCGTCTTGCATACTCTTTTTTTGCTCTCAAGCAAAATGTCGGTACTCGTATCAGCCAATAGACCAATAAGTGGTATGAATGACGACACGAGAATCTCTTTGAGGTTTGGTCGCGATCGTCTACGTTCTCTATCCACGAAATTTTAGCGGTCAACACTATGGCCACAATCTCGACCAATAGATGAAAGAATACAAGTATGATCCAACGAATTTCGAGATTGACGATTCTCAGGGCAAATACCGTTTATGTATTGATACTACCTTCCGTTATCATGAGTCGCTCACACTATACTATTTCCATAGCAAGCTGCTGCATCTTTGTATTAAAAAAAAGGGCGATCGGAACGATGTCGAATTGCACAGGACAAATATCTTTCAGAGACGGAATTTTTATTTAGGAGAACTCCATGCCCGAAGAAAAAACTATGGATGATAACAATACGGCGGCTACAGCAAAAAGGACTAGACTGGAAAGGATCCTGCACAAGGAAGGTGCGTGGCTACTTGGTATATGTTTCGGCATTGCTAGTCGATTCAACTTCGACGTTCTAGTGATTCGAGTCATTATGATTATTGCAGCGGTGATCTTTCCCAGGATTATGATCATCCTGTACGTCTTGCTGTGGCTGTTCCTTTTTCGCGATGAACGCTATTTGGACTAGTGATTCGGCTAATAGCCCCATCAAGATCGTTGATTAAGAAATTCAGTAATCCACCGAGCGATGACGGCCTGATTCGTCTCTAATTTGAGCGATGCTAAACCATGAGAGACCTTTGATTCTCCAATTTTATGCTTGCGCATGTGCATGAGACATGCTACGAATTCCCTTTCAAGTTCCGGGTGACCTTGAAACGAAAGAAAGTGATTTCCTACCTGCATTCCAGCGATAGGGCAGCAGTCACTGGAAATCACCGTCTTTGCCTCAGGGGGTAGAGTTTTCACTTGATCTTGATGGCTGCAGAGTAGTCGAAAACGACGAAGTCGGGGAATCATCCATGGCTCATGTTTTTCGCACGTGTATTCGTGGACACCAATTTCCCATCCTTGATCAGCTCGATCTACGCACCCTCCTAACGCCTGGGCCATTATCTGGTGGCCAAAACAAATCCCGATCGTCTTCTTTTGGCGACGATGCAGACAATTAATAAATTTAACGAAGTCGTGAATCCATGGCTCGTCATCAAACACACTTGCCACGCTACCCGTAATCAAATACGCATCGCATTCATCCACGTCTTCCGGATACTCGCTTTGATCTACGCGATAGGGCTTAACTGTCAATAAGTTATTGAATGGTTTTCTGAGCAACAGTTCGAACATTCGTGGATAGTCGCCAAAGTGGGAACCGAGTACTTCTTCCACCTGCAATGCACAGAGAATGCCTAATCGCACGTCATCGCCCCCGGATGAAATTACAAAACATTTGCATCACCTCACAAGTGCCACAGTGCCGTCAACGTTTCGCACATTTCATTCACGATTCGTGGCTTATGGCTATTCGTGATATACGACGCACTAATTAATGAACTACCTGACACAGATGGAGAGTTTTAGTGGTATCTTCATTGTAGCCGCCAGCCTTGTCCACGATCTAGATCAAACGCCGTTACAACGCTCTGATCTAAGGTGTGATTCATCTTTTTATCGGCTAGACAACCCGCAAAATTGCTTTGCTAACACTTGACCCCAAAAAGACTTGGTGAATGTAAACTACAGGAAACACACCGCCCAACCAATCTGATTCCTGGAGACTTCATGACCTTTAGCCAATAGGACAGTTTTAATCCGATTCGTTCAATAAAGCCATCCCACTGAATCACGATGTAACTATTTTCATGAGCTACACAGGGTCGCAAACGCAAACCAATATTAATTTATGCATGGAGACTGTCTCATTAACCGAAAAAATTTAACCTCTCCAGTTACACCGAAGACGGGAAATGAGTTGCGACGAGATCAATTCGTTTTATTCGAGGTGAACATTCTATGGGTGTACGGGCTTTGGGCTTTCATTGAACCGAACGCTATATCAAGAACGGGACAACACTCTACCGTACCAAAGCGACGATCATTGATCGTAATCAACTTATCTATCTAAGTGTAAAGTTTCAAGCATGAAGTAGCACGGTAGTACATGGACCCACCGAATAGACACGTACCCTGGGGCCGCTGAACATTATCAATCGGTCCGATTCATTAGGCGAAGAAAGTCGTGCTAGTAATTGCTTAAGTACGGCAAAATAACCGCCTCTACTAAATTTTGAGAGTACGATGCGATAAGGAATTGAACCTATGGCAGAACACCCCGAGACGCTCGAAACATTAGCGTTCGCATTGCAATTGCTCCGCAAGATCCCTAGAGCACCAAGCTACATTAACGCACGGGATTTAACTCAATCGTTGGAAGGAGAAGGAATTCAACGCACGAAACGGTCCGTCGAGCGAATGCTTAAAAAGCTGACGCAAGAGAATTTCATCGAGTGCGATGACACGACCAGACCTTATCGGTTTTCGCATTTTCAGGGATCCACTGGTTTTTGGTTAGCGGATATGTCATACAACGACGCGTTGCTTATTCATCTAGCGGAAAGGCAGTTAAAGTACCTTTTGCCGCCTACACTCACAACGTCCATGCATCCCTTCTTTAAGCAAGCTCATGAGAAGCTTTCGAATCCAAACGATTCAAAAGCAGGCAAGTGGTTGGAGAAAGTAAATTTCGTGAGCCCCTCGCAGCCGCTTCTCTCGCCAGAAATCCGGCCAGGTATTTTTGAAACGATTTCCCGATGTCTATTTAACGACCACAAGATAGATATCCATTATCGTAATAGACACGGCAAGAAACGCAGTTTCATTGTCAATCCAATAGCACTCGTCCAATGTGGCGCCGTGCTGTATTTAGTAGTGACTTTTGATGATGCTGACGAACCTGTCCAATTGGCTCTCCATCGAATGCTCAACGCAGAGTCTTTAAGCTTGCAATCAACTCGTCCCCAAAATTTTCGACTGCAACAATATATTGACGACGCGAAATTCAGTTTTGGTGAAGGTGAACGAGTACGCCTCACTTTCGACATCGTGCGAGGAGCGGGCTTTCACCTGACGGAATCCAGATTGTCCGAAGATCAGATTGTCGAAGAATTTGATGACAAGTACCGTATTAGTGCAACAGTGGTTGACAGTCTCCAGCTACGAAGCTGGTTGCTAAGTTTTGGTGATGAAATCCTCAAGTGGGAAATGAAACAGCTGAGTAATACAAGCGGCAGGAATTGATAAAGCAGCATTTTCAGCAACAAGCACAACGAGTACTATGTATTCGTTATAGTGCTTTTCGCGTTGCTATAGAGCCGTTACAGCTGGAAATCTCTATTAACCTACAGGTTTGCTCTTATCTGAAATAGGAAATTCTTAAAAATCATATACTTATATAGAGGATGATTCGTCAAAACAGCAGTAAATAGAGGTGTCCAGCTATATTCATACACCTATAGCAGATTCGGTCAGTTGAACGCGACCAGCTGGGAAACGCGAGCACACGTACACGAGAAATGAAATTACGGAGAGTACTATTAAATACGTAACATCGTGCGGCCCGCTCATAAATCCCGAAACGCAATTTACGAATCGAGGTGGGTAATTACCGCAGATTCTTCTAGTCCCGCTGGATTGGGTAGTGCATCAAAAGCTATTTGAATGTTCTGCGCCCACGACTTTCTCAGTGCCAGCCAATAGTTATTATCCTCTTCGAGTTGAGCGCAAACAGCCGCTTTATATTGATCCTTTCGGTAGACCAAGTACTCAATTGGTGTCCCGACGGTAGCGTTGCTACGCAACGTTGAATCCATCGAAACAAGTGTCCGCACCTCAACGCATTTGCCAAGGACGTCCTACGCGTAACGATACGGTCAAGAATAGGCTTACCGTATTTCACTTCGCCAATCTGCAGAAAAGGCATAGCGTCACTGCAGTGAATGAAATTCCCTTCTGGATAAATACGAGCGATACTTGGATGTTCACCGTGGATTTGCCCACCAAGCAGGAACGATGCTTCCGGCAGAAAATCGTTTTCGGTACGCGACCGATGATATTTCCTTTGCTCTTCGGTGGACACATATCCAATATATTCTGCCGCTCTATCTATATCCGCCACAGTTAGCAAACTTTCATGTTCGTGATCTTTTATATCGCGTCTTAGCCGTGCTATGACCCCTTGGGTTGTCGCCAAGTTGCCCGAACAGAGCACGACGAAAAATCTTCTTACGCTTTTTGCGAAGCTGAATCGGTGCATCTTGCTTGATGTGCTGATCCGGTCAGCTCCCGCATGGGTACGGGAATCCGAAACAAAGACAAGGCCCGCGTCGATAGCGGTAGCAAAACAATAAGTCATAGACAATCTAAATTACTAGATTAAACTGTGCAGTCCATCAAGAAAGTCTCGCGTCCCAGGAGCTTGTTGATCCGTTCGAAGAGAGATATCCCCAAGACTGCAGGGGCTCAAAGAAGTATTGCAAAAGGGCAAAGATAGGTTGTACCATCCCTAATCTACAGTACTCGAAACTATCAAGGCTACTCTACTTTTTCAATAATACCGCATGCAGCACGATCTCCGCCAGCGCAACCTTTCGTTTCACCTTCTGGACAATAGGTATCTGGCCCCATGTGCACGATGATGGCACTGCCGTCTTCGTCAAACACTGAGAGCAGGTCGTCCGAGAGTGTAATTCGAGACGTTGCTGCCTGCATGTGTCCGTTCCCATCTTTGTCGACTGAGATATTGACCAAATCACCTGAATGAAACGGGTGATTACCGTCTGGACTGGTATTGCCGTACGGTCCTGGGTCGAAGTGCCCACCAGCAGCACCGCATGGTTCGCATTTGGCCGTTTCATGTATATGAACAGCATGCTTGCCGGAAGATAAGTTCTCTATTCCAATATCAACTATAACTAGCTTGATTCCTTCCTCCGAAGGACGCTCAATCAAGATAGCTCTACCGATTGTTACCGATGCTTCGTCACATGTTCGCAAAACAGCTTCAGCTTCAATAATATCGATTATTTGTGATGTACGAGGCGATTTTGGGGGGTCCTGTGCAAAGAGCGAATAGTGCTGAGAACCTATGAATAACACAAAAGCCACACCTATCAGCATTTGAACACAGAGCCTCACACATTGATTTCTATGTCGTTTAAATTGAACTATAGCCATTTGCGTTCACCCCGCAATCTCAATTAATTCACTAAAAAACTTTATAGGAAATCACATCGTCTCTGACTGAAGAGTCATATGTATAAATAAATGATTTGTTCCATTTAATATAGTTTTTAGAATTTTAACATTAAATATAATATAGTAACCATTTTTATATCATAATTGTCATTCCTCTTGTAGAACTGATTTTTTTATAGCATCGCTGGATTTCCGGGATTTCAGAGTCCGTCACGGTGTTGCGATGAATTCTTGACGCGATTACCGATCAAACTCCAATGCCATGCCTTTAGGTACATCGAAAAATTCTCCATCCGAATAAGCGAGATTTCCATTTACCACTGTATGCATGATCCTTGATGCAAACGTAATCCCGTCAAATGGCGTCCAACCGCATTTTGCATATATTGGTTCATCGTCAACAACCGTCGTGCGGTTTGGGTCAACAACCACAACATCTGCCCAATAGCCTTCCCGTAAGAACCCGCGCTCCTTCACACTAAAACACTGCGCCGGTGCATGTGCGACTTTTTTGACTGCCATTTCAATTGGAAGCTCGCCACGTTTCACTAATTCAATGACGCTAAGAAGTGCATGCTGAACGAGCGGTAATCCTGCAGGTGCCCGTGCAAATGGCAGCCGTTTCTCTTCACGGGTATGCGGTGCGTGGTCCGTCGCTATGGTATCAATTCGATCTTCAAGGATTGCATCTTTCAAGGCTTGCTGATCCGCCCTAGTTTTAATTGCAGGATTACACTTAATATCGGCTCCTTTCGACGAATACCACGTCTCATTGAAAAATAGATGATGAACACATACCTCCGCAGTAATACGTTTGTTCTCAACGTCGCCGCATTCGAATAAATCCATCTCTAACGCTGTAGTCAGATGAAGAACATGTAAACGCGAATTATGTCGTTTTGCGAGTGCTACGGCTTGTGATGAAGATTGATAGCAAGCCTCAGCGGAACGAATATATGGATGCTCAGAAGCGGGGATATCATTGCCGAACCTTGCCGTGGCTAATGCCTCGTTTCGTAAGATAGTCGGCGTATCTTCGCAGTGCGTAGCAATCAATATCGGTGCCGATGCAAAAATCCCATCAAGGGTCGTTTCGTCATCAACCAGCATATTGCCGGTCGAAGCCCCCATGAATATCTTGATTCCACAGGCCCTAAGGGGATCAACACGTTTGATTTCCTCAAGATTGTCGTTGGTCGCACCCAAATAAAAACCGTAGTTAGCACTCGAAACGGCCGCTGCTCGTGCATGTTTTTGTTCGAGCCGCTCAGCGTTAGTGGTTTGTGGAGCGCAGTTGGGCATCTCCATGTAGCTAGTAATTCCACCAGCAATCGCGGCCCTGGACTCGGATTCGATCGTAGCTTTGTACTCTAGACCAGGTTCACGGAAATGCACCTGATCATCCATCATACCGGGTAGAACCCAAGCTCCATTGACGTCGATTTCTCCGCGCCCCGCCGCAATGCCGCCAACTTGCTCGATTCGTCCAGCATGAATTGCCAAATCACCTTCTTGCAAGACATTTTCACTGACGAGTATGGCGTTCTTGAAGACTAATTCGTACAGGTTAAATTCCCCTTGTGGGTTGTGGGTTACACAAACGCGTTCGCGATCTTTCAGTCCACGAGTAAAAATCTATAGGATCTAAACGAACAAATTTTCGTATCCATCCTGAGATGATTGCCCGTATAAAAGTAAGACATGAGCTAGTTTCCGTTGATCGGGTACATCCGTAGCGGTGAATCTTATGTGCCTCGTTGCGAAACCGGAAACTGAATGGAAGCGACGTAAGAAAAATCATCCGGTGCTCTACGGAATTTTGCTGATATTAGCTGATAAGTATCGCGATTGACGGCTCAAATTTTTTGGGGCCGATGAGATATCCATAACACTCGAACATCCCAGGGCGTCCCTCGAATGGGCAACACTATCTAGGTCAATCGTCAGTAATTTTCTTACGACCAAACCTTTCGAGACAAACAGCTTATAGCCATCGACTTGCGTAGCAGCACCGGATCACTACTGACGGACGCGCACAACGCTTACTGACACCAAATACTTGCAATCATGTAAATCCCTTGTGCATTACCCGAGTAATCCGTTCCACAATCTCCGATCAAGAGCAAGGCGCAAAATCATCTCCATGACGATCGGATACGACGTAACATTGAAAGAATACGCTAGATATCTAAGGTCATTTTAGTTCCGCATCCAGCTTTGCAAATTCGCGTATCGACATATCCGAATGCCTCTCGTAGTTTGAATTGCGCAAAGTGGTGAACTTTCGACGATCCGTATTTCACAACCGTGTAACCTTGCAGCAAGCAGTTAGGAATTGGTGGAGGTTACAGAACCCTGTATCCGCCGCAAATCGACGAGTACTTGCCCATTGTTGCAGCCAGGATTCCCAAACATCTTAAAACGACAAAAAATCGAAATTTCCTCAACCGCAATATCCGCATGTCACCGTAACTACAAATATCGGCCGTCAACTTCATCTCGAATCTGCTGCGAAAATTCCAGTCCTCCGTTGGGTCGAATTACCACGCTGATTTGAAACTCTAACGCTGTTTAGCATCGATAGATCATTCATCAGGAGAGCCGTCCTCAGTTTCCGTTTTTTCTCCACTTGGCTGCGCATTCATATCTTTCTCAGCTGTCAACTTCGCCACTAGCTTTAAAGTCGCATCAACAAGTTTACTGCGGGGCAGACTGGTATTCATCACGTACTTGTCACCAACCAGAAGTGTCGGAATACTCAAAACATCAACTTCCTCTACTAAGGAACGATTCTTCCTCATAATTTCCTCCACTCTGCTGCCAGACATCGTACCCACCAACGTGTCCTTCTCTATACCGAAGCCATCAACAAAGTTGCCCATAGATTCATCTGTCATGAAACGTTTGTTCCGATCGTGGATAGCACGAAATATACGCCCGTGATTCCGTTGCATAGCCTTATGATGAGATAGTGCGATATGAGCCCGAGCTAGCAGTCGCTGTCTGGAACTAAACGTTACATGTACGCGACGAAATTCCACTGTGTCTGGCAATGACTCGTGCAACTCCTCCATCGTCGGATCTATACGTTCACACGCGGGGCACTCATACGAAAAGAACTCGATAACTTGTATAGGGCCGCTTGTTGGTTCGCGATCAAGTTCGATGAATTCTTCGCCCGAAGTGTCGGACTCCGACGACACCGAGACAAATCCGAGTGCGTAAAGCACACCATATACGAAAATTACCAGCACAATTACACTTACGCTGCCGAGTATGGCAACTTGTAAGTTTTTCGCATTCATTCGAGGTCTGGCCACAGTTGAGAATCTATACTATAAGACCATGTCCGAACAATACTTTTCTTTTAAAAACTGACACCTGCCCATACTGTCAACGCGTAATGCAATTCGTGCAGCAGAAAGATGCGCCTGTACTAATGCGCGACACCGTCATGGATTATCAAACGTACAACGAATTGATTCGCGAAGGCGGGAGACCAACCGTGCCATGTCTAAAGATCGCACGTGAGGATGGTTCGACAAAATGGATGTATGAGTCCAAAAACATCATCAAATATCTTGAGGAACGACCGTGACCGATCGCTCCTTGCAGTCGGCAACAAATTACGCTCCAGCCTCTAGCTGTTGCACTAATCGCCAAGCGAGCTCCGCTCTCCGACGTGCGGTGTCTTTATACTCAAGAGCAGTTTCTGAACTCGCATTGCCATCCAGCCCCCGTTTATACACGCCCTGTGCAATGCCTGCTGATCGAAACATGTTGTAAATGATATAGAAAAGCCAGTTTTCGATACGCTCACGACCAGCTACTCGACAATAGGTATCGATAATCTCCTTCTCGTTAGGCAATTGCAGCGCAACTAAATCCGATCCCGGGATGTTGCCCCGTTTTTCACTTTCGGGTGTGTGGTATTCCTGGCACCAATAGCCAAGATCCGCCAAGCCATCGCCCAGAGTCGAAAGTTCCCAATCCAAAACAGCAACCACTTTCGGTTCGCTTTCGTCAAGCAGCACATTCCCTAGTCGGTAATCGCCATGAACAATTACTGGAGCAACCGTGTCTGGAATGTGATCTGGTAACCATTCGATCAGATTATTCATTGCGTCTATGGTTTCGGTTTCGGACGCGATGTATTGCTTTGACCAGCGTCCAATCTGGCGCGTGAAGTAATTGCCCGGTCGTCCGAAGCTTGCAAGACCTGCCGCAACGGGATCTACCTTGTGAAGCTCCGCGAGAATCCGAACCATGTCATGGTATATGATTCTTCGTTCGGAAGGGGCAATATCAGGCAGTGTAGTTTTCGTATACAAACGACCTTCCATCATTGCCATGAGATAGAACTTAGTTCCGATAACGCCGGAATCCTCGCAAAGACAGAGCATTTTAGGTACCGGTACCGGAGTACTGCAGAGTGCATCCATGACGTGGTATTCACGCTCAACTTGATGTGCTGACCGAAGTAGTGGACCAGGTGGTTGTTTCCTTAATACATACCGCCCTGACTCGTTTTCCAGCAGAAATGTCGGATTGCTCTGACCTCCCTCAAATTGAAGAACTTTGGATTTGCCCCGGTAGCCATCAACATATGACGTTAGGTATCGATGAAGCGCATCCTCATCAAAAACATGCTGCAGACGGACAGGAGTTAACTTAACCTCGCTCATACCATTAACTCATTACTTAATAATCCAAGTGTCAATATCTACCGGCAAACACATTTTGAGGTGGGCGGGTTTGTACGTGGCAAAACTTTAATTTACATTAGCTGACGTAC
Organism: Candidatus Azotimanducaceae bacterium; assembly: GCA_965205965.1. Classification (GTDB taxonomy): domain Bacteria; phylum Pseudomonadota; class Gammaproteobacteria; order Pseudomonadales; family Azotimanducaceae; genus Bin55. The sequence goes on from CBDBHT010000008.1 coordinate 1,024,774, forward strand.
CTACATCAAGATTCTACAAATCGCCGCAGTTTTTCTAGACAAAAACCTACTTATCGGATTGAGCATGCAATAGCTGGGCGAAGCTGAAATCAACATGTTTACAAGCGAGGATTTTTGAAATTAGAACCGCCATTCTCTCAAGAGCATACTGCGCAACAATGCGAATTCATCTGACACGAATTGAGAGGTACGGCATCCAAGAGTACGATTCGTCCACGCGATGCATCTTGATATAAACGTGTGAGGCGCAGTGCTCCAGAGAAACTTCACAAGTCTGAACGAATTGTCGGTGCCATCTATACATAGCCGATTGAATTAAGGCGTGCTCGCATTACTTAGTGCTTGATAGTTGCTGGATGTTAACTGGATAAGAAAATCAAGCATGGAACTTACGGAAGAGTAGTTTCGGAAGGTGGCGCATGTGTCCCGTACCCGCGTGGGAACATCAACATCGACGGTCGGGCTTTCTCAACGTATGCCGTATGCACTGGGAAATGGGTGCAAATGGCGGAATCTACCGGCGCGATTCGGGTGCTGATACACGATCTGCATGCGCATGAGTCGGCAGTCGAAGAGCGGCGTGCTGGACAGGTGCCGGAAGAACTTCGGCATCGAGATCTCACGTTGTCGTCCGCAGCCGCGGGCAACGCTGGGCAGCACGTCGGTCAAACTTCATCCGGATGGCGCAGGCGCGTAAAGAAACGGTAGGCAGGCCATAGGTCGGTCACGGGGCGGACGGGCGACTAAAAAATTCAGCCGCAGCACTCAGCGACCATCATCTTGCGAGTTTGGCACTGCCGGGTGGTGGCTAGAAGGAAGCACGACGCGCCGCAGGGTCGGTCGCTGCTGTGTGCCTCCAAGCTTCGGCGGTTAAGGTGCAGTGCATGTACCGAGCCTATGAGAATGACGAGACTCGCCAGCTGGCTGGTCCAGCAATTGGAGGTGGCACCGGTCATTCCGCCGAAGCGCAATCGGGTAAACCCCTAGCCTACGACCGCGAGACGTACAAGCTGCGAAACGAAGAGGAACGACTTTCCACCGCCTCAAGAGATTCCGTCGCATGGCAACGCGTTGCCACAAACTCGACATCGCGTGCTGAATGCTCGCATGCGTAGTCGCATGCTTTGAAATTTAACGTGAATACACCCTATAACTGACGTTCATAGAATATATGTATAGTTGAACAGTATTGAGATATGAATGAAAATGTTCGCTCCATAAATACACCGTTGCCACTAGAACTAGTACATGAACTCATTCACCTTCATCGGAATTCCGTCGCGTGAATTGGCTTGAGTAGACATGATTGAGCCATAATCCACCGAGACAGATAAACTTTCTTTTGCGCTTTTTCCAGATCAATTTAGTGCACGACGATACAAAAACAGGTAAAAATGAACAATCTAAAACATGACGACAATTACTAACACCATGATCAAAAGCAGTTCTGATGCATCTGCAATGGTAGAAGTTTATAGTCGCCGCAGCCCAAACGGATCGGAGGGATCAGTTGTTTCAAATGCGAATAAGCTACTGCCTAAGGATTTTCCAGCTCATCGATGGTATCGCTTTGTCCTTTCGTATCCACCCCATTTAGTTCGTCATTACATTGACAAATTCAATGTTGATAACAAACAATTAATCCTTGACCCGTTTTGCGGAACTGGAACGACACTAGTTGAATGCAAAAAACAGGGGATTTCGAGTAATAGGTATTGAAGCGATACCAATGACCCATTTTGCGAGTTCAGTTAAAACTAGCTGGTCTTGCTCACCCGATCAATTGACAGCGAATAATCAAAAAATAGCTAGCGAAGCCAGCTCTCTATTGAGTGAAATTAAAACATCGTCGTTACTTAGGTCTCTGCCGAAAGAAGTCGAAAGTCTGTTACTAAAAAACTCCATTAGTCCACTCCCACTTCAATAAGACGCTAGTACTTTTAGAAACAATAGATAGGCTTTCTGGGCCTTTCAAATCGTATAACAGACTCGGAGTCGCTAAGTCACTAGTCAGTGGTATCGGAAATCTGTACTTTGGACCTGAAGTAGGATGTCCGTGACATCAAGGCCGATGTCGATGTCGTGGAAGTTTGGTTGCAGAAAATGCAAGATATGTGCGATGATTTGCAGTATTTAGCTGAACGAGCACAAATTTCGAGCAATGTGATTTTTGCAGATTCCCGAAAGATTCCGAATACCATTGATGACCAGTCGATCGACGCAGTAATCACTTCGCCGCCCTATCCGAACGAAAAAGACTATACGCGTATAACACGATTAGAAACTATTTTGTTAGGTTTTGCGGGTAATCGTAACGAATTGCGATCACATAAGGAGTCTCTCATCCGTTCAAATACTAGAGGCATATATAAATCTGACTGCGATGATCTAGAAGTAGCAAACTTCTCCGAGATCAATCGAATATCTGCAGAAATTGAACGACGACGAATTGATCAGGGAAGAACATCGGGCTTCGAAAGGATGTATGCAAAAGTCGTTCGACAGTATTTTGGCGGAATGGCACTGCACTTACAAAATTTACAACGGGTGCTTAAACCAGGTGCAATGCTTGCGTATGTGGTCGGCGATCAAGCATCTTATCTGCGGGTCATGATTCATACAGGACAGATACTAGCAGGAATAGCAACAAGCTTAGGGTACGAAGTTATAGGTATAGATTTGTTTCGAACACGAACTGCAACAGCCACTCGTGCACAATTGCGAGAGGAAGTTGTCATCTTGTATTGGCCAGGAGCACGCATCTGTGAGAAGTCGCTATGACTCAATCATAGTGCACATTTTTGAAGCTCGTTATGAAATCGGAACAGATACGGTCCGATTTGCACGCGACGACATGGTGCAGGTTGCAAATGTACTTGGTATTAAACCTCCCAAGAATTTGGGCGACTTGATTTATACATATCGGTCAAGACGTTCGCTTCCTCCAGAAATAAGAGACTCAGCACCTCCCGAAACAGAATGGACAATAGTATCTGAAGGAATAGCTCGCTATGCTTTTAAACTGAAATGGGTGTTCCGTGCAGAGCCAGATCGTTCGATAACAGCCACGAAGATTCCCATTGCTACACCAGGATTAGTAGATAAATACGCAACTTCGGATGAACAAGCTATGCTAGCTAGGCTCCGTTATAACAGAATGCTAGATATCTTTACAGGAGTAATGTGCTGGCATCTTCAAAGTCACTTGCGAACAACAGTAAAAAACATCGGTCAAGTCGAAACAGATGACCTCTATGTTGGAGTGGACACGTAAAGGCGTTCAGTATATTTTCCCAGTACAAGCGAAAGGACACCGAGATCGTTTATCTAGAACTCAAATTGAAAACGACTTTGAACTATGTTCCGAAAAATTTCCTGAGTTAAAGTGTCGCCCTATCGGTGCACAGTTCATTGAAAATCAGACGATCGTACTTTTTGCATTTGTGCTAGAAAATGAACAGTTGGCAGTCTCTGCCGAAGCACACTATCAGTTAGTCCCGGCCGATTCGGTCACGCAAGCTGACCTAGCGTACTATCGCACCTGTGTAAATAACGTACACAGTTAGTCGAGACTAGAACACTAGTGCTTCGTCAAGTCAAAATATTAGGATAGATGGATTTGATCTTTCGCCGTGTGGAGCGACATCCATCTGCCAGTCGACACCGAACTGCATCGAATGCACGTCGTTCGACCATGCTACCAGTTCTGATCGCAATTCTCGCGGGCTGTCGGTGCGACGGTCGCGCAGGCACCGGTGTGTTATCGGACTGAGTTCGTTCTCTGCGACACATTCAGCCGACTACCGTACTTGGACATCGAACAGAACTCAATGCGACGAACCAAGTGCCAAGTGCGTTTGGGTTCGAAAGTCTGACAGAACGCGCCGACAGTGCGGGTGTGCGGGCATCAGGTCCTCGCAGGGTGCTTCCTCAGGCACCTTCTGATCTATGCCTCTTTCTCCCTAAATCGCTTGATGCAATGACATACATATAAGTAAACAGCTTGGACAACCAAGTATATAATTTCCATTGATTCCTACTTGGCGTAGTGATTCTGGCTGCATGCTTTTTATCACCAAACACAACCTAAATTGATGACGAACCGGCTGCCACTGTTCATAGGTGGACAATTTATCGACAGCGAAAGCAACGAGACTTTGCCGGTGACCGATCCGGCAACACAAGAAATACTGGTAGATCTGCCGTTCGCCACTCCGCAAGAGATCAATCGGGCCGTGGCCAGTGCCAAAGAGACTTTCTCAGCTTGGCGCGAGGTGCCAACTCCGGAGCGCGCCCGGTTAATGCTGCGCTATCAGGACCTCTTGAAGAAACACCAGGATGATATCGCACGTATAGTGAGTCAAGAGACCGGCAAGGCCTTTGCGGACGCTCAGGGCGACATATGGCGCGGTATTGAGGTGGTAGAGCACGCCTGCAATATCGCGAGCCTCATGATGGGCGAAACTGTTGAGAACGTGGCGGGGGGCATCGATAGCTACAGCTACACCCAACCGCTTGGCGTCTGCGCCGGCATCACCCCATTCAACTTCCCAGCGATGATTCCTCTGTGGATGTTTCCAATCGCCATCGCTTGCGGCAACACGTTCGTGTTGAAACCCTCGGAGCAAGATCCCATGACGCCCAACCGGCTGACAGAACTGTTTGTCGAGGCCGGTGCTCCAGAGGGCGTCTTGCAGATAGTTCACGGCAGCAAGGAACAGGTTGACGCCTTACTGACTCATCCTGACATCCGCGCGATTTCCTTTGTCGGATCCGTGCCCGTCGCCCAGCACGTTTACCGCACGGGTACCCAACACCTGAAGCGGGTGCAAGCGATGGCCGGAGCCAAGAACCATATGGTGATCATGCCTGATGCCAACAAGGGTCAAGCGATCAACAACCTAGTCGGCTCTGCCTGTGGTGCTGCCGGCCAGCGCTGCATGGCCATCAGCGTTGCGTTATTCGTGGGCGAAGCTGCCGGGTGGATCCCGGAGGTGCGGGACGCCATGGCTAAATTGCAACCAGGGCCCTGGGATCAGGAATCTTCCGCGTACGGCCCACAGATCACACCCCAAGCCAAGAAACGGATTCTGGGATTCATCGCCGCTGGTAAAGCAGAAGGTGCCGAGTGCCTTCTCGACGGTTCCGATTGCACGGTAGAGGGCTATCCAGACGGCAACTGGGTTGGACCGACCCTATTCAGCAACATCTCGACGGATATGTCGATCTACCGGGAAGAAATTTTTGGGCCGGTATTGCTATGTGCTGATACTGAGAACCTCGACGAGGCGATCGGCATGATCAATGCCAGTCCCTACGGCAACGGCACCTCCATATTCACCTCGTCAGGAGGAGCGGCACGCAAGTTCCAGCACGAGATTGAGGTCGGGCAGGTGGGTATCAATATCCCCATCCCCGTGCCGCTGCCGTTCTTCAGCTTCACCGGCTGGAAACAGTCTTTTTTCGGCGACCAGCACGCCTACGGTAAACAGGCGGTGAAATTCTATACGGAGACCAAGACGGTCACTGCTCGTTGGTTCGATGAGGCATCGGCCAGCGGCCCGAACACGACCATCAGACTGTCATAGCCGATGTGATCAGCTCCAGCAGTCTGCGCCATAGAAAATTTTTACATTTTTAGGATAGCTAATTCAAAATTAGCTTAGAATAGAAGTTGTATACCTTATATGTATCTATTTTAGAAATTATGCCCTACTAAAGGGTATTCCCATCTTTCTACGACGCAGACTCTTAGGTCACGTATCGCAACTGCTTTGTTGACAGACATGGGGCGGCGAGTATCGAAGATAACGAATGGCCGGATAAATCACCGGTTGCCCAGCCCTTCCGTGTAACCAACCTCCCAGTAGTAGGCACCCCACTCTTAGGCTACCAACGCTAACAATACGTGTTTATAATAGTGGACTGGAAGGAGTTCTGGGATCAGGAGGGCCCGATGCCGAAGAAATACCTAGTGGAGTTAGCGCAGGATGAGCGGGATAAGTTGGAATCGGTGCTGAAGTCGAGCACGCGTCGTGCGGTATCGGCGACGAAACTGCAGCGTGCACGGATTCTGCTGGCCGTGGATCAGGGGGTTGCTGGTCCGGCACTGACGGACATGCAGGTGGTGGATGCGCTGGGGGTGACAGAGCGGACCTGCCAGCACGTGCGTCGGCGGGCGGTAGAGCAGGGTCCGATGATGGCTCTGGAGCGCAAGCCTCGGCCGTTGCCTCCGGTGCCGAAGAAGCTGGACGGGGAGAAGGAAGCGCGTCTGGTTCAGGTGGCCTGTTCGACTCCGCCGGAAGGCCGCATTCGGTGGACCGTGAAAATGCTGGCGGAAGAGCTGGTCCGGCTTAAAGTGGTTGAATCGATTTGCGAGGAGACCGTGCGGCAGGCGTTAAAAAAAACGAATTAAAACCGTGGCAGCGGACAATGTGGTGCATTCCGCAGGAACAAAGCCACCCTTTCATGACCGGCATGGATCGGGTGCTCAAGGTATATCAGCGGTCGTACGACCCGCAGCATCCGGTGGTGTGCATGGACGAGATGAGCAAGCATCTAGTGGCTGAAGTCCGCGAGAAGTTGCTGGTACGCCCCAGCTCGCCGGAGCAGTACGACGACGCCCACTATCTCCGTCGGGGGAGCATGCACAGTTGGGATGTTCGGCAGCAATTCCCCGTATAGCCCAAACCCCGCTATTCGTATGGACTTTGCGAATTAGCTTTCGCGATAATAAGAACGTGGGTCTATCGTCTGAGATCGATAATAGGTTCGTATAGGGTTTACATGACAGCCGTAGTATCCAAAGATGGATGCATTGAAGTTGCGCAAGGACGTAAGCAAACCCAGTCTGCTCCGGGTGGTTCGTGAAGTTTTTGATACGGTCATTGAAGAGGTTTGCGGGCTGGAAGTTTTCCACCGGCGATTGTCTGATGTCGGGGCTGGCGGTGTTTCTGGAGAAGCACGCCTCGCTGTTGCAGTTTGGTCTATCGATACACAGGCATTCGGTGGTGGAAGTGAATCTGCGTCGTCTGTACGGTCTGGATCAGGTTCCCTGCGACACGACCCTGCGCCGTCGCGCCTAGATCCAATCTCGCCTGTGCGGTATCGGAAGGCGTTTCAGCAGGTTCTGCAACGCGCCCAGCGCGGCAAGGTCCCGCGTCGGATGTCGGCGTGGCACGGTCATGATCTGGTGGCCGTGGACGGCATCGGTACCTTTTCCTCCCAACGGATCCACGGTCTGTGCTGTCTGCGGGCACGACGGCATCGCGACGGTTCAGTTCGACCACGTACGCTCAGTGGTGGTGTGCGGTGGTGGTGTGCGGTGGTGGTGTGCGGTGGTGGTGTGCGGTGCTGGTGTGCGGTGGTGGTGTGCGGTGGTGGTGTGCGGTGGTGGTGTGCGGTGCTGGTGTGCAGTGGTGGTGTGCGGTGCTGGTGCATCCGGATCAGCGGCAGGTGCTGCCGCTGGCGATGGTAACGGTTCGCAACGGGGATGGCTCCACGAAGAACAACTGCGAACGGGGTGCTTGGACCCGGCTGCTTCAGGAGCATGGACTTCGATTTCTGCTGGTGGCGGCTCGTGCGGGCGACCATCCGCATCTGCAGACTCAGCTGGATCGTTCGAATGTGGCCCTGGTTTGCGGATCCCTCGCCCGAGGGTCAGGAGCGGGACCGCCGGCTGGTGGTGGTGCCGGATGTGGAACTGAATGCTACGAACCCCGATCTGAAGGTCCAGGTGCTGCAGAATTCAGAGCGGCGAGGATGCGTGGCGGGAGTTCACCTGGATCACGGATCTGCCGGTCCGCCCGGACCACGCCAGCGAACTGGCCCGGCAGTCTGCGCCGTAGAAAAATTGGGGTACATTTTTTAGGATAGATAGTTTACAAACAACTCAGAATAGAAATTTCATACTTCATTAATACGTATTCTAGGTTATCTTTCCTACTAAAGAGCATTCCTACGTTTCTACGGCGCAGACTGCCAGACGGCTCGCAGTCGCTGGAAGATCGAGAACGAGACGTTCAACATGCTGAAGAACATCCAGTACTTGGAACACAACTTCGGGCACGGGGTCCAGCACCTGTCGGATAGTTTCGCCGCGCTGATGCTGCTGGCGTTCCTGATCGATCAGGTGTTGAAACTGGGCTGTCTGGTCATGAAGCAAATCTTCGCCAAATACCACTCCCGAACCGCGGCGTGGGAGCATCTGCGCAGTAGTTTCTGTGCGGTAGCCTTCTGGCAACTGGCAGGAACTGTACGACCACGCCCTCGGGACCTACACCGCGTACCTCGCCTACGATACAATCCTGACGACAAACCCCCTGCCGAGCTGCTGGGATCCACATCGGGACGTCGTCCCGATGCCCCATACCGCCCTGACGGTCAAGGAACCCGCATATCGGTGCCCGAAACTCAGCTCAACGCACGACGACATGCCGTGCGAAACCGCCTAGAAAACGACGGTTTCCCGTACCGAAACACAGAAAGTTCGACGTCAAGCCCAAAATGAAACTATACGGGGAATTGCTGCCTGTACTTTAAACGTACGGTGCTAGATTCGACTATGGTTATTGGAATTTGGAGCGTCTGATGCCGAAGACAAAGTAATCATGGGACCGTCCAGCACTAAAATGCTTGCTGGAAGTCATTTGACCATCATCGCACGAACTTGGAAACGCTACTGGATGATTCACGGCACGACACGGTCTAACACTTCAGATTTGAATAAACCCAAGCCAAAATGTGACCCATAGCCAAGTGCAACAGGACCGGGAACTGGGCAAGGAAATTCCAGCCGGATAGAGTATCCACAAGAGATCGGAGGTTCTGGACCGCGCTGCCGCACAAGTTTGAAGTGACGGAACCGACTCCAAGGCATATCTCCTCTTCTGGAAACAAACCCACTAGTAGTCGCGGCATCTCTCCGGTTGCGCAGAATTGGCGCGAGCTGATGCACCGCAACCGGTTCGGGAAATCCACGTGAGTCAAGCTCTGCTAGAACCTGTCCTTCAAGCGTATTCTTACCACGCGCCTTGATGTATCTGGGAGAAACGAAAGGTGTCAACGACTCCCAAATTTTGCAGGGCGAGGTCAAATGGGCGATGTGTTGTCCATATGGTTCTGGCAGTTGGAGTAAATCGCGCCAATCATCACCTGTCGCTGCCAGTGCTAGGCGTAATAGTTCGGCACTCCCCTTGGTTGGCGTTTTACGCAAGGACCGTATAGCCGCCTGTGCAGTTGTACCCAGGCCCATAGATGCCCATATGAGAATGTGGTCCAAATGACCATCGTCGTCAAGATCAAGAGGATTTACATGTGCGTGTCTATGAGGTCCTCCAAGCCGCTTGCCTGTATTATCTCGCCCAGTAAGTTCAGTCGGTACTTCTTCGTTCCTACTCGTCGCGATACCAACGAGCGCACGATGAAGTAGTTCAGCTTGTGGGAGCGTTCTGGTTACCGGTGGCAGAGCATGATCGTTACGGCTGGCATTGGTCATAGACAAGAGCATGGATTGGACCCTTCGCTCAGGTCGAGTTGCTCTTCGGGGTACCCTAGGCACACCAACGGAAATGGCACTGGAAGGCCGCCAATAGAGTACACGCCGACTACCGGGCGGTTGACTCCATCCATGCGAGCGCAACCAGGTCGTGTCCTTCTGAAGACAGTCGATCAGGTCAGCTGGATAGGGTTTTGTGTCTTTATCTCGTTTGTTGAGCAGTACCTTCGGCGACCTCTTTCCCTCTGGTATAGGCAACCCAGCCAATACTCTGTTAAGTCTCTCGTTGCGCCAAGCCGCGAAATCAGAAGCCTTTGTAGGTGCAAGGAGGGAGATCTGTTCCCAGCCGCGGACGAGTACCTCACCATGTTGTTCTGGAAAACAATTACTCCGCGACTCGGACTCCTCGCTTGCGCCAACAACCCGACCCTCGACCCAGCTCTCCGCTCGCCCAAGGTAATTCAGACATCCCACCAGAGTTCCTAGGTTGGATAACTCGTCTTCATTCAACCGCACATTGTTCCAGTTAACTATCAATTCATGGTCTTCAACCCTTGCCCACGTGTCGAAGACCAACGTTGTCTTTTCTATCTTTTCACTGTTCAGTCCTCCAATGGGCATGTAATGGCGACTATGGGCACCAACCGCGGTTGGAATGTAATAATGGGGCAGTTGTGCGGACAATTTTTCGATCAGGCGACGACTAACTTCTGGCATGCCCTCACCGTTCCATTCACCGGAGGTGTATCCAACGGAGATCAACGCACGGAGTAGCCGCCACGGCGACGGCGGCCATTCGATCAATCCTTCGTTGACATGGTGGCCATAGGGCGTTGCGTGATAGCGGCCGGCGAGAAAACGAAAGGCAAGAGAGGTCGACATAAAAACTAAAAATCCTACTCGTCGTCGCCCTCAGTCTTTTCTGAATCGTCTTCTTTGTCCTTCTTGGCTCTCTTTCAAGTCGTCAAGCGAAGGAAGAAGCCATTGTTTGGGAATTTCAGCACTAATCGTTTCGTCCCTCACCTGTAGATCACATGATGTTCGCAACCGCATTCCTTCGCTAATCAACGTCCGTAATTTGTAAAGTGATAACAGTATAAGAAGGTGCTCTACCGAATCTCCTAAACCGTATCCTCGGATTTGTGCCAAATCCAGATTGACGTATAGAGTGATTGAAACGGCGGTGTATTCGTCTCGTGCAAACGGGACATTACCGAATCCCACTTTGGTTTCGCCTGATGGGTCGACGTGATCGTTCTTCACACCGCCAGAAGGGGCGACATAGACACCGTCTGCTTCGATAAACGCTGACAAAGCGCGAGCGACTCGCAGTCGCCCCCCAGCTAGTTCTTTTTTCGCAAGAAATATACCGTGAAGCAACGAATTGATATCATATTTTAACAGAGTTTTTGCGAGCTTCCGTCGATCTACCGGGCCTGTCTTCATAGCACCCATCTCTTCTTGCAGTGTATTGAGAAACGACTTATTTTTACTTTCGAGCAAATAAGGGCTACTCAACCGATGAGATTCCAGTATCGTGTCGGTTAGGAACTCACCGCCGCGTGTTATTCGTACATGTGAAAGACCTTCTAGGTGCTCCCTGACATCTTTCTTGGAAGCATCCCAGATTGTCATTTCCAGGTGGTTGGCCATGCTCTGTGTCGATTCCACTAATAAACTCGTACCACTTTTAGTTTGAAATTCCGCCGCGCCCAAAGAAGGGAATCCGGTTGGTTGAAACCGACTCCCTTGGACCGGTTCCAATGGAATATTAAAAAGCAACCGCTTGGCATTATTTAGGGATTGCAAATCAATTGTCACGGTTACTACTCCTTATTCGGATCAAGACGGCGAAGAAATTGTCTAGCGGTTCTCTTTGTGATCGGGAACGCCAATGCTGCTGCCCACAAACGGGCAGTTTCTGGCTTCGTCGCACCTGTCCGAACGGTGCAGCGAACACCAGCTGCATGTAGGCGATGTAGAGCTAGAGTGACAGCCGATGCTGCGTCGCCGGCGGCGAGTCGTCGGATAATTGCCGGGTCGGTTCTAATGTCGAGATTGAATCCGTACCGCATCTTCAACGGCCAGGGAAGCGTACACAAACGAATCGCGAGCCAAGCGTCGTCCGGCCAATCTAAATCTGAGATTTGTGGCAAATCAATGGGAACGTATCGTTCAGCCCATACTTTACGGTCCAGAGCCATGAACGTACGTGCCAAGCTCAATGTGCAATCCAGATCTATTGCGCCAGAAAGCAACATTGTAAGATCTGCAATACATATGGCAGAATACGGTGCCGCTTGGAGCGTCAAATAACGACCACCGGACTGCGACACCTCTACCAAGCGCCGTTTCACGAGGGCAATGGCATCGTCAACGGCCCGGCGGCCCTTCATGACAACCTCCGGACGGATTTCAAGCCGTGTTTCAGCACCGGTGCCGGTAGTAGCGAAACGCCATGACCGCTTGGTATCTAACGGTAACCAGTGGCGCCTAATCGGATCGATTGGTTCTACCGTTTCTTGTCGAAAATTGCTTGCCTGCAAGGCGAAGGCGAGCCCCAAGCGGTGTTCTGGGGTACCGTCATAGCTGGCTTCTAACCACTCACTCCGGGCGTAGACGAGGCAAAGGTTGCGCAGCGAAGCCACTGCCATGAGCCATGGCCTCCTCAACTACCGCCAATTGCAAAAGAACGCCCTGCCAGTATCCGGGATTCTGTGGGTGCTTGATGAGCGCGAACAAGACATCGTCAAGCTGTTTTTCCACAGTAACTAAGCGATCTGGTGCATTTGGTTCTCGCACCTCTTTATGCAATCGGCGCCGCCACAAATCAAGATCGTCGATACAATCTAAATGCTCGAATTGCCGATCTATCGTGTTAAATCGACCCAACGGCACTGCCAAATTGGATTCGCCCTTGCGCTCGATAAATCCGTATCTTTGGAACGCCGTGATGCCTCGAGCTGTACCGAAACAGCCCACAGCCCGGGCAAGATCCAACGGTTCGCGAACCGTCTTCGTACCGACTTGGGCTCGACCCTCACCAAGCAACTGATTTATCTCTGCATATGTTGCGGGGTGCGACCACAAAGGCATCCACTGCTCGCCTCTAGCACTTTCGTCACTGACCGCCGCACTGGCATAAGCTGCACCACGTGCGCTGACAACGAATGGTGAAGCAGCACGGGAGAACTCCGATGATTCGAATCGTCGAGCAGCATGCGACCGGAAGGCAATGGCACCTTCAAATGTCAAGATAAAATCCACCGGATTTACCATACTTTTCGAATCTGGACCATTACCATTATTAGCACCGCCAGATGTACCTGGCAAATACTGTCCGAAAGGCAGCCCAACCAGATTACCCGGAACAGGCTCACCCCATAGAGAGCCAGATACCCAGTCCTGTGTTGCTTCTTTTGGTCCGCCATCCTCACTACCAAGATCAAAAATTCCCCCGATCCGCTGCATAAAATTGCTTGTGAAATCAAGCCTGCCGTCATTCCCGCCAGTGCCAAGCAGTGCGGGGTACTGCGGAGTTCTGTTGTCCGTTAATACCATAGCCGCATCAAGCCATTCTCTGTGTGCACCACGCCAATTCAATCGCAAGTTAGGCATTAAATTCGCCTTAAGCTGCTTGAACTGTTTGTTTGCTTGTTGAAGCCGATTCTTAATAGTCGTCGGAATTTCTAATCCGACTTTTTTCTTCAGCATTCATTCCATGTTTTTTGGCTTCCGCCGTGATGTCACGGACTTCCTTGTCTGCTTTTGAGAGGCCGTCAATCAGTAAGTAGCTTGCTTCGATACCTAATCGGAATGCCCCTCGAAACGACTACTTGTAGAGCCCTGAATACGCGATAACGCTGGATCGTTCTCGGAAAAGAATCCTGCCCCTTTGTTCCATGGTGAAACAATCGGTGTGGGCCTATATTCATATAGAAAAAATTCTTCAATCTTCACCCGTGTCAACATGGTCGCTAGTCGAAAACGATCTGTGTCCCACCATGCGCGTGCATTGTTGTCAGCTTGTTCAGTAACCAGCCGCAGTACGCCAACAAGTGCTTTGAGGTAATGAGCCAATGGCACTGGCGCGCAACCGCCAAGTTGATGGACATGAATCATTAGGGGCTTTCCTGAGCGAAACGATTTTGCCAGATTACGAACAAGGGTCGTGGATCGTGACGGTCATACGCATCCAAAGCAGCAAAGTAGCTGTCGGTGTCCTCTAGCGACGAAGTAGCAGGGTCGACCACCGGCAGATTTAGCCGATATAGGAGTTCAATGAGAAACAAACGGGTAGCGCGTCCGTTGAAGTCTTCGAACGGGTGAATGTGCAGGAGTTGACCCTCAGCAAAAGTAAGATCCGTAAGCAGCTGCTCGCTAAAACTATCACTCAGATACTCTAAGCGGGCTTCCACATCAGCGGCGTAGTTTTCATCTGCATAGGAACCTGCCAATGCGGTGGTGCTTGATGTTTACCAACACGAACGTCTCGAAGGCGCCAACGACCAGCAATGTTTGTAGTCAAGTCTCTACATATACGTCGGTGTAGTTCAAGTAGAAGGCTGTGGATCGGTAGTTCGGCAAAAGTTCGGTTTGAAATAGCAAGCTCGGTGTCGGCTACCCGTTCAGCTAACAGCGGAGCGAGTTTCTGATAGCTTAGGATTCCGGCGGTCGTTTCAATGTAGCGTGTGGCAGAATACGGTGGGCGAGTTGTTCCCGAATCCATTCCTCGTCTACCGGCTCGCCTTCCATCGCCATGGAGTTGGCGACATGCTTGGGAATCGCTTCCAGATGCCGATTCCGACGCTCCTCCTCCGACAGATTGCGCCAACGCTTGATGGCTTCTTTCCAACTGTTGTCCGGCATTCTTGTTATCCTGTTCCTGCAGCAACTTGTCTGTAATTATCTGTTTCGAGGCGCGCTAGTCTGCTGCACGCAGTATAGTTTCTAACCAAGCCAGGGTAAATGGCCCGAAGCGATCGACGAGATCTATCACACGCTCTGACCAACTCCGGCCGGTTCGGGAACTCAGCCCGATTTCTGAAGGAGCGAGATCCAGTGCTGTAGCGGGTAATGAGTGAATCCCGCCATCGGCGTCGGCCAATGGTAACGGTGGAAGAATGTCGCCTTGACGAACCCCGCGAATGCGTAACTGGCTGTCGTTTGCTTCTTGATCAGCGCGACTCGCATGCCAAGCCATTCGTACCTTACCATGATGTGAACAAACGAGGTAGGCGAGTAGATCGAACTCTTGGGCATCGAGATTGAGAATTTCCTGTTCGACAGGTGTAGATGCGTTGGAGCCATCGCCGCAGTCGGAATTACCCGAAGCACTAGTTCCCTCCACCTTTTTCTCTTCTCCGATGGCTTCGAACCACTCTCCCCAAGAACCAAGCAACGCCTGATGGTCAGGATCATGTCGCTGGAGCACGCCAAACAAGCCCAATGTACTGACTAATTCGTGACGAAACCCGCGCTGATGATCAATCTCGTCGATGCGGTACATATTACGCAGATTACACGGCCAAGCGATGTCTGGAGCCTTGGCAATATCGTCGCGGATGGGGCGGTTTTCGGCTTGAATTGAAGCCTGAAAGGCCGGATGAGCCTTACCTATTACTACAACTCGGCACGGCGTACCAGCAAAAGAACTGGAACGACAATTAGGTGTAACTTACCAATGTGCCTGGCGAATGGCACACCAAATTCGACAATTAATGGGAGAATTAAATGTCAAGGATTTATCCGGTGAAGTAGAAGTAGATGAAACCTATGTCGGCGGTTACCGTGCAGGGGAAAGTGGACGCGGTGCGGAAGGCAAAACCATCGTGTTAGGTGTAAAAGAACGACAAGGCAAGGTAAAAACTGAAGTTGTGCCAGATGCCAAACGAGAAACCATCGAGCCAATCGTTCTTAAAAAGATTGAACCCGGATCTAAAGTCCATACGGATGAATGGTGGGCGTATCGGAAGCTAGGCCAAATATGGCTTTGAGCATGAAACCGTCAATCACGGCGAACAAGAATGGAAACGTGGTGATTGTCATACGAATAGCATTGAAGGCTATTGGTCGCAACTAAAACGAAGTATTCGCGGCACTCACATTCACGTGTCCAAAAAGCACATGCCAAAGTATCTGGCCGAATTCGATTTTCGACACAATACTAGAAAGATTCCGAATCGGATGTTCTATCTTCTGGTGCATCGTCTACGGGCGGACATGCCTGCTTAAGCAGGGCTTCAAAAGTGTCTTTATCGCTTTTTCTGGTGGTTCTTTATTAGTCTTGTTGCCTTCAAGGCTTGTATTTTTACTCATTTGGTGTTCTCGCTGGAATAGTCTTTCATTGCCAAGCATAAATGACTTTCTGATCCAAAGATTTAACGTTCTCTGTTTGATTTGTTCACTTTTCAGTTGGAATTTCCTGCGCCATAGAACTGCGCAAAAATCCCTATATTCAACAGCCTGCTCATCATACCGTTGATGACGGCAATCATTTGGTCTACCTCAATCCGCGCATATTCACTATTCATTTCCCTGCATGATGTCGAGGTTGTTTCCAGTCCATACAATCTGTTTTTTAAAGTTGAGTTGAGGCATACAATTTAGATAGCAGTTTTTCAAACATTGTAAATTGCTTCACAAGCAAACTAACGTATCACTGTTTTTCCAGAACTTTCGCATTTATTTTGACAATAGTTACTTTCCTCTCAAACCGTTCCGTTTCGTTCCAATCCAACTGTCTATTAGTTCTCTAGTCAAGTTATTGATTGTCAAGGATCTCATACAGCCATTTACGAGGCGCATCGTTCCCATCCTCCTTGATGTAGGTATCGGTAATTTCTTGTGCTCGCACTTTTCCTTCGTGTCCCTCTTTCAAAATGTTTTTCAAGATATTCTTAATTGAAGTTTCGGGATATGCGGGTAGGGGGGTACGAAGTAACATCGACTTCCAAATCTGGGAGGCTTCAAGTGGCTGAGAGTCACTTATTTTTTCCAACCACTCGAACATACGATAATCGTTGCGTCCCACGTATGGTGCAACGGCACGTATCAGTTCAAGCGTTGAATCGTCGACTTCCTTGATAAACTCCGCCAGCATACAAAGTTGTGAGGCAACAGCTCGGCCCTCTTGGCTTTCCAAATCGAGCTTGGTGAGCACTTCCTGCCAAAATGCGATTATTTTTGGCGCAAACTCGATGTTATTTGTCCCTATCCTCCAAAGATTTACAATCGCCTTTTTCAATTCATCGCTGTCGTTTCTCGAAATTAAGACACTGATAAGCGAGTCATCGGCTTCCAAGGATTCAATCTCACGACAATATGCGATGCAAATATTTTCAATTGCTCGGTCTTTAGCTAAATGGTGGATAGTGTCGTCATCTAGCACTTTTATCAGATGCCCGTTTTCTTTTAGATACAGGTAAATTTTCTCACTCGTCTTAGCGTATGCATACCCTTCCATAGCACATCGCCACCATTTCTGATCCTGCGCGGAAAATAATGTATCCAAACTTTCCATGGTCCATTCTGCGGACATATATAGAAAGTTTGGCAGATAGTTCGCGAAGAGTGTCGCTACTTCGTAGGAAGGCGGTGAGCGGAATTCCAACTCCTGGTTGTACCAATGTTCGAAGTGTTTCCAAACCGCCGCATGATCTTTATCGTTTGTTACGTCGGCTATTCGGCATTTGCGTAAAGTGAGATTGACCAAGGCATTTATACACTTTCCTCGAGGACTGTTGATCGCGTGAAAAACAGCGTCAACAGCGTCGTTGTTGTTATCGAATGCCTCGCCTACTTGATTTCGTAGCATGATAACGACAATTTCTTCCGCATTATCCAAAAGTGTCGGATCGAACGCGTGGTCATCAACTTTCACACCCGCCTCTATCAATGTGGCAATAGAACCGACCACCTGATGTCGGTCTACTTGATGTCGGTTTGGAATCGTGGCACCACGATATTTGGCGTTTCCCTCATTCCAAAATTCGTCGTTCGAGACTAACCGTTGACAAAAATGCAAGAGGGGTTTCCATATATCGGTCCAAGGAAGAGACGTTTTCCCTACCCATATCTCCCTGAAAGCCTCAGTAATTTGAAAAACATAACTTAGATCGATGTTGTCAAATGAAGCAAGCCGCTGAGAAAACGAAAGTGGCGAAGACTTGATGACCTGTCGAAAGGCTTCGTAAAGTCCTTTGATTGGCGATTCGAGGAAATTTGCATTGTCGTCTTCAAATGTCTCTAAGTATTCGATCAAATCGGGAGTATCCATCGCGCTTAATTGATCTACCGAGATTGGAAATTTGGGTTCAACCCATCCTGATTGCATGTATGCGGCAAACGACGGGTGTTCGGGTTCTGCCTCCGCCTCCTTCGTGCATTGAAGATATAATTCCTTTTCATTGTCCCCATGGTCTTCGATGGCGGCCAACCATTCAGCTCGCTGATACGCTCGTGTTTGAGCACTGTGTGTGTCATCGTCAGCATCAATAGACTGGATTCTGCTCAGCACCGATTTTTTTTGTTCTTCGCTTAAAGATGAGTAGTTGTGATTGAGTAGCGTCCATAGCTCATGCCTATAGTGCTCAGTCCAAAAAGATGGTTCGAGTAATTGGTTAAAGAATTCTCTACAAATACGAAAGTTCTCGTCGATGGCATGAATCGCAACTCTCTTTAGTGTCGTATATTCGCATTTCAGTATCTTGGAAACATATTCGATGGCGTCATCGGAATTGGTTGCGATGAACGCGTTTAATGTGTTTCGAAAAATATCAATCAACAAATCAATCGGTTTGTCACGAATTGCATTTTGCTCATGCTCTTCGACGGCAGGATGCCAAATCACAGATGAACGATCACTTTTCAAATGGTCTAAGATCGACTTGATCTGCGATTCGAATATAGGTAAGACCTGAATCCCAAGTTCGCACCCCAATCGTTCGGAAATTCGGTTTATGATCTTTCGACCTAAATAAAACTCGACTCGAATTTCTACACTGCGCGGGTCTATAAGTGAACTGAATTCACTCGAAAGCTTCACCCTAAAAATCAGTGAAACAAGTTTAATGGCCAACTCATGGGAATGTTGATCACTTTGTGCCAATAGTAGCGGTAGCCAACGAATACCAAGAAATTCACAAACTAGATAGTTATCATAGGGATCATCTAACCAATAATCTACAATTTCCAAGTCGTTTACCGAAAGAAACTTGCTTGGGATTTTGGAAATGATGAGTGAGAACTGCCCCCAAGTTCGATAGTTACTAAACTTGTTTTCCTTAGCGAACTGGGTTACCAAAATTAAAATGTCACGAAACTTTTGCGAGTACTCTGCGTTTTCTTGGTCATTCAATTCCAACGAAGTTTTCTCGAGATAATCCAAGACGTCCCAATAGGGAACCAACACATGCCCATCATCCGTAGTTTTTTGAGGCCGCGGGTTATCCTGGGCAGCAAAGAATCTTAGCTCGTCTAACTCGTTAAACCATTGAAGTCCTTGTACCTTTTGCAAGAAGATGGGTCTTAATTCCCTTTTCGAATCAATTCGCCTCAGCAGATCCCGTTCTTCTACGGAAAGCTTTGTCACTTGCCTAACACCCTATCGATTACATCTGCATCATGCGACAGGGGTGTAGGTTTTACGATGATGGTGTCTGCCCACTTCGTCACAATTTCGTCCAAACAGCAATAATCTTTGTAATCCTTTAAAAACCCGAGCAATTTCAACTCAAAAGAATTACCATAGTATCGATAGAGTCGCTCGTAAATAGGTGTTTGAGAACTGTAGAACCCCTGTAGAGCAAATAGTTTTCGCTCCTTTGATGATCCTACGACGGATCCACGTCGTAGGATATGCTCAAGTAGTTCAGTTTCCTCCAATCCATAGCCTATGAATACCACGGTTTTCCTCTTGAAGAGATATTCAAGAAATTTCTGAACATTTTCGCTGTCGTAATGACTAAGATATTCCAGCGTACTGATGACCATCTTCTCAGGCTTGGTGATTGCACCGTGTAGGTGAATCACATTTCCGAGTTCATCAAGGAGAGATGGGAACAAGTCGTCGCATGAAGTAATCCGTTCGCCTTGCTGTTGTGTTGTAGAAGCATTTCCGGGGCCCGACCCCGATACGGTCGGTTGCAGGCATAGATCGTAGTTCGTTGTTACGAATGTACATCCTATGGAGTTCAATTTGTCGTAGATTTCACTTTCTGAATCGGCATCTCTGAAATACTGGGCAAAATCCAAATTCTCGTGATGATCTCTTTCGATGAGTTTAGCAATCGATAAAATTTTCCTCGGTTCAAGGAACTTCAACGTTTGGATTTCGTTGTAGTTCAAGAGCTCTTTAGATGCCAGATACTTAAGTACTGACATTGCGAAACCCCGCCACGACGGCAAGTTTACTCTCATTGACACACCCGCACCGACAAACATTACCAACTCACCAATTTCTGCTGCCTGTTTTACTTCAGGTGGAACAGGTACCGATTCGCGCAGGTCAGGTACTCTCATGATCACGATACTTAGATTCCTAATTAGTGTCTGGCAGAGAACCCTTCATTTTGTGAGTTCAACTCCAACTCTGCCATAGAATATACCGGTGTAACTGATTTTGATGGGCGTGTTTTTCGCTTGTGACATCCTGTTTCTACTTCTGCCGATCACAATACAAAGACAAAGCCTGAAGACCCCGGAGCACCGCCGGCATGTCATCTCGAAACTTCGCATTCAACTCGATCTTTTCAATGGGTATCTCGCCCAAACGGATCGGTTGCTTCCCGAATTCACGCTCACGCATGAAAGGCCCCTTACCATTTTTTCGCGAAGATCACCAAAT
The DNA here is from genome assembly GCA_965205965.1 of Candidatus Azotimanducaceae bacterium. Lineage (GTDB taxonomy): Bacteria > Pseudomonadota > Gammaproteobacteria > Pseudomonadales > Azotimanducaceae > Bin55. The sequence goes on from CBDBHT010000008.1 coordinate 1,045,116, forward strand.
AACACCAATCTTTGCAAATAAAAAAGAGCGAAAAATCAATGCGTCTCAATTTGTTATCTCAAGATAAAGAGTTTTCGGACAGACACTATTTATCAAAATAAACCGGCGAAGTCAGGAATACGAAGAAGAGCCTATCCACTCATTAACTTGCTGTGATCTTGGCATCTTCAACCCTTCACGAAATATCGGGCTAGAAATGTCATTTGTGTTTACGCCGCCTCGACTTCTTGAGTGCGGATTCAAGCGGCATTCGCATCTTTTCGTAGAGCATGAAAAGATGCTCGACACGCTTGAGTTCCGAATCAAATCTCGTTCGACCATAGAGTCGGTCAACAGCACGGTCAAGAGCTGTGTGTGCCTTCCGTAAGTTATGCGGCATTAGATCAGGATCGTATAGATCTGCCAATGTCGCATCTGAATGAACAGCACGGGCATCGAGCACCGCTTGAGCAAGCACCTCCAGCTTCGACGTGCTTGCGCTTTTATCCTTGATACCAGTCGGCAACGGAAAAGTGTTGTAGACCAGACCGATGGAATAACGGTAGCGACTTTCTAGTCGTCCACCCACATGCCTCAACCAAGCCATGTGCATAGCTGAGGTCAGAAGCGCGAAATCAACGAGTGTGGCGTTTAATAGAACAAGTGCAGCGTCACTCGGAACTGTAGGCGGGTCAAGCCAACCAATCGGCACGTATTCCCGACGCTCTGAACTAACTCTTGGGATAAGTAAGAATGATGTGGTGGGGAGGACATTAACGTGATAACGCGTTGGTGTCTCCGCTAACTTCTGCGTAGGCACACTCTTGCTCATTTTTCTATATGAACGGACTGCGGCAATGCGTTCTCGTAACTTGGGGAGTTGGGACAACAAATTGGGCGGAACTTCCTGAAGGGCAAGAATCCAGCGATCACCCCCTTGAATGAACTCACGAGACCCCACAAAGGGGCGTAGAAATGGCTCTGTATCCGGTTCCGCCTCTAGAAATGCTGTCTTTTCTTCTGACTCAAATATATAGTTGCCTCCATCAATGGGCTTGGAGCCGATAATCAGTCTTTTCATCCCGTTTATCGGCTTGCTTTCCTCGCGTACTGTGATATGTGGATTAGAAAGGGCTCCCGCGTCAAACAGATACGGTGAGAGCACGGCATGTCGGCTTTCCTCCGGCTCACCGTTGGTATCGGGATAGTTAAAAATAAATGTACTCTCGGACTGCACCCGCTCTCGATGATCAAGACCAACGATCACTACATGTACACGTGCCTTGCCTCGCGCATCCGACCCCCATGCAAAAGTTCGGTGCGCATAAGAAATCTCCAGCTTGCAACGACTGAAAAGAATTGGCCACAGCTGGCTTACCTGCTCACCCTGTGTAATCGAATTGGTAGCCACGAAACCGATACGAGCATTGCCCCTCTGTATGTACTCCCCCGCCCTAATAAACCAAGCGGCTACATAATCCAGCGTGCCTCCTGACTTTCCGATCCCTGCGATCTCTCTTACCTGTTGACGCTGTTCGTCCGTCTGAAACTTCGCTCCCACAAACGGTGGATTACCAAAGACGAAGGAACACTTTTCTGGTGATAACAGTTCCGTCCAATCGACCTCTAAGGCATCTCCGTGTACGATTTGAGGCGAGGTTTCCAAGGGGATGCGTACGTAGGTACGGCCGAACTCCAGGCTCAAACGATTATTCATGATGTGATCCATCATCCATAGTGCCGTTTCTGCGATCCGTACCGGAAATAACCCAATCTCTATCCCATAAAACTGATCGACATTAATCTTGGACAAAGATTCCGGGAGTACTTGTAACTGCTTTCCTGGATAGAGTTCCTTCAATATTTCCAGTTCCAGAGTGCGTAATTCCCTGTAGGCAATAATCAGGAAGTTTCCACAACCACAAGCTGGATCCAAGAACTGCATTTCACCTAATTTCTGCTGAAAATCAAAAAGTGCGGCGCGACGCCTCTTGCCCTTACGGGATTTGATCCGTTTGAACTCCGCATGAAGATCTTCCATAAATAATGGTTCGATCACCTTGAAGATGTTTTTCTCGGTAGTGTAGTGAGCACCTTGGGCGCGACGTTGTTTCTTGTCCATCACGGACTGAAACAATGCGCCGAAAATAGCAGGCGAGATGTTAGACCAATCAAAGCAACATGCATTCAACAATGCTGTGCGCATTGCCGAATCGAACGACGGGATCTTAAGTGGGCCGTCAAAAAGATCCCCGTTCACATAAGGAAATCTGGCAAGGTCCTCGTCGAGCGTCGCTACGCGCTTGTTCTCTGGCGTATCAAGTACTTGGAAGAGTTGTGAAAGCCACGGCCCAAGATCGGCACCATCTTCACTGGTTCTCGATTCAATGAAATCGAGAAAAATATCTCGCGGTTCGAAGATGCCGGTATCGTCCGCAAATAGACAAAAGACCATGCGTACAAGAAACCGCTCCAGATCGTGTCCTCGGTAACCCGCACTGTCCAAGCGATCGTGCAACTGTCCAACTAACTCGGCAGCCTTGATATTTGCCGGGTCTTGGTCTCGAAAGACCCTACGTTGAACACCGAGAATGAAACTAAAAGCCTCGACGTGACTTGGTAGATCCGAGAGAGAGAAGGACGTAGACTCGTCCTCTTCTAGATCGTGTAGCTCAAAAGTCTGAAAATCGCACACCAGAATGTAACGTGGACGTTGGTGATCTGCGAGTGCGTCAACATATTCACCCGCTTGATCATAGGCTTTTTCAAGATCTCGGCCTGCGCTCTTCTGTTCCACGATCAAAACGTTTGGCCAGAACAAATCAATGAAGCCCGAACTATTGTCTAGTTTCGCAACATGTTCCTCGTATCGGGCAACAGTGCGGCGACGAACCCCGAATATATCAAAGAACTCGTTGTAGAAGCTTTGAGTCTCACCCTTTTCGTAGAACGCATCTTGCCATTCTTCTGCGAACTTAGCAGCACGAACACGCACTTCATTCCAAGAAAGACGCATTCAGTTAAACCAACTAAGGTTCAGCCTGCGACGACAAAGTTTTCTGATGGTGAAATCTGTAGAAATGAAGTCGAGTAAAAACATCTTCTTCGTTCTTCGACGTAACATCTTTTTTACACTCTGCGAAGGGAACCATCCGCCCGCCTTCGTGGAATGAATCAAGTACGTTTCACTATAAATGTGAACCCTTTAAAATCATGTTGCATGATCCGAAGAAATTCAACTCAATCCCGAACTCTATGGTCGGAATTTGACAACTGCATCACATGTAGCAACAACAAACCAATAATCGACAAGTATGAAATGCTTGCATGCTAGCCTTGTGAGTATTGGTTTTTTGCGCTAGAAATTTCAGCTCAAGAGGCATAGCAAAAGGGTGAACAGTAGCACTTCCTTTCTTACATAAGAAGGAGAATCTACTATCGAACGAATGTTTAGAAGTGGGTTGGCCCTCTGCTGACCTTGGCCATTTGCCCGCCTGCGTTCACGATTGCTTCCGTGTAAACGATTGAAAATCTATAGAGGATTATAGGGAATAGTGACCAAAATAGTTATTACTTCTTTCGCTTCAAGTACTTCATCGAATCTCGATTCTGGAACGGCAGCACCATTTTCGAGAGATGCTCACCAATCCTACCCCTTGTAAGCGGGAGGCCTTCCGACTGCTGAATATCTCTATCAAAAATAGTCATTAACTGATAACTGAAGCTTGAATAATAAGTTGATAGTAAATAATATTTTTCTCAGACGATCAGAACATAAGATTAATGGAAATTCTAGTTGCCTTCGACGAGGAGATGCGGGAGGTATTTGATGGCGAAAGCAGAAGCAACTATCGAGGAACTTGTCAGCAAGATTGAACGCGGGGAACTGCGCCTTCCTGAAATGCAACGCCGATACGTGTGGCGAGCCACACGGGTACGTGACTTATTCGATTCGTTATATCGAAAGTATCCATCAGGATCAATTTTGATTTGGGAAACCGATGAAAAAGTACCTTTTCAGGAGATGGCTCTCGAACAACAAAACAATCCTTACAGAACGCAACTTCTCCTGGATGGCCAACAACGCCTGACTTCTCTTGCTGCGGTCATTCGAGGTAAACCTGTTCGTGGGCACGGCAAGAAAAAACCCATCGAGCTTCTATTCAATTTGAAACACCCAGAAAAACTGACTTTCGTGACGGAAGTCCATGAAAATGCCGTAGATGTAGATGATGACCTTGACGAAGATCGAACCGAGGATGAGGTGGATTCGACAAAGGACGAACTTCAAAAACGTTTTGACAACATGACCTTTGTTGTAGCCACCAAGCAGATTGCCAAATTGCCGCATTGGATAAAGGTGACCGATGTTTTCAAAACCAACACCGACGCCGAGTTTTTGAAGAGTGCTGGAGTGACTAGTTTCGACGACCCGAATTATGAACGATATAGCGAACGTTTGGCGCAACTTCGAAGCATTCGAGAATACATTTACCGCATGGATGTTTTAAAGCGCAGTTTGTCGTACGAAGAAGTCACGGAGATCTTTGTTCGTGTTAATTCCTTGGGTGCGAAACTCAGAAGCTCGGACCTCGCCCTTGCCCAAATCACAGCTAAGTGGCCCAATTCACTTAAAGCATTCCAGTCATTTCAAGCAGCATGCAAGAACGACGGATTCGACCTTGACTTGGGTGGCGTGCATTTGCGTAATCTCATTGCTTTCGCAACCAATCAGTCTCGCTTTCATAGGATTGGTACTTTGACAATAGAGAGTCTGGAATCGAATTGGGAAAAGTCGAAGGAAGGAATGCGCTTCGCTATTAACTTTATGCGAAACAATGCTGGAATCGAGAGCCCCGCTTTGCTGTCGTCCCCATTTATCTTTACAGTTGTTGCCTACTATTGTTACAAAAACAATTATTCCTTGTCGTCCGATGAAGGTAACCGGTTGCGCGAATGGGTCCTCCTTGCCAATGCTAAAGGACGTTATTCTCGAGGTTCCAGCGAAACTATGCTAAATCAAGACCTTGCAATTTTGCGTGACGATGGAACCGTAGACAGCCTGATTGATAGATTAAGGCTGGAAGTAGGTCGCCTTAATATTATGCCCGATGAACTGGAAGGAAGAAGTCAGCAAAGTGCCCTATTCAAGACGATGTTTCTTGCATTCAAGGATGCGGAGGCCAAAGACTGGAAATCCAATCTTTTAATCGCGTTGAGCCATGCAGGAGTACAACACAAGATTCAATTCCACCACATTTTTCCAAAAGCACAATTGAAGCAAGCTGGAATAACACGCAAAGCAGACGATATCGCCAATCTCTGTTTCATTTCCGGCAAGATGAATCGAGAAATCAGCAACAAAAAACCTGCAGAGTACCTTCCAAAGATTATTGCCGAGACGGGAACGGGCCCGTTTGAGGCGCAATGCATACCCCTCAAGAAAGGGCTCTTGAATATCGATAGTTATGATGATTTTCTCAGAGAACGGCGAAGATTGATTGCTGGACGATTGAATGAGTTCCTGAATCAGCCAGCCACATGATCGATACGACCGGATCAACGCGGTTCACCAAAATCTTTGTCCCGTGTATGAATAAAGATCAATTGCATGATGCTTCTGAATCCTCTCAATAACTTACGGGTGTCGGTTATGAAAAGGATCTATAGGGAATAGTGACCATTGAAAATATAATGCGTTACGATTCTCCAAATGATCAAAAGACGCTGAAAAATCAAATATGCATGCCTCTCAATGGTCGTGGTGCAATGCATTGATTTTTGTATTTATCAAATTGTTGCTGCATTGAATGCAGGAGACATTCAAACGATTGCAAGTTGTTGTGGGCATGAAAAGACGCATGGTCGCATTGATTTGGAAAATGGTAGAACATTAATCATTGCAAATGATGCTGACCAGGTTGTGTGGCACGCATTAGAACAGAAATAGCATCCATTGACTGCGAATATCGCTCGTGCGCTAGTCAACACCAAACCGAAGAAAAAGTATGAATAGAAGTACTTGAAACGAAAGTAGTAGTAACTAACTTGGTCACTATTCCTTATCATTCCCAATCTATAAATACATCATGGTCCTGTCCACGAAGCTTCCTCACACGTTCAGCAGTTCAATTGCGCGTTGAGCATACATGCGGCATTATTGGACCTTATTAACTTTCCTTATTAACCGACATCGTCATTGCCGTGTCTTTCCTTCACTTTCATTTATACTTGGTTTGAAGGGATAATTACGTTAATCATAATGTTATAGATAGCGTTGAACGAAGTGTAGGAAAGAAACGTAAGAACGAACCGGAATTTACGCGACCGCTCGTTTTTACATGATTTAAGTCGACCAAGAACGAGTTTCTTTGGTATGCTGTAATCCCTCGTAATATGCGGGGCCTCATTGAAGCTGGACTTGATCCTTTTGATACATGCGTCCATTGGATGTAATCCAGTAATTTCCAGTGAGCAAATGTCTGGATACTGGCAGTGTGTTCAAGAGATGGGTGAGCATTTCTTTGATCTAACTCGATTTTCCAACTCCAGTTTGATGATATGCCCCAATTTATACAGCCCGGAAAGTGCAAAAATTCGCGAAAACCATGAGACGAAAACAACCGAAAGCCCTATTAAAACCAGCAGTTCACAACTCGCTGGAAATTACTGGATTTCGAGTCAGGTCCATTCTGACCAAGCTCTGGCACCTCTCCATCGTGCTGCTAAACCAACTGAACCGAGCTCAGCCATTTTATTCATCTAACATCAATCAGACACCATACGATACCGTAATCGCACAAAGATTTCACACAACTGGATACCTCCATCTATTGCTGTCTTGACAAATTATCCCTATATAAACATTTGATTTTTTACGCACTATTTTATTTTGAATAATAGAAGTCCTATAGGTTAATAGAGGTTTCCAGCTCCGGGCCACTCCAAGTAGACCCGGCTTGCTTAGCGTTTTGCGCAATTTGAGGGCTTCCATCCTTGATGCCTCCCTCAACGTCATGTTGAACGTACGGTAACCGGTCCAGAGACCTCGCATCATTGCAAAACCCGACCCAGAACGCCCGCGGATCTTGACAGAATCCAGACCATACGGAGAATCGCTGCTTCTCAAGATCCTCATAGTTCCTTGGTAGCATTGCTCAAGCCTCGATACTGCAGCTGTGTCTTGCAAGTATGTTTAGAATGAACAATTCACCTCACGGGAGAATTTCATAATGTCGGTCACCACTGAGATCATTCCAGGCGTTCCACTATGTGACGCAGCACTTTTCCGCGAGCAGTGTTACGTCGCTGGGGATTGGTTTGGTGCGGATTCAGGTGCTACTCTTGATGTGATTGACCCTGCTACGAGCAAGTCCATTGGATCCGTGCCAGCGTTCGGACATGCCGAGACCCGTCGCGCCATAGAAGCCGCCAACGATGCCTACCCTGCGTGGCGAGAGTTAACCGCCAAGGAGCGCGCAAGCATGCTACGCCGCTGGTACGAGCTAATACTTGCTCACCAAGAGGACCTTGCCATCATCATGACTGCGGAACAGGGCAAGCCATTGGCCGAATCTCGGAGCGAAATCCTCTATGGTGCCTCGTTCATTGAGTGGTTCGCCGAAGAAGGCAAACGCGCCTACGGTGACGTGATCCCAGCCACCCTGAAAGATCGTCGTATCGTCATTACCAAAGAACCCGTGGGCGTTGTCGCTTGCATCACACCCTGGAACTTCCCCAATGCTATGATTACGCGCAAAGTCGGCCCAGCATTGGCGGCGGGCTGTACGGTAGTTGCGCGACCTGCATCGGCCACGCCATTTTCCGCATTGGCACTTGGTGAACTTGCTACCCGCGCCGGTATACCACCGGGGGTTTTCAACGTCATCACAGGGCCGTCTCGAGAAACTGGTGGCGAGTTAACGACCAATCCCATCGTCCGCAAATTGTCTTTCACCGGTTCTACTGCAGTGGGCAAGCTTTTGCTTAAGCAGTGCGCCAATACCGTAAAGAAGGTGTCGATGGAACTTGGCGGCAACGCACCGTTCATCGTTTTCAACGACGCCGATATTGACGCGGCAGTAGAAGGCGCGATGGCCTCAAAATACCGCAACACAGGTCAGACCTGCGTATGTGCGAACCGTTTCCTGGTCCAGGACGGTATCTACAAGGAATTTGCGGACAAACTGGCAGCTTCGAGCAGCATGCTTCGCGTCGGTTCTGGCTTTACTGAAGATACGGAGCAGGGCCCGCTGATCGATATGAACGCCGTGGAAAAGATTGAAGAGCACATCCGCGATGCGGTGAATGGCGGCGCAACGGTGACCACCGGCGGCAAACGCCACAGCCTAGGCGGAACATTCTTCGAACCAACTGTGATTACTGATGTTACACCGGATATGAAGGTAGCCCGTGAGGAGACTTTCGGACCGCTCGCTCCACTGTTCCGGTTCGAGACGGACGAAGAAGCGGTTCGTCTCGCGAATGCCACGGAGTTCGGTCTCGCTGCCTACTTCTATAGCCGAGACATCGCTCGCGTTTGGCGGATCAGCGAAGCCTTGGAGTACGGCATCGTGGGCGTTAACGTCGGGATCATCTCCACAGAAGTCGCACCTTTCGGAGGCATGAAGGAATCAGGCATCGGGCGAGAAGGCTCCCACTACGGACTCGACGAGTTCATGGAAGTGAAGTACTTGTGCATGGGAGGCATTGTCTAACCGGGGCAGCTAACGAAATATCGAGCGATGGCAAGATTTTTGTCTTCGCCTTAGTCTCGGGATGCGAGCCTGTCGGTACCGTTCCACGGATTTCCAGCGAGTCACGAGCTACGGACCGGCCTGCTCAAGGAATTTTATCGAGTATCGACACAGTTCGACAAGCACAAGGTGATATTTGCCGGGTGTACAGCAATTCCCCGTATAGTTTCGATTTGAGCTTGGTATCGATCTTTCCGTGTTTTGGTACGGGAAATCGGCGTTCCCCAGTGTTTCACACGACGTTTGGTCAGGCGTGGAGATGGGTTTCGGGTACTGATACGCGGATCCCTTGACGGTCCAAAGCGATATGGCCCCTCGGGATGTCCCGATGGTGAGCCAGCCCAAGGGGGGGGGGGGGGGGTCAGGTTTTCCGTTAGGATGTGGTCGTAGGCGATTTGCACGGTGTAGAGCCTGAGGGCGTGGCCGTACCGTTGCTGTCAGTTGGGTGATCGAAGGGGACCACGGGAGTGTCAGATTTTCCGTGTATGGCCTGTTCCAGTCAATCGGCTATCGTACAGTAATTTCCAGTGAGCAAATGTCTGGATACTGGCAGTGTGTTCAAAAGATGAGTGAGCATTTCTTTGATTTAACTACATTTTTCAACTCCAATTTGATGACGTGTCCCAATTTATATAGCCCGGAAAATGATAAAGGTTCGCGAAAACCATGAACCGAAAACAGTCAAAAGTCCTATTAAAACCAGCAGTTCACAACTCGCCGGAAATTACTGACTATCGTAGCGTTCAAAGTCCCTGTTTGACCGATGGAATAAGACATCTTTACGTAGTCCATTGTCTATCTTCGTTGCATCTCATACACGGAAAATCTAACACTCTCCACTTTTTTTTGTGGTGTGAACCATATGAGGTATTATTTTATAACGATTACTGGCGGAGAGGCAGGGATTCGAACCCTGGGTGCCCGCAAAGACACACCTGATTTCGAGTCAGGCCCATTCGACCAACTCTGGCACCTCTCCGTCGTGCTGCCGGCCAACCGAATTGAATTCGGCCACTCCACTACTCTAACAGTATCAGACGTTATACGACATCGTAATCGAACAAACCTTATACACGACTGAGCAGTCTGTATCTTGGTACTTTAACTGCGGTCTGCATGTTTCCACAACCGAATGGTCAAACGATCCTTTTCTTCTATAAAATCTGGCTCAGTTCCATTGTGCTCCTTCATGCCAGGGATCATCTTTTCACGAACGCCCATACCCCGTGCATCCGCGTAGCCGTAATCTCTCATTACGTTGACAAGATTTTGATTTCTTGCGTATCGAGCACCAGCCTTCATTTTCTCGACCGTCATCGTATTGGGTAGCGCACCAGGACTTGTAATTTCTAAGCGGTTGGCAAAAACAGCTAGCATGATATCGGTGCCAGCAATTGTATAGTCTCGATGCGTGATTGCATTAACGATAGCTTCTCGAACTACACTTTCAGGATACTCCCACCCATCAATTCTGCGACCATTTTGCAGATGAGAGGTAGGCGTTGTATTGCGTCGAACGAAATTCCACGCTTGTTCGACTAACCCCGATTCACCAATAATCTCGTTGACACCCAAGGGAGCTATGGGGCCAGGAAGCACTTCATCCGCGCGAGTTTGGTAGTCGGGTTTAGTTCCCGGAAAACACAGAGCCCGAATTCCAGACTGAGGTACGTATCTACGAGTTTCTCTGCCGAACAGCAACATTCCATCGACGGTTGCAGTCACCATTCCAGCAGAAATCGTCATAAGGTCGGTGTTCTGCAGCAATGTCTTCCAACGAACAGAATCGCTTTGATCAGGAACCGTTCCTCCGAGTACACGCACGAAATAATCGTAGATCCGTCGACGGTCCAAGGCATCCAAACCAGCTCCCGGAACTGGCTTGACTCCGTATCGATATAGGCCAGATGCCTGGAACATGCGTACAAGTTCCTCCCGGCTAGCTTCCCGAGAAGAAGGTCCAATACGGATGTAGTACGTCTTACTATTGTTGTGGACGCGTGCGTAAGGTTTATCAAGGCCTTCTGGAATCTGAATGGCAAGAATGTCTCGACACGGTTGAAACGTCCCTTATTCGAGTCATCAAGGGAACGAGCGGTGGGTCAATTTTGACTCTACATAGTTCGGCAACCCAATCTTCCAGATTATCGCGAGTTGTACCTACGATGGTGCCATCGTCTGCCACCCCAAGTAGAACCGACCCCCCATTAAGATTGAGCAAGGCGGACAATTCTTTAGCGATTACGTGATTAGCGACATCGTCCCGCTTGAACTCAACACATGAGTTTTCACCTTTGCGAACCAATCGCCAAAGCTCATCCGTATTCATGTACTCATGTATATAAGTATTAAAAAGTATGCGAAAAACTTAATCGGGAACTTAATTGATTATTGAAAATCGATCCATACGTGTTAATTCACTTTGAAAAAAGAGACTGACCAACGGCAACCTTCAATTTCAACGCTCGAATGAAGGATAAGTTAACCATCTATGCTAATCCATTCACTTCCTGCTTCTTGCGTCGCGAACAACAACCTATCCATGCTACTTTTATATTCGGCATAGAAACTACGTAACAGACTGAAATCATTATTTTTTTTACTAACGTGACCGATAATGACCTGACACAGATTCCCCTCAGCTAGCGTCGAGAGTAGATCCATCGTCTGATCGTTTGATAGATGACCGTAGTCTCCCGCAATGCGTTCTTTCAAGTGTGATGGATATGGCCCGGTCCAGAGCATTTCTGTATCGTGGTTGCTTTCCATAAGCATAGCCTTACATTCGGAAAACGCCTCTATGATCTGATCATCTACGTAACCAATGTCGGTGAGAATTCCAGCAGAAACGTCGTCACAACGCACCACAAATTGAGTAGGTTCATTTGCATCGTGTGAAACTGCAACCGGCAGTATCTCAAGATCCGAAACTGTAAAGGTACTATCGGCTTCAATGCGACGAATGCACGATCTGCTAAGCGCAACATTTTCTATCAATGCCTGACCCGTACCTCTGGTCGCATACACTGGTAAATTAAAGCGACGGGACATCACACCAACGCCTCGTAAGTGGTCCGAGTGCTCATGCGTAACTAAAATGGCATCTAGATCATGCGGGTCTATCCCGGCCCGTTGCAAGCGACTTTCTGTCTCCGCTCCAGAGAATCCACAATCGACCAAGATAGTAGTATTGGACGTTTGGAATACCGTACCGTTGCCGCTACTGCCACTGCCAATTGACGCAAATCGAATACCTCTCATCTGAATACGTCAAATTTACCGCGGCACGACCACATTAAACTGACAATTCTTGTATCAAGGCAAGCATCCGTTCGGTAAATTCAACACTCAGTGGTCCGCCGTCGACGGTGGAAACCGTAACTTCATGCACGTCACCATCCCCAACAATCTCTAATAACAACGTTAGTCGGTCGCTCGATTTTCCAGCCGATATCAGCCTTTCCAAAAATCTATCTCGACGATCCGAAAGTGCTCGTTCATTAATAACGATCTGATACACGCCGTTATCTCGCTTTTTCTCAGCAACTTCGATTTCCGCCTTGTCTAACGCACGTCCGACAGTTGCCCACGCACGTTCAAAGTCAATTCTCAAGCGTAGAAAAGGCTGTCCCTCGGCATCGCGTACGATTTCTGACTTCGTCTGTGTGACTAAGCTCTGGCCAAGAATCGAAGCCGCACGCTCAACTTGCCCCGATGCTGTAAACTGCGTGAACGCGTCCAAAGCATCCTTCTCCACATCCACCAAGAACGATTCTGATGGCCATTCTATTTGTGGTTGAGCCTCGTCGTCGCTACTTAGAACATGTCGAACGTGTATCTCCGCCGACTTGCGGCGCAATCCTTGCTCCACGCGCCAGACCAGCCAGTCCTCCCCAAAGATCGCTTCGCTCTTTTCTTTCGCTCTCCAGAGAGTACCTCTCAGTCCACTGTCATGATCGCTTGAAAGCCCAAGTGTCTCGGTAACGATTAACCCCTGCTCTGGGTCTTCTGCCGTCACAGATACGCCCTCACTGTCCAAAAACTGTTTGACCATTGGCCACACTACATCCGGAGTCTGCTGGAGTACCATCCACTGTCGGTCTCCCAATTTCTGAATCCGAATAACGTCCGGATCGGTTTCGCCGTAAAGTGCCGACGGCCTCGGAACTTTGTGATCGTATACTTTTGCAGATGGGTACTCCTCAATTGGAGGCAACTGCCACGTATCGGAGACCCTAACATGCTGCAGATCATCTGGTACAACCAAAGTTGGCGTCGTTTTTGTAATGACGTAGTCATCAGCCTCGGCGCCTCGGCGACCGAAGCCCGCCGTCAGAAGCGAACAGGAAACCAGAGATATAAGAACCGGAAAAAAAACCACGACGCGAGCGAAATAAAACTTCATAAGACGTTTAGTAGCTTAAGAGCATCGTAAACTAAATCTCGTTGCGTTTCGGACAGTTCCGTTAGCGGTAAACGGATACCCGTATCGATTTTGCCCATTTGATTCAACGCCCATTTAGTTGGTATCGGATTCGTCTCAACAAACAACGCAGCATGAAGGGGCTGGAGCATAGCATCTATCTCAGCAGCTTTGTCTCGCTCGCCGTTCAGCCATACCTGACAGAACTTGGACATCAAATGAGGAACAACGTTCGCCGTTACCGAAATCGTACCCACAGCACCGTAATTTAGCATCGTAAGTGTTTGTGCATCTTCGCCGGACAGAATCAAAAAATCACTACTGACCAGCTCGCGAATCTCCTTGACTCGGTTGGTATCCCCGCAAGCTTCTTTAATCCCAATAATTTGATCAACCGGAGCAAGCCGCGCAACCGTCTTGGCCTCCATGTCACATGCAGTACGAAATGGAACGTTGTACAACACCATGGGCACATCCACTGACTCAGCGATCGTACAATAGTGACGATAGAGACCTTCCTGAGTGGGCTTGTTATAGTAAGGCGTTACAAGTAGACAAGCATCGACACCCGCCACTTTTGCCTCGCGCGTTAGTGTGATAGCCTGGGTGGTCGCATTCGCACCCGTACCCGCTACGACGGGAGTGCGGCCGTCTACACGCTTCACCGTAGCAGCAACAACTTGACTATGTTCCCGTACATTTAAAGTCGCCGACTCGCCCGTGGTGCCAACAGGCACGATACCATGCGTACCAGACTGTAGATGCCAATCAATCAGCGCATCAAGTGCAGGCCAATCAATATCGCCGGAGGATTTCATAGGCGTGACTAACGCCACAAGGCTTCCACTCAACATAGGTTAGTCTTCCGTGACTTTTTAAGAGTGAAAATCTTAATGGGACAGCATCCTAGCTACAAGCAGGAGCGTTATTTTCGGCGGGCTCTTCGCTTGGCCACGCATTGAATAGTGCCCGTACCAAGGTTGCTAGAGGAATTGCAAAAAATACACCCCAAATTCCCCAGATGCCACCGAACGTTAAGACCGCAATAATGATGAATATGGGATGTAAGTCAACTACTTCAGAAAAAAGCACAGGTATCAAAAAGTTGCCGTCCAAGACTTGAATAGTGGTATAGGCAGCCAAAACGTATATAAAATCGATCGACCAACCGTGCTGTAAGAGTGCTACCGCAATTACGGGAATCGTTACTACGACCGCACCGACCAAAGGAATAAGAACCGAGAGGCCGATCAGCAAACTCAGTGATTCAGCATAATTCAATCCAAGTAACTTAAAGACAATATATGTCACGGTCCCGACTATCAGAATTTCCAATGCCTTTCCGCGTACATACTTGGTTATCTGCACCGACATTTCTGCGCCTACTCGATCAAGCGCGGGACGTTGCTTGGGCAGCATCGACTTGAACCAATCCAATAATTGGCGATGGTCTTTCATGAAAAAAAACATCGATATCGGCACTAGCGATACATAAATCATAATACCGACGATATTGGGTACCTGAACTACCATTTCACGTACCGTTGCTCTGGCGGCCTCCTGCAATGCCGTCGTTGTAGATTGTATGAGGCTTTGCATGTTTTCTTCCGAAAACAGCGTGGGATACCCCGCTGACAACTCACCAAGCAGTGCCTCAATGGTCGTAACCAAATTTGGCAACGAAGCTGCGGACTGTCCAATCTGTTGCCAAACCATGGGTAGGATTAAAACCATTGTCGCCACAAGTACGCCCAAAAATACCAGCATTACGAAAATAATCGCTACGATCTTCGGCACGCGCCATCTCACCAAACGCTCAACAATACCCTGTAGTAAAAACGCGAAAATCAGCCCCGTCAGAACCGGTGCAAGATAGTTGCCCAACGTAAGCAGCAGTACGAGGCAAACGGCAATGGCCGCAACCAGATACACGGCCTCGGCATCCGAGAAATGCCGATTAATCCAATTGCTGATAACGTCGAAAAATTGCATCAGTAGATTAGATACTTTTCTTCTTCAGTAAATAAGTAAACGATCCGTCGCATTCTTCCGCTTTCAGCAGTGAGTTGCCACTCTGTTCACAGAAGACTCGAAAATCCTTCATCGAGCCGGGGTCGGTCGCATAAACGCGCAAAAGTTCGCCCGGTTTCATACCATTGAGGGTACGTTTTGCTTTGAGTAAAGGCATCGGACATTGTAGTCCTTTGACGTCCAGAACGATTTCCACGGTTTCAGACATAATTCCAGTATCGCATACGTCTGTATTTTGCCTGAAACTTGCTCATCAGTTATTTGTCTCTGATACTGAATGCGCCAAATGGAGAGTATCATTCGAATAATGGTCCAGAGTATTAGACATGCTTTACTGGTCGTTGCGCTCTGTAGTACGACGACGTATGCCGAAGATGTGCAATTGGCAAATTCGTTACCGGAACTAGGTGATACATCTTCAGCAATTATCTCACCAGCAGCAGAAGAGCAACTAGGGCAATTATTTCTTAAAGAAATCCGTACCCAGTTGCCTTTGGAAAGCGACCCGATTCTGAAGTATTACACGCGCTTGCACCTGCTTCGCGTGGCGGAGCACTCTGATTTGAAAACGGTAAAACTATACCCGGTTCTGGTCAAATCTAAAGTACTCAACGCGTTTGCGGCCCCTGGCGGAATCATAGGCACTCACGTTGGTTTATTCCTCTACGCGGAAGATGTTCATGAGTATTCCTCAGTCATAGCACACGAGCTCGCCCATCTCAGTCAGCGGCACTATGCGCGGAGAATCGAAAAAGAAAAAGGGATATTCATTGGAAGGATAGCGTCAATATTGGCGTCGGCTGCGATCATGGCTTCCGGCCACCAAGATGCCGGAAGTGCTGTTTTATTTGGATCCCAAGCAATCGCGCAAAACCAGTATATGACTTATAGCCGATCGGCGGAACATGAAGCCGACCGTGTTGGATTCAACACGCTCGTTCGCGCAGGATTCGATCCTGGCGGAATGTCGCGCATGTTTGAAAACATGCAACAGGCCTTTCGATTTGATCAAGATCCACCGATCTTCTTGCGCACGCACCCCGTCAGCGAAGCGCGCATTAGCGATGCACGGGACCAATTGCGAGACCTGCCACAAAAATCCTACGAACAATCCATTGAATACCAGCTTATGAGGGCACGAGCGAAAGTACTGCTTGCTGAGACACCTGCTACCGTCTACGCGGAAGCGAACGGAAGCAGTGTCGAGACGGTCATTGATCGATATTTCCGGGGCCTAGCTGCGACTCGTACAGGAAACTATGAACAAGCCTTGGAGGACCTTAGTATTGTCATGGAAGCGTTGCCTTCGAGCATTCTAGTTCAAGCAAGTTACGCCGAGGCACTCACGCTAGCCGATCAAGCAAATGAGGCTGTCAAGTTGCTCTCCGTGTTATTGGAGATCAATCCTGACAATGCACCACTATCCATGCTCTATGCATCCGCACTCAATGCCCAATCACGACATTCAAAAGCTGCAAACGTACTGAGGAAACAAAGTCGGGAGCACCCCGATGATATCGACGTTTGGTATGAACTCGCAGAAACCTCGGGTCTAGCTGACCAGATAGCCGACGTGCACCGAGCCCGCGCTGAATGGTTCGTGTTACGAGGCGACTACAGCTCTGCCATCCGTCATTTCAAACTTGCTAAAGACCTTGTCGATGAGAATTCTGCCACGGAAATTCGTTTAGATCAGCGCCTTCAAGACGTACGAGATGAAGCCGAAGATACCGGCTAAATTCTTACGAGTGCGAAAAATCCAGCATACGCTGCAATGGAATCATCGCTTTCCATCCGATCTCCGGGTCTATATGAACTTCGTTATTGAGCGAAACTAATGAGTCTCGAAGCGCGGTCAATTCGTTCATCGCCATCCAAGGACAATGTGCGCAGCTACGACACATGGCCCCGTCACCCGCGGTCGGTGCTTCGATAAACCGCTTGTTAGGTTGCGCCTTCCGCAACTGATGGAACATTCCTCTATCGGTAGCAACGATGAACGTATCGTACGGCAACTCCGACGCCGCGTTCAGGATTTGGCTTGTTGAACCGACGCAATCGGCAATATCAATAACGGCGGCCGGCGATTCCGGATGAACCAATAATCCCGCGTCGGGAAACACCGCTTTCATATCAAGTAATGCTTGATACTTAAATTCTTCGTGCACGACGCAAGCCGCAGACCAAAGCAGCATGTCCGCACCCGTTTTCGACTGAATGTATCTGCCAAGATGTCGGTCGGGAGCCCATAGAATTTTTTTACCCTGCAAGTGCAGATACTCCACTATGCGCAACCCTACGCTAGACGTCACGACCCAATCAGATACCGCTTTCACGGCTGCTGAGGTGTTTGCATAAACGACAACCGTTCTTTCTGCATGTTCTTTGCGAAACGCATCAAACTTCTCTGGAGGACATCCAAGATCAAGCGAGCATTCGGCTCTAAGTGTCGGCATTAATACGCGCTTCTCAGGCGATAGAATCTTCGCCGTTTCACCCATGAACCGAACTCCTGCCACCACGAGTGTATCGGCTTCATGATTTTTGCCGAAACGTGCCATTTCCAAGGAATCGGAGACACAACCACCGGTTTCCTGAGCTAAGTCTTGAACGTCGCCATCCACATAGTAATGGGCAACTAGAACAGCCTTCTCTTGATGTAGAAGTCCGCGAATTTCCTCCTTAAGCTCGGATTTCGTTTCCAACGCAAGATACTCGGGCTGGAAATCCGGGATTTCCTCGGGTGATAGTGTGTAATCCTTTAACATGATGGTTATTGTAATACTCAGGATGTGAATTGTGCTTGTTTCGACCGTGTTGCAACGATGTAAAACACATCCTCAGCAAGGTTCTAACCTAAATATCCACTTGACACAAAGCTAAGATCGTTGATAGTTAAAGGGAAATTGAACAACTGCGCGTGTATATGCAAACTGCGATTATGAGTAGGGCCACTGGAATCGGCAAGCGATAGTTCTAGGTAAAAGAATGCTCCAAATCGATTAACTTTTGCTTCACTTCGATGCCACCCGCGTAACCTGTTAATGAGCCATTGGCACCAACAACCCGATGGCACGGGATAATGATTGGTAGCGGATTTTTACTCAACGCTTGGCCAACGGCGCGTGCCGCCGTCCACTGGCTCGCGTTCAGCAAACCAGCAATGTCGCCGTATGTGCATGTAGTGCCGTAGGGAATGCTTTGTAATTTTTCTAGTACACGGGACCGCCAACTTGGCTGAGGTGCAGGGTCTAAATCAAGATCGAAAGATTTCCGCACACCGGCACAATATTCAGTAAGTTGCTCTATAACCTCAATGAATGGCCGTCCAGTTTCCTGGTGCCCATCAAAAGAGTACGCCTCATCAGATTGACCAGCAAATTGGACAGATCGTAGCCCCTTATCCGTACCGATAAGAGTTAAGTGACAAATCTTGCAAGAATACCGAGTGAAAAACATGAGAGAAAGCCCAAAGTAGTAATCCCTAAGTGCAAGGTGCGATCCGCTCGATGCATCAATAAGAAACACAAACGTAACACACATCGTAACCGCTAAGTAGGACCGGGGGCACAGCTATACCCAGTATGCCAAAAAATGGACATGTGAGGGGGGCAGTTGAACTGTGCACTAATATGTGCGAAGGCTAAGAAATCCAAGATAGAAGAAGACCCCACCGGTTTGTATTGCCTTTTTATTCTTGGGGTTACATCACCACTTCTTATAACTTAATTGTTTGAGCAGCAAAGCTAGCCAAGATAATGCACGAATAAGACGGCAAGGCCCCTATAATTCGATACCATTCAATTAGTTAACCTACATATCGAATGAGACCTTGCCGTGACGGAATGTTACCAAAATCCGATCCGCTTTTCATCCGTGCAACGTCGCAAGGTGGAGACCGCATTCAGCGGCGGTGCGATCACCGGTAACGGGGGTATTCCGCTGCTCGCGGAGGTGGACCGGTAGTTGGGTCTGACCCGATCGGTGTCGAGATACTTGGGGGATGCACAGCGTCAGACCAGTTGCGAGCACCGTCTACAGGATCTAATCAAGCAGCGCGTGTATGCGTTGGGCCCTGGGACACGAGGATTTGAACGATCACGAGGAGTTGCGCCACGGTCCGTGCTTGCAGACGGCACCCTCCCGGATGGAGACAACCCTGGCGAGTCCGTCGAGGTTGTGCCGCCTGGAGCAGCATGCCAACCGGCAGTCTGCACCGTAGAAACGTAGGAACGCTCTTTAGTAGGAAAGATAACCTAAAATACGTATTTATGAAGTATAAAATTTCCATTCTGAGTTGTCTACAAACTATCTATCCTAAAAAATGTGCCTGAATTTTCTACGGCGCAGACTGCCGGGCTAGACGTCCCCCAATATTCATTATGTCAGCCCCTCGGGACGGACCCCGTACGCCCCAAAAGCAAGCGGGAGAACCTCATCCATACTTGTTGAACCCTTGGGGCCGAATGATCCGCTGTAAGTATCCTCAATCGGCATGGCCCCATGAGAAGTGGATATCATCAAGTGGCTGAAACCCGTCGTAAAATGCCCCCCCCCCCCCCTCCCACAGACACTATTTACTCACCTACCATCAAATAGATCGGTAGTTTATACAAATGATTTAAGATACCTTAATAAGATTTGTACATAAATACTAGGGCGTGTTGGCACTATAACCGGTCCGAAAAGGGTATGCCGATGCTCGAATCATCGCGAAGATCGATCCAGAAAACCCGCGTCACAAGCGGAGTCCGGACCATACGGGGACTGCTGGACAGTATCAGGCGACGTTTCTAGCCGACCGTTGATGTCGTTCTTATAGTGGCGATGACTCAATAACTTTGAACGAACGTAGACATGGATTTCGGTCCCATCATTCAACAAGTCTTTAGCGCGCTGTGGTATCTCATTCCACTCGCCATCCTTGCCGGTATTTTGAAGTCACCCCGGTTTAAAGGAATCTTCGGTGAATTTCAGGTAAACGCTACCGCACGCTTCTTGCTGCCGAAAAACGAGTACCACCTGATCAAGGATGTTACGTTGCGGACAGAAGACGGCACGACACAAATCGACCATATCATTGTGTCACGCTATGGCGTGTTCGTGATTGAAACCAAGAATATGAAGGGCTGGATCTTCGGCTCGGCTAACCAGAAGATGTGGACACAAAAGATCTACAAACACGCGAACAAATTTCAGAATCCGTTGCACCAGAATTACAAGCACGTCAAAATACTTGAGGTGCTACTGAATATTCCCGCCACGGCTATCCACTCGCTCGTGGTGTTTGTCGGTGGTTATAAGTTCAAAACAGCTATGCCAGACAATGTGACTGACGCCGGTGGTTACATCCACCACATAAAGTCTAAGCGTGAGCTTGTACTCAGCCAGGCAGATGTGGACGCGGTCATTGCGCAGATTAAACAGCTAAGGTTGCAGCGGGGTCTGGCCACCAACAAGCAACATGTCAGTCATCTGCGAGAGAAGAATGAACCATCCGCCGCATCCACACCTCGATGCCCACTGTGTGGTGGCGACATGGTTCTAAGAACAGCCAGAAAAGGCAAAAACGTAGGCAGCGACTTCTGGGGATGTGCTACCTTTCCAGCCTGCCGCGGGGTGATGAAGCAACACTGAATAGCCCACGGAAAACCCAGTAAAGTCCCTGCAAATTCCATTAAGACCAAACCATGACTAGCATTGACAACACACTCAATACGTAGATGCAAAGTCTTGACATCGTTATAGCTGGCGGAGGCATTGGGGGGCTCTGCGCTGCCTTATGCCTCGCGAAGAAGGGATTCCATGTCCGAATATTCGAACGAGCTGATTCAATTCAGGATGTTGGTGCTGGCATACAGCTTTCACCAAACTGTACACGTGTGCTTTCACATTTGGGAATGACAAGCCAATTGAGAGCATGTTCCTATACGCCTGCACAGATAAAAATTAGACAATGGAATACAGGAAGCTTGATAGCAAGAATCGAATTGGGATCTCAGGCAGAGCGACTTTATGGTTTCCCGTATTTTCAGGTGCATCGTGCTGATCTTGTACAAGCCTTGATTGAACAAGCATTATCTTCGCCTAATATCGAATACAACACCAAATCTGAAATTCAGTCTTTTAATCAAAAAGTAAATGGTGTCGGCGTGAAAGTTAACGGAGAGCTCTACCATACCGACGTATTAATCGGGGCCGACGGGATTCACTCCACCGTGAGGACGGCATTGTTTGGTCTGGCACCCTCCGAGTTCACTGGTAATGTCGCGTGGCGAGGAATCATCGAAGCGACGGACATTCCCGACGATTTAGTGCAGCACCCGGCGACCGTGTGGTGGGGTCCGCGAAAGCATTTTGTACACTACTTCGTGCGTAACGAAGCATTGATTAGCTGGATTCTTGTGATGGAAAAGAGCGATTGGGAAATCGAATCATGGACTCAGCGCGGGTCATATGATGATCTGATGCACGACATTCTTGGCTGTCATGAAACTATTCGATCGATCGTCGAACGCACGGAGCCATATGAATGTTTCAAATGGGGACTCTTTCAGCGTCCGCCGATGCCACGCTGGAGCCGAGGTTATGTAACCCTTCTCGGCGATGCATGCCACCCAATGCTTCCTTTTCTTGCTCAGGGAGCAGCAATGGCCATTGAAGATGGCGCAGTATTGGCAGAATGTCTTGAACACGGCAATGACGTGTCATCATCGCTAAAAGTGTACGAACATTTGCGTCAAGAAAGAACAACCCCGGTACAGCAGCAATCGCAACGCAACGCAACAATTTTTCATGCCGCTGGTGCAATGGCATGGGTACGCAATCAACTGGCTGAACCGCTTGCCCGTCGCAGACTCGGACGTCAATTTTCGTACAACGTATTCGAATTAAGGAAGCTTCAGAGACATTGACTTGTTTGAGACACTCATTATCAATTGATACTCAGATACAAAACTGTTCTCTACTCCCCGCTTCTTCACGAATACAAGACGTATTAAAGTTGCCGTTGACCAGAGAGATCATCAGTGTCGTAATGGAGTTTTGCGTTACCGCCTAAAACAGTTGAATCTGCCGTGGCTGCTTTTTAAATAGGTCCATACGCAACGTAAAGGGATCAGACGTACTGCTATCAGTGCTATCCGACTCTCGCCGTTGTTTATGCATCGCGTCTACTCGTTGCTTGGTGGTACCAATGCCGTACTTGCGTCTCGCTATTTTGAATCGATTGGCAATTATCTCAGCAAACGGACCCTGACCACGCATGCGAATCCCCCATTCAGATTTGTACGTCCGACCACCATGTAAATCACGTATCCGACTCATAATGCGCCCCGCTTTCAACGGATAATGTTCGTTAAGCCAATTTTCGAATAAGACCTTTACTTCAAGTGGTAATCGAATCATGACGTAGTTAACAAATTGTGCACCCGCGTCCTTGGATTGTTTAACGATCGCTTCAATTTCTCCGTCATTGAGATAAGGAATAACGGGAGCCATCATCACACCTACGGGAACTCCTGCTTCCGCCATCTCCCGGACGATACGAAGACGAGTCTTAGGCGATGCAGTGCGCGGCTCTAATTTAGCCTTGAGTTCGTCGTCAAGAGTTGTGACGCTTACCGCAACACTTACCAACTTCAGTCGCGCTAGTTCGCCGAGTAAGTCCATATCACGCAGTATCAACGAACCTTTGGTAATAACGCTGACCGGGTGGCGATACTCTAAAAGTGTTTCAAGTAGCTGTCGAGTAACGCGGTACGTTCGCTCGCCTGGCTGATATGGATCCGTATTCGTACCGATCGCCAATGGCTTGCACTGATAGTTTGGACTATCTAACGCTTCACGCAAACGCTTTATCGGATCGGTCTTGTAGAAAATCTGCGTCTCGAAATCCAATCCCGGAGAAAGATCCAAATACGCATGTGTGGGACGCGCATAACAATAGACACAACCGTGCTCGCATCCTTTGTATGGATTGATCGACTGGTCAAATGGTACATCGGGCGAACGATTCGTTGCGATAATGTTCTTGGTCTTATCGGGATAAAATTGTGTCCGTGGGTCGGGCACGGGGAAGTCTTCGATTTCACCTAAATCGCTACTACTCCATCCATCGTCAACGGGCTGGCAGGTGGTCTCCAAATATCGGGGTACGGGGCTGCAAGTCGCACCGCGACCCTTGACAGTTTTACCGTTTTCCACAATGCGCAGGTATCTCCGTAATCGTCTGGATGCTAATCTTATCAGCAAGCGATGAACCAAGTTCGCGACTGCTACAAAAATTGCCCCGCCTAGTAGTCGGATTATTGTTGGCATCTTTTGAGAAGGTACGTAACCCTCCCTCGTAGGGGAATTCCTAGACCCTGACTGACACTACCCACTAGCGGTTGCTTATATCAACCATTTGATCACCAACACCATTGATGTAACTATAGGGAGTTGCTATACGAACATCCCTACATAGAATTTCGATAAAATTAGCTCATCAAACGTAATCAAGGTATCTTAAAAACTATGTGCTTGTTCATATACACCTATATTCATGTACATCTATACTGCAATTAAAGGATTAAGACAGAAGATGTCAAAAATATCGAATGACTGTAACGGCTAGACGAAGCGGGAACAGTAAGTTAAGGGAGCAAAACTTTTATGAGATTCATCTGTGCGTTCGTTTCTATGTTTAGAAAACATACTGTATCCGCGGGATTATGTATTTTAATTTGTATGCCTAGTGAACTACTGTATGTATATGCTGACGAAGACAAGAAAGACAAAAATGTTAACGCTGATCATACTAACGGCAATATCGACCTTACTAACCTTGAAGAAGTTATCGTAACTGCACAAAAGCGAGCGCAGAACGTAGATGATGTGCCTATCGCCATCACTACTATTTCTGGTGAGAAACTGGAAAACATTGGTCCAATAGATCTTACAAGCCTAGATGGAGTTGCACCCAATGTGATTTTAAAGCGAATGAGCTTATTCGACCATGTTGGAAACTTTGCTATTCGTGGTATTGCCTTTCAAGATCCAGACCCGACCGCCGACCCCAAGAGCACAGTTGTCGTAGACGGGGTAGTGCATACGCGTAACTCCGGCGTGATAATTGATATGTTCGATATTGAACGCATTGAAATCCTGCGTGGACCGCAAGGAACCTTATTTGGGCGCAATAATATCGCCGGTACTATAAATATCACCACCACGCGCCCGACCGCAATTCCCAGTGGAAAAGTGAAAACAACCGTTGGCCAACGTGGCGCGTATCGAATTAGTACAGCACTGAATTCCGGTAACCTTCTTGAGAAGAGCACATTACGGGCGAAAATTTCTACGTATTCGCGAGGATACGACGGCCACGTCACGAATGCATTTAACGGCCATACTCTAGGCAAAAAGCAAGTAAATGCCCTTCGTGGTATGGTAGAATATACTGCGGGTAACTTTGATGCTACATTAATAGCAGGTAAGCTTGATAATGATGTAGATGGAGTAGGGTTGACTAACGTCATACAAGATCCAGGTGGACTGCTGCTAGACGACGACCTGTTCCTTGTTAAACAGGACATTGATGGCTTTGATAAATTCGGAGTAGATAGTGTATCGCTGGAGGTGAACTATACTACCGGATTAGGAATTATCACAGTACTTGCCGATTCACGCCACCAAGCATACCAGAATTTTGCTGATTTTGACGCAAGAGTCGGTTTCGATCCACCGGGACCAGTTCCCAATTTTATTTTTCATGCAGGCTTCGATACCGTGCATGATCAGCAGAGCTTGGAAATCAGGTTTCTAGATTCGCACAGTGAAGTCATCGACTACGTATGTGGTATTTTTTACATACAAGAAGATGCAGAACAGCACGCGCTACAGACTCTTGGTCCGCCGTTTTCTCAATCAATCGACATAGATGGTGCTTTCACACCATCTATGACTATGCAAAACTCGAAATCTTGGGCATTGTTCGGCCACACGGATATCCACACGACGGACCGCTTAACATTTATATTAGGAGGTCGAACCTCCCAAGATGAAAAGTCCATTTCCCTGACGAGTCAATCACCTGCACCTCCACCTCCAGCTCCACAACGTCCACGTGCCCCGATCATTCTGAACCAGAGCAATACTTGGGACGAATTTACTTGGAAGACAGGTTTGCAATATCGCATGAGTAAAGAAGTTATGCTCTATACAACGGCGGCAACTGGATATAAAGCGGGGGGATTCAACGGTAGGGCTTCACTTCCACAAAACGTCGGCCCCTTCGAAGCCGAGCACGTTAAAACGTACGAATTTGGAGTAAAAGGCTATCTCCTTAACAATAGGTTACGAATCCACACTGCTGCATTTGTCTCCAATTACGAAAATGTAGTCGGCCTCGTTGACCGTCGAAATGTGTCACCTCGTAGAACCGAAAAAGTCAACGAAAACTTGGGTAACGCAAATACCAATGGTCTTGAAGTCGAAACCACGTTTGTGGTAAATCAGAACTTGCACCTTACTTTAGGACTAGGCCTGTTGGACGCCGAGTGGAGATCGTTTAACGTTGATATCAACAATGACGGTGAAGTAACTGACAACACTTACTTGGACCTTCCCAACGCACCTGATCAGTCTCTACTCGCTGGTCTAGACTTTGTTATTCCTGTGGGTCAAGGAAACGTTACGGTCCATGTAGACTCGCGTTATCAATCAGATTACAACACCTGGGGACTAGACAATAACCCTATTTTCTATCGTCCCAGTGTTACGAAAGTAAATGGTACCCTGACCTATCGGCCTGAAAATGAACGGTTCAGCATATCAGTGTATGGCCTCAACCTGACTGACAAGACAGTTTTAGATTCTACGGTTCCTGGACCTTTTCCACTGAGTACCTTCGATACCCCTCGCGCGTTTGGCGTGGAGGCTCATTTAACTTTCTAATACCTTGAATATCAGACGACTTACACCAGACCCTGTCCAGAACTGCGAGAACTCGACCCCTGCCGAACAGAGCTTAAGGCTACCTTTGTGACGACCACCAGAATGACCTTAAGCTCTCATTTTTGGTGGCAAACTATAGATGTGTATCTTTTCCAGGTACTTACCTTGCCAAGATTGGTACCATAATTGACATCGTAACCTGTACAAATACATAGATATAAAGCCCCCCTTACTTTACCCCTTATCCCACGGTTAATATATGTTTTCAGCGTGTGGGAAATAGAAACGGTGCATCAAATAACAAGCATTTGT
Organism: Candidatus Azotimanducaceae bacterium; assembly: GCA_965205965.1. GTDB lineage: Bacteria > Pseudomonadota > Gammaproteobacteria > Pseudomonadales > Azotimanducaceae > Bin55. Next base: position 1,071,555 of record CBDBHT010000008.1, read on the forward strand.
GCAACGACGTCAAATTGGCAACATTCACCTGACGGGCAAATGTGGCAAGGCATGGCAATGGTGTACCACCGCACCGCATTTCTCTTTGACTCCACCGTCGGAACATCCCTCTGAACGCCTAAGCCACAAAACGTTCCTGAGGCGATGAGCATACATCCGCGAACGTCCACCATCAGTCTCGGCGGGTCTGATCGTAGATGAAACAATGCGTGTGATGGGGAACGTAGCGTCGTCCACTGTCCAAAAAGAAAAATGGCGTGGTCCTCACATGACGCACTCATGCACTATTCCTGAAGGCCGCGCCGTAGACGTGGAGCTGATGGCATCGCAGAACGTACCGTTCACTAACATAATCCGATATATATTTCCTTCTGATCTCCATTTGCGTTTGTATATTCGACAAGTTACTTTAGCTAGTTTGTCTTGCAGATTATGGGCCTTTATAAATGGGGAAGACCTCAAGTGTAATTTCGGTTCGTGGAGCCCGCACTCACAACCTCAAAAATATCGATCTCGATTTGCCTCGCGATCAGCTCATCGTCTTTACCGGTCTGTCCGGTTCCGGAAAATCATCACTAGCCTTTGACACGCTTTATGCTGAAGGACAGCGCAGGTATGTGGAATCCCTCTCTGCGTACGCTCGCCAATTTCTATCGATGATGGAAAAACCTGACGTGGATCATATTGAGGGACTTTCACCCGCGATTTCTATCGAGCAGAAAGCAACATCGCATAATCCGCGTTCTACTGTCGGAACTATTACCGAAATTTACGACTATCTCAGGCTGCTATTCGCGCGTACTGGCGAACCGCGATGTCCCACTCACGACGTACCGCTAGCCGCCCAAACGGTCAGCGAGATGGTCGATCAAATCATGTCACTGCCCGAAAACGGCCGCATCATGGTACTCGCGCCCATAGTCGTGGACCGTAAGGGAGAACATAAACATATCTTTACTGATTTGTCTCGTAATGGTTTTATTCGTGCAGAAGTCGATGGCGAAGTTCTTGACCTCGACTATCCCCCCGAGCTGGATAAAAACCGCAAACACACTATACAAGCAGTAGTTGATCGATTAATCGTTCGCAAGGACGTAAAACAACGACTGGCCGAGTCGTTGGAGACTGCATTGCAATTGTCGGATGGCACCGTAGCGATCAAAGGACTGCAGGATGAAAAAATTAATGATCTCTTTTCTTCTAAATTCGCATGTCGCCACTGCGGTTACAGCATCAGCAAACTTGAACCGCGCATGTTCTCATTTAACAACCCAGCAGGGGCTTGCACTGGTTGTGATGGCTTAGGCGTTAAAGAACGATTCGACCCGAAGCGTGTAGTTTACGACCCTTGGCTCTCGCTCGCAGAAGGTGCGATCCCAGGTTGGGATCGTCAAAATGTATATTATACCCGTTTTTTGGAGAGGCTTGGACAGATTTGCGGCTTCAACATAGAAACGCCGTTCCGAAAGATCAAAAAACAGCACCAGAATATCATCCTCTACGGATTGAAGGCAGAACATCGAAACAACCCCAAAATCATTAATGGACAAGTTAGCAGATGGTTTCGATGGCAAGGCATCATTCCCCACATGCAGCGGAGGTATCGCGATACTGAATCCAATCTAGTCCGAGAACGTCTCCATAGGTATATTACATACTCGGCATGCGATGAATGCCAAGGCACGCGCTTGCGCGAGGAACCGAGACACGTTTTTATTGACGGACACCGGATCTCGGACGTTACCAAACTCTCCATCGAAGCTGCACTACACACGGTTGAATCTCTTTCGCTTGAAGGCCACAGAGCAAAGATCGCCGACAAGATCCTCAACGAAATCCGCGCCCGACTCAATTTCCTCGTTAATGTCGGACTAAACTACCTTACCCTCGATCGTAGCGCGGAAACGCTATCGGGCGGAGAAGCGCAAAGAATTCGACTCGCAAGCCAAATAGGTGCCGGGCTAGTCGGCGTACTCTATATTCTTGACGAACCATCTATTGGCCTCCATCAACGCGACAATGCCCGGCTGTTGCGAACCCTGACCCACCTCCGCGATATCGGGAATACGGTCATCGTCGTGGAACACGATGAGGAAGCTATTCGAACCGCCGACTATATTGTGGATATTGGCCCGGGTGCCGGCGTGCATGGTGGCCATATCGTGGCTTGTGGTCCCCTAAGCCAGATTACACAATCGGAAAAATCACTTACGGGGCAGTACCTCACGCGCCAGAAGGTCATTCCCGTTCCAGCAAAACGTACGCCTTTTGACAAACAAAAAACGATCACGATCGTCGCGGCAACTGGTAACAATCTCAAAAAAGTCACCGTTGAGGTACCCGTTGGCCTTTTCACGTGCGTTACCGGCGTATCGGGATCAGGAAAGTCAACTCTTATTAATCAGACCCTCTACCCTAGTGCCGCAGCCGCACTGAATAAGGCACAATTGCGTAACGAACAACCGCACAAACGTATTGATGGTCTTGAGCATTTGGACAAGGTTGTTGACATTGATCAAAGCCCGATTGGCCGCACGCCGCGCTCCAACCCTGCGACTTACACGGGATTATTTACGCCCATTCGCGAATTGTTCGCCCAAACTCAAGAAGCGCGTACACGAGGTTATAAACCTGGACGATTCAGTTTTAACGTTAAAGGAGGACGCTGTGAGGCGTGCCAAGGCGACGGCGTCATCAAGGTAGAAATGCATTTTCTACCTGATATTTACGTGCCTTGCGACGACTGCAAAGGACAACGGTACAACCGGGAAACGTTAGATATCCGCTATCGTAACAAGAACATTCGCGACGTGCTAGAGATGACGGTTGAAGAAGCATTGGATTTCTTCGATGCGATACCGGTTTTGAAAAATAAGCTGAAAACGCTCGCAGACGTGGGGCTTTCTTATATACGGCTTGGTCAAAGTGCTACTACCCTTTCCGGAGGAGAAGCACAACGCGTGAAATTATCTCGTGAACTCTCCAAACGCGATACTGGTAAGACTTTATACATTCTTGACGAACCCACCACGGGTCTTCACTTTCAGGATATCCAACATCTACTCAACGTATTGCTACGATTGCGAAACCATGGAAACACCGTAGTAGTGATCGAACATAACCTGGATGTAATTAAAACCGCGGATTGGGTTATCGACTTGGGCCCAGAAGGTGGATCCAAAGGCGGGGAAGTCGTGGCCGTAGGTACGCCAGCGCAATTAGCAGCGATGCCAGAAACACAAACTCATACTGGTCGATACCTAAAAGATGCGCTACTGAACACCTCCCCCGTAACTAAAGAAACACACAAGCCAACTCGACGGAACGAACGCGTTAGCGCACGTGCCAACACGGCTGCCTAACGAAAGGGAATGGTCAGTTCAAGAACTATTCGTCTTCTGATCGTGAGTACCTTCGAGGCCGTCCTCATTCCAATCCACGGGCCGATCAACAAGCTCTATATAAGCAACCTGCGCTCCGTCACCATGACGATATCCTATCTTAAGAATGCGGGTATAGCCGCCGGGTCTTTGGGCGTACCTCGGCCCCAACTCCGAAAATAGTTTTCCAACCGCTGCTTGGTTACGAAGCCGTGCAAATGCCAGTCGCCGATTGGCAACCGTATCTTCTCGAGCGAGTGTAATCAAAGGCTCTGCAACCCGGCGCAACTCCTTTGCCTTAACGGTCGTCGTTTTGATAATCTCATGTTTGATCAAAGAAGACGCCATGTTTGCAAACATCAGTTTGCGATGTGCACTTGTGCGATTTAGAAGCCGCCCGCTCTTTCGATGCCGCATTGCCGTTGCCTCTCTCTCGTTTCAATTACATGTTGCTAGGGTACTAGGAAGGTTCGCCACGCGCATCAGATTGCCAATTAGGAATTTCCATCCCTAGTTGCAGCTCCCGGACGCCCAATTTTTCCTTGATTTCGTCCAACGACACTTTTCCGAGATTCGGCGTTTTCAACAATTGCGTCTCAGTGCATTGAACCAAATCACCAATCGTTTCGATTTGCTCAGCTTTAAGACAGTTAAGCGACCTCGCCGTCAGTTCTAAGTCATCTATGGGACGCAACAATATGGGATTGATCTTCTCTATCCCCTTGCCCGCGGAAGCTTCTACAATCGCCGTCTCGTCCACAAATACCGCGAGCTGCTGTTGAAGAATAGTTGCGGCCTGCCGAATCGCCTCTTCTGGACCAATGGTACCATTGGACTCTATGTCTAGAATCAGCTTGTCCAAGTCGGTACGCTGCTCAATCCTTGTATTTTCAACCGTATACGCTACGTTCCGCATCGGACTGTAAGAAGCATCCAATCTCAGAACCCCGATTGAAGTGGAGTCGGACTTATCCTCTCGAGAACGCTCAACTGGCTGATAGCCACGCCCCTTGGTGACTTTCGCTTGCAAACGAATTGCACCTTTCTCGTTAATCGTGCAGATCACGTGATCCGGATTTATGATCTCAACATCCTGAGTCAACTGAAAGTCACCCGCCGTAACCGTCGTCGGACCCCGAGCCGATAAATGGATCATTGCCTCATCGTTTCTATTCAGACGAACTGCAACGCCTTTCATATTAAGCAGGACGTTCAAGACGTCTTCGCGAACTCCGTCAATAGCGGAATATTCGTGCAGCACACCGTCAATCTGGACCTCCGTTATCGCCGCACCGGGCATTGATGACAACAAAATTCGACGCAACGTGTTGCCTAGCGTATGACCAAAGCCGCGTTCAAGCGGCTCTAAAATCACACGCGCTCGCGTGTCGCTGATATTTGCAACGTCTAGCTCTCTTGGAGTAAGTAGGTCAATTGCCGTCTCTGGCATGCAAAGATCCCCCGTTCGTTTTCGCCGAATTATTTACTTTGAATAAAGTTCAATGATCAGATTTTCTTGAATGTCCGGAGGAAGTTCCTCACGGTCCGGGTGACGTTTATAAATGCCCGATAATTGCTCACCGTCAATATCAATCCATTCCACCCGGGCTCGCTGTGCCGCCAACTCTAGTGCCGCCCGAATCCGTAACTGATTTTGTTTCTTCTCAGCAACCATAAAAACATCACCCGGACGCACTTGGTAGGATGGAATATTTACTGAAAGTCCATTCACTTCGATAGCTTTGTGCGACACCAACTGCCTCGACTCTGCACGCGTCGATCCGAAACCTGCGCGATACACTACGTTGTCAAGCCGAGATTCAAGCATTCGAAGGAGATTGATACCGGTGTTGCCAGATTGCCGTTCCGCCTTCCTATAATAGTTACGAAACTGTCGTTCTAACACCCCGTACAATCGGCGCATCTTTTGTTTTTCGCGTAGCTGGATGGAATAATCCGAGGTTCTCGCACGCCGCTTACCGCCGTGCTCACCCGGAATCTTGTCCAATGAGCGGCATTTTGAATCGATGTCACGAATCCCACTCTTAAGAAATAAATCCGTTCCCTCACGCCTTGACAGCTTCAGTTTCGGGCCCAAATACCTAGCCATAATTAAATCCTCAAATACGGCGCCGCTTAGGCGGACGACAACCATTGTGAGGAATCGGAGTCACGTCTGAAATGCTGTTCACGCGTAATCCCACCGCGTTCATGGCTTTCACCGCCGATTCTCGACCTGGACCCGGTCCCTTGATAAACACGTCCACACTTCTGAGCTGGAATTTTTCCATCATATTTTTACAAACGCTTTCTGCAGCGACCTGCGCCGCAAATGCGGTGCTTTTGCGCGAACCACGAAAGCCTTCCCCTCCCGCGGTGGACCAACCAAGCGTATTGCCTTGACGATCAGTAATCGTGATGATCGTATTGTTGTACGACGCATGTATATGCGCTACACCGTCATTCACCTTAACCAAGTGACGACCTCGGCGGCGGCCGCCGCGCCCAGTAACCTGCACTTCGTCTACCGGAGGCAATGCGGGGGCTTCGCCTTCCTTTGCCACATCCGTTGTGGCACCCGGCTTCTCAACGACTTTTCCCAAATCCTGGTCCGTCATGACCGCTTCCGTACCATCGAACGTCGCCCTTTCCTAGTCCGAGCATTCGTCTGCGTATTCTGACCGCGCACGGGTAAACCGCGGCGGTGTCTTATTCCTCGATAACATCCTAGGTCCATCAACCGCTTCACGTTCATAGATTGCTTTCGCCGCAAATCACCTTCCACGGTTAACTTCGCGACTTCTGAACGCAATGCATTGAGCTTCTCTTCCGAGAGACCACCAATCGTAGTAGCTGGATCTACTTTCGCGTCCCTGCAGATAGCACGCGCCGTAACACGGCCAATCCCATGAATGTACGTCAACGAAATAGACGCATGCTTACCGTCAGGAATGTTTATCCCTCTCATTCGCGCCATGCTTATCCTTGTCTTTGTTTGTGCTTCGGGTCACTACTACAAATAACGTAAAGAACCCCTCGACGTTTCACAATTTTGCAATTGCGACACATCTTCTTCACCGATGCCCTAACTTTCATCCAGTAATCCTCTCGAAAATCCGTTGCTAACGTCGACGTCCATAATTCTTCAAGTTCGACTTCTCCATCATCTTGGCGTATTGACTAGACTGAAGATGCGCTTGAACTTGTGACATGAAGTCTATCGACACCACTACAACGATCAACAGAGCCGTTCCGCCTAGCTGAAACGTAACGTTGAAAAAAACAATCATAAATTCCGGTAGCAGACACACTAACGTCACGTACAAGGAACCAAACATCGTCAGCCGTGTGATGACGTCGTCAATATATTTCGCAGTCTGCGCTCCCGGCCGAATCCCGGGAATATACGCTCCCTGTCGTTTCAAATTATCGGCCACTTCCTTTGGCTCAAAAACGATCGCCGTGTAAAAGAAACTGAAAAATACAATCCCAGCCGCAAACATGATGATATACAAAGGCTGTCCAGGACTCAGGACCAAGGCAACCTCTTGCAACCAAGTCATCCCAGGTGCCTGCCCAAACCATTGCGCTAGGGAAGCCGGTGCAAGCAACAAACTTGATGCAAAAATCGCCGGGATCACGCCCGCCATGTTTACCTTCAGTGGTAGAGGAACGCGCTGAGCTTGAGTCATATGACGTCCTTGCTGCCGTTTTGCGTACACCGTCTGTATACGTCGTTCACCGCGTTCAATAAAAACTACGAAACCGACGATGACAACGGCAAAAAGAGCAATGGCAAGCAGCACGATGATGTTTAGATCGCCCGTCCGAGCCGCTTCGAACGAGCTCCCCACAGCCGAGGGAAATCCTGAGACTATGCCTGAAAAAATGAGCAGCGAAATGCCGTTGCCCACGCCTCGTTCGGTAATCTGCTCCCCAAGCCACATCATGAACAGCGCACCGGTCACTAGCGTCGTAATCGAAATCACATAGAAACCGATACTGGTCACGAATGGCAGACCTTGGGCAACCAGCGTACCCGTCAATGCAGTGCCCTGCACCAACGAGATCAATAACGTCCCATAACGCGTGTATTTAGTAATCTTTCGCCGACCGGCACCGCCTTCTTTGCGCAGCTGGTTAAGCGTTGGTGACATCATGGTCATCAAATTCATGATGATACTGGACGTGATGTAAGGCATAACACCGAGTGCCAGTATGCTCATGCGTTCAAGGGCTCCACCCGAGAACATGTTGAAGAGATCCAGAATGCCGCCTTGATTCGCTTCAAACAAATCACGCAACCGGTCTGGATTGATACCCGGGACGGGTATATGCGTACCGATACGATAAACAAGTAGTGCAAAAAGCACGAACAGTAGACGGTTGCGCAGATCCGTCAGGCCTGATTGGACGCCCGCCAACGCCGGTGCAACTGCTGTCGCCATTGGTAAGCCTAGTCCTCGACCTTTCCCCCCGCCGCTTCAATAGCGGCGCGAGTACCTTTAGTAACTTTCAATCCGCGCACAGTCACGGGCCGGTCTATACCACCAGATAGAAAAATCCGTGCGCGCTTGGTGTTACGCGACAGTACGTTAGCGTTGACCAGTGCGGCTAAATCCACCACGTCCCCATCAACTTTCGCGAGTTCCGACAAGCGAACTGCGCCCGTGGAGAGACTAACGCGTGAACGAAACCCGAACTTGGGAATACGACGCTGTATCGGCATTTGTCCGCCCTCAAAGCTCGCGGGAACCTTCCCACCAGAGCGAGAACGTTGACCCTTATGACCCCGACCACATGTCTTACCACGGCCAGCAGCAATACCTCGCCCCACTCGACGCCTAACTTTACGACTGCCAGATGACGGAGATAACTCGTTCAGTTTCACGTCACGCCCTCTTCCACACGTACCAAGTAGTCTACCGTTCGAATCATGCCTCGCACCGACGGCGTATCTTCCATTTCAACTACCTGCCCAATGCGACGCAGACCTAATCCGCGCACGCATGCATAGTGATTCTTTTTGCGCCCGTGAAGACTCTTTACAAGACGAATTTTCAGTAATCTGCGCGTTGCCATCATCTCAAGTTATCAACCGTTCCATCGGGATACCACGCTTTTCGGATATTGCTTCCGGCGACCTCATCCCAATTAACGCTGCTAAAGTTGCCCGAGCAACGTTAACCGCCGTCGTCGATCCGTAACATTTCGCCAGTACATTTCGTACACCAGCCGCTTCCAAAACTGCGCGCATCGTCGCGCCAGCAATAACGCCCGTTCCCTCGGAGGCCGGACGCATGAAGACCTTCGACGCACCATGGCTCTCAGTTACCGCGTACCATAACGTCGTATCGTTGAGCTCCACCTCAACCATGTTTCGTCGAGCTTGCCCCATAGCCTTCTGTATAGCAATCGGCAATTCCCTCGCCTTACCTCTTCCAAGACCAACTTTACCGTTACCGTCTCCGACCACAGCTAGCGCAGTGTACGCCACCCTCCGTCCGCCCTTGACCGTTTTCGCGACTCGGTTAAACTGAATCAGCTTTTCAACTATTCCTTCTTCTTGAATCGTTTCCGCGTAGGCCATTACTAGAACTCCAACCCTTGCGCCCGCGCCGCATCAGCCAACGCTTTTACTCGTCCGTGATACTTAAAGCCGGAGCGATCAAAAGCAACTCGCACCACGCCCACTTCCTTCGCTCGCTCAGCTACCAAGTTGCCCACGCTGGCCGCCGTCCGTATATTGCCGGTAGCCTCCGATCGTAACGATTTATCAAACGATGATGCTTGAGCCAATATGCGACTCGAATCCGCTGAGATAATTTGTGCATATATATGCCGTGCAGTACGATGCACCGCTAATCGAACAGTACCTAGCTCTCGAACTTTCATGCGCAACTTCCGCGCCCGTCTTAATCGAGAAATCTTCTTGTTGGCTGTAGTTGTAGATGACACTAACTCTTCTTCCCTTCTTTGCGACGAACGTATTCACCCTCATAGCGAATACCCTTACCCTTATATGGTTCCGGGGGGCGAAGCGAACGAATTTCCGCTGCGACCTGACCCACCCGTTGGCGGTCAATACCTTCCAGTACTATCTGATTTTGCGCTGGCGTACTCGCCTCAATATCTTTTGGCAACTGATAGTGAATCGGATGCGAGTATCCAAGTTGGAGAACTAGGACGCGGCCTTGAGCCTGTGCTCGGTAGCCAACTCCTTGAAGCCCAAGCCGCTTGGTCCAACGTTCCGTAACGCCCATGACCATGTTACTAATCAATGTTCTTACAGTGCCCGACATCGCGCGCTGACTCCGCTGCTTCGAATCGGTAGAAACTTTCAGCACACCTTCGTCACGTAGTACGGCAATGCCCGGAGACAGCAGAAGTACCAATTCACCATGCTTACCATTAACGCGTATCTCCCGATCCGACAAAGTGACTTCAACTCCATCGGGCACCGGTACTGGATTATTAGCTATACGTGACATATTGATCTTAAAAAACCGTACACAAGACTTCGCCGCCCAGTTGTTCTCGACGCGCTCGCCGATCAGTCATTAAGCCCTTGTTTGTACTAATAATCGCAATCCCTAGTCCGCCACGTACCCTAGGTAAACCTTCGGTATCGCGATAAATTCGTAATCCCGGGCGGCTCACCCGATCAATCAATTCGATGACGGGGTGTCCTTTGTGATACTTGAGGTCTACCATAAGGACCGGTTTAACACCTTTTGTAACCGAATGTCTGTTTATATATCCTTCCGCTTCAAGCACTTTGCATATAGCCGACTTCAACTTGGAACTCGGCATGGACACCTGATTCAAATGTGCCATCTGCGCATTCCGGATGCGCGTCAGCAGGTCAGCTATCGGATCGTGCATTGTCATATTCTAATCACCAGCTTGCCTTTACCAGACCGGGTGCATCGCCACGCATCGCCATTTCACGTAGTTTGTTGCGTCCCAGTCCAAATTTGCGATAAACACCCCGAGGCCTCCCGGTAATTCTGCACCTGCGTTGCAACCGAACGGGACTTGCGTTACGAGGCAACTTCTGAAGCGCAAGCTGTGCTTGGTAACGCTGCTCATAGTCAGCACTGCGATCGTTAATGATGGCTTTGAGCTCGCTTCGCTTCGCTGCGTACTTAGCTACCATTTTGCGACGCTTTTTGTCTCGTTCTAATACGGATATCTTTGCCATGTTCTAATTTCGGAAAGGAAATGAAAATGCTCGAAGCAATGCCAAACCTTCTTCGTCAGTCTTCGACGTCGTGGTGATGGTGACGTCAAGCCCGCGAATTTTATCGATCTTGTCGTAGTCAATTTCGGGAAAAATAATTTGCTCAACTATTCCCATTGAGAAATTCCCGCGTCCATCAAAAGACCGTGGGTTCAATCCCCGAAAATCTCTCATGCGTGGAATCGCAATGCTAATCAACCGCTCAATGAATTCATACATTCGTTCCCTCCGCAATGTCACCTTGCATCCTACCGCTTCACCAGCATTGCGAATCGCAAACGCGGCGATTGACTTCCGCGCAGTGGTAACTAGAGGCTTTTGCCCGGCAATCAGTGCCAATTCAGAAATAGGCTGTTTCATTTTGTTGAAATCCAATACCCGTCTGTCGCTTCTACAGTCACCTAAGCCCATGTTGAGGGTCACTTTAGCCAGACGCGGCACGGCCATCGTCGACTGGTAACTAAACTCTTTCATTAGGAACGGACGAATGTCTTCCTCATACTTTTTTTGTAAAGTGTTCATACGCTAAGTTTCTGGAACAGTTTGGCCCGTTGACTTGAAATAACGAACCTTCTTACCATCCTCAATACGAAAACCTACGCGGTCCGGCTTGCCCAGCTCCTCGTTGAATATAGCCACGTTGGAAGCGTGAAGCGGAGCTTCTCGACTGAGAATGCCTGATTCCTCACCCGGGCGCGACAGTTTTTTGTGCTTGTACACAAGATTAGCCCCAGACACCAAAACCCGTTCGTTGTCAATAACCTCCACAATAGATCCTCGCCGGTTTTTGTTGCGACCAGCGAGTACTTGCACTTCGTCGTTTTTCTTAAGACGCTGCATAAGCGTTACAAGACCTCAGGCGCTAGCGATGCAATACGCATGAATTTCGTTGATCTCAGTTCCCTTGTAACCGGACCAAATATGCGAGTACCTACCGGTTCTAAGGTTGCCGTCAATAACACCGCCGCATTGTGGTCAAATCTGATTAACGATCCGTCTTGTCGACGTACGCCTTTGCGAGTGCGAACAATGACTGCATTCATAACCTGTCCTTTACGTACCCGTCCCCTCGGAATCGCTTCTTTTACAGTCACTTTTACGACATCTCCAACACCTGCGTACCTGCGACGCGATCCGCCCAATACCTTAATGCACTGCACTTTCCTCGCACCGCTATTGTCTGCAATATCCAGCATCGTTTCCGCTTGAATCATGGTCTACTATACCCCGCCTGACCGCTCTACCACGGCACCTAGCCGCCAGCTCTTAGTCTTGGACAGGGGACGACACTCGGTGATTGAAACCACGTCCCCTACCGAACATTCGTTGTTCTCGTCATGAGCACACAGCTTCGATGAACGACCAATAAATTTTCCGTATAGTGGATGCTTCACACGCCTGTCGACTCGCACAGTTATTGTCTTATCAGCACTTGAAGATATAACTACGCCAGTCACCATACGCGGAGTCGTCTCCTTACTTTTACTCACTACTACGTTTCCTTAATATTGTCTTCGCGCGAGCTATACCGCGACGATTCTGCGCTAGCAAATGCGTCTGTTGCAGCTGGTCGCTGGCAATTTGCATGCGAAGATTGAATCCCTCCCGGTACATCTTTTCCAATTCCTCGCCTAACTCTTCATCAGTCATTTTTAGCAAGTCTGAAACCTCCATCACATCACCGACCGCCGCACGATAGTTGTAGGAAATGGCAACTTCGAAGACGCCAGGGTCAGTGCCTCCCCGGCGACCTGCTCGGTCACCCCATCCATCTCGTATAGAACCCGTCCAGGTTGGATCTGAGCGACCCAATACTCCACCGATCCTTTACCTTTACCTTGACGGACCTCCAAGGGTTTCTTGGTGATTGGTTTGTCTGGGAATACTCGAACCCAAACTTTCCCACCGCGTTTCATATGTCGCGTCATCACACGTCTGGCGGCTTCGATCTGACGAGACGTCATTCGCCCGTGCCCGATAGCTTTAAGTCCGAATTCCCCGAAACACACGCGATTACCTCGCGAGGCTAATCCACGATTCCGCCCCTTTTGTTGTTTACGAAACTTAGTTCGCGCCGGTTGTAACATTAGTCGTTCTTAAGCAGTACTAGATTCAATAAGTAGGATTCGGATGAGTCTCGTCCTCAGCACCAATTACTTCACCCTTGAATATCCAGACCTTTACACCCAAAACTCCATAGGTCGTCTTAGCTTCCGTCACCGCATAATCGATATCAGCTCGCAACGTATGCAAAGGAACGCGCCCCTCCGCGTACGACTCCGCACGTGCAATTTCTACACCGCCAAGTCTTCCTGCTACACGTACCTTGATACCTTGCGCACCAAGACGCATCGCGTTCTGTACCACCCGCCGAACGGCCCTGCGAAATTGCACACGCCGTTCAAGCTGCTGAGCTACATTCTGCGCAACCAAAAAAGCATCAATTTCTGGCTTTCGAATCTCCTCTACATTGACTTGCACCGGCCCTCCCATCATACGAGTAAGGTCACGTCGCAGCTTTTCAACTTCCTCGCCTTTAGTACCAATCACCATTCCTGGCCGAGCTGTGTGTATTGTCACCTGCGGGCTTTGCATCCTCCTGCGTTCAATTCGAATTTTGCTCACGGACGCACGAGAGAGTCGGGCCAGTAGATACTCACGAACTTCCAAATCATTTAACAGGTATTCCGCATACTGATACTTCTCCGCGAACCAGACTGAGTTATGCTCGCGCACAATGCCTAGACGGAAACCGTTCGGATTAACTTTCTGACCCATATTTGATATACCTTCTTGCCTACTCGTCGCTAACTGCCACCGTGATATGGCACGCTCGCTTTCGAACACGATCCATCTGACCCCTTGCCCGCGTGCGAACGCGCTTAATCGTTAACGCTTCATTTACATACGCTTCCTTGACCACCAAATCATCCATAAAGGCATTTTCGTTGTTCTCAGCATTGGAAATAGCTGAATCGAGAACCTTGGCAACTAGCTTGCCCCCTTTATGAACACAATAACGAAGAATTTCCGACGCTGCGATCACATCCTTACCCCTAATCTGATCAACAATCAGACGCGCTTTACGCGGTGAGATACGTACTCGCTTTGATGTTGCTTCAACGATCATTTACGTCTTTGCCTTTCGGTCCGCAGCATGTCCGCGATACGTACGCGTCGGTGCAAATTCGCCAAGCTTGTGGCCCACAAGATCCTCGGTAATAAAGAGCGGAAGATGCTGGCGTCCATTGTGTACAGCAATCGTTAAACCAACCATCTCGGGCACGATCATCGAACGACGCGACCACGTCGTGATTGGATGCTTGTTTTTGGTCCTTATAGCTTTCTCAACTTTTTTCATCAAATGAACGTCGACAAAAGGCCCCTTGCGTATTGACCGTGGCATACGTATTACTTGCGTCCTCGCGTTCGTATAATGTATTGGTTTGTCCGTTTATTCCGCCGCGTCTTGTATCCTTTCGTCGGCACACCTTTAGGAGATACTGGATGCCGTCCACCAGACGTTCTTCCTTCACCTCCGCCATGTGGATGATCGACAGGATTCATAGCGACTCCACGGACGGTCGGGCGTACACCTCGCCATCGTTTCGCACCAGCTTTTCCGAGCGATCGCAAAGAATGCTCAACGTTTCCAACTTCACCGATCACCGCGCGACATTCAGCTAAGACACGACGAGTCTCCCCAGAGCGCATACGAACCGTCGCATACCGTCCTTCTCTCGCAACCAATTGCATCGAGGTACCCGCACTGCGGGCAAACTGAGCCCCTTTCCCAAGCTTTATTTCGACACAATGGATTGAACTACCGATCGGAATGCTTCGTATAGGCATCGCGTTACCTGGTCGAATCGGAGCCGTTGGTCCCGAACGAAGTTCGTCGCCTACCGCCAAATCACGCGGTGCGATGATGTACCGACGCTCTCCATCCGCATACCTAAGTAGCGCAATATGCGCCGTTCGATTAGGGTCATATTCCAGACGTTCAACGATGGCGGGAATTCCATCCTTGGTTCGCCGGAAGTCAATGCGACGATACAAATGTTTATGCCCTCCACCTCGGTGACGCGTCGTGATTCGCCCGTTGGAATTTCGCCCACCAGTTTTGTGCAGGGGCTCCAATAGCGGCTTGTATGGCGTACCCTTGTATAACTCGGGGCTCTGAACTTTTACGACAAATCGTCGACCGGGTGACGTAGGTTTCGCTGCGACCAGTGCCATCATTCGATCTCCCGCGTAAAGTCAATGCTCTGACCTTCGGCTAGGCGTACATACGCTTTTTTCCAACTTTTGCTACGAGCTACCCTTTTGAACATGCGACGCACCTTAACCTTTCCCTTAACGTTAATAGTCGTCACCTTAAGTACTGAAACGCCGAAAATCTTTTCTACTGCATGCTTGACCTCAGTCTTCGTCGCATCTCTCGCTACTTTGAACCCATATTGATTGGCATCATCGCCAATAAGCGTCAATTTTTCCGTGACGTGCGGCTCCAGTAAGACACGATACAACCGCTCCGCTCTCACGCCAATACTCCCTCAACGCTTTTTACTGCTGCTTCCGTCATTAACACGTTTTCGTGCGAAAGGAGATTGATAGGGCCGATTGATTCGGGAGTTATCACTTCCACGGTCATCAAATTACGAGCAGCTAAAAAAAGATTTTGATCGGGTTTGCTAACGACAATCAGGATGTCTTCGTTAAGATTCAGAGACCGAATCTTCGAGAGGAGAGATTTGGTTTTATGCGTTTCTAGAAGAAATTGGGAGACGATGGCCAGTCGATCTTGGCGTATCAATTCGGAAAAAATACACCGTAACGCACCTCGGTACATTTTCCGATTGATTTTAGGGTTGGATACATGCGGCTTCGCCGCGAAAGTCACACCACCACCTCGCCAAATGGGGCTTCGGATCGTACCCGCGCGCGCGCGACCCGTTTTCTTCTGACGATATGGCTTGCGACCTCCACCCGAAACGTCCGAACGCGACTTTTGCGCGCGCGTACCCGTATGTCCCATTGAAAGATGGGAGTTTACAATTTGGTGCACCAAAGATTCATTGAACGCACATGCGAATAGGCTTTCATCAAGTTTCACGGTGCCTGAATCCGTCAACAAAGAAACGCTCATGTCGCTTACTCGTCTCCTCCCCGGGCAACTGGCGGGGTTTGTTTGCCAGCTTTAACTGATGGACGCACCAGCACATCTCCGCCGTTGGGACCTGGAACCGCTCCCTTAACCATGAGAGTATGTCGTTCCGCGTCAACGCCGACGACCGTTAGATTTTGCACCGTCACGCGGGCGTTGCCCAAACGACCAGCCATTTTTTTGCCCTTGAACACTTTACCCGGCGTTTGACATTGTCCTATTGAACCCGCCGCACGATGTGCCTTCGAATTACCATGACTCATGTCCTGCCGTCGAAAATGCCAACGCTTGATTGCACCGGCGAACCCCTTGCCTTTGCTCGTTCCTGAAACATCAACAATTTGTCCAACAAAAAATCGATCGACCGTAAGTTCGTCACCTAACGAACATGAATCCACCGAATCCCCACTCTTCTTTTTTGTTCCACGCAATTCCCAAAGCCCCCGACCGGGATCCGTTTCAGATTTTCGATAGTGCCCTTCCAATGCTTTGTTAATACGACTCCTACTCGCGATACCCGTTGTAACTTGTAACGCATCGTAGCGATCACTCCCCGTACTCTTCACCTGAGTAACACGATTCGCTAGCACCTCAATTACGGTAACCGGAATCGCCAACCCGTTTTCATTGAAAACGCGAGTCATACCGCTTTTGGTGCCAATAAGTCCAATAGTCATAATTCGTCTAGAATGATTTATTTACACAACAGACCCTTTCGTTGCAGATAGGCCATGCTCGCCAATCTCCCGACTGTGCCCGATGCTTAATTAATCGGACGATCAAACGGTGCGCACCATAGCTGCTACTCTATCAGCAAAGAGGCAGCTGTTCGTAGCGCACATATCAATCACATCAGTCTGATCTGTGCCTCCACCCCCGCTGCTAAATCCAGCTTCATCAAGGCATCCATTGTTTTCTCGGTAGGATCAACAATATCAAGTAGTCGCTTGTGGGTTCGAATCTCATATTGATCCCGAGCGTCCTTGTCGACATGCGGTGAAATTAACACGGTTATCCGTTCCTTCTTAGTGGGCAACGGAATTGGCCCCTTCACTTGTGCGCCCGATCGCTTCGCGGTCTCAACAATCTCCTCCGTTGAGACATCAAGCAAACGGTGGTCAAACGCCTTCAGGCGTATACGTATCCGCTCTTTCCCTGCCACTTCTTTCGTTATCCTGGAATGCTGTTACATCGCGCGGGAAGATACCGGTCACTCCCGTCAGCGAAAAGGACGCAGATTCTACATTCGCATCGTCTCTGTGTAAACAAAAATAAGACATTTTCATGACTTATCTCGATAAACCGTCTATTCCAAGACCTTGGTGATGACGCCGGTACCGAACGGTTTGGCCACCTTCGCGGATTTGCAAACCGCAGCCCTCGTCCATTGCAATCGGGCTGATCAGCGTAACCTTCTTTAGGTTTCGCACTTGTCTCCCGGATCACCATCTCCTGACCCTCCGACCGCTCCACCGCACCCGTGACGTCCGTGGTGCGGAAATGAAACTGCGAACGGTATCCTTCTCACAAAAAAGGGCGTGTTCCGACCACCCCCATCCTGCTCCAGCATAGCTACCCTGTTCAGATACACCACCATCCTCGGTACCCCACCAATCTGACGCGCCAGCAGCACATGCCCCCCTCGTCTGCGACATCGGAGACAGTCCACATGCGTCCGTCGTCGCGCGGTCGGTGTCGCTATCGGTGATCCCCCGCACTCCCGCTTCCTCCAGCGCATCGTCGACCTCTTCCGACTGCTTCACGTCCCCGCTACTCGTTCCGATACCGCCCTCGAAATCAGTCGCTCCCTTAGCCGTCCTCATCTTCCACCCCATCCAAGTTACACATCGGCGATACAAACCGGTACGGACCTGGTCTCGACGGCAGTCGAATGATTAGATGATTGCCAAGCGGATGTTTCAGATCGTCGCAAATCATCCTTTTCGTACACGACTGGCCCGGGAATATCCACATGACCGTATCCGCCGACCACGACGGTAAGAGATGCAAACGCCACACATGAGCGTCCTGCTCATCCCGGACAGCCTTTTTCAGCTTGGCCGCTGTCAGCCCATAGCTTCCTTCCGGAATTTCTTCGACCACGCCAGAAAATCTGACCGACACTGTAATCTCCCGGCTGCTCCAGTGTGCCTCCGGTGCCGACTCAACACACCCCTGCAGGGATTCGCTACCCTCGGCAACCACCATCAGGCAGCATACCGCCAACGCCATCCACAATACACTTATGGTCACACCTATTTATTCAAAGCAAACAATTCTTACAACGTTAAACATCATACACTTATATCGAACACGATTCGTCAAAAAGACAATAAATAGAGGTGTCCCCATAATACCTTTCACTCATCACACACTACCTCTTCCGACTCCGTTCACACCACAAGTCGCTCCTTCAGCCACCTCTCCGCAACCCTACCTCTCCTAAACGAAATCGATACAGTTGGATACGGACACTCACCAATAAATGACGGCACTAGCTACGGGCCTTAACAACTTCAGCTATGCCATCCGGCACTTCTTCATAACGCAAAAACTCCATCGTGTACGTTGCGCGACCTTGTGTACTAGATCGCAGGTCCGTTGCATAGCCGAACATTTCACCAAGGGGGACTGCCGCGCGTATGATCTTGCCGGACGGATTCTCATCCAAGCTGACAATCATCCCGCGGCGACGATTAATATCTCCAACAACGTCCCCCATGTACTGCTCTGGAGTTACCACCTCAACTCTCATTATCGGTTCAAGTAGAACTGGCCTAGCCTTCAGTGCCGCTTCGCGCATTGCCGTCGACCCGGCAATCTTGAATGCAATCTCACTCGAATCCACTTCATGATAGGAACCATCAACCAGCGTGACTTTGACGTTGATCAACGGATATCCAGCCAATACACCATTCTCTAACTGTGCCTGAATCCCCTTGTTAACGGCGGGGATGAATGGGGCCGGAATGGACCCACCAACGATCTTATCCACGAATTGATACGTGAGTTCATCGTCATCAAGGGGTTCAACCTCAATTACAACGTGTCCATACTGGCCGCGGCCACCTGACTGTCGTACATACCGTCCCTCCGCTTTAACCTTCGCTCGAATCGTTTCTCGGTACGCAACTTGTGGTTTCCCAATATTTGCTTCGACGTTGAACTCCCGCCGCATACGATCAACGAGAATGTCCAAATGAAGTTCCCCCATCCCAGCGATGATCGTTTGTCCAGATTCCTTGTCCGCCGACACGCGAAACGAAGGGTCTTCCCGTGCAAGTTTGCTAAGCGCGTCCGACATTTTTTCTTGGTCCGCCGCGGATTTTGGCTCCACCGCAACATGAATTACTGGCTTTGGAAACTCCATGCGTTCCAGAGTTATCACATGCTCTTCGTCGCATAAGGTGTCTCCCGTCATAACGTGTTTCAATCCAATCGCGGCGGCAATATCGCCTGCGCGTACTTCGTTAATTTCGTTGCGAGCATTGGCATGCATCTGCACCATTCGACCAACCCGTCCGCGTCGCCGACTTACCGCGTTGTACACCCTGTCTCCTGAACCAAGCACGCCTGAGTACACACGGAAGAAAGTTAGCGTTCCAACGTAGGGGTCCATCGCTATCTTAAACGCCAGTGCAGCGAAGGGGACGTCGTCGCTCGCTTCTCGTTGAACCACGGTTTCTTTGTCATCCAGCACTCCCTCAATTGAACGAACCTCAGTTGGGGCAGGCAAATATTCGATAACCGCATCGAGCACCGGCTGTACTCCTTTGTTCTTGAGCGCACTTCCACACAACGCCGGCACAATCTCATTTGAGAGCGTCCGAGAACGTAAACCATCACGAATCTGCGCTTCGCTCAACTCGCCTTGCTCAAGGTACTCGTGCATCAGATCGTCATTAGCTTCCGCGGCTGCTTCCATCAAGTGTTCTCGCCACTTCTCTGCATCAGCTCGCACCTCGTCAGGAATCGACTCGTATCGGAACGTGAGGCCTTGATCTTGATTATTCCAATAGATAGCTTTCATCCTTATCAGATCTACAACACCCCGAAATGCCTCCTCATTGCCAATCTGAAGCTGTAATGGAACTGGATTCGCCCCTAGACACTCGCGAATTTGTTCAACAACACGAAGAAAATTAGCACCGGTACGATCAAGTTTATTAATGAATACCAAACGTGGCACACCGTAGCGGTCGGCTTGGCGCCACACAGTTTCAGATTGCGGTTCAACACCTGCCGTACCACAAAAGAGAACGACCGCTCCATCAAGTACTCGCAGGCTTCTCTCCACTTCAATGGTAAAATCCACGTGTCCCGGCGTATCGATAATGTTGATTCGATGTCCCGGATGCTGCTGACGCATCCCTTTCCAAAAGCAGGTTGTTGTGGCCGACGTTATTGTGATCCCGCGCTCCTGCTCCTGCTCCATCCAGTCCATCACCGCCGCACCGTCATGAACCTCGCCGATTTTGTACGAAATACCCGCGTAGAAAAGTACCCTCTCCGTAGTCGTAGTTTTCCCGGCATCGACATGCGCGATAATTCCAATGTTGCGATAATGCTCAATAGCCGTTGTCCGGGGCATATCCAGCTCCGTATTGTTCGTGCGTGTTAAAAAACCGCGGAAGATGCGTTCGTTTCTACACCTTCACGCTACCGAAACTCAGTATCGGTAATGAGCAAAGGCCCGGTTAGCCTCAGCCATGCGATGGGTATCGGTACGTTTGGCCACCGCCTTGCCGCGACCTTCTGAGGCATCAAGCAGTTCGCCCGCCAGACGTGCGGCCATCGATTTTTCGCCTCGAGTTCGGGCACTATCCACTAGCCAACGCATCGCAAGAGCTGAACGTCGTGAAGGCCGTACTTCCACCGGAATCTGGTACGTAGCACCGCCGACTCTGCGGGATTTCACTTCAACGGTCGGTGCCACTTCTGCCAGTGCTTTTTCAAACACGTCAATAGGATCGTTACGCGTCCGACCTTGTATCCGCGTGAGTGCGCCATAAACAATATGCTCGGCCACCGATTTCTTACCATTGACCATGACGTGGTTGATAAATTTCGCCACCGTTTGATTTTGATACTTCGGATCAGGAAGGCTTTCCCGTTTAGCGATGACTCTTCGACGCGACATAAATTATATATCTCTTTACTTCAGTTTAATCCACCACCCACGGAGGACACCACTTTTTACCCAAAAAAGTTCCCAGATTTTTTACGCGCGCTTCGTCCCGTATTTGGACCGCCCCTGCCGACGGTCCTCAACGCCTGACAAATCCCGTGTTCCCCGTATGGTGTGATACCGTACACCCGGAAGATCTTTGACTCTACCACCACGAATCAGTACGATGGAGTGTTCTTGTAGATTGTGCTGTTCACCCCCAATATAGGAGTTGACTTCAAATCCGTTGACCAACCGCACGCGACAGACTTTCCGCAAAGCCGAGTTCGGCTTTTTCGGTGTCGTCGTATAAACGCGCGTGCATACGCCGCGTTTCTGCGGACAAGCTTGCAGTGCCGGGACTTTACTTTTAACCAACCGACGTTTGCGAGGTTTTCTAACTAGCTGACTCACGGTCGCCAAACCAATGCTCCTTAGCTTGTCTGATAAATTTGGATTCCCAAAGATCGTGCACCCGCCATGGCGGGTGCGTAATTCTACGTATGCAACAGCCGATTTTCAACATCCGATCAGATACGAGAAAACTCAGCCTCCAGTAATTTTTCCACATCCTCGAACGATTGTCCTTTCTCGATAGCCGTGCGTGAGATCACTTCTTCCTGCCGGCGCAGACTACGTTCGCGGTGATACGCGAGACCCGTACCTGCTGGAATCAAACGGCCAACGATAACGTTTTCTTTCAGTCCTCGAAGATCGTCTTGCCTTCCGGTTACCGCCGCCTCCGTGAGTACACGAGTTGTTTCCTGAAAAGATGCCGCCGATATGAAAGATTCCGTCGCCAGCGATCCGCGCGTGATACCAAGCAGCTTGCGCTCGAATTGCACAAGATCTTTGCCTTCTTTGGCCATCCGCTCGTTTTCTTCTACGACTGCCGAATATTCAACTTGCTCACCGCGAACGAAGTGAGATTCACCCGGGTCAGTTATTTCCGCCTTGCGGATCATCTGCCGGATGATTACCTCAATATGCTTATCATTAATCTTCACCCCTTGCAGCCGGTAAACCTGCTGGATACCGTCAATAATGTACACTGCGACTTCTTTTTCACCTTTAAGCCTAAGGATGTCATGAGGATTCAGAGGCCCGTCCGAGACCACGTCACCGCGTTCGATACTTTCGCCCGCATAGATAGATACCGGCCTCTTCTTGGATATCAAAGTTTCAGCAATCTCGCCTTTGTCCGTATGAATTTGCAGTCGTCGTCGCGTCGCGGTCTCCTTGCCAAATCCGACCGTCCCACTCGTATCCGCCAAAATGGCCGCGTCCTTCCCCGAACGAG
Organism: Candidatus Azotimanducaceae bacterium; assembly: GCA_965205965.1. Taxonomy (GTDB): domain Bacteria; phylum Pseudomonadota; class Gammaproteobacteria; order Pseudomonadales; family Azotimanducaceae; genus Bin55. The sequence continues at coordinate 1,093,812 of CBDBHT010000008.1, forward strand.
CTTCGAACAGTTCAACTACTCGCGGTAAACCTCCGACAATATCGCGAGTTTTTTGGAATCCCTCTTGGTCAACACGCGCGATGACGTCGCCGACACTTATTTTCTGTTTCGAATCAACTTCAACCCGAGCACCCGGCGGCAACTGATAGCCCTTCGGTTCCTCGGAATTTTCCTGACGTATCCGTTCACCACTCTTGTCGATTAGATAGACCATTGGCGTCAGTCCTTTGCCAGCATCGGGGCGATCTTCTTCATACAGCACGGTCATCTGCGTCAGGCCAGTTAATTCGTCAACCTGTTCCATCACCGTTACGCTTTCCAAAGCGTTATCAAATTCGACGCGTCCTGCGTCGTCTGCAATGATGGGGTGCGAATGCGGGTCCCATTGCGCAATTACCTGACCCGCCGCCACCTCGGCGTTGTCTTTAACAAACAGAACGGCACCATATGGAACCGAATAGCGCTCCCGTTCGCGCCCAGTTTCATTCAAAACGGCTATCTCACCGGAACGTGACAACGATACTAGATCGCCCGCCCGACGTTTCACCATATTGGCAATATGCAATCGAACCGTACCATCGTTCTTGACTTGAATGCTATCTTCAGCTAAGCCACGCGAAGCCGCACCTCCCATGTGAAACGTTCGCAACGTGAGCTGCGTTCCGGGTTCTCCAATCGACTGCGCCGCAATTACCCCCACGGCTTCCCCAGCGTTGACGCGATGTCCACGCGCCAGATCGCGGCCATAGCAAGCCGAGCAGAGTCCAAACTTAGTCTCGCACGTTATAGGAGACCGAACTTTAACTTCATCAATTCCCAGTTGTTCGAACATTGGAACGACCTCCTCATCAAGCATCGTGCCCGCCGCAATGAGAACTTTCCCCCGCGTGCCCTTTACCGGTCGCGCAAGCACACGGCCGAGTACTCTAGATGCAAGCGGCTGAACAACGTCGCCGCCCTGAATCAAGGCGGTCATCTCCATACCCTGCTCAGTGCCGCAGTCTTTCTCAGTGATTACCAAATCCTGCGCGACATCAACCAGCCTTCGCGTAAGATAACCAGCATTCGCTGTTTTCAACGCGGTATCCGCTAAACCTTTTCGAGCACCGTGCGTTGAAATGAAATACTCGTTCACGGTCAGCCCCTCACGGAAGTTGGAAGTAATCGGCGTTTCGATAATTGACCCATCCGGTTTGGACATCAACCCGCGCATACCAGCTAATTGCCGTATCTGCGTCGGTGAACCCCGTGCCTCCGAATCGGCATAGATGAAAACCGAATTGAACGACTCCTGATCGACTTCTTCACCATCTCTGTTAACTACCCGTTCGCGTGAAATTCCGTCCATCATGGAACGGCCGACCTCATCGCTAGCATGCGTCCAAATATCGATAGTTTTGTTGTGCTTCTCGGTGGCAGTGATTAATCCCTCAGCTGCTTGCTGCTCGATCACTCGGACTTCATCGTTACTACGACGCACAATGCTCCCTTTCTCCTTCGGAATCACGAAATCCTCAACGCCAATGGAACAACCTGCCAGTGTCGAGTATTTGAATCCCGTGTACATGAGCTGGTCCGCGAAGACCACCGTATCTTTCAAACCAACCTGTCGGTAACAATAGTCAATAAGATCTGAAATGGTTCCCTTGTTAAGCGTCTTATTGACCCACGAGAAACTCATAGCAGGAGGAAGGATTTCGCAAAGCAATGTACGTCCAATGGTTGTATCAACGAGTGCTTGCTTGAAGCCGCCAGAAATGTCCGTTTCGGTGATTCGTACTTTGACTCGTGCATGTAGGTTGACTACACCTTCTGAGTGCGCACGGTTCGCCTCTTCGGGGTCCGCGAACACCATGCCCTCTCCTTTGGCGTTAATTCGCTCACGCGTCAAATAGTAAAGACCCAGAACCACATCTTGGTTAGGTACGATAATGGGCTCTCCGTTAGCCGGTGACAGAATGTTGTTCGTGGACATCATCAACACCCGGGATTCCAAGTGAGCCTCAATCGTCAATGGTATGTGTACGGCCATCTGATCGCCGTCGAAATCAGCGTTGTAAGCTACACAGACCAGTGGGTGCAACTGAATTGCCTTGCCTTCAATGAGGACCGGTTCAAAGGCCTGTATTCCGAGCCGGTGTAACGTCGGGGCGCGATTGAGAAGTACGGGGTGTTCACGTATGACGTCCGCCAATATATCCCAAACTACCGGCTCTTCGCTCTCCACCATCTTCTTAGCTATCTTGATGGTCGCCGCGTATCCATGCAATTCTAATTTGCCAAAGACGAACGGCCTAAAAAGTTCCAAGGCCAGTTTTTTAGGCAGACCACACTGATGCAATTTGAGCGTCGGTCCCACAACGATGACGGAACGACCGGAATAGTCCACACGTTTACCTAGCAAGTTCTGACGAAATCTGCCCTGCTTACCTTTAATCATGTCAGCGAGAGATTTAAGTGGGCGCTTTGACTGTCCAGTTACCGTACGACCCCGGCGACCGTTGTCTAACAACGCATCCACCGCCTCCTGCAACATTCGCTTTTCATTTCGAACGATGATGTCTGGAGCCTTGAGCTCAAGCAGACGATTTAACCTGTTGTTGCGATTAATCACCCTTCGATACAAATCGTTGAGATCTGACGCGGCAAACCGCCCGCCTTCCAGTGGAACCAACGGCCTAAGTTCTGGCGGCAACACCGGCAATGCGCGAAGAATCATCCATTGTGGGTTGTTGCCTGAGGTAATGAACGCTTCTAACAATTTCAACCGTTTAGTAAGCTTTTTGACCCTCGTTTCCGAGTTTATTTCAGGAATCTGCGCGCGAATCGACTGCGCTTGCTCTTCGAGATTAATCTGTCCCAACAAATCAAGAATCGCCTCCGCACCCATTGTCGCCACAAATTCTTCAGGAAATTCAGCACACTTTTCGGTGTATTCCATTTCATCCAAAATCTGCCCTACGGACAAATCGGTAGATCCAGGTTCCGTCACGACATACGCATCAAAGTACAACACGCGTTCCAGTTCGCGCAGCATCATGTCCAACAGCAGCCCAATACGTGAAGGCAAAGATTTCAAGAACCAGATATGTGCAACTGGACAAGCTAAGTCGATATGACCCATGCGCTCCCGACGAACCTTAGATACGGTAACCTCCACACCACATTTCTCGCACTTTACACCCCGATGTTTCAAACGCCTGTACTTGCCACAGATACACTCATAATCACGAGTCGGCCCAAAAATACGCGCACAAAAAAGCCCATCGCGTTCAGGCTTAAGAGTTCGATAGTTGATAGTCTCTGGCTTTTTAACTTCGCCATGAGACCAAGATCGAATCTCTTCAGGTGATGCAAGTCCAATGCGGATGGCATCGAATTCTTCGTCTGGATTCTCTCGCCGCAAAAGCGCAGGTAAATCTCTCATTCGAATTCTTTCCTTTATCAGTGGGTGATCAAATTAATGGATATGCCCAAGGATTGAATTTCCTTCTGGAGCACGTTGAAAGATTCCGGTATGCCGGCATCCATAGTGTAATCACCATTGACAATATTCTTGTATATTTTGGCGCGACCAGGAACGTCATCGGATTTCACGGTCAACATTTCTTGCAACGTATACGCTGCACCATACGCTTCCAACGCCCAAACTTCCATCTCGCCAAAGCGTTGTCCCCCAAACTGCGCCTTACCACGCAGCGGCTGTTGTGTCACCAAGCTGTACGAGCCGGTAGACCGTGCGTGCATCTTGTCATCCACTAAGTGGTTGAGTTTCAGCATGTACATGTAACCAACTGTGACTGGCCGATCGAAAGAGGTCCCAGTACGTCCGTCGTAAAGCGTGGCCTGACCACTCACGGGTAGGTTGGCCATTTTAAGCATCTGGTGGATATCTTCTTCCTTAGCACCATCGAACACCGGTGTAGCCACAGGTATACCGTTACGAAGATTCCCCGCAAGCTCGATGACCTCCTTGTCTTTCAAGGACTTGATAGGTGTTTCTCGAGTATTCGAAACTTTGTAAACATTTTCAAGATAGCTTCGTAATTGATTTATGGTCGCAGCTCGATCTAAAAGTTCACCAATTTTCTCACCGATACCCTTAGCAGCCCACCCGAGATGGGTTTCAAGTACTTGGCCCACGTTCATTCGTGAAGGAACACCAAGTGGATTCAACACAATATCCACGGGCACGCCAAATTCATCAAAAGGCATATCTTCTACCGGCATGATGACCGAAATGACCCCCTTGTTGCCGTGCCGACCAGCCATCTTGTCACCTGGCTGAATGCGTCGTTTGGCCGCCAGATAGACTTTGATATCTTTGAGTACGCCATGAGTTAAGGCGTCACCAGCCTCTAGCTTCTGCCGTTTACTTTGAAAGGCTTCTTCGTGTTTTTTCTTTAACGCTCCTAATGCTTTAGCTACTTGGTCTATTTCGCGATTCAGTACGTCATTTTTCATGCGAATACCGAACATCTTGTTTTGGTCCAACGTATCAAGATAACTCTGCGTGATACGGTACCCTGATTTCTTGCCAGCTGCACGAGTGACTTGTTTACCTACTATGGATTTTTCTATGCGTTCGCGCGTTGCAATTTGAACGATACGATATTCATCATCCAGGTCTCTGCGATACGATTCGATTTCGTCAGCCTCAATCGCCAAGGCACGTTCATCCTTGTCAACGTCCTCTCGCGTCAGTACTTGCACATCTATGACTGTTCCACTCACGCCCGTTGGAACGCGGAGCGATGTGTCTTTTACGTCCGATGCTTTTTCTCCGAAAATCGCTCTCAGCAGTTTTTCCTCGGGCGTCAGCTGCGTTTCACCTTTAGGTGTAACTTTACCGACAAGAATATCGCCTGCTGTCACCTCAGCACCGATATAAACAATTCCAGATTGATCCAACTTATTGAGAGCCGATTCTCCAACGTTAGGGATATCGGCGGTGATTTCTTCTGGACCCAATTTCGTGTCGCGAGCGGTACAAGTGAGGCCTTGAATGTGAACGCTCGTGAAGCGATCTTCCTGAACCACGCGTTCAGATATTAGAATGGAATCCTCATAATTGTATCCGTTCCACGGCATGAAGGCTACGCGGATATTCTGACCGAGAGCCAATTCTCCCATATCAACGGACGGTCCGTCAGCCAATATATCTCCCTCGGAGACTCGGTCACCCTCCTTAACAACCGGGCGCTGATTAATGCACGTGTCGTAATTCGACCGTCTGAATTTTGTCAACGGGTATATGCGGACGTCGGTTTCCTTAGCTTTCGCTTCCCTCGTCGCAACGCGTACCACAACACGATTCGCATCAACCAATTCGACCGTTCCGCCCTCTTCCGCAATTACACAGACACCCGCATCGCGCGCAACCTGCCTTTCGACACCTGTACCTACAAGTGGAGCCTCCGTTCGAATCGTAGGAACCGCTTGACGCTGCATATTAGCACCCATTAGCCCTCGGTTAGCCTCATCGTGCTCCAAAAAAGGTACCAACGCAGCGGATACCGAAACAATCTGCTTTGGCGATACATCCACGTAATCGACATACTCCCGTGGTGTACGAATCGACTCGTAACGATATCTGACGTCAACTAAATCACTGACAAACCGACCTCGAGCGTCAAGACCTGAACTTGCTTGAGCAATATGAAAGTTTGCCTCGTCTATCGCCGATAAATACTCAATTTCTTTTGTGACACGACCCTTTTCAACTTTACGATAGGGTGTAACCAAAAAACCGTACTCATTAGTTCGGGCGTATGCCGCGAGGCTGCTGATAAGACCGATATTCGGCCCCTCTGGAGTTTCAATTGGACAAAGCCGACCATAGTGAGTAGGATGTACGTCACGCACTTCAAAGCCGGCATGTTCACGAGTAAGTCCACCCGGCCCTAACGCCGACACGCGTCGCTTATGCGTCAATTCAGACAGCGGGTTGTTTTGGTCCATGAGTTGCGAGAGCGGATGTGAGCCAAAAAACTCTTTGATCGCAGCAGCAATCGGTTTAGCATTAATCATGTCTTGGGGCATCAACTTGTCTTGTTCCGCGATTGACAGCCGGTCCTTAACCGAGCGTTCCACGCGAGTCAATCCGACGCGAAATTGGTTTTCAACCATTTCACCTACTGAACGCACACGACGATTACCCAAATGGTCGATATCATCAACCTCATCCCGCGCACTTCTAATATCAATCAGTGTTTCCAATACTTGGAGTATGTCTTCAGTACTAAGAGTCCTAGACCCTTCGTCGCTTTCACGTCCAAGCCGACGATTGAATTTCATTCTGCCAACAGGCGAAATGTCGTAGCGTTGAGGTTGGGAGAACAGGTTGTTGAAAAGCATTTCCGCAGCTTCGAGGGTTGCTGGCTCCCCTGGCCTCATAACGTGGTAAAGTTCGATGAGTGCGGCACCGCGGGTTTTTGCAGGATCTTTCCACAACGTATCGGAAATATAGCCACCCCGATCAATATCATTTTTATAAATGGTTTGGATTTTTCTGATGCCATGCAGCCGGAAATTCGCAAGCATGTCACCAGTAACTTCGTCGTTGCAGTAATAAACCAGGGTTTTCAGTTCTTGCAATTTTGTACCATCGGAACCAGTTGTATCTGATGATTCCGAATTAGGCGGCACTTTAATCTTGATATTCTTTGCCAGCACGCGGCCAATTAAATATTCATCCGGTACATCAATGCGAGCGATCCGCGACTTTTTAAGCAGATTTCGATGGCGTTGCGTAATACGTTCTTTCTTACCAACAAGAATCTTGCCGTCTTTGTCTCGGATATCGAAAACCGCAGTTTCACCGATCAGACGATCAGGTTTTAACTCCATGCGAAGAGTTCGAGCTTTCGGAATATGGAACGTATCTTGACTAAAGAACCGTTCTAAGATGTCCTCGTCGGTCATGTACCGTTTGTTGCCGTCCCGATCCTCGATTTTGAGACAACGGAGTAATTGTGTTGCAGGTAGTTTCTTCTTCCGATCAATCCGAACGAAAAGATACTCTTTTTCCTCTTTAGACTCCCAACCGAATTCAAAATCTATCCATGAACCGCGGTACGGAATAATCCGAGCGTTGTAGAGAACGCGCCCGGAGGCGGTGTTTTTGCCTTTGTCATGTCCGAAGAACACCCCCGGTGATCGATGTAATTGAGAAACGATGACACGCTCCGTCCCATTTATTATGAACGACCCTTTTGGGGGCATCAGCGGCATGTCACCCAAATAGACATCCTGTTCTTTAACGTCCTTAATGACTTTGTTTTCTTTAGTACTAGCCTCGCGGTCAAAAATGATCAACCGTATTTTCACGTGCAGGGGAGCCGCGTAGGTTGTGCGTCTTACTACGCACTCGTTAATGTCAAACGGTGGGGCTTCCAATCGGTAGCTTACGTAATCAAGCGCAGCCATCTCTGTCACGTTATACATCGGAAAAATGGAACGAAATACCGCGTGTAGTCCAACAGGCTTCCGATTTTTAGGCTCAACATCCGCCTGTAAAAAAGTCTTATAGGAATCAGTTTGGATTGTAAGCAAATCACCGACTTCCATAACCTCACCAAGACGGCCAAAATTTTTGCGAATGCGTTTCTTCTCAGTAAAGCTATATGGCATTCATTTCTCCATTCTGACAGGCAAAAGAGGAACGTACACACGACTGACGCCGTGCCAGTCACGTTCTTGAGATTCCGAGATGTAGTAGTTCAAGCTACTTGACCTCGACGGTAGCACCAGCTTCCTTAAGCTTCACCTTAGCTTCGTCCGCTTCGTCTTTGCTAATTCCCTCCTTAATCGTTGATGGTGCTCCATCCACCATGGCTTTGGCCTCCTTCAGGCCAAGACCCGTCAAGCTACGAACTACCTTTATAACCTCGATTTTCTTTTCACCAAACGATTCAAGCAGAACGTCGAATTCGGTTTGTTCCTCGGCGGCTTCGGCGACTTCTCCACCAGCTGCCACTGGGGCCACCGCTACCGCAGCGGCCGCAGTCACACCAAATTTCTCTTCCATGGCATCTACAAGTTCAACGACTTCCATAACGCTCATGTCAGCTATGGTGTCAATAATTTCATCTTTCGACAAGCTCATTTGGTCACTCCGATAGATTTAGGGTTGATGGTCTTGTTAACGACTCTATGACTCCCGGTGGGATTCCTTCTGCTCGCGAATGGCAGACAACGTACGAACAAGCTTGGATGGAACCTCCTTTAAGGTCCGTGCCAGTCCAGATACGGGAGCCATCATCGTGCTCATGAGAGTTGCAATTGCTTCGTCACGCGTCGGTAGTGATGCGATCTTTTCGAGATCCTCGCCGCCATGCAACTGACCTGCGATCGATATGGCCCGCACTTGCAATGCCTGACATTGTTTTGCATAATCTCGCAGTAAGCGTGCCACTGCACTTGGTTCCTCTGGAGAGAACGCAAGCATTGAAGGTCCAGCCAAAGCGTCGTTAAGGCACGCGTGCTCGGTATCCTCAAGTGCGCGCTTGGCTAATATATTGCGGACTACGCGAAGCTGAACTCCAGCATCGCGTGCAAGATTTCGTATCTCGGTCATCTCCGCAACATTCATTCCGCGAAAATCTACGGATATCAATGACAAAGCAGAGGAAGCAGCCTCCTTTACCTCGCGAACGATTGCCTTTTTCTGCTGCAGACTCAGAGTCATAAGTTAAATGCCACAGTCGCCCTAAAACAGTTTTTGCTAATACTCGTCATATATCCAGAGACGCTTTGTCAATAGTGATGCCCGGCCCCATTGTGGTGCTAAGTGTTATTTTTTTGAGGTACGTGCCTTTTGAAGATGGTGGTTTCGCCCTTTTCAAATCGCTGATCAACGCATCGAGATTTTCCTTGACGTGGTGGGGGGGCTGCCCCGCTTGTCCAATACAACCGTGGATAATTCCGTTACGATCGGTGCGATATCGAACCTGACCGGATTTCGCATTCTTTACCGCAGTCTCGACATCTTGAGTGATCGTTCCAGTCTTAGCGTTGGGCATTAGACCCCGCGTGCCCAATGTTTTCCCCAGTCCCAATGGTCCAAAATCGCGCATACAATTCTGCTCCGCAATCACGACGTCAAAATTCAAATCCCCAGCCTTCATCTGATCTGCCAAATCGTCGAAACCGACGGCATCAGCCCCAGCGTTCCGTGCAGCATCCGCCCCTTCACCTCTCGCGAATACAGCAACACGAACATCTTTTCCAGTTCCGTTAGGCAATACGGTAGCACCTCGTAATGCTTGATCCGATCGCTTAGGGTCCACACCTAAATTTACTGCTACATCTACTGATTCTTTAAGCTTTTCCGAGCACAACTCATTTAATATGTCTAATGCTTTAAAAAATTCGTACTCCTTAGCTTTATCCACAGCTTCCGTGAATCGTTTTTTGCGTTTGGTGAGCTTAGCCATCGAATCCCTCCACCTCTATCCCAGCACTATGCGCACTACCAACTAGCGTTCGCAATGCACCATCCATATCTTTTGCCGTTAAATCAGGCGTCTTGATCTTCGCAATTTCCTCAAGCTGTTCGCGAGTAATTTTTCCCACCTTGTTCAGATTTGGCTCGCCACTTCCTTTCTCTATTCCTGCCGCCTTGCGAAGCAGGAACGACACGGGGGGCGTTTTCGTAATGAAAGTAAAGCTGCGATCGGTGTAAACCGTAACCACTACCGACACCGGCATACCTGCTTCGGAACTTTGTGTTTCAGCATTGAATGCTTTGCAAAAATCCATGATGTTAACGCCATGCTGGCCCAAAGCGGGGCCGATTGGCGGGCCGGCATTTGCCTGTCCTGCAGGGATTTGTAATTTGATATACGTTTCGACTTTTCTGGCCATCGCTCTAATTCAGCAGTACTACCCTTCTATCCCTTTTCAACTTGAGAAAAATCCAATTCAACGGGTGTCGAGCGTCCGAAAATCGTGACGGACACGACAAGCCGATTCTTCTCATAGTTCACTTCTTCTTCTACAACTCCGGTAAAGTCATTGAACGGCCCATCTATGACGCGCACCAGTTCGCCGGGTTCAAATATCGTTTTAGGCGTTGCTGTCCCAGCTCTTTGCTGAATCCTGTCAAGAATTGCATTTGTTTCCGAATCCGAAAGCGGTGCTGGATGTTCCGTAGTTCCGCCGACAAATCCTTGAACGCGTGGCGTACCTTTGACCAAATGCCACGTGTCGTCATTCATTTCCATTTGTATCATCACGTATCCGGGAAAGAATTTCCTCTCGCTTCGACGTTTCTGCCCGGCCCGCATTTCAACGACTTCTTCCGTAGGAACCAACACGTCACCAAATAATGGTTTAAATGGCGACATACTGATGCGATCCTGCAGCGCACGAGCCACGCTCTTCTCGTAGCCCGAGTACGCTTGCAATACATACCAAGACATCAGCGTTTCCATTTATCCGATCAACGCCTGAACGAACCAAGCAAGCATTGAATCCAGTGCCCATAAAATGAGTGCAAAAATTCCGATAAGTACCAGAACGATAACCGTGGTCTGGGAGGTTTCCTGCCGCGTTGGCCAAACGACGCGTCGTACTTCCACGCGAGCTTCCTTGGCCATCTCCCACAGTACTCGACCCTGCTCCGTTTGAAAAAGTACGAACGTTGCAATTAATGCTACAACCACTAAAGCGATGGCTCGTACTAGAAGCGATTCATCTTGAAAGTACCAGTTGCCGATAATTCCACCGACGACCAGCACGATAACGACCGTCCATTTAAGGAAGTCAAAAAAACTAGCTAAGCCTCGTTGTTCTGTATTACTTTGCATGGTCATTTGAAATTACGTTACTCACCGAACATGGCCGTTGTTTAGTGTTGTTTAGTAATGGTGTCCTCTTCTTGGCAGGCCAGGAGGGAATTGAACCCCCAACCTGCGGTTTTGGAGACCGCTGCTCTGCCAATTTGAGCTACTGGCCTGTATTCGTTCTACTATTTCAAGACCTTGGCGACGACACCGGCGCCGACGGTCCGTCCGCCTTCTCGGATCGCAAACCGTAGTCCCTCGTCCATCGCAATCGGGCTGATCAGCGTGACCTTCAGGTTCACGTTGTCCCCCGGCATCACCATCTCCTGACCCTCCGGCAGATTCACCGCACCCGTGACGTCCGTGGTGCGGAAATAAAACTGCGGGCGGTACCCCTCGAAAAACGGCGTGTTTCGCCCCCCTTCATCCTTCTCCAGCACGTACACCTGCGATTCAAACTCCGTATGCGGCGTAATCGAAGCCGGTACCGCCAGCACCTGACCGCGCCCCACCTCGTCCCGCTTGATGCCGCGCAGCAGCACACCGATGTTCTCACCCGCACGTCCCTCGTCCAGCAACTTGCGAAACATCTCCACCCCTGTACATGTCGACTTCTGCGTCTCCCGAATCCCCACGATCTCCACCTCGTCCCCGATCTTCACGATCCCGCGATCCACGCGGCCCGTCACCACCGTGCCACGACCCGAGATCGAAAACACGTCCTCAATCGGCATCAGAAACGGCGCATCCACCGGACGCTCCGGCTCATCAATGTACGTGTCCAGCACCGATACCAACTCCCGAACGCTCTCCTGACCCAGCGCACCCTCTTCGCCTTCCATCGCCTTCAACGCACTCCCCGCCACGATCGGCGTGTCCGCCGGAAATTCAAAATCCGTCAGAACCTCCTGGATGTCCATCGTCACCATCTCCACAAACTCTTCCCGCTCGTCCTCCTCCAGCATATCCACCTTGTTCAGATACACCACCATCCGCGGAACCCCAACCTGACGCGCCAACAACACGTGCTCACGCGTCTGCGGCATCGGACCATCCACCGCCGATACCACCAAAATCGCACCGTCCATCTGCGCCGCACCCGTAATCATGTTCTTCACGTAGTCCGAATGTCCCGGGCAATCCACGTGCGCATAGTGCCGAGCCACACTCTCATACTCCACGTGCGTCGTCGCTATCGTGATCCCACGCTCACGCTCCTCCGGCGCATTGTCGATCTCGTCAAACTGCTTCACCTCGCCACTACCCGTGTCCGCCGAACAAACCATCGTCAACGCCGCCGTCAGCGTCGTCTTCCCGTGATCCACGTGCCCAATCGTTCCTACGTTGATATGCGGCTTCGTCCGCTCAAATCGCTCCTTAGCCATCTCCCTGCGATCCTACTCCTAAAATAAATTGACGTTGATGTGTTACCGCGAGTCCCATTGTGTTATGAAAGTTATGGTTACGCCCGATATGACTTTGCAAATTACCCTGGTGCTCACAACCGGGTTTGAACCGATGACCTCGTCCTTACCAAGGACGCGCTCTACCGACTGAGCTATGTGAGCGAAAATCCCCGATATCCCCTTCCACCGAATGTAATAAGTAAGTAACCGATCTCAGTTGGTGCGGGTAGCGGGAATCGAACCCGCGCCATCAGCTTGGAAGGCTGAGGTTCTACCACTGAACCATACCCGCTTGACAGGCAACAACCCACGTAGAACGAGCCTACCCCCTTCACTGGTGGAGGGGGTAGGATTTGAACCTACGAAGGCTGAGCCGTCAGATTTACAGTCTGATCCCTTTGGCCGCTCGGGAACCCCTCCGGCATTTAAGAAGTAAAAGAGTGTGGATTCTCCACACCAAGACACTGATTGTCAATCACAATCGATTGTAACTCAGCACTTCGGCAAACTATCCCGGCTGCTGCATTATTCGATATTAGTTGCTTTCATATAGATGCGATTGTGGTGTACCTTATCGTTGACGAGCTTTTTAGAAATTTATATCGAATTTACTCTCAATTTAGCGGGTTGCGCCAAGCCCAAAAGCATGTTAACTAATCCTAAAAGTCATTTAGAAGAAAGGCCATCCCTCCGCAGGTGCCAACAACCGTCCTCCGGTCTGCGCCGCCAGTATCCAGTAGGCGAACACTGAGTTCGCATCACCATCTAGTGGCAAAAGCACGACATCTATCCTGATTCTGCGAAGTTGTCTTTCCGCGACTTTTGCCGCGTCTAGGAAGACACTTAATCGGCACGATGGAGAAAGAATAGGAGTTGTTCCTTTTCTCACTGAAGGACATTTTCTTAACCGTCTAAGCGACGTGTCGCCCGGAAGCGTAGGAAGTCCATCGGTAATCAGCAGTATCTGGTTTGGTTGCGGATCTAAACTAGCGACCGCGAGAAGAGCTTCTTTCAAATTAGTTGCACCGCTCGGAAGTGCTTGATCAAGTGCTCCATGTATCTGATCATCCGATATTCCCTCATCTCCCTTTACGGCCCAGTCCAGTGCGTTCCCAGTTTTGAATACGTTACCCTCAACGTCATGCACGTTTTCATTGAACATGAGCAACTGAAACTGCCCGCCATCCTTGATTTTGGCATGCGCCCATTTTGCAGCTTTTCGTGCTACTACCCATTTCTTCGCTTCGCGTTGGAAATTCTCGTCAGAAACACGCAAACGAATGATTTCGACAAGCGAACGATCTAGCATGCTGGCCGAAGAATCTAAAAGAATAGCCACACGCGAATCTTCGATCTTAATCCCTGCGATTTGCTGGATCTGACCCAGTTGTTGATCAACTTCCTCTACGGATTTCAGCTGTATTTCAAGCTCTAGTTGCAACTGCTTGAGATTGACCGATGACTCGTTCAGAACTGCTCGTTCGGAATTCAATTGTTCCAACAGCCTCAGAAACTCAGTCATGCGAGCTCTTTGTGTTTTCGATTCGCTCTGACGTTTGTCAACTGCCGTCATAAGCGCATACTCCGTCGCAACATATTGCTCGGTCAGATCATCTTTTTCCAATTTTTTTTCGTCAACCAGTGACTGCAGCCGAACGAGTTGTTCTGCAATATACGCTTGGGAATCCCATTCAGCATCTGCTGGTCCATGCTTAACGACCAGCAGCAACAATACCGCAGAACCGAGGCCGCAGCACAGCACGTCTAGAAACGATAAGGTAAAGCCGGCAACGTCTTGCCGGCGAATCTTTCTACTCAACTCGCGCTACGTCATCTGTGAGCAGCCGCTTACTGGATCTCTCACTCAGCAGAGGAATGAAATTAGCCGATACAAATTGTTTGAGGTTTGCAACCAATCTTTCTTCCCGCCCCTGAAGCGTGTTTGATAAGAACATTAATAACAAGCTAAGGAAGAGTGCAACAAAAGTCGAATTGAACGCAACTCCAAGACTTGATGCTACGCCCGATATGTCTCCCGCCATAGCTTCTCCCGCTTGCCCTAAAGCTTCGCCGATACCACGCACCGTACCGAGAAAGCCAATCGAAGGAATCGCCCAAAGTATGTACTTTGTGATCGAGAGCTTGGAATTCAGAAGTTCAAGATGTAGATCACACGCTTCCATTGCTACTTCGGTTGCTTCTTTAAAGCTGCCGTTCAATTGCATGCGCTTTACTGCCAATTCAATCGGGTAGATCAGAGGGGAACGTTTTCTAGTATCCGATAACTTCCGGATTTGTTCGTCAACATAATCCAAATCGCGATCGGTTGACGGTACGGTTTTCTCCAAAGTCCCAAGATTCAGAAAATCACCAGTGATCCAGTACGTCTCGTCCATGAACAGTCGATAGCGGGATGACCATAGCCACAGGCACCAAATAGTCAGAATCACACAGAGTTCTTGTTCCAGGTCTTTAACTATTATGACGAACGTTCTTTCGGGGGGATCTCCAGTTTGTGCAGCAATAAGCATTGCATCGGCCGCTGCTGGATCTATAAACAACACGTATACAACACGGACGACCAGTACGGAAAGGACCAAACCTATCACGTCAACGAGGACCGTCTGCTCACGGATCACCCGCATAACGCTACTTTTCAATCCCGACATCAGAAGTAAGTAATCAGATCTCTATATATCTTGAGGCAGGTCCACGTTCGCGTTAGCCTTGATGCTTTCTTTCAGCTGCGCTCGCTTAAAGACCGCTTGCTGCTGGTTTGAAGTGACTTCGTTCTCACTACCGTCATGTTTCCGTTCGTCGACCGATTCAGTATTGTTTGCGCTTTTCTGTGCATCAGCGGTTTCTTTAACCTCCTCTGAGAATGTGCTGGAGGATGCGGAGACAAGACAGAGAGTTAAAATTACCGCTCCAAATTTCAAGCATTTCATTAGTATATCCACCTCGCAACGCGAAAGCCGGTCGTACCCTTTCCGGTTGACTGAACCGCCCTCAGGTACGCAAACAACTTGTCCGTCCTATGCGAAAGGTAGTTAGCCCCTTTCACTACATGGTCAATTCCCTCTCCAGGTTCAGTCCCTAGTGGATCTACCAACCTCTGGTTTAATCCGGCCGATTGACCCTCATAGTAGTTGTGAACCCATTCCGATACATTTCCGTATAGATCGAACACCCCGTTAAAGTTCGCAGGGTATGAACCAACGGGAGCAGGGCCGGCGTGTTTATCCACGTAATCCGGCATAAATGGGAGATTCATGTTCCTCATCTCATAACCAGCAAGATTAGCAAAGCCGTTGGGTATTTTTTCACGTGTCCCCCACGGGTACGGAGTAACTACACGACCGGTTTCCAAATCGACATGCGCCACTGCGTCCCATTCCGCTTCGGTAGGCAATCGGTACCCTAACCCGTCTTTATGGACTCGCACGAGCTTGTTCCCTGGCCCGAAAACATAAACGGGTTCCAGACCGTCTTGGTTACTAAGCCAATTGCAAAAATGCGCCGCTTTCTTCCACGAAATGTCCGTTACCGGTGAATTACTGGGCTTGATGCCAGGATTAGCACCAGGGTCGAAAGCCAAATAAGCTCCGTATGTGACTTCATGCATACCTATATAAAAAGGTCTCGTGAGCTCAATTCCCCTTGTTCCCGTTTGAATCGCCCCTGCAGCATCAACGTTCGATACGTCCAACTGATAGGAAACGGCAGGTACCTTTTTCAGCCGCATCCCACCATGTATTACAAGCTCGTTTTCAGCAAACTTAAACGCATGAGTAAGAGGATCAAATAGTTCGAAGAACAAGGTTTGCTGTTCTCCCTTCAAAGGATTGACGACTGTACTGCGTGACTGATGACCGCTTTTCGATACCTCTACTCGATCACCAGGAAACGCAACAAGGTCAAGTGGCGAAAGGCCCTTTCGAGTACCATTAAGTAGTATGGTAGCGGCAGGCGTTGTTTCGACGCGAATGCGTATTGGTATTTGATTGAGTGCTACGGATATTTCTTTTTCTTCACCTGGGCTTAGCCGAATTTCAGTGTCAAACGTTTGATGACCGAACTTTCGAATCGATACCTGAGTTGTCGTAGAAGGTGCAATCTCCTTGGACATCGGGGACCTGCCAACATACTTGCCATTCAGCAGTATCGTGGCTATGGAAGGTTCAGTTCGGATTTTCAATAAAGCGGGAAGAGGTTCCAGCTTGATCACGCCAAGATCGACTATTCCATCCTCGATGGAAGAAAACGTTAGGTCTTTGGGAATGTAATTTTCGGCATGAACCTGCACAGTGTGTGCACCGGTATCTATTCCACCTATGTACTGTCCTCTCGACGCGAACTGGCCGTCTATCTCAATTACCGCATCGACAGGCATTGTTCGAATAGACACTCTACTTAGACTGTGCCGTGTCTTGAACTCGAACGTCTGTCTCTCTCCCAATCCTCTAATTTCCAGCTCTTTTCGGATAGTCACAATTTGAGGACCAGAGATTCGCAACGAATGTACTCCCCCCATCAACTCCACTTCCGTAGTGTGCAAAGACCCCAGTGAATTTCCGTTCATTGATACTTCGAAAGGCGATTCCGATTCGACTTCGATTACAGCAATGCCCGGACGGGGGACAAGCTCAATCGTAAGCATCTGTTCGCCAGATTTGGTAATGCGTTGTTCGTACGGATAGTAGCCGTTACTTTCAACACGTACCGTAGTTGCATCGCTTAGAAGGAGCATACGCGACTTCATTGCAATCGCCCATCCGGAATGAGACGTGACGTCCGCTTGATTCGCTGCGTCCAAAGGGAGTATTTTCAGACTGAAGCTTTTCAAGAACGTTAGTGTTAACAGCAGCAATAATCCAGCGATTAATACACATCCCATCAACCCCCATTGAATCAATCTCTTACGCCTCGTCTCTTGAACTGAATCACGTCGAGGCTTTTGCTTATCTAACGGCTGAGAATTCATTTCGGTGTTCCGCCAACGCATGCTCAATCTCTATTCGGTATTCGGTCTGGCGCAAGCATTCTCATTTTCAAACACGGGCAATAAATCGCCATCTCTTTCAGAGATTGTTCAGAAACGAACATTGCAGGCAATCCGCATTTCGCGCGGACCAGAACCAGGTTCGATCACAACTTCACGACGGGCTTCACGATATCCGCGTCGTGTGCCAATTAACAAATACGTACCTGGGAGTATCTCAAGTCTTCGAGATTTGAATCTTCCCACATCCCGACCTGGCTGGATACGTACCATAGTTTTGTTGTCCGATAGGAGCGTCACCGTTATTGGAGTCGTGTGTTGGACGTACAGCCGAAATAGCCGTGCTCTTTTAGCGTTGACCCGTTCACCGTACGAATGGTTTTCCGTCTGGTCCAGCAAAGACTTGATAGCTTCTCTATTTTGCTTATCGAGTACATCGGATGCTACGACTATATATTTGTCGAGTGAATCTTCGATAGCGATAATATCGTTTACGCGTCTTAGTTCCCGATCCGCGTGTTCGTTTTCGGGATCCAACCGTATCAATGCTTGAAGAACCTCTGCACCAGCGACCCAGTCCTCACTTTCCAATCGCTTCGGATACTCAAGCTGATATCTGCTGACCAGTGCTTGTTGGACTTCCAGCTCAATAGAGCGTAACGCGTCAATCGCCACGGTAGAGTCTGGCCTCAGCTCAAGTGCTTCAGTAAACATCTTAGAGGCTTCCAGCCACTGTTTTGAATCCATGTGTTGATATCCGAGCGTTATCAAATCCTTGAAAGTTTGATCACGTTTGAAGCTTGAAATATCCTTCCGCAGATTTACTAGTACGTTCGTCCACACTCCCGAGGGAACTTCGGCGATTCTATTTTCAGCTTCTTTTATTCTGCCGACTGCCACTAATCGTTTGATCTGATCTATTTCAGGCTGAAGCGCAACCGCCTGCTGCGCCAGCTCCAGACTGTCCTGAATCTCAGTGGATTGCGGAAACCATTCAATGATCCGTTCGTACCCGGTGAGTGCCGCACCGTACGCTTCGGAACTTAACTGTTCCTCTGATTGTTTACGCAGTTCCTCAGCAGTAGATTGGAATACTTCATCAAGGTACGTTAATGATTCCAATGCTTTTTCGTATACCCTGACTGCTTCATTGAATCGTTTGCCGTCATACAAGCCACTACCTTTTTGGTATCCGGTTCTAGCGTCATTTAGAATCGAAGCATCCCATGGCGGGTTCCCCACCGTTTCCAATCGACCTAGAAGCAATTCCATTCTAGCTTGCATTTCGAATGCCTCTTGTTGACGTTCTTGACAAATTACTGATTCAACTGCTTCTCCTTCGCAACTTTGAGCGTGCGCCTGTTGCCGTGCCCCAATTGAGAGAGCTACAATAGAAATGACGCAGCCCCAAACTGCGCAGCGTCTAATTTGATCTGGGCCCGAGCCCATTATGGATTTAGGAACACCTCAAATGCTGGCTGGATTGCCAGTCTTGTCGGACAATAACCAACACAACCTGTTACGGCTTTCTTTCATCGTCCAAGATTTTTACCGCCAGTAAGTCTCGCCCTTCATCGTGGTAAATTTCATTTAACAGTTCTCGCCACTGAATGAACTGCTCCTGAGCCGTGCCCGTTAGTGTTCTGACTTCACCATCTAGGCTGATGCGGGTTTGGCGGTACGAATCATGCATTGACTTGCTTAGTTCGTTCAGATGGTCCACCGCGTCCCGTCTATGTGCGTTATCAACAAAACTTGATACGATCAAGGCACCTCCGCCGAGTGCTCCGAGAGTCACTGCATTCATAGCCGATCGGTCTCCCTCCAGCGCAGTCCCATCAAGTGCCGCAGCAGCTGATGCGGCAACCAGCAATCCTCCACCTATTGCTTTGAGATTTCGAGAGCGTCGTTTCAACCGCATTTCCCGAGCGACCACAAAAGAATCCTTTTGCCATAGCTCGTACGAATCACCAATTTCGGCAACAAAGCTATCGTACCGAGCGTTGACGCGTTCAGTAAAAGCATCGTCTCTACTTTTAACACTTTCAATGCGTGACCACTCCTTACCATCCATGTTAGGTAATTGCTTAATCCCTATAACGCTTTCCTTTACAGAAAGTGAAGGGCCGTACTCTTCCGGTGAGAAAAACTGAGCAAATACCAACGCACGCGTTGCAACGATCCGGTCGATTTCCGACATTCTCGGAGATTCGCCTTTCTCAAGTGCTTTATTCTTTTCAATCCGCTTAACATGCTTTTTAGCTTTGTCCTTCAACACTTCATACACCGACTCCGCGATCTGGTAGTAGAGCGGGTCGAACGGATCAACATCTACGTTTTCATGGCGTTCATGCCATCCGGGCGGCACCCGGTGTTTCACAGTCCGAGGGGGGATCCAATAAACACCTCGGGCATCGACTACCTCGTATCTAATTGCAAGCAACTCTCCGTTACTTTCGATTATCGATCCAAGCAGAAAGACGTCAGCACTAACACTCGCATTTGGCGACACAACAAGCGAATCGAACTGATTAAACGTCCGCATATGTTCTCTAATTTTTATCGCCGATCGCACTGCTTCAATCCGCCGCAATTCCGGCCAGATTCCTTCGTGAAGCTGTACCTCCACATTCGACGGAATATTCGCGTCCAATACGGGGACGGCAAATCGCATGGAAGGAATATTCATACGCGATTTCAGCGGTTGATCTACCCCGGGCATTGGTAGTGTCGTCGGGATCGCTTCTTTTTGTATCGCGGGACCGACCAATACTCCGCTCGCTGGGACTGCGTAAAAATAAATCAACATCAAACACGCGCAGTAAGTAGTTTTACTCCACCGACAAATACACGTCATCGCCCGTTGCTCCTACTTTGATTTATGTTTGACGTAATTGTTGTATTGTTCCCACAAAGCTTTCTTCATTTCTGGGTCAGTTTCGTTCTCCGCGGCCTCGCGAATCATTCTCGCCACATCATCTTCAACCAATTCGTTTGTAGCGGTCAAGGCACCGTTGTTGTCGGCTGATGATTCGACCTCATGGACGTCCTGATCACGATTATGGTCAGTCGGAGTACTGTTGTTTGACGGGTTTTTTCGGCCAGGGTTCGCATGCCTTGACGAGCCAGTGAAAGGAACCGTCTCACTGCTTTTATTGTCGTCCGCTTCTTCGGTTCCAATTTTGTTTTTCTTATGGATCAGATCCCGTTCGGACCCTCCAGGTCCGGTAGATTGAGATTGATTGGATCTCGTACCTTCTTGCCCCCCAGATACTATACCCAACTGGTTCAATTCCTCATCAAATTCTTGAAGTTTATGACGTAGCTCCACGTTTGCCGTTTGTCCATTAGCTGAATTTTTCGTCGATTGGCGATTCGGGGAACCTGCTTCCGAGGCTTCTTCATTTATCGCCGCGGACTCTATCAGTCCATCTTCCCCCGAATGTTCACTCTGCCGGATATCCTCGCGTCGTTGATTCGTATTTGGTTGCGTTGTGGGTTTGTAAGGCGTGCTTGGATCAGTGCCAACACCATTGCTGAGGTCAGTTTCACTTTCGCTAGTAGGTAAGGACTTAGCAGTGTCCTTCGAAGATGGCTTCTCGCGATCATCTCCTAATTCATCTTCCTGGACTACACCTACATCATCCAAATCGAACTGCCGGAGCTTTCGAGCAAGTTCCTCACTAGGAGGTACACCAACAGTTGGAACAACATCCGGCATTGCATCCACGGAAGCACCAACCGAACCATTCACGGAAGTACTAGCTGGTACCCCCTCATTCGAGGAATTTGATTTGTTTACGTTTTGCTCTCGTGAATTACCGGGATCATTCGAGAAGATCCGAAGCATTTGAGCAAGATTTACAAGATGCAAGGTTGTATCTTCTACGAAGGCATTTTGGGATTTTTCTTTGCCATCGGCTGGAATTGACCCTTGCTGATTCCGTGTTTCGCTCAAGTTATCGGCAAGGTGCCGAAGCTTGGTGATGAGCTCCGTGTTCGAAGAACTACCAGCATGTGGAGTAACTTCCGGTTCGGATCGCTTTACTTGGTGACTCTCTGAGATACCGTCACCGGCCCCGGTACTGCCTTCTGAGGAGTCTTGTATCGTGCCAGCGGCTCCTGAATCACTCCCGGCCTGTTCACCTGAAGGATTTAGTACGTGTGGAGTCTTGGCATTTCTTACGCTTTCACGTTCTTCATCTCGCCGTTCTAAAATATTTGCAAACTGCACCAGTTGATGCGCTAGTTCTTTATTAAGCTTTTCTCCACTCTCCTCGGAGACATTCAAGTTGGCGTTCGCGAGATCATGATTAGTTAGCGGACCCTCAGCGTTTTCTGCGAGGTTTGCTTCGTCACCGGATCGGGATATAGATGCCTTTTTCAATGCTTCACCGCCATCGTTTTGCGTTTTCTGGATTAACCAGCTGACGCATTGATTCAACTGCTGCAGGTCGGCAGAATCGATCGTAGACTGCTCCGTGTCTTTTAAAGTATCGGCATAATGTTTTTCTTCAACGGCCAGAGTTAGAAGATCACAATCTGTTTGACTTTCAGTCGCAAGCGAGACCGGGACTAACACGACCATACTCGCCACAAGCAAATAGCGAGTTAGTTTCTTCTCTAGAAACCGGCCGTAGGCCGTAGTATGTACCAGCCTAGTACACTCCTGGTCTGAAATATCAGAATGCATATATCTTTTTGGCTTTCTAGTCGAGATACGCCGATTCACAATCTCTACGGGCATTTCAGGAACATGCGTCTATGCCCAAATAAGGCTCACTATGAAATTCCCCACAAATTGGCATAAACTTTAGCACCCTTCTAAACGTCACCATAAGACAGATAATACATTACCAAAGTTCGATGCCTTGACCTCTAGGAGGCTGTCCGAGAATAGGGGAATCTCTATTGGAAACCTCTATTAACCCATAGGACTTCTACTATTCAAAATAAATAATTCTTGTAAATCAATACTTTATATAGGAGTGATTTGTCAAAACAGTAATAAATAGAGGGTCCCCTCAGGTTGACCCCATTCTCGGACAGCCTCCTAGTAGGCCATCACTTTTGTATTGATGGGTAAAGTGATTTCAGTTTGATCCGTGCGTCGGCGGTCGTGAATCGCCAGTCCACTCGCACGGCGTCGCGGTTCCTTCGCTGCTGCCAAGCATCGACTTCACGGCGTAGGGTTTCGCGGTCGGGCAGACGACGGTTCAGGCATTGTGGCCGACCATCGCACCGATCTCAATCTCGGCCATGTTCAACCAGCTGCCGTGCTTGGGCGTATAGTGGATCTCCAGACGCTCGGCGATGCGCCGTGCCTCGGCCGGCTCGAATGCCTCGTAGAACGAAGCCGGGGCATGCGTGTTCAAGTTGTCCATGACCAGCACGATACGCTTATCCGGGTAGTCTTCGTCCACCAACCGTTGGATCTGCCGTGCCCAGTCGACTTTCGTGCGTTGCTTCGTCACGTCCACGCGTCGCCAACCTTCCAGTGGTGCGAACAGCATAAACAGGTTGCTTACACCGTTGCGTTCGTACTCATAGTCGTACGTCGCGGGCACTCCGGGTTCGGCTGGCCGCGGAACCCGCACTTCCTTCACCTGCTGCCGATGGGTCTCGTCCATGCACACCAGCACCTCATCGTCCTGGTATTCCCGATGATACACCTCCAGGATGTCCTCCATGGCGTACGCAAACTGCGCATCCGACTTCAGGGGAATGCACCAGCATTGCTTCAACCACGGTTTAAGGTCGTTTCTTTTAGCGTACGACGAACCGTCTCCCGACTCACGCCATCCACGATCTCGCACTCCACCAAGCGATCCGCGAGCAAGCGCAACGACCACCGCGCGTAGCCCTCCGGGGGATCGCCACCAGCCGAGCTTCCGCCTCCCCATCCAGAACCTTCGCCCGCCGGTTCAACTGCTCCTTCCGGTTCAGAGCCGCCTCCAGTCCCTCCTCCACACAACGCCGACGCACTCGCGCCACCGTCGCTACCCCAAGGCCCAGGGCCTCCGCAATCTCACCATCCGTCCGTCCGCCATCCTCCCGACATTCATCGCACTGCAACAGAATACGCCCATGCGTCTGCTTCCGGGCTGATACCCGACCCTTCGTCGTTAGTGCCTTCAACTCTTCACGTTCTTCCGCCGTCAACTTCACCCGATACCTCTTGCTAGTCATCCAGAACTCTCCTTGTTCATCGGGACACCCGAAAACACCCATAATACCCTACTAACCTATCAATTCAATGGAGATGGACTACTAGTAGGATAGTTGTATAGCTTGGATAATGCACGAAATAAGACAGCAAAGCTCCTATCATTCGATATCATTCAGGTACTTAAGTTACCTATCGAAGGAACAGCGAGATGCATTAGCTGCAGAGTTGCTAGATATCAAGAAAAAACGAATTCAGAGCCAGTAGTTAACTTGACTGCCAAACAAGATACTCATTAATGAGTGACTCCAAAACACTAGAAAAAGACAATCACAAACTTAGAGCAGCATTGGATGAAGCCGTCGCTGATATTCAAATGCTGTTAAGGGAACTACAAGTAGCTGACGTTGAGATTAAACAGTTACGTTCAAAATTGAACGAACAAGATGACTCAGACAACGCACGAGTGAGTGATTTCTCCATCCATGCAACGCCTGAAGAAGTCACCCGAAGTCTATTCAGTGACAATGATCGTCAAACGCATAGAACCAATCAAATTAGTAACATACAAAATCGATTACATGACCGTTATGGTCCTATTATTTCGTCATTCGGATGATACGTCAAAATCCGTCACTATTTTGATAAGGGCACCTCTATTTAATCTGCAATCCTTCCACTATCCGAAATAATAATCTTTAAAAATCAAATAGTTACATATAGCATGATTCGTCAAAACGGCAATAAATAGAGGTGCCCATAAGTTCCTTCTGCTTTATGTGTAATACCCCTTCCTAAACTCATTACTGATAGATTTTCATGTCGCTCATATCAGACATTATTAAATCTCTCGACCATTGGACGGAATGGAGAGAACTTCGTGAATTACCACAACGATTTACCGAATTAGAAGCGAGAGTCAATATTCTTGAAACACAGTGCCGTAACAATCCAAGTAATTCAAGATGTGAACATTGTGGATCAACAAATGTCGAAATCATTGGATCTCGTTCATCTCAGCTGGGATTCGGTAGGCTTGGGGTTCGCGATACGAAATATAAATGCCAAGAGGAAAATTGTGGCAAAGAAGCTTGGATTATGGACTCTCCACATTCTTAAAAATACGCAACTTGTAAGATTTAAAGGCTCAGTAATACTACTAGATAAAGCAAGCTGGATTGCCAAAGATAGCGGGGACGTATGTTTCATCCTAACACCCCAACCCAAAATCATTTCATCGAGGCTTTGTCACTATTGTATATAAATCCCTTTTATTCCTGCTCCGAGTCAACTTGCAGCAGCCCAAGACTTTAACTCTGCTGACTGAGACTCTCTAACTCGATACTTTTTTCTCTATTCTTCAATCGCATTCCGCACTTCACTGGTAGCAGCCGGAAGATTGCCACGAACTACCAATTCGTTTTTGACTATCACTGGAACACTACCACCATTATCTTTGTATTCCGCGATGGCTGGATCAACAGGATGCTCTGACGTCAATGGACTTGAAAGGGTAATGATGAACCTGTTTCCGGAACTTGTCGTCGCGAGGATAGGAACGACTAGGCCACCTGACTCGCTGTCCATTCGCGCGTTAAGTTCAAATTTCACACCTGTGAGACCTTGACGCAAAAGATCATGGTATAAGAGTACGGTTGAAACACTCAGTCGCTGTGCATCGAGACTCAGATGGTTACCGGTCACAAGATATTCCAGAAGCTCTGTCCCTACATGTCGGTCCAAGAGGCTGTGCTCAAACTTGTTCTTGTAACTGCGCAAGCACCTGTAACACGATGCGTCGCATACTTCTGGACACTTTTTCAACATCAGAAGTGCTTTTTCGAACAATTCTTGTCCACGATCAGCAAGTAGGCGGGAAAACCCTGCCCCTCCCGCCAAGGTATCATACAGAAATATCTCTGCCTCCGAACCCCTCTTCCCTTTAGGTGTGAGAGCTGGTCGGAATTCGGCCATCAGTTCCCCACCTTCTATTTCGAGTAACTGGCAAGCTGCCTTGGCCAGTGCTTCACTAACGGTCCTCAACGCGACATTGGTAGATGAATATCCTGGACGGAGACTTAGTGGCGGCTCTACATTGAGAGAAAAGAGCGCAATATCGGTGATAAAGTCTGTCCCGAGCACAAGATTCTCGATAGGAATAACTTCGTCACAGACTTTCTTGGCACCATCTTCAGGATAGGGTTTTTGATGTGCCTCGTAAAGCTTCGGCTCACGTTCATGACTTGACTCGATTCTGCCGCATTTTCTACAGTATGTGTAGCCGTCCCTTTTTGGACCTGTGTTGGACACCAGAAGATGCTGGCGGTCTGCCAAGATACGCACGCGATCATTAATAGCGGTCCAGCCTGCCGATTCGTCGGGCGTACCCATAGTCAACTTAGCTCTCGTCGCATAGCTCGTCTCTGGCATATCGTTTGGAGATGTTACTTCCTCGACATCAACCGGATGAGCAAACCCCGGAGGGCGCAGCCAGAATCGACCTGGGCCAAAGCTGTCATCACCGCCGCAAGCCTCACAGTCACGTATCTCCCCGCAACCTACCTCCGTAGTTTTAAATGTCCTGATGAACCCGCACTTATAACATTCCATGTAGATACGTCTTGCGGTCCATGCCTCGAATCTTTCGTCCCGAATGGGCGAGTAGACAGCACCTGACGTATAACACTTCCCTGAGATCCAGACCTGCTTGCCCGGGGCGTATTGAGACAAAGCAACCGGTAGCCCCTGAGACGGCGCGAAACGCATAATTGGCCTGAAGCTCGTCGAACGCGTTTCGTCGAAAACATGGAACGTCGCTACATCGGTTGGGAATGCGTAACGCGGCAAAATTCCACAATAAAGAAGGCGATCCAGAAGTTTGCCGGAGTTCCACGACTGCTGCGGCCGTTCCTCGCCCTGTTCCAGTACATTCTCTGTTCCCATTGCATCATTTGGGTCGCTCTTGCCACCTGCATCAGTTTTCCCAGTATCGGACCGGATCGCTTTATCAACCTCCGCCAGGCAATCTTCCTTCATCTTATTCAGTAGATCATCGCGATCCCCTATCGAAAGCTCACTGGGAATCCACGATCCGACTCGTACCTTCAAGGTTTCTTCATGCTCCGTAAGCCACTTCTCGAAGTCAGCACGATTCAGTATCGATTCGCCGCTACGGAACTCCGATACCGTGCCCAGTACAGAAAAAAGATCGTGCCGTATATCAGGATCGATTGCAGGAATACGATCTTGGTGATAATTCTGCAAAAGAAAAGCTCGGATATGTCGGCGCACGATATCCGCATTGTCGAGGGTTAGTATCGGATCGACCACATCTCCGCGGATCATGCCATCCGGTTCCGAGAAATAGTACTCATCATGACTATCACCACTGCCAAACGCAACAACTGTAGCCACCGCATTGCCTCTACGTCCTGCTCTTCCACTCCGTTGCTGGTAGTTGGCTCGACTAGGTGGCATGTTGCGTAAGGCTACGCCCGAAAGCGCGCCGATATCAATTCCAACTTCCATTGTTGTGGTACTTGAAAGGACATCGATGGCTGTCAGCGGTGTTCCGTCCCTCTCTAGTCTGATGTCCTGAAAAAGGAGCTCATTCTCTTCCGCCTTGGAAAATACATCCTCATTTTGAGGTGCATTCAGTTGTGCTGTGTGCTCAGCGGCGATCAGTGCCATCGGTTGATGCGGCGACTCCTCCAATGCTTCCGTGACTGTCTTGCGGTAAAATCCTTTTCGTGCGCGGAAAACCAAATCGGTATCTGGATCCAGAGCATGAACACCCTCCCCGCCGCAATCTAGGCAGTGCAACAGACCAGATATCGGCCGGTGCACCGACTTGCACTTCAAACAGTGAACCCAGGCACCATTAAACATCAGTGTTAACTGATTTCCCCTCAGACGTCTAAATCCCCCTCCCATATCTTCTGTAAACAACTCGAGGAGTTCAGGCGACCATCGGTCCCAAAACACTTTTTGAGCATCTTTGTTACCCAGCACAACTTTCATCGCAGTAAATTTGCTCTTGTTCCCATCTATGCTAATGCCTTGAGATTTCGGCCGTCTCCACCAAATAGGCGGCATTGCATTCAACCAGAAACCCCGAGTTTGCCAACACCGTAACCAAGCTCTCGCAAGCCCGACTTTTGCTTCTTCGGTTTCGATTATTCTCGGAATATCCGGCAGTGCCTTGAGTTTTGCCGTATGATCCCGTTGTTCAGCGATTGACGCTAGGGCTAGTGCCTCGAAACCGAGAAACCGATCCCGAACCGTGGTTATAATATTATCGAGAAGTGCTGCCGGCGGCCGTTCGCCACGGAGTTTTATACATAGCCTTAGGAGTGCAGCATCATCTTTTAGAACCCCATTCTCAACCGCCTTTGCAACGGTCCGGTCTGCAGTAAAGCTTTCACCGGACTTGACCTCTGGACGCAGACGCACATTCAAGCTTTTGGATGCAAGCAACACCGCCAAATACAAATCGTCAAGATTCAGCAGTCGTTCCATGCTCGCCGAGCATTGGAGTTTTCGATATCCCCAAGCAATGAGTGGCCTTAGCGAGTCCCGATCCGAATACAGTTGGAGATTAGGAGCGAGCCGAGCAGCAACCTGCCTCGAGTCCGCAAACGTCAATACCTTGCGCCCCCGCAAAGGGGCAAAACGGGTCGCCTCTACCGGTGCCGGCGGTTGAATTTGTACTTGGCGAGAAACAAGAGCCTGAAAGGGCTGGTCTCCTTTTGTTTGATGGTCCTGAACATATGATTGACCGAAACGCGTTGTTTTCTTGCAGACTACGCATTGTTTGAACTGTGCACAGGATTCAGAATCGTTAGGAGTCTCTTCGTCCTCATCGCGGGAGTCCGATACTCTCTCGGCCCGAATATAGACACTGCGCATGCGATGGCCGATTACTGAGGGGTTCAGCTGCCCTGTTTCAAGATCGTAATTAGTAATTTCAGCTGACCCGCCATCCGGTGGTTCTTCCAACAACAAGTCGATCGCCAGCAATGGCTCGGTGTTTCCTGTCACCATCCGAAGACGTTGTCCCGGTTCGGCCCACAAAGTAGATGGGGTGAGGGCATCGTTCGTGTATGCTCTAGCATACGCAGTTCCACAGTTTCGGCATGTGTACAGTTCCAGGACTCGCGCACCGCATGCGCAGTATTCCCGTGGCTGACCATACATTTTCCCGCAAATTCTATCCTCCGCTTGTTCACCTGCTTCCGAG
Organism: Candidatus Azotimanducaceae bacterium; assembly: GCA_965205965.1. Taxonomy (GTDB): domain Bacteria; phylum Pseudomonadota; class Gammaproteobacteria; order Pseudomonadales; family Azotimanducaceae; genus Bin55. The sequence goes on from CBDBHT010000008.1 coordinate 1,122,412, forward strand.
CAATCAGGGGCCATACACACCCAGAGCCCAGGTAAACCCCGAAAGAAATTGTGAATGCGACAAGGCAACAGACTTGGTATGTTCGGTTCCTTGCGGGCCACGCTTCCGAGTGCCATCAAGGTTGTGAGTGCAGAATCATTTTTCCCGACGGCTACACCGGGGAAAATCTTCTCGCCTAGTTCACCGATCGGTTGTGCCTCTTTCATTGTCGAGTTGATCAGTAGTTTCATTGGGCCGAAGTCCGACAACGCGTTGTAGAGTGCTGTTTCGACAGTATCACCAACCGATACGCCACGATATTCCAGCAACTGGCGAACGACAGCAATGCGTTGGGAATCCGTGGCCGCCTTATAGTACTGTTCAAGATCGACCGATGACAGCATCTCTATGTCCGTTTTCGTTCCGTGCGCCTCGCCCGTCTTTAGGTCCAATGAAGCTGTTATCGGGAGAAAGGTGTTCGCGGGATTGCCGGAGATCTGTGCGCCAAACTCCCGCGCGTATTTGTGATTCTGAAAACTTGCTGTCGCGCAAATAACGCAAAGCCGATCTTTGGTAATACCCAGCCGATCCCGAAGTCTCCGGATAAGCAACCCCACTTCGGCACCGCCCGCACCCCTATACAAATGCGCTTCATCAAGCACCACCATAAAACTCTCTTCCGGGTTACTCTCGAGCCATTTGCGCGTCCTATCGAAAATCGGACGCTCAATGGGACGCATTAGCATGTACTCAAGCATTGAATAGTTCGTGATTAGCAGATCAGGCGGTGCTGCTTGTACTTCATGGCGCGTCAAAAGTTCTGAATCCTCCGGCAAAGTCACCGCTCGTTGGAACTCTCCGGTCTGCAAATTTTTCCATCGGCTACCCTTGCTACCCAACCACGCAATAATATCGGGTTTAGCCGGCCATTTTCCGTGTTTTTTTAATTCCGACAAAAGCTGCTGAGCCTTCTCCCGTTCCTCGGAATCCTCCGATCGTGATTTACGTTCGATATCGGCATAGAACTCGTCGAACGACTTCAGCCTGATCGTATCCTTCTTCGGGGTGCGCATACCCGCGTACGGCGTTCTGCTTGTGTATCGAGCGAAACGGGGAGGCCGGGCAGACCAACTTCCAAACAGATCTACTATCCGCGAATCTCCGAACAAGCCCCGCAATCGACCCAATTGATCATTCACGAGTGCATTCATTGGATAGAGAACAAGTGCTCGCATGGCCGGCAGTCCATTGAAGGAATCTGATCTACTCTTCGCCTCATGGGCAAGTCTTCCAAGAATGGGTAGCAAGAATGACTCCGTTTTACCGGAACCAGTTCCTGTCATAATTACTAAGTTTTTCCGATCGATAAGACAGCCGCATATTGCATCCGATTGATGGCTGTATGGGGGGTCGTAAACAAGTTGTGGGCAGTCTCCATCTTTCTTCGATACAGACAAAAAAGCTTCTAACGCTGCTGTCGGAAGTCCTTGCATCTTGGTCAGACTCTCTCCCGCTCGATAACGTGGTGTCGATTCCAAATAGGGGATCTGATGAATGATCCCAGGTTGATCCAGCAGCACCTTTCGTTGTCGGATCAGAGCCGGAGCACTTATGTGATAAGCCGCTTCGATATAGTCGCTGAGTGCCTGGTGAAGTTGCTCGATTGACTCTCGCGTCGTGTGCATAGTTTTCTCTATTCGGTTTCACCGGTACGAGAAAGCCAAAGGTGTTCCCGCAGAAATTTTTCTTCGATCTGGCCTGCACCGACGGGCAGCACGTATGATATCAGGCACTTTTCCCGCGGCACAGCCCGACCAAACGTGATAAAACGTCTCTCGGACCATGATGGCAGCGGCGAGAAGAAATCAAAACGCCATTCATCACCGTTCACTTGAACCCGATACTGCTGTGGCTGGCTACGCCTAGCATCGATCCCCATCTGCAAATGCCATGCTTCATCGCATCCGCGCCAACGGGATTTGCTGAGCGGCAAATCCAGGAACCTAGAGACTTTCCCTGCAGCCAACTCAACCATGCACCAAATCGGTGCACCGAATTCCTGCGGTCGCCTACCCACGAATATGCCGGTTTTCCCGTTACAGCCCGACCAACGTCCACGATAGAAGGTAACTGGTTGCTCCCCGTCAAGGATTTCCATTTCGATGACAGTACCTGCTGTCGGTTTCTCCGCGAGACAGCGTTCAAAACGGGTCAGCAACTGGCTGAACGGTTCTGCACTCGGACTCCTGAGCCAAGTCTCCTCAGTCAGTCTCTGCAGGCCCTGGTCGTTCAACTTCATTGCCAGATCCTCGTTCACCCCCGGCAAGATCAGCCTCGTAAAGCCATTCATGCTAACGCGGGACGCCAAAGACTCCGGTAGAAACACATCTTGATCTGCAACTATCCCGATGACGAAGATCTCACCGTTCTCCCTTTTGACGTAGCTCGGCGGAGCGGCAAACACCCACGTACCCCTAACGTCTGGATCGACGATCCCCACATCGTGCAACTCAAGCAGGTCGCCCACCACGATCAAACCTTCGATGATTGCCTCAATACGATCCGGCAGGGCTGCCTCCGAAACACACAGATATTGAAGAGCATCAACAAGAGAACTGCGTAGGACGGTTCGCGAACATGGACAGTGTAGTCCTGCACTTCGTCGAACCAAAGCCGTCAAAAAGTCATCATCAACGACGGCATTGTCACTCAATCCAAGAATTTCGCGACACCCAACAAGCACCTCGGCCCTTGAAATCTCTTTTATCATTTTAAAGGCCTGATCACGCGAGTTCAGAGTTTCGTGTCAAAGAGACGGCACACTCCAAAAATCTCGCGCCGCGCAATACGGCCGGATTCTGCCGAACGGCGTCGACCAAACTTTCAAGATCGCTGTCAAAAATCTCTGAAACCCGATGAGCTTCCGTCGCCAAGCTAAATGCAAATTCAGATAGCCTAGTGTCTGTACATACGTGATATTTCTTGGCTAATTCCGCATACCACCCGGATCTATGACGGACGTTTTCATTTGTCTGCTCGCACCCACGACGCAACATCGTGCTAAAGCCTGTCGACTTCTTTTCGACCAATGGCAGAAGTGCTTCAAATGCATGTTGTGAATCTGGCGAGTAATGAAACGATGCTTCCGCTTTAGCCCAATTTAGTCCGCACACCTTTTCATAAATGAGGGAAAGATATTGTTTCCTTATTTTTCCCCACCTGATGTTAATAAACGGACCGTAGAATCTTGCGTTGTGCCATCTCGCGTACAACCGTAAAATGCTTGCTGAAAGTACTGAACTGTTCCGTAGTTGCGTAAAATCAGATTCGATATTCAGATCTTTGAAACCGGACACCGTAAACTTGCAACTGACTGCCACGAAATCTTCGAAAAGTCCCTGCCTCGCACACAATAAACCTCCCGGCATCTCGACCACCTGCCCGGCCAAGGCCGCATCCGGCGATTGATGACATTTCAACACGGGGGTCTTCATACTGAAAAATGAAACTTCGGGTTCCGTTTCTTCAATGCCAGTATCGTCGACCAGTCTCGCTACAATATTGTCTTGATCGCGATTCAATACCCACCGCAATGGAGGAATGTCATGTTCAAATCGAAAAGAGACCCGTCCCAGCTCTTCAGCCGATATCTCCAGTTCGCAGCCTGCAGCCTCTAAATAGACCCAAGCATGTTTTTCTGGTCGAAGAAACTGCTGAAACTTCTCCCGCCAAGCCTCCGAGCTAAGAGGCAACTTGAAGCGACCCCCAACCCGGTCACACAGTAGTTTGTTCCCCTTTCTGTCCGTTAGGCGGATGCTGGCAGAGACTGACCTGCTCGGCGGGCCAATCACCGAGAGATTCACCTCGTTCCTCCAGAGTGCTTCCAGATCTGCGTCATAAGGATCAAGGCGCGCGATTAGGCCACAATGCGACGCAACGCCAGGAATCCATGGCTCTGGTTCCCTAACGTGAAATTTAACATGCACTTTCGCAGCCGGCGTAGGTACAATCTTATCAAGGACCGCGTTTCGCTTTGTCTTCACCATCAGGATGTGTTCGCCTGCCGGCAAACGTGGCAACTTGACAAACACAGGATGCCCGCATGACCCCGCATCAATCTCTATCTCAGGCTCACCATCGAGCTGAAGCACATACCTGTCCACAGGGTGGTCGTGCACCATTCCAAAAAATGACGTCTCTGTCGTCAACCACTCACTTTGCCCATCGCCGTTCCACCCTCGACTAGGGAGCCCAGCAGGCCAAACGCGGATCGTGCGTGCTACTTGTAGTTTGAATCCGGCAAGCCATTCGATGAACTCGGCAGATACATCAGCTGGGACATCAAGGCGATAGGCCCAAATGCTAGCACAATCAATTTCAATCTGGTGCATGCCAAACCGTAACTGGTCCCGTTCCTCGCTCGTGACAATGACGTATTTACCTCTTGGACGAATAATCTTCCCTACGATTTCGCTCGCCGTACCATCCGGTCCAATTCGGTACAACCAAATCGGACCGGAGATGGTACGGCATCCGGTTTGGAGAAGATTCTCGAGATACCCATGTGGACGTTCAAAGTGAATCATCGGCTCCTGCGGGTCGGGCCACCGTTTAAGGACGCCCTTTCGGTTGCCACATAGCAACCATCCACCCGGCTTAAAGTCGTCGGCACCGTTAATACGGCATCTCGTCGATATAAGGAATGCGCGGATATCCACATCTAACGAGGCAATCTCCTTGAAAGAGGGCACTTCGACCCAAACAATCCAATTCTCCCCATCACGATGGCTCAAGTAGATCTTAGGTCTGACGTCGTGCTGGAGCATGTCACGCGAGTCCTGTTCACCACGGGAACCAGTTCCACCACTATTCGGCAATCCTTTTGCAATCCCGGCAAACCTGTCCTTCACGAATCGTTGCGTTTCCCGGAGCCACTCGCCCGCATTACGAATCCTCTCCAAGTCTCCAACAATCCGTTCGAGGGTCTGCGGATAGATCGGCTCGTTTCCTCCAATCGACTGCTCCCCGAGAAGCGCAAGTACTATTCGTCCCGTTAACTCTTCTTGCTGAAGAAACTCTTGGAAACGGGCCGGTGCGTAGTCAGCGTTCCCCGCGAGCCGTTTCCCGATATCGCTTGCATCTAATGCACCCAAGCCGATCAAGCGATGACGTTGACAGTAGAGCATCCGGGAAAATTGAACCTGAAAGTATTTCGGCAAAATTGCATGGGTAATTGGCTGTGAAATGATGCTGAAATAGTCGGCCCAACGCCCGGTCGGAATCACGCCGTTGTAAGTCTGTTGGAACTTATTGAACCACTGCGTAACCTGATAACGCCTATTACGATCCCAATACGGCGTCTTCTGCTCAAACGAGGGCCAATACTCATCACCCTCGTACCGATAACCATGCTCGGTCAAATAAATGACCCACAGCAGCCAGTGCTGGGATAGGTGAAGTCTGTGTTCCAACTGCAAACGAAGCTGTTCCTCAATCTCGGCGATGGCTGCATCATCGAGCCCATGTTCAAGCGCAAAGATGTCAAGGCCAGACCCCGACCGGCTCTTCGCAAGCATCCCGAAATGCTGTTCGAGCCGGGTTTGCCATTCGTCAAGGGAACTGGACATCGCTCTATCCCATTCGCCCGTTTGATCCAGGGAGGTATCCCTCTCGTGCTAGATTACCAGCCATTTTCTGGCTGTATCGGCCGAATATCGGGACCAGCTCCTCCCGTTGCCAGTCCCGGAACTCCGGTCTCCGTTCGGCCCGTGGAACGATCCAGCGTTTGAGTGCCAACGAAGACACTTCATCGACGGAGAGCAATCCTGAAAAATCCACTATGCCCTTTCCAGTTCTGAGATACTCTACCCCCTCTGTCGCCAGAAATGAGATAAAAACCTCTCTTCGAATGCCGTGACAAAGTACATTATCGCTAAATCCTAATTCCTTCAAAGCAGCTCGTGTCGTCCGCAATCGCCAATTTGGCCCGGCCCCAAGACGATGATGATCTGCGTATGGATGATCTATTTCACGGAGATAGCTTCGCAGCTCCGAGAACAGCCGATCTGAAATATGAAAATGCCCCCATCCTCTGGTATAGCCAATAGACTTGTAGTACTCGACGCCATTCAACTTCAATCTGTTATAGACAGAAGAACGCCCCATTGACGAGGAAGTTGTCACTGCTATAAGTCGAGCATTTTTCTTTTCGCCAGAAATTATTCCGCGCGAATCACCGTATGCACGATGAAAGTCATCGAATACTTCTCGTGTTCGAACTAGGCATGCCACCATCTTTCCTGCTAGAAGACGACTGTATGGTGGCACGGCACCGAGCACATATGCATCCATTACATTCACTAAGCGAGCACTACGATCTCGTGCATCCCAACCAATCAGATTGTCTCGGACTGCTAGGTTAAATACTGGATCTCCAATGGCAATTAATCCAATTAATTTCTGATTATGATTGTCCCATACAAGATATCTAAGCCTTCGACCAAAACCGTGTGAAACCGGAATGGACCACGTTAGAGAGGCAAGTCGAAATAAGTCTGCCTGCCACGTCCCAGTATCTATTTTCTCTAATTTCGGGGATATGCATTCGGGTTGAATATCCACTCCTGAAGCGAAATACGTGAACAGTGTGGAAGTGCAATTGATTAGAAATCTACGATTCTTGTCTAATTTGTCATTTCTCTGATAGCTGTGGAGCGTTCGAATTACCTCTTTGCCATTGCCACTTATCGACAAAGATCCATCGCCACTTTTTTGAAAACCTATCTTACGCAAATGTCTCTTAATCTTCCTCTTTAGGCTGGTTTTTTGAGAGGAAACATTAATTACTTGTTGGTTCATCCGATTGGTCTCCGTGAGCTAGGGCGTGTTTACATTAAATTTCTGATCATTTCGTCTATCAGCAGAGCCAGATAAATGAACCCAGTGAACATGGCGTCGAGGTTGTCATAGCGCGTTCCCACGCGGTGATACCGCTTGAGCCTACCGAATGGGCATTCCACTGCGTTGCGGCGAGTATAACGGCTGGCGGTCGAAGGACCAAGTTTCCGGCGTGTTGTTCGGGGCACCACCACGGGCGAGGCTCTCAGGCCTTGCTCCACCCGCCACGTCTGGTCGTCTTCGTAGGTACGGTACATCATCAGATATTTCGGGTGCTTCAGCTCTTCTTCTGGAGCATCGTGCCGATGCCCGACGGGCAGTGAGAAACTCCACGCCCGAGGATTGTCAAACGCCAGCAGATGAGCTTTGTCGGTCAAGTCCTCCACGCGAACGGCCAGTACTTTGCAGATTATTTTTTAGACTGCTTGTCCCGTCCGCATATACCTTCACCGAGGTACTGTCCAGCATCGCAATCTCGGCGTTCGGAACCATCAATACCCGCGCTCCGCCTAGCCCGCAAATCTCACCAACTCGATGGAATCGATTGAACGGGCAGGTTGAGGTCTGTTTGTTTCCTTGTTAAAGAACGGCCGGTCCTGTAAACGGTTGGATACGCGCCGAGATGGAGGCGTTTTGGCATTCGGCGGGGTTAGAAATGGGGAATCGGTGCGGTGGTGGCAGTCGCAGGTGGTCCTGGGGGCGCGTGTCCTCCCCGGCGGAGGTTCCGGTCGGCGTATTTTGGTGTAGGTATCCATTTATTGGGTTGGTGGGAACCCGTTTATGCGGGCGGTGCGCGGGTCGGACCGCGACAGAGTGCGCCCGCGGCGGCCGTGAACGCGTCCCGGTAGGGGTAGACCGAGGAGAACGACAGCCAGACCTTGCGTGCAGTGATCCGGATCCGGGCGGCGACCTTGAGCAGTTTCACGCGCAGGGTTCCGCATTGCGCCTGGGCCCAGCGCGTACCTGCCAGGCCCAGGCACCGCAGGCCGTGCATGAGAACATAGGCAAAGGACGCAAAATACAGCCGCAGTTGGTTGGCGCGCAGCGTCGCCGTGCTGGTGCGGTCGGCGAACAGGTCGAGCCGGCATTCTTTGATACGATTTTCCATGTCGCCGCGGGCGCAATACAGTTGCTCGTAGAGCCGCTGCGGCCCCGCCACCTCGCGGCCCAGGCTGGTCACCACGAAACGCGGGTTGGACCCCTTCGCCAGATGCTCCGCCTTGGCCACCACCCGGCGTGCGCGGCTCTAGCCCAAGTTTAACAAATTGTTCGTCCAAAACACGATATTTGGGGCTTTTTTGATGGCATCTCACATATTTTTCCTTGTTTTTCAATAGGTTAATTTTTCAAGGCCTCATTGTAGTGCCATAAAATGCTTTCTTGGTATTGACACCCGTCCTCCATCCCCTATCATGCTCTCATGTATATCCGACGCGTGCCCACACGAAAGAAATCCGATACGGAACGATACTTCAGTTATCGCCTGGTCGAGTCCCGGCGCGAAGGCGATCGGGTGCGCCAGCGAACCCTGCTCAACCTTGGCAGCCATTTCCCGATTCCTCAGGAGCAATGGCCTGTTCTGGTCGAGCGCGTGCAAACCCTGCTGACCGGGCAAATAGATCTGGATCCGGGTCTGGAGCGGGATCCGGGTCTGGAGCGGGAAGCCGATCGCATCGCCCAGCGATTGCTGGCCCGCTCCGCATCGGAACGACTGCCCGCTACCCCAACCGGAGCGCGCGCTACTCACACGATGTACGAGGACAGCCTGGACCAGGTTCATGTTCGCACCGCGGGCATCGAGGCTCTCGGCCTCTGGGCACTGAGGGAGCTGGGACTGGAGGATCTGCTGCAAGAGCTCTCGGGGCATTCCGGGCTGGTGAAGACCGCCCTGGCCTCCATCGCGATGCGCTTGGTGGAGCCCGGTTCCGAGCGGCGGACCCACCTCTGGCTGCGCACGCGCAGCGCCGCCGGAGAATTGCTGGGCGTGGATTTCGATCGGCAGTCCCTGATGCAGCTCTATCGCGCCTCCGATCTGTTGATGAGCCATCGCGACGCCATCGAGGAACATCTGTTCGAGCGTCTCATGACCCTGTTCAACCGGCAGCCGACAGTCACGTTCTATGACTTGACCAACACCTGTTTTGAAGGTCAGGCCAAGGCTCAGGACCAGCCCAGGCGCGGCAAGTCCAAGGAACGGCGCTCCGACTGTCCGCTGCTGACCCTGGCGCTGGTTCTGGATGGCTCGGGAGCGATCCAGCGTTCCAAGGTGTTCGCCGGCAACCAGAGCGAGCCCGCGACCCTCGAGAAGATGCTCCAGGATCTCGCGGTCGACCGCCAGTCCCTGATCGTGCTGGATCGAGGCACGGGCACGGAAGAGCGACTGGAATGGCTGCGCGAACAGGGCTATCGCTATCTGGCCAAGAGCCGGCGCCGGCAACGCGACTTCGATCCCGAACAGGCGCGGGCGATTCCCGAACGCGAGCCACGGCAAGAGATCCAGATCTACCGCGCGCTCTCGGACGATGGCTGCGAAGCCTTCGTGCATTGCCGCTCGAAAGCCCGGGCCGAGAAAGAACTCGCCATCGTGACTCGGCAATGCGAGCGGCTGGAAGCCGGACTGCGGCGCATGGCCGAAGGCCTCTCCCGGAAGGGAGCCCGAAAGGATCCCGAGGCTTTGCGCGAGCGCGTGGGCCGGCTCAAGGGCAAGTATCCCAAAGTCGGGTGCCACTATACGGTGTCCATCACGGTGTCCATCGAATCCAGCACCGAGGGCCAGGCGGTCTCCTTGACTTGGGAACGCTCCCAGCCGCCAAATTCCATGCTGGCCAACCCCGGGGTCTACGATCTGCGGACCAATGTCCTGGATCAAGACGCTGACTGGCTCTGGAAAACCTACACCCGCCTGACCGAAATCGAGTCGGTGTTCCGATCCCTCAAGTCGGAACTCGGCCTGCGACCGATTTTTCACCAGAAGCCCCGGCGCGCCGAAGGCCACCTGTTCATTTCCGTGATCGCTTATCAGGCTCCGCACCTGATACGAAGCAGGCTTCAGGCCCAAGGCATTCACGGCAGCTGGGATACCCTGAAAACCAGGCTGGGCCTGGCGATCCGAGCCACCAGCGTCTTTCAGCGAACCGACGGCAAATGGCTGCATATCCGCAAGTCGGCGGCGCTCACGCCGGATCAGGCGGAGATCTTCCGTGCGCTCGGATTGCCGGAGCGCATCGGTCCCATTACCCGAACCATCGTCGAGGTCGACGCCACGATCCCGGCCTGAAACCGCCCAAATGTAGTGCCACAAGGATTCCGCACCCTCTTGTAACTGCCTGAAAAACACTGGTTTTGTAGGGCTTGAAAATCTAGATTGTTAAACTTGGGCTAGGAGGTCCGGGTTCGGGTAGCGAAACTCCCGGAAACGCCGCGACGGTGCGACGGTGGTCACGGATCGACTGCGGGACTTGCGCAGGGCCTTCCCGATCCGCCCCACCAGGTGCTCGTTGCGAGCCAGACCGAGCACGTAATCCACATCGTTGTCCTCGCACCAGCGCACGATCGGCTCTCGGCAAAATCCGGCAGCGCACCGAACCACCACGCGCACTTGGGGCCAGCGTTGGCGAATCCGACCGACGATCCGGGTCAACTCCTCGACGCTACCGGCACTGGCGTCCCGGTTCGACGGCCGCAGCCGCGCACACAACAGATGCCCACCGCAGAAGATGTACAACGGCAGGTAACAGTAGGTCTGGTAGTAGCCGTGAAAGAAACGCCCCTCCTGATCGCCGTGCAGCGGATCGTCCGTGGCGTCCAGATCCCAACCACACTTCTTCCGGTGCCTCGGTGTGGGCGTCCAGGAAAAGGTCCACCAGCACCCGGTCCAGGGCATCCGTATCCGCCGCAATCCGGTGGTAGCGATCCCGGGCCGCGGCTTCCGGCTGGCTCAACTCCAGGCGGTTCAACGTGCTCGAACCCGCCAACGCATACCCTCGATCCCGCTCCCGGGATCGCCGCGCACCGGTCAGGTCGGCCTTGCCCGCCCAGAGTTGCCAACAGGCTGTCCGTGCGCAACGCATCGTGATCGTTGAGGTCTTCGTAGCCCAGGGCTATACCGCCCACCCGTTGGGTGACCAGTTCCAACACCGAGTGCTCGACCTTGTCGGGATCGCGATAATCGGTGAAGCAGCCCGCAACTCGCCCCATCAGCCCCAGCCGGCGATCCACCTCGCGCAGCAAGATGGTGCCACCATCGGAGGTGAGCCGACCCGCGTCGAAACGACCTACGACTTGACGCCGACCGAAGGCGTGAAATTCGAGTGACGGGGGTGTACACTGTGTACTCATGGGACCTCCTTGTCGGTCTAATATAGGTTTTTGAATCCACTAATATTATCCGATAAATCGAGGTCCCATGACAGTTTTTGGTGAGATTTGCGGGCTAGAAGACCCACAGGCATATCAACCGACAGCAACTAGGAACGATTGGTCGTGGCTATGGTGGGTTGCGGGTCTTCGTCTTAATCGAATTGTGTTGAGGAATCACCTCATGATGTTCACCATTGATCTGCGTTGTCACCCGTACGTGAGAACCCCGCTGTCGCACAGCTACATAGCCCAACCGTTGAAGTGCTGCTTGCAAAGTCGTGCTGCTCACGTTGCGTGGTAATTTCACGCAGCGAACACCTCGTCGCGGACAATGTGAAGACGGATCAGCTTGGGCCGCGATATAGCGTCGTCGAAGTAGCAATCAACGGCTTCCCTAACGTTCCGGCGTATTTCTTCCAACGAATTCCCTTCCGTGTGGATGCCATATCCCAATGCGCTTGCGGTATATCCGCCGTCCACCTCGTCCTCGTGAACCTCGAAAATTATCTCAGTGCCAGCCATTCATCTCTCCTGTTATATTGTTCTCTAGCCTCCATGTGCTACGCCGGCGTCCGGTCGTTTCCCTGTTGCCAATATTTCCACCAACAATCCCTCGTTCTCCTTCTCCAGCGCAACGATGTCAGCCCGGATTTCCTCTAGCGTCCGCATTGGTGGAGGCTTGTAGAAATGTCGTGTGCAGCTAATTTCATAGCCGACCTTCACATTATCGACCTGATACCATGCGTCTCGCGCATAGGGCACCACTTCCCGTTCCAGAAATCCCTCTATACCTCCCTCCTCCAGCAAAGGAATGGTTTCAGAGTCCCGAAGTTCTGGATCGGGTTCGTATTCGACAACCCGTCCATCCCCAACCTTGATCAATCCCCTGATCGGGCAGGGATCCACTTTGTTGTCATGATAAGTCTTTGCGATTAGGGCTTGAGCTTTCTCATTCCGGTGAGCCAGCTTGGTCTTGAGTAGCTTCACGCGCTTCGAGGACAGTTTCATTTTATGTTCCCGCGCTTCTTTTTTGACCGCTTCTAAAAAGTCATTGAAATCAAGATGAGGTCCGGCTCCGATGCGATCCGCCACCCAGTCGACCACTTGCGCAAGGGATTCTTCATCAACATCTCTGCAATCCGCACGAAATGGTCTCCGTTTATCGTCCGACAGATCGATGGCTAGTCGAAGAGGTCGCTCGGCAGTGACCTTCCAATAACCAAATTCCTTGTTGGGGAATATCTTGCTCTGCTCGCTTTCCCCGAAGTCCCGAAACGCTTCACAGATGCGGTCGATATCCTTTTCTCCAAGCTCGCAGTTCTTCTTCCCCAAGTTCTTCCGGAGCGGTTGGTACCACTGTGTCGCATCGATCAACTGCACCTTGCCCTTGCGGTGTTCCGGTTTGCGGTTCGTAAGCACCCGGATGTAAGTCGCAATACCCGTGTTGTAAAACAGGTTGAGTGGCAGCGCGACGATGGCTTCCAGCCAGTCGTTTTCGATAATCCAGCGCCGAATGTTGCTCTCCCTCCGCCCGGCGTCCGCCCGTGAAGAGCGATCTTCCGTTGTGCACTTCGGCAATACGGCTACCCAGAGGTCCCGATTTCATCTTCGAGAGCTTGTTAACAAGAAACAGCATCTGTCCGTCGCTTGACCGCGTCACGAGAGGGAATTCTGGATCGCTCGCATGTTCGATCATAAAGCGCAGATCACGCATCTCCTTTTTGCCACCCATCCGTTCAAAATCGGATTTCCAGATCTTTCCGTACGGCGGATTGGAGAGCATGAAGTCGAACCTGCGAGTCGGAAACGCATCGGTCGATAGGGTTGAGTGCTCCGGACCACCCACGATATTGTCGGCAGCCGAACCTTCGCCCTTCAGCAATAGGTCAGCCTTGCATATGGCGTAGGTTTCCGCATTGATTTCCTGACCGTGAAGATGGGTGGAGATCTTCTTGTTGCGCTCCACCGCGAGCTCCTGCAGCGTTTCTTCTGCAACCGTCAGCATGCCTCCGGTACCGCACGCACCGTCGTAAAGCGTGTACGTGCTGGATTCAATTCGGTCAGCTACCGGGAGAAAGACCAGCTTGGCCATCAGTTTTACCGCGTCGCGCGGTGTCCAGTGTTCGCCCGCCTCCTCGTTGTTCTCCTCGTTGAAGCGGCGTACCAGTTCTTCAAAAATCGACCCCATCCCGTGGTTGTCGAGTCCCGGATACTTGCTCGAACCGTCCGGGTTCTTCACTGGGTCCGGACTTAGATTGATGCCGGGCGCAGTGATTTTCTCGATCAGCGTGCCCAAGGCATCCGCTTTGCTCAGGCGCGGGATGTGGTTGCGAAACTCGAAGCTGGTCAGGATGTCCTGAACGTTCGGCGAAAATCCATCGAGGTATGCCTCGAAGTCGGCCGTAAGCTGCTGTCTGCTACCGCGGGCGCGGAGAGTGCGCAGCGTAAACTTCGAGATGTTGTAGAACGCCTGCCCCGCCGCCGAGCGCAGCGAGACATCCTGTTCGACCACGCCCGCCGCGTCCAGATTGGCCTTCATGTCAAGGACAGCCTGCTTTCCGTCTTCCAGCACTACGTCCAGCCGACGTAGAACGATCATTGGTAGAATGATGTCCCGATATTTGCCCCGGACAAAGAGGTCGCGAAGCACATCGTCGGCTACCCCCCAAATGTAGTTGGCCATCCAGTTGAGATCAGTGTTATTCACGTTGTTTTGCATGTCACACATTCGTTGAGTTTATGGCGTTTGCTGGCACCGGGACGCCAAAACGATTTCTTTTCCTCCTTCTCGAATTGCCAAGCCCAAATGGAATGCCAGCTAACGTGCACCGCGACTCTGGTTTGTCCATCAACCACGCTATGCGTCACACATGTTTGCTCGTACACCGGGCGATCAAGTCTTCCCTCCGGTTGCTGATCCATGACTCCGTCTTCCTGGAACGCCTCTTTCACCATCTCTCGAATTCTCTATAATCCGCTTGCTTCATATTTCCCCAAATACACGTAATTTCTGACTATCTCCTAGGGGGCTTTTCCGCCACCGCATGACCCTCCCGCACCAGCAGCGCATTCAACTCCCACAGCAACGCCGGCGTCACTCGCGACACGTGGTCCTGCAACGTGCGAACCGAGTACGTCCAGTCAATCCAGAAACCCATGCTGGAGCATCCGCCGAACCACCCTGGTGATGGTTCACCAACTCCCCAGCAATTCCCCGTATAGTTTCATTTTGGGCTTGATGTCGGTCTTTTCATGTTTCGGTACGGGAAGCCGATGTTTTCAGACGGTTTGCACGGCATGTCGTTGTGCGTTGGAACGGGTTCCGGGCATCGATATGCAGGTCTCTTGACCGTCAGGGCGGCATGGGGCCTCGGGACATCCCGATCTTCTTCATCGAGCAGCTGGAGAGGCGGTCGGCCGTCAGGACGTATCGTAGGCGAGGTACGCGGTGTAGATCCCGAGGGCGTGGCCGTACAATTCCTGCCAGTTGCGGAAGGCTACCGCACAGAAACCGCTGCGCAGACGTTCCCACGTTGCGGTTCGGGTATAGCACTTGGCAAAGATTTGCTTCATGACGGGGCAGGCCATTTCCAGCAGCTGGTCGATCAGGAACGCCAGCAGCATCAGCGCAGCGAAAGTATCCGACAGGTGCTGGGTTCCGTGTCCGAAGTTGTGTTCCAGGTACTGGACGTTCTTCAGCGTGTTGAAGGTCTCGTTCTCGATCTTCCAGCGACTGCGAGCCGCGCGGGCCAGTTCGCTGGCGTTATGCGGATTGAGCGGCAGATCGGTGACCCAGGTGAACGCCCGCCGCGCATCCTCGCCGGAGCCACGCCGCTCCGAGCTCTGCAGCACCTGGACCTTCAGATCGGGGTTCGCAGCATTCAGTTCCACCTCCGGCACCACGCGCAGCTGGCGATCCCGCTCCTGCCCTTCGGGCGAGGGATCCGCAAACCAGGGCGCATCGGAACGATCCAGCTGAGCCTGCAGATGCGGATGGTCGCCCGCCCGAGCCGCCAGCAGAAAGCGCAGTCCATGCTCCTGAAGCAGCCGGATCTGGGGACCCTGCGAGAACAGCCCATCGGCAATCACGATCAGCTTCATGCGCCGATAGAGCGAAGCCAGGACCGGAACTAGCCGGGCCCAGGCACCCCGCTCGCAGTCGTTCTTCGTCGAACCATCCCCGTTGCGAACCGCTGCTATCGCCATCGGCAGCACCTGCCGCTGATCCGGATGCACCATCACCGCACACAACTGCTGATGGGAGTACGTGGTCGAACCGTTGCGGTGCCGGGCCCGCAGACAGCACGGACCGTGAACCCGCTGGGAGGAAAAGATGCCGGTACCATCCACGGCTACCAGATAATGACCGCGTCACGCCGACATCCGCTGCAGCGCCTTGCCGCGCTGGGCGCGTTGCAGTACCTGCTGAAACGCCCGCCGATACCGCACCGGCGAGATCGGATCCAGGCGACGGCGCAGGGTCGTGTCGCAGGGAACCTGCGACAGACCGTACAGACAACGCAGATTCATCTCCACCACCGAGTGCCGGTGCCTCGTTACATCAAACTGCAGCAGCGAGGCGTGCTTCTCCAGAAACACCGCCAGACCCGACATCAGACAGTCGCCGGTGGAAAACTTCCGCCCGCAAACCTTCTCAACGACCGCCTCAAATACTTCACGAACCACCCGCAGCACACCGGGCTTGCTCACATCCTTGCGCAACTTCAACGCACCCATCCTTGGATACCTCGTTTGTCTGGTAACTCTATATTAACCTATCATCCACCCTCAAACGATAAGCCTACGCTCTTATTATCGCGAAAGCCAATGCGCAAAACCCATACCTATAGCGGGGTTGGGGCTATACGGGGAATTGCTGCCCAGGCACCCAGTGCCTCACGAGCCTCCCCGACATGCTCACAGCCCCACAACCGTTTCAAACCCTCCAGACACGCAGGATCAGCACTCCGTGACAGTTGGTCCCTGGCATTGCGCAGAAAATGGACGCAGCACCGCTGCCACAGCTCGGTCGGCAGCACTTTCGAGATCGCATGCTTCAATCCCTCATGACTGTCCGAGACCACATACTCGACTCCCCGCAGGCCACGTTCCTTCAGATGCGACAGGAATTCCGCCCACGACCCCTCGATTTCCCGGTTCGCCACTTTCGCCGCCAGCACCTGACGCCGACCCTCGCCGTCAATCCCGAGGGCAATCTGCACCGCCCGAGAGCGCACCGAGCCCTCCTCACGCACCTTCTCATACCGGGCATCCAGCAACACGTACGGATACGCCTCCTCCAGCCGACGTTCCGCAAACGCCTTCAGGAACACGTCCAGCTTCGATACCATGCTCAAGATCGTCGCCGGCGAAAACTCATGACCGCATAGACCCTCCGCTAGCTGACTCACCCGACGCGTCGAAACCCCATGCACATACGTCTCCGACAGTGCCACCACCAGTGCCTTCTCCGAACGCCGATAGCACTCTCGAACACCCGCGTGCTGAACTGGCCGAGGACAACCTGACGCAGATTTCCTTCTGCTACCGTCGAAAGCAAATCTATCACCTGATCGTTGGACAGATGACCGTAGTCTCCTGCAATGCGCTCTTTCAAATGCGGTGGGTATGGTCCGGTCCAGAGCATTTCTGCATCGTGGTTGCTTTCCATAGGCGCATTTCCGGCCCTGCTGGTGTCGGCAAACTAAACGGCTCTTGGCATCCTACTCCAGATCAATCTACTCGCGATGCGCCACGCAGTTCTTGGATGTCGGGCACACCAAAACTCAGTGTTTGCGGCGCACCGGCAAGCAACCACGTACCCATCCAACGATCCCATATCGCAAAAGCCGATCCGAGGTTTGCTTGGCTGTGATGGCGACTGTGGTGTAGTTGGTGCTGGGCAGGACTCACGAACCAGCGTTCCAAGCGACCGAAGGACACCCAGACATGCGAATGACGGAGATTTGCCCCCGCCAGATTGAATAGGAATCCGAAAAGACCCACGCCAAGAATGTCCAAGGCAGTCAGTTCGCGTCCGAACAGCCAGATGAAAAAACCGCTCACTGTACCGAAAACGACAACGCCACGAAAGAAATAGAGCAAGTGTTCAACCGGATGCACGCGAAAGAGGGTCAGTGGCGTCAGGGTGCGCACCCCGTGGTGGATTCGATGGAAACGCCAGAGCAATCGAGATCGATGCATCGCCAAATGCAAAAAGAACCGGCTTGCATCCTCGGCTACAAAAGCGGTGACACTGTAGATCACGGCTATTACAAGCCACGGCAAGTTTGTTGGAGGAACATCGCCCACGTGAGTCTGCAGGAAGCGTCCCACGACAAGCGTTGCTCCCAACTGTCCACCCACAAATGGAATCAGTACTAACATACGGACACCATTGTTCAAGAACAACAATCCTACATCCACCAGCGTGCCCCGATGCATCCAGTACCGACGGTCGAACAGAGAACGCAGTTGCTCTCGGGGATCGAACCGGTGAGTGCGTAGTGTTACAACAAGTGAGGCAAGAACAAGCGACGTAAGCAGACAGGCCCAGTAGATACGTTTGGCCGGATCCAGCGGAAAAGTCAAGGGTTGGATTAAATCATGCCATGGAATGGTCACTGGAACGACTGACGGATGCGCACGGTAAACCATCTAGGCCGGTTGGGACGAGCCCCAAAGGGACGGTGTGAAACGACGGTAACCTCGTTCGTGATGTTGCTGGCAACGAACTGCAGACGGGTTGATTCGCGAATGCGCCATGTACCCGAAATAGCGAGCGTCGTCAGGCCATCGGTATGAAGATCGTCTTCGATGGCATCGAATCCAGGTTCTTCGCGCATCGGCGAATGGTGCTTCAAGGCTGCGAAGACATCCCAGGCATCGCTGGTCAGTCCGATACTCAAATAAGTCCGATGCGTTGGCAAATAGGGAAGCTTATCGCCCTGCCGGACGAGCCCCCATTGCGAGAAACCCGATAGGAACGAGTTCTGAAAAGCCGACTCAGTATAGGTGTAAGCTAGTTGTACCTCCAAGCTCAAAGCCGGCATTAGGTTTCGCACCAAGTCCGCAGTAAGCTCTGCACCAGCGATCTCAACTTCGCCAGCGTTGAACTCATCCCCGGCTTGGCAACCGAAGTCGCTCACGCGGCAACGGCCGAGCAGGTTTTCATAGTCGCTGAAAAAGCCTACCAGTTCAGCACTGAATAATTCGGTATAGTAGCGCAGACCGTATTCATAATTAAGACTTCGTTCCGGTTCCACATCCTGGGATCCAGGCCCGGCCGGGGACCACCCCCGATAAACGCCGGCGAGAGCACTTAACGAAGACGACACTGGCCAGTGCAAGCCAACTCCGGGTGAATAAATTTTCTGGGTGCTTTCAAGAGCGGTCCCGTTAATGAAATCCTCGCGTTCACCATCAATATTCTCGTGGCGGATTCCGAGGCTGAGCGTGGTATTGCGCCAAGTGAGCTCTTTCGAAGCGAACAAGGCAACTGCAGTTGTACCGGCCCGGTTTAATACCTTGGGTGGACGGATAATACCATCCCAGACTAAGTTGCCTGATTGCATGAGGTAGCCGCGCGGCTTGTGTTCACGCTCCACACTGTCGCGATGCAACCGTACACCCGCAGTCAGCCGATAGCGGGCCTGGCCCATTGCACCTTCGGCGACCCCAGTGGTCTGTACTCCGTGCGAGTTGTAGGCGCGATCATTATTGGTAACGTCCAACGTCTGGAGATCCGTAGCAAGGGAGTCCATGTCCCCCGTGAGTAGGGCATACTCCTGAGCAAAGCGATGGGGGGCAGCGAGTATCGAAGATAACGAGTGGCCGGATATGAACCCATCGAGCTTGTTCCACGCGCGCTCGAAGCGGTGCCAGTACGCCTTCGCGTTGAGATGCACAACACCGACTTTAGAGTCGTAGTTCAGGTGTGCTCCAACGCGTTCGGATTGGAAGCGACCATGTTGCGAAGCGCGATACCGGCGGTTCGGGACAGCCGCAAAATCCGCGTCCGTGAGGCCAAGATAGGTCTCGTTAGCATTTTCGTCCGTATAGCCAACACGAAGGGTGATCCTATGCGCCGTAGATGGGGTCCAGAAGAGCTTCGAGCCAAGGTCGTTGCGGACGAAGCCAGTATCACCACCGCCGTCGAGTTCTTTGAACCCATCGCTGCCGTAGCGCAATGCCTCGATCAGGAAACCCTTGTGTTCGTTGGCATCGCCATAGATAGCAATCGGCTTGTAGAACGCAGCTGTTCCGAGGCTGAGGTCCAGCTCAGCCCGCCGGGTGGGCGGGATCGGACTCGTAATGAAATTGATCGCGCCTCCGACAGTATGAGGCCCATACTGGATAGCAGAAGGACCTTTGAGCACTTCCACAGCGTGAGCACGGCTGATGTTAGGCACGTAGTAGGCAGCGGGTGCGGAGTACACCGCGGGAGCAACTGGTATGCCGTCTTCCAGCAAGGTAATCTTCTGGCTCCGTTCGGCAGCTGCACCGCGGATACCGATATTGGGTCGGAGTCCATAGCCCTCCTCCTCGCGAACATAGATCCCCGGCACGGAAGACAGGACTTGGTTCACATCAATGTGGTCGAAACGGTCCAGATCTATCTTGCTTATGATGGTGCCGGACCCCGGAATGGTATTTCGCTCACCGATAACGACGATCTGCTCAGTCAGTTCCAGGAATTTGTCTTCCACCGCTCCTGCAGTGGCCACGGCAACGTTGATCAAGGCCAACGCAGCCAACAAGCCTTTGGTTAAGCAATACAGATTCCCCGTTGATTGAGGCATCCTACTCTTCGTCTCAAAACCGATCAGCATGATTAGTCGTTATCCGTTTGAGCACTTCCTGGAATGTCGACCTCGACAATCGTCACGAAATCGATTTTCAAGTCGTCGGTAATGCGCTTTATCAGTCCTGCCACACGGCAGCCGGTCATGTCCGTATCCGAATCAGGGTTTGCGAAGGCGTTTATGCAAGCTGTCTCCTCGGCCGCGGTGTCGATGCCGAGCACTTCGTCGTAGAGGGCACTGGGAGCCGCATCGATCACCCTGATCACTCCTTTGGCATTAGTCACAAACCGCTCAGAAACATTGGGGTAACCCTTGTGGATAATCAGATCGTCGAAGCCGGAGGCATTTCCACCTCTAAAGAGATCCAAAAAAGTTTGCACATTGATGCGGACGTTAGCAAAGGAAGTCTTACTGTAGTGCGACTCCACGCCCCCAGGACAGGCGTATCCTGAACACCCGTCGTGAACACCCGTCGGTATTCCGATCTTGCGGTCCTTGACGAGTGTGTCTATGGCAAAGATAGCGTCAGTGACCCACTGGAGGGCGTCGCCCTCGATGCTTGTTTCCAAGAATTCGGTGCGATAGTCTACCCACTGCTCGCTGACCTTTCTGGCAGCATCCGCAGCATCTGCAGCAATGTCTAACGCCCACCTGCATCGAGCACTTACCCGATCTGTCCTAGTTAGGTCGTGCCAATTCTGCGTGGTGGGAACTTGGGGAACACAGGTATGCCGAAGGTCGTCGTTGAAAAGCAAGTACTCAATCGCACCGAAACCGCGCTGATTTAGCGAACGGGTGCGAATGTCCAGATCATCATTGCGCATTCGCAAAACAACGGATTGGTCGAGGCCACAGGTACTGATCGGCCCCGCACTGTAGGAGTGAATACGCTGCCGCAACGCTTCGCCATTGGTAAGTACTGGCCCGATGACATGCATCTCGGCGGCTTGCACTGCCGCCATGCTGTCGCGCCAAGCAGATTGGGTTGCCTGCAGGGCATCGTTCTCTTCGGCTTTGCCGATAGCTCCACACCAAGTAGCTAATACTCCGTCGGCCATCGCGAAGGCTTGGAGCGACTCAGCCAGCATTGAGTAGTTCGGCACGATGACATTGTCTACGAAGCTGGTAAGCATGGCCGATGTATCGAACTCGCCACTAACTGTCCCTGGAGTTTCCTCCGGCTCCCTTGAGCTGTCTACGCATCCCGCAAGAGCCACTAGGCAGACGAGGATGCCAAAATGGAACCTCGCGCCCACCCGTCGCCAAATTGCCTCCCAACAGCTGGGCGATATTACATCCCACAACCCTACTAATGCGAAGTCAGAGGTGTTTCGCCTGCCGCTGACTATTTCGCGCCAGCAAATACCATGGCCGATCAAGAAGCAGCCGCGTCTCACATGGAACATTCGCCACCAAGCAGCACACGCCATGCAACGTCCGCACCTTTTGCAGTCTTCCCTAACGGTCTGACTAAAGCGCGGACAACTATTTATCGTCTCTTTAAATTTCCTTGTCACTGTCCAAAGATATTTTGATATTAATTAGAAAACAGCCTTATTATCGTCGGGCACGCCAACGGATACAGGTAGACATTGGCTTACCAGTTATCAACCACTTGCGGGTCGAACTCGTAAGCTTGTTCCAAGATGTCCCGCGCCTTGCGCAAGTCGGCGATGTAGGCACTCACTGCGTCTTCGGGTCTCACGTTGGCCGATTCACCGTTCTGTGAGCCGTCAGCTAGCATCGGCGCATCCCCCATTAGGCTCAGGATCTCGCGCAAGTCGTTCAAGTCGATATTAGCTACAGAACCATCGCGAAACGGCGAATAGGGGCTGAACTGCAACGCCAGTGCAAAGCCTTTCATTTCCGACCAGTGTTTAGCAAGATCCAGGAAGTTGCCGAGATCCGCGAAATTCGGCACGATGAAGTTGCCCATGTCCGACGTGACATCGTTGATATAGTGAATCACGGTAGCGGCAATGCATTTCTCCCACACTAGTGCGGCAATCCCGGCTTGGCGTTCGAGCTCAGCTATTTCTTCGTCGGTGAAGGATCCCGCTATGGAAGCATTGCTGACGATCTGCCGTCCAAGTAGGAAGGCATCCATCGCTTCCTTCGAAAAGTCTGTCACGCCCGAAGATCCGCGATCTCGCTTGGCACAGTTCTGAGCATGCCCGAGGACAAATTCCGATCGGATGTCGATATTACCGTCCTCGTTTGTATCATGGTAGCCGCCGCTCCAATCCTCACGACCACCCTTCGCCGCGGCCTCGTCGTCCGTATACTCGTTCTGATCTCGGGCCGCACCGTAATAGCCGAACGCCTCGTCGAAGTTATGTTCGCCTTCGGTAAAGTTCTTGTCGCCTTCCTGAGCTAGTGCGTTCGCCCAATCCGTCTGAAAGTAGTCATTGGTACCTTGCGACAGCGACACGGCTCCGGACAAGAACTTCTGCAGCAACTGGCGGTAGTCCCGTCCTGCAGCATCAACGCGCACGGTCCCGATGCCAACGACTGGATCTGTCGCCGTGGAGATCGTCGGCGTGTTCCCATCGGTAGCCTCCTCCGCCAGCCGCCCGATCCAGTAATACACTAGATCAATGGGTAGCGCGTCCTGCAGGATCCCTTGTTTCCCACCGAAGAATTCGCCATTGATCAGCTTTTCCGTCTCACCACCCCCTTGACCATCGCCTCCGGCGATCTTGCCAGAAAGGTTTTTGTTGGAGCTGACATCCCCATAATTCGGGCCCGGAATAACGGGCTCGCCACCGCTTACCATGAAACCGTGCGGTACTTCGTTAGCACCTTCGCCCGTGATATAGAAACGTAATTCGCTCTCGACGGTGGATTGATCGCCAGGGCGTTCGACCAACTCTTGTGAAGCACGCACTAGGCCAAGCATCAAGAGATGACGGGCCGTCTGCCCGGTGTAGCTCACCGAATCACCTCCATCAAAAGTACTAGGGAAGCTGTAGGTAGTCGCTATTGTGTCGCAGGCATCCCCTTCGCCGTTCTTGTCACTGTCTACCTGATCAGAATTCGCGACCGACACGCAATTGTCGGCATTATCACCAACCCCGTCGCTATCTGTATCTGTAGTTTCGGCTGGATCGTTGGGAAACGCGTCTAGGGAATCCTCAACACCATCGCCGTCCGAGTCCAGCGGTGAACTGCTTCCTCCCCCACAGCCTGCAAGAAGTGCCAAGAGTAGTAGCGTTGCTATCGTCACCCGGTGAATAGCGAGAGGAAATCGGGGAATCATAGTGGTGTCCTGTAAATAAAGATCTCAGGGCGTTAATTTAAACCAATACAAATGCAAATGCAAATCGTTATCGTACTCAATATAAATTTGTGTGCTAATACTGTTCATGATTAGTTTCGCAGCTCGCGAATTTCGATCGAAGCTGGACACCTCTAACCCTTATTTCTCATAATGGATGGCTTGGGTGCGATGTATGTACGTGTAAGTTGTGGATACCACGAAGTTGATTGGGCTTTGCCGGGGGGAAGGGGATGGTAGCGGGGTGCGTTCGGACGGATGGGTGCGTTGGATGGCGAAAGGGGTGCGTTCGGGTCGGACGGAAGCGGGGCGCGTTCGGTGCTGGGTGCGATGCTGGCGGCAGCGGTGCGGACGTGTAGCATGCGCCTGGGCCCGTTTTGCGGACCGCCACGACCGGCGTGCAAAGCGGCGCATCCCGTGCAAGATGCTGTTGTCGACTGGATGATGAGCCATGCGGGTGAGCATGCGGCGGACGTCCCTATCGCACGCCCCTGGGTTCTGGTCTTGACGAGGCCCGAACGCTCCCCGACTGGTCGGGAGGTTTCGCCCCCGGTGGCTGCCATGGCATGCGGATGAACACGGAAAGGGATCCCGGTCTTTGAGGATGTCGTGTAACCGGTTGATATACGGAAACATATCCGTTTTTTTGGGGGTTCTTCAAAAAAACACTTGCGTTTTGGCATGGGTTATGGCAATCTACGCTTGGTTAGATGGTCTCTGGTGCCAACGTGATGGATTTCCGAATCGAGAACGTGAAGTCGACCACCTTGGGTGGCACGCGGCTGACCCGCCGTTGGATGGTGGACCTTCAGAAGACGGTGGCACGGTTTTCGGCACTGAGCCGCCATGAGTTGGCGGCCACCCTGTGTAGTCATCTGGGCTGGTTCACGCCGAAGGGTCGGGATCGATTGGGGTCCTGCAGGTCGCCGGCAGCCGTCTTGGCCCCGGAGGATGCTTGGGTCCGGCTCTGGCAGCAGCGGCGGCGCGTGCTGAACACGCTGGTGGTCGTACTGTGCATGTTCCGGTTGGTGTTCTGGAAGGGGCGTCCGGGACATACGGCCACGCTGGCCGAAGGGTGGGCGCAACGCGGCCGATGGGGCCGGATGGAGGAGGGCACGGGATGAAGAGCCAGCCCAAGCGCGGCGCGGACCGGTTGGTGCGTCGGATGGCGAAAGGGGTCCGTCCGGCGCGGATGGAGGTGGACTGCAGTGGAGGCAGCAATTCCCCGTATAGTTTCATTTTGGGCTTGATGTCGGTCTTTTCATGTTTCGGTACGGGGAACCGACGTTTTCAGACGGTTTGCATGGCATGTCGTCGTGCGTTGGAACGGGTTCCGGGCATCGATATGCAGGTCTCTTGACCGTCAGGGCGGCATGGGGCCTCGGGACGACGTCCCGATCCCTTCTTCATCGAGCAGCTGGAGAGGCGGTCGGCCGTCAGGACGTATCGTAGGCGAGGTACGCGGTGTAGATCCCGAGGGCGTGGCCGTACAGTTCCTGCCAGTTGCGGAAGGCTACCGCACAGAAACTGCTGCGCAGACGTTCCCACGTTGCGGTTCGGGTATAGCACTTGGCGAAGATTTGCTTCATGACGGGGCAGGCCATTTCCAGCAGCTGGTCGATCAGGAACGCCAGCAGCATCAGCGCAGCGAAAGTATCCGACAGGTGCTGGGTTCCGTGTCCGAAGTTGTGTTCCAGGTACTGGACGTTCTTCAGCGTGTTGAAGGTCTCGTTCTCGATCTTCCAGCGACTGCGAGCCGCGCGAGCCAGTTCGCTGGCGTTATGCGGATTGAGCGGCAGATCGGTGACCCAGGTGAACGCCCGCCGCGCATCCTCGCCGGAGCCACGCCGCTCCGAACTCTGCAGCACCTGGACCTTCAGGTCGGGGTTCGCAGCCTTCAGTTCCACCTCCGGCACCACGCGCAGCTGGCGATCCCGCTCCTGCCCTTCGGGCGAGGGATCTGCAAACCAGGGCGCATCGGAACGATCCATCTGAGCCTGCAGATGCGGATGGTCGCCCGCCCGAGCCACCAGCAGAAAGCGCAGTCCATGCTCCTGCAGCAGCCGGATCTGGGGACCCTGCGAGAACAGCCCATCGGCAATCACGATCAGCTTCATGCGCCGATAAAGCGAAGCCAGGACCGGAACTAGCCGGGCCCAGGCACCCCGCTCGCAGTCGTTCTTCGTCGAGCCATCCCCGTTGCAAACCGCTTCTATCGCCATCGGCAGCACCTGCCGCTGATCCGGATGCACCATCACCGCACACAACTGCTGATGGGAGTACGTGGTCGAACCGTTGCGGTGCCGGGCCCGCAGACAGCACGGACCGTGAACCCGCTGGGAGGAAAAGGTGCCGGTACCATCCACGGCTACCAGATAATGACCGCGCCACGCCGACATCCGCTGCAGTACCTTGCCGCGCTGGGCGCGTTGCAGAACCTGCTGAAACGCCCGCCGATACCGCACCGGCGAGATCGGATCCAGGCGACGGCGCAGGGTCGTGTCGCAGGGAACCTGCGCCAGACCGTACAGACGATGCAGATTCATCTCCACCACCGAGTGCCGGTGCCTCGTTAAATCAAACTGCAGCAGCGAAGCGTGCTTCTCCAGAAACACCGCCAGACCCGACATCAGACAGTCGCCGGTGGAAAACTTCCGCCCGCAAACCTTCTCAACGACCCCCTCAAATACTTCACGAACCACCCGCAGCAATCCGGGCTTGCTCACATCCTTGCGCAACTTCAATGCACCCATCCTTGGATACCTCGTTTGTCTGGTAACTCTATATTAACCTATCATCCACCCTCAAACGATAAGCCTACGCTCTTATTATTGCGAAAGCCAATGCGCAAAGCCCATACCTATAGCGGGGTTGGGGCTATACGGGGAATTGCTGCAGTGGAGGCGAGCTGAGTTCCAACGGGGGATCGGTACTGCTGATGATGCTGGCCGAGCAGGTCCGGCTGTTCGAGCGCGTCTCGGAATGTTTCACGGACCACCGGGACCCGTCCCTTGCAATTGGACACACATGACGATGTGAATTCATTCCTTCTGTTTCATGAGGAGGTAGATCCGCACGGCGGGTTTGAGCAGGACGTATCCCTGCCAGAGTTTGATGTTTCCGGGCAGGGGGTGTCTTTTGGAAGGCTGGAACCCAGCGAGTCTTCCAATATTGATCACGGTTTGGCGAATGGTTTGGCGTTCGGGATCCGGAGTTTGATGTTTCCGGGCGTGGGATCCGAGGTCTTCGAGGAGCAGGTTCAGGGTCTCGATTTCTTCCCGGGTCAGCACCCGGATTGCGGGGCGGTCCGGTTCTACCCGTGCGAGTCGATCGAGGTCGAACACCCGCCAGGCGGTGATGGCGTCGAAGGCCAGGCATTTGCGCAGGTCGTCCGCGTGATCGAGGCGGCGCTCTTCGATGCGGGCACCGCTCTTGAGCACCTTGAAATATTCTTCGATGACCCAGCGTCGGCGATACCGTTCCAGTGCCTGGACGGCCTCTTGGGCATCTTGGAACGGGCGGGTGGACAGCAGCACCCAGTGCAGGGGAGACGTGTCGGCAGGGGGATGGATTTCCGTGGCTGAGACGGCGTGCACGGTCTGTGGCGGGCGTTCCTTGCACCGGCGCGGGGGCAAGAGGTCGGCCCGGAGGCTTCGCACCTCCAGTCGGGCGGTGCGGGCAGCTCGCGCCCGGGCACCGCCCGAGGCAGGAAGATCGAGTTCGAGGATCGAGGACACCGGTTGCGATGCCAGCCGTTCCCACAGGTCTGCCGGAGGATCTTCGGCCTCCGTCCGTGCCGTGCGCTTGGCACCGCGGGAGGAGCGGAACAGCAGTTCCACGTCCAATCCCGTGGCGCGTTCCAGCATCGAGAACATGTCGGCTTCCCGGTCGCACACGGCGATCACGCGAGTATCGGGACAGGACTTGGCCAGTTCCGCGGCACAGTCCAGACCCGCCAACCAGCGTGTGCGCTCCGAGGTCTCCGCTTTCTCCGGCGCCGGCGGCCGGAAGCGGGTATCCATTTCCAGCACGCCCAGCGGTCGCCCTGTCGGCGTGACGGCCAGCGTGAGATGCACGGGCAGCCCCTTCACGCCCTTTCCGCCGCCTCCCAATTCCGCCAGCCCCTCGCTGGTCGCCAGCCCCGAATAGTTCAGCATGGTGGTGTCCTGCACCGCCAGCACCACCGGTTCCAGACGGCAGCGATCCACCGTGGACTGGCGATGTGCGTCCAGCACATGCTCCTCCGTGACACGCGCATTCGACAACAAGCGATAGGCTCCTTTCTGTTGTGCCGGGGTGGCAAACACCTGCGGCAAGGACAAGCCCGGACGATCGGCCCAGGCGCGCCCCATGTCCACCAGCCGCCGCCGCAGGCGCGCATCGCCCAGCGTGCGTGCGCCATATTCCCGATCGGCCCAGTCCGCCTGTATCGGCCAATGCCGGGACCCGCTCCACATGGGCAGCCGAGCCCCGGATTCCGCGCACAACGCTCGTCGCCAATGCCGCGACAGCGGATGCACCCAGACCGCCTTCGGAGACGTCCGGAACCCGCCCGGAGGACGACCGGAGGTGCGCCCCGCGCAACGCTGCCAGCCCGCCGCCCGATAGCACGTCCCGGCGCGGGACGGATCCACGTAAGTATACTCCAGAAGCGGTGCCGTTCCACGCGCTCGCCGCCACTCCGTCGCGAGTGCCTTTGACGCCTTCGCGAGCACATGGGAAGCCAGGTTCGGTACCCGTACCCCCGGAAGAATCAAAAACCGCGACTGCCGAACCACCGCCTGCAAATGTGCGACCCGCGCGGCTTCCGACCAGCCGATCCAGCGATCCCGACAGGCCTGGTGCCAGCTCGCCGCCGACCATCTCACCCCGCCCAGGCGACCCTGGCGGCTCGAGACAATCCAGCAGTTCAGCGCAGCGCCCGGACTGCGATCCCATCCCCGTGGATGATGCGTGTGCAGCAGGCGACGAAACGCCCCCACGTCCTTCGCCGCCACACGTCGCACCGAGACCTCGCCCAATGCCTCCAGCGCACAGTCCAACGCCAGGTCCGGATAGTCCGAAGCCGGTGCCCGGACCGATGCCACCGGACGCGCCGCCGGCAACGCCACCCCCAGATGCGCCGCCAGTTGCGGCAACGCCTTGCAGGCCGACGCGATGCACCACTCCCCCTGACGATTCCGCCAGTCTTCACGCTCGCAAATCCCCCGAGCCAGGGACCACCGAGTCGCCGACGGATCCCTCGACTTCTCCTTGAACCAAGCCAGCGAAGCCTCGCCAAAATGTCTCAGACCCAATTGCATGCAAATATAGTAAACATCACCCCCTCTCTTGTCAAGTGTGTCCAATTGCAAGGACCCGTCCAAGGTGGCGCATCCGCTAGTGGCGTTGCTGGGGCAGCGGATCTTGGGTCTCGCGCTGGGCTACGAAGATGTGAACGATCACGACAAGCGGCGGCGGGACCGGGCTCTGTCCACGACCATGGGGCGTGTGGAGTGTGCGCGTTCGGACTGCGAGCCGCTGGCCGGCAAAAGCACGCTGAACCGGATGGAGCTGTCGGCGAACGGGCGGGACCCGGCGAAAGCGCGCCAGATCACCGTGGATTTCGATGCGCTCGACGAGCTGCTCGTGGAGCTGTACCTGGTGTGGGGCGAGCGGGGCCAGATGCCGCAGCGGCTGGTGCTGGATATCGATGCCACGGACGTGCAACTGCACGGCCGGCAGGAGCACCGCTTCTATCACGGGTACTACCATGAATACTGCTACCTTCCGCGGCTGGTGTTCTGCAACGGCTGGCCGGTGCGGACGGAACTGCGCACGTCAAGCAGCGATGTGGCGGCGGGCGTGGTGGAGACGGTCGCGCCGCTCGTGGACCGGCTGCGGAAGCGATTTCCGCAGGTGCCGATCCTGATCCGCGCCGACGGGGCCTACTGCCGCGACGAGTTGATGACGTGGTGCGAGGCGCGGGGCGTGGATTACGTGCTGGGACTGCCGCGCAATGATCGACTGAAAGACCGGGTCCAACCGTTGATGGACGATCTGCGGGACCGGTTGAAGCGGGATCCGGACTATGCGCAGCGAGCGGTCCGCGGCTACCGGAGCTTCGACTATCGCACGCGCGACAGCTGGAGCCGCGAACGCCGCGTGATCGCCAAGGCCGAATGGCTGCCGGGACAACCGGTCGGCAACGCGGACGGGGAACCGGCCGGCAAGGCCGACGGCGGACCGGAGGCCGGCGCGGAAGGCCCATGTGCGACGGTCGGCGAAGCCCGGTACAACAGTCGCTTCGTCGTCACCTCGCTCCAGAAGCCCGACGCGCCAACGGTCTACGATAGAGATGTACTGTGACCGGGGTGAGGCCAAAAACTGGATCAAGGAACAGAAGAACGATCTGTTCCTGGACCGATGCTCCAGCAGCCTTTGGAACGTCAACGCACTCCGGCTCCGGATGAGCGCACTGGCCCATGCCCTTCATTGCATGATGAAGCGCCGGCTCGAGAACCTTCCGGTCTCTCCGCCATCCTGCGCCGGAGCCGTCCATCGACGCTGCGCAAGTGCCTGTTCCAGATCCCGGTGCGCGTGACGGTGTCCACGCGGCGGAGCCATCTGGCGTTCGGGTCCGCCTTCCCGTACTGGAAGGATTTCCGCTTGATTTGGGCCAGCCTGGCACCAACGTAAAAGCCCGGTGCAACCGGGTGCATGACGCTGGCGGCGGAGCGCGCCGACCTCCCCGCGCCCGGATGCTCAGCGATTCGCCGTCCCGCCCGAAAAAAGGCGGGGAAAACACACGCATCCCCGCCCTCCGAAGCCTTTTCAAACTCGCGACGCGACCTTCCATGCCCCGTACCCCACGCATCCCGTGAAAAACATCATTTTCGACTTGGTTATGAGAAATCCGGGCTAACGACACCTGTAATTTCAAAGGATAGAAGGGACAGAAACGATAACTCGCCGTGCCGAGGCCAATGCCGCTACATTGTTCGACCGACGTCCAGTGCTTCACAAGGCACCACGTTCACGTTCGAGAAGAGTGATAACCATTCGAACATCATGAAAAATCGGACAGTTGTTGTTCAAGTCCAAATGACCCTACCTATCAGCACCACCAAGGTGGAATAAGTGATAAGTTGAGGAGGTCATGGACTCATCCCATATCTCATCAACTCTCACACATAATCCCCTAAAATTTCGTATGCGGTCGCCCTGCCTTCATTCGAAGAATTGAAAAAATGAATAATAAGAGAAAGTAGTCTCCGAGATCTTTCTACGTTTGCCCTGCAATGCCATAAATGACAGTAGGTCATATGTAGAAAGGTGTTATCCAGACATTCTACAGTATAGGATAGTATTTCTGCACCGGCAGTCTTTGTAATGATTTTTGCAGAATAATGACGATTTATAATCGTTTCTTACAATAAATCTGCTATTACAACCAATATTCTATATAATATAATCGTTTTTGAAGATTGAAAGTAGGTGTAGCTATCTTATTCGATAGTGGCCCATTTATAACTATATTTTCAGTTAAGTGCTGATTTAGTAAGGTTGTTCCATGGAAATAAACGTTTTTGATTTTCGTCCAGCAGGTTACACATTTCTACTGGAAACGTTTAAGCTGACAGGTATGCCTAATTGGCACACGTCATCTGTTTCCACTACGGGCACTCACCGTTCCAAGATTCAGGACGGTTTGGTTGATGAGGTTTTCAGAACTCAATATTGGCCCGGAGAAAAAGTTGGCGACCACCTTGAGTTTGCACTGAAGTATGATGGCATCAACTTGGGTTTGTTGGCTCGCATCTTTGGACATATTCCCCAAGAAGAGCTCACCGGGTACATCAAATCCAAGCCAACCGGAAAGTACGCTCGAAGAATCTGGTTTTTTTATGAGTTCCTGACCGGCAAGCCGCTTCCCATAGATAACATTACTTCGGGAAACTATGTTGATGCGCTAGAGGTAGAAAAGTATTACACCGTTGCGAACGGAGAAAAATCCCAGCGACATCGCATAGTCAACAACCTCCTCGGGCCCCAATCCTTCTGTCCGATCATCAGAAGAACAAAAAATCTTGCCCAATGGGATTCATCCGATTTACGGAAAAGATGTGAGGATGTCGTCACAGCGTACCCTCCTGAGATTCTTCGCCGGGCACTAAGCTACCTCTATAACAAAGAGACAAAATCATCCTTTGAAATTGAGCATATCAAGCCCAATGCTTCACGAACCGAAAGATTCATTACAGCTCTGGAGCTTGCTGAAAAAGAGGACTTCTGCGAGAAGGGTAGGCTGATAGAGATTCAGAAGCGAATTGTTGACCCTCGATTCCAAGACAGCGACTATCGAGTCAGCCAGAACTATGTTGGGCAAACGGTCGCCTACCAGAAAGAGATCATCCATTTGATCTGTCCGAAACCTGATGATCTTCCCAACTTGATGTCCGGGCTGATTGAGTCCCACAAGCGGATGAAAGAGGGAAAAGTGTCTCCAGTCGTCCATGCAGCGGCTATTGCCTACGGTTTTGTGTTCCTGCATCCGTTTGAAGATGGAAACGGCCGAATTCATCGGTTCCTGATACATAACATTCTTTCGCTACAGGAAATGGTACCGCATGGGCTCATGTTCCCGGTTTCAGCGGTCATGCTCAAGAATCCAGCGGATTATGATGCATCGCTGGAAGCCTTCTCTCGGCCTTTGCTGCAACTCATTGATTATCGGCTGGATGAAATGGGACAAATGACCGTCGAGAACGATACCGCGTGCTGGTATCAGTATATGGATATGACGGCTCAGGCAGAATCTTTGTACGAATTTATAAACAAGACCATCGAAGAGGAACTTGTAGAGGAACTCACTTTCCTAGCTAACTATGATAGTACGAAGAAGGCAATTCAGGACATCATTGACATGCCTGACCGGCTAATTGATCTGTTTATCCAGCTGTGTCTCCAAAACAACGGAAGCCTTTCCGCAAGAAAGAGGTCTGCTCACTTTCATTTTTTGACTGACAAAGAACTCGCTGCGATGGAGAAAGCAGTCAAAGATGGCTACCATCAACTTGACTAATCGATCACCTGCATGATGTGGGTCAAGGTGCAAAACGGGCGCAAACTCGTTAGAAACAAAGGGAAAAGCAAGGGATTTGTGTATCAAATTCAGCAAAACCCCTTGGGCTCCTTGATTTTCTTCACATATAATAATCTAATAATCAGCAGCAATTCCCGCTTCCTGTAAAAAGGTGGAGTGGGCGGGGGGTTGAGCGTCTGCGTCTGGTCCTTTTTCGCAGACTTTGGTGGTCTGGAGCGATGGTTTATGATAGGGGATTATATACCTAAGTAACCATGAACATCGTCAGCCAGTCTCCGAACTACGCTTTCCTTC
Source organism: Candidatus Azotimanducaceae bacterium (assembly GCA_965205965.1). Classification (GTDB taxonomy): domain Bacteria; phylum Pseudomonadota; class Gammaproteobacteria; order Pseudomonadales; family Azotimanducaceae; genus Bin55. The sequence goes on from CBDBHT010000008.1 coordinate 1,155,107, forward strand.
TGAATCAAACCTTATCTCAATCTGGTGCATGGCTAGCCTGTGCTCAATGACACGTTTGACAACGTATTCGCTTTTCAAACCATCTAGATCATCTCAAGACCGATTTGAAAAGAACCTTGATCTATTGCAACAACGTTTACCTGAATCTTTGTTTCTTCTCCGTTCCACTCCATTGTTTGCAGCGTCGAATAATTATCCAAATGCTAGTAGGGTTGAGGACAGATTGCGTACATCCATAACACCATTGCGCAGAGCATCACTGTCATAAACAATCGAGAACCTACTCGGCTACTCATTGATTACAGACTTTTCTCCACCTCTTCTGAATTCCGCTTTTTCTTAAGCAAATAGTCTCGTCGCACACGACGATTACGTTTCCCCATTTGTCTTGCGACCACTCTCGCACGTTCATGCGGGTTTTTAGAGTCAAGGCCTTCGTCAAAGTCGTTAAGAGCCGCTTCGATCTTGGCAAGTTCTTTGGCATCTCGTTGTGTAAATTTGGTATGGTTTCGCGTCATATGAAGGACGGTATGACCCCCAAAAAGTGGACAGTTTACTATGTCAACAAAGGGGGTCATATTAATGGCAAGAAAGTATTGCAGTCAGGAATTTCGCGAGCAGATCGCGGGCCTGGTGCGTTCGGGTCGGCGTCCGGCGGAGCTGAGCCGGGAATTCGAGCCGACGGCTCAGACGATCCTCAACTGGGTGGAGGCGGCGAACGGTTCCGGAGGGAGTGGTTCGAAGCAGGACGAGGCGAAGGAGAACCGCCGGCTGAGGCGTGAGCTGCGGCGCGTTCAGGAAGAGCGGAATATTTTGGCAAAGGCCACGGCTTGGTTCGGCGTTCGGGATCTGGAGGACGAGATGGACGAGCGTGAAATCCCAGGTCTCCGAGGAGCATGTCCAGGGTCTTGATTTCTTCCCGGGCCAGCACCCTGGGTTGCGGGGAGGTCCGGTTCTGCCCGCGCCAGTCGATCCAGGTTGAATACCCGCCAGCCTTCATGCTCGCAAATCCTCCGGGGCAGATACCCGCGAGTAGCCGACGGATTCCTCGACTTCCTCCTTGAACCAGTTCAGCGAAGCCTCGCCAAAATATCTCAGACCCAACTGCATACAAAACCGTAAACATCAAACCCCTGTCTAGTAGGCTACCAGTTCTAATAATACGTGTTTATAATAGTGGATTGGAAGGGGTTCTGGGATCAGGAGGATTCGATGCCGAAGCAATACATGGTGGAGTTAGCTCAGGATGAGCGGGATGAGTTGGAAGCGGTGCTGAAGTCGAGCACGCGTCGTGCGGCGGTGTCGGCGACGAAGCTGCAGCGTGCACGGATTCTGCTAGCCGTGGATCAGAGGGGGGTGCTGGCCCGGCACTGACGGACATGCAGGTGGTGGATGCGCTGGGGGTGACGGAGCGGACCTGCCAGCACGTGCGTCGGCGGGCGGTGGAGCAGGGTCCGATGAAGGCTCTGGAGCGTAGGCCTCGGCCGTTGCCTCCGGTGCCGAAGAAGCTGGACGGGGAGAAGGAAGCGCGTCTGGTTCAGGTGGCCTGTTCGGTTCCACCGGAAGGCCGCGTTCGGTGGACCGTGAAGATGCTGGCAGAAGAGCTGGTGCGACTTGAAGTGGTCGAATCGATTTGCGGGGAGACCGTGCGGCAGGCGTTAAAAAAAACGAATTGAAACCATGGCGGCGGGACATGTGGTGCATTCCGAAGAAGCAAAGCCATCCTTTCGTGGCCGGCATGGAGCGGGTGCTTAAGGTATACTGGCGGCCGTACGACCTGCGGCATCCGGTGGTGTGCATGGACGAGATGAGCAAGCAGCTCGTGTCGGAAGTCCGCGAGAAGTTGCCGGTACGCCCCGGGTCGCCGGAGAAGTACGACGCCCACTACCTCCGCCGGGGAGAATGCACGGTGTGGATGTTCGGCGAGCCGCTATCCGGCTGGCGGACAGTGGCTGTCACCAAACGGCGCACGACGTTGGATTGGGCGAAGCAAGTGCGCGCACTGGCGAATCTGCCGCGTTACCGGGATGCGGAAAGCATCACGCTGGTGTGCGACAACTTGAACACCCACAGCGGTGACTCGTTCTACGCCGCGTTCCCGGCGGCCGAAGCCAGTCGGGCTGAACGACCGCATCCACCTGGTGCACACGCCGAAACACGGGAGCTGGCTGAACGTTGCGGAACTGGAGTTCAGTGCGTTGCACCGCCAGTGCCTGGATCGCCGGATCGAGAGCAGGGCTTTGGTCACGTCGGAAACGGCGGCTTGGGCCAAGGAGCGCAATCGCGAACAGACCGGGGTTGACTGGCAGCTCAGCGTCGACGATGCGCGCACCAAACTGAAGCATCTATACCCGAAAATTAAAACCAGTTAAACTACTAGTCAAGTTCGTCCTATTGCAAGCTCCGAGACAGTCTGGAGAACGTAGTGCCGAGGATGCACCTTCTCCTTTGATGCGGTGGCATTGAGGGCGTCGAGCGGCAAGTAATCCTCGATCAGGCACCGGTCACCGAGTTTCATCGCTTTGTTCCGTTGTTTCGAGGCGAGGCTGTCTGATCGAGCAAGCCCATCTCCTTAAGAAATCGGGATGGCATCTTCGACCATCCATCATACGAACGAGCTCTGGAAAGTATTAGGCGTCGCCTCGTTCGTGTGATGGCGACAAAGCAACTACGGCGTTCTTCCTCAATCGCCGCACTGTCCTTGCCTTTCTTGACGCTGTGCCAAGACGGAAAAACTTTTTCCGCCAGACCGATCAGATAAACCCTGTCGAACTCCAGGCCCTTTGTTCCATGAACGGTACTCAAGGAAACCGTGCCTGGTGCCGGGGTTGGCTCCTTGGAACGCAGCTCCATCTCCTGAAGGAACTGATCGAGCGATATTGTGCCCCGGGCTTGCCTTATCTCTCGCTCGATCCGCCGCCACGCGCTAAGGTCGTCTTTCAAATCGCCATCCACATCCTCGCTCCCGAAGCAATCCATGACCTTGGCCACGGCATCGTCTAGGCGTGAGCTTCCCGACGCTAGGCTCGCTACAGGTTCGACAACCGGTAACACTGGGGGCGTTGCTTGCCGGACAGCGTCTAGCCAAGCGGCAATCAGTGTGACCTGGTCGGTTGCCGAACGCGCGAACACTTCCTCGGCCTCCAAGGGAACGCCAGCGAAACTTCTGTATGTTTCAGTCAGCGTAACCACGTTGCGCGGGTCGAGCGGTCGATTGATTTGCTTCAGGCACGCGACGAACCAACGCATCTGAGGCGACGCAAAGTCGTCACGCCGTCCCAGGAGCGCGGCCGGCACGTTTAAGTCTACTAGCGCTTTTCGGATGGGCTTGAGAAGCGCGCGACTACGCGCGAGAACCGCGGTACGCTCCCGCTCTCCTGTATCGAGGGCCGCGACCTCAGCGGCGATGTGAGAGGCTTCGTTCTTTTCATTCGAAAACACATTGCGTTCAATTTCGACTTCGCCTTCAGCGCGTTGAGCGGCAGGCTCCGCTGGGGCTTTGGAGACGTCTCGCCGAACATTGTAGACAACGAGCCGATTTGCGGCTTCCACAACCGACGGAGGACAGCGGAAGTTGTCCGTAAGTTGTATGACATCACATCCAAAGTCGTCCACAAGGCTACGTATGCGGCGTACATTGGCGCCGTTCCATTCGTAAATCGTCTGGTCGTCATCAGCCACGGCAAACAACTGACGGAAGTTGTCACCCGCCATTCGCCGAAGCAGTTCGTATTGAGAGCCGTTCGTATCCTGGAACTCGTCAATGAGCCAGTATCGATACATCGTTTGGCAGTGCCGGGCGAGTGCCGGATGATTCAAGAGTTCGAAGGCCAAGCAAATCAGCGAATTGAAGTCAAGCGCGTTGGATTTGCTCAACTCTTCTTCGTATAGCCGGTAGGCAAGTCCGATGCGATCGATAACATCAGGCTCCATGCGCGTATTGCTGTGCAAATAAGAGGTCGCATGCTCCGGACCCACCAAACGTTCTTTCAATGCGTCGATTCGAGGCAAGAGCCGATTGTCGTCACTCCCGAAGCAATCAGCTTGGTGCCTCAAGGCGTCTTCCAGCACCGCTTGTCGGTCGGCAGTTCGCGAGAAAATCTCGAAGTTTGGCTTGATGCCGCAGTGGACGCCATGCTGACGTAGGAGTTGGGCGCAGAAACCGTGGAACGTGTTGATCTCTGCGCGTTCAACAGCACCAGGAACCAGCGCGGTAATTCGCGTTTTCATCTCATGAGCTGCCTTGTTGGTAAAGGTCAACCCGAGAATGCGGAACCGCTCGTCCGACGACGTTTTCAGCAATCGGGCAACCCTGCAGGTCAGCACCCGAGTCTTCCCAGAACCGGGACCGGCGAGTACCAGCAGGGGGCCGTCATCCCAATTGACGGCCTTGCGCTGCATTGCCGTCATTTCCTGAATCGTGGCTGCAAGGTTCTGTGCCATCATTCGAATCCCCTGAGCTGAGCGATGGCTTCACTGAATGCTTTCGGCATACGCTCCACCAAGTCGTGTTTGAAACGAATCCTTCCCGCTAACCGACCTGCGTAAACGGCTTTTTGGCTCCTCAGTTCAGTCAAAAGATCTTTGTCAGCCAATCTAAGCGCGTTTTGGACACCGATTTCTTCCAACAACTCGCGTAGCTCGGGTCCCATTCCGTCTGCAACAAGCTGGGTCTCGAGGTTACCGGCTGGATGGTTGCGACACCGTATCGCCAGTTCGTCCTCGTGGAAGCCACGTTTTTTGATATTCCGAACAAATTTCTCGCCTTCCTGGTCACCGTCGAACACTGCAAGCCATGGGATGCCCAGTGCCCTTGCCAGTGCGGCGAAGATGGCTGGATTACCGTTGTTCTGGGCGTCGATAACAGAAACTCCATGGCGGTCGAGATCGTAATCCAAAGCATGCGCCATGGCATGTACGAGCAGAAAGTCGGCTTGTCCTTCAACAATCATCCAACGTTCCGCGAAGAAGAGCTCCGCGCGCATACGTCGCACGTAGGTTTCCAGCGCCAGCAATTCATCATCCGTTACATACAGGGAAGACCGATCCTTCAGACTGCGAAGCCGCGATTCAACATTGAAACGTCTTTCATCTTGCGGGCAGCACCGTAGCAATGCTCGATAGTAGTTCTCTTCGAGCGAACCATGGACTGTAAGTGTTTCTGATGCGCGTTTATACGACAGTAGTCCGCCTGAGTTGGCCACTACGGATTCAAGATCACTCAACGATGGAATTGACTCCGAAAAACTCGCGGGGAGCCATCGCACTTCGGTTACGCCTGCATGGAGGCGTACTATGCGCAAGTCACGAAATGGAACGTGCTGGACAAAGTAAGGCGAATGAGTGGTAACGATCTTCTGTCCCGGCAACGCATCTACGTGTCCCCACAACGTCCGAACCGCTTGGGGGTGTAGATGCGTTTCCGGTTCTTCCAAGGCCAGTACCGGCTCACTTCCAGGTTCATACAACTCAACTAGAAGATGCTCAATGAATGCTTGGAACAGGAATATTACCGAAAGGCTTTGGATGCCCTGGCCTTGGTGTCTCAGCGGGAGCCACGGCAGGTCTGGTTCGTTGCGTAGGATGATTTCGGCTCTCGAAAGTAGGTCCCAAGTCTTAAGGGGTACCATCCGCAGGTCGAGATCACCTTCCCGGTCGCGGGTCGCGATGCTGGTTGCGCCAGATAGCGTTTCCGTAATTTCAGCTAATCGTGGGTCGGCCTTTAACAGTCGTCGATTGAGCAAGTCCAATACGCGCATTGCTCGGGACTCGAGTTCCGTCGGAATGTTGAGATCCTTGAGAAGACGAGTCCAGAACTGGGATGAGCGCGCAGAGAACTCATCTCCTACATCACGCAATGCACCTAGGTAGAAAACAGGCAGGTAGCGCCAGAAGCGCTCAAGGTTGACTCTGCGGGCTCCAACTCCGACAAGCGGCTCTCGTGCTGCGTCCAAGAATTCCCAGCTTGGCTCAAAGCTGTCCGCATCTACATTCCACAAGCATCGAGTTCTGAGAGATACCGAGCGCCGATTCGTGGCCAAGTCCAGTTGCACGATGTCTCCCAAGTCTTCCGTGATCGAATCCGTCCATTCGCCAGGCTCCTTTTCCTCCGCGCGGATTTCAATGCTCACGCCGCTGGAAGCCTTGGGATCGGACTGCTCGTCTGTCATGTGGACATCATATTCATTGAATCCCGTGCCGCGCTGACCCCACCGCCGGGTTAGGGCGATTCGCAGAGCATCGAGAATGGCCGTCTTGCCGGTGTTATTCGGCCCGACCAACACCGTTGTGTCGCCGAGTTCGACGACCAAGTGCTGAATGGACCGGAAGTTCTTGATCTCAATCCGTGTTATGCGCATGAGCGGCAAACCCCATCGCACAAGTGCGCCTTCTCCAAACGTGGGTAGCATTCAAACACTTGCGTGCTGAACGGACCCTCCCGCGATTGCGGAACCCGCAACTCGATCGTCCTCACCTTCATCGTGACGTTCCGGGGATAATACCCACAACGGTATCCACGCCAGCGGCGGGTCCGTTCATGCTTCGCCGCACCCAGATGCTCCGTCATTTCCCATTCCATGAACAGGTTTAATGCTTTCCGAACTACTTCCTGAATGAACCCAGCATCGTTCACCAGATACTTTCCGGCTTCCCCGAACCGTCTCGACACCGTCTTCGACTTTTCGGTAGTATTGCTCTTGGTCATCGTTACCTTCCTCTTGAGATCTATGGAAAAACGATCGGTCGCGCGTCCGGACCCGGTACTCGTTGTGCCGACCGGACGTATTTCAACCACTGCACTCGTATCACTAAATCCTAACAAATCCCTTCACCTATTGGCTCCTCCAAACACGATTCCTTTTTGCAGATAAATTCATACACAACCCGGATTGATCTTCACCACCCATCAATATCCGGGTTAGAGGTACGTGTGGCATACGGGATGCTCTTTTCCGTGTGCTGTCTTCTTCTCTATACCTTTAAAATACTGAGTAAGCACTGCAACTCTGACAGAGTTGTCGAAGGCGGGCTGATTAAAACTTAGTGAAACCAGCAGCCAGTCAGCGACTGTGTTGTGTACTGCCACGGGTGTTGTACGTATCCATACACACGATCTGTAATGGTTATGGCACAACTAGTGGTGGTAACCGACGCACTATTTCCATCGTCTCCATGGATACCCGAATGACACGCTTCAGCAAGTCTAGTGGGTAGGCTGGATTATTCATGGTTTCGATTTTGCGAATTGATTGGCATCGTTAACGATACCGCTGCCGCTGGTTTTATCAGTCCTGACTCCTTGGCGTTCCATGACCCAATGGATGGCAGGTTTACCGTTGACGACATAATCATAGGCTTCAAGCGGAATATCGCTGACCGTGATGTAGGGATTGTAGATAATGGTGGTTTGATCTTTGGGCTTACTAGTGCCGCCAAACTTCATTTTTGTGACGCGGTACAGACGTTCTGGGTTGATGTCGGTTGATTGCTTTTGGGAGTAGTTAACAGTGACGGGCCAAGGCTCCAGGTCATCATATTGCAGATGAAGGCAAGCCAGTGCACGGCCAGCATCACGGAAGCCACAGAAGTCGTTCCAAGTTGACACAACTGGTACCCGCGGAAGTTGCTTCATCAGATTGTTACGGTATTTCTTGCGGTAGTCGGGTGAATGTAGCAACCCATAAATATAATGGAACAGATTATCCTTGCTGAGTGTCTCCCCGGGATACGCTGCCTGAAAGAGTTGTAAGGCGGTATCGGTAATGCCATCACGAGCCTGATACTTTTCGTTTCCGACATCCTTTGATAGCAGGGCGTTTGGGCCGGCTTTTGTGTACAGCTTGAGCGGGAAGCATTGACCTGTATCCAATGTATGAAGATTGGGGATCTTATCCACCATAAGGGCTGAAAACCCGGTCCTGGCACCGCGGCCTGTTGCACAAATCACTCGGTTCTCTGCCATGGCATTCGGGAATATCTGCGGCATTTGATTGACCCTTTCATTCAACCTACGTCCGTAATACATCCATTGTTTGAAGAATGGACGGTAGTTCGAGATCAAAGTCTCTCCATCAGTAAAAGACAAGTCTTTATTTTTGGTAACATCTCGTTTTAACGCAACTGTCCAACTGATCCTAGTAGAATCGTTATTAACAAATTTCCCTACATCAATAGGGTTGTTACCTGCAATTTGTTGATATCTTTCACGTTCAGCATTATAGCAATTGATCATGGAGTGGATATTGTGTTTCAACAACTCCCTGGATGCGTTGTAACATCAGGCATCACGGCCGGTTGCTACCCCTAAAGAGAAGTTGTCAAAAATCTTAACTGGCGATATGTCTTTCTTGTCACCCAGCGCAGTAAACTTGTTGAATTCTGGGTTTTCCTGATTCAGCCAATCATGGTTTACATCAGGGGTAATTTTGCGCCATTCGCCTTTTTCAGTAATTCCGCTAACGCTATGAAATTCATTGATGCTCCTGAGTTTGTCTTCACGATTGAGATAGTCCCCGATATCATGAAAATAAATCTGGCCTTGCTCTGTGGCCGCGGGATTTTTCACCAGAACGGTAATAGCTATCGGGGCGCGGCTGCCCATACCAAACACATTGCCTTTTTCTTTGCTTCGTAGTTCACCTTGTGTTCTTGCGTTCCCCCGCAAATGAAACACATACAAACTCGCAAATTCTTCCACAAGACATTTACGCAACCCATCTGCCGAGTTGCTGTCTATCCAGCCTGCGTTGGTGACATATGCCATTACACCAGCATCACCCAGCCGGTCCGAACCCCAGCGAATGGCTCGGATATAGCTGTCATACAGATTCCTTTTCAGTGCTGCTTCAGAATATCTCGCGTATGTTTTCTCAATGTGTTTATCCAACGAGGGGTATGCTACATTCTGGGCATCGTCATTTGCGCTACGCTGGCCGGACGAATAAGGTGGATTCGACATTATTACGCGGATGTCCCGCAACGCCTTCTGTCGCTTACGTTGTTTGGAGTTGACCGGCAACAGCGTATCTAGTAAGTCTTCCGACTCGTACATCTGAAAAGTATCAGTTAGGCAAATGCCCTCGAAGCGTACATATTCACCTCCCATCAGGCTGTGATAGACCGCTTCGATATTGATAGCGGCAATGTAGTATGCCAACAGCACGATCTCGTTGGCGTGAATCTCATGCTGGTATTTGTGCGGCATTTCTTCGGGCTTGATCAGGCCGCTTTGCAGCAAGCGGGTGATAAAAGTGCCTGTACCTGCGAACGGTTCGACGATGTGTACACCCTGTGATCCCAAGGTCTGACCGAACTCCTGGCGCAGCAGGTCGTTGACCGAGTGAATGATGAAGTCCACCACCTCTACCGGTGTATACACAATACCCAGCCGCTCGGTCATGCGCGGGAAGGCATTCCTGAAGAACTTGTCATACAGTTCCACCACAATGCGCTGCTTGCCCTCAATATTGTCAATACCGGAGGCTCGCATCCGGACACTATCGTAAAACTGTTCCAGGGTTTCGGTCTCCGTCTCGAGGTGATGTTCCTGCAACTCATCAAGGACTCCCTGCATGGCTATCGAGACCGGATTGCGGCTGACAAATTCGTCTCCTTCAAACAGTGCCTCAAACACTGGGCGGGTTATCAGGTGTTGCGCCAGCATCTCAATCACTTCTTCATCGGTGATGCTGTCATTCAGGTCATCACGCAATTCTTCAGCAAAGGCTTGGAACGCGGCCGCCTCGGTAGTGTGCTCGGGATTTTGAACTAATGGTGCTGATGCGCGTGATATGGGTTCGGGCAATGTTTGCAATGTCCGTAGCCCATTCATCCCAATACAACCGGTTACCGCATTTCTGCACCACCTTGGCGTAGATAGCGCGCTCAACTTCACCAACATGCAGTGCCAGTTCGATTTGTGTAGGAGCGGGAAATCCAGACTCTTCAGGCTGGCCAATGGCCGATTTGCCGGCCCCGAGCCTTGGTTTGGGCTTTGCCTCGCGCCTCGTTACTTGCTCGGTCACGGCTATGACTTCCATTTTTCCGCCATCATGACCTGACAGATCCAGCTTGTTGATCATTGCGTCAAAATGATCGTCGTGCGACCGCAGGGCCTGTAGTACCTGCCATACCACCTTGTAGGTCTTGTTATCGTTGAGTGCCGTACTGGCATCTATTCCCGCCGGAATCACCACCGGCAGGATCACATAACCACGCTTCTTGCCGGGTGCCAGCCGCATCACACGGCCTACCGACTGCACTATATCCACCTGGCTGTTGCGTGGCGTCAGAAACAGCACTGCATCCAGTGCCGGTACGTCAACCCCTTCACTCAGCACTCTCACATTGGTGAGCAGGCGTACCTCCCTTTCACCCATGTCATTTTTCAGCCAGTCCAGATGGCGTTTTTTCTCGGTCGCATTCATAGTGCCATCCACATGCACTACCTCGCACATCAGGTTGTCTGTGCCAGGCTCTTCCCGCTGATATTCCTGCACCACCGCCTGGAAAACACTGGCAATATGTTTAGAACTGACCTTGTGGATCTTTTTCCCGGACTGGTGCTCAATCACTTGGCAAAACGCCACCGCACGCTGCATGGGCGCAGAATCGTCTTCGCCACCTTGCAACCCAGATTTGCTCAATGCTTTCCAGCAGCCAACAATTTTGGCCGCATCATCTATCCTGAGTTGTTTCTGCTCATCTGCCAGCATGCGTTGCAAGCGTCGGCTCACATGGGCTTCATCTATGGCCAGCACAATCACCTTGTAATCCACCAGCAGTTTTTTGCTGACTGCTTCGGAAAAGCCGAGCACATACCATTCCTCACCGTACAGTGCCGGATCATCCATGGAACACAGGGTGAAATCGCCTTGCTCCGCCTTGCTCTTGGACACATCGCCGTAAATACGCGGCGTAGCAGTCATATACAGTCGCTTCCTGCCTTCTACATTGGCATCATGGTGTATACGCACGAACTGGCTTTCGTCTTCTCCTTCAAAGACAACACCCGTAGTCCGGTGTGCCTCGTCGCAAATCATCAGATCAAAGGCGGGCATCCCGTGGTGTTTTTGTGCACGGTGGATCACATCGATGGAGTGATAGGTAGAGAACACAACGCCGATATGCGCTTCATCGTGTAGCGCGGCCATCGCGGCCATGTTCGTTGCCAGCTTGTCCGCTGCGGTAGTAGTCGGAAAGGAGAGTTCGTGAGCATAAGTTTCCACACGGTCGTCACTCTGCTTGCGTTGCTTGCCTACATGAACATCTGAACAGACAGCAAAACTGTATAGCGGCGTCTCGCTCTCCTGCGTCCACTCGGTCAGGGCTTGAGACAATAGTGCCAGGCTGGGCACCATGAACAGGACCTGCTTGCCCGGTCCGGCAATGGTGCGGTCTTCCGCAATCTTCAAGCTGGTGAAGGTTTTGCCGGTGCCGCAGGCCATAATCATCTTGCCGCGGTCTGCCGTAGCGAGTCCGGTGCGGACCCGTTCCAGGGCAGCTTGCTGATGCGCACGGATGGTTTTGCGCGCCTTTAAAACCGGTGCCTGCTCACTCGGTCTGTCCGGTCGATAGTGTGTCCAGTCGATCTGGCTATTTTCCAGTGCCGCCAGATCAATCAGAGTCACCGGTATCTGCTGCGAATGCAGCGCATTGCGAGCCGGCTGGCTCCAATGATCGGTTGAGGCCACGATCAATCTCGCCGTGAAGGGTGCTTGTCCGGATGCTGTAAAAAAGCTGTCGATATCCGTTTTCTGTATGCTGTGTTCCAACGCGTAAAATTTGCACTGAATGGCATGGTATTCGTTATTGCCGCGTGTTCTGGCAACCAGATCAATGCCATCGTCCCGGGCATCCTTGGTGTACGCCTGCCCCTCACCTTGTGCCCAGTCGGCATAGGGCCAAACCGCGCTGTACTGATTCTGGAATCGCGGTTCATGACGTAAATACTGCATGGTCAGCTCTTCAAAATAGGTGCCTTTCTCCCGTTCCGATTGGGCGGCCGTGCGGAATTCGGACAAGACTTCTTGTAATTCAGACATGTTCATACCTCGTTGATGCGTGTCCCTTCCGGCACATCCAAAAGACACACGTAGACAACGGGAATCGGGACTTCATGTGTATCGCAGGCCACAGATTGGAGGAGTTGTCTGCCATGTGAGGCGTATCATACTCACTTAAATTCAACTTTCTCGGATGATTCATCCAAGACGACAGAGATCCCGATAAATGGTGGTGATTAGTCCAGATCCGGTAGTGCAAATTGCGGTTCATCTGCTGCTTGCATTACGTTGTTTGTCAATAATATCGATCATCCAGTTGTGGTTCGGCCAGTCCGATAGCCATATCCTCCGTACTCACGCTCCGCTCTGTAGTTCGTTATCGGTAATCAACTCACGATATCGCAACCGCTTGCCTTCCATGCGCTGAGCAATGCGCTTCATCTGCTCTTTGGTGCCGTGTTTGCGGTCGTTGTGACGACCGGCAAATTCGGTGACGTAGCGATTCAGATGCTGAACGCTCATACGATGATAAGTACCGTGATAGCCACGTTTAAGTAGTGACCAGAACGACTCCATGCCGTTTGTGTGTGCCATGCCGTTTGTGTGTGCCATGCCGTCCACCCACTTCCCTATGCTGTGGTTGACTGTTTTGTGTGTATAGGGCAATCCGTGATATACAGGATTCTCGTCCGTGAACATCTTTGAACCATGCCTGACGCGCTCCATGACATTGCCTTGAAGAGTTGCCTTGTTTACTCTCCTCACAACTTTAGCCGATATTGTGCCTGTTTCCCGTTCTTTAAGTCCGGCAATCGCTGTTTTCCCAACGGCTCCACGACCAGCGTGAAGTTTTCTGTCTTTATGTTTGTTTCGCTCCAGCCCACCAACATAGGTTTCATCCGCTTCTATGTGTCCGCAAAGCGTCGCGATCGTTCCTGTTTCATCCCACCCTTCCCGAATACGATGCGCCAAGTGCCACGCAGAGTCTGATACCCAAGTTTGGAATACTGCATTGGGGTTCCCACTCGTACTGAGAAAAATCTGCGACACTCTTTGCACCGGTACGGCATGGTGGGATGGCATCCACTCTCGGAAATACGATCTGAACCACAATGCGGACATGATGGACCGTCAAGCCAAAGGGCTTCCTCAAACCACTTCCGGGCAGACTCATTGTCGGGATACATTCGAAACAACTCGGCAAGCGAGATGCCTTTTCGATACCAGTGCCCTGGAGCTTTTGAGTTTCCATCATGTACCTAATTCCTTGTCTCAGATAATATCCTACAACAAGACGCGACAGTATATGTCGCAATGGTTACTTAGGTATATAAGCCCCTTGACTATGCTGGCAGAGGTACAAGAACCTGCACACCTGTTTCAAATCCCAGTATTCCGTGCCCATCCACTGAAAGGGATCCGCCTTGGCACTTGGAGCATAAGCATTTCCGGCAACTGGCGCATTACGTTCCGTTTCGAAGATCGTGAGGTTGTGAATGTCGATTGGGTAGCCTACCATTAATCCTTACTACGTGAAGGATTCATAGTGATGGGTTTTGAAAACGAAAGCGTCAAAATGCACACACCGTCCCATCCTGGCGAGATCATGAGTGAGGTTGTATCCGCGAGTGGTTGGACCGTCTCCGAAGTGGCTTTGCAACTTGGTATCGAAGAGCGGGAGTTGTCCAGATTATTGAGCCGGAAGATCGGGATCTCCCCGGCAATGGCACTTGCTTTCGAGTGTTTTGGTTGGAACGATGCAGATTTCTGGATGCGTTTGCAGGCTTCTTGGGAACTCGCTCGCGAGTGCCGACGCCAGGCAGCTGCCTAACTGATCAATATTGTTAAAACAGGCAATCTATCAAGAATTCACAAACAACGGGCTCATAGAAGTCCGGATAACGCCCGATCGATACTTGAGCAGCAGCGTCTGCCGGGCACCTAGGCAGTCTGCGCCGCAGGACTTGCCGGACAAGGTAAGTTTCGGCATTTCCATCATACAGGCGTCAAAAATCCTTAGGCAACGTCCAGATGCGGCCCAAACCGTCGCATGAGAGCGGTTTTCTTGCTTCTTAGTGCGGGTTTTGCGCCGGCGTAGCCCGCATCCGCCAGCACCGCCTTCGGCCTCGCGCCCGCCACCACGGGGACCATTATGCATCTTCTGCAACTGTCGCTGCCAGACAACAGTAAGCTGCCCTTTCATCCCGCGTCAGCCGATGGCGTGGCGAGGATCGATGTAGACCTCGAGGACATGGCCATACAGCCCCTACCAATTGCGGAATGCCACGCGTATTTGTAGTTTTAAGGCAAATGACCAGGTTGGGGAATATCCCCATCTCTCGTGATGTCGGAGACTAGATCACCATCTCGCTTTTCTAGGGCAAGAAATGCCCCGTTATGGCGGATCGTGAGCTCCCGCATAAGAACGCTGAAGTTCAATGGCGATAGTGAGCCTTCCGGATTCCAGAATCCCATGGCGTGGATCCGCAAGGTTCCTTTTCCTACATTTTCGTCGTGCACTTTACTATCAATGGTGTCCAGGAGATCGTCAAAATCGGAGCCGGCGTAATCGTCGCCAACTACGACGATTGCCATTTTTATGTCATCGCGATATAGATCGTCTATAGCTTTCGTAATACCTTCCACGGGACTGCTATTGGACCACGCGGACCATGTTCGCATGAGGCGTAATGCTCGTTTTCGCGCCGTAGGCGTATCTTTAATCCACTTCTTTGCCTGATACTTATAAAGGTAGTGCCCGTTGTCGCTTAATACTTGATACCCCTTCAGTTCCGGATAAACTGACCAGAAGCGTTCGATTTCGTCAAGAACGTCGTCCCACATCATGTGCATGCTTCCAGATGTATCTACAACGAAAGCCAAGTACTCGGAATCGACTGGAATACCCGACACTTCAGTGCTGATTTGCTGCTTTTTATCAACAGCGGATTGTTCTTGTGCTAGTAGCGAACGTTTGGTTTCGAGTCCAGAGAGGTCCGAACGAACCTTTTGACTTTTCGATTGCGTTTTCGCAATCGTTGTTTCCAACGATTTGTTCGCAGCGGCCGCAGTCTCCGTATCCGACTCGACTTGGACCAGGAGCGATTGATTTTCGCTAATCTCACGCCGAAGCACGTCAATTTCTTCGTCTAAAGCGTCAATGACGTACAGAAGGCGGGCATGGGATTCAAGCTCAAACCCTGCTGGACTATCCAGAGCAGTCATGCCAATCGGCAGTATCAATACCAGCAGTACGATTGCTCCAAATGCACATGCAATCACGTCAAGAAAACTGATCGACGCGCTATTTGAATCTTCGTTATCCGATCTCAATGGACGGCACGTTCAAGGTTTCGAATACACTCAACCACGTATAAAGGGGCAATCGTATTTTAGTTCCAAACGGACGGACGACTTCTACATTATTGGGGCTTTTAGCGTTGGTTAGAAAATTTGCTGTGAGTTCAGTCAGGCTGGACACGCACCCCAATAAATCAGCCGCAATCTGAATACCAGTTCCGCCACCAGCTAAAGATTGTTGGTGCCGCCACAAGGAATTGAACCCTGAACCTTCTCATTACAAGTGAGCTGCTCTACCGATTGAGCCATGGCGGCAAGCATTTGTCATCTGCATTTGTAATGCACGACAAGGGCAGCATAGTAAGTCTGCAATCAAAGTCGCGCAACACACACCCGTTGGTCTCGTATTGCACCAGTTGTTGTGACTGGTCAATCAAAAATCAGTTCGGTAGCGCGTACTCAAGACCATCAAGAACAAGATTCGGAACGATCTCTACACCGGCGTTCAACAGCGTGGCGATCTTTTCTGCATCACCTCCAGTTACCAATGTGCGAATCGTCGATTTCGAGGAATCTTGAAACCGGTCGATTGCACCGTTAACAAAGTCTGACGTCATCTGTAACAATCCGCGGACCATCGCTTCCGTTGTTGAAGATCCAGGCTGGGATATGTTTTCGATTCGAAGGGGGGCATTCACTTGGACTCCGGCGGTATCTCGGGCAAGGGAAGTCCGCATCGTCTGCAAGCCGGGCACGATGTATCCACCGAGGTGTTGGCCCCTTTCAGTCACAAAATCGATAGTGAGCGCAGTACCCGCATCAAGTACCACGGTAGCTGCGCGAGTTCGATTCCATGCTGCAACCACCGCCAACCACCTGTCGATACCCATCTCCGAAGGATCTTTGTATGCATTGGTTACACCAGAAAGTTGAGCAGTCGTACCGGCGAATTCCGCTTCCACGTTGAATTGTTCTTGAATCATCCGTCGAATCGATTCACGGTTTTCCAATATGTAACAAACGCGCACCCGAGACACCATTTTCTCGATGTGGGGCAAACCAGGTGACCGCAAAGAACCGGATTCGTCTCCAAGACGCCACTTCGTTCGGGAATTCCCCATATCAATGTCTAAGCAGTGTCCCATATGGAATTCAGTCAGTCATTACTGAATACTGTTTCCTGCAGTATCAAAAATGAAAGTCCACGATGCACAAGTACCTTGGTCTCCGCCCCACCCGTAAGATGTAACCACACGAAAACGTTCTCACATCAGTGCACTTATCTTGGAGCCAATGAGCCACGCAATCCCAATAAATGCACCGGCTAATATATCGTCAGCGAGAATTCCAAATGCATTTTCAAATCGGCGTTCAACCCAGTCGATTGGTGGCGGTTTCGATATGTCCAGAAATCGAAACGCAGCAAATCCTATCAAATACGGAATAATCGCATACGGTAGAAACAACAGCGCAATCCACATTCCTACGATTTCGTCAGCTACGATTGCGGAAGAATCCTCGTATCCAAAGCGATCTGTCACTTTTTTGACCGCGAACCAAGCTACGCATGCCGTCCCAACCACAATTGAAATCCTGACATGCAACGACATGTCCGCAAAAACGAAATACCAGATCAATAGCGCACATAATGACGCAAAGGTCCCCGGTGCCCGCGGTGTGAATCCAATGCCGAATCCGCTTGACAGCACAATCCAAGGATCGCGGAAGTTGGACCAGTTCAACGTTTCCGGTGGTTTATCGTCATTGATCTTCATAGCCGCGTCATGAATGATTCAACAAAAATTCAAAAGTGCTGATATCCGTTGGAAACGTCAACGTCAACGCCTTTATACACGGTACGTATTCCAGATTCTTTAGTGATTCTGCCGATACGAGACACGCCCAAATCAAGTTGACGAGCTAAACGTACAATTTCTTCGCCACTGTCGATATGCGCCGTAAATAGTAGCTCATAGCTGTCGTCAGAACCTGCCGCGTGCAGAACGTCCATATGTGGCCAAACCGGCACCGTTTCTAAGTGAACAACTGCCCCACAACCACTTGCAACCGCTACATGTGCTAAATCAGCAATCAACCCATCGCTTATATCGATGGCTGACGTCGCAATACCTCGCAACGCTTTACCAAGCTTCAGTCGAGGCTGCGGAAAGTAGTAGCAGCTGACGCTGGAAGAATCGCGTTGAGCTATCAGCGATTGCAGGGAACTCCCATCCAAATCGGCTCCTTTCTCCAGAGCTAAAAGTGATGCGCCAATCTTCCCTGACATCCAGATCTCATCGTCAGTTTTTGCCCCCGATCTAAGCAGTACTTGGGATGATGGAACAAAACCGTATGCAGCCACGGAAATGTTGGTGGGTCCTCTAGCTAAGTTCCCACCAACGATTACTGCTCTGTGCTCGGTAGCACAGCTAACGACACCATCGACAAACGCTTTAATCCAGTCAAGCTCGGCATTAGGCATCGTCAAAGCAATCGTTAGATGCGGGAAGAATGCCCCCATAGCAGCTAAATCCGATAGATTGACCGCAACCGCCCGATATCCAATGGCATCGGCTCTAGCTCCGACGGGAAAGTGTGTCCCCTCAACAAGCGTATCCGTCGTCACCACTACGTCCGATCCCGCTTCCGTCATAAGTACCGCCGCATCGTCACCGGGCCCTACACGAACGTGTTCTCCCTCAGTCACGGATGCCAACCGTTCGACAATGAGGTTGATTAACTGAAACTCATTCATGCTCACGAAGGCGTTCAGCTTTCGCTACCGCATCAAGGACGGCATTTACATAACGATGGCTACCCTCGGCACCGAATAGTTTGGTCAATTCCACCCACTCATCAATGACGACACGGTACGGTATTTCACGGTAGCTACGCAGTTCATACGTACCCGCGCGTAATGCACCTTTCTCTACGTAACCAAGCTCGCCAATTTTACGGTCAAGATAAGGTTCGAAAAGACAGTCAAGTACATCCGTGCCTTGAGTAATACCGTTCAGACAGTTATCGAAAAATTCCCGATCAGCATGGTTCAGCGATCCTTGTTCCTCAAACAGCTCTTCGCCTTCCAAATTCGACAGGCCAGCAACCTGCCATTGATAGAGTGCCTGAAGTAATACCCGTCGCGCTTGTTGCCGATTTTTAAAGGATGGCACCTAGATTCCCTTTCAGGTGGGACGTAATATGTAGCGCACATCATCACCCAATTGCTCTATCGAGTGTATCGAACCGCTTACGGCGTCACAGAGGTGGTCAATCTGTATATCTATCATTGGCTTGGACGTGCTTCCGAGAAATTTCGGAGCAACATAGATAAGCATTTCGTCCCAAAGCTTTGCGTCAATAAACGCACTAGTGAGTGTTCCACCCGCTTCGACTAACACTTCATTCGCTCCTTCGTTAGCTAAGGCCACTAGTAATTCTTCCAAGTCAACGCGAGCTTCTTTCTGTAACCAGATCTTGTAGCGATCCGTAGTTTCAGGGTTCGAGGCTTCACTCCCGCATACGATCACAGTGGTTCCACTCCCCTTAAGCATCTTTGCCGTTAAAGGCATTCTCAAACGACTATCTAGTACTACTCGCCATGGGTCAGCGTGCGGGAATCGAGCGTCGCGCACGGTAAGTGATGGGTCGTCCGCTAGAACGGTACCGATTCCCGTGATGATCGCGGCACTTCGCGCACGCCAGTACTGAACGTCAGAACGAGATAAAGGTCCTGTTATCCACTTACTCTCTCCATTAGCCATCGCCGTCCGACCGTCAATCGAAACACCACATTTGAGTCTCACCCAAGGTAGACCAACTCGCAATCGTTTGCGATGGCCGGGATTAAGCGAATCTAATCCAGGAATACTCACCTGACGAGTATGTACGCCTCGACTCTCCAGCAACTTCAATCCCCTGCCTCTGACATTAGGATGGGAATCGATCTCTCCCACAACCACGCAACGAATACCAGCGTCAATGAGTGCATCAGTGCAAGCAGGTGTCCGTCCATGCCAGCAGCACGGTTCCATAGTTATGTAGGCCATGGCCCCGGACACGGTATCCTTGGCGTTAGCAAGTGCACTGACTTCGGCATGTGCTTCTCCATCTCCATGGTGCCAGCCACGGCCTATAACTCTGCCGTTATTGACCAACAAACAACCCACTCGTGGATTGTTAAAAGTCACCGTGGAAAGTGCTCGCGATGCCTGCTTCATGGCAGCAACCAAATACAGTTGATCAAGTCGCCAATATTGGTTTGATTCCGTCGCGTTCATCAATCGTTACCGTCAGACGGAAAAGAACATACCTCCGCCCGGCTAAAGCAAGCTGCTACCGATATACGGGAAATTGTAGACAGAGATCTAAAACCTTGATACGTACGGAACCGATCATATTGTCGTTTTCTATATCGTCGAGAATATCGCACATCCAATCCGTGAGCATAGTGCATTGCTCGATTCCAAAGCCGCGGCGCGTGACCGCGGGGGTACCGATCCTAAGACCACTGGTTACGAACGGAGATCGTGGATCGTTTGGTACGGCGTTCCTATTGACGGTAATATTCGCGCGCCCTAGTGCGGCATCAGCGGCTTTTCCAGTAATTTCGCGATCGATGAGATCCATCAAAAACAGGTGATTATCCGTACCGTTGGACACTATCTTGTATCCACGATGCTGAAACTTATTCGCCATGGCTTTCGCGTTGGCTACTATACCTTGTTGATATTCCACGAATTCTGGCGTCATCGCCTCAAGGAAACAAATAGCTTTAGCAGCAATTACGTGCATGAGCGGACCGCCTTGGGTGCCAGGAAAGAGTCCGGAATTGAGTTTCTTCTCAATTTCCTCATTGGCCCGGGCTAGGATAATTCCACCTCTCGGTCCAGCCAATGTCTTATGCGTCGTAGACGTTACAACATCTGCAATGGGCACCGGATTGGGATAAAGCCCGGCAGCAACAAGCCCAGCCACATGGGCCATATCGACAACCAGATACGCACCCACTGCATCTGCAATTTCTCGAAACTTCTGCCAATCCAGTTTTCTGCTGTATGCTGAAAATCCCGCTATCAGTAATTTAGGGCGGCATTTCTCGGCTATCTGGAATACCGAGTCATAGTCTACTCGTCCGGTATCCGCGTCCACTCCATATTGAACCGACCGATAAATCTTACCAGAGAAATTGACGGGGGAACCGTGAGTTAGATGCCCGCCATCCGACAGTGCCATTCCAAGCACGCAGTCGTCCGGTTGAAGCAACGCCAAGTAGACCGCCGCGTTCGCTTGCGCTCCCGAATGAGGTTGCACATTGGCGAAATCCGCACCAAAGAGTCGTTTCGCTCGTTCAATGGCGATTGTCTCAATGCGGTCAACGTTTTCACAGCCACCATAATATCGTCTGCCGGGATATCCTTCCGCGTATTTATTGTTAAGTATCGTTCCCTGTGCCGCAAGTACTCGAGGACTCGCATAATTCTCCGATGCAATGAGCTCAATATGCTCTTCCTGGCGAGTATTTTCGTCCTGAATCGCATTCCAAACTTCATCATCGTAACCGCGTATCAGCGATTCGCTCTTAAGCATCAGTAGCTGCCCTAACAAAAGTAGCAATTTTACACGGACGTACAGCCCCAACCTGACTACCGAAATAACGAAGGTTCATGACGAAACGTGTATGCAGAATCAACTTACCGCACACCTATTCCGTCATCCCATTAACGGCATCAAGTGCATCGGACAACGTCGCCACACTACGAATATCGATATCGTCCAAGCGAGTGGGCGGACGGTTTGCCTTAGGAACTATGGCTTTTCGAAATCCATGTTTTATGGCTTCACTAATTCTCCCTTGACCGTTTGGTACGGGTCGGATTTCGCCAGTCAGTCCCAGCTCCCCGAATATCACAAGGTCTGACGGAAGCGTTCGATTTCTCATGCTTGAATACACCGACACGATCAACGCTAGATCCACCGCCGTCTCGGTAACTTTCACTCCACCCGTTACGTTCGTAAAGATATCTTGATCGGCAAGCGATAAACCGCAATGCCGGTGAAGGATTGCTAAGTGCATGAATAAGCGCTGTCCATCAAGTCCGACGGCAATGCGTTTAGGATACCCACCATGTGCATCGTCAACCAATGCTTGTATCTCTACTAGCAAGGGCCGTGTTCCCTCCCATACCACGGTTACCACGCTCCCTGGAGCCGGCGTACCAGATCGTTCCAAAAATATGGCGGATGGATTGCGCACTTCGCGCATTCCTTGATCCGTCATTGCAAAAACACCTAGTTCATTAACGGCACCGAAACGGTTTTTTACACCTCGCAACGTTCGGTAGCGGCTTCCAGGTGGTGCATCAAGCATCAAAAAACAGTCGATCATGTGCTCAAGTACTTTCGGTCCTGCGATGCCGCCGTCTTTCGTCACGTGCCCGACCAACACAATTACGGTATCAGTTTGTTTAGCCAAGTGAGTAAGCAATGCAGCCGACTCCCGCACCTGGGTAACGCTTCCAGGGACACTGTCTACACCTTCCACACGCATCACTTGGATGGAGTCGATCACTACCAGCGCCGGCGAAGTTTGCGATACGAGCGTAACAACGAATTCCGTAGACGTTACTGATGCCAGCTTTAAGTCTCCAGCGTGGACACCCAATCGCTTTGCCCGTCCGGCGATTTGTTGCATCGACTCCTCTCCGCTGATATAGAGACAGCTCACCTGGCCCGCTAAATCCGCAACAACTTGAAGAAGTAGCGTCGACTTTCCCGCACCTGGATCGCCTCCAAGCAACACTACTGAACCCGGCACGAAGCCGCCACCTAGAACCCGGTCAAGTTCTGAACTCCCACTTGACAAGCGAGGACTTTCCTCCGTCTGAACATCGGAAAGCCGCCGTACTTGTGCTTGATCCCCACTGTATCCAACCGCTTCTAGCTGCGTTGATACTGGATCAACGAACGTGCCTACCGATATCCGTTTAAGCGTATTCCATGCTCCGCAGTCCGCGCACTTTCCTTGCCACTGGGGATAATCAGAACCACAGTCTCCGCAAACGTACGCAGTCCGCGTTTTAGTCATAGAGGAGATGACCTACTACGTACCTCAGGCGGGATCTCGTCCTCGCTGGCGTAACTACGGAAATTCGTCGTCTTCTTATCAAATACAAGCTTTATTTTCCCCGTCGGTCCATTTCGATTCTTAGATAAGAGCAGTTCCGCCTCGCCAGTTTTAGGTGTGTCGCTATCGTATTGTTCTTCCCGATAAATAAACATGATCATGTCCGCATCCTGTTCAATTGCTCCAGACTCGCGCAGGTCCGATAGGATTGGACGTCGATCTTTTCGCTTCTCTGGCTCACGATTCAGTTGAGACAGGGCTATAATCGGAACGTTTTGATCTTTGGCCAGGAGTTTGAGCGAACGCGATATATCGGTTAGTTCCAGGTTGCGATTGTCTCGATAACTTCGAAATTCCCCGGGATGCATTAGCTGTATGTAATCAACAACCACCAAACCTACCGCTCCAACCTTTCGTTGGATGTGGCGGATTCGCGTGCGCATGACATTGGTAGTCAGAATGGACTGGTCATCAATATAAAATGGGATATTGTTGACTAATCCTACGGCACTGTTCAGTCTATTCCAATGATGGTCATGGAGCCCGTGACCTGTACGCATAGACGCAAGATTTACCCCCGAAAGGGACGCAAGTATTCTTTGCGCCATCTGTTCTCGAGGTTGTTCCATCGAGAAAAAGATTACTGGACCCGGCTTTTCCTCTAGACACGCATGCAATGCGAAATTCGTTGCAAGAGCAGTTTTTCCCATAGATGGCCGAGCTGCCAGGATGATCAAATCAGACTGCTGAAACCCCGCGGTAAGTCGATCTAAATCCTGGAACCCCGTCCCAAGACCAGCTAGTGTATTCCCAGAACCAGATCTGCTACTCAGATTCACAATAGCTTCACCCACGAGAAACGACACATCTTGTGGCCCATCACCTGTGATTCGACTCTCGGAGATTGTCGAGATTGCGTTTTCCGAGACGGTTATCAGCTCATCCGTGCTTCTTCCTTCAGGTTTTATCGCTAACGATTTGATATTTAATGCCGCTTTGATCAACTCACGTCTTGCTGCATTCGCTCGAACGACGTTCGCGTACTGACAAGCGTTACGGGGGCTTCCTTGCAACGACAATTCGTGCAGATATTGTGGCCCACCGACACGATCGGATAGATTTGAGCCGATCAACGCATCCAATACACCGACGGCTTCAACGTCTGAACCACGGGACGCGATTTTCTGCATCTCTTCGAAAATTGTACGGTGCGCGGACACATAAAAATCTTCCGCCGACAGTAAATCGCTGATCTCATCCCAAACGGCTCCGTCTATTAATAACGCGCCGAGGATTGCCTGTTCCGCTTCGACCGAATGCGGGGCTTCCGTGTTACGAATTTGTTCGGATACGAAAGAGGAAACTTCTACCATCGCTTAATCAAAATCCCCGCGTGCAGCTCACGAATTGTTACATGTCGACACTGCACTATAAGGTCTTTTGGTTGGATAGTGACTTCAGTTTACACGGATTTCCCTGCAAAACCGGATATTTTTTGGACTCAACCACAAACCATGTGAATAGTTCAGTGCAAAAGTAGTTGTCAGAAGGTGAATAAGCATCTTATTCCGCTTCTACGATAACCTTAACAATGCGCATTACACCCGCATAGAGCTGCACATCCACTTGGTATTCACCAACGCTTCGAATAACGCCTTCGGGCAACCGAATTTCGCTTTTATGTACTTTAGCACCGACGTCAGTAAGAGCCCGAGCAATTTCTACAGTACCCACGGAACCATACAGATTTCCACCTTCACTAACACGCGCCAGAATAACGACCGTTCGATTATTGAGTGCAGCCGCCCGTCGCTCAGCACCTTTCAATCGTCCAAGTGCTATACGCTCCAGCTCAGCGCGCTTTTCCCCAAAAATCTTGCGATTTCCGGGCGTGGCGCGAAGTACTTTTCCCTGAGGCAGCAAGTAGTTACGAGCAAATCCACTTTTAACACTTACCTCTTCACCGAAAGCACCTAAATTTGCTATGTGTTCGAGAAGCAAAACTTCCATAATTACACCGCTAGTCGTGTTGGTCCGTGTACGGCAACAATGCCAAATACCGCGCCCGTTTTATCGCTCGCGCCAGCTGCCGCTGGTATCGAGCACTTGTACCTGTAATCCGAGCAGGAACAATTTTCCCCGTCTCGGTTAGACATTCCCTCAGCACCTCAACGTCCTTGTAATCGATTTCCTTGACCCTTTCGGCTGTAAATCGGCATACACGCCGTTTACGGTAATTACTACGCGCCACTACTGCTCTCCTTCGGTCTCAGTCAGCTCCTCGGTGGATATTGCGTTCTCACTAGATTTCTCCACATGCTCATCTTCTATCTGTTCCGTGTGTTTTTGTTTAGCAGCGTCCGTATCCGCTGCTGCTTTACGTAAACGCTCTTCTGCTTTACGTTGGCGTGTAGCAAATTCCAATTCGCGTCGTTTGTCTCTCTCTCGTTCACGTTCACGTTCTCTCAGCTCTTCCTCGTAAATCTTCGAGTGACTTGTTATTGCTTCTTTTCGAGCGGTCACCAGATTGCGGAGTACTGCATCGTTAAATCGAAATGCACTAGTTAACTCAGTCAGACCTTCTTGGCTGACTTCAATATTGAGAAGTACATAGTGAGCTTTGTGCACTTTTTGAATCGGATACGCAAGCTGACGGCGGCCCCAGTCTTCGTATCTGTGCACAATGCCACCATCGCGCTCAATCATTGACTTGTATCGTGTCATCATCCCAGCAACCTGTTCCGACTGGTCCGGATGAACGATAAATACGACCTCGTAGTGCCGCATATAGTATCTCCTTCTGGATTAAAGCCCCCACCGATCGTAGGTATACAGCGTGGAGCAAGGGTCTCTTGGCATTCGCTCGCGCGACTTCAGGCATCTTAATGAATTTCTACTAATACTGTCAATGCAATTTTTACATGCCATTCATGGTGACAGGTCCGAAATGCTCAGAAGCCGTCGTACTTGGTTAGGAATCTACAGCTCAAAGCTTAGCATACGATTTTAAGACCGCAGTATCACATGGACCGATACTCCAATCAATACTTCGATATTCACCGAAACAAACCCTAAATCTTTGGGAATTAAAAGAAGGATTGACAAGCATGTTGATTTGTTATGCCCTGCATCCTAAGCCGCCTTCTTGTGCTTGATCCGCGGCCTCTTATCATTCGATATGAGCCATGAGCGATTCATGATTGAGATCGCCTCCTGATTCGACCGCAGCGTCGCAAAGCAATCGTCAGTAGCGAACACACCCCCGATATTCGTATCTTATTGCTACGCGAGCCGATTTCACATCGTTTAGCACTCCAGCATCTTTGAAGGTTGTATCAGCGGCTAAACTGCCGATGGAAGCGGCATGGCTGGCATTCGAAATGGAACGGCGGGCAAGATAGATCAAGTCGATGCAAGTACTATTCATGCCGCGCATGACGTCCAGATTGTCCCCGGTCCAAATCGTCTAGCCCCAATCATTGCATGAGCAGTGCGAGATGGGGCCGTTTTTTGGTTTGGAGCGATAGCCGGGGGGGGGGGGGGGGGGGCAATGGCATTCGGTTTGAGAAAAGTCGATCTGCGCCTTTGAGGGTTTTCTATAACCCATTGATTGACTGGGACTTGTTTCTGTTTTTTGGAGTGTTCAAAAAAAGGGGTTGCGTTGCGACATTTTTTTTGGCAAACTATGCTGTATGGAATTGTTTCGGACGGAAAGTGGATGGGTTCGAGAATCGTGGATCTGAAGTCGATCACATTTTGTGGCAGGCGGCTGACCCGCCGTCGGATTTCGGACATTCAGAGGACGGTGGAGCTGTTTCCGTCCTTGAGTCGCGATGAGCTGGCTTCGGCCATCTGCAGTCATCTTGGCTGGCGGACGCCGAAAGGCGGGGAAAGCCCTGGATCCTGTTTACGGATGCTGCACGTGCACGTGATCCGGGGACTGCATGCGGTGTTCGGGATAAAGCGGAAAACCGGTGCCGACATCGACCATCTCATCCCCGGCGATCGAGAGGATGTGGTGATGGAGATCGCCCCCCGCAAAGGCACACTCGCCACCTGTGGTCCAGGTGCACACTGCCTTCGGCTGGTGAAATACCTCGTCGGCAAAACGGTCTTCATCCTCGGAACCACCCTGCTGGATTCGAAGCAATACACCATCCCGCAACTGGCGGAGCGGTATCGCGCAAGATGGGGCGTGGAAGAATGGTACAAGGTGTCCAAACAACGGATGGAGGTGGAAGACTTCCATGGACCAAGCGAGCGGGGAGTGAAACAGAAACTCTATGCCGGCTTCCCCCTGAACGCCATGACCCGGCGGTTCTCCGGTCACGGCGACCATCGATGGAACGAAAGCCCGCACGAACATGGCAAGCCGCGCAGGCAGACCCATTTCAAGCACGGACTGGCGATGGTGGCGGCCGACATCGAGAGCCCTGTTGCTGAAGCAGGCATCCGCGCTACAGGAAACGGTCACCCAGGTGGTTCGCGACATCATCCGATGCCGACAACGACTCCGGCCCGGCAGATCCTTCGAACGACGATCCCGAAAACCCGTGAAGATGTGGCAGCGAGGGAGAAGACTGCAAGCAAAAACTGCTGATTAACTCAACATAGGACTGGCATTCCATACAGGGGTGAAGGGCACTTCCTTAAACGAATGACAATGATCACTAAACGAATGCCATTGGGGGGGGGGGGCAACATCCGCATTTCGCCCATAATCCGTGGTTCAGGCATGGTTTTGTGGATTTTGGATACACTGCCCCTTCCCCCTGTTAGTTTGTCAACGTGCCGGGGCAGCATTCGGCGACGGTCAGGAGGTGTCCAGGGAGGAGCGGCGACCGTGTGGAACAACCTCCTGGTGCGGGCAGGTGCTGCTCAGCAGGATGCGGGTGCGGTTCGGGCCGGCCGTGGCGAGTGCCGTGTGTCCAAGTGCCAAGCGGCGCAACCCCTCGATCAAGGTATAGGCCAAACCCGACAGCAGCTGCCGGAACGGGTTGGACCAGAAGCGGGGACAGGACGCCCGATCGGCAAAGAGATCCAGCTGGACACCTCTATTTATTGCTGTTCTGACGAATCATACACGATATAAGTGTATGATTTTTAATGATATAAGGATTGTTCTGCCTCCTCTTGTTTCGAGTAAATGGAGGTGTCCACTTGTTCGGGGAGTTCGTCACTCTTAACCGATTTCTGGACCCCGAATGCCAGTCTCCGCTTCTGCGCTGGGGTTAGCTTGGGAATCTGATTCAGCATCTCCTTGCACTTGCGTGGACTCATGAACTTTCCTCAACCCGTTGAATCACCGCATACTACAGCTACTTGTTAGCCATTTCCAACATGAAACTACATAAGAGCCTACTATAAATTCAAGGTTGTGTATCTCAAAATTGAAAATGACGAAGCACAGACCTATACGCTTGTTTCTGTTTCCTCAATAACGGGAGATGAATCAGTTACTTCCGCCTTTCGAACGGTAAAGATGATTTCATCGCGATCCAATTCCACATATATCGCTTGACCACTAATAACCTCGTTCGCAAGTAACTTCTGCGCCAACGGATTTTCCAATCGCTGCTGAATCACACGTTTTAAAGGTCGAGCACCATAAACGGGATCAAAACCGGCTTCGCTTAACCGTTCTATTACGTCTTTCGTTACGACTAATTTAATATCCTGTAACGCAACTCGATCAATCAATCGCTGAATCTGAATCCTAGCGATATAAAAAATCTGATCCATCGATAACGGTTGGAACACCACAATTTCATCTATACGATTAATGAACTCCGGAGAAAAATGCTCTTGAACTGACTTCATCACGCGTTCTTTAATTTCATCGTACTTCTTGTTGCCCGTGAGTTCCTGAATATCGTGCGATCCAAGGTTTGAAGTCATGGTGATCACGGTGTTTCGGAAGTCCACCGTTCGTCCCTGACTATCTGTAAGTCGTCCGTCTTCCAAGACTTGCAATAGTATGTTGAATACATCAGGGTGAGACTTTTCGACTTCGTCGAGCAACAGCACCGAATAAGGTTTCCGACGGATCCGTTCGGTCAGGTATCCACCTTCTTCATAGCCGACGTAGCCGGGAGGTGCGCCAATGAGACGCGATACTGAGTGCTTCTCCATGAACTCAGACATGTCCAAGCGAACCATCGCAGACTCCGTGTCGAACAGAAATTCTGCAAGTGCTTTTGTTACTTCAGTTTTTCCAACCCCCGTCGGGCCTAAGAATAAGAATGAACCATAGGGACGATTGGGGTCCGCAAGACCTGCACGGCCCCTACGAATAGCATTAGCCATTGCGATGACTGCTTCATCCTGCCCGACGACTCGTTTATGAATACGTTTCTCCATCTCCAAGAGCTTTTCGCGTTCGCCCTGAAGCATCTTGGATACCGGTATACCCGTCCATGCAGACACAACATCGGCGATTTCTTGATCGGTTACTCGACTACGAAGAAGAACAAATTGTTTCTCATCCCCTTTTTCGGACCCTTTCAGCTCTTTCTCTAGTTCAGGAATACGTCCGTACAGCAATTCAGACATTTTGCCCAAGTTCCCTTCCCGTTGTGCCTTGTCGTATTCCAAGCGTGCCGCTTCAAGCGATTCTTTAACGTGTTGTGAACTGGAAACGGCCTCCTTCTCACGCTTGAGTATGTCTTCAAACTCGTTGAGCTCCTTCTCAAGTTCGCCAATCGATTGCTCAAGTTTTGTGAGTCGTACCCTTGATGCTTCGTCGTCCTCTTTGCTTAGTGCTTCACGTTCAATCTTGCGTTGGATAAGACGGCGTTCTAAGCGGTCCATAACCTCTGGTTTGGATTCAATTTCCATTCGAATCCGACTAGCCGCTTCATCTATAAGGTCAACTGCTTTATCAGGAAGTCGTCGATCAGTGATATATCGATGAGAGAGCGTTGCTGCTGCAACGATTGCCGGGTCAGTTATATCGACACCATGATGAACTTCGTACCGTTCCTTCAAGCCACGGAGAATAGCGATAGTGTCTTCTACAGACGGTTCATCAAGCTGTACTCTCTGAAACCGTCGTTCCAATGCCGAATCTTGTTCGATGTTTTCGCGATACTCATCAAGAGTGGTAGCTCCCACACAATGTAGCTCGCCGCGTGCAAGTGCGGGCTTGAGTAGATTACTCGCGTCCATTGATCCCTCAGCACTACCAGCACCAACCAAACTGTGGATTTCGTCAATGAACAGAATGACCTGGCCTTCGTTCTTTCTAAGCTCATCCAAAAGAGCCTTCATGCGCTCTTCAAACTCGCCCCGAAATTTGGTTCCAGCAACAAGTGCTCCCATATCTAAGGACAGTACCCGTTTGTTCCTAATCCCTTCTGGAACTGCGTTCTTGACGATACGCTGCGCTAGCCCTTCGACGACAGCAGTTTTCCCGACTCCGGGTTCTCCGATCAGCACTGGATTGTTCTTTGTACGGCGCTGTAGTACTTGAATGGTTCTTCGTACTTCGTCGTCGCGTCCAATGACCGGATCAAGTTTTCCCTTTCGTGCTTTTTCAGTAAGATCAATGGTGAACTTCTCAAGTACATTTCTGTTTTCTTCGTCTCCGGGGTCCGTAATTTTCTCGCCACGACGCACTGCCGTAACCGCAAGATTTAAGGATTCCTTGGTTACTCCGCACCGCTGGAGCAGTTCTGCTACAGTCCCACCAATTTCCAGTAGCGCAAGTGGAAACATCTCGCTTGCTATGTATTCGTCACCGTGCTGTTGAGCAAGCTTGTCCGTAACGTTCAGAGTACGAGACAACTCGTTTGAGGTTGTTACGTCCCCTCGAGTACCGGATACGGTAGGAGCTCGTTCCAGCATTTCTGATAGCCCAAACTCAAGCCTCGGTATATCTGCACCAGCATGTGCGAGTACAGGAGCAACAGTGCCACCTTCGATATGCAGCATGGCGGATAATACATGCATCGGCTGAATGAATTGGTGATCCTTGCCGTTAGCTAAGCTATGTGCAACTTGAAGTGCCTCCAGAAACTTTGACGTGAATCGATCTTGGCTCATCTTGGCAATCCTTTTAGTTTCTTCTGTATAACTACTCCATGGATCAAATTTGGTGACGAAATAGGAAAGTACAAGAAAATTACAGCATATGCATGTGAACTACATTTGAAAACAGGTACTGTACGTTCGTTCGTTATTACTCACTTCCACACTAAAATCGGCGTTCACGTATGAATGTCACGTTGAGCTTTTTATTGACCGAAGTTGATCTTAATACAACGCGTTTTGAGCGTAACGACTCAAGCTAGTATGTACTCACGTTAATTTCAATGCTTCGCAATCAATGTAAAGTAAATGATCAGGGTGGACGTGTTGTTCCATTTGCCGAAACGAGTGGTGATGTGGTGGAGACTGCTGAAGCGATGAAGAGACGTTACATATCGTTGCACCGACGATACCGCTTCTTGGTGCATTGCTACGACGCCACGGACCGGAGCAGATGTCCTTGATCAGCATGACAGGCCAGCACCCGAGCTAGCGTATTCGTGGTGCAGTTTTAGCCGTCCTTCATAGGTTCAGCCCATCGCCACATAATTGCATTGCTTACCAACGAACGGGCTTTCAGTAACCAACGGAACCTCACACCACAACCTTCTATCACTATGAATAGTAAGCATTTATTAGTATGCTATGTGATCATATGAAAGCCTAGAAGATACATCTAGTTTCTTCTAGAATTCTGCGGTATATCAACAACTTCAGACCGAAACTAACGGTCATCAAAAACGGCGAACATGTTCACATGGAAATGATAGCTAAAGCTGGTTAGTCCGCAGCAACGTGATCGATCTCCAACCTTTGCGTATCAGCACCAACAACCTTAACCATATCACCTTTATTAAGTGAGCTCCGAGCAATCACCATCCAACGCGTACTGCTGAGTTGAATGCTCACCTCTTGGTTCTTGGCAATTGATTGATCCAATATAAACTGCCTCCCGATCAATTGTTCGGCAGGCGTTTCAAGCGTACTCGTCGTCTGTTGCCAATGCGCTCGCAAGGATTTGAAGTAAAATAAGGTCATTACGGTTGAACTAATAGCATACATTAGAAGTTGTACGGATAACTGGATGCTAGGGAAGATTAGCATTACAACGCCCATGATAAGTGCAGCCACTGCTGCGCCGAGAAGGAATCCTGCAGTACCAAGCACCTCACAAATTAGTAAAATGATGCCTATTGCGAACCAAATCATCGCAATATCGAAATGATCAAATATATTTGAATCCATTTCGGTACTTAAAAGACCTATGAATCCGACTTGCTCACTGCAATGTTTTTCACGATCTCACTAATACCGGCAATCGATCCAATCACGCTTGACGCTTCCAGCGGGATCATCATGATTTTGTTGTTGTTGGAATCGGCTAATTTACCAAGTGCGTCTACGTATTTCTGTGCGACGAAATAATTAATCGCACGCGGGTCACCTCGGGAAATCGCGCCGGAAACTACTTGAGTAGCTTTGGCTTCTGCTTCCGCCAATCGTTCGCGGGCTTCTGCTTCACGCATAGAAGCCTGTAACGCACCTTCTGCGCGCAAGATCTCTGCCGCCTTCTCTCCTTCCGCAACTTTAATTGCCGCTTCGCGATGACCTTCGGCTTCCAGTATTTGAGCTCGCTTTTCACGCTCTGCTTTCATCTGCCGACCCATTGCTTGAACCAAATCAACAGGTGGAGACACGTCTCGAATTTCTATACGTGTGACCTTAGTCCCCCACGCGTCACTCGCTTCATCAACCTTGGCAAGCAGTCGGGAGTTGATGCTGTCGCGGTTGGATAGTATTTCGTCCAACTCCATGGACCCCAAAACTGCACGAATATTGGTGGTGACCAAGTTCTGCAATGCTACAACCAAGTTATTTATTTGGTAAGAAGCACGCGCTGCGTCAAGTATCTGATAAAAACAGACCGCATCGGTCGTGACGGCAGCGTTGTCGGACGAGATTACATCCTGAGGTATGATATCCAGAACTTGTTCCATCATATTCTGTTTTTTTCCAACACGTTCCATGACCGGTATTAGTATCTGCAGTCCAGGGGTAACCGTCCGCGAATACCTTCCCCATCGCTCAATGGTCCAGGTATAACCTTGTGGAACTATCTTAACCGTACCGACAATCGCAACGATTACGAGTAATACTAAAGCAACTGTCACAACTAACTCGAACATAATGAACTCCTCTTCATCTTATATGTGCTAGTATAAAATTATGGCCTTATCACAACTCAATTATAGGACTTATATACTTGATACCGGCCTTCCTTCTAGTGGTTTAATTTCTTTAGCAAATTCAAACGAGATTGATTGTAAATGGACAAGCAATTTATCATAGTGGATGGTATCGGCCTTGATACAAGCCGTTAATCCCGTAACATACCCTTCTTTGATTTTTTTCTGTACACCGACACTTTCACCACTTAATGTCAATAGGTAGATTTCGGCATTACGGTATACCTGACGCAATGCTAATCCTTCCAAGTCAGCTTGTTTGTATCGTTCTCGTAAAGATGTTTTGGCAGATAGTACAACTGGTCTTCGCGGATGGTACAAAGCGATATCAAAATCGGCATTCGGCACTTGTGTGAACCTCGCTTGGTAATAAAACGGTGTAATGCGGTTTAAAACCAATGTTTCACAGATCAACAGTTCAAATATACGCCCATTGATTGACGGATTATCTTTGTAGTTGGATTTGTACTTTGAGTATCCCGAATTGAGAAATTGATGCGGTTTGTTATAGGTTAGATTGTCCAGCACCGCTTTATAGATTTTACTCGTCTTACCGGTGAGGATTCCTTCAATTGAAGACCGCATTTATTTCGGACCCTTTTTTGTATCAGATTACAATACTTTAGCTCTTTTTCGATGCCTACAGCTATCCTTTCATTTTCGATTGCTTCGATCATAGTAGTACCTGATCCCATAAAAGGATCAAGAACGATATCGCTAACAAACGAAAATAGTTTAATGCAACGCTTCGGAAGTTCTCTCGGGAATGGTGCTTCATGCCCAATTCTTTTTGAATTTTCACCTCCAAATTCCCAAAGCCCCAGCACCCAGTTTTTAAATTCATCAGCAGTTATATCACTTTGACCCTGTCGTTCTCGTTTCCACTTATCTTTATAGAATATAAGTATCGTTTCTACTGGCGCGATAACATGGGGTGCACTGGCTGATTTCCAGCTGCCCCAAGCAGTCCGGCGGGATATATTCCCTTCATTCCAAATAATGGTTGCATGGTACTTCCATCCAATGTTCATAGCTATGCGAGTAATGTCCGCTGTTACTGGATTTTTACCGTCTTTGTTTTTATCCAACGGAACATTTACGCAAAGCCTACCAGTCGATTTCGACCAGTTAAAACAATTCTTTAACCAGCATTTTGAAAATTTCAAATATTCATCATAAGTAAGTAAGTCATCCGATTCACTACCTGAATATGCCTTACCCACGTTGTAGGGCGGGCTTGTAATGATCAAATCTACACTGCTTTTACTCAGACAACTTAGTTGAGTTGCATCACCTCGAATTAGACAATGGGATAAATGATTCTTTCTAAAAACGGAATCTATGACACTATCAAGTGGTGATATGTCTAGTGCCGGTTCGTTCATGCCACTAAATCCCGATAAGTTAGTCGCTTTCCTATTGAAGAGTCATAAAGACTATCAATCCTATTCATAGTCTTTCTACTGCATTTCCCTTCATTGAAACGAACCCATCTACATAGCGAGATAAATGTTTCACGCTGAAGTGATGATACACCCCATCATACCTTCGTTTCAAAGTTGCCCAAACGGATTCAATAAACCGTTTGTATGTGCCGTACCTTTAACAAATTTTCTCTTGCCGAATGTCTTACTGTTTCATGGCCATAAAACGACCTACATTTCATACCCTCTATGGTCATCTGTATAAATCGTCGATCCTTGTTCAACACAGTCATAAATATGGCGATGGAACGTATTTTTATCAGTAGATTCAATAGGCATAGGCTTGTACTTTGCCGTTCCGTTCTCGCATTCCTAAGACTGCTTGCTTACCTACAGTTCCGCGTCCAGCATGAAGTTGCTTACTTTCATGCTTATTGCTTTCTTTCCCTCCTATGTAGGTTTCGTCTATTTCAACCATCCCTTCAAGTTTAAACTCTCCGTTGTCGCACGCTTCGCGAATTCTATGGAGCAAGAACCAAGCGGTTTTATACGTTACTCCGATTTCTTTAGATAACTGCATAGCACTCATACCTTTTCGCGAAGTAACTACCGCATAGATGGCATATATCCATTTATGTAATTTAATATGCGATTTCTCGAAAATAGAACCGGTTCTAACACTGAAGTACTTTCCGCATTCGCGGCAATCAAACATCCCTTCACGTTTTCCGGTGCGAGTATAAATAGAAAGGCTTCCGCAAGCAGGACACGATACGCTACCCTTCCACCGCCTTCTTTCCAAATACGTTCTTGCTGCGGTTTCGTTCGGGAATAACTCCATCAATTTGTATACGCTGATGGCGTTGCAAGTGCGCTTCATTTCCTTTCTCTGTTACTCATATAAGGGATTATAGGCGTTTGTTTTCCGGTGTCAAGTATATAAATCCCTAGATTATTATAGGGCAACCAAATGGTACCGTACGTTCTGTTGCGTAACAAGCCATGCATAAATGATAGGACTTCCTAGTAGCCAGAATAACAGTTGGTCTTCCCACCGTCGTCGCCTGTAACTTGTTGAATATGCATCGCACCTAATGCCAGCAAAACCTCAATCGTCTTGTACAGGCGTTCAACCGATAAGACACCTTTGTCAGCCATCACCGGATACATAGCGACAAGCCACTTAGTCATCAATATCGAGTGTTCTCAAAGATTGTGCCGGCGGGGCAGGTCAAGCTGATTGGTTGTTGCATCGGCGACACGTTTGCAGACAACGACGTTGCCAGCTTCCAAGCGTGGTTGTCATGCAGGTCGAACACCGAAAACTGTCTCACCAGCGACCGGTCAGTAATCGTTCCCAGTCACGTTCCATGTCAAACCGTTCAGCCATACCAAAAAGTTCGGGGATTACATCATGACTAGCCAACAGTGTTCTGTGGTAGGGAGTGTCCAAAGGTAATTCGACCATCCAGAGAACAGGTCTATAAGGCTCGGGGACTTTCCCTATTTCTCAGAACCATTGATCTCTCGTATTCTGATTTTGAATGATGAGAGACACGACGCTCACACTGAAATTGTGTTGCTACGTCGGCGACCTTGATGAAGCACGTAGCGGAATCAACGACTTGGTCAATCGCCGGCCAACAGCCTGCAGCGCGGCATTGACTCGCAAATGAAGAGGGTTACGATGCACGCTGCAAACTCAAGACCATGTGTCCTCAAACTTGAAAATGACGAAGTACTAGCTCGGATACTCACCTGACCGAAGCGATACCTCTCCACCAATAATTTTGTGAACCTCGCCGTCGACTGCAAGCATAAGTGCACCTTCTTCATCTACCCCTAAATCGATACCTTCCAACAATTTTCCACCGACGTCGGCTATCACAGCTCTCCCTATAAACGCATCGCGCTCTAGCCACTTCTCTCTAAATGCGCTAAATCCCTGCACGCTAAACTCGCGACACGCCAGGAATGTTCGATCAATAAGTTCAGCTGCTAGTAAATTACGAATTGGATTAGATACGTAATCAGCTACGTCAGCAACGCGATTTCCCACGTGCGCCGAAACAATAGACCCACCACCAACGTTTACCCCTAGACCAACTACGAGTTCAACCGGCCGACTGGCATGCACGAGTTCAACTAGGATACCGCTGACTTTTCCAAGATCTATCAGTATATCGTTGGGCCATTTTAACTGCGGGAATCCCACACCTATTGATTCTAAAGCCTCAGCAACGACAACGCCGATTGCTAGGCTAAGCGGCGAAATCCTTGTAGGAGCGCAATCAAGTCGGACTCCAATACTTAACGCAATATTTTTCGCAAATGGACTGATCCAGCTACCCCCCCGTCGACCTCGGCCACCGGACTGAAATTCAGCCATCAATACATTCCCGTCAATACACGCCTCCTGAGCGCGTTCCAACAATATCGTATTAGTACTCAAAGTTTGATTGAGAATCTCAAAACGAGTAATTCTTCTATTGGAATACTCGCTTATAGAGCGTCTAATGATCTCTGTGTTCAGCAGCTCCGAGTCGTCGGGAAGTACTGCGAAACTGTCGTGGATATCTACCACTTGCTATTTAAGTCACCTACTTTTTCGGCAGAAGACCTTGATGGGGGATGTTCCTATGAAATGGTACGGCCTAGTCGGTGGTTACCACTCGCACCAACGATAGAAACCCCGGCTTGATTTACCAAACCGGGGTATATATATCAAATGCCTGACAATGACCTACTCTCGCATGGGTAATCCCACACTACCATCGGCGCAGAGCCGTTTCACTTCTGAGTTCGAGATGGATTCAGGTGGTACCAGCTCGCTATGATCGTCAGGCAAAACAGATCGTACTAAATAACAATTGCGACTTCAACAAGCACTCGTCGGATCTTGATGAAACACCCTAATGCGCTAACACAATTTTTCCAATAAACCCGGCGCATCAGTACGCCTGGTTATATGGTCAAGTCTCACGGGCAATTAGTACGGGTTAGCTCAACGCCTTACAACGCTTACACACCCCGCCTATCAACCTCGTAATCTACGAGGACCCTTCAGAAATCTAGAAGATTTGGTGAGATCTCATCTTGAGGGAGGCTTCCCGCTTATATGCTTTCAGCAGTTATCCCTTCCGAACATAGCTACCCGGCAATGCCACTGGCGTGACAACCGGAACACCAGAGGTTCGTCCACTCCGGTCCTCTCGTACTAGGAGCAGCTCCTCTCAAATCTCAAACGCCCACGGCAGATAGGGACCGAACTGTCTCACGACGTTCTAAACCCAGCTCGCGTACCACTTTAAATGGCGAACAGCCATACCCTTGGGAACTGCTTCGTCCCCAGGATGTGATGAGCCGACATCGAGGTGCCAAACACCGCCGTCGATGTGAACTCTTGGGCGGTATCAGCCTGTTATCCCCGGAGTACCTTTTGTCCGTTAAGCTATGGCCCTTCCATACAGAACCAATGGATCACTAAGACCGTCTTTCGACCCTGCTCGACTCGTCAGTCTCGCAGTCAAGCGCACTTCTGCCTTTACACGCAATGCATGATTTCCAACCATGCTGAGTGCACCTTTGTGCTCCTCCGTTACTCTTTAGGAGGAGACCGCCCCAGTCAAACTACCCACCACACACTGTCCTCGATTCAGATCATGAACCAGAGTTAGAACCACAACATAGAAAGGGTGGTATTTCAAGGATGACTCCACCAAAGCTGGCGCTTCGGCTTCAAAGTCTCCCACCTATCCTACACAAACTAAGCCACAGTCCAGTGTGAAGCTGTAGTAAAGGTTCACGGGGTCTTTCCGTCTAGCCGCGGGTATACGGCATCTTCACCGCAATTTCAATTTCACTGAGTCCCGGGTGGAGACAGTGTAGCCATCGTTACGCCATTCGTGCAGGTCGGAACTTACCCGACAAGGAATTTCGCTACCTTAGGACCGTTATAGTTACGGCCGCCGTTTACCGGGGCTTCGATCACAAGCTTCGACCAAAGTCTAACCTGCTCAATTAACCTTCCGGCACCGGGCAGGCGTCACACCTTATACGTCCTCTTACGAGTTTGCAAAGTGCTATGTTTTTAATAAACAGTCGCAGCTACCTGGTATCTTCGACCGTCGCCAGCTTCAGAAGCAAGTCCTGTCACCGGCAACGGCGCACCTTATCCCGAAGTTACGGTGCTATTTTGCCTAGTTCCTTCACCCGAGTTCTCTCAAGCGCCTTGGTATTCTCTACCCGACTACCTGTGTCGGTTTGAGGTACGGTCAACGTACGATTAATGCTGAGAGGTTTTTCCTGGAAGCATGGCATCAACTACTTCCCGGACCAAAATGGACCGGTTCGACATCACATCTCGACCTTCACGAGATCCCGGATTTGCCTGAGATCTCAGCCTACATGCTTGAACCTGGACAACCATCGCCAGGCCAGCCTAGCCTTCTCCGTCACCCCACTTGCCACGTACGTCGGTGCTGGAATATTAACCAGCTTCCCATTGACTACGCCTTTCGGCCTTGCCTTAGGGGCCGACTCACCCTGCGCCGATGAGCGTTGCGCAGGAACCCTTAGTCTTTCGGCGAGGAGGATTTTCACCCCCTTTATCGTTACTCATGTCAGCATTCTCACTTCTGATACCTCCAGCGTGCCTCACGACACACCTTCAGCAGCTTACAGAACGCTCCTCTACCGCTCACGGAATCAAGATTCCGTGAACCCGCAGCTTCGGTACGTGGTTTTAGACCCGTTACATCTTCCGCGCAGGCTGACTCGACCAGTGAGCAATTACGCTTTCTTTAAAGGATGGCTGCTTCTAAGCCAACCTCCTGGCTGTTTGTGCCTTCCCACAACGTTTCCCACTTAACCACGATTTGGGGACCTTAGCTGGCGGTCTGGGCTGTTTCCCTTTCGACGACGGACCTTATCACCCGCCGTCTGTCTCCCTCACTGCACTTACCGGTATTCGGAGTTTGCATGGGGTTGGTAAGTCGGGATGACCCCCTAGCCCAAACAGTGCTCTACCCCCGGTGGTGATATGAGAGGCACTACCTAAATAGTTTTCGAGGAGAACCAGCTATCTCCGAGCTTGATTAGCCTTTCACTCCTAGCCACAGGTCATCCCCCCATTTTTCAACATAGGTGGGTTCGGGCCTCCAGTCAGTTTTACCTGACCTTCACCCTGCCCATGGCTAGATCGCTCGGTTTCGGGTCTACTCCTGCAGACTTAGTCGCCCTATTAAGACTCGCTTTCGCTACGGCTCCCCTATAACGGTTAACCTTGCCAACAAGAGTAAGTCGCTGACCCATTATACAAAAGGTACGCGGTCACAGGCTTAAAAAAAGCCCGCTCCCACTGCTTGTACGCACCTGGTTTCAGATTCTATTTCACTCCCCTAACAGGGGTTCTTTTCACCTTTCCCTCACGGTACTGGTTCACTATCGGTCAGCTGAGAGTATTTAGCCTTGGAGGATGGTCCCCCCATATTCAGACAAGGTTTCACGTGCCCCGCCCTACTCGATTTCACGTACGACTCACTTTCGTATACGGGACTATCACCCACTATGGTGTTCCTTTCCAGAAACTTCTACTAGCAAAACATACGCTTAAGGGCTGCTCCCCTTTCGCTCGTCACTACTAAGGGAATCTCGGTTGATTTCTTTTCCTCCGGATACTTAGATATTTCAGTTCTCCGGGTTCGCCTCGCGAAGGTTTAACCCTACGCGATAGTACCTAACGGTACTGGGTTTCCCCATTCGGAAATCCCCGGATCAAAGTCTGTTTGCCGACTCCCCGAGGCTTATCGCAGGCTACAACGTCCTTCATCGCCTTCAGCTGCCAAGGCATCCACCAGATGCGCTTGTTCACTTGACCATATAACCCGGCGAACTATCGCCCACCGAATTACTAGGTTGCAAACAATCATGTTACATACCAATGATTCGCGTACATCCACGAACCATAAAGAGATTTATACTGTCTCCAAAGCGGATTCAGTATCCATCT
The DNA here is from genome assembly GCA_965205965.1 of Candidatus Azotimanducaceae bacterium. GTDB lineage: Bacteria > Pseudomonadota > Gammaproteobacteria > Pseudomonadales > Azotimanducaceae > Bin55. The sequence continues at coordinate 1,195,246 of CBDBHT010000008.1, forward strand.
CCGACGCATTAAAGCGGTGTTTCATCAATTTCCAACTGTTAAAGAACAATCCGTGGACAACCTTTTGCAAAAAAAATCGTCCAGTTCGTCTGCCGCACTCCGCCGTCAAATACACGGTACATTGGTGGAGCCGAGGAGAGTCGAACTCCTGACCTTCTGCGTGCAAAACAGATGCTCTCCCAATTGAGCTACGGCCCCTTCCCCGTTCCATGTTTAGACTGACAAATGGTGGGTCTGGGTGGACTTGAACCACCGACCTCACCCTTATCAGGGGTGCGCTCTAACCAACTGAGCTACAGACCCGACACTGACGGTCCATTATAGAAACAATCCATTCATGTGGGCACCTGATCTCACGACCCCATCAAGACAAAAAGCATCTCAATGGCAATAATACCGAGTACCAAACATGGACCAGCACATCCGCGTTTCTCCAGAGAAACTCCGGCGATATCCACGAAGTGCCGATCTTTTAGGTTAAGGAGGTGATCCAGCCGCAGGTTCCCCTACGGCTACCTTGTTACGACTTCGTCCTAGTCATGAATCACACCGTGGTAACCGTCCTCCCGAAGGTTAAACTAGCTACTTCTGGTGCAACCCACTTCCATGACGTGACGGGCGGTGTGTACAAAGCCCGGGAACGTATTCACCGCGACGTTCTGATTCGCGATTACTAGCGATTCCAGCTTCAAGGAGTCGAGTTGCAGACTCCTATCCGGACTACGAGAGACTTTGGGGATTAGCTGACCTTCACAGGGTCGCGACCTTTTGTATCTCCCATTGTAGCACGTTTATAGCCCACCTCATAAAGGCCATGACGACTTGACCTCATCCCCGCCTTCCTCCGGTTTGTCACCGGCAGTCTCCTTAGAGTTCCCGGCATGACCCGCTGGCAAATAAGGACAAGGGTTGCGCTCGTTACGGGACTTAACCCAACATCTCACGACACGAGCTGACGACAGCCATGCAGCACCTGTTTCACGGTTCCCGAGGGCACCAATCCATCTCTGGAAAGTTCCGTGAATGTCAAAAGGTGGTAAGGTTCTTCGCGTTGCATCGAATTAAATAACATGCTCCACCGCTTGTGCGGGCTCCCGTCAATTCATTTGAGTTTTAACCTTGCGGCCGTACTCCCCAGGCGGAGAACTTATCGCGTTAGCTGCGCCACCAAACTCCGAAGAGCCCAACGGCTAGTTCTCATCGTTTACGGCGTGGACTACCAGGGTATCTAATCCTGTTTGCTCCCCACGCTTTCGCACCTCAGCGTCAGTGTTCGTCCAGGAGATCGCCTTCGCCACTGGTGTTCCTTCCTATATCTAAGCATTCCACCGCTACACAGGAAATTCCATCTCCCTCTACTACACTCTAGCTTGTCAGTTTGGAATGCAGTTCCCGGGTTAAGCCCGGGGCTTTCACACCCCACTTGACAAACCGCCTACGTGCCCTTTACGCCCAGTAATTCCGATTAACGTTCGCACCCTCCGTATTACCGCGGCTGCTGGCACGGAGTTAGCCGGTGCTTCATTCTGTCGCTAACGTCATCAGCCGAGCATATTACTCTCGGCTTCTTCTTCACGACTGAAAGTGCTTTACAACCAAAAGGCCTTCTTCACACACGCGGCATGGCTGCGTCAGGCTTTCGCCCATTGCGCAATATTCCCTACTGCTGCCTCCCGTAGGAGTCTGGACCGTGTCTCAGTTCCAGTGTGGCTGATCGTCCTCTCAGACCAGCTATGGATCGTCGCCTTGGTAGGCCTTTACCCCACCAACTAGCTAATCCAACGCAGGCTCCTCCGATAGCGCGAGGTCCGAAGATCCCCCGCTTTCACCCTTAGGTCATATGCGGTATTAGCCCGACTTTCATCAGGTTATCCCCCACTACCAGGTAGATTCCCACGCGTTACTCACCCGTTCGCCACTAGTTGGCCCCCCGAAGGGAACCTCCTCGTTCGACTTGCATGTATGAAGCCTGCCGCCAACGTTCAATCTGAGCCGTGATCAGACTCGTCAATGGATACTACATTCTCCAGCTGCCCCATCCCATGCCCATATAAGGCATTGGAAATAGGAAACTGGACCAAAGGTTCGTCTGATACTCGGCTTTATTACGTGTGCCCACACGAATGGCTTGTTTCACTTTTAAAGAACTACTCGTCGGCCACTCCCACGCGACAATTTAGCATCCACGCAAGAGTCTCTTAACGAGCTAGGGAGGTGTGATTATACAGATGTAGTTCTCAATAGCAATAGTCTTTCTAACTTTAAGGTGAGAAAGGATGCAACTTCGAAAAAAATAAAGAGTGCAGACGGCTCGGCTATCTCACATGCCGTTATTCTAGCTAAAGTTGCACACACAACGCCGCTGTACCTAACCCCAATGATTGCATGAGCAGTGCGAGATAGACCCGTTTTTCGGTTCGGAGCGGTAACCAAGGTTCCCATGTCTGGCAGCGAAATACCCCCGTTACCGGTGGTCGCACCGCCGCTGAAGCTGAATTCGGCCTCCACCTTGCTGCGTTGCACGGATGAAAAGCAGATGGGATTTGGGTAACATTTCGTTACAGCAAGGTCTCCTTCGATATGTATCTTAACTCATTGAATGAGATCAAATTATAGGAGCCTTGCTGTTTTTACTCGTGCATTCTCCGGGCTAAAAGCATCAGCATCCAATTTTGTCCAAGCCCTGCCGTCTGATCAACCCCAGCGTCGGCTTCCGACCACTGCAGCCTATAAATTAATAGAATCACCGTAGACTCGTACGTAAGATCGATATGTTCGGCCCCACTCCTCCATGAATTCACACATCAACCACCAACGCCCTTACTTAAATGTGATAACAATGACACAGCTCTGTTAGCAGTAGATTAACCGTGACATTCAGTTTCCCACTCGACATGGCATGCAGCGTTTACCAATAATGGCCTATTGCTCTTTTTCATGAACGACAAGGACCCAAGATGAACGACAAGGACCCAAGATTTTTTGCCGCGACGAAGAAGGTGAAATCGTTCGTATAACGCGTTTGTGCGATTCAGTAGAACATCAAGAGAGCCCACCAATACCCCATTCAAAGATAATCCTTTGCCTGCAATAAGTTGTCTCGCACTGCTCCGGGAGCTAGCTAATCCTGATCTAGCTACAACTTCAGTAATAACACTTTTATTACCCTTGACCTTTACACACTCCAATCCATCTAGCTGGAGCTGAACCAAGTCGCCGAGTTCCAATCCAAGAATATCACCGCTGAACAAAGCGGTCGTAATTCTCTCAGCTGAACGTAGTGCATCATTGCCGTGAACCAACTTCGTCACTTCCTGAGCCAGGAGTTTCTGGCCACTTCTATCGGCCGGCCGTCTTTCGATTTCCTGATCGATTCGCGCTAGTTCCTCAGCACCTACGAACGTAAAAAGACGAAGGAATCTTGGCACGTCTTCGTCAGCCGTATTCATCCAGAATTGATAGAACATGTAAGGCGAGGTGAGAGACGGGTCAAGCCAAATAGTACCCTCAGCAGTTTTGCCGAATTTTGTTCCATCACTTTTCTCGACAAGCGGCATAGTTGCTGCAAACGTCTCCTTCGCTTCAAGGCGTCGAATTAAATCCACGCCACTAATCATGTTTCCCCACTGATCGGACCCACCAATCTGAACCGTACAGTTATAGCGACGCAGGAGCTCTAAAAAGTCGTATGCCTGTAAAAGCATATAGCTGAATTCCGTAAATGAAATTCCGTAACCATCCCTTTCCAATCTCGATTTAATGGTATCTCTCCGAATCATTACGTTTACAGAAAAATGCTTTCCGACATCACGCAAGAACGATAATGCATCGAGCTTGCGCGTCCAGTCGAGATTGTTGACAATCAACGCAGGACCGCTCCCGGATAGATCTACAAATCGCGAGACTTGATCCTTTATCGCTTCGGCCCACTCCGACACCGTCGCGAGATTCAACAATGAGCGCTCATTCTGTTTCCCGGATGGATCACCTATCAATCCAGTCGCGCCACCAATCACTACTACGGGCCTATGCCCATGACGTTGAAAACGTCGAAGTGCCAGTAGCGGCACTAGGTTGCCGATATGCAAACTTTCAGCGGTCGGATCAACACCCGCATAAACCGTTCGCGCTGCTTCATTTAGATGTCGGTCTAGCCCCTCGGCATCTGATATTTGAACTAGGAGTCCGCGAGCAGCTAGTTCAGTAGTCAGTGAACTCATACATTTCCTATGCAACTCTATTACTAGTTCAACCAATTAATTCCGTATAATACGGCGTCTTAAACTTATCCAAGCGAAGGTAGCGGAGGTATAGGTAAGTAATCACACCTCGCCGAGCCATCGGCTCGTTGTATTCTGCAGCCTAGTTGAACGACAAATGACAAGATACCGCCAACGAACATGGAAAAGTTATGCCTTTAGTGAGTGAATACGGCTGGGGCTCACGGAAACGTCATAAAGTTCCACGCACCCTATTCAACATGATGCCGATATTTCGAGCCGTTCCAGGTAGCCGTATCCTGGGAGCCATTTTAGGAGCCATTTTAATTGGCATTGTGACTGTCGTCCCACTGTCGCTGATATCCGATCAACTTTCTTTCTATTCGGATTGGGGTGCTGTACATGGATCCGTCTTTTTGTCTAGTGCCCAAGCCAGTAACTCCGTCTCACGGAACAAGGCATCGTTCCTAGTTGGAGATGAACACGGTTCTAATGCACTTTCCACTTTAGCTACGAAACGTACGGAGACATTAAGCAAGCCCGTTCAAGTTTCATCTATCAAGATCTGGGAGCCTCACGACGGCCCAGTACCGGAAACAAGGTTCAACACAACGAAAGTACAGCGTGGAGACAGTCTTTCGCGCATATTTAAGCGGGAAGGTATCCCCCAGAGAGACCTCGCACTTCTGTTAAAGAGCGAACCGTTTGGACCAGAACTCGAACGAATACACGCGGGAAGGCAGATTTCTTACAGATTAGACGACCAAGGTCGTTTATGGTTTTTTGAGTATACCCCCAATACGCGTACTGCGTATCACTTCATCCGAAAGGGCGATAATTTTCAGTCTGATGCAAAATCCATAGAACTAGTAACAAAGATCGCCTACGCTAGTGGAACTATTCAGCAAGGTGGATACCTCATTCGTGCTGCAACACGCGCCGGAGTAAAAGACGAAGCCACCGTTCTCGAATTGGCGCACATTTTTCGATGGAATATCGATTTCTTCCACGAGGTACGTTCTGGCGATAATTTCAAATTATTGTATGAGGAAGAGTATCTTAAAAACGCCTATCATGGAGATGGTAATATCTTGATCGCGGAGTATACAAATCGTCAAGGAGCTAACCTTGCTATTCGATACGAACACTCTGATGGGTCAGCTCGATATTATGATTTGGAAGGCAACGCACTAATGCGTGCATTCCTTCGCGCGCCGTTAGAGTTTGTTCGTATCAGCTCGCCGTTTAATCCCAGAAGATTCCACCCAATTCACAAGCAGATCATGCCTCATCGAGGAATTGATTACGCTGCGCCTATTGGAACGCCGGTACATGCAACCGGGGACGGAATTGTTCAAGAAGCGGGTTATACACGTGCGAATGGGTACTACGTCGTAATCAACCACAAGATGGAGTTCCAAGCAAAATACCAAACGAAGTATCTACATCTCAAAAAAATTGGTCACGGTATAACGCGAAATACGCAAGTGATGCAGGGTCAGAGAATTGGGATCGTCGGTATGTCAGGATATGCAACTGGACCACATCTCCACTACGAATTTCTCGTCGACGGTACCCATAGAAATCCCAGTACCGTTTCGCTGCCTCTTGCACCACCGTTGAAAGGCAAAAATCTAGAGGCTTATCTCTCCTCTGCCTCGAAGAGATTGGAAGAGTTCGACCGGCATCAACAACGGACAGCTAATTTGCCGAACACGCTTATGCCTGCCAATTAAAAACTAGACAAACGTCCTCAATCCTTCAATACTACTTACTCAACATTCTAACCAAGATCCGTCTATCGTTAGTGAGGGATCAGCTATCATTCCAAGACACACACCTATCGGACTTGATTGATGTCGCTGTTCGTAGGCTCGATCTCTGGAACCAGTATTGATGGATTGGATATCGCACTCGTAGAAATCGACGATTCGCTTCTTATCAAATCATCACACACTAGAGAATTTCCGAATGTATTACGTAATGCATTAATAAATCTCACTTCTCCCCACGAAAACGACGTTGAGCGTGCTAGCAAGGTACATAGGCAGCTTGGGACGTTCATTGGCGAGAGCGTCTTGTTATTTCTTCAAGACGAAGGTATCGAAAAAGAAGATGTAATTGCTATTGGATCGCATGGACAGACGATTCGCCATGCGCCCGACGACGAATTCCCGTATAGCGTACAAGTCGGGGATGGGAGCTGCATCGCTGAAGTGACCGGTATTGACACAATTGTGGACTTTCGCAACCGAGATATTGCAGCTGGAGGTTCTGGTGCACCACTTGCACCGATATTTCACGAAGTATTATTTCGCGATGAGAAACAAAATCGTATCATCCTGAACTTAGGTGGTATTGCAAATATTACCGTAATACATGCAGAGCCAAGTCAACCGATACTTGGTTTCGATACGGGCCCCGCAAACGTGCTTATGGATGCGTGGACGTCATCGTGTCTTAAAAAGCGGTATGACGAAAATGGAGAGTGGGCGGCCACTGGAAAAATCAGTGAAACACTGCTCCACACCATGCTTAATCACCAATGGTTTCAACGGCCGATGCCAAAGAGTACCGGTAGGGAGCTTTTCAATATTGAGTTTATTTTGCAGGCAGTTGGAGTCTTAAACGTCAAAGAGGAAGACGTACAAGCAACCTTGTGCGAATTGTCCGTACAAACGATAGCGTCTGCAATACGCCTAGTTTGCAAAAAGCCACAAGAAATCGTTGTCTGCGGTGGTGGAAGACTCAATGCTTATCTGATGCAGAGACTCCAATCAAGTCTCAGTCCAGCAGTGGTAGTCGCATGCGATGAGCTTGGTGTGGATGGTGATGGTCTAGAAGCTGCAGCATTCGCCTATTTAGCCTACTTGTTCATTGAACGCCGACATGGAAATCTACCATCCGTCACTGGCGCGCGTGGGGCACGCATTCTTGGCAGCTTGTATCCAGCTAATTAAATAGCAAATGAATTTCCGCACCCACAGGTGGACTGAGCGTTAGGATTAATTACAACAAACTGAGAACCTTGCAGATCTTCTTTATAGTCGATTGCTGATCCTTCAAGGTAAGGATAGCTCATGGAATCAATGACCATGATTACGCCATCTCGTTCTATGATCGAGTCATCATCAGCTACCGCTTCATCAAACGTGAATCCGTAGGAAAATCCACTACAACCACCACCAGTAATGAAAACTCGCAGCTTAAGGTTAGCATTGCCCTCATCATGAATCAGTTGCGATACTTTTGATACCGCACATCGCAAAAACTCTATATTTGGGCGCATGTCCATACGGACTCTAATTATATCAATCATATTCTGTTAATTCGGATGGATTTACACGAACGGCTGTTCGCCCCCAACTTTATCTTGGCTGACGCTACTCCCTGTAGTGGGTATGTTTCATCTCCATCACGGCAATTCATAACATCCCATAAACTTATCAATTGCTTCACACAATCCTTTTATTACAGGCATTACATTAATAAGGAGCTATGTGCCGGGGATGATTACAAATGCCGTCGTCTCAAGGGTATCAACGGACCGCCACCCGCCACAGGCAAGCTGGATGTTATACACTCGTTCTCTTTATCTGGCACTAAATCTACGCACTTGGGATGGCGTGTCCCTGTTGGTGTTAGCCTAAATCATAGAGGCCCGTAGATCGCCCCTCTTGGAAGAAACAAACACCTTACGCAGTATATGAATATAGAATCCCGAGAAACATGGTTGAATCTAGCAGTACAACTCACTCGGTTGCCCCGTACTCGACAGCCTTTTAAGGAGACGGCAAAGTACGAAATCAAGTCATCATTCGTCGACATTTTGTTGATTTTCGATCAAGGAAATAACGATACTCCCTGCATAATACGTTCACCACACGGAAACGGTATATGACGTACCTCCACGCTTTTCATCTGATCGCTGTTATTACTTGGTTCGCAGGAATCTTCTACCTCCCTCGCCTGTTCGTATATCACGCACAGACGGAAGACGAACTTGGGCTCAAGCGATTCACAATAATGGAACGCCGGCTATATCACGGAATAATGACCCCTTCAGCCCTTGTCACGGCCATACTAGGCTTATGGTTGACCGCTTTAAATTGGGAGTACTACCAAACAGCAGTTTGGTTTCGGGTGAAGATCGTACTGGTTCTTGTACTCTTCGGATACCACGGCATATGCGGACGATTTCTTCGAGAATTTGCTAACGAATGCAATACGCGAACGCATGTGTTCTATCGATGGTTTAACGAAGTACCGTTTGTTCTTTTGATTATGGTGATTTTGTTAGTAACAGTGAAGCCGTTTTAAGGGGCTTGCGTGAGCCGTCCAACTTCAACAGTACTTTACAAAAAAGCTTGCCAATTTATTCCAGGCGGCGTGAATTCACCGGTACGCTCATTTCGAGGAGTAGGAGGTACGCCCATTTTTTTCAAGTCTGCGCAAGGCCCCTACCTTACGGACGTCGACGGTAATTGCTATATCGACTATGTTGGGTCATGGGGGCCTATGATTCAGGGTCACAACTTCGAACCCGTCATCCATGCCATTCAGAATCAGACGGACCAGACCGTTGGGTTCGGAGCACCTTCGGGATTAGAAATTGAAATGGCCGAACTGCTTGCTGGACGGATGCCTTCGATTGAGAAGGTTCGCATGGTGAATTCCGGTACCGAAGCAACGATGTCAGCTATTCGACTTGCACGCGGATTTACGGGTCGTGACAAAATAGTTAAGTTTGAAGGTTGTTATCACGGCCATGGCGACTCGTTACTCGTTAAAGCTGGTTCGGGTATTCTGACGTTGGGACTTGCTGATTCGGCCGGCGTTCCTGAGTCACTTGCTCAGCATACGCTGACCATTCCTTATAACGATCTCGAAACGGCCACGCAGGTTTTTGAAGCATGGGGAAACGAAATTGCGGCAGTTATAGTCGAGCCAATTGCTGGAAACATGGGCTGTATTGCACCAGATCCAGGTTTCCTCGATGGTTTGAGAATTCTCACGGAGTCCTCCGATTCGCTGCTCATCTTCGACGAAGTCATAACTGGATTTCGCGTTGCTTTCGGTGGCGCACAGGACTTGTACGGGGTGACGCCGGATCTCACCACGTTAGGGAAAATCATTGGTGCTGGTTTGCCCGTTGGCGCGTTCGGCGGCCGAGCTGAGATTCTTGATCAGCTTGCACCTGATGGACCAGTGTATCAAGCTGGAACTTTGTCCGGGAATCCAATCGCCATGCGTGCGGGTATAGCATTGCTTCGCAGCCTTGACACGGCTTTCTACAAGAACTTGGAGATACGAACGAAAAGCCTCGTTGATGCTCTGATTTCGGCGGCCGCAAAGAAACACATAAATATGTGTGCAAATCAGGTATGCGGGATGTTTAGTTTGTTCTTTACGGATCAAGTATCCATTCGAAATTATCAGCACGTGAAGGCATGTGACGCGGATCGTTACAGCATCTTTTTTCACCGGATGCTTGATGGCGGGGTTTACTTAGCACCATCCGCATTTGAGTCCGCTTTCGTAAGCAGTGCACACACGGAAAAAATAATTGAGGTAACTACACACTTAGCAGAAGCGGTCTTCTCTTCCTTCACATGAAAACCATTGACATATACGGAGTCGGCAATGCCCTTGTCGATATGGAATACATCATTGAGGACGATTTCCTAGAGACAAATGGACTGAATAAAGGCCATGTGAAGCTAGCCGATTTAAAAAGTCTGTATGACCTCCAAGTACAACTAGCAGACAAGACCTCGGCCCAATATTGTGGAGGTTCAGCAGCAAACACCATATACGCAACACGCGGCTTTGGAGCGAGCGCGTTTTATTCATGCAGAGTCGCTGATGATGAGCTGGGAAGATTCTTTCTCGGTGAGATGAGTCATGCTGGCATAGGCACGAACCAAGTAATTAAGGGTGAGTGCGGGTTTACGGGCCAATGCCTAGTATTAATCACCAACGACGCACAACGCACTATGAGTACCTACCTCGGCATCTCGGAAAAGATCAACAAAAAATGCGTCAATGAATCCGTACTTGAGCACGCGCGATTCTTTTACATGGAAGGATATCTCGCCTCTTCCCCTATTAGCATGACAACCGTTAATTACATGTATGAAATCGCACGAGAATCGGGTGCAAAAATAAGCATTGGATTGTCTGACGTTTCAATAGTTGATAATTTTCAAGGTTCGTTAATTCAGATGTGTGGAAACGGCCTTGACTATATGTTCTGCAACATTGAAGAAGCACTTGCTTGGTGCAAGACAGACCGCGTCGATGTTGCAGCACGGGAACTGCGGGATATTTCCACTACCGTAGTTATCACAATGGGTGCGGATGGCAGTCTATCGCTATCTTCGGAAGGGTCTCACACAGTACGGGAACATAAAAAAGTAAAGGCCGTGGACACTAACGGAGCGGGTGACATGTTCGCAGGTGCTTTCCTAAGTGCAGTTTCAAAAGGTGCTTCAACAAAAGACGCTGCTCGATTTGCCAATTACGCGGCATCGTACCTCGTCACTCAGCTCGGGCCTAGACTTCCCATGCTTAGTGCATATCACAAACTTTTCACCGAGTACTGTTGATCAAATCAGAATATGTTAATAATTATGGAATCGATAATTTATCATAATATGACGAATTGGGAAAAGATCAAGATGGGTGCGCGAACAAATAGTATGTGGTTATCAACTCGCCTCTTCCGGGTTCCGGCAGTCTGCGCCATAGAAATACGGGAGCACTCTTTTACAGGACAAGTTTTTTTGAAATATACATGAGGTATATAATTTCTACCTTAAATCAGCTGTGAGTTATCTATCCTAAAAAATGTTCTAGAGTTTCTCTGCGGCGCAGACTAGTATTCATCTTCAGCCTTCTATTATCCGAAACAAATAATCTTAACCCAGATTTCTCATAACCAAGTCGAAAATGATGTTTTTCACGGGATGCGGTGGGTACGGGGCATGGCATGTCGCGTCGCGAGTTCGAAAAGGCTTCGGAGGGCGGGCATGCGTGTTTTTTCCCCGCCTTTTTGCGGGCGGGACGGCGAATCGCTGAGCACCCGGGCGCGGGGCAATGGCATTCGGATTAGCGGAAAGGGATCCTGGTCTTTCGCGCCGCGCTTGTGCTGGCTCTTCATCCCGTGCCCTCCTCCATCCGGCCCCATCGGCCGCGTTGCGCCCACCCTTCGGCCAGCGTGGCCGCATATCCCGGACGCCCCTTCCAGAACACCAACCGGAACATGAACAGCACGACCACCAGCGTGTTCAGCACGCGCCGCCGCCGCTGCCAGAGCCGGACCAAAGCATCCTCCGGGGCCAAGACGGCTGCCGGCGACCTGCAGGACCCCAGTCGATCCCGACCCTTCGGCGTGAACCAGCCCAGATGACTGCACAGGGTGGACGCCAACTCATGGCGGCTCAGTGCCGGAAACCGTGCCACCGTCTTCTGAGGGTCCGCAATCCAACGGCGGGTCAGCCGCGTGCCACCCAAGGTGGTCGACTTCAAGTTCTCGATTCGGAAATCCATCACGTTGGCACCAGAGACCATCTAACCAAGCGTAGATTGCCATAACCCATGCCAAAACGCAAGTGTTTTTTTGAAGAACCCCCAAAAAAACGGATATGTTTCCGTATATCAACCGGTGACACGACATCCTTTACAGACTAGAATCCCTTTCCGTTCATCCGCATGCCATCGCAGCCACCGGGGGCGAAACCTCCCGACAGTCGGGGAGCGTTCGGGCCTCGTCAAGACCAGTACCCAAGGGCGTGCGATATGGGCGTCCGCCGCATGCTCACCCGCATGGCTCATCATCCAGTCGAAAACAACATCTTGCACGGGATGCGCCGCTTTGCACGCCGATCGTGGCGGTCCGCAAAACGGGCCGAGGCGCATGCTACAAGTCCGCACCGTTTCCGCCAGCATCGCACCCAGCACCGAACGCGTCCCGCTTCCGTCCGACCCGAACGCCCCCCGCTACCATCCCCTTCCCCCCGGCAAAGCCCAACCAACTTCGTTGCATCAACAACTTACACGCACATACATCGCACCCAAGCCATCTATTATGAGAAATAAGGGTTAAAATCATGTAGTCACATATGGCATGATTCGTCAAAACGGCAATATAAAATAAATAGAGGTATCCACCTATGAAGATCAGCCACATATAGCATCAACATTATCCGTGTCTTCAAATCAGACACCATGATGTTTCTACAGTGCAGGCCTCTTAATCAATAGACAAAGATAGCACAGTCGTCCCATGGACAGATTGTATGCATCCTGTGCCGCCATACTTGGTCGAGACTACCTACTATGTCTATGTCCAAAAATTGTTTTTCCTACGGGATATAGTAATCTGTTGCTCCACTTCCACCACTTGAGACTTCTTGGATCTCCCTGAAATGTTCAAGGATTCGCTTACAGATCTCCACGTTAGGAATTCCGTTCGATGTTAGGTTGAGGTTGCTCCCACCTCCCGCGGAATTAAGAAATAAATATCTTCCAAAAATATTGTTTAATACCACACCACACATTGGTCCTGGTCTATTTTCTTCTTGGGCAATCCCATCTCCCAAGTAACTCCCGAATGCCGCAAGTGTCATATTATTGTATGTACCCTCACCGTCATTGTGCTTGAACTGGAGCGCAGCCTCTCTGATCAATTGGATTTCGGCTACCGCAGCCTTCACACAGCAATTCCCCGTATAGACCAAACTCTGCTATTCGTCTGGACTTTGTGGATGGACTTTCGCGATCGTGGGGGTAGTATCGATACCCGTCTCAACGCACGGCGGAATGCCGTGTGAAACGCCTGAAACCGACTATTTCCCGTACCAAAACACGGGAAGACCGACGCCAAGCCTAAATTAAAAATTCCAATCTCTGTACCACTCGAATCTCGCGTGGTGAGACCACACATCCATACGCCAGGACTTCAACACCAGCTTCGATTGCATCGCGTACCGCTTGGCCATACATCGGGTCTATGTCGTCCGCGACGGTTACTTCGTTGATACCAGTATGAGGAACACAAAATAACAGCACAGACCGAAGCCCTTTCTCGCTACACCTAGCAAGCGCGCGCGTATGTCGTACGGCCCGTTCACTCTTAGTATCAGGAAAATATCCTCGCTGCGATCGTGCGTACGTAACGCTTTTGACCTCAATTACGGTACCTCTTGCTCCAAGGTCAAATCTTCCTGTTTCATCGGGAATTGTGACTTCCCGACGCCACAGGAACGACGCGTCAAATTCTTTCAGCCAACCATTAGATATCGCCTCATAAACTAACTGGTTTGCCCGAGCCGTGTTAACGCAAACGAGTGCCCCTGACTTCGTTTCAACGACTTCCAGCGAAAATGGATATTTGCGCTTAGTATTTTTACCTTCGGAGTACCAGATTCGACTATCCGGATCGGAGCATTCAAGCATAGCACCTGTATTAGCACAGTGCATCGTTATCGTCTGCTTACCTGCGATGACAACATCCGCAAGAAAACGTTTATATCGCCGTAACAGCATGCCTTGTTTGAGCGGTGGTTTAAATATCATGATTTATATACAACTCATAGCTAATCGTAGAAATTTGTTGAAATACGTTTGTCAAGTTGAGATTTGATGCGACTGTATTGTGATGATTCGCCATTCGAAATACTGAGTAGCACTTGATAACGGTATTTCATCGCACATGGCTCAGGCCGTCTAGCAAATCGTCTTTTCTTTTGGTAGATTGCGCACCTTCTAAACGAAGACAGTTAGTACAGATCCCAAATAAGTAGCAGGATTATGGCGCAACGACAGAAGACAACGGACAAGGATGCTGAAAAAACTAGTGCAGCGTCAGTTACCAAAAAAGAGACAACCGAACAGTCTAAAGCGTCTGTGAGGTCACAAATGACAACGGTTGCCAATTCTAAGCTGGCCTCTAAACCCAAACCAACACTTCAATCTAAGTCAAAACGAGTAGTTAAGTCTAAGTCCATACTCGTGGCCAAGCCCAAGACCGGAGCCGCTGCCAGGCCAAAGACCAGATCCGCCACCAGGCCAAGGACCGGAACCGCCGCCAGGCCAAAGACCGGATCCGCCACCAGGCCAAGGACCGGAGCCGCCGCCAGGCCAAGGACCGGAACCGCCGCCAGGCCAAGGACCGGAGCCGCCGCCAGGCCAAGGACCGGAACCGCCGCCAGGCCAAGGACCGGAGCCGCCGCCAGGCCAAGGAAAGACCAGATCCGCCGCCAGGCCAAGGACCGGAGCCGCCGCCAGGCCAAGGACCGGAACCGCCGCCGCCAGGCCAAGGACCGGAACCGCCGCCAGGCCAAGGACCGGAACCGCCGCCGCCAGGCCAAGGACCGGAACCGCCGCCGCCAGGCCAAGGACCGGAACCGCCGCCAAGCCAAGGACCGGAACCGCCGCCGCCAGGCCAAGGACCGGAACCGCCGCCAAGCCAAGGACCGGAACCGCCGCCGCCAGGCCAAGGACCGGAACCGCCGCCAAGCCAAGGACCGGAACCGCCGCCGCCAGGCCAAGGACCGGAACCGCCGCCGCCAGGCCAAGGACCGGAACCGCCGCCGCCAGGCCAAGGACCGGAACCGGAACCGCCGCCGCCAGGCCAAGGACCGGAACCGCCGCCAAGCCAAGGACCGGAACCGCCGCCGCCAGGCCAAGGACCGGAACCGCCGCCAGGCCAAGGACCGGAACCGCCGCCGCCAGGCCAAGGACCGGAACCGCCGCCGCCAGGCCAAGGACCGGAACCGCCGCCGCCAGGCCAAGGACCGGAACCGCCGCCGCCAGGCCAAGGACCGGAACCGCCGCCGCCAGGCCAAGGACCGGAACCGCCGCCGCCAGGCCAAGGACCGGAACCGCCGCCGCCAGGCCAAGGACCGGAACCGCCGCCGCCAGGCCAAGGACCGGAACCGCCGCCAAGCCAAAATCTGCAGTCAGATTGAAATCGAAGCCTAGAACGCAAAAAAATACACGCCGCGTATCCAGTGCTCGCAACGCGGAAGCCGATATCTATCACTACAAACCTTCAAAAAATGAACCATATATGTCTGCTCGACAGCGTGAACACTTCCGGGTCATCCTACAAAGGAAACAACTCGAATTGATACAGGAAGTTGATCGAACCATGGACCATATGCAGGGAGAAATTACAAACCTTCCTGATCCAACTGACCAAGCATCGCAAGCCGAAGAATTCGGAATCGTTCTTAAAATGCGAGAGCGAGAGCGTCATCTATTTTTGAAAATCGCACAAGCATTAAGACGAATTGAATCGGAAGACTATGGATATTGCGAAATTTGTGGAGCGGAAATTCGGTTGGCTCGTCTGGAAGCACGGCCAGAAGCCAGTGAATGCATCGACTGCAAAACGCTATCTGAAAGGCAGGAAAAGCAACTTCTCGGATAGAACACGACTATCCCTACAAGGAGTTATATAGTGCACTGCACTGTGCACCAATGTCACCTGGGCTGCGCTTCACATTGGAATTTTAGTAGCTGCTGTTGCAATCTACTTGGATGTGGAACTAGAACACATGACGAGTTGGGTATGTTCGAACTGATGATCTTGATTCACTAAGAGAAGAGCCATGCACCAATCCATAGTTGAGATCCTACGCACGCTTGAAGTACATTTTTTTACGCTGTGAACTTGTTGGTTAATACTACCCAACGGTTATTTTCAGCCAACTGACTGGAATTGAATTTGTATGGGTAACATAAGCACACGCCCCGTTGTTGTCGAACGTACAGGATTCACACGCTTAAACATAATCAGACATTCGTTATCGGCAATTGACTCTCGCGATAGAATGTGATTTGGCTCTGGAATTGTTTGACCTAGACTACCCTATTACGTGCCTGCTCCCAATTGCCAGATTGGGCTACTATAAAACGTAGTACGTCAATAACGGTAAAGAAACCGCAAACTTTTGAATCGTGCATATAAGCATATAAAATTGGCATATCTCGGCTCCATAAGACACAAACCATCATGCAGCGTAGCGAATTTTGCTTTTAGTATAAGTACAGAGCGTTTAACATAGCGTAATTTATAAAACCAACGATCTGCCGAGTGAGTACAGAAAACCGTATTAGCGATCCGAGAATCGCTACAAAATTTATATCACCATCCGCACTACAGGTTATTAATCGTTTACACGATGCCGGATTCGAGGCGTATGTTGTTGGGGGCTGTGTACGCGATCTTTTGTTGGAAATCACCCCAAAGGATTTTGATGTCGTTACCAACGCGGACCCTTATGAAATTTGCGAGATCTTTTCGAAATCGCGGCTAGTAGGTCGTCGATTCGTACTTGCACATGTACGGGAAATGGGAGAAAAAATCGAAGTCTCAACTTTTCGCAGCACAAGACAAGACATCGGTAAGAGCGGAATTGAACACAAAGTTGGTAGGCACTTGGCCAATGTTGATCAGAAGAGTTTCGGGTCCATCGACGAAGATGTGTTACAAAGGGACTTCACCATCAATGCGTTGTATTTCGACGTCAAATCTGAACAGATCATTGATTTTGTAGACGGCATGGCAGATGTTGACTTGAAAAAATTGCGCACTATCGGTGACCCGATAGAACGGTTTCACGAAGACCCCGTAAGAATGTTACGAGCGATTAGATTTGCCGCCAAGTTGGGTTTAATATTTGAAGAGTCGCTAGAACGTGCGATGCCACCATCACGCGAGCATTTAACGCGTGTTTCTCGCGCTCGACTTTATGGTGAGCTGGAAAAACTCTTCCTTTGTGGGAAAGGTGTACTTGCTTACGAAATGGTCCAGCAATTAGCCCTTGACGAAGTCATCCTGCCTTTTACGTACATAGCACACGACCTCGTCTATGAGTCATTAGCTAGCAGTGATGAAAGAATTGCCATCGGGAAACCCGTCACTTCCATGTTTGTGTTCGCTACACTGCTTTGGCAAGAGTACCAGACCAGTTTGGTATGCGCTGACAATGAGGAATCGTATTTTGTTCGGGAACAACAAGCAGCGAAGAAAGTAATCAACGAACTCCGACAAACCATTGGAGTAACTAGACGTCATGCACATTTTATGGAGGATGTTTGGGTATTGCAGGGACGCTTGTCGCGCCGTTCCGCCCACAAAATCGATAAAATACTTGCGCATAGACGATTCCGCGCGGCTTACGACTTGTTCGTGCTTAGAACAAAAATAGGCGAGGTTAGCCCTGATATAGCTGCGTGGTGGACAAGCATTCAAACACTTGAGGATGAAGAGAGGCAGCGGGAGATCAATCTTTTGCATCCGTCGATACGTAAGCGACGTAGAAACCACCGCGAAAAATTGTATACGACACCACCTGCTGTAGGTATGTTCGACCTCAATCGAAATTAGAGGGCTACACGATATTAACTCAATGAGTATTTCATTAAGACGGTTAATCTCGAACCATCTAGAAACATTTATTTGCATCAAAATCAAAGTTGTTCATATGCTGAAACCACATTAGGGCTATGCCATGAATGCACCAACATTATCCTCACCTATATCGATTAACACGCTTTTCCAAAAAAAGCGCAGTGGTGAGAAATTTGCGAGCCTAACTGCGTATGATGCTCTCTTCGCCGAAATTATTAGCAGTGCCGGCATTGAGGTGGTTCTCGTTGGAGACTCTCTTGGTATGGTGCTCCAAGGACACGATAGCACGCTTCCCGTGACTTTGGACGACATGATTTATCACATGAATTGTGTGCGTAGAGGGAACCATGGAAGCTTGATTATGGCTGACTTACCATTTATGAGCTATGCATCTGAAAGCCAGTCGCTTGAAAGTGCTGCTGCACTCATGAGGTCTGGAGCTCACGTTGTGAAACTCGAAGGCGGGGCGTGGCTAGCGGAAAGTACACGCTTGCTATCCGAGCGCGGAATACCCATATGTACACATATGGGACTCACGCCCCAGTCAATCAATCGCCTAGGTGGTTATCGCGTTCAAGGCCGAGATCCCGAACAAGCCAATATAATGATGGAAGAATCTCTAATACTTCAAGATGCTGGAGCTGCTATCCTGCTACTCGAGTGCGTTCCTGAATCTCTAGGAAAAGCAATCACCAAAAAGCTCGATATTCCCGTGATCGGAATTGGCGCGGGACCAGATACGGATGGCCAAATTATGGTGATGCATGACATGCTTGGCATCACCCCGTCAGGGATTAAAGTGCCCAAATTTGTGAAAAATTTCTTGCCGGAAAGTAACGATGGATTGCGGGGAGCGTTTGTCGCGTACGCCGCCGCCGTGCGCGAGGAACGTTTCCCCGGCCCTGAGCACTGTTTTAGCTGAACATTGTACCTTGTACACACGAAACAAGACTTGCGAAAACGCCTCGCAATCTATGCAAATAAGAAACCACTAAGCCTTGTCCCTACAATGGGAAGCCTTCATCAAGGCCATTTAAAGATTGTTGAACGGGCACGTGAAGAATCCGTTGTGTCCGTCGTAACGATATTCGTTAATCCGACGCAATTTGGGGCTAAAGAAGACTTTGATAACTACCCACGTACGCTCGAAGATGATTGCAACCAGCTACAAACCCAGTGCGTAGACATCCTGTTCGCTCCTTCCCGGTCAGAGATGTATTTGCACGACGAAGACTGCTGCCGAGTAGAAGTACCGAAATTGAGTTCAGTACTTTGTGGTGAGCAACGACCAACGCACTTTGGCGGCGTCACAACCATCGTATCGAAACTCTTTAACATCGTACAACCAGATACAGCGTATTTTGGCGAAAAAGATTGGCAACAGCTCACAATTATCAGGCACATGGTTGAGTATCTCGATTTTCCGATCAAGATAGAGGGAATTGAAACACAACGAGAGGACGATGGGTTGGCACTATCCAGCCGTAACCAGTACTTGACTCCGAACGAACGATTGACTGCACCACGACTAAAACGGACCCTAGACAAAGTCGCCCGGTCAATTTCAAGTGAAGTTGTCGATTTCGCTGATCTTGAGACGCGAGCTATCAATGAGCTAAAGAATGCTGGATTTCGGCCCGACTACGTATCTATACGTCAAGCTCATGACCTCTCACAACCTACGGCCACCACCAATAATAGCGAATTGCGTGTTTTTGGTGCTGCTTATCTAGGCAAAGCACGCCTCATCGACAACGTTCCAGTCACACGTTGACTACGACTGACGATCATCCTATCCGATCACAACTTTCTGTGGCTTGGTCACAGCTGACTCAACTAGCCGCAAACGTGCTGAGACACCACTCAAGAGAGCTGTTAAACGATCCAGATCGTTTCGGGAATTACAGTCTGAGAATTGGCAAAACTCTGATCGATTTTTCAAGACAGAGAGTTACCTCCGAGATCCTCAATGGTTTAGTGCAACTTGCACATGAATCGAATCTACCCCAAAGAATTGAAGAGCAATATTTAGGCGAGATTGTGAATCTCTCAGAACATCGTAGGGCTTGGCATACCGCACTTAGAGCATGTACTGGAGAATTACCTGAGACTGTTCTCGAACCGCTTAAAAACGAACGCGAAAGGTTGCTTAGGTTTGCGGAAGATGTACGGACCGGTCGAATACTTGGAAGTACGGGACTTCCATTAAAACATATTGTGAATGTAGGAACCGGAGGGTCCTACTATGGTCAACAATTAGCCTGTGACGCGCTTGGTGACGGCAGCATCAATGTTAGATTCCTCTCCAACCTCAGTCCACGCCACATGCGCCGTACATTGCATGGTTTGCAACCAGAATCGACTTTATTCATCGTCGTGTCTAAGTCTTTTTCGACACCAGAAACGATTCGTAATGCTCACGCATGTCTTTCTTGGTTTATCGAACGAACAGGTCAACCAGATTTGGCTCATCGGCACTTCGCGGTCGTTACATCAAATAAAGAGAAACTTCGAAATCTCAATTTCCCAACCAAGGAATGCTTCGAAATGCCTGATTGGATCGGTGGGAGATTCTCTCTCTGGTCAGCCGCGGGCTTGTCCGTTGCGATCGCCGCAGGCACATCACAATTTATAGATCTGCTTGATGGGGCGGCAAGGGTAGACCATCATTTCCGAACAACCAACCTTCGTTGCAACGCACCTGTCCTGCTCGCTCTGATTTCATTATGGAATACAAACTTTCTCGGCGCGAGCACGCATGCTATTCTGACATACGATGATCGGCTTCGCTTTTTTCTGCCCTATGTTCAGCAGCTTGAAATGGAGTCGAACGGCAAATCCTCCCGCTGTGACGGCACACTTTCTGACGTTCACACGACCCCCGTAATATGGGGAGGCCAAGAAACGGAGGGACAGCATTCATTCCACCAATTTCTACATCAAGGAACGCGTTCATTCAGTGCAGATTTTATTGCATCCATCGATTCCGAACCATCGGACACCGGTGCGCGCCGTGAGATTCTTGCTAACTGCTTAGCACAAAGTCGAGTTCTCCTAACTGGTACCGAAGATGAAGCATTACCGTTGGAACAACGATTAGCAGGCAATCATCCATCAACTTTGTTTTTATTAGATGACGTAGATGCTCAAAGTCTTGGCGAATTACTTGCACTTTTTGAACACAAAGTTGCTTGCTTAGGGTTTCTATGGGGTATTAATCCTTTTGACCAATGGGGCGTCAAACGGGGTAAGGAGATTGCAATTGAAATGTCCGACGCACTCGAAACCGGAAATCTAGCTCGGTCGGATCCAACAACTCGAGCTCTAGTCGAAGCAATTCGCATGCGCACTATTTAAAGTTTACGCTCTGATCAGCAGTTCCCGCTTCGCTTGGTCAACGTAGACGTCCGGTGTTTTTGATATTTTGTAAGCGACAGCCGCGTTTCGCGGAACATCTGCTTGAACACTCTGCACACTTCGCTCACCTTGACCCAGACCAGATGTGCCGTACCCGGCAGTTTGCACTGCAGAGAAATTTGAGAATATTTTTTAGGATAAATAGCTTACAGCCAGATTAGGGCGTGTTGACACTACGTTGTTGTACGATTCTGAGGGGAGGGGACTGATTCACTCGACAAGAGGTCGGCATGCAACTTACGGAAGAGGAATTTGACGAGATACGGGATCTGTTTCCGAAGCCCCGCGGCAAGGTCCGATGGGGTGGCGGGTGCTGAAATGGTATTTTCTTTACGTATTGCAACACGGGCTGCTCATGGCGTGAGCTGCCTGCCTGCGTGCTATGGGCGTTGGAACACGGTGTACGTCCAGATGGGGGGGGGGGGAGGTGCTGGGCGGAGTGTGGGGTACTGGCGGCCGTGTTCGAGCGTTTGCGCGATCGGGGTCTGGTAGCTTCGGACACCGAGATCGCGATGCTGGATAACACCTCGGTGAAGGTGCATGCGGATGGGACGGCAATGGCATTCGGATTAGCGGAAAGGGATCCTGGTCTTTGAGGATGTCGCGTAACCGGTTGATATACGGAAACATATTCGGTTCTTTTGGGGTTCTTCAAAAAAACACTTACGTTTCAGCATGGGTTATGGCAATCTACGCTTAGATAAATTGTCTCTGGTACCAACGTGATGGATTCCCGAATCGAGAACCTGAAGTCGACCACCTTTTGTGGCACGCGGCTGACCCGCCGTCGGATTGCGGACATTCAGAAGACGGTGGAGCTGTTTCCGGCACTGAGCCGCCATGAGCTGGCTGGCCACCCTGTGCAGTCATCTGGGCTGGTTCACACCGAAGGGTCGGGATCGGCTGGGGTCCCTGTCTGCGGATGCTGGGGCAGCTGGAGTCCTGCGGAATCGTGTCGCCGCCCTCCATCTGCAGTGCCCGGGCCAGGCTGGACGAGAACCTGTTCAAGATCTTACACCAGGAAATCCTCAAGGTGGTCTTCGACGCCGAGGCCCGACCCCGGCAGTCTGCGCCGTAGAAACGTGGCAGGCAATCTGGATTTGAAGATGGATCAGCGTATGCTATGATGCGGTGGATCCTCCTTACTCTATGAAGGTAGACGACACGATGGGTACGAGTTATCGGCCTTACCATCCGGGTCAACAGTTATTGCTTCCAGTCGACATGAGGGAGTGGCTTCCCGCCCGGGGATCTGGCCTATTTCATCAGCGATGTGGCGGATACGCTGGATCTGTCAGCGTTTCATGCGCTCTATGAGGGGGACGGTCGTCGGAACCGGCCTTATCATCCGGCGATGATGATGAAAGTACTGCTGTATGGGTATGCAGCAATTCCCCGTATAGTTTCATTTTGGGCTTGATGTCGGTCTTTTCATGTTTCGGTACGGGAAACCGACGTTTTCAGACGGTTTGCATGGCATGTCGTCGTGCGTTGGAACGGGTTCCGGGCATCGATATGCAGGTCTCTTGACCGTCAGGGCGGCATGGGGCCTCGGGGACGACGTCCCGATCCCTTCTTCATCGAGCAGCTGGAGAGGCGGTCGGCCGTCAGGACGTATCGTAGGCGAGGTACGCGGTGTAGATCCCGAGGGCGTGGCCGTACAGTTCCTGCCAGTTGCGGAAGGCTACCGCACAGAAACTGCTGCGCAGACGTTCCCACGTCGCGGTTCGGGTATAGCACTTGGCGAAGATTTGCTTCATGACGGGGCAGGCCATTTCCAGCAGCTGGTCGATCAGGAACGCCAGCAGCATCAGCGCAGCGAAAGTATCCGACAGGTGCTGGGTTCCGTGTCCGAAGTTGTGTTCCAGGTACTGGACGTTCTTCAGCGTGTTGAAGGTCTCGTTCTCGATCTTCCAGCGACTGCGAGCCGCGCGAGCCAGTTCGCTGGCGTTATGCGGATTGAGCGGCAGATCGGTGACCCAGGTGAACGCCCGCCGCGCATCCTCGCCGGAGCCACGCCGCTCCGAACTCTGCAGCACCTGGACCTTCAGGTCGGGGTTCGCAGCATTCAGTTCCACCTC
Organism: Candidatus Azotimanducaceae bacterium; assembly: GCA_965205965.1. Taxonomy (GTDB): domain Bacteria; phylum Pseudomonadota; class Gammaproteobacteria; order Pseudomonadales; family Azotimanducaceae; genus Bin55. Next base: position 1,218,387 of record CBDBHT010000008.1, read on the forward strand.
CGGCACCACGCGCAGCTGGCGATCCCGCTCCTGCCCTTCGGGCGAGGGATCTGCAAACCAGGGCGCATCGGAACGATCCATCTGAGCCTGCAGATGCGGATGGTCGCCCGCCCGAGCCACCAGCAGAAAGCGCAGTCCATGCTCCTGCAGCAGCCGGATCTGGGGACCCTGCGAGAACAGCCCATCGGCAATCACGATCAGCTTCATGCGCCGATAAAGCGAAGCCAGGACCGGAACTAGCCGGGCCCAGGCACCCCGCTCGCAGTCGTTCTTCGTCGAGCCATCCCCGTTGCAAACCGCTTCTATCGCCATCGGCAGCACCTGCCGCTGATCCGGATGCACCATCACCGCACACAACTGCTGATGGGAGTACGTGGTCGAACCGTTGCGATGCCGGGCCCGCAGACAGCACGGACCGTGAACCCGCTGGGAGGAAAAGGTGCCGGTACCATCCACGGCTACCAGATAATGACCGCGCCACGCCGACATCCGCTGCAGCACCTTGCCGCGCTGGGCGCGTTGCAGTACCTGCTGAAACGCCCGCCGATACCGCACCGGCGAGATCGGATCCAGGCGACGGCGCAGAGTCGTGTCGCAGGGAACCTGCGCCAGACCGTACAGACGACGCAGATTCATTTCCACCACCTTGTGCCGGTGCCTCGTTACATCAAACTGCAGCAGCGAGGCGTGCTTCTCCAGAAACACCGCCAGACCCGACATCAGACAGTCGCCGGTGGAAAACTTCCGCCCGCATACCTCCTCAACGACCGCCTCAAATACTTCACGAACCACCCGCAGCAAACCGGGTTTGCTCACATCCTTGCGCAACTTCAACGCCCCCATCCTTGGATACCTCGTTGGTCTGGTAACTCTATATTAACCTATCATCCACCCTCAAACGATAAGCCTACGCTCTTATTATTGCGAAAGCCAATGCGCAAAGTCCATACCTATAGCGGGGTTGGGGCTATACGGGGAATTGCTGATGGGTATGCGATCGGAGTGTATTCCTCGCGCAAGATCGGGGTTCGTCTGGAGCGGGATGCGGCGTTTCGGATGCTGCTGGGGTCTGGTGAAGTTCCTAGTCATCGGACGATCTGTGAGTTTCGCCGTCGGCATCTGAAGGACGTGAAGCGGGTGTTCGTGTCGGTGGTGCGGCTGGCTCGGGAAGCGGGACTAGTGACGTTGGGGAAGGTGGCCATGGATGGTACCAAGGTTCAGGCGGATGCGAATCGGCATCGTTCGATGACGTATGGTCAGATGGTGGAAGAGGAGCGGCGTGTGGAAGCGGAAGTGGAGCGTCTGACGGCGGCAGCGGAAGCTCGGGATCAAGCGGAGGACGTGGAACACGGAGCGGAGGTGCGGGGCGATGAGTTGCCGGAGGCCCTGCAGCCTGCCGATTACACATAAGTACAGCTTGACTTCTTATAATGGCTGCTGCTAACCTGCCTGCAGATTCTGGAGTAGTATCGTCTACGCTGGCGCATCGAAGACTGGTTCCGGCTGCTCAAAACCGGGTGCTGGGTCGAAGCCCTGCAGCGCGCCGTGACCCTGCGCGCGGGTGAGTACTGGGCTGGGCGATTGGTCGCACTCACCCGCTTGGGACGCGACACCCCGGAATTGTCCACCGGGGCGATGCTCACCGTGCTGCGGGAACCTGCACCTTGGATGACCCACGCAGCCTGCCCCCCGACGATCTCGGTAAGGCACTCCTGGCTATCGCCATGCCGGGCGGGCTTCCTGAACCGTCGCAGCGATCGTCCGCCCGGGTACGAGACGATCGATCTGGAAGGGATACACAGCCTTGATACATCAGGCCGATGCCTACCAGCGACTCATCCGTCTCGCCCAGCAGAAAGGACCCGACTATGTCTATAAACTGTTGCGATCCGACAAATAGAAGTCAAGCGGGAGATGTGTGTAATCGGCAGACTGCAGCGGCAGGAGGGTCGTCTGACGACCATCCGTCAAGCGAAGGAGCGTCCCCCGTCTGGGAGGAGCACCTTCGGGCACTCCAAGATCAGCAAGCGGTGCGGACATCGGGGTCGGATCAGGATCCGGAAGACGGGGAGGTCTGCGTCCAGGATGACGGCGTTCCGGAGGATCATGTGGAAGGCAATGTCACCGACCCGGACAGTCGGATCATGAAGACCAGAGCGGGCTGCTGGCAACAGGGTTACAATGCCCAAGCTGCGGTAGACGGCGAGGAGCAGTTGGTCGTAGCGGCGGAGGTGTCGGCGGATGCCAACGATCACGGGAAGCTGAATGCGATGGTGGATGAGGTAGCCGTGGTGGCGGGCGAGCCGCCGGAGGCGGTGCTGGCGGATGCAGGCTACGCCAGCGAAAAGGAGCTGGCGCAGCTGGAAGAACGGAAGGTCGAGGGATACGTGGCCTTGGGTCGGGAAGGTCGGAGCGTACGTCGGCCGGACTCGACACGGCGTCCCGCCTCCTCGGCGCGGATGGCGCAGCGGCTGACTAGCCGGGAAGGTCGTGCGGTTTATGCACAGCGGAAGTGGATGGCGGAAGCATCGATCGGCTGGATCAAGCACGTGATGGGTTTCCGCCGCTTCAGTGTTCGCGGACTGGAGCAGGTGCAAGGGGAATGGACGTTGCTCTGTCTGGCACTCAACTTGCGACGGTTGAACGGGAGACTTGCGCCCTGTTGACGAGAACGGGACGGAAAACGGCGCAAAACCCGCAATAAGAAGCAAGAAAACCGCTCCCATGCGACGGTTTGGGCCGCTTCTGGACGTTGCCTAAGGGTTTTTGACGGCTGTATGATGGAAATGCCGAAACTTACCTTGTCCAGAAAGTCCTACGACGCAGACTGCCGGCACGCACGGAAAGTCCGGCCCGACACGGATCGGCGGTGGCAGGGGCATCGGGTGTTTGCGGTCGATGGAAGCTCCCTGAATCTGCCTCGCGGACTGGTGCATGAAGGCTGGCGGACGCCGGTAGACGGTGCCCATTATCCGTAGGGTCTGGTGAGTTGCCTGTATCGGCTGCAGTCCCGACTACCGGTCGACTTCGACCTGCATGCGCATGGAAACGAGCGCGCGGCGGCACTGGCCCACCTGAACGTGCTGTCGGCGAACGATGTGGTGGTCTATGACCGCGGGGCTACTATATTCCTATGAGATGCTGCACGCGCATGCGATCCGGGGACTGCACGCGGTGTTCCGGATGAAACGGAAAACCGGTATCGATGTCGACCGCTTCATCCACGGCGGCCGCCGGGATACGGTCATCGAGGTCGTTCCCCGCCAACGCACGCTGACCCGACTACGCCGAAGGAACCCCGGAGCCGCATTCGACCCGCACCGCTTGCGGCTGGTGAAATATGCCGTGGGCGATACCGTCTTCATCCTGGGTACGACCCTGCTGGACCGGGACCAGTATTCCATCGAGCAACTGTCGGATCTGTATCACGCGAGATGGGGCATCGAGGAACTGTACAAGGTATCCAAACGGCTGATGGAGGTTGAGGACTTTCATGGGCAAAGCGAGCGCGGCGTGAAACAGGAGTTGTATGCATGCTTCACCCTCATTGCCATGACCCGGCTGTTCACCAACCACGGCGAGGATCCTTTGAACGGGGGGCTGCCGAACGACGGCAAGCCGCTGATGCAGACGAATGTCAAGCACGGACTTGCGGCGGTGGCGGCCAACATCGAGAGCCTGCTACTTCAGCAGGCATCCGCCCTCCGGGAAACCGTGACTCGTATTGTCGGCGAGATCGTCCGGTGTCGGCAACGGCTCCGTCCGGGTAGGTCCTATATGAACGGCGATCCCGAAAACCGGTCGGAAAGTGGCAGCGAGGAAGAGGATCACCGGCACCGGCAACTCGCTAACGGAATAAAAAATCAGCGGATAACCAAGGCCCAAGACCGAATCCTTAACCGAATGGCAAAATCCACTAAACGAATGCCATTGCGTGCTGAACTGGCCGCTGCGTTCCTGCGGAACTCTCAGCTCAATCTCGCCCACCTTCATCGTCAGATCGCGCCGGTAGTATCCGGAACGGTAGCCCTGACGCGTCTGCGTCCGGCCTCGCTCTTGCCCGCTCCCAGAAACTCCGTCATCTCACTCTCCAGAACCTCGTTGAGCGTCTCCTGCACCAGCCGTCTCACAAACTCCTCATCGTCCGCCAGATGATGACATGCACAGACTTCTTCCTGTCATTGTACGTATAATCTTCCCGAATCATTTCTTGCTCCTTATTCCATAAATTGTGTCATGAATGATTCGTGCCTGGACGCCTCTTGTGCGTCCAGGCATCTCCACATTCCCGGTAAAACATCAGATTCTAACCATGCGTCTGTCGTTACAGTCCGTTTTTCGTTTTTGCAGATAAATTTATACACAACCCAGGAACTGTACGGCCACGCCCTCGGGATCTACACCGCGTACCTCGCCTACGATACGTCCTGACGGCCGACCGCCTCTCCAGCTGCTCGATGAAGAAGGGATCGGGACGTCCCCGAGGCCCCATGCCGCCCTGACGGTCAAGAGACCTGCATATCGATGCCCGGAACCCGTTCCAACGCACGACGACATGCCATGCAAACCGTCTGAAAACGTCGGTTCCCCGTACCGAAACATGAAAAGACCGACATCAAGCCCAAAATGAAACTATACGGGGAATTGCTGGCCAAAGCCCATGAAAAATTTTGGGGAGTAGCCACTCCAGTCTCTGCTGATACTGCTTTTCACGGGAAACGAGAACCGCTGATCTCTGATTAACAGGCACTCTGAGCGCAAGCTGAAGTAACATATTCCATACTCGTAAAATCAAGATACATCCCCAACCGCAATCCAAGAAATGACCTTACATGAGTAGCGCATACCCAGTATCCAACGAATTTGCTCGAAAGTGCCACATCGACGAAGCCCGCTATCAAGCGATGTACGAGCAATCCATAAACTCACCAGATGATTTTTGGATGGAACAGGCAAATTTGTTTCTTGATTGGTTCCAACCTTGGACACAGGTTTCATCAGCTGATTTTTTCAACGGACATATCGAATGGTTTAAGGATGGAAAGCTCAATGCATGCTACAACTGTATCGATCGCCACCTGCCCGAACGCAAAGAACAGATTGCTATTATTTGGGAAGGGGATGATCCCAACGACGACAAGCATATTTCTTATCAGGAACTGCATCATCATGTTTGCCGTCTTGCAAATGCTTTAAAAGTCCGTGACATCAAGAAAGGACAACGCGTTTGCATCTACATGCCAATGATCCCAGAGACCGTATATGCCATGCTTGCATGCGCTCGCATTGGAGCAATTCATAATGTAGTGTTTGGGGGGTTCTCCTCTAACTCGCTGCGCGATCGAATCCTAGATTCAGATTGTCGGGCACTTATTACCGCAGATGAAGGTATTCGCGGTGGCCTGCGCGTACCGCTCAAGACTAATGCCGATACGGCACTTGCCTCTTGTCCAAACGTGCACACTGTACTGACCGTAAAACGAACGGGCGCAGACGTGCCTTGGGATCCAAATCGCGACGTCTGGTATCACGAGCTGGTTGATGCACAGACTACTGAAAATGACGCCGAAATCATGGACTCTGAAGACCCGCTATTCATTCTCTATACGTCGGGAAGCACGGGGAAACCCAAAGGCGTACAGCATGGAACAGCTGGTTATCTACTGTACGCAACGATGACTCACCACTATGTTTTTGACTACCACGATGGCGACATCTATTGGTGTACAGCCGATGTCGGCTGGATTACTGGCCATTCATATATCGTTTATGGTCCCTTGAGTAACGGGGCTACGATTCTAATCTCTGAGGGCACCCCAACTTACCCGGATGCTTCCCGGTGTTGGCAAATTGTTGACAAGCATAATGTCAGTATTTTCTACACGGCTCCAACTGTCATCCGTCAATTGATGTCGCAAGGAGATGAGTTCGTAATTAACACATCTCGTAATTCTCTAAAGCTCCTCGGTACTGTTGGAGAACCTATCAACCCTGAAGCGTGGCAGTGGTACTACGAAGTTGTTGGTGGCGGACATTGTCCTATCGTTGATACATGGTGGCAGACTGAAACGGGAGGGATCATGATTACTCCGCTACCAGGTGCAACGCTTCTCAAACCCGGTTCCGCAACGCGACCATTTTTTGGCGTTAAGCCAGAGTTAGTTGACGAGACGGGGTCAGTGATTAAGGAGATTTCCGCAAGGGGTGACTTGGTGATCACTAGCACGTGGCCCAGTCAAATCCGATCCGTTTATGGTGACCATCAGCGATTAATTGACACCTATTACTCAAGATACCCTGGCATGTATTTCACCGGTGACGGAGCCCGCAGAGATGAAAATGGTTACTTTTGGATTACCGGAAGAGTCGACGATGTGATCAATGTCTCAGGGCATCGTATAGGCACTGCTGAACTTGAAAGTGCATTCGTCCTACACGAATCAGTTGCGGAGGCAGCGATAGTAGGCTTCCCGCATGCCATCAAGGGTGAAGGAATCTACGCCTTCATCACGCTTATGGCCGACGCGGAATCTTCTAAGTCATTACGCGAGGAGCTCATCCAATTGGTCCGGACTGAAATTGGCCCGATCGCAAAACCTGACGTGATTCAATGGGCACCAGGCCTACCTAAGACACGGTCAGGTAAAATCATGCGGCGTATTTTGCGCAAAATTGCCGCAAACGATACGGAAAATCTTGGTGACACGTCCACGCTTGCTGACCCGTCAGTTGTAGATAATCTTGTCGCGCAACGACAGAATCTCATTGACGAATCATAGATTCTGTAGTTTTAGATATACACCATACAACACTGCTTACCGTATGCACAACATGGAAAAATTGTAGGCCCCTTACATTGTGCTTTCATTAGCATATTCACCTAGTCGCTTGATCGAAAGCCGTGCGCGACCTTGATTATCAACGGACGTACAGACGACTGTAACTTTATTGCCAACCTGTATATGGTCTTCGACATTATTGACATGCTCCTTAGTAATCTCCGAGATGTGGAGGAGCCCATCGTAATTGGGTAAAATTTTTACAAATGCACCGAAGTCCATGATCCTTTGTACTTCCCCCTCGTATACTTTCCCTTCCTCAGGCGCAGCCACGATATCTTCAATTAATTTCTTGGCCGCTTCACCTGCTGGACGAGTGGGTGCATATATGCGGATATGCCCGTTATCATCAAGTTCGACATCAGTACCGGACTGCTCCTGAATAGAGCGAATGATGTTACCACCTTTGCCGATCACTTCCCGGATCTTGTCCGGGTTAATCTTCATGGTTATGATGCTCGGTGCGGTATCAGCAATCGTATCGCGTGACCGACTAATCACTGCGTTCATGCTTTCAAGAATACATATCCTCGCGGCGCGAGCTTGCTCCAGCGCAACTTCCATGATTTCTTCGTTGATTCCATCAACCTTGATATCCATCTGAAGGGCATTCACGCCGTTGGCCGTGCCAGCGACCTTGAAGTCCATATCACCTAAGTGATCCTCGTCGCCGAGAATGTCAGTAAGAACCGCATAACTGTCACCTTCCTTAATGAGACCCATAGCCACACCAGCAACCGGAGTACGAATGGGCACACCAGCATCCATTAGCGACAACGATGCCCCACAAACACTCGCCATGGAACTAGAACCATTGCTTTCGGTGATTTCCGAAACCACACGCACGGTATATGGAAAATCTTCTCCTTTCGGCAAAACGGTAGCGATACCGCGCCTTGCCAATCGGCCATGGCCGATTTCACGCCGTTTTGGACCACTCATGAATCCCGTCTCACCGACACTATATGGTGGGAAATTGTAATGAAGTAAAAACGTATCGTTAGTCTTACCCTCTATGGCATCCACTAATGCTGCATCGCGTAAGGTTCCCAGAGTCACGGCACAAATAGCTTGGGTTTCTCCGCGTTGAAACAACGCGGACCCATGCACTTTAGGCAGGAAACCTACCTCTACATATACGGGACGAACATCCTGCATGCCACGGCCGTCGATTCTCGCGTCTCCATTCAACGCACGAGTACGAACTATTCGCTTCTCAAGCTTGGCAAACGAAGCTGAAATATCTTTTGTATTCCACTTTAATTCGCTACTACTGCTCAGTACATCTGCTACTTTCGTTCGAAGAGACCGTATAGTATTAAGTCGCTCCGTTTTGTTAGTGACTCTATAGGCACTGCCTAGATCATTCTCTACAAGATCTTTTATGGAGGAGTCTAAGGCGGCGTCTTCCGGTGGAGGAGACCAGATCCATCGTGGTTTTCCTGCGCGTTCCACGAGTTCATTGATGCTGTCGATAGCTACTTGCATTTCTTCGTGTGCAAACAAAACTGCGCCGAGCATTTGATCTTCCGAGAGTTCATCGGCTTCAGACTCAACCATCAACACCGCTGACTTCGTTCCCGCAACCACCATGTTGAGTCCCGATTGTTCTAGCTGTTTGTATGATGGATTAGTCACGTACGAACCATCGATAAGCCCTACCCTTGCCGCGCCAATTGGTCCAGCAAACGGCACCCCTGAAATAGACAGCGCAGCCGACGCTCCCAACATCGCAATGATATCGGGATCATATTCCTGATCCGAGGACATCACTGTAGGTACTACGTGAACCTCGTTCAAAAAGCCGTCAGGAAAAAGTGGGCGTATCGGCCGGTCAATTAATCGACTAGTCAGGACTTCCTTTTCGGATGGGCGTCCCTCTCGACGGAAGAAACTGCCCGGAATACGTCCAGTAGCGTAATATCGCTCTTGATAATCCACCGTAAGCGGAAAGAATTCCTGGTTTGGGTCCGAATGCGATTGAGCAACCACCGTACAAAGGACGGACGTATCACCAACGGATGCCATCACTGCTCCATCCGCTTGTTTCGCGATCTTGCCGGTTGCCAATTCGACAGTTTTACCGCCAAATGAAAATCGTGTTGTTTCTTGGTTCAAGCTGTTCTCCCAATTTTTTGCTTATCTTCGCAATCCTAGACGTTGAATTAACTTCGCATAGCGGCCCTGTTCCTCTCGTTTGAGATAATCAAGCAATTTACGTCGCTTACTCACCATTGCCAGCAGGCCGCGTCGCGAGTGATGATCAGATGCATGTTGACGAAAATGTTGCTGCAACGTGTTGATGTTGTGTGTTAGGAGTGCGGCTTGCACTTCCGGTGATCCGGTGTCGTTCATTTCTCTCCTGTATTCTCCAATAACTTCGCATTTCTGTTCGGTAGTCAAAGCCATTAATTAACCTCCAATGTTTGTTTTCGCTTCGAATAGAATGACTAATGCTCATAGACAAGACGTCGCGGAGCGACTCGCCCGTCGTCCAGAATTTCTCCAATACCAAGAAACCGCTTTTCAGCTGCTGATCGTGTTTCGCACAGACGCACCCATCCATTAGCAGGCGCATGTGGCACTATCACGGCTTGTCCATGTAGAACCTGATATGCAGCTATCTCGTTAAGGACAACCCAAGGCCACGGTTCAACGACACTTGAAACCGGATTCAGTAGATCTTGTAGCCGTTCCTCGTCATATGCTTGCTCAAGCCGTTCCCACGTAACGAGACCATCTTCAGTAAAAGATCCAACCTTTGTTCGTCGCAACCGAACAACATGGGCACCACATTGCAAAGATTCACCAAGATCAAGTATAACGGTGCGAACGTATGTACCTTTCCCGCAGTGAATATCCAGTTCTAGCTCGTCGTTATTCAATGATATCAAATTATTATGGTACACAGTGACTTTGCGCGCAGTTCGTTCTATTTCAATACCTTGACGAGCAAGTTTGTAAAGCGGTTGTCCGTGATGTTTTATTGCCGAATACATCGAAGGTATCTGATCAAACTGTCCGCGAAATTGCTCAAGCTTGCGCTCAATTAGTTCTTTAGTTACATGTGATGTTGATCTTATCAGCAATATTTTGCCGTCGGCATCGCCTGTATCCGTCGACATACCAAGCCGGACCCCCACCCGGTATTGCTTATCGGCATTAAGTAGATACTGGGAAAACTTCGTCGCTTCACCGAAGCATAAGGGAAGGATTCCAGTAGCTAATGGATCTAAGCTGCCAGTATGACCAACCTTGCGCGCACGAAATAATCGTTTGATTTTTTGCACCGCCTGATTGGAACTGATCCCTTTGGGTTTATCAAAGGTGAGCACACCGTTGACTGCCATTCCACGGTTATCTCCCTTACGCATTGTCGTTGTTTTGCTCGCGACGTAAAGCGTCTCCAATGAGAGCTTCGATTCTCATTGCCTCTTCGCTTATGTCGTCATAATGAAACCGCAGCTTTGGGGTCGTACGCATTGAATGTCGTCGTGCAAGCGCAGACCGTAAAAAGCCAGATGCAGCATCTAGCAGTTCTACCAAAAGGCGTCGAGATGCGTCATTGGAAACACTCAAATTGGACACATAAACATCCGCAAATTTCATACCGCGAGTCACGTGCACTTCGGTTACGACTAGATCGCGAAGATTGATTCGGGGATCACACATTTCGCGCCGAAGAATTTCTGACAGTTGTGTACGCAGAAACCCCGCAACGCGAAGTTCCCGATAAAATGAATAAGATCGTCGATCCACGACATTAAACCAATTTAGAGAGCACGGGCAACCGCTCGCGTTTCGTAGACTTCGATAAGATCGCCTTCGCGCACATCGTTGTAATGACGCACTCCGATCCCGCATTCCAAACCGGTACGTACTTCTGGAACGTCGTCTTTAAATCGGCGAAGCGAATCTAATTCGCCCTGAAAGATTACTATATCGTTTCGCAGTACGCGAACTTTGTTATATCGAGTGACGGTACCGTCTACCACCATACAACCCGCAATCTGCCCAAATCGAGGAGAGGGAAATACCTCACGAACTTCCGCTTTGCCGAGAATATCTTCTCGCAATTCAGGTACCAACATATCCTGCAGTACCATCTTAATATCGTCAAGCAACTCATATATGACGTTGTAATAACGTACTTCGATATTTTCCCGCTCTAAAATCATTTTAGCTGAGTTATCTGCGCGTACGTTGAACCCAAAGATGACGGCATCGTTAATGAGTGCAAAATTCGCATCGGATTCGTTAATACCTCCTACTCCATGACCAATGATATCAACCGATACTTCCTCGTTGCCAATGTCAGCGCACGCTTGCATGACTACTTCCAACGAACCGCGAGCGTCTGCTTTAAGCACGATATTCAAAACACGTTTTTCTGCGTTTCCCTGTGATAGGATAATATTTTCCAGCGTTACTCGCCGCATGGCACTTTGCTGCTGGTACTTAAACTGCTGCTGTTTATGCGCCCGCGAGTCCGCAAGCTGCCGTGCCTGTCGATCGTCGACTGCTACGGAGAAATCATCGCCCGCATTGGGCATACCACTTAGGCCAAGCATTTCAACCGGTACGGAAGGCCCGGCATCCTTGACCAAGTTGCCATGTTCATTGAGTAAAGCACGAACTTTCCCATAGCATTGGCCGGCGATCACCATTTCACCACGTCTAAGTGTCCCGTTTCGAACAAGTATGGTCGCGACGGCACCACGACCACGATCGACTCGCGACTCAATAACGATGCCGCGTGCTGGAGCATCAGGTACTGCCTCTAATTCCAGCAACTCGGCTTGCAGCGTTATAGCGTGCAGGAGTTCATCAATACCCTCCCCAGTCTCAGCAGACACGTTTACGAACAAGGTCTCACCACCCCAATCTTCCGGCGTTATACCGATAGCACTTAATTCTCTTCTTGCACGTTCAGGGTCAGCACCCACCATATCGATTTTATTGACTGCCACAACGATAGGAACATCTGCGGACTGAGCATGCTGAACGGCTTCCTGTGTTTGTGGTTGAACACCATCAGTTGCCGCAACCACTAAGACAACTATATCCGTGGCGTTAGCTCCACGGGCCCGCATCGCTGTAAACGCCGCATGACCAGGTGTATCCAAGAACGTAACCAGCCCGTGCGGTGTCGAAATGTTGTATGCACCAATATGCTGCGTAATGCCCCCTGCTTCACCTTGCACTACACGTGTACTCCGTATGCGATCAAGTAAGGATGTTTTCCCGTGGTCTACGTGACCCATAACCGTAACAACTGGAGCTCTTGGAACTTTGTCACCTGCTATCTCAAGCAAAGCTTTCAGTTCCTCTTCCATCCGGTCCTCAACGAGGACCTTTACTCTATGCCCCATCTCTTCAACCGCCAGCACGGCTGTATCTTGGTCTATGGATTCATTGACAGAAACGATAACCCCCAATCCCATTAGCGTTTTCATGACATCAGCCGTTTTGACCGACATACGACGAGCTAAGTCCCCGATTACAACTGGACCGGTCAGTTCGACTTCCTTCACGACGGCTTCAACTGGCTTTTCGAACTGCCCTCCCTGAACTTCAGATTGAAATGGTTGAGTACGCCGAGCTCGTCGACCACCTCGAAGCGACAAGGGAGCCGCCCGATAACCGCGAGGTTCAAGCTCATCTTCAGCTTCAGCCTCAGCCTCAGGCCGTTCACGACTCCTAGATGGTTTAGTGCGCAGTCGCTTACCATCCTTACCCGCAAGCTTTTTAGGTTGTCCCTCGGCTTTTACGTCTACCTCTACCACCTCCTGTTTCAGGGGTGCTTCATGCTTCTTCGTTTTTTCCACAAGCCGCTGCGCGTCCTCGGCAGTTTTTGCTAAGAGACCTTTCTGCTGACGCTCCTGCTCCGCCTGGCGTCGCGCTTCTTCCTCGCGCTCACGCCGTCCTTCCAAATCAAACTGCTTTTTGGCTTCCGCTTCTTTCGCCTCGAGTACTGCTTTCCGCGCTTCCTCCTCGGCTAGTACTGTGGATTCCGAAGCGATCTCTTCAGTTTCTTGCTCTGCCGGAGCGACGACTATTGGTTGAGCTCGCTTAACATAAGTTTTCTTCTTTCGAGAAACGACCGAAACTCGCTTTCCCCCGCGGCCACCCACCGTCAGTGTGGATGTGGTAGTGCGATTCAACCGTATCCTGGTTCGTGCACTCGACCCAGACGGTCTCGATAGTTGTTGCACCTCTTCTCTGTTTTGCTGTATATATGCAAGCAACGTCTGCAGCTGTTCCGTCGTCAGCTCATCACCTACACTGCGTTGAGGCAACTTTGCTGCAGCCATCGTCTGTAGAAACTCATCTACGTTGAGTTTCAGCCGATCAGCAACTTCTTTAACTGTATTGTTTGGCATATAAATATTCGATTTAATATCAACTCTATACTCTATACTCTATTCAGCAAACCAAGGCTCCCGCGCGGCCATGATCAGTCGTCCAGCGCGTTCTTCTCCTAGTGATGCATCTATTTCAAGCAGTGCTGCAATGTCCTGCTCTGCAAGATCTTCCATCGTGACGATTCCATTGGACGCGAGTCTTTTCGCAAGCAGATCGTCCATACCTTCCATATTAATTAAGTCTTCCGCCGGTGGTTGAACGCCACCCACTAGATCCGAAAGATCCCGCGAATGTAACGAGTTCTTAGCTCTCTCCCGGAGCTCACGAACTAACTCTTCATCGAAACCTTCAATTTGTTGCATCTCTTCCAATGGAACGTACGCCACCTCTTCGACCGACTGAAAACCTTCCAGTGCCAAGACGCCAGCTACTTCATCATCTACTTCCAATACTGTCATGAACAATTCCACGCATTTTGTGATTTCTTCGTCACGTTTCCGCACTGCTTCTTCTTCGGCCATGATATTTAGCGTCCACCCCGTCAAGTCGCCAGCTAGTCGAACATTCTGTCCACGAATACCAATCGCCAACGCCACCTTATCTTCAGTCACGGCTATATCCATCGTGCGAAGATCCTCATCAACAACGATTTGTTCTACTTCGGTAGGGCCTATAGCGTTAATTACAAATTGAACGGGATTGTCATCCCATGGAACGACATCCACACGTTCTCCAGCGAGTTCTCCAGAGACGGCCTGTACACGAGAACCCCGCATACCCACGCAGGCACCAACGGCATCAATACGAGGCGCGGTCGTAGTAACAGCGATTTTCGCGCGCTCACCAGGATCTCGAGCAGCTGCTTTAATTTCGATAATCTCTTCTGCAATTTCTGGAACTTCGATCTTAAACAGCTCAATCAACATCTCTGGAACGGTGCGAGAAAGGATCAACTGCGGGCCTCGACTATCTGGCATCACCTCGACGAGATAAGCCTTTAATCGATCATCCCTACGAAATTTATCACGCGGTATTGAATTTTCACGCGTAAGAACCCCTTCGGCATTATTGCCCAAATCAACTATTACTGAATCTCGGCTGGAACGCCTTACTGTTCCGCTAACCAGCTGACCAACACGGGGAAGATATTCTCGAACAACACGTTCCCGCTCCGCTTCCCGCACTTTTTGAAGTATGACCTGTTTTGCGGTTTGCGCTACGATTCGTCCAAAAGGGACTGATTCGACCTGTTCTTCCCATTGGGCTCCAATTTCAAGATTTGCGTCTTTTTCTCGCGCTTGCTCAAACGTCATATGAATATTCGAATCAAATGCAGGAATAGACATAGCGTCATCATCATCTGATGAATCTTGGGCCGCGAGCGAGAGCAGATACGCGTCATCTACGACGACCCAAACTCGAAACGTGTTGTAGTCCGATTTGTCCCAGTTGATCGACACACGGAACTCTGTACGATGAGCGTACCGCCGTTGATTGGCTGTTGCTAGTGCCAATTCAATTGCATCAAGCACGACTTTTTCTTCGACGCCTTTTTCGTTGCATACCGATTCTACAGCTGCACGAATTTCTTTCATATTTTGCATTTCAGTTTGCCATCACACGAACTGTGGAACAATTCTTGCTCGTCTTATCTGACGCAACGGTATCTCTATACTCGATCCATTTGCTTCCATTTGAATCTGCCTATTCTTGCATTCGACAAGTCGGCCTCGATACTTTCTTGCTCCCTCTATGGGGCTGTGCAACCGCACATCAAGCTGTTCTCCGACACTTGCCTCGAACTGCTTTGGTTTAAATAAAATACGGTCCAACCCCGGCGAGGAAACCTCTAAAACGTAGTCTTCCGGCATAGCCCCTTCTACATCCAAAACAGTATTCACCTGGTCACTAACTTTCTCGCAATCGTCTACGGTAACCCCCCGTTCAGCATCAATGTAGATGCACAGTTTCGGGCGTTTGCCGAAAACCGAATATTCGATACCCCACAATTGATAACCCATTCCCAAGATGGTCGGCAACAAACACGTTTCCAGTTCCTCTGCTCTTGACATGTATTACTCCTTGCATCCTGCTCGCGAGACGTTTCAACTCTTATCTCCATACGTTAAACTTAGCCGCATGTACGTTAGTGCAACATTTATAAACCAGTCTACGTTCCTACTCAAAAAACGTTCGCATCCCATTGCTATTGAGGTTGCGATACGTCCCAGACGTGAAAATACCGATTATTGAAGGGTTTCACGCCCTGTTGCGAAGCGGGCGCGATTACAGAGGACCAAGAGTAGACTTAATCAATCAACCCACTCTAGATGTTATGAATCCAAAGCTGATCACCGTGGTTGCGAGGGTGGGATTTGAACCCACGACCTTCGGGTTATGAGCCCGACGAGCTACCAGACTGCTCCACCCCGCTTCAGCGAGTGGAATTATAAAACGGTCATCACGCTAATACAAACAGCAAGAAAAGAGGCGTACACGGTTATAGCTATTCAATAATGATATTGAAGTGTCTTCGTTGGTCTAAAACGGCACTAACCCATCCATCCATTCATTGCTGATAGAACTAACATTAATACTACGGAGCGGAGGCATTGTCTGACCTGTAAAGCTGATCCCGGCATCAAGAACACAAGTAGAAATTTAATCTTATAGGTGCTGATGAACCATCGTTATATTGTCTCACTTCAGCGTCCTCCGTACGTTTCCCTGGACGTCTTCGCCTACGCATACACATAAACTACTGAAAATCATTTTCGCCTGCCGATTAAGCCTAACATATCACCATGTGAGAGTGTGTAACGCAATTCGCATTACAGGTGATTGAAAATGTTAGACTTTCTTAACCGTGCAGTTAGATGGAAGTTCTTGGTGACTGCAATACCTCCTGCTTAGGTAAACCAGCACATTAAGTCAGACTCCAACATTTTTCTTTTTACAATCGTAAAACGTCGGCATTCGACATCAAAGAATACTGGCTATCTGGATCTTTAGATGCGTCGGATGTGTGGATTCCTGAATGGGAGGCAAAGTTGGCGCACTTCCAATATTTGTGCGAACAACTCCTTGACGCATACGCAATAGAGCGATCCCCACCAAGAAGTGATCACGAGTTTGAGGGACGTGTGAATTTCGTTGACGCTCAAGACAGGCACGATAGCTATCTCAAGGTTGCTGTGAGCAATGCCCACCCGTTCACCATTCGGCTCAAGTCACATGTTGCAGGCGATCAGACGCTCATTCAATGCGAGAGCCACGTCATGGATTCAGATCTTTCAAATGAAGAAAACATGAACGTGATGACGGAAACTATCAAGGGTTTCGATACGACCAAAATTTGCTTAGAACCGCGTATCACTCGTTGGCTCGATAGTGTCTTCATACGACTGGAAGTACCTTTATGATCCGGATTTGACCCAACCCAACGACCTTCTTCACTTGTTTGATAGCGTTGTTCCAACATCAGCAAACTTACATGGTCGTTTGAAAGTATTGCTCAACGACGTGATATAGGGACAATCGAATGGAAGAACTATTCGACCAAATTGATCAGCTGATCAACCAGAAACAGCTCTGTTGGAAACGAAACGGCAACTGCATATTTATTGAATCGGATCGATCGGAACGCAAGCAGAGAATTCACCTTAAACGAAAACACAATACTTACGTCATGTCGTCTGTCGTTGCGAAAGTAACAGATGTCATTGATACTAGAAAGGGAGGAAGGAAAGATCTTCTCTTGCGAATTTGGTGGCGAAACGCGTTGAAGCCGATTATTACGCTTAGGATAGATAAACGGGATAGAGTGATCGGAACGGTGTCGTGTCCTGTTGAAAGTACATACAAAGACGAAATCGAGTTTTATTTAATGACACTTGCGCGAGATTGTTATCAATTTGAGTACATCCTTTCTGGGTTAGATACATTTTGATTCAATCTTCGGTTTTTAGTATCGTGAGACTATCAGTTCCGAATTCAATATGTGCATCTAGGAACTCGGTTCTACTGCCGCTGACTAATTCCGTTCATCTATCGTCTGACAATCACGGTGGTGGACCGCATTAGCGGGAATTCAACGAGGTTCCGACGCGGTATCGTGATGTGGTTCAAGTAATGCGTCGCCGTCTGATCCCGCACATTGTCCTCTACGTCCAGTAATTTCCAGCGAATCGTGAGCCGCTGTTTTTAATAGGACTTTCGGCTGTTTTTGGTCCATGGTTTTCGCGGACTTTAGTCATTTTCCGGGCTACATAATTCCCCATATAAATTGGGGCACGTCATCAAACTGGAGTTGAAAAATTTAGTTAAATCAAAAAAATGCTCACCCATCTCTTGAACATACTGCCAGTATCCAGAAATCTGTTCACTGGAAATTACTGCTTTGTGTCAGGTGGTGATAGAAGCCGAAGCAAAACATTTATGCCTTCGTCAGTACGAATCGGAGGACCTGGATTATGTCTCAGTGGATCGGGACAATAGCGACATATTCAGTAGGGCTGTTTGCGCGCCACGATTCAGTCGACCCATGGACGCAACCCAACATGACAAATGGCGTCTGTCAACTTTCCTACATATTCCCCTTACTTTTCATATCGTTACTCGCCTTGGTGGTGGTTTATTGTTACCTACGTGATAGGTAGAAAATGGCAGCTTGAGAATCTGTCCAAAGGCCTTGATGGCGAGATGAAGGTGGGGACAGATCATCGAGTATGCAATTACTAATGCCAGGTGCGCCGTTGCTCATTCGGTCACATCTATGGCTATGGCCAAAGTCGGCGATATAGACCATATAGTTGCCACACCAACAACGATCTGGGTCGTCGAGACCAAATACTGAAAAGTTCCGAAGCAAATCTTCAATGAGGTGCTGGAAAGAATAGCCGACAATGCAAAATCTGTCAGGGATTGGGCTACGAGCCTTGGATATCGGGACGTAAAAGTTCGTCCATGCTCTTGGGTACTAGCCCAGGGCAATCGCATTTGAAATTTCGTATTTGATTAGGGCGTATTTACACTAAGTTCCTGATCATTTCGTATATCAAGGCTACGTAAATGAATCCAGCGAACATGACGTCGAGTTTGTCGTAACGTGTCACCACGCGGCGATACCGCTTGAGTCTTCCGAACAGGCGTTCCACTTCGTTGCGGCAGGCATACAGCTGGCGGTCGAAGGACCAGGGTTTCCAGCGTGTCGTTCGGGGCGGCACCACGGGCGTGGCTCCCAGGTCTTGCACCACCCTCCGCGTTCCGTAGGCACGGTCCATAATCAGGTATTTCGGGTGCTTCAGGCCGCTCCTGCTGGGTTGTGTATAAATTTGTCTGCAAAAACGAAAAACGGGCTGTAACGACAGACGAATGGTTAGAATCTGATGTTTCATCGGGAATGTGGAGATGCCTGGACGCACAAGAGGCGTCCAGGCGCGAATCATTCATGACACAATTTATCGAAAAGGAGCAAGAAATGATTCGGGAAGATTATACGCACAATGCCACGAAGCAGTCGGCATGCGATCATCTGGCGGACGATGAGGAGTTTGTGAGGCGGCTGGTGCAGGAGACGCTCAACGAGGTTCTGGAGAGTGAGATGACGGAGTTTCTGGGAGCGGGCAAGAGCGAGCGGACGCAGACGCGTCAGGGCTACCGTTCCGGATACTACCGGCGCGATCTGACGATGAAGGTGGGCGAGATCGAACTGAGAGTTCCGCAGGAACGCAGCGGCCAGTTCAGCACGCAATGGCATTCGGATTAGCGGAAAGGGATCCTGGTCTTTGAGGATGTCGTGTAACCGGTTGATATACGGAAACATATTCGGTTCTGTTGGGATTCTTCAAAAAAACACTTACGTTTTAGCATGGGTTATGGCAATCTACGCTTAAGTTAGATTATCTCTGGTGCAAACGTGATGGATTCCCGAATCGAGAATTTGAAGTCGACCACCTTCTGTGGCACGCGGCTGACTCGCCGTCAGATTGCGGACCTTCAGAAGACGGTGAAAATGTTTCCGGCACTGAGCCGCCATGAGCTGGCTGCCACCCTGTGCACTCATCTGGGCTGGTTCACGCCGAAGGGTGGGGATCGACTGGGGTCCTGTCTGCGGATGCTGGAGCAGCTGGAGGCCGGCGGCATCGTGTCGCTGCCGGCGAAGCGGCCGGGATCGAGAACGGGAACCGGGGGTCGGAGACCGCGGCATACGAGTCGCTCGGATCCGGGCTCCGCCATAGAGTGTGAGTTGAAGGAGCTGATGCCGCTGGAACTGGAGGTTGTGGCGGAGGGGGAGGCCGTTGAGGAATGGAAGGAATGGGTGGATCGGCATCATGAGCTGGGTTACCGGCATCCGTTCGGCTGTTTCCTGCGCTACTGGCTGCGGGATCGTCGGGGTCGCAAGCTGGGCTGTCTGCTGTTTGAGGCGGGCACGACCCGGCTTCCCTGTCGTGACGCCTGGATTGGCTGGCGGGATCGGGATCGGGCGAAGCGTCTGAAGGGGGTGGTGAACAACTCCCGGTTCCTGATTTTCCCTTGGGTTCGGGTTCCGTATCTGGCCTCGAAGGCCCTGTCGATGGCGGTTCGGCGGCTGCCCGGGGACTGGAAGGAGCGGCACGGCCTGGAGCCGGTACTGGCGGAGACCTTTGTGGATCCAGCGAAGTACCGGGGGACCTGCTACCGTGCGGCCAACTGGCAGTGCATTGGCCGGACGAAGGGACGCAAGGCGAATGCATCGGAGGCAGGCAGGACTCCGAAGGACGTTTACCTGTATCCGCTGACGAAAGACTGGAAGCAGGTGCTGCTGACCGGCTCCCGTCGATCCGGACGCCGTTCCCGCAGGCCGCCGGTGGCGGTCCTGGCTCCGGAGGATGCTTTTGTCCGGCTCTGGAGCGGCGTCGTCGAGACGCTCGTGGGTGTCGCCAACCGGCATGACCGGCTCTGGCAGCGGCGGCGGCGCGTGCTGAACACGCTGGTGGTCGTGCTGTTCGTTTTCCGGCTGGTGTTTTCGAAGGGGCGGCCAGGATATGCGACCACGCTGGCCGAACTGTGGGGGCAATGCCGGACGATGGGGATCGAACTGCCACAGCCGGCTCCGGTGTCGCCGTCCTCCATCTGCAGTGCCCGGGCCAGGCTGGACGAGCAGCTGTTCAAGACCTTGCACCAGGAAATCCTCAAGGTGGTCTTCGACGCCGAAGGCCGACCCCGGCACGCACGGAAAGTCCGACCCGATACGGACCGGCGGTGGCAGGGGCATCGGGTGTTTGCGGTCGATGGAACCTACCTGAACCTGCCGCGCGGACTGGTGCATGAAGGCTGGCGGACGCCGGTAGACGGTGCCCATTATCCGCAGGGTCTGGTGAGTTGCCTGTATCGGCTGCAGTCCCGACTACCGGTTGACTTCGACCTGCATGCGCATGGAAACGAGCGCGCGGCGGCACTGGCCCACCTGAACGTGCTGTCGGCGAACGATGTGGTGGTCTATGACCGGGGCTACTATGCCTATGAGATGCTGCACGCGCATGCGATCCGGGGACTGCACGCGGTGTTCCGGATGCAACGGAAAACCGGTATCGATGTCGACCGCTTCATCCACGGCGGCCGCCGGGATACGGTCATCGAGGTCGTTCCCCGCCAAGGCACGCTGACCCGACTACGCCGCAGGAACCCCGGAGCCGCATTCGGCCCACACCGCTTGCGGCTGGTGCAATATGCCGTGGGCGATACCGTCTTCATCCTGGGCACGACCCTGCTGGACCGGGACCAGTATTCCATCGAGCAGCTGTCGGATCTGTATCACGCGAGATGGGGCATCGAGGAACTGTACAAGGTATCCAAACGGCTGATGGAGGTTGAGGACTTTCATGGGCAAAGCGAGCGCGGCGTGAAACAGGAACTGTATGCATGCTTCACCCTCATTGCCATGACCCGGCTGTTCGCCAACCACGGCGAGGATCCTTTGAACGGGGGGTTGCCGAACGACGGCAAGCCGCTGATGCAGACGAATTTCAAGCACGGACTTGCGGCGGTGGCGGCCAACATCGAGAGCCTGCTACTTCAGCATGCATCCGCCCTCCGGGAAACCGTGACTCGTATGGTCGGCGAGATCGTCCGGTGTCGGCAACAGCTCCGTCCGGGCCGGTCCTATGAACGGCGATCCCGAAAACCGGTCGGAAAGTGGCATCGAGGAAGAGGAGCACCGGCATCGGCAACTCGCTAACGGAATAAAAAATCAGCGGATAACCAAGGCCCAAGACCGAATCCTTAACCGAATGGAAAAATTCACTAAACGAATGCCATTGGTTCAGCACGCGGGTGTTCGAGCGCTATCAGCGTTCGGAGAAGGCCCTGGTGGCGGTGCTGTCGGAGATGTATGTGCAGGGGGGTCTCGACGCGTCGGGTGAGCCGACTGGCGGAGGGTCTGTGCGGTCACGAGTTTTCGCCGGCGACGATCTCGGCCATGGTGTCGAAGCTGGACGCGTCCCTGAAGGCGTTTGCGGAACGTCGGCTGGAGGAGGCGTATCCGTATGTGTTGCTGGATGCCCGGTATGAGAAGGTGCGTGAGGAGGGCTCGGTGCGTTCCCGGGCAGTGCAGATTGCCATCGGGATTGACGGCGAGGGTCGGCGTCAGGTGCTGGCGGCGGAAGTGGCGAACCGGGAAAGCGAGGGGTCGTGGACGGAATTCCTGTCGCATCTGAAGGGACGTGGCCTGCGGGGAGTCGAGTATGTGGTCTCGGACAGTCATGAGGGATTGAAGCATGCGATCTCGAAAGTGTTGCCGACCGCGTTGTGGCAACGGTGCTGCGTCCATTTTCTGCGCAATGCCAGGGACAAACTGTCCCGGAGTGCTGATCCCGCGTGTCTGGAGGGTTTGAAACGGTTGTGGGGCTGTGAGCATGTCGGGGAGGCTCGTGAGGCACTGGGTGCCTGGGTAGCCCGTTGGGGCGATGAGAAAGGGTTGGGCAGGCTCGTGGAATGGGTCGAGGATCATGTCGAGGAGACGCTGACGGTGTATCGGCTGCCCAGGGAACATCGCCTGCGGATGAAGTCCACGAACATGCTGGAGCGGTACAACGAGGAGCTCCGCCGGCGAACGCGTGTCGTCAGGATCTTCCCGAACGCGGAGTCCTGTCTGCGTCTGATCTTGGCACTTGCGGCGGAGACCCATGAGCGGTGGCTGACGGGGCAGCGTTATCTATATGGCCGGATCGGCGTGGTTCGCGCATCCGAACCGGAATCCGAGACATGGCAGGAGGCGGCATGAAACGCCCGAAAATTTCGCGCCGAGCGGAGACCCGACCCCGGCACGAACGGAAAGTCCGACCCGACACGGACCGGCGGTGGCATGGGCATCGGGTATTTGCGGTCGATGGTGGAAGCTCCCTGAACCTGCCGCGCGGACTGGTGCATGAAGGCTGGCGGACGCCGGTAGACGGTGCCCACTATCCGTAGGGTCTGGTGAGAGTTGCCTGTATCGGTTGCAGTCCCGACTACCGGTCGACTTCGACCTGCATACGCATAGAAATGAGCGCGAGGCGGCACTGGCCCACCTGAACGTGCTGTCGGCGAACGATGTGGTGGTCTACGACCGGGGGCTACTATTCCTATGAGATGCTTCACGCGCACGCGATCCGGGGACTGCACGCGGTGTTCCGGATGAAACGGAAAACCGGCATCGATGTCGACCGCTTCATCCACGGCAACCGCCGGGATACGATCATCGAGGTCGTGCCCTACCCGGACACGCTGACCCGACTACACCGAAGGACCCCCCCGGAGCCACATTCGGTCCGCACCGCTTGCGGCTGGTGAAATATGCCGTGGGCGATACCGTCTTCGCCTTGGGAACGACCCTGCTGGACCGGGACCAGTATTCCATCGAGCAACTGTCGGATCTGTATCACGCGAGATGGGGCATCGAGGAACTGTACAAGGTATCCAAACGGCTGATGGAGGTTGAGGACTTTCATGGGCAAAGCGAGCGGGGCGTGAAACAGGAACTGTATGCATGCTTCACCCTCATTGCCATGACCCGGCTGTTCGCCAACCATGGCGAGGATCCTTTGAACGGGCGTCTGCCGAACGACGGCAAGTCGCTGATGCAAACGAATGTCAAGCACGGACTTGCGGCGGTGGCGGCCAACATCGAGAGCCTGCTACTTCAACAGGCATCCGCCCTCCGGGAAACCGTGGCTCGCATAGTCAGCGAGATCGTCCGGTGTCGGCAACGGCTCCGTCCGGGCCGGTCCTATGAGCGGCGATCCCGAAAACCGATCGGAAAGTGGCACCGAGGAAGGGGAGCACCGGCAACGACAGCCCGCCCGCTTGGGTAATGTGCGTGAATAAGTTGGTTGGGCTTTGCCGGGGGGAAAATCGGAGCGTTGGATAAGGGGTGCGTTCGGGTCCGGAAGGCCGGTGCAGTGCGATGCTGGCGGAACCGAATGTCCTGGGCCCGTTTTGCGGACCGCCACGATCGGCGTGCAAACGGCGCATCCCGTGCAAGATGCTGTTTTCGACTGGAATGGCAAATGCGGCGGATTCACTAAACGCTCCCCGAATGCCATTGATCCCCTGGACCATGGTTCGATTTTTTGGGGGCGCAAAAAAACACTTGCGCCCTGCAGCTGATGAGTAAATTTCAAATGCGTTGGATGGTGGATTCAGAAGCGGTGGCACTTCGCCCGACTGTGTAGTCACCGCCCAAACAGGTCGCCGGACGGCAAATCTGGTGGTCGCTGTGCACTGGAAGGGGGTGTCGGCCACGTTAAGAAACGGGATACTAAAATCTGGACTATCGTATTGCTCGGAGCTGATGATGGTGACTGTTTCTTTGAATGGCAGCTCATAACGTAGACCTGGCATCTGCAATCATTACAAAACCGAACTTGCTGGATAGCACCTCAACCGTACCAGGATTTGTCATTCACGGAGCCATTAGGCATCGTGATAGCCTATCACACTAGTGATTACATTCCTCTCAATTCCTACCTTTCATTGACCAACGCGAAAATTGGTGCCGAAGAGAGGACTCGAACCTCCACGGGCGAAAGCCCACTACCTCCTCAAGGTAGCGTGTCTACCAATTCCACCACTTCGACCACATAAAATCAGTCCACGCTTCTACAAATCCGGATCCCGGTGCGCGTGATCCATCCACGCGGATCTCTTGCGTTCGGGTCCGCCTTCCCGTACTGGAAGGATTTCCGCTTGATCTGGGCCAGCCTGGCACCCACGTAAAAGCCCGGTGCAACCGGGTGCTCTGGCGGCGGAGCGCGCCGACCTCCCCGCGCCCGGATGCTCAAGGTACATCCTGCTCTTTCTCAAACTCCGGCAACACATCGCCTTCATGTTCTTCCCCCGATTCAAGTACCGGCAACCCGTCACCGAGGTCAGGCGCACTCTCATCACTAAGCGTCGTTGACGACGAATCTTCTGACTCCACGACATCGTAGTCCAAGCTGCGTAAAGTCATCGCGCGTTCCGAAGGCGACGTAGGCCAAGCCAAACGCAATCAGGAAAAACCCTATCGCTAACACAGTTGTCAATTTGGCAAGAAAAGAAGTCGCACCCGTGGCCCCAAACAGGGTATTAGCACTACCGCTTCCAAATGCAGCACCAATATCTGCACCACGGCTCTGTTGCATCAGCACGAAAGCCGCCAGCAGGACTGCATCTAGCATTAACAAAACTAACAGTACCGTTTCTAACGTATCCATAGCCAACTTATACTCGCACCGCCTCACATATTTGATTAAATTGGTCCACCTTGAGTGAAGACCCACCAACTAGATAACCATCAATATTCTGTTTACGTATCAAGTCAGGGGCGTTATCGGCATTGATGCTGCCTCCGTACAGGATACGAATACTTTCTCCGTCCACAACATGGCTTGCATGGATCTTTTTGCGCATAAGTTCCTGCATCCCGTTTGCTTGATCTGGTAAAGCAGTCTTCCCCGTTCCTATCGCCCAGACGGGCTCATACGCAAGCAAAGTATTATCCGTTACAAATTCCAGAATCGCTTGCAGCTGCCGCTCTACTACTTCCTCCGCCTGATTGTTCATATGCTCATCAAGTGTCTCGCCAACGCACACTACTGCCTTCAATCCAGCCCGGTACGCAGCGGCAAGTTTCTCCGCGACCACCCGATCGGTTTCGCCAAAGAGAGATCTTCGTTCCGAATGACCAATCAATACGTGTGTCGCTCCGGCATCCGCCGCCATCTCCGCTGATATCTCTCCAGTAAAAGCACCCGATGGCTGCTTAAAAATGTTTTGAATACCAACGGAAATTGAAGAAGCATCTTGGAAATCTGATACGAGCTGAGCAATATAAAGCGCACTCGGGAAGATCAAGACTTCGACATCTTGGAAACGAGATAGGTTCCGTGCGAACTCTTTGCACAACTCTCTTGAACCATTCATCTTCCAATTGGCAGCTACTATTGGTTTGCGCATTTCACGTACAAGACAGTCAGATAAGAACGGAAGCTAGATCTATGCATAAACGGTAACAAAGTTGTAGTAAAAGACTACTTGTAGTTCACTCAGGGGTCAATGCGCGAATAATACGAGCTAACCGTTGCGCATGGAACTGCACAATGGCATGGTCCCGTCCTTCCACCATGATTCGTATCATCGGTTCCGTACCCGAAGCCCTCACCACCAATCGGCCAGAATCAGCCAATTCACGCTCAATTTCTTGAATGGCTTTAGTCACGTCGGGGTGGTCAAGTACTGCGACTGGATTGGCCGAATCTATATTGAGTAAGGACTGCGGGAGCTTGAACATCGCTCCACTTAATTCAGATAGTGTCGAACCCGTGGCCCGCATTGCAACCAGTACTTGCAACGCGGAAATGATACCATCACCAGTTGTCGTTAGGTCTAAACACATGATGTGTCCTGAGGTCTCCCCCCCTAAAACCCAACCTTTCTCTTTCATGAGTTTCTGGACATAGCGATCGCCAACATTCGCACGCGCAAACGGTATACCAGAATCCTTCAGCGATGACTCCAAGCCAAAATTGGACATGACCGTTCCTACAACGCCACCATGCATTACACCTGCAACTTCCCGGCCCATGGCAATCGCGTAAAGCAGCTGATCACCATCGACGTCTCTACCTTCCGCGTCAACCATGATCACACGGTCGCCATCACCATCAAAGGCGATTCCTAAGTCGGCTTTCTCATTGTGCACGGCTACTCGTAGTGCTTGGGTGTTAGTCGAACCGCATTGGTAGTTAATATTGAGCCCATCCGGATTTGCGCCGATCACGAATACCTCCGCCCCGAGTTCCGAAAAGACTTCTGGAGCAACTCGATACGTCGCACCATTAGCACAATCAACCACGAGACGCATTCCACGAAAATTGATATCGCGAGCAACTGAATTTTTACAGGATTCGATATAACGTCCATACGCATCCGTTATACGGTGTGCCTTTCCAAGATTAACCGAGTTGGTGGACGACATTGGACGAGCCAGCTGCGCCTCGATTTCGCGTTCAAGTTCATCTTCAAGCTTGCCGCCATTGGCATCGAAAAACTTAATTCCATTATCTTCGAAAGGATTATGAGAGGCACTGATAACTACACCAATATCTGCTCGCAATGTACGTGTTAGATGGGCAACTGCCGGCGTCGGAATAGGCCCCAGTAAACCTACGTCAACACCAGCGTATACGAAACCCGCTTCGATCGCCGACTCCAAAAGATATCCGGAAATACGGGTATCCTTACCAATAATCGCAAGTCCGCCATTATCGTTCGTAAGACTCTTGCCAGCCGCCCAACCTAACTTCAAACAAAATTCTGGAGTAATAGGATCTATGCCCACACGACCGCGAATGCCATCAGTACCGAAGAACGCCCGTGTGGACGGTGAACTCTTCATCTTCACAGCGCGCAGAATAAGCTTACTATCGCAAAAACGGTATCACCGAAAATGATCAAATTTCGGCAAACGGCTCACGATTCTTCAAGAGGCTTAGCGAAAGGCCCCGCTTCTTCGTTCCTGCCAGTGTCGGTGGCCTTTTCGGGCTGCGCATCCGATGTCGAAGGTGCAGGCGGTGCAGGCAGATTGCCCCCCGCCATAATTATCTCTACCTGCTCTGGTAGAAGCGTCTCATACTCAATGAGTTTTTCCGCCATCATATGAAGCAAATCGACTTTCTCTTCAAGGATAGCTTTAGCGCGTTCATAGCACGTATCGATGATGCGTCGCACTTCTTCATCGATTTCGCGCGCCGTCGCTGCAGATACTTGCGGTGATTGACTGCCCGCCGACATGCCAAGAAATACTTCGCTATCGTTTTCATCGTACTTTAGCGGGCCTAGCCGTTCCGAAAGGCCCCACTTGGTAACCATGTTGCGAGCTAGCTGCGTCGCGCGCTCAATATCATTTGCAGCACCGGTAGTCACTCCGTCTTTTCCATTGATCATTTCCTCGGCGATTCGGCCGCCAAACAGCGAACAAATTTGCGATTCAACGGATCGTCGACTCATGCTATAGCGATCTTCCTCCGGCAAGAACACCGTCACTCCAAGAGCGCGTCCACGAGGGACTACGGTAATTTTGTATAGCTGGTCGTGTTCCGGAACGGAAAATCCGACGATGGCATGTCCGGCTTCGTGATAGGCGGTATTGCTCTTTTCTTTTGCGGACATAATCATCGACCGACGTTCCGTACCCATCATAAGCTTGTCTTTCGCGCGCTCAAACTCTTCCATCTCAACACACTTCTTGCCAGATCGCGCCGCAAACAGTGCCGCCTCGTTCACGATATTCTCTAAGTCAGCACCGGAGAACCCAGGCGTCCCGCGAGCGATAATGGACAAATCAACATTTTCCGCACCCAGAATGCGGCGCATGTGCACTTTAAGAATTTGTTCACGCCCCCTAATATCTGGTAACGGCACTACAACTTGGCGGTCGAATCTCCCAGGTCGCATCAGAGCTGGATCCAATACGTCAGGTCGATTGGTTGCCGCAATCACAATGACGCCTTCGTTAGGAGCGAATCCATCCATTTCTACCAATAGCTGATTCAGAGTCTGCTCCCGTTCATCGTGTCCATTACCCAATCCTGCACCACGATGCCGTCCCACGGCGTCGATTTCATCAATGAATACGATGCAAGGAGACGCTTTCTTAGCCTGCTCAAACATGTCGCGAACTCGCGAAGCTCCGACGCCGACAAACATTTCAACAAAGTCCGATCCGGAAATTGAAAAGAATGGGACCTGTGCCTCCCCAGCGATCGCTTTAGCAAGCAATGTTTTTCCCGTTCCAGGAGCACCTACCATCAAGGTCCCTCGAGGAATGCGGCCCCCGAGATTCTGAAACTTTCCGGGATCGCATAGAAACTCAACGAGTTCTTGTACGTCATCTTTTGCTTCGTCTATACCAGCAACATCGGAAAACGTAGTCTTCGTTTCATCTTCCGCTAACAGCCGAGCCCTGCTCTTAGCAAACGCCATCGGACCTCCACGACCACCCACGCCCTGAATCTGCCGCATCATCAACGCAAACACCGCGATAATGATCAGTATAGGCAAACTGGCAATCAGTAGCTGAGTCCAAATGCTGTTCTTATTGTTTTCTCTGCCGCGTACCTCGACCCCTTTCTCCAACAGAGCATCCAGTATCTGGTTATCAGGAATCGAGGGCGTAATAACGACAAACTTCGACCCGTCGTTGCGTGTGCCCTGTATTTCATATTCATCAACGATTACGGACTGCACGCGTTCTTCCTTTACTTCGTCAATAAAAGACGAATAACTAATCTCGCCAGCATCCGGTGACCCGACGAAATTGTTGAACACCACTAACAGAACAAGAATGATGACTAGCCACAGAATTAAATTTTTTGCCATTGCGCTCACAGCTAATCCCTCGAACACCAGTCCACAAGGCTAGCTGCACGGTCTACATGACCGTCATATGCTCTGCGATTCACGAAGGATTGCAACCGCCTAGTTTCTCTCACGTTCATAATAGTTTAAGGTAGGATCGCATATCCAAAATTCGAATATGCCCACCACTATAGCACTATGTCTTTAGATAGTATGTAGGACTAGATGTTCCCATAAATGTACATCGCTCCACGGCAGGTTTTTCGGCCAATGAGGCGGGGACGGCCCGTCAAAGAATGTCCGGTCTGCATGAAGACGGCACCGTAATGCATAGCACAATGAATCCGCACGTACAGGCAAAACGCAACTCAAAGATGCTCAATTTTTTCAATGACGTACTTCTTATCGCTCTCTGTTGCTTCTACTTTGAATTCGTAGTCTACGCTTTTTCCTATTATCGCCCTGGCTAGGGGCGCATTCACCGATATCTTACCTTGATTGATATCGGCTTCATCTGCCCCAACCACTCGATAGCGAACGAGCTGGTCTCGCTCCAAATCACGCAACGTTACCGTCGCCCCGAAAACGACTCGCCCCGCCGGTCTGATTTTCGTAATATCGATGATCTGAGAGTCAGCGAGCTGGCTTTCAATATAACGGATACGTGCTTCAACTAACCCTTGACGATTCTTAGCTGCGTGATAGTCCGAATTTTCCTTGAGATCGCCAAGCTTTCTCGCTGCACCAATCGCAAGTGACAGTTCTCTACGGTCCACATTTTTCAATCGAGCGAGCTCGCCGCGCAGCATCTGTTCACCCTCAATTGTCATTGGTACAGACATTGCTAAACCTTCCCTCACCGCTAACTTCACCTACTGACTCGTATTCGAACCGTTTATAGTTTCCGCCGAATCAGTGACGTCGTCTCTAAACAATGGTCATCCCCGCAAACTGCTATGCAACTCCTGCAAACGGCGGACTTGGTCAACTCGTCCAAACCTTATTGCACGACACATTGCTTTGCCACCGGTTAAGGTTGTAGTGTAGCTAATCTTGAACTGTAATGCCAACCGACGGATAACTGCCGAGTCCGCTATCGACTGTCGTCCTTCCGTTGTATTTACAATCAATACCACGGCTCGATTTTTTAGCAAATCGCTCACGTCAGGTCTACCCTCGGTGACCTTGTTCACCACTTCCGACTGAATACCTGCTTCGGCAAGTACTTGCGCAGTTCCACGAGTAGCTACGATGTCGAAACCAAGGGCGAGCAGTTCATGACCGATCTCCGCAACGAAGGGACGGTCAGCTTCTTTGACGCTTAATAGTACCAACCCATGTTGCGGCAGCACATCGCCAGCAGCAAGAGTAGCCTTGGAAAATGCCTCGTCAAACGATTCCCCCACCCCCATAACCTCACCCGTCGACTTCATTTCCGGCCCCAATATCGGGTCTACACCTGGAAATTTGGAAAACGGAAACACCGGCTCTTTAACGCTGACGTAGTTGGGAACAATTTCTTCAGTAAACCCTTGTGATTCTAAAGTTTGCCCAACCATACACCGCGCCGCAATCTTTGCCAACGAAACACCAATAGATTTAGATACAAAAGGGATAGTTCGAGATGCTCTAGGATTAACTTCCAAAACGTATATGTCGCCATCTTGAACCGCCATCTGAACATTCATAAGTCCCACCACACCGAGTTCCAATGCCAGCTCGCTTACCTGTCGCTTGACTTCCGTCTGCACGTCATCCGGTAGTTGATAAGGGGGCAAACAACATACAGAGTCCCCGGAGTGAACACCGGCCTGCTCGATATGTTGCATAATGGCTCCGATCACTACGCGCCGTCCATCTGAAACCGCGTCAATATCTACTTCAATCGCTTGTTGCAAAAATGCATCTAGAAGCACTGGTGTGGCGCGCGGAACTTGAATTGCCATTTCCAAGTAACGCGACAACTCTTGTTCACCGTAGACGATTTCCATTGCCCGCCCTCCAAGTACATACGATGGACGAACAATGAGCGGATAACCGATTTCCTCGCCAGCCTTCAGTCCCTCGTCCAATGTCGCCACTGAGCGGTTCGAAGGTTGACGCAAATTCAGTTTGGAAATCGTCGACTGAAAACGCTCACGGTCTTCAGCGCGATCAATCGCGTCGGAGCTGGTACCTACAACCGGTACACCAGCCATCGTCAATTGGTCCGCCAAACTCAGCGGCGTCTGCCCACCGAACTGCACGATTACGCCATCAGGCCGCTCCGCATCAACGATCGCCAGTACATTTTCGAGCGTGAGAGGCTCAAAATAGAGCCGATCCGAAATATCGTAATCGGTAGACACCGTCTCTGGATTGCAATTGACCATGATAGTTTCGTACCCATCTTCGCGCATGGCTAACGCAGCATGTACACAGCAATAGTCAAACTCAATCCCTTGGCCGATGCGATTTGGTCCTCCACCAAGCACCACGATTTTCTTGCGATTGCTCGCTTGTACTTCACATTCTTCTTCATAGGTGGAATAGAAGTATGCGGTGGCTACTGGAAATTCAGCAGCGCAGGTATCCACACGTTTAAATACCGGTACAATCTCATCAGATTTCCTACGTTCTCGCACCGCACTTTCAGAGCAATTCAAAAGATCGGCCAAACGTGCGTCCGAAAATCCGTCCCGTTTTAATTGTCGAAGCTCCGAGAAATCAAGATCACTCAGTGCCCTGCCTTGTAACGACTGTTCCACCATCACCAAATTTTCTATTTGAGCAAGAAACCAAGGGTCGATTCGTGTCGCATCGTAAATATCGCTCATGGACATGCCTACGCGAAACGCATCCGCGACAAAAAGAATTCGATCGGCACCAGGTTGGCGGAGCGCCGCAATCAACAACAAAAGTTCCTCACGGTTTTGGGGGTGCGTGACCGTCTCCAATCCAGCTATATCCGTTTCCAAACTTCGCAAAGCCTTCTGAAAGGATTCCTTGAACGTGCGTCCAATGGACATCGCCTCGCCTACGGACTTCATCTGCGTGGTGAGACGATCCTCCGCCTGCTGAAATTTTTCGAATGTGAATCTTGGAATTTTGGTCACCACGTAGTCAATCGTCGGTTCAAACGACGCGGGCGTTACGCCAGTCACATCATTAGTGAGCTCATCCAGCGTATAACCCACTGCAAGTTTGGCGGCGACTTTCGCAATAGGAAACCCCGTCGCTTTTGACGCCAGCGCAGAAGAACGCGAAACGCGCGGATTCATTTCTATAACAATCATGCGTCCGGTATCGGGATCAACGGCGAATTGAACATTGGATCCGCCCGTTTCCACACCAATTTCCCTCAGCACGGCGATTGACGCGTTACGCATCCGCTGATACTCCTTGTCCGTGAGTGTTTGAGCGGGTGCTACGGCTATCGAATCGCCGGTATGAATACCCATCGGGTCAACATTTTCGATGGAGCAAACGATGATGCAGTTGTCATTCCTATCCCGAACGACCTCCATTTCGAATTCCTTCCAGCCGAGCAAAGATTCATCTATCAGCAGTTCACTCGTAGGCGAAAGGTCAAGTCCTCGTTGACATATTTCGATGAATTCATCACGGTTGTATGCTATTCCTCCACCAGATCCTCCAAGCGTAAAAGACGGTCGGATGATGCAGGGGAATCCAAGCTGACTCTGCACCTGAATGGCTTCTTCCATGCTATGTGCAATCGCTGATCGGGCGGTTTCCAAGCCAATTTTGCGCATACAAACATTGAATTGCTCTCGGTCTTCCGCCTTGTCGATCGCCTCCCTGCTTGCACCGATTAGCTCCACACCATTCGCTTGAAGGACGTCTTCACGCACAAGATCAAGAGCGCAATTCAGGGCGGTTTGTCCTCCCATCGTCGGTAAGAGTGCATCGGGGCGTTCCCGTTTGATAACGTGAGCTATAGTTCGCCACTCCACTGGCTCAATATACGTTGCATCGGCCATCGTTGGATCGGTCATGATAGTTGCGGGATTGGAGTTCACTAAAATGACACGGAACCCTTCGTCGCGAAGTGCCTTGCATGCTTGAGTACCAGAATAATCGAACTCACAAGCCTGTCCGATGACGATGGGGCCCGCCCCCAAGATGAGCACCGATTCAATATCGGTTCGCCTAGGCATGAACTTGTGCCAATTGATATAAGTCCATCAGATGACAAAAGTGATCGAACATGTAAAGACAATCTTGGGGTCCAGGACTAGCTTCAGGGTGCCCTTGAAAGCCAAACGCGGGCGCGTCGGTTCGTGAAATACCCTGCAATGAACCATCGAATAACGATATATGGGTGATTTCTAAGCAAGGCGGCAACGAGTCACCATCTACGGCAAAACCATGGTTTTGACTGGTAATTACAACTCGCCCTGTCAGTATCTCCTTCACGGGATGATTGGCACCGTGATGGCCGTGTCTCATTTTGATAGTTTTTGCTCCACTAGCCAAAGCCAGCAGCTGGTGTCCTAGACATATCCCAAAGGTGGGGACCTTACGTTCTACAAAACGTTGAATAGCCGAAATCGCGTAGTGACATGGGCCTGGATCGCCAGGTCCGTTAGATAAAAAAACACCATCGGGATTTTGCTTCAAAACGGCATCAGCCGAGGTCGTCGCAGGAACAAGCGTGACCAAGCAACCTCGATCCGTTAACAAACGCAGGATGTTATGTTTGACACCAAAGTCATATGCAAAAACGTGGTATTTACTTGTCAGCTCGCTCGTATAGCCCGTCGTAAACCCCCAAGATCCCTCCTTCCATTGCAACCAGTCCTTTCGAGTTACGACCTTGGCCAGATCCATGCCGCTCAGCCCAGGAAACATTTTTGCTTTCTCCAATGCTCCCTCTTCACTGGCACTTATACCCGAAATCACGCATCCGGATAACGCACCTTTAGCGCGCAGGATTCTCGTCAGCCGTCTCGTATCGACGTCTGCTATCCCAACTACGTTTTCTTGCCGTAGATACTTACCCAACGAAACTTCTGATCGCCAGTTGCTAATTTGCAACGGTAAATCACGAATAACTAATGCTTCCGCCCATACGGAGCTCGACTCTACGTCCCAACGATTGGTGCCCGTATTACCAACATGAGGATAAGTAAATGTAATGATCTGCTTTGCGTAGGAAGGATCCGTTAATATTTCCTGATATCCAGTCATGGCGGTGTTGAATACCACCTCACCTACCGCAAATCCGTCGATGCCGATTCCGGTACCGTGAAATACGGAACCATCTTCCAGTACGAGTATGGCCGGATTCACGACACGTCCAAATTTCGGTAATTGCAGCAAAGCAATAGCATCCGCAGATCAAGCGAAGTAGTGAGAAAAGCAAGCGGAAGGACGAGAGAATCGAAATCGTCTTAGCAAAACATGAAATCGTCTAGAGTCCAAGAACATTGTTCATACCAAACCAGCCCGTTTCGCCGTTGTCGATTCTCTGAGCTACATAACGCGCTGCACGAAACGCACCGTATGCGAAATTGAGACGGCTTTGTGAGCGATGGGTAATTTCGATGCGCTCCCCCATACCGGCAAACGTAATCGTATGATCACCTACGACGTCGCCACCACGGGCTGAGTGCATCCCGATATGGTTGTCTTGGTGCTCCCCCTGCATACCATCCCATTCACGTGCTGCAATATTTTTACGCCTTTGCTTTCGGGTAGCGGCGGCAATCTCCGCCATACGCACAGCCGTGCCGGAGGGTGCGTCCACTTTAAAGCGATGGTGTATCTCGTATACCTCCACATCAGAATCCACAAAGACCGATGATGCAAGTTCCACTAATTTGAACGCAACATTGACGCCGATACTCATGTTTGGAGCTACCACCATTGGTATCGAACGCGAAAGTTCCTTAAGCGCACTGACACCAACACCGCCAATGCCGGTCGTACCAACTACTATGCCTTTATGCGCTTCGGCACAGACCCTCGCGATACTTAGTGTTGCGTCAGCGACACTGAAATCGATAACAACATTGGATGCTCCGACTACCGCTGTAACACGATCAGATACGCTGATATTGTTATCGCTAATCCCAGCAACCGCACCAGAATCCATACCGATCATTGCGGATGTAGGACTTCCTAGTGCCGCCGCAAGAATCAGATCGTTTTCGTTTCTGATAGCTTGGATTAGCGTACGCCCCATCCTTCCTGTCGCCCCTGAGATACCGACTCGAATCAAAATGCCGTACTCAGTTATCCGTCAGCCGCTCGAAAAAACTTCGAACGTCAGCCAGCCAAGAGGTACCCTGCGGTGAATGCTTATTGCTATCTTCATCAAGTGTTCGTTGGAACTCTTCCAATATTTTTCGTTGTTTCTCGGAAAGGTGAACCGGCGTCTCTACCATAACTCGGCAGAGCAAGTCACCTCGTGTATTCGCGCGTACGGGTTTGACACCTCTTCCACGAACCCGCAATTGTGTTCCAGACTGCGTTTCCTTCGGTATTTTTAGCATCACTTTGCCGTCTAACGTCGGGATTGTCACCTCACCGCCGAGTGCGGCTTGAGTTATCGAGATAGGAACGTCACATCGAAGATTTGCATTTTCGCGAGCGAATACAGAATGTGTGCGTACATTCACAACGACGTACAGATCCCCGGGAGGTCCACCGTTAATACCAGCTTCACCCTTGCCAGACAATCGAATACGATCACCTTCATCGACACCAGGTGGTATAGATACCGACAGCTGAGACCGTTTCTCTATGCAACCTTTACCGTGGCAGCGAGGGCATGGATTCAATATGATTTGCCGTGCGCCGCGACATCTAGGGCATGTTTGCCGCATAAGGAGGAAGCTTTGAGCATATTCAACAGTTCCGGTACCTCGACAATTGGGACAAACAGTAGGTTTTGCGCCCTTGGCGGAACCATTTCCTCCACAGTCGTTACATGTAGCAAGTGTCGGAATTTTAAATTCAACCTTGTCACCAGCCACGGCTTGTTCAAGATCAATTGTCAGCTTGTACCTGAGATCCGATCCTCGTGCGGGGGCATTCCGTGCTCCACGCCGTGCGCCCCCCGTATCGAAAATATCCGAGAATACGCTGCCGAGATCCCCAAAAATGTCAGTGAAACTGCCATTGAAATTGGAAGCGTGGAACCCCGAATTGGCTAGCCCATCATGTCCGAACCGATCATACGTCGCGCGCTGTTTAGCATCAGAAAGTATTTGATAGGCTTCCGTAGCCTCTTTAAAGCGTTCTTCCGCGTCTTCTGCATCAGGATTCCGATCCGGGTGGTATTCCATGGCTAGACGGCGGTAAGCGCGTTTGATATCACTATCGCCCGCACCCCGATCTACGCCAAGCACTTCGTAGTAGTCTCGTTTAGCCATCTAGAGATTGAACGGAAACACGTTAGGTGCG
Source organism: Candidatus Azotimanducaceae bacterium (assembly GCA_965205965.1). Classification (GTDB taxonomy): domain Bacteria; phylum Pseudomonadota; class Gammaproteobacteria; order Pseudomonadales; family Azotimanducaceae; genus Bin55. The sequence continues at coordinate 1,254,860 of CBDBHT010000008.1, forward strand.
TAAGATCATAGCAAATCCATTAATCCCGACTACGAACTGTTTAATTAGACTTAGGGTCGTTCTTGACCTCCTCGAATTCCGCGTCCACCGTGTCGCCATCTGAAGAACCAGAACTAGATTCGTTACCACTTTCAAATGGCGTCTTGTCGGTTGCGCCCGCGGAAGTTTCCCCGGCTTGCGCTTCCTCTTTTTGATACAAATTCACGGTGATTTTTTGCGTCTCCGAGTTTAATGCATCAAGTTTAGCTTCGATTTCCACCTTATTGTTGGACGCGACTGCATCTTCCAATTTCTTAATCGCAGAATCCACTGATTTTTTATCAGCATCGGGGATCTTTTCACCAGCATCGGATATCAGCTTCCGTGCTACGTGAATCGCACTGTCGACCCGATTTCGCAGCTCGACCAGCTCTGAGAATTTTGCATCTTCCTCAGTATGTATTTCCGCATCGTGAACCATCTGCTTAATCTCCTCATCGGAAAGTCCACTTGACGCTTTGATCACAATCGATTGTTCCTTACCCGTCGCTTGATCTTTTGCCGATACGTTGAGGATCCCGTTCGCATCAATGTCAAAACTCACGTTAATTTGCGGCATACCGCGAGGAGCGGACGGTATATCCGTCAGGTCAAACCGGCCTAGCGACTTGTTTTGGGCGGCCTGTTTTCGCTCCCCTTGCACCACATGAATTGTGACGGCGGTCTGATGGTCGTCAGCGGTAGAAAACACTTGTTCTTTTTTAGCTGGAACCGTTGTGTTCTTCTCAATCAACGGAGTCATGACGCCACCTAGAGTCTCGATACCGAGCGAAAGCGGAGTAACGTCAAGTAGCAACACATCCTTAACGTCGCCCGCGAGGACCCCAGCTTGGATTGCCGCTCCGAGGGCTACTGCTTCATCGGGATTGACGTCGCGGCGAGGTTCCTTGCCAAAGAAAGCTTGCACACGTTCTTGAACCATGGGCATTCGTGTTTGGCCACCCACCAAAATGACATCCTGGACGTCACCGACTCCCAGACCAGCATCATCCAGTGCCGTTTTGCACGGAGCTATGGTTTGTTCAATCAAATCTTCAACCAATGACTGCAGCTTGGCGCGAGTCAGCTTGACAACCAAATGCTTAGGACCGGTTTCTGTCGCCGTAATATACGGTAAATTCACATCCGTTTCCTGACTCGAAGACAGCTCAATTTTTGCCTGTTCCGCAGCCTCCTTGAGCCGCGGAAATGCTAGCTGATCTTGGAGCAGGTCAATGCCGTTCTGTTTTTTGAACTCACTGGTCAAGTGTTCAATTACACGAAGGTCGAAATCTTCGCCGCCGAGGAACGTATCACCGTTCGTCGACAGAACCTCAAACTGATGCTCGCCATCCACGTCGGCGATTTCGATGATGGATACATCGAACGTACCTCCTCCCAAGTCGTACACCGCAATTTTGGAATCGCCGGGTTTTTTATCCATGCCATAAGCGAGTGCGGCGGCCGTAGGTTCGTTGATAATTCGTTTTACTTCCAATCCAGCAATCTTGCCGGCATCTTTGGTCGCCTGACGCTGAGAGTCATTGAAATAAGCCGGTACCGTAATAACGGCTTGCATAACCGTTTCACCAAGAAATTCCTCCGCCGTTTTCTTCATCTTCTTAAGTACTTCGGCAGAAATTTGTGGTGGTGCTAGTTCTTTGTTCTGCACCGAAACCCACGCGTCGCCATTGCTGGCTTCCACGATCTTGTACGGGACCATTTCTTTGTCACGCCGCACGACCGCGTCGTTCGCTCTCCGACCAATAAGGCGTTTCACAGCAAACAAAGTCGCTTCCGGATTGGTCGCCGCTTGGCGCTTGGCACTTTGCCCCACCAAAATCTCACCTTTATCCGTGTAGGCAACCACCGAAGGTGTCGTGCGATCGCCCTCAGAATTCTCAACTACTCGGGGCTTGCCCCCTTCAAGCACCGCTACACATGAGTTGGTCGTGCCTAGGTCAATCCCGATTATTTTTGCCATTAGTTACTGTAACTCCTGTTTATCTCTTGAGAGGATCGTCGAAGATTCACTTTCAACCGTAGTCCATAATGGGAATATTGGATCTCATTGATGTTTTTCAAGTCAGTCCAGCATAATTTCAATCCGAACTTCCAGGTTCTTTCGAGACGATCACATCGGCTTCACGCAAAAGGCGGTCCCTGAGTAAATAACCTTTGCGTACGACTTCAACAACAGACCCTGGCTCCGTATCCGGATTCTCAATCATCGTCAGAGCCTTATGATGCTCCGGATTGAACGGCTCACCCGTTGGATCGATAGGGGTGATCCCATGCGCTTCTAATGCGCTGAGAAACGACTTTAACGTAAGTTCTACACCTTGAATGAGTGCCGTATGGATTTCCTTTTCAAAGGAGTGTTGAGCGGCCGCTTCTAATGTGCGTTCGAAGTTGTCAACCACATCAAGCAAGGACTTACCAAATGACTCGAGTGCGTATCGATGCGCTTTGAATATCTCTCGCTCCGCACGTTTCCGCGCGTTCTCTGCCTCGGCTAAGCTGCGAAGTACTTGGTCCTTCGCTACTGCGAGTTCAGCCCGTAGCAACTCAACCCGGACTTCAGGATCATCTGACTTACGCTCGTCCTCATTCACATTGACGTCGGATTCTTGCTCCGATTGAACTTCAACTTCATTAGATTGGGGTTCTGTCGCCCGATTTTCATCAGAGTGCCCTGTTGGACTTTCCTCTATTGAGTCAGTTTCCGTCTGATTACTCAACGCTTCTTGCGAATCAGAATCGTTGCTAGACGAATCATCACAATTCTGTTTTTCCGGAGACTCGGTACCGTTAGTCATGCAATGACAACCTCAAGAAATAGAACTTCCAACAATGATAAATGGGGTTATTGGTTAAAAATTCAAGTGTGTGATTGCTGGATAGCTGCACCAAGTAACCGCGCCGTGACGTCAACCAGCGGAATGAGCTTTTGATAGGACATGCGTGTCGGCCCGATCACTCCCAATGCACCAGCAATCTGTCCTTTGACTTCGTATGGTGCGGTAATCAAGCTGTAGTCATCAAGCGGCTGATAACCAGATTCTTTTCCGATGAACAGCTGTATACCTTCCGTATCAATGCAACGATCTAGTAGATGGATAATCGCACTTTTGCTTGTAAATGCGTCTAAGAGACTTCGTACTTCATCCAACGTAGAGAGTATTTCCACTAAATTACGTTCCCCAGTCATGACGTAATCGTGTTCTTGTTCTTCTTTGTCTTCAAATGCTTTCATAACAACGTCCAGAGTCGCTCGAAGGTACTCATCCACTTGGCTTTTATCGGCCTGCATACTTTCCAACACGCCTCGACGTATGCTTGAAAGCGAGTATCCAGAAAATTCCGCGTTGATAAAATTCGCGGCCCGGTGTAATTCGACATCCGAATACTGTCGGTCCGTTGTAATTACGCGGTTCTGTACTTCGCGTTCGTTCACTACAAATATTGCAAGAACCTGCTCCCCACCAAGCTGAAGAAATTCCACCTGGCGCAACTCAACCTGTTCCGGCCTAGGGATGGTGACCAAGCCAGCTAGGTGAGAAACGCGAGAAAGTATCTTTGCTGCGGATTCGACAAGCTCTTTCGGCGATATGACTTCGGAGAACTCTTCGCGGAAATTTTGCTCGACCTCGGCATTCAACGGCTGAACTGAAATTAGCGAATCGATAAAGAACCGCAAGCCCTTGTCAGTAGGAACTTTACCAGCAGAAGTGTGGGGTGATGACACCAACCCACGGGTGTCTAGATCGGCCATAATATTGCGTACGGTTGCACTGCTCACGGCAATCGCAGAAGCCTCGGCCAGCTTTTTGGATCCAACCGGCACCCCCTCGTCCAAATACTGCTCCACAAGTAGCTTGAATAACTGCTGAGCACGCTCGTCAATATGCTCATTGTTCAATTTTTTAGGTTGAGCACGCTTTCGTTGTTGCGTCATTGTGTTTGATGCGGTGCAAAAAAATTGTGTACTCGGATACTCTATCACATACATAAGGTGTATCTGTACCATGCTTGTTCATCTAACAGTCCGTGATTTCACCCTCGTCGATTCACTCGAAGTTGCTTTCGGCAGCGGTTTGACCGTAATTACCGGTGAATCTGGTGCGGGAAAATCGATTCTAGTGGCAGCACTTGCGCTCGTGCTCGGTGCGCGCGCGTCCAAGAATATAATCCGGCCCGGTGCAGATCGGTGTGAAGTTATTGCAGCATTTAACGCCGCCCACTCTCTCCAAGTACAGCAATTTCTTACAGCAAAGGATCTCGTTGACCTTGATCATCCGCACGAGTGCATCGTGCGCCGAATTATTAGTTCAGACGGAAGATCTCGAACGTGGGTGAATTCCGTCGCCGTGAACATAAGAGTTCTTCGCGAGCTGTGCGCTCCAATGGTTGAAGTACACGGTCAGTTCGAACAGCAACAGCTTCTTAATGCAAACGTTCAGCTGGAGTGGTTTGACGACTATGGTGTTGATCGTAAGCTGAAGCAATCCGTCCGAGATTCCTACAGACTCTGGCGTGACAAAAATCTTGAATACGAGGACGTACGTAACCGAGGTTCGCAATTGAAAGAGCAGCGCGCGTTCTTGAGCTATCAGGCAAACGAACTAAAAGCTTTGTCGCTTGGAGCCACGGAACTGGATGAACTCACGGCCAAGCATAAACGTTTGTCCCAAGCGCAAGACATACTCAGTATAGTCTCAGCAGTACGCAACGCGCTGGAGAACGACCTTGCTGACGATATAGCACGCGCTCGACAAGCATTAGAACAAATAGACGATAACGAAACGACGCTTGAATCGGCCAGGAAATTTTTAAATAGTGCCGAAACTCAGTTGGACGAAGCTAGGATTGAACTGCGCAACTACTCCGAGCTTGTGATGGTGGATGAATATTCATTGACTAGAGTTGGGGATCGACTAACTGCAATACACGATACTGCAAGAAAAGTAGGCATACAGGCTTCGCAATTAGGCGAGAAAACCATAGCAGCTGAACGGGAACTGAACGACCTTATGCTTGACCAGTCGCGTGAACAAAAATTGGCCAAGGAGGTCCGTGCGTGCAAGAACGTGTATAGAGAATTAGCGGAACAGTTATCGGCTATTCGCCACAAAGAAAGGAAATCGTTCGAGTCAGCCATGTGCAGCATGCTGACGCATATTGATCTTCCTGAGGCACGCGTGAAGCTTGAATTTCAAGCGGCGGAAACAGAAAACGGTTTGGAAAGAGTAGAGTTTCTCGTCACGGCAAATTCCAAGTATCCACCCCAACCTATTCGCATGGTTGCTTCAGGGGGAGAGCTATCGCGAATCAGTCTCGCCATCCAAATCGTCGCTGCCGAACACTCCAAGCTCCCCTGCCTCATTTTGGATGAAGCGGACATAGGAGTCGGTGGGGTAACTGCGGACACAGTTGGTCGGCTCTTACGTCTCTTATCGAACAAAACTCAGGTTGTATGCGTTACGCATGCACCGCAAGTCGCTGCACTGGGCGGCACGCATCTTCATGTATTCAAATCTGCGGAGCATGGCATCGCAGTCTTAAATTTGGACACTAAGGGACGTATCCAAGAAATCGCTCGTATGGTCGGTGGTCGGGAGATCACCGAAGAAACGCGCGATTATGCAAAGTTGTTATTGGCCAGTGCTGAACCTTAAGTAAGTATTCGCTGTCTATAATCTCTCAATATTCGATAGCTGTGCGTAATCTGCAAACATGAAATTGCCTACCAACATACAAGGTACACAAACTGTTCGATATACATTACTTGTATTGGCAGGGGTCGCGTTAGGCGCGTGTGAAGGTCTCATGCACTCTGTTCCCATCCAACAAGGTAACGTCATAACACAAGAGATGGTAGATCAGTTGGAACATGGGATGTCGCGTGAACAAGTGAGTTACATCATGGGATCTCCAGTAACACGCAGTACGTTTAGCCCGGAGGGGAGATGGGATTACGTCTACATCTATAAAGCACATAGGGAAATACAGTCCGAAATTCGAATGTCTCTTTATTTCAGGGACGACAAGCTACTGTACTTTGTTGGCGATTTAGCACCACAGAGCACACACCTTGAATCCGAACTAGTAGGCTACCCGTTCTAACAATACGTGTTTATAATAGTGGACTGGAAGGGGTTCTAGGATCAAGAGGATCAGATGCCGAAGAAATACATGGTGGAGTTAGCTCAGGATGAGCGGGATGAGTTGGAAGCGGTGCCGAAGAAGCTGGACGGGGAGAAGGAGGCGCGTCTGGTTCAGGTGGCCTGTTCAGTTCCGCCGGAAGGCCACGTTCAGTGGACCGTGAAGATGCTGGCGGAAGTGCTGGTGCGGCTTGAAGTGCTCGATCGATTTGCGAGGAGACCGTGCGGAAGGCGTTAAAAAAATGAATTGAAACCATGGCGGCGGGAAATGTGGTGCATTCCGAAGCAGCAAAGCCATCCTTTCGTGGCCGGCATGGAGCGGGTGCTCAAGGTATACCGGCGGCCGTACGACCCGCGGCATCCGGTGGTGTACATGGACGAGATGAGCAAGCAGCTCGTGGCGGAAGCCCGCGAGAAGTTACCGGTACGCCCCGGGTCGCCGGAGAAGTACGACGCCCACTACTTCCGCCAATGGCATTCGGATTAGCGGAAAGGGATCCTGGTCTTTGAGGATGTCGTGTAACCGGTTGATATACAGAAAGATATTCGACTTTTTTGGGATTCTTCAAAAAACACTTGCGTTTCAGCATGGGTTATGGCAATCTACGCTTAGTTAGATTATCTCTGGTGCAAACGTGATGGATTCCCGAATCGAGAACCTGAAGTCGACCACCTTTTGTGGCACGCGGCTGACCCGCCGTCGGATGGCGGACATTCAGAAGATGGTGGCGCTGTTTCCGGCACTGAGTCGCCATGAGCTGGCTGCCACCCTGTGCAGTCATCTGGGCTGGTTCACACCGAAGGGTCGGGATCGACGGGGGTCCTGTCTGCGGATGCTGGAACAGCTGGAGTCCTGCGGCATCGTGTCGCTGCCGCCGAAGCGACCGGGATCGAGAACGGGAACCGGAGGTCGGAGACCGTGGCATACGAGTCGCTCGGATCCGGGTTCCACCATAGAGTGCGGGTTGAAGGAGCTGATGCCGCTGGAACTGGAGGTTGTGACGGAGGGGGAGGCCGTTGAGGAATGGAAGGAACGGATGGACCGGCATCATGAGCTGGGTTACCGGCATCCGTTCGGCTGTTTCCTGCGCTACTGGCTGCGGGATCGTCGGGGTCGCAAGCTGGGCTGTCTGCTGTTTGAGGCGGGCACGACCCGGCTTCCCTGTCGTGACGCCTGGATTGGCGGGCGGGATCGGGATCGGGCGAAGCGTCTGAAGGGGGGGGGGGTGAGCAACTCCCGGTTCCTGATTTTCCCTTGGGTTCGGGTTCCGTATCTGGCCTCGAAGGCCCTGTCGATGGCGGTTCGGCGGCTGCCCGGGGACTGGCAGGAGCGGCACGGCCTGGAGCCAGTACTGGTGGAGACCTTTGTGGATCCGGCGAAGTACCGGGGGACCTGCTACCGTGCGGCCAACTGAGCAGTGCATTGGCCGGACGAAGGGACGCAAGGCGAGTGCGTCGGAGGCAGGCAGGACTCCGAAGGACGTTTACCTGTATCCGCTGACGAAAGACTGGAAGCAGGTGCTGCTGACCGGCTCCCGTCGATCCGGACGCCGTTCCCGCAGGCCGCCGGTGGCGGTCTTGGCTCCGGAGGATGCTTTTGTCCGGCTCTGGAGTGGCATCGTCGAGACGCTCGTAGGTGTCGCCAACCGGCATGACCGGCTCTGGCAGCGGCGGCGGCGCGTGCTGAACACGCTGGTGGTCGTGCTGTTCGTTTTCCGGTTGGTGTTCTCGAAGGGGCGTCCAGGATATGCGACCACGCTGGCCGAACTGTGGGGGCAGTGCCGGACGATGGGGATCGAACTGCCACAGCCGGCTCCGGTGTCGCCGTCCTCCATCTGCAGTGCCCGGGCCAGGCTGGACGAGCAGCTGTTCAAGACCTTACACCAGGAAATCCTCAAGGTGATCTTCGACGCCGAGGCACGACCCCGGCACGCACGGAAAGTCCGTCCCGACACGGAGCGGCGGTGGCATGGGCATCGGCATGGGAATCGGGTGTTTGCGGTCAATGGAAGCTCCCTGAACCTGCCGCGCGGACGGGTGCATGAAGGCTGGCGGACGCCGGTAGACGGTGCCCATTATCCGCAGGGTCTGGTGAGTTGCCTGTATCGGCTGCAGGCCCGACTACCGGTCGACTTCGACCTGCATGCGCATGGAAACGAGCGCGCATGCGATCCGGGGACTGCACGCTGTGTTCCGGATGAAACGGAAAACCGGTATCGATGTCGACTGCTTCATCCACGGCGGCCGCCGGGATACGGTCATCGAGGTCGTTCCCCGCCAAGGCACGCTGACCAGACTACGCCGAAGAAACCCCGGAGCCGCATTCGACCCGCACCGCTTGCGGCTGGTGCAATATGCCGTGGGCGATACTGTCTTCATCCTGGGCACGACCCTGCTGGACCGGGACCAGTATTCCATCGACCAGCTGTCGCATCTGTATCACGCGAGATGGGGCATCGAGGAACTGTACAAGGTATCCAAACGGCTGATGGAGGTTGAGGACTTTCATGGGCAAAGCGAGCGCGGCGTGAAACAGGAACTGTATGCATGCTTCACCCTGATTGTCATGGCCCGGCTGTTCGCCAACCATGGCGAGGATCGTTTGAACGGGGGGCTGCCGAACGACGGCAAGCCGCTGATGCAGACGAATGTCAAGCACGGACTTGCGGCGGTGGCGGCCAACATCGAGAGCCTGCTACTTCAGCATGCATCCGCCCTCCGGGAAACCGTGACTCGTATTGTCGGCGAGATCGTCCGGTGTCGGCAACGGCTCCGTCCGGGTAGGTCCTATGAACGGTGATCCCGAAAACCGGTCGGAAAGTGGCAGCGAGGAAGAGGATCACCGGCACCGGCAACTCGCTAACGGAATAAAAAATCAGCGGATAACCAAGGCCCAAGATCGAATCCTTAACCGAATGGTAAAATTCACTAAACGAATGCCATTGCTACCTCCGCCGGGGAGCATGCACGGTGTGGATGTTCGGCGAGCCGCTGTCCGGCTGGCGGACGGTGGCTGTCACCAAACGGCACACGACGTTGGATTAGGCGAAGCAAGTGCGCGCGCTGGCGAATCTGCCGCGTTCCCGGCAGTCTGCGCCATAAAAACGTAAGAACCCTCTTTAGTAGGGGAAATATCCCAAAATTCGCACTAATGAAGTATGTAATTTCTATACTTAAGTTGTTTACGAACTATTCATCCTAAAAATGTGCCGGAATTTTTCTACGGCGCAGACTGCCGGGATGCGGAAACCATCACGCTGGTGTGCGACAACTTGAACACCCACAGCGGTGACTCGTTCTACGCCGCGTTCCCGGCGGCCGAAGCCAGTCGGTTGAACGACCGCATCCACCTGGTGCACACGCCGAAACACGGGAGCTGGCTGAACGTCGCGGAACTGGAGTTCAGTGCGTTGCACCGCCAGTGCCTGGATCGCCGGATCGAGAGTAGGGCTTTAGTTACGTCGGAAACGGCGGCCTGGGCCGAGGAGCGCAATCGCGAACAAACCGGGGTCCCCGACCCTGACGGCAGCGCAGCGTCGACGACGCACGCACCAAACTGAAGCATCTATATCCGAAAATTAAAACTGGTTAAACTACCAGACCTCGAAGCAGACCCGCAAGAGGATTGACTTCGCTTCGTTGTTTCATTGCTACGAAAATTAGCAGGCCGGTTAATGCTGAAATCGCTTGGCTTCCTTGCGACGCCTATCCATCGGATTCTGTATCAACGGCCGTAGTATTTCTAGCCGGTCTCCATCGCTAAGATCGTCATTGATATCAAAACGTTCTCCCCAGACGCTTAGCCAGCGAGTATCGAGATCCACCAATTCAGAAAACTCCATTGAATTAAGAGCAGCACTGAGTGCGTCAGACGCAGTTGATTCTTTGGATAAATTCAACACTACAGAATACGTCCGTTCTGGTAACGCGTAGATAACTTCTACTCGCATTCAAGCGAAAATCTCGTTTGCACGAGATGCGAAAGCAGCAAGAATGCGTTCAACGGTCCCATCAACCATAGATGATAACGTCAAGTCTAGCCAGCGTTCATTGAATTCAAACGACAAATCCAACGTCGCTTTACATCCCTCACCTATCGCCACGAACGACCAGCATCCCGAAAAGTCCAAAAAAGGCCCACATATAAGTGAAAGCCCGATTCGCTGGGTTGGAAAGGAGCGGTTTCGGGTGACCAGTTCGTGGCACCGATTGCGTACTCCAACAACCAGCCGTGCCACCGTTTCGTCATCATCTCTAGAGATGATTTCAGACGCTAAGCACCAAGGCAAAAATTCAACGTACTTATCTATATCGTTGACGAGTGCGAAAATCTCGGCACATGAGTACGGCAGCAATGCGCTTCTACTATAGGTGGTGTGCACCTTTGACGTCAACGATCAAAGCATCAATGGCCAACGCACCATCATGCTAATTTAGGTACTGGCCCCATTAGACCAGGTAGTCATATAAAAGAATGAACATTACACTGATAGGCGCAATGACGCAGATCAACGCCTGCCAAATCCAATACTTGACACCCTCGCTAATACCCAATTGCTCGCCAATTACCGTTTTTGGTATTACAAAACCTGTAAATAAGGCGATGAGGACACCTCCCAACGGCAACATGATCGCTTGAGTGAACCAATCGACGAAATCAAAGATCGTCTTGTCACCAAAAATGTGAAATTCAGACCAGATATTGAATGAAAACACGGATCCAATACCAAGAATCCAGCAGAACGCTCCGAGCGTGAAAGCGATTCGCGTTCTTTTTACATTGTATTGCTCCACGAAAAACGCAATTGCTGGTTCCAATAGCGAGATCGCTGAAGTGATTGCCGCAAAACTTACAAGCAAAAAGAACAGGGCACCAAAGAAGGATCCTCCCGGTAAGTTTCCAAATGCGATGGGTAATGTCTCAAACAATAGCTTAGGGCCTGCAGCCGCTTCGAGCCCGTTGGCAAAAACGATCGGGAATATTGCCAACCCTGCGAGCAACGCCACCAACGTATCCAAGATTGCAATCACGAAAACCGTTTGAGTCACCGAGATTCCAGAAGGAACGTAAGCTCCATAAGCCATAATCGCACCCATGCCAAGTGAGAGGGTAAAGAATGAATGGCTCATAGCTTCTCGAACGCCGAGCCAGCTTAGTTTACTAAAATCCAAACTGAACAAGAAGGATGCCCCTTCCCCGAAACCGCCTGAATTTACGCTATAAATCAATACTACAAACAACAGGACAAAAAGTGCTGGCATCGTCCACCGAATGGTCGCCTCTAACCCTCTCGTTACCCCCCTAGAAACAATCGCTGAAGTGACAATAAGAAAAACGGTAAACCACGCAAGCGTTAACCATTCGTTCCCAATGAAACTGGCGAATACTTCACTGGCTAGTTCACCATCTGCACCGCTAAATGTTCCCATTGCAAGTTGAAACACGTAGTGTAGAACCCAGCCGGCAACCACGGAATAGAACGAAAGAATCAGGAATCCCGCTAAGACACCCATCCACCCTACTCCTATCCAGGCGGTCTTCGTCCATTGCGCAGTTAATTGACTCTCCCCAACAAGTTTGCGAAACGTATTAATCGGACTGGTCCTTCCGTGCCGCCCCAGCAATACCTCAGCCGCCATGACCGGAAGCCCAATAATGATGATGCAAGCGAGATATACCAGTACAAAAGCACCGCCCCCGTTCTCGCCCGTGATGTATGGAAATTTCCAGATATTACCCAAACCAACAGCGGACCCTGCAGCTGCAAGAACAAATAGCCATTGGTTGGTCCACATCCCATGTCGTGATTCGCTCATCTGATGATATCTCGCGCACTGCGTAAAGTATTTATATTACCGCCAATGCTTGAAGTACTAAACCTTACTTGAATCGTTTGCTTGGCGGGAAGCATGATGTAACTTTTTTGCGACGAAGAACACACGTCGACTTTAATAGGACTTACGAACCGCAACCATTTATCATGTAATGGAACACTAAATCTGTTACGATTTATGGTGCTTGGAAATGTACCAGGATACCCATGGCACTTGCCCGTAACCGTAGAGCAAAGTTCAATTTTCATATTGAAAAGACGTTCGAAGCCGGTCTCGTGTTGCAGGGTTGGGAGGTTAAAAGTGTCCGGGCTGGACTGGTACAAATTACCGACGCTTATGTCCTAATTCGCAATGGTGAAGCTGTACTCGTTGGCTGTTTTATCAAGCCACTCACCAGTGCTTCGACGCATGTCGACACGGTCGCCGATCGACCTCGTAAATTGCTACTCCATATTCGCGAAATTAAGGAAATTCATCAAGCAGTCCAAACGCGAGGCAAGTCCTGTATCGCAATCTCGATGTACTGGAAGGCCTTACGAGTCAAATGTGAAATCGCGATTGCATCTGGGAAAAAACAGTACGACAAACGACAAGTGATTAAAGACCGAGAATGGCGACGAGAGAAGGAACGTGTCCGAAAATATCACAAGCAAGCCAACCACATATAGCTTAGGCCCTTGCACCCATAAGGAAAATTTCTTGCCGATTCTCGGGCAATAGCATAGCGCGCTGCACTTCCAACTGAGGCAAAAAATGCACGATATCACTTCTAGTGCGCGGGTACGGCACGGGGTCATCACCGAGCACTTTTAGAACAACCTCGTTCACCTCGTTGATGCCGTACTGCCACTGCCTAATAGGTTTACCTATATTGAATGCTACAAACGCATGTGCCCGAGTGGATATGCTGATATGGGTATTTAGAACCTCGCCAAACTCAATGAGCTTTTCGTCATCAATATAGTTGAAATAGTCCCAGAACAAACAAATATCAAAGTGCTCATCTGTAGGTATTATGTCTGAGAGATGTGCAAAATCGCCAAGCCATATCTGATGGCCATTTGGAGGTTGATTTCTTGATCCAATGAGATCGAGGACATACACTCGACACGATATACGATTGAAAAAGGAGATGGTCTCTGGAACCGCCGGCCCTACATCCAGAACGGTTAGGTAGTTGCGCATCGTCCTTGTCTCAAATAAGGCCGCAAGCAATACACTTCGCATCACCTCCACTGGTAAACAAGCCACATCTAAATCAATAAAAAATACTTAAACAAAGGTCATGTATGTACACTAGTTCTCTTTCGGCTCGGTTATAGGTGCCTTCAACGAATCAAGCCCAATACCACCGGATTTGCTTTGTTTAAATTGCAATGGAGTTGAGGAAGTAGTTACTTTGGGTGCCGGGCTGTCTGCAGATCCCTGATCTTCCTTCTGATTCTCTTTCTCTTTCCGATTTCCTTGTTGTGTAGCTGCAGAGGATCGGGATTTCTCTTTCTGATTTCCTTGTTGTGTAGCTGCAGAGGATCGGGATTTCTCTTTCTGATTTCCTTGTTGTGTAGCTGCAGAGGATCGGGATTTCTCTTTCTCTTTAGGAATCATATCGATCCGTCCCTGGAATTTCGCACCGTCTTCAAGCGTTACCCGTGGCGAAACGATATTCCCGTATACAGTCCCAGTATTTGTAATGATAACCTTGTCTACACTAGTGATATCACCTTTAACAAGCCCTTGAACCTCAACCACAGCACTACTGATATCCGATATGATTGCACCACTTTTTCCGACAGCAAGTTTATTATGTTGTAGGTCAATTGGCCCTTCGACATGGCCGTCGATGATGAGATTCTCATTACCTCTTACTTCACCTGTGATGGTGATCGTCTCACCGATAAGAGCAGTGTTCTCAGGTATTGCTTCCGGCGTAGGTGGGGGTCGCGTCACCGTCTGCCGTGGGGCACCATCGCTAGAACTAGAGTGTTCCGAGAAGTGTCGTTTTCCTTTATCAAATATAGCCATAGTTGCACACCTGTTGAGGGTCCAAATAGGTGCAATAGTACCTTAAGATTAAAAATGTTCCCCTCGGTTCAAAAAGAAATCTCATCTCCTGATTTCGTGTTAGCAAAACATCCTGACGCAACGACAGTCAAACGTGGCCTTCGATAAATGCAAAGAGATCGCCATGGCATGGTCTGCAACTTCAATGGTGTTAACTCCAAGTGCATTACCCACAAGAATCTCCATTTCTAGCGCGTTCAGGTCAATTGTGTCTACGCCTAACACCCACATGACTAACGATTTTGAGTTTGGGATATGTCGCCATAACTTCGCGGCTTGTCAGTGGTAACCCGTTGACTAACGCCCATCCGTATCTTTCGTCGATTCAAGCATGCCTTTAGTGTACCGAATGGGCACTTGAATAGATCCATACCACAGAATTCCAATAGGTTGACTCGGTTGTAAATGTTGGGCATTAATGCGACCTTAAGATAATTGCTCATCCGGCCCTCTCAGTTCAGCTCGCATTGGACGATCTTCACTAAAACTAGACTTCGGAGTAAGTCATTAGTTGTACTGCACGAGCAAACATACCGCGTGCACCCGTCTGACTTTTGAAACCCCATGTTTCATCATCCCATTAGAAATTTAAATTCCGAAGGACTTTTTAACGTGCAGCATGTCAGCTATACATGTGGATTACTCCGTACACGGAATTCCGATTTATCATTGAGCTTCCCTGAGCAACAGATACACATCACACCGGCCCGTCTACAATATGTGTCCACTGTCCGTCCGAACATCGCACATTGCCTTCCAAATACAGCGTACTTTTCGATCTGGGAGAAACGCTATTTGAGCCGTTAAATCCCAATCATGTCAGCCAAAATCTTAGTCAAGTCATAGCAACCTCTAATACAAACATCTCACTCTCGACAATGGCTACATCTTTACGTCAGTCGCAAAAGAGAGTTGAAATGAAGTACCAAAAGATTCATTTCTACCGGCATCGGGATTTTGTTTCCACATGTTTGCGAGAGTGTTTCAAGTATCACGGAATTCAGCTGGAAGATAGAACCGTAACAGATTATTGCGATGCACAACGCAATGCCGTTATTAGGCATCTGCAGCCGCGACATGACATGTTCCATATGCTGGAAACGCTAACCCAACGGTTGGAAGCAATGGCCATCGTATCCAATATTGACAATGACCACTTGGGTCCGTTAGTGAACAGATGGCGATTGAACGAATATATGCGATTCTGCCTGAGTTCAGAATCGGCACAGTCATGCAAACCAGATTCAGCTATTTTTAATCAAGCACTTAAGATGTTAGGGGTTAATGTATCTAGTTGTCTTTTCGTTGGCGACTCAGAGCAATACGACATCCTAGGTGCAAGCGTAATCGGTATGAAGACAATACGATTTTTCGATGGCTTGAGCAACAAAACATGCACTTGTGCTGACTATCAAATCAAGACACTTAGCGAATTAATCCCTATTGTCGATGATTTACAGCAGTAACTTCAGCAATTCCCGCTTCCTGTGAAAAGGTGAAATTGGCGGGGGTTTGAGCGTCTGCGTCTGGTCATTTTTCGCAGACTTTGGTGGTCTGGAGCGATGGTTTATGATAGCCGTTTGCGATCCCGATCATGGAGGAAAGGATGCCTCGACAAGCGATGCGCAAGCGATTGAATGCTTCAGGACTGCTGGCGTTGAGTCGGCAGTGTTTTGAACGGATTGAAGACGAGACGCCGGTCCGCGCCTATCGTCTGGTCGACTGTCTGATGTCGGCTTTGGCGATGTTCGGCCTGAAGTCCCCGTCGTTGCTGCAGTTTGACCGAGAGGTGCGGTTGGATGGACGGGTTCGGGGTAATCTGCGGCGGCTGTACCAGGTGGATCGGGTGCCGTGCGACACGCAGATGCGGACGCGTCTGAACCGGGTTCCGGCGCGTGCCTTGCGCCCGGTCTTCCGGCGGCTGTTCCGCGAGCTGCAGCGAGGCAAGGTGCTGAAGCCGTATGCGGTGTATGGCCACCACTATCTGTTGTCGCTGGCCGGCACGGGCTTTTTTGCATCGGGAGCCGTGCGCTGCAAGTACTGCTGCGAGCGGCGTCACCGCGACGGCACGGTCACCTATCACCATCAGATGCTGGCCGGTGCGATCGTGCATACGGACTGCCGGGCCGTGATCCCGCTGGCACCGGAACCGATCGTCCGGCAGGACGGTCAGGCGAAGAACGATTGCGAGCGCAATGCCTCGAAGCGGTTTCTGGAAGCGTTGCGTCGAGAGCACCCGCATTTGCAAGTGATCGTGCTGGAGGACGGCCTGGCCTCCAACGGACCGCATCTGGATCTGCTGGAGCGTCTGAACTTGCGATACCTGATCGGTGCGCGCGGGAGAACGACCATGCGATGCTGTTCCAGCATCTGGAGGGCACTTCGGTGGACTGGTTTGCGGACCCGAGCGAGGAGGGGCGCGCCGTGGACCGCCGGCTGCGGGTGGTAGAAGACGTCCCGCTCAGTGCGTCCCGGTCCGACCGTCGGGTGACGGTGCTGCAGTGCCGGGAACGCACCCCGAAGCGGGTCAAGAAACCCGAACGCCAATGGACCTGGATCACGGATCTGCCGGTGACCCGAGCCGAGGCACCGGCGACCGCACGGATGGTGCGCAGTCGCTGGAAGATCGAAAACGAGACCTTCAACACGCTGAAAAACCAGGGGTACGGTCTGGAACACAACTACGGTCACGGTCACCAGTACCTTGCGAATACGCTGGCGACCCTGATGATGCTGGCGTTTCTGATGGACCAGATCCAGCAGTTGTGCTGCCCACGCTTCCAAGCCGCCCAACGTCGGCAGAGCAGTTATGCATCCCTGTGGGAAAAGATGCGCGGTGCGATCTGGCTCCTGATCCTCCACAGCTGGGAACAGTTGTACGAAGCCCTCGCTGGTGCGGAACCTGACCGCAGTTTCGGACGACCCGATTCTGGTTTCCGTCCGCCGTAGTGCAACGCGTCCTGCGCCTCCTGATCGCGGGCACCCCTCCGAGATCCGTCGACATGCGAACCGGGCATGCCTTGGCCCGCACAAAACCCCGCGGCCCAACGCAGCCAAAACGCAGCTGGGGCAGGCTGAACAAGGGCCCGAAACGATCCCAACGGATGGAAAACATCCAGGGACAGCCACTCAAAACTTGCAGGCACTGCTTTTCCACAGGAAGCGGGAATTGCTGCAGTAACTTGTGTACTTAGCATGGTGTACAACAATTCTCACTGGACGCGAGTCACGAAAAGGCAGCATTAGGAGTCTGCTTCGTAGTAATGTGGCAGCATTCTTTAGTAGGATATATTTTCTAAAATATACGCTCATGGGGTATATAACTTCCATTCTAAGTCAGTTTTGGGTTACCCATCTTAAAAATGTTCTAACCCAGATTTCTCATAATCAAGTCAAAAATGACGTTTTGACGGGATGCGCCGCTTTTCGCGCGGGTCTGCAGCAGTCCGCGAAACGGGCCGGGGCGCATTCCAAAAATCTGCACCTCTTCCGCAAGCATCGCGCTCAGCACCAACCGCGTCCCGCTTCCATCCAGCCCGGACGCACCCCTTTCGCCATCCGACGCACTAATCCGTCCGAACGCACCCCGCCGCAATACCCTTTCCCCCGGCAAAGCCCAATCGGCTTCGTTGTATCAACAACTTAAACGCACATAAATCGTACCAAGGCCATTCATTATGAGAAATAAGGGCTAAAGACTTCCTGCGACGCAGGCCCCTAGTAGACCATCACTTTTGTATTGATGGGTAAAGTGATTTCAGTTTGATCCGCGCGTCGGCGGTCGTGAATCGCCAATCCACCCGCACGGCTTCGCGGTCCCTTCGTGGGGCACTCCTGCCAAAGCATTGATCTCGTGTCGTCTGGCATGTGCCTGCGTACCAAAACACCACTGCCAGCACTGCTTCATCTACGATCGTCCTCGACCGATAACCGCACGAAGCCAGATGCGCATGGGCCACCTCGAACAACTCCTCTCCGAGACGTGCTTCTCCAGCACATGAAGAACGGTCCTGTATCGTCGTCGTCTCGTCCGGCAGTAACTCCGCCAACCTCAATCCTGCAAACCGCCACACCACGCCTAGCGAGTGCGACCCTCGACTGCGATCCGCCTTCAAGCAATGACTCTCGATGTACTGCTCGAACCGTTCCTATGGGATTAGCCGGGCCATCTTCTTTCAGGAAAATCTCGTGCCGTATTCGACATCTCTTCAGATCGCGTTCCACACAACATTTCGTTGTGCATTGAGACGGGTTCCGGGTACCGATACTGCCTCCATTATCGCGAAACCCCATCCAGAAAGTCCAGACTAATAGCGGAGTTTAGGCTATACGGGGAATTGCTGGCCGTCTAGAAGCAGTTAGCCGGATGATGAAATCAGCTAACTCATTAAAACAACTTTACCCAACTCAACAATTGTTGAATCGAGGCGTCCCCATCGGCCAGGTCTCCAGCCAAGTCGATTTAAAGAATGGCAAGACATTGGGTTTCGGGGAGGCATTTCTTTCGTCTGGTCTAGGTCGGAAGTATTTACACTGCCAGTTGTAAAGAATTCATTGAACGCCCGCTTCAAGAAATGCTCCGAAATCGCGATATCAGAACAGTTGAAACTCTTACCAATCACGTCAGTCGCTGGCTTGGTAAGTAGTTTTTCAACAGCATCCGCTACATCCTCGCCATGCACTTCGGTGTGCGCCTGATGCGACCAATGATGATCACCCGCTAAAGATTTCCGTGCGATGTCCCACCATTTGTTACTCTGCACGCAACTTGTCACGCCATAAATTCCAGTGGGACGCAGTACGCAAGCTCCGATCGAACCGTAAAGCGGAACGAGCGATTCCTGAGCCGCTTTTAATGATCCATAATGAGTTGTCGGTCTGAGTTCAGCTTCGTCACCGATACCCGTTACTCGAGCTGAAGTCATTGCATATCCATCGAAGACCGAACGGCTGGAAAAGAGTACCGTACGCTTCACTCCGGCGGTTTGAGCTATTTCCAAAAGGTGGAGAGTGCCGAACAAGTTGGTTCGCCAAAACGCAACCGGGTCGTTCCCTTCTCCACCTCGATAACGATTTGATTCGTGTGCGAACGCCGTATGCACTAAGGCATCAGAATCTGCAAGAGTTGGTTCAAAAGTCTGAGGGTTGTCTAGATCTCCTTGCATTCGAACAAGCAGTTCTGATTGTGTAAACTGAATATTCGATTTCTTTTGCATTCGTTCAACTGCGACCACATGGTGTCCATCTCGCAACATGCGGTTAACCACAAACTGTCCTACGATGCCAGTTGCTCCCGTAATGGTTACTCGCATACTTTGACATGTGCTAGTAGCTCATCCGGAATGGGCTTCCCATCTAACATATTATACCACAAATCAATCAATGGTTGTAGCTGGTCGGCTTTCGGATGGATAGGCTCCCACGGTTTTTCGTACTGATAATGCACCACGCGGATAGACGGCCAATGCCATAAAGCGGGCAAATTAAAATAGATATACTGGAGTGCATTAAAAACATAAGGGAGACCATGCCAATCCGGGAAAAAAGACTCTAAAAACGTTTGATCGGTACGCCTCCAAAATGTGTCCCGTTGATCCAAACGTTCGATCATCTTGTCATACGTATACCGAGAGGGTTGAGCAACAAACACTCCTGAATTTAATCGATGCATATCTTTAAGCGTCTCATAGAGGTTGGGAGCCGCTGAAAATTCCGGGTATCCGAAAAGTTTATCAATGTTGCGAACAACAATGACATCGGCATCTAGAAACACTACGCGATCATACTGTTCCAATTCCCATAATCGCAGCTTGCAGAAATTGTCGAGCGGGTCATGAAACGTTGGTTTGTGACCTTTTGTGAAAGGTGCCGCGATATGTTGTGCGGAGCGAGAATGGCGTTCTCGGAATGCATCCGATAGCTCCGGTCGACTAACTTCTTGAACAATACAGCCTTCCCGTTCGAGCACATCGACATTATTCGCAACCTGATACGTCGAGAGAACGATTAATGGATATTCGCTTCGTACTTGCTTTAGGGATTTAGCAAGAGCCAGAGCCCCAAGTACGTAATCGCTGTTTGTGACTAGACTGACGTATGCAAAGCTCACGCGTTGCAAACTTTCACGCGTTGCAAACTTTCACGCGTTGCAAACTTTATGGTGCGACGGTTGCGAAGCCTTTTGAAAATCCTTAATCTGAGGTGGAACACTCGCGATTTCTTGCGTCCACATCGATGTAGATGGGATACGCTTTAGATCAATCCGCTGGGCATATTTCGCCGCCACATCAAGAAGTTCCTCCATTAATCCTGTCCTAAGTAGGATCGGCTTCAACCCCAGTTCAAGGAACTGTTTGTTTGAAACTTGCAGCTCGTTTTCATTAGATTCTTTGCGAGGATTGGTAACATACGTGACTTCGGCACCCGTCACCTCAGATACGATGTTGGCAAGATCGCGGATGCGATGAGTTTCCGTCATTTGATTGAAGATTTTCGGCCGATCGTCTCTTTCCGGCGGATTCACTAGTGCCAGTTCTATACATCGAACTGAGTCTTGGATATTGATGAATGCCCGCGTCTGTCCACCAGTTCCATGTACCGTTAATGGATGCCCTACGGCTGCTTGAATTAAGAAACGATTAAGTACCGTACCGTAGTCACCATCATAATCGAATCGATTGATCAGCTGGATATGACGACGAGTTTGATCAGTGTGCGTACCCCAAACAATTCCCTGATGAAGATCAGTAATCCGACATCCATCATTTCGCGAATAAAAAACGAACAGTATTTGGTCCAGGCACTTCGTCATGTGATATACGCTGCCCGGATTGGCAGGATAAAGGATTTCATGATCGTGTGAATTGCCTTCGTCGTCTTTGATAGTAACCGTGAGATACCCTTCCGGGATAGTTGCACCAACATTGTCATAACCGTACACCCCCATCGTGCCCAGATGTACAACGTGGGCATCAAGACGAATCTCAACCAGCGCGTTAAGCAAGTTGTGCGTGGCATTGACATTATTATTTACCGTGTATGACTTTAGTCGATCGCTTTTCATCGAATACGGGGCAGCCCGTTGCTGAGCAAGATGAATGATTGCATCTGGACGCCAATGTTCAAGCCATCGTTTCACCCGCTCGTATTCGGTTGCTACGTCAAGCAGCTCAAAACCGATGCGTTTACCTGAGACCTGCTCCCAAATGCGAAGCCGCTCTTGGATTGAGTCCATAGGCGTCAAAGATTGGACCCCAAGCTCAGTGTCTATGCGTCTGCGACTTAGGTTGTCAACGATTGTAACGTCATGGTCGCGATTGGATAAATGGAGGCACGTAGGCCAACCGACAAACCCATCACCACCGAATACTGCTATTCGCAAGAGATTGCCTCCCTAGATTCGTTTGTAGTACCTGGAATTGTATTATGTGGATCAATGCAAGGATATATGAGTGAGGTTACAGGCCCGCTCAACCTCACAAAAACATGAAGAGGGAGTCCTATTATCTATGTACCTAGAAACTGACGCGTGTTGTCACCAAAACATACCGAGGTTTGTTCGAAATATACAAAGCCCGCTTGCTCAGTATGCTTGCAATTATATTGGGTATGACTGAAATCTTAAGCATTGGTGGAGGCGGCGGGAGTCGAACCCGCGTCCGTCAGACCATCATCTTCAGCTCTACATGCATAGTTACGTCTATTGATTTAGCGAGATTGCGACCCGACGAACAGGGTGTAATCCTGCGAGTTTCCTTCTTTTAACGTCCGACCCGGAAACAAGTATCGTACGCGAACCCGTGAACGCGCTCTCGATGTTTCAACACGGGTAACCAAAACATCAAGATTAGCAGGCTTAAGCTGCTAGTGCGTAATTATTGTCGTTGGCAACTATAAGAAGTTGCAGCAATTGATTTACGAGAGTCACTACCCTCTCGACATGCACCTAGGATTCCGCATCCGTCGTCGAAGCCAAATCGCCCCCAATGAATCGGAATTACAAAATTCTGCCACTATTCGTCTATACGTCGCCCTCCTGAGGAACTTCAACCCAAAGTACAGCGGATTTTACACCCAAATTGCTTTTTTGTTGGTAGCCCCTTATACCAGTTCGATACGTTTAACTGTAGAGGCCGTAGTATCTACGACTTCACTAGGATATTCATTGAATAATAAGAACGATACTGCCACCACCGAACATAGCAAACCGTTATTCTTAGTATTTCTTTCGCTGAGACGATTCGTGCCTCAGAATAAAGAATAACTTGCCAAATTACAATTAAGGATTGTAGCAATCGCTTCAGCCCCAAACGTGCTTCATTGCAAAATAGCGAACCTCACCCATCGGCTTTCGGCTTTACGTGCTTACCGGGTTGCTCCGTCGTCCCTTGGGAAGACTTCGTTAGATGCTTGATCCGCACATCCTCGACCGCGATCCACTTCCCGTGATTTCTCACGATGGCCTTCGTGAGCTGGCGCAGATGAGGGTCCCTGGTTGCGGACGTCAAGTCCGTGGCATGCCACGCCAATGACCGCTTGACTTCGGTACGATTATTCGATCCCTTGACGCAACGCGATAGTTTGCGCTGCAACCACCTCCTCCGGGGATGGTTGTGCTCATGCTTCGAGATACATGCTCCATCCGAAAGCACTGCGCGGTGCTTCACCGCCACGCCGAAGGATCGTATGCCCCTGCCCTTCGATTTGAACCACGGGAACCCGCCGTGTTGGAAAAACCATTGATAAGATTTATGCAACCGATTCAAGGCTGAGCGTTGCATGCCCGTGTGAAATTTCGCGCAGTCCAGATCGAAGAAGCGTATCTCGGTCAGCAATGGGTACTGATCATGGAAATGGATGGTCTCGCCTGTCTTGTGATAGCAGTCGATGCGTTCTTGCAACGCGACGTTGTAGAATTGCCGTTGCTGCTCAAGGAACTCCGATAGATGGTACCCGCCAGATGATCTTTGTAGCGATAATGCCATCAATGCCAATTCTCGATCCGCACTCAGTCACACTATCGTATAGACACCTCTATTAAATCTACCGGACCTCTATTACCATAAAGAATAATTCTTAAAAATCAATAAGTTATATATAACAATTAGCTCTTATGTAGTTTTATGTTGGGAGTGACTAACAAGCAGCTATAATATGAATATGCGATAGTTCAATGGGTTGAGGAAGACCAATGAGTCCCCGCAAATTCAAGGAGATGCTAAACTAGATTCCTAGGCTGACCTCAGCGCAGAAGCAGAGACTGATGCTCGGAGTTCAGAAATCGGTCAAGAGTGACGAACTACCCGAACCAGTTCGTCAACGGGAAGCAGAGTTGGACCGATTGCGAGTATGTACGCATTGCGGTTCCTCAGGGGTGGTGCGTTACGGGAAGTCGGCAGGCTTGTGTCGATTTCGTTGCCGTTCGGAATCTTGCGGACGAACCTTTCACGCGCTGACCGGGACCCATCTTGCTGGCTTGAGGCACAAGTCGAAGTGGTCGGTATTCGAAGGGTGTTTGCGAGATCGGCTGACGCTGCATCAGTCGGCCGAGCGATGCGGGATCGCTTGCCGAACCGCATTCTTGTGGCGGCATCGCTTGCTTGGCAAGCAGCAGAAAGGCTCAAGACTCAAAGGCATCGTGGAGATGGACGAGACCTATTTTCTGGGGAGTTGCAAGGGAGACCGTTCATTAACAGAGCGTCGCCTTCCGCGCGAGCGAGGAGGAAATCGCGGACGCCGGGGGTCTGGTGCCGGACCAGCAGCCCGTCTTGACGGCAGCATCTCGCGGCGGGCCGACTGATATGGAAGCCCTCCCGTCGACGGCGGGGACGGACATCGCTCCGGCAATGTCGGAAGGGCTGGCCGAAGATTGCGTGTGTGTCACCGATGGACATCCCAGCTACGAAATGGCAAGCCGGAGTCTGAACATTCACTAGGAAGTGGTTCGCGTCAGCCGACGTGAACTTCGCTGCGGGAGTTGGCATCTCAACACCGTTAACCAGCGTCATATGACCATGAAGCGATGGCTGAACCATCACACCACCGCGGTGTCTCTACACGCTACCTGGACCACTACATGCGCTGGTTGATGAGATCGGAATTCAAACTTGAAGAATCGATGGAGGCAGACTTCCTTGCACCTCATTTGGCAAACTATACACAAGTGGATACATAAGAGCCTAACAATTTGTCAAAACAGCAATAAATAGAGGTGCCCGTATATAAATCCCCGGGTAATTAGGTATATAAGTCCCTTATAATTCACTTTATACTAGCGTACAGTGCGCAGTCGTTCGCTAACTCCACTCAATCAATAAACCCGCGAGATTCTCTCTTGAGCGAAGCGCGCCGAATGACACGCATGATTTACGATGCGCTCGTTTCCCTTGCCTTATCCGATAAGGAGTGGATATTCCCGGGAGATATCACCAGCTACTTACGATCCCAAAACTATCCAGTGGGCATTTGGTATGTTAACAGCGAACTATTCAGGCTAGAGCAGCTTGGCGTAGTCAGGTTTGACAATGATACTGGTTTATGGTCTCTAATCGAAGGTGCTGGGTTTGACGCGTTGTCGCGTCAGTGTGATGGGTAGCAGTAACATTTTCAGTCAATTTACACGATCAGCAACGAGGTCAACGAATTCCGCGACAAGCGCATCAGAAATTTTCTCCAGCACCAGCAACGACCGCGACTGTTCGCTTAGTTGCTTTACACGCGAACGGGCTTGGTTCATTCCCAATATATGAACTACAGTTCGTTTACCCAACCGATCATCAGAACCTGCCGGTTTACCCAATACTTCCGTGGGCTGCGTTGCATCCAGAATGTCATCGACAATCTGAAACGCAAGTCCAAGTGACTTTCCGAACTTACTGATATTTTGAAATTTCGTGTCGCGTCGGTCCATATAACCAGCGGCGATTAGGCCTAATTCCACGGATGCACAAAATAGCGCACCGGTCTTAGCCGAGTGCATGATTTCAAGTTCTTGAATCGTCCTTGTTGTGTTAGCTTTCGAATCAAGATCCAGCACCTGTCCGCCAATCATGTGGTGCCATCCCGCAGCATGCGCAAGCGACTGCACAGAAAAAACCTTCTGACGGTCACTAAGTTTGTTCGACCGCGAAAGAATATCGAAAGCTAGTGTTTGCAACGCATCGCCAACTAAGATCGCAATAGATTCACCGAACGCTTTATGGCAACTCAGGCGTCCACGCCGCCAATCATCATCATCAAGAGATGGAAGATCGTCATGAACTAGTGAATAGGCGTGGATACATTCAACGGCAACGGCACCTGGAAGGCATTGCTCTAAACGAGCACCAAGTGAAACTCCGACAGCGCACAAAAGACTCGAACGTATCCTTTTCCCTCCGCAGAGCGTAGCATAGCGGATCGCTTCTACAAGCTTCGGTACCAACGAGGATCCTTTAGGTAGCTCGTTGTCAAGTGTATTTTCAATCGCCTCTTTTATTGAAGCAAGCGTAAGCATAGAATCGCTGATTTTGATTCTGAATATTACTTCGTTGAATTAATGGTATTCTTAATACGGTAGCTTAATACACTGTTGCTAAGTACTGGATTCCTCCTCCCAGGTCTGTTCGGATTCGTCCGGCATCAGCTTAGTAACGCGAAGCTGTGCTTTTTCTAAGGCCGATTTACATTGGCGTGTCAACTGAATTCCTTTTTCGAACGCATTCAGCGACTCCTCAAGAGTTAAGTCTCCCGCCTCCATCGTCCGCACAAGTTCTTCGAGCTCTCCTAAAGCGACTTCAAAATTCACTTTATTCTGCTCTTCTTGCTTGCTCATTGTCTATCCCAATATCGAAAGATTACCGTAGCGTATTAGTATGCTTGAATTCCAGTACAGTGCGAAATACCGTTCTACACTTCACTGTTAGGGCACTCCAGAATTCAGTTTAACTGTTACAGGCTAGAATGTGCATGAGCGGAAGAATTGGCAACCTTCTCATCGAATGCCCAACTCGTAATAATCTGAACTACCCGACCGGAAGAAACATGGCCATAAAACTAGAAATTTTCCGTGAACGGAATTGGGGTCTTTGCTCACGGTGCTCGAACGACCGAGGTGTTGCGACGTGCCGCGAAGCGGGTCTTGACCCTCTGAATTCAATTCGGCTTCCCCCCCCCCCCCCCCCCGTGAAGGGACGTTGCGTTCTGTGTGGCCCACGCGGACGCGTGCGCTCCCGCCGTTCGTTCGAGCGGCACCCAGTAATTTCCAGCGAGTTGTGAACTGCTGGTTTTAATAGGGCTTTCGGTTGTTTTCGTCCCATGATTTTCGCGAACTTTTGTCACTTTCCGGGCTGTATAAATTGGGGCATGTCATCAAACTGGAGTGGGGAAATTAAGTTGAATCAAAGAAATGCTCACCCATCTCTTGAACACACTGCCAGTATCCAGACATTTGCTCGAAGACCCGACCAAACACTGCCGCCGCTGCACCCGCTGCAACGCCACCGGAGGCACCCGGTCCAGCTGCCGACGCAGACTGCTGTCCGACGGTGCCGACGTCACCCCGTACCAATGCTCCAGATTACGCTACAACACCGGATCCGTCTCCTTGATCCGCTCGAAACGTTCGCGCACCCAAGGCCAACAGCCCCGGCGCACTCAGGTACTTGCGCAGCAATTCCCGTATAGTTTTAATTTAGACTTGGTGTCGGTCTTTCCGTGTTTTGGTACGGGAAATCGGCGTTTTCAGGCGTTCCACACAGCATTTCGTCGTGCATTGAGACGGGTTCCGAGTACCGATATTGCCTCCATGATTGCGAAACCCAATCCAGAAAGTCCAGACTAATAGCGGAGTTTAGGCTATACCGGGAATTGCTGGCCTTTGAAAGCACCGAAATTAATAGTTGCAATTGAAACAAACAAGCTTATATTTGGACAAGTGTACTGCTAACGGGATAAGAACGCCGTAGGTGTACTGAAAAAGTGACCCAAGGATAGATAGTAGATGACTCTAGTAGATGACTCGAGCGGTCAAGTACGCTCGACGGAAATGCAACAGGTAGATCTATTGTTAAGGGATATAGACAATTTCTGTGTAGATCAGGATTACGGCCGTTACACATCCAGCGATCAAGAGACATGGCGGTTAGCGATGGACCAGCTACAACAAACACTAGTCGGTCGAACGGCTGTTGAGTACCAAAACTCATTCGCATCCGTCGGCTTGAATCCTTACACCATTCCAAACCTTGAAGAGATGAATGCTGCCTTAGAAAAATTCGACTGGAAGGTGGTGACTGTTGATGGATTCATTCCACCAACTTCATTCATGCGATTTCAGGCCAATTGCGCGTTGCCCGTAACGCGGTTTATACGGTCCCACTTGCAACTTGACTACACACCGGCACCAGACATCATTCACGAAGCCGCCGGGCATCTACCTATGCTTGTCAACCCTGATTATCGAAACTTTCTTAAACGACTTGGGACCATAGGTGCAAAAGCCGAATTAACCGATCTCGATACTGACATCTATCGAAATCAAAAGCGACACGCCGACCTCATGGCAACATCGGACACGAGCAACTCTAAAGAAATACAAGAGATCGAATGGAAGTTGAATCAACTGCGAGAACGCAGGCGATGCACTACGCCTTCACCAGCAACCATGGTGGCACGGTTTCATTGGTGGACCGTTGAATATGGCCTAATTGGGAAAAGTGGCAAGATTTTCGGTGCTGGGTTGCTTTCGTCAGCGAAAGAATCTCGCCTCACGAGTGGCTTTGAAAAAAAGCGGCTTACTATCGACTGTGTCTATCAAGATTTTGACATCACACATATGCAGCCAGTGCTTTACGTCGCAGACGATTGGCAGCATATTGACGATACTATGCATGAGTTGGAAGTAGAGTGCGGTCAAGTTTAATGAGAGCATCACAGGAACTATTGCAGAAGCCTTCAATAATAATCACCTAACGCTTCCTCCATTTCACATCGCCAACTACATTTACATTAAGGGAATGTCGGTGGTCGTCGTTTCTGATAGCAGTTAATTCCCATCCATCTCTCGTTTTCGACTTCTGCCGTTGCATTGTATTGATCGCTTTAGGGGGCTGTCACAGAACTACTTGAATCAATGAGTAATTAAGTGTATTTGTAGTAAATTCGTGCTATCTTTTCCATGTTTGTGTTCGTAGTCGCAATACATTTTGAATAAATGGCAACGAACAAGAAGACAACTTGGGATTTAGCCCAAATATAGAATATCGATAACCACAGGAGGTACATATGGACACCTCTATTTATTGCTATTTTAACGAATCATTCCCTATATAAATATTTGATTTTTAATAATTATTTCTTTCAGATAATAATAAGCCTGTAGGTAAATAGAGGTTCCCATATCTATCGGTCTCCTTTAACCATGCTTATGCCTCATCAATAGGCTGTAGATATACAAGCAAGGTAGCGCATCTCTCATTTTGTTGGATACAGCCATGTGTCCCATATAGCCCAAATTCCGCTATCAATCTGGATGTTCCGGATTGGGTCTCGCAATAATGGAGACAATATCGGTGCCCGGAACCCGTCTCAACGCACGGCGAGATGCCGTGTGGAACGCCTGAAAATGCTAATCTCCTGTATCCAAACGCGGAGAGACCGACACCAAGCCCAAATTAAAACTATACGGGAAATTGCTGCCGTACCAATAGCTAGTGTCTGTGAGGAAACCCTGACGATTCTATCAAAGCGTTGACGATTGCAGCATTGGAAGGTGTTTTGAGCTAAACATTCTGCGGGTGAAGATTGCCGTTGGAGGCGTTGAAATGGGCATTTTTGAGGGTTTCGGGGGGGGGGGGGGGGGGGTCGGTGCGAATCTTCGCCAGCAATACGCCCGGCACCGATCATGAGACGGTTCGAGCACGACCTGCGGTTGGACGAGACGCCAATCGGTGAGATCAAGATCGGCGTGAAATCGTGGGGATGACATTCTGGCCTTGCTGTTGGGTTTGCAGCACCCGTACGTGTCGTGTCGAAAGGAGTTGGAGGAGTTACTGCGCCGCCACGTGACGGCGGGTCGGGATCCGGAGAAGGGTCGGCCGGGGATGGACGCTGTGGCGGGTTCTGGTGATGGCGGTACTCAAGCAGGGATTGAACTGCGACTACGACCGTCTAGGGAGTTAGTGAACCATCACCAGGGTGGTTCGATAGATGCTTCAGCATGGGTTTCTCGATGATTGGATTGGACCTACTCGGTTCGCACGTTGCAGGACAACGTGTCGCTGGATGACGCCGGCGTTGCTGCGGGAGTTGAATGTGCTGCTGCTGGTGCGGGAGGTCCATGCGATGGCGGGAAAGCATCCTGGCACCGCCGTCTTGGACGGTCGGGTGGACTCGTTCGTGGTGGGGACGTACCAGTAATTTCCAGCGAGTTGTAAACTGCCGGTTTTAATAGGACTTTCGGCTGTTTTCGGTCCATGGTTTTCGTGAACTTTTGTTATTTTTCAGGCTGTGCAAATTTGGACACGTCATCAAACTAAAGTAAGAAATTAAGTTGCATCAATGAAATACTTACCCATCTCTTGAGCAAAATGTCAGTACCCAGACATTTGCTCACTGGAAATTACTGGAGACGGACATTCATTACCTGACGGACATGAACCTGCTGTGGGATGCGATGCGGGTGCTACTGACGGAGGTTTCCGTCTGTTGTGGATCTCATGGCAGTCTGCGCCGTAGAAACATAGGAACACTCTTTAGTAGGAAGGATTACCTAAAATACGCATTAATAAAGTATAGAATTTCTATCCTGCATTGTTTATAAACTATCCATCCTAAAAAATGTATCGAATTTTTCTATGGCGCAGACTGCCGGCGGACCGCGAGAAACTCCACGCCCGACGGTCGTCTAACGCCAGCAGATGAATCTTGGTCGTCAGCCCTCCGCGCGAGCTGCTGATGCTTGGCGGACCGTTTTTTGTAGACCGCCCGTCCCATCCGCATGCACCTTCACCGAGATGCCGTCCAGCACCCGCTGATGACCCCATCGGACATTGCCGCGGGACTTCGGAAACAGGTCCCATAGCTCGCGTACGTTGCATGCCTGACCTCTTGTCGAGTGAATCAGACCATCATACAACAACATAATGTCAACGCTCCCTAGCCATAGCATGGTTACACTACCTTGTCTCTCCATCCTCGAAATTCGCAAAAATGATCTGGAAGGGTTGAAATTTGGAAAGTTGTACATATCATGTATGCACCGATTAGCACTCTCATCATGAGAGTGCTAATGCTGGTAGTGTAAATCATTTCTATAGGAGGTATACATGCAAATTCGTCCTCTGCACGATCGGGTGGTCGTGCGACGTTTGGAAGAAAAAACCATGTCTGCTGGCGGTATTGTTCTCCCCGACTCGGCTTCTGAGAAGCCGTCCCAAGGAGAAATTCTCGCTACAGGTCCTGGGAAGATACTGGACAACGGTGATATTCGCGCACTTGATGTCAAAGTCGGCGACAAGATCATCTTTAGCCAGTATGGGGGCAACACTGTGAAGGTCGACGATGAGGAACTCTTGATCCTCTCCGAAAACGACATCTTCGGTGTTCTTGAAGACTAATCAGATTTAGCAAAGGGAATAACTCAATGAGTGCTAAAGACGTAAAATTTTCTGACGAGGCTCGCGGCCGTTTAATTAACGGTGTGAACGTTCTCGCAAATGCCGTGAAGGTCACGCTGGGGCCCAAAGGACGGAATGTCATCCTTGATAAATCGTTCGGTGCACCGACGGTTACCAAGGACGGCGTCTCTGTCGCCAAGGAAATAGAACTGAAAGACAAGTTCGAAAACATGGGTGCACAAATGGTCAAAGAAGTAGCCAGCCAAACTTCGGACGAAGCAGGAGACGGTACCACCACCGCTACGGTTCTCGCACAATCGATTCTTGTAGAAGGCTTGAAAGCCGTTGCAGCCGGCATGAATCCCATGGACCTCAAGCGTGGTATCGACAAAGCAGTATCATCAGCCGTTGCTGAAATAGAAAAAATGTCGACCCCTTGTGAAGACTCCAAATCCATTGCACAAGTGGGAACGATTTCCGCCAATAGCGACACTGCTATCGGTGAAATCATCGCCGACGCGATGGACAAAGTTGGCAAAGAAGGTGTCATCACTGTCGAAGAAGGCAGCGGCCTTGATAACGAGCTTGATGTCGTGGAGGGTATGCAGTTCGATCGCGGATACCTCTCCCCGTATTTCATTAACAACCAGGATTCAATGTCTGCTGACTTAGAGGAGCCATATATCTTGCTCTGCGACAAGAAGATCTCAAATATACGTGATCTTCTACCCATACTCGAAAACGTTGCAAAGGCCGGCAAGTCCTTGATGGTAATCGCAGAGGACATAGAGGGCGAAGCCCTAGCAACGCTGGTCGTCAATAATATGCGAGGAATCGTGAAAATTTCTGCTTCAAAAGCACCTGGCTTTGGCGATCGCCGAAAAGCAATGCTTCAGGACATTGCGACGCTTACGGATGCCACGATGATCTCCGAGGAAGTCGGCCTAACGCTGGAAGGTGCAACTTTGGAGCATTTAGGAACGGCTAAACGCATTTCCAGTAGCAAGGAAAATACCACTATCGTCGATGGAGCCGGCGAAAAGAGCAAGATCACTGGACGCATCAATCAAATCCATCAAGAGATTGAAGAGACTACATCCGATTACGATCGCGAAAAACTTCAAGAACGACTGGCAAAATTAGCTGGAGGGGTTGCTGTAATCAAGGTTGGTGCACCTACCGAAATCGAAATGAAAGAGAAGAAGGCCCGCGTCGAGGATGCGTTACATTCAACTCGTGCAGCAGTTGAGGAAGGCATCGTTGCTGGTGGTGGCGTTGCATTGATTCGAACGCGAGATGCGCTTAATGATTTGAAGGGCGCGAATGACGACCAGGATGTTGGTATTCAGATCGCACTTCGAGCAATGAAGGCACCTTTGCACCAAATAGCTGCAAACTCTGGTGACGAACCTGCGGTTGTTGTTGAGAAAGTACGCTCTCTCGAAGGTAATCATGGTTACGATGGTTCCACGGGCGAATATGGCGACATGATTGAACTCGGTATCCCAGACCCAGCGAAAGTTGTGCGGACTGCCTTGCAAGCTGCAGCATCGGTCGCAGGCTTGATGGTTACCACCGAAGCTATGGTCGCCGAGATGCCCGAAGACCCACCTCCCGCAGCACATCCCGGCGGAGGCGGAATGCCAGACATGGGCGGCATGATGTAGTTAATCAGCTTGTTTCTTCAGAAAAGGGTTGCTTTCGCAACCCTTTTCGTATTCAGAATAGTGTCTTTATCCAGAGATTTCCAGCGAGTTGTGAACTGCCGGTTTTGACGGGGTCTACGGGATTTTCGATGGGGGAGGGCTACGCGGGTTGTCCAGGGCCAAGTCCCACAGTGCGGTGAGTTCGATGTCGGTGGACATCATCTCGACGGGCAGTTCCAGAGTGTCACGTCCCAGGCGGATGAGTGCGGCCAGTTACTCAGAAATTCCCCGTGAACAGAATTTGGGTCTTTGCTCAGGGTGCTCGGACGACCGCGGTGCTGCGAAGCGGGTCTTGCCCCTCTGAATTGGGCCTTTTCAGTCTCTCGTGAAGGAACATTACATCCCGTGCGGTCCACGCGGACGCGGGTCTCCCGCCGTTCGAGCGGTGTCCCTCAGCCGTCCGTTCGGATGTCATTGCCTGGCAGGCGGTCCCAGTGCGGGTTCAGGAAGTATCGAAAGCGGGTATAACGAAATGCGACGGCTGCTTGGTGAACAGATAGAATTCGCGCCAGCCGGGGAACGGCATGAGGGTCAGGTGCGAGCGCAACCGTTCCCACAGCGCGTACCGGGGTCCGGCCTTCGCTAGTGCGGCTTGGAACAGCGGGCAACACAATTCCTGCAACTGATCGATCAGGAACGCCAGCAGTATCAGTAGCATCAGCACGGTGGCCAGATGCTGGTGCCCGTGTCCGAAGTTGTGCTCCAACTCGTAGCCCTGGTTCTTCAGCGTGTTAAAGGTCTCGTTCTCGATCTTCCAGCGACTGCGTGCACAGGCGTGCTCCTCGGCCGCGGTGGCTCGGGTCAGCGGCAGGTCGTCCGTGACCCATGTCCGCGTCCGCCCCGCGGTGCGACCCTTGGGCGGGCCGTCTCCCGCACTTGCAAAACCGTCACGCGTACCGTGTCCCGGTGGGTGTGGTTGAGCGGCACGTCCGATACTAGCCGCAGCTGCCGATCGCATGCTTGACCCGCCTCGCTATCGTCCGCGAACCACTCGCCCGCGGCACCCGCACCGATCCCGTCGAACAGGTACGCATGCGAGCCCGGCTGGACCACGATCAGATAGCGCATATTCAACTCCCGGCACTGCTGCAGATACGGCCCGGTCGCCGCCAGCGCATCCTGCAACACCACCATCTTCAGGTGCGGATACGCACGCCGTACCGCCGGCAATAGGCGGCTCGCCGCCCGCTGTTCGCAGTCGTTCTTGGTCACCCCATCGGATTTCAGAATCGGTTCCGGTGCCAGCGGCACGACGACCGACTGCGACGGATACACCAACACCGCCGCTAACAGCTGGTGGTAGTACGTCATGCGACCATCGCGGTGCCGCTTCACGCAACAGGTCTCGCAATGCACCCGCTCCGAGGCAAACTGCCCGGTGCCGTCCACGGCCAGCAGATAATGCCCGCCCAACGCCTGGAAACCCATCAGGGCCTTGTGCCGACGCGCCACTTCGAAGACCCGACCGAACACCCGCTGCAACGCCAACGGCGAAACCCGGTCCAGCCGCCGACGCAGACTGCTGTCCGACGGAACCGTCGCCACCCCATACAAACGTGCCAGATTATGCTGCAACACCGGATCCGCCGCTGCCCCGCGCGCGGTGCTGCTCATCGAACTGCAGCATCGACGGATACTTAAACGCAAACAGCACCAGACCGCACATCAGGTTGTCCGTCAGCGTGTGACGGCAGCTCCGACCCGGCTCCTTGATCCGCTCAAAATGGTTGTGTATAAATTTGTCTGCAAAAACGAAAAACGGACTGTAACGACAGACGAATGGTTAGAATCTGATGTTTCATCGGGAATGTGGAGATGCCTGGACGCAATCCCGCATCCAGGCGCAAATCATTCATGACACAATTTATTGAAAAGGAGCAAGAAATGATTCGGAAAGATTATACGCACAATGCCACGAAGAAGTCGGCATGCCATCATCTGGCGGACGATGAGGAGTTTGTGAGGCGGCTGGTGCAGGAGACGCTCAACGAGGTTCTGGAGAGTGAGATGACGGAGTTTCTGGGAGCGGGCAAGAGCGAGCGGACGCAGACGCGTCAGGGCTACCGTTCCGGATACTACCGGCGCGATCTGACGATGAAGGTGGGCGAGATCGAACTGAGAGTTCCGCAGGAACGCATCGGCCAGTTCAGCACGCGGGTGTTCGAGCACTATCAGCGTTCGGAGAAGGCCCTGGTGGCGGTGCTGTCGGAGATGTATGTGCAGGGGGTCTCGACGCGTCGGGTGAGCCGACTGGCGGAGGGTCTGTGCGGTCACGAGTTTTCGCCGGCGACGATCTCGGCCATGGTGTCGAAGCTGGACACGTCCCTGAAGGCGTTTGCGGAACGTCGGCTGGAGGAGGCGTATCCGTATGTGTTGCTGGATGCCCGGTATGAGAAGGTGCGTGAGGAGGGCTCGGTGCGTTCCCGGGCAGTGCAGATTGCCATCGGGATTGACGGCGAGGGTCGGCGTCAGGTGCTGGCGGTGGAAGTGGCGAACCGGGAAAGCGAGGGGTCGTGGACGGAATTCCTCTCGCATCTGAAGGAACGTGGCCTGCGGGGAGTCGAGTATGTGGTCTCGGACCGTCATGAGGGATTGAAGCATGCGATCTCGAAAGTGTTGCCGACCGCGTTGTGGCAACGGTGCTGCGTCCATTTTCTGCGCAATGCCAGGGACAAACTGTCCCGGAGTGCTGATCCCGCGTGTCTGGAGGGTTTGAAACGGTTGTGGGGCTGTGAGCACGTCGGGGAGGCTCGTGAGGCACTGGGTGCCTGGGTAGCCCGTTGGGGCGATGAGAAAGGGTTTGGCAGGCTCGTGGAATGGGTCGAGGATCATGTCGAGGAGACGCTGACGGTGTATCGGCTGCCCAGGGAACATCGCCTGCGGATGAAGTCCACGAACATGCTGGAGCGGTACAACGAGGAGCTCCGTCGGCGCACACGCGTGTCGTCCGGATCTTCCCGAACGCGGAGTCCTGTCTGCGTCTGATCTTGGCACTTGCGGCGGAGACCCATGAGCGGTGGCTGACGGGGCAGCGTTATCTATATGGCCGGATCGGCGTGGTTCGCGCATCCGAACCGGAATCCGAGACATGGCAGGAGGCGGCATGAAACGCCTGAAAATTTCGCGCCGAGCGGAGACCCGCCCATATGGGCGGGTCTCCGCTCCCACTGGAAATTGCAGAAAATTCTTGACACAACTCTCAAATTTCGCGCGCACCACGGCCAACAGCCCCGGCGCACTCAGGTGCTTGCGCATCTTGCGCAAGTCGCTCGCTCTCGCTTCCATGCCTGCACTCCATCATGCCCATGACCATATGGTAGCACCATCCGTACTGCATCAAATACCGAAATCAACCTGAAAGTCCGCGAAAACTACCGCATTCCAAGTCCCCAAACCCCTGCTATAACAGGGTCTTTTCATTCACGGGGAATTGCTGCCAGTTACTAGGCAGATCACCGCGCGTAGGGTCATGGCGCGCTGCAGGACTTCGACCCGGCACCCCCAGGTCTTGAATAGCAGCCAGGACGCCAGCGCAAGCGATACCACTCCAGTAGCAGCCACTCCACGGACGAGACGTCGGCTGTGCTGTACACGCCCCAGCAGGTCGACCCGAGATCGGTGCTACCGGAACAGAATGCAAAATAAGAAGTTAGGCGGCACTTATGTGTAATCAGGCAGACCCCACCGCCCCCGGGCTGGGGCAATGGCATTCGTTTAGTGAATTTTACCATTCGGTTAAGGATTCGGTCTTGGGCCTTGGTTATCTGCTGATTTTTTATTCCGTTAGCGAGTTGCCGATGCCGGTGCTCCTCTTCCTCGCTGCCACTTTCCGACCGTTTTTCGGGATCGCCGCTCATAGGACCTGCCCGGACGGAGCCGTTGCCGACACTGGACGATCTCGCCGACAATACGAGCCACGGTTTCCCGGAGGGCGGATGCCTGCTGCAGTAGCAGGCTCTCGATGTTGGCCGCCACCGCCGCAAGTCCGTGCTTGAAATTCGTCTGCATCAGCGGCTTGCCGTCGTTCGGCAGCCCCCCGTTCACATGATCCTCGCGATGGTTGGCGAACAGCCGGGTCATGGCAATCAGGGTGAAGCATGCATACAGTTCCTGTTTCACGCCGCGCTCGCTTTGCCCATGAAAGTCCTCAACCTCCATCAGCCGTTTGGATACCTTGTACAGTTCCTCGATGCCCCATCTCGCGTGATACAGGTCCGGCAGCTGCTCGATGGAATACTGGTCCCGGTCCAGCAGGGTCGTGCCCAGGATGAAGACGGTATCGCCCACGGCATATTTCACCAGCCGCAAGCGGTGCGGGCCGCAGGCGGCTCCGGGGTTCCTTCGGCGTAGTCGGGTCAGCGTGCGTTGGCGGGGAACGACCTCGATGACCGTATCCCGGCGGCCGCCGTGGATGAAGCGGTCGACATCGATACCGGTTTTCCGTTTCATCCGGAACACCGCGTGCAGTCCCCGGATCGCATGCGCGTGCAGCATCTCATAGGAATAGTAGCCCCCGGTCATAGACCACCATATCGTTCGCCGACAGCACGTTCAGGTGGGCCAGTGCCGCCGCGCGCTCGTTTCCATGCGCATGCAGGTCGAAGTCGACCGGTAGTCGGGCCTGCAGCCGATACAGGCAACTCACCAGACCCTACGGATAATGGGCACCGTCTACCGGCGTCCGCCAGCCTTCATGCACCAGTCCGCGAGGCAGGTTCAGAGATCTTCCATCGACCGCAAACACCCGATGCCCCTGCCACCGCCGGTGTCCGTGTCGGGCCGGACTTTCCGTGCGTGCCGGGGTCGTGCCTCGGCGTCGAAGACCACCTTGAGGATTGCCTGGTGCAAGGTCTTGAACAGCTTCTCGTCCAAGCCTGGCCTGGGCACTGCAGATGGAGGACGGCGACACCGGAGCCGGCTGTGGCAGTTCGATCCCCATCGTCCGGCACTGCCCCCACAGTTCGGCCAGCGTGGTCACATATCCTGGACGTCTCTTCGAGAACACCAACCGGAAAACGAACAGCACGACCACCAGCGTGTTCAGCCCGCGCCGCCGCCGCTGCCAGAGCCGGTCGTGCCGGTTGGCGACACCCACGAGCGTCTCGACGATGCCGCTCCAGAGCCGGACAAAAGCATCCTCCGGAGCCAAGACCGCCACCGGCGGCCTGCGGGAACGGCGTCCGGATCGACGGGAGCCGGTCAGCAGCACCTGCTTCCAGTCTTTCATTAGCGGATACAGGTAAACGTCCTTCGGAGTCCTGCCTGCCTCCGACACACTCGCCTTGCGTCCCTTCGTCCGGCCCATGCACTGCCAGTTGGCCGCACGGTAGCAGGTCCCCAGGTACTTCGCCGGATCCACAAAGATCTCCACCAGTACCGGCTCCAGGCCGTGCCGCTCCTTCCAGTCCCCGGGCAGCCGCCGAACCGCCATCGACAGGGCCTTCGAGGCCAGATACGGAACCCGAACCCAAGGGAAGATCAGGAACCAGGAGTTGTTCACCACCCCCTGCAGACGCTTCGCCCGATCCCGATCCCGCCAGCCAATCCAGGCGTCACAACAGGGAAGCCGGGGCGTGCCCGCCTCAAACAGCAGACAGCCCAGCTTGCGACCTCGACGATCCCGCAGCCAGTAGCGCAGGAAACAGCCGAACGGATACCGGTAACCCAGCTCATGATGCCGGTCCATCCGTTCCTTCCATTCCTCAACGACCTCTCCCTCCGCCACAATCTCCAGTTCCAGTGGCATCAGCTCCTGCAACCCGCACTCTATGGCGGAACCCGGATCCGAGCGGCTCGTATGCCGCGGTCTCCGACCCCCGGTTCCCGTTCTCGATCCCGGTCGCTTCGGCCCGGCAGCGACACGATACCGCAGGACTCCAGCTGCTCCAGCATCCGCAGACAGGACCCCAGTCGATCCCGACCCTTCGGTGTGAACCAGCCCAGATGACTGCACAGGGTGGCAGCCAGCTCATGGCGGCTCAGTGCCGGAAACAGCTCCACCGTCTTCTGGATGTCCGCAATCCGACGGCGGGTCAGCCGCGTGCCACAAAAGATGGTCGACTTCAGGTTCTCGATTCGGGAATCCATCACGTTGGCACCAGAGATAATCTAACTAAGCGTAGATTGCCATAACTCATGCTGAAACGCAAGTGTTTTTTTGAAGAACCCCAAAAGAACCGAATATGTTTCCGTATATCAACCGGTTACACGACATCCTCAAAGACCAGGATCCCTTTCCGCTAATCCGAATGCCATTGGGTGGCCACCAGACCGCTAGCATTTCCGCACCTGCGCGAACCTGCCCTGCCAGAACATACCCGCACGGATACCTGCCGTCGCGCCCGGCGCGCGCGCACACCGAAGACCCTGCGAACTCCTCCCCCATGCTCTCCTGCGCCGCCCAATCCTCGCAAAAATCCTCGATCCCGGACGAAAACCACCTCCAACCACGCCCCGAACCGACTTCCATCGCACGGACACTCGCTCACCGGAAATTTCTGGGCCCGTAGTGCTTTAGAGCGATCAGTTCAATTTGTCGAATTTAACCTTTAGAGATTTCCAATTCCGTTACCGCAAACTTCATCGAAACAGCATAATTACCGGGATCAATCTCCTCGTTATCTTCCAATCCCATGAAAGGTCGAAGCCACGCAGTGAGCAGGTAAAGCGGTACAGTATCGACCAACGCTACAATGACTTTATAGATGTAACCTGACGTGATAAGCACCATGAGTTGTGGCCACAGTGCTTTTGCCTCGTCAATCGGAAGAACATCAGCTAGGAAATAGGTCATGAGAACCACTGCAGTGGTGTCGACTAATTGGCTTACCAGTGTCGATCCATTGTTGCGAAGCCAGAGGTGTCTACCCTTAGTCAACCATTTCCAAAAATGAAAAAGTCGAACGTCACAGTACTGGGCCGCGAGATAGGCAATCATCGAAGCGTATATAGCACCGTAAGCTAGCGTTCGGACCTCGAAAAAGATGGGAGTGGACCCATCGGCATCGACAGGTTGACCCGTAAACGGGTCAATTGATTCAAATCCCGGCAACACTCCACCCAACCAAAGGATGAACACAACCCAAGCATTAAGTAATAATCCAACCCAAACCACATCCGTAGCCCGCCTACGACCGTAAAGTTCACTAATTAAGTCAGTACATAAAAATGTAATGGGATACGGTAGTACGCCGACGGCTAAAGTCATCGGTATGGCCACTCCAAATACTTCGAACGAAAGGTCAAGAAATCGACTGATGCCCAAAATATTGAGCATTGTCAGAGTACCGAGGAAAATTCCGCTTAAAATTAAGAAAACGCGCTGACGACGTAAAGCGTGCAGCGGAGATGCCGTACTAGTAGCCATTCGTTCATTCCTACGGTTAAAGACAAATTATTGAAAATACCTTATCGTTCAACTTGGCCTAAATTCGCGTGAATTATGCTCCCGTTGATAACGGGATTCTGTGTAACCCAATAAACGACGTTGGCAATTTCTTCTGGCTCGATTAATCGACCGAACGCCGATATTGCACGTATCTCCGACATGGCAGATTCGGGGACATGCGAATGTAGCATTTCCGTGTTAGTAAACCCGGGACAAACGCAAGCCGTATGTATTCCCGTACCTACGAGATCTTGGCAAAGCGCACGCATCATACCAACTTGTGCATGTTTCGAGATTACATACGAAAAGTTGGATGACACTGCCTTGTCGGACAACGTTGACCCAATAAAGACGATTGCAGAACCAGAATTCATGTAGGGTATAACGAAACCGTTAAGCGTATTTGGCCCAACGAGGTTTACCTCGAAAACTTCGCGTAGTGTTTGCGAAGGGATCGTTAGTGCAGTGTCGTTTTCATAGCGCGTCGCGTTGTGAACTAGCACAAGTGAATCTGCTTGTTCAAGACTTAATCCGAGTTCACTTTGCAAGTCATCAAGAAATCTATGATGACCTAAATCACAAGGCATGTTGCGAACGCTTTGAATAGGACACTTACGTCGAGAAAGATTTATGACTTCGTATGATTCGCCGAGAAATTTCTCCGCGGTCGCCAGACCAATGCCAACGCTGGACCCTGTAATGACTGCTAGTTTCATGATGCTTGCCATTCGACGCTAG
This sequence comes from Candidatus Azotimanducaceae bacterium, assembly GCA_965205965.1. Taxonomy (GTDB): domain Bacteria; phylum Pseudomonadota; class Gammaproteobacteria; order Pseudomonadales; family Azotimanducaceae; genus Bin55. The sequence goes on from CBDBHT010000008.1 coordinate 1,295,364, forward strand.
ATCGCTGGCTGACCCCAGACGACACGTACAAACGGAGCGCGAGAATAGGAAGTCGCCTGAATACCTCACTCGCACACAGCTGATCAAGAAACCAGTGTCCGAGTTCTTCCACGGTAATGTTCTTCAAAGGCAGCAGCAACGCGTCGCGAGAAAGGAAGCTGATACTTTCGTTGGCGAAATGAATTCTATAGCGTGGTTCATTGTCGGATTCTTCAATCCATAGGTATGGAGATCGAGTCGGCAACAATACTTTTTCGTCAAGCTCGTTACAGCATGCCTGTAACAAGTTCTTAAGAATCGTGTAATCGAAGCAAAGTCCGTTCCTGTCAATGAGTCCTTGCACGTCTGCCGTGACCTTGAAATCGTGACCGTGAAGATTCTCGCGTTCGGATTCAGAAAAAATGGTAAAGTGCGCTGCTGAAAAATGAAGCGACTCCTTGTATATCTCAATCCGTGCTAGGCGACGATTGTCGCTGCTGGCCGGCTCACTATTAGAAGCATCAGACATAAGAAGCTAGTACTATGCACGTGCATGAATTCTCAAATGAATCCATACTTAAGCGTATTACATCCGCCTATTGTCGTAAGTGCAAGACATGGGTCACACCGATTTTAAGCATCTACCAAACAAATTTCAGCACTACAATTTCAAATGATCGATCACGCAATCTTAAGGGCTCCCTGAGATAAATGCAGAACCGTGATACAAAGTAGACCGTCGTCACTACGCCAACTCCACTATACGTCTAAGTGCACGAAAACAACAGCATGGTAATACTTTGCCATTTTATCGCAGCTGCCAGTTACTTGGGTGTATCGCTGACTTGAAGACGAGACGAATTACTCCATCCTGGTGATCACCCAATAATTGGGTTTCGATGCTAGCCCGGATTTCTCATAACCAAGTCGAAAATGATGTTTTTCACGGGATGCGTGGGGTACGGGGCATGGAATGTCGCGTCGCGAGTTTGAAAAGGCTTCGGAGGGCGGGGATGCGTGTGTTTTCCCTGCCTTTTTGCGGGCGGGACGGCGGATCGCTGAGCATCCGGGCGCGGGGAGGTCGGCGCGCTCCGCCGCCAGCGTCATGCACCCGGTTGCACCGGGCTTTTACGTTGGTGCCAGGCTGGCCCAGATCAAGCGGAAATCCTTCCAGTACGGGAAGGCGGACCGGACCCGAACGCCAGATGGATCCGCCGCGTGGACACCGTCACGCGCACCGGGATCTGGAACATGCACTTGCGCAGCGTCGATGGACGGCTCCGGCGCAGCATGGCGGATACCGGAAGGTTCTCGAGCCGGCGCTTCATCATGCAATGAAGGGCATGGGCCAGTGCGCTCATCCGGAGCCGGAGTGCGTTGACGTTCCAGAGGCTGCTGGAGCATCGGTCCAGGAACAGATCGTTCTTCTGTTCCTTGATCCAGTTTTCGGCCTCACCCCGGTCGCAGTACATCTCTTCGTAGACCGTTGGCGCGTCGGGCTCCTGGAGCGAGGTGACGACGAAGCGACTGTTGTACCGGGCTTCGCCGACCGTCGCACATGGGTCTTCCGCGCCGGCCTCCGGTCCGCCGTCGGCCTTGCCGGCCGGTTCCCCGTCCGCGTTGCCGACCGGTTGTCCCGGCAGCCATTCGGCCTTGGCGATCACGCGGCGTTCGCGGCTCCAGCTGTCGCGCGTGCGATAGTCGAAGATCTGGTAGCCGCGGACCGCTCGCTGCGCATAGTCCGGATCCCGCTTCAACCGGTCCCGAAGATCGTCCATCAACGGTTGGACCCGGTCTTTCAGCCGATCATGGTTGTGTATAAATTTGTCTGCAAAAACGAAAAACGGGCTGTAACGACAGACGCATGGTTAGAATCTGATGTTTCATCGGGAATGTGGAGATGCCTGGACGCAATCCCGCATCCAGGCGCGAATCATTCATGACACAATTTATTGAAAAGGAGCAAGAAATGATTCGGAAAGATTATACGCACAATGCCACGAAGAAGTCGGCATGTCATCATCTGGCGGACGATGAGGAGTTTGTGAGGCGGCTGGTGCAAGAGACGCTCAACGAGGTGCTGGAGAGTGAGATGACGGAGTTTCTGGGAGCGGGCAAGAGCGAGCGGACGAAGACGCGTCAGGGCTACCGTTCTGGATACTACCGGCGCGATCTGACGATGAAGGTGGGCGAGATCGAGCTGAGGGTTCCGCAGGAACGCAGCGGCCAGTTCAGCACGCGGGTGTTCGAGCGCTATCAGCGTTCGGAGAAGGCACTGGTGGCCGTGCTGTCGGAGATGTATGTGCAGGGGGTCTCGACGCGTCGGGTGAGCCGACTGGCGGAAGATCTGTGCGGTCACGAGTTTTCGCCGGCGACGATCTCGGCTATGGTGTCGAAGCTGGACACGTCCCTGAAGGCGTTTGCGGAACGTCGGCTGGAGGAGGCGTATCCGTATGTGCTGCTGGATGCCCGGTATGAGAAGGTGAGAGAGGAGGGCTCGGTGCGTTCCCGGGCGGTGCAGATTGCCCTCGGGATTGACGGCGAGGGTCGGCGTCAGGTGTTGGCGGCGGAGGTGGCGAACCGGGAAAGCGAGGTGTCGTGGACGGAATTCCTGTCGCATCTGAAGGAACGTGGCCTGCGGGGAGTCGAGTATGTGGTCTCGGACAGTCATGAGGGATTAAAGCATGCGATCTCGAAAGTGCTGCCGACCGCGCTGTGGCAACGGTGCTGCGTCCATTTTCTGCGCAATGCCAGGGACAAGCTGTCCCGGAGTGCTGATCCCGCGTGTCTGGAGGGTTTGAAACGGTTGTGGGGCTGTGAGCATGTCGGGGAGGCTCGTGAGGCACTGGGTGCCTGGGTAGCCCGTTGGGGCGATGAGAAAGGGTTTGGCAGGCTAGTGGAATGGGTCGAGGATCATGTCGAGGAGACGCTGACGGTGTATCGGCTGCCTAGCCCGGATTTCTCATAACCAAGTCGAAAATGATGTTTTTCACGGGATGCGTGGGGTACGGGCATGGAATGTCGCGTCGCGAGTTTGAAAAGGCTTCGGAGGGCGGGGATGCGTGTGTTTTCCCCGCCTTTTTGCGGGCGGGACGGCGAATCGCTGAGCATCCGGGCGCGGGGAGGTCGGCGCGCTCCGCCGCCAGCGTCATGCACCCGGTTGCACCGGGCTTTTACGTTGGTGCCAGGCTGGCCCAGATCAAGCGGAAATCCTTCCAGTACGGGAAGGCGGACCCGAACGCCAGATGGATCCGCCGCGTGGACACCGTCACGCGCACCGGGATCTGGAACAGGCACTTGCGCAACGTCGATGGACGGCTCCGGCGCAGCATGGAGGATACCGGAAGGTTCTCGAGCCGGCGCTTCATCATGCAATGAAGGGCATGGGCCAGTGCGCTCATCCGGAGCCGGAGTGCGTTGACGTTCCAGAGGCTGCTGGAGCATCGGTCCAGGAACAGATCGTTCTTCTGTTCCTTGATCCAGTTTTCAGCCTCACCCCGGTCGCAGTACATCTCTTCGTAGACCGTTGGCTCGTCGAGCTGCTGGAGCGAGGTGACGACGAAGCGACTGTTGTACCGGGCTTCGCCGACCGTCGCACATGGGTCTTCCGCGCCGGCCTCCGGTCCGCCGTCGGCCTTGCCGGCCGGTTCCCCGTCCGCGTTGCCGACCGGTTGTCCCGGCAGCCATTCGGCCTTGGCGATCACGCGGCGTTCGCGGCTCCAGCTGTCGCGCGTGCGATAGTCGAAGCTCTGGTAGCCGCGGACCGCTCGCTGCGCATAGTCCGGATCCCGCTTCAACCGGTCCCGCAGATCGTCCATCAACGGTTGGACCCGGTCTTTCAGCCGATCATTGCGCGGCAGTCCCAGCACGTAATCCACGCCCCGCGCCTCGCACCACGTCATCAACTCGTCGCGGCAGTAGGCCCCGTCGGCGCGGATCAGGATCGGCACCTGCGGAAATCGCTTCCGCAGCCGGTCCACGAGCGGCGCGAGCGTCTCCACCACGCCCGCCGCCACATCGCTGCTTGACGTGCGCAGTTCCGTCCGCACCGGCCAGCCGTTGCAGAACACCAGCCGCGGAAGGTAGCAGTATTCATGGTAGTACCCATGATAGAACCGGTGCTCCTGCCGGCCGTGCAGTTCCACGTCCGTGGCATCGATGTCCAGCACCAGCCGCTTCGGCATCTGGCCCCGCTCGCCCCACACCAGGTACAGCTCCACGAGCAGCTCGTCGAGCGCATCGAAATCCACGGTGATCTGGCGCGCTTTCGCCGGGTCCCGCCCGTTCGCCGACAGCTCCATCCGGTTCAGCGTGCTTTTGCCGGCCAGCGGCTCGCAGTCCGAACGCGCACACTCCACACGCCCCATGGCCGTGGACAGAGCCCGGTCCCGCCGCAGCTCGTCGTGATCGTTCACATCTTCGTAGCCCAGCGCGAGACCCAAAATCCGCTGCCCCAGCAACGCCACCAGCGGATGCGCCACCTTGGACGGGTCCTTGCAATTGGACACACATGACGATGTGAATTCATTCCTTCTGTTTCATGAGGAGGTAGATTCGCACGGCGGGTTTGAGCAGCACGTATCCCTGCCAGAGTTTGATGTTTCCGGGCAGGGGGTATCTTTTGGAAGGCTGGAACCCAGCGAGTCTTCCAATATTGATCACGGTTTGGCGAATGGTTTGGCGTTCGGGATCCGGAGTTTGATGTTTCCGGGCGTGGGATCCGAGGTCTTCGAGGAGCAGGTTCAGGGTCTCGATTTCTTCCCGGGTCAGCACCCGGATTGCGGGGCGGTCCGGTTCTGCCCGTGCGAGTCGATCGAGGTCGAACACCCGCCAGGCGGTGATGGCGTCGAAGGCCAGGCATTTGCGCAGGTCGTCCGCGTGATCGAGGCGGCGCTCTTCGATGCGGGCACCGCTCTTGAGCACCTTGAAATATTCTTCGATGACCCAGCGTCGGCGATACCGTTCCAGTGCCTGGACGGCCTCTTGGGCATCCTGGAACGGGCGGGTGGACAGCAGCACCCAGTGCAGGGGAGACGTGTCGGCAGGGGGGGGATGGATTTCCGTGGCTGAGACGGCGTGCACGGTCTGTGGCGGGCGTTCCTTGCACCGGCGCGGGGGCAAGAGGTCGGCCCGGAGGCTTCGCACCTCCAGTCGGGCGGTGCGGGCGGCTCGCGCCCGGGCACCGCCCGAGGCAGGAAGATCGAGTTCGAGGATCGAGGACACCGGTTGCGATGCCAGCCGTTCCCACAGGTCTGCCGGAGGATCTTCGGCCTCCGTCCGTGCCGTGCGCTTGGCACCGCGGGAGGAGCGGAACAGCAGTTCCACGTCCAATCCTGCGGCGCGTTCCAGCATCGAGAACATGTCGGCTTCCCGGTCGCACACGGCGATCACGCGAGTATCGGGACAGGACTTGGCCAGTTCCGCGGCACAGTCCAGACCCGCCAACCAGCGTGTGCGCTCCGAGGTCTCCGCTTTCTCCGGCGCCGGCGGCCGGAAGCGGGTATCCATTTCCAGCACGCCCAGCGGTCGCCCCGTCGGCGTGACGGCCAGCGTGAGATGCACGGGCAGACCCTGCACGCCCTTTCCGCCGCCTCCCAATTCCGCCAGCCCCTCGCTGGTCGCCAGCCCCGAATAGTTCAGCATGGTGGTGTCCTGCACCGCCAGCACCACCGGTTCCAGACGGCAGCGATCCACCGTGGACTGGCGATGTGCGTCCAGCACATGCTCCTCCGTGACACGCGAATTCGACAACAAGCGATAGGCTCCTTTCTGCTGTGCCGGGGCGGCAAACACCTGCGGCAAGGACAAGCCCGGACGATCGGCCCAGGCGCGCCCCATGTCCACCAGCCGCCGCCGCAGGCGCGCATCGCCCAGCGTGCGTGCGCCATATTCCCGATCGGCCCAGTCCGCCTGTATCGGCCAATGCCGGGATCCGCTCCACATTGGCAGCCGAGCCCCGGATTCCGCGCACAACTCTCGTCGCCAATGCCGCGACAGCGGATGCATCCAGACCGCCTTCGGAGACGTCCGGCGCCCGCCCGGAGGACGACCGGAGGTGCGCCCCGCGCAACGCTGCCAGCCCGCCGCCCGATAGCACGTCCCGGCGCGGGACGGATCCACGTAAGTATACTCCAGAAGCGGTGCCGTTCCACGCGCTCGCCGCCACTCCGCCGCGAGCACCTTCGACGCCTTCGCGAGCACATGGGAAGCCAGGTTCGGTACCCGTACCCCGGGAAGAATCAAAAACCGCGACTGCCGAACCACCGCCTGCAAATGTGCGACCCGCGCGGCTTCCGACCAGCCGATCCAGCGATCCCGACAGGCCTGGTGCCAGCTCGCCGCCGACCATCTCACCCCGCCCAGGCGACCCTGGCGGCTCGAGACAATCCAGCAGTTCAGCGCAGCACCCGGACTGCGATCCCATCCCCGTGGATGATGCGTGTGCAGCAGGCGACGAAACGCCCCCACGTCCTTCGCCGCCACACGTCGCACCGAGACCTCGCCCAATGCCTCCAGCGCACAGTCCAACGCCAGGTCCGGATAGTCCGAAGCCGGTGCCCGGACCGATGCCACCGGACGCGCCGCCGGCAACGCCACCCCCAGATGCGCCGCCAGTTGCGGCAACGCCTTGCAGGCCGACGCGATGCACCACTCCCCCTGACGATTCCGCCAGTCTTCACGCTCGCAAATCCCCCGAGCCAGGGACCACCGAGTCGCCGACGGATCCCTCGACTTCTCCTTGAACCAAGCCAGCGAAGCCTCGCCAAAATGTCTCAGACCCAATTGCATGCAAATATAGTAAACATCACCCCCTCTCTTGTCAAGTATGTCCAATTGCAAGGGACGGGTCCCGGTGGTCCGTGAAACATGCCGAGGCGCGCTCGAACAGCTGGACCTGCTCGGCCACCATCATCAGCAGTGCCGAGCCCCCGTTGGAACTCAGCTCGCCTCCACTGCAGTCCACCTCCATCCGCCCCGGACGGACCCCTTTCGCCATCCGACGCACCAACCGGTCCGCGCCGCGCTTTTGCTTGCTCTTCATCCCGTACCCTCCTCCATCCGGCCCCATCGCCCGCGTTGCGCCCACCGTTCGGCCAGCGTGGCCGCATATCCCGGACGCCCCTTCCAGAACACCCACCGGAACATGCACAGTACGACCACCAGCGTGTTCAGCACGCGCCGCCGCCGCTGCCAGAGCCGGACCCAAGCATCCTCCGGGGCCAAGACGGCTGCCGGCGACCTGCAGGACCCCAATCGATCCCGACCCTTCGGCGTGAACCAGCCCAGATGACTACACAGGGTGGACGCCAACTCATGGCGGCTCAGTGCCGAAAACCGTGCCACCGTCTTCTGAAGGTCCACCATCCAACGGCGGGTCCGCCGCGTGCCACCCAAGGTGGTCGACTTCAAGTTCTCGATTCGGAAATCCATCACGTTGGCACCAGAGACCATCTAACCAAGCGTAGATTGCCATACCCCATGCCAAAACGCAAGTGTTTTTTTGCAGAACCCCCAAAAAATCGAATATGTTCCCGTATATCAACCGGTGACACGACATCCTCAAAGACCGGGATCCCTTTCCGTGTTCATCCGCATGCCATGGCAGCCACCGGGGGCGAAACCTCCCGACCAGTCGGGGAGCGTTCGGGCCTCGTCAAGACCAGAACCCAGGGGCGTGCGATAGGGACGTCCGCCGCATGCTCACCCGCATGGCTCATCATCCAGTCGAAAACAGCATCTTGCACGGGATGCGCCGCTTTGCACGCCGATCGTGGCGGTCCGCAAAACGGGCCCAGGCGCATGCTACAAGTCCGCACCGCTTCCGCCAGCATCGCACTCAGCACCGAACGCGCACCGCTTCCGTCCGACCCGAACGCACCCCTTTCGCCATCCAACGCACCCATCCGTCCGAACGCACCCCGCTATCATCCCCTTCCCCCCGGCAAAGCCCAACCAACTTCGTGGTATCAACAACTTACACGCACATACATCGCACCCAAGCCATCCATTATGAGAAATAAGGGCTAGGGAACATCGCCTGCGGATGAAGCCCACGAACATGCTGGAGCGGTACAACGAGGAGCTCCGTCGGCGCACGCGTGTCGTCAGGATCTTCCCGAACGCGGAGTCCTGTCTGCGTCTGATCTTGGCACTTGCGGCGGAGACCCATGAGCGGTGGCTGACGGGGCAGCGTTATCTATATGGCCGGATCGGCGTGGTTCGCGCATCCGAACCGGAATCCGAGACATGGCAGGAGGCGGCATGAAACGCCCGAAAATTTCGCGCCGAGCGGAGACCCGCCCATATGGGCGGGTCTCCGCTCCCACCAGAAATTGCAGAAGATTCTTGACACAACTTATACATGTCAATACCCCTGTCAAGTTTGGTGGCCCGGCTGCAAATAGTGACCTGCTACTGACACCAGCTGGAAATAAACCGCAAGGAACATTGAACAACTGCTCAAGTGGCTTCACTCCATGGGCAACCTATCTGACATGTGAGGAAAATTTCAGCGGATATTTTGGGGTTCAGAAAAATACAGCATGGCAGTCCAGTGAATCGGAAGATCGCTATGGATTTAATGCCATGGGGTTGGGTTATTTTTGGCATCGATTTGGCCCACGTTTCGATCTTTCTAATCCCGGCTACTTGAACGAATCGAATCGCTTCGGCTGGATTGTAGAAATTGATCCTTTCGATGTAAATCAAGTTCCGGTCAAACGTACTGCTCTCGGCCGCTTCAAACACGAAGGGGCAGCCGTTACTGTCGGTAAAGGAGGGCGCATCGTTGTCTATATGGGTGACGACCAACAGTTCGACTATATCTATAAATTCGTTTCGGACAAGGATTGGCAGGCCATGCGACGCAAAAGACGATCGCCGTTAGATCATGGAAAACTTTATGTTGCTCGTTTCAACGATGATGACACGGGAGATTGGCTTGAGCTATCCCATGACAATCCAAAACTGAAAGAGCATTTCTCAGATCAAGCGGAAATTCTAGTAGGCTACCAGTTCTAATAATACGTGTTTATAATAGTGGATTGGAAGGGGTTCTGGGATCAGGAGGGTTCGATGCCGAAGAAATACATGGTGGAGTTAGCTCAGGATGAGCGGGATGAGTTGGAAGCGGTGCTGAAGTCGAGCACGCGTCGTGCGGTGTCGGCGACGAAGCTGCAGCGTGCACGGATTCTGCTAGCCGTGGATCAGGGGGGTGCTGGCCCGGCACTGACGGACGTGCAGGTGGTGGATGCGCTGGGGGTGACGGAGCGGACCTGCCAGCACGTGCGTCGGCGGGCGGTGGAGCAGGGTCCGATGAAGGCTCTGGAGCGTAGGCCTCGGCCGTTGCCTCCGGTGCCGAAGAAGCTGGACGGGGAGAAGGAAGCACGTCTGGTTCAGGTGGCCTGTTCGGTTCCACCGGAAGGCCGCGTTCGGTGGACCGTGAAGCTGCTGGCAGAAGAGCTGGTGCGACTTGAAGTGGTCGAATCGATTTGCGGGGAGACCGTGCGGCAGGCGTTAAAAAAAACGAATTGAAACCATGGCGGCGGGACATGTGGTGCATTCCGAAGCAGCAAAGCCATCATTTCGTGGCCGGCATGGAGCGGGTGCTTAAGGTATACCGGCGGCCGTACGACCCGCGGCATCCGGTGGTGTGCATGGACGAGATGAGCAAGCAGCTCGTGTCGGAAGTCCGCGAGAAGTTACCGGTACGCCCCGGGTCGCCGGAGAAGTACGACGCCCACTACCTCCGCCGGGGAGAATGCACGGTGTGGATGTTCGGCGAGCCGCTGTCCGGCTGGCGGAGAGTGGCTGTCACCAAACGGCGCACGACGTTGGATTGGGCGAAGCAAGTGCGCGCACTGGCGAATCTGCCGCGTTCCCGGGATGCGGAAAGCATCACGCTGGTGTGCGACAACTTGAACACCCACAGCGGTGACTCGTTCTACGCCGCGTTCCCGGCGGCCGAAGCCAGTCGGCTGAACGACCGCATCCACCTGGCGCACACGCCGAAACACGGGAGCTGGCTGAACGTTGCGGAACTGGAGTTCAGTGCGTTGCACCGCCAGTGCCTGGATCGCCGGATCGAGAGCAGGGCTTTGGTCACGTCGGAAACGGCGGCCTGGGCCAAGGAGCGCAATCGCGAACAGACCGGGGTCGACTGGCAGCTCAGCGTCGACGATGCGCGCACCAAACTGAAGCATCTATACCCGAAAATTAAAACCAGTTAAACTACTAGTCTATGCGCGACTAGTAGGCTACCCGTTCTAACCCTTATTTCTCATAATGGATGGCTTGGGTGCGATGTATGTGCGTGTAAGTTGTTGATACCACGAAGTTGGTTGGACTTTGCCGGGGGGAAGGGGATGGTAGCGGGGTGCGTTCGGACGGATGGGTGCGTTGGATGGCGAAAGGGGTGCGTTCGGGTCGGACGGAAGCGGGGCGCGTGCGGTGCTGAGTGCGATGCTGGCGGAAGCGGTGCGGACGTGTAGCATGCGCTTGGGCCCGTTTTGCGGACCGCCACGACCGGCGTGCAAAGCGGCGCATCCCGTGCAAGATGCTGTTGTCGACTGGATGATGAGCCATGTGGGTGAGCATGCGGCGAACGCCCCTATCGCACGCCCTTGGGTCCTGGTCTTGACGAGACCCGAACGCTCCCCGACTGTCGGGAGGTTTCGCCCCCGGTGGCTGCGATGGCATGCGGATGAACGGAAAGGGATCCCGGTCTTTGAGGATGTCGTGTCACCGGTTGATATACGGGAACATATTCGATGTTTTGGGGGTTCTTCAAAAAAACACTTGCGTTTTGGCATGGGTTATGGCAATCTACGCTTGGTTAGATAGTCTCTGGTGCCAACGTGATGGATTTCCGAATCGAGAACTTGAAGTCGACCACCTTGGGTGGCACGCGGCTGACCCGCCGTTGGATGGTGGACCTTCAGAAGACGGTGGCACGGTTTCCGGCACTGATCCGCCATGAGTTGGCGTCCACCCTGTCGTCCACCCTGTGTAGTCATCTGGGCTGGTTCACGCCGAAGGGTCGGGATCGATTGGGGTCCTGCAGGTCGCCGGCAGCCGTCTTGGCCCCGGAGGATGCTTTGGTCCGGCTCTGGCAGCGGCGGCGGCGCGTGCTGAACACGCTGGTGGTCGTACTGTGCATGTCCCGGTGGGTGTTCTGGAAGGGGCGTCCGGGACATGCGGCCACGCTGGCCGAAGGGTGGGCGCAACGCGGCCGATGGGGCCGGATGGAGGAGGGCACGGGATGAAGAGCAAGCAAAAGCGCGGCGCGGACCGGTTGGTGCGTCGGATGGCGAAAGGGGTCCGTCCGGGGCGGATGGAGGTGGACTGCAGTGGAGGCGATCTGAGTTCCAACGGGGGATCGGCACTGCTGATGATGCTGGCCGAGCAGGTCCGGCTGTTCGAGCGCGCCTCGGAATGTTTCACGGACCACCGGGACCCGTCCAAGGTGGCGCATCCGCTAGTGGCGTTGCTGGGGCAGCGGATCTTGGGTCTCGCGCTGGGCTACGAAGATGTGAACGATCACGACGAGCTGCGGCGGGACCGGGCTCTGTCCACGGCCATGGGGCGTGTGGAGTGTGCGCGTTCGGACTGCGAGCCGCTGGCCGGCAAAAGCACGCTGAACCGGATGGAGCTGTCGGCGAACGGGCGGGACCCGGCGAAAGCGCGCCAGATCACCGTGGATTTCGATGCGCTCGACGAGCTGCTCGTGGAGCTGTACCTGGTGTGGGGCGAGCGGGGCCAGATGCCGAAGCGGCTGGTGCTGGACATCGATGCCACGGACGTGGAACTGCACGGCCGGCAGGAGCACCGGTTCTATCACGGGTACTACCATGAATACTGCTACCTTCCGCGGCTGGTGTTCTGCAACGGCTGGCCGGTGCGGACGGAATTGCGCACGTCAAGCAGCGATGTGGCGGCGGGCGTGGTGGAGACGGTCGAGCCGCTCGTGGACCGGCTGCGGAAGCGATTTCCGCAGGTGCCGATCCTGATCCGCGCCGACGGGGCCTACTGCCGCGACGAGTTGATGACGTGGTGCGAGGCGCGGGGCGTGGATTACGTGCTGGGACTGCCGCGCAATGATCGGCTGAAAGACCGGGCCCAGCCGTTGATGGACGATCTGCGGGACCGGTTGAAGCGGGATCCGGACTATGCGCAGCAAGCGGTCCGCGGCTACCAGATCTTCGACTATCGCACGCGCGACAGCTGGAGCCGCGAACGCCGCGTGATCGCCAAGGCCGAATGGCTGCCGGGACAACCGGTCGGCAACGCGGACGGGGAACCGGTCGGCAAGGCCGACGGCGGACCGGAGGCCGGCGCGGAAGACTCATGTGCGACGGTCGGCGAAGCCCGGTACAACAGTCGCTTCGTCGTCACCTCGCTCCAGGAGCCCGACGCGCCAACGGTCTACGAAGAGATGTACTGCGACCGGGGTGAGGCCGAAAACTGGATCAAGGAACAGAAGCAGCAATTCCCCGTATAGCCCCAACCCCGCTATAGGTATGGACTTTGCGCATTGGCTTTCGCAATAATAAAGGCGTAGGCTTATCGTTTGAGGGTGGATGATAGGTTAATATAGAGTTACCAGACAAACGAGGTATCCAAGGATGGGTGCGTTGAAGTTGCGCAAGGATGTGAGCAAGCCCGGTTTGCTGCGGGTGGTTCGTGGAGTTTTTGAGGGGGTCGTTGAGGAGGTATGCGGGCGGAAGTTTTCCACCGGCGACTGTCTGATGTCGGGTCTGGCGGTGTTTCTGGAGAAGCACGCCTCGCTGCTGCAGTTTGATTTAACGAGGCACCGGCACTCGGTGGTGGAAATGAATCTGCGTCGTCTGTACGGTCTGGCGCAGGTTCCCTGCGACACGACCCTGCGCCGTCGCCTGGATCCGATCTCGCCGGTGCGGTATCGGCGGGCGTTTCAGCAGGTTCTGCAACGCGCCCAGCGCGGCAAGGTACTGCAGCGGATGTCGGCGTGGCGCGGTCATTATCTGGTAGCCGTGGATGGTACCGGCACCTTTTCCTCCCAGCGGGTTCACGGTCCGTGCTGTCTGCGGGCCCGGCATCGCAACGGTTCGACCACGTACTCCCATCAGCAGTTGTGTGCGGTGATGGTGCATCCGGATCAGCGGCAGGTGCTGCCGATGGCGATAGAAGCGGTTTGCAACGGGGATGGCTCGACGAAGAACGACTGCGAGCGGGGTGCTTGGGCCCGGCTAGTTCCGGTCCTGGCTTCGCTTTATCGGCGCATGAAGCTGATCGTGATTGCCGATGGGCTGTTCTCGCAGGGTCCCCAGATCCGGCTGCTTCAGGAGCATGGACTGCGCTTTCTGCTGGTGGCTCGGGCGGGCGACCATCCGCATCTGCAGGCTCAGCTGGATCGTTCCGATGCGCCCTGGTTTGCAGATCCCTCGCCCGAAGGGCAGGAGCGGGATCGCCAGCTGCGCGTGGTGCCGGAGGCGGAACTGAATGCTGCGAACCCTGACCTGAAGGTCCAGGTGCTGCAGAGCTCGGAGCGGCGTGGCTCCGGCGAGGATGCGCGGCGGGCGTTCACCTGGGTCACCGATCTGCCGCTCAATCCGCATAACGCCAGCGAACTGGCCCGCGCGGCTCGCAGTCGCTGGAAGATCGAGAACGAGACCTTCAACACGCTGAAGAACGTCCAGTACCTGGAACACAACTTCGGACACGGAACCCAGCACCTGTCGGATACTTTCGCTGCGCTGATGCTGCTGGCGTTCCTGATCGACCAGCTGCTGGAAATGGCCTGCCCCGTCATGAAGCAAATCTTCGCCAAGTGCTATACCCGAACCGCAACGTGGGAACGTCTGCGCAGCAGTTTCTGTGCGGTAGCCTTCCGCAACTGGCAGGAACTGTACGGCCACGCCCTCGGGATCTACACCGTGTACCTCGCCTACGATACGTCCTGACGGCCGACCGCCTCTCCAGCTGCTCGATGAAGAAGGGATCGGGACGTCGTCCCCGAGGCCCCATGCCGCCCTGACGGTCAAGAGACCTGCATATCGATGCCCGGAACCCGTTCCAACGCACGACGACATGCCGTGCAAACCATCTGAAAACGTCGGTTCCCCGTACCGAAACATGAAAAGACCGACATCAAGCCCAAAATGAAACTATACGGGGAATTGCTGGAACAGAAGAACGATCTGTTCCTGGACCGATGCTCCAGCAGCCTCTGGAACGTCAACGCACTCCGGCTCCGGATGAGCGCACTGGCCCATGCCCTTCATTGCATGATGAAGCGCCGGCTCGAGAACCTTCCGGTATCCGCCATGCTGCGCCGGAGCCGTCCATCGACGCTGCGCAAGTGCCTGTTCCGGATCCCGGTGCGCGTGACGGTGTCCACGCGGCGGATCCATCTGGCGTTCGGATCCGCCTTCCCGTACTGGAAGGATTTCCGCTTGATCTGGGCCAGCCTGGCACCAACGTAAAAGCCCGGTGCAACCGGGTGCATGACGCTGGCGGCGGAGCGCGCCGACCTCCCCGCGCCCGGATGCTCAGCGATTCGCCGTCCCGCCCGCAAAAAGGCAGGGAAAACACACGCATCCCCGCCCTCCGAAGCCTTTTCAAACTCGCGACGCGACATTCCATGCCCCGTACCCCACGCATCCCGTGAAAAACATCATTTTCGACTTGGTTATGAGAAATCCGGGCTAACAATACGTGTTTATAATAGTGGAGTGGAAGGGGTTCTGGGATCAGGAGGATCAGATTCCGAAGAAATACATGGTGGAGTTAGCTCAGGATGAGCGGGATGAGTTGGAAGCGGTGCTGAAGTCGAGCACGCGTCGTGCGGTGTCGGCGACGAAGCTGCAGCGTGCACGGATTCTACTGGCTGTGGATCAGGGGGTCGCTGGCCCGGCACTGACGGACGGGCAGGTGGTGGATGCGCTGGGGGTGACGGAGCGGACCTGCCAGCACGTGCGTCGGCGGGCGGTGGAGCAGGGTCCGATGGTGGCTCTGGAGCGCAGGCCTCGGCCGTTGCCTCCGGTGCCGAAGAAGCTGGATGGGGAGAAGGAAGCGCGTCTGGTTCAGGTGGCCTGTTCGGTTCCACCGGAAGGCCGCGTTCGGTGGACCGTGAAGATGCTGGCGGAAGAGCTGGTGCGGCTTGAAGTGGTCGAATCGATTTGCGAGGAGACCGTGCGGCAGGCGTTAAAAAAAACGAATTGAAACCGTGGCGGCGGGAAATGTGGTGCATTCCGAAGCAGCAAAGCCATCATTTCGTGGCCGGCATGGAGCGGGTGCTCAAGGTATACCAGCGGCCGTACGACCCGCGGCATCCGGTGGTGTGCATGGACGAGATGAGCAAGCAGCTCGTGGCGGAAGTCCGCGAGAAGTTGCCAGTACGCCCCGGGTCGCCGGAGAAGTACGACGCCCACTACCTCCGCCGGGGAGAATGCACGGTGTGGATGTTCGGCGAGCCGCTGTCCGGCTGGCGGAGAGTGGCTGTCACCAAACGGCGCACGACGTTGGATTGGGCGCAGCAAGTGCGCGCACTGGCGAATCTGCCGCGTTACCGGGATGCGGAAAGCATCACGCTGGTGTGCGACAACTTGAACACCCACAGCGGTGACTCGTTCTACGCCGCGTTCCCGGCGGCCGAAGCCAGTCGGCTGAACGACCGCATCCACCTGGTGCACACGCCGAAACACGGGAGCTGGCTGAACGTTGCGGAACTGGAGTTCAGTGCGTTGCACCGCCAGTGCCTGGATCGCCGGATCGAGAGCAGGGCTTTGGTCACGTCGGAAACGGCGGCCTGGGCCAAGGAGCGCAATCGCGAACAGACCGGGGTCGACTGGCAGCTCAGCGTCGACGATGCGCGCACCAAACTGAAGCATCTATACCCGAAAATTAAAACCAGTTAAACTACTAGCTGCTGACAAAGCTAGTGCGACACCTATGGACCGGCCAGAATGGACTACCGTAGCACCTGATGGCGTCGCTTACTGCACCTGCACTAACAACACCCAACGGCAGGAAGCAACACATGCTAATCCAACCACTCCCAACATCGCTGGACATATTATTCGTTGGCGTGACGAGGACAATCACATAGGCACGAAATTCAAATGGGACATTTTCAAGATTGCTGCGGATACACATGGTACTGAAGCATCGTTCAGCTCCCCAGATGGCTTGTGGGTAGATCCAGCCGGTCGATTGTTCATTGAAACTGATGGTCAACACGAAGCAGGTCGCAACGATCAGTTGCTGGTTGTAGATACCCATTCCGGTGAAATTAGGCGGTTGTTATCAGGTGTGAAAGAAGCGGAAATTACAGGCATTACTACAACGCCCGATCGGAAAACGTTATTTATTAATATTCAGCATCCTGGCGGTAACACGCCAAAGCCATTTCCGCGACTTGATGATAAAGGCATGCCACGAGACGCGACATTGGCTATTACGCGTACGCGCAAAAATGGTGGAATTGTCGGATCTTGAAATGTTGATCTAAATCTCATCCTATTTCATGCTGAATTGGACTAAGTCTCATCAATTTAACATTGAGCGATTATGTATCCATCATGGCTATTAATCCTCGCATGTAGAATACGGTGTTGTAAGACGATTAGAAAACTAAATTTGCTCAGCAACTCCCGATTTGAATCACGACCGCCTGTGTTATAGAAATCGCAAAATATTTACGAGGATGAGAAAATCGTGGAATTGAGAAATGGCCACAGCAAACGGGTATGCACACCCACTTAGCAAAAGTGAAAGAAAATGAGAGCCTGTACGGTTCGGACTTCTGAAATCGAAGATTTGTACATGACCACACGCTCGCTTGAAAGAGATTTTGTAAAAAATGGATCACAGCAAGGTCGCCAGAATGGCCTCTACGGAGTTATCCAAGAGTGTGAGTTTGGTGAGGTTATGGCGTCGTCGTTGCTCGGAGAGCACACAGACAAAGCGTTGGCTCAAGACTTGAAGTTGAATGGGATAGATTTTAGTACGTTATGAGACGCAGGAACTATCAGCTATGAAATACAGCACCGTGCCTAAGCGGATCGTGCGCCACATTGAAACTTGGGCAATGAACATCAAGTCATTTATTCGCTGATGTGGCCATCGCAATATAATCCTAGGCTGGAATTAGAACGAATTCAAGAAATCCATCGAGAGCTTGGCATTCCATTGACGTACGCAGAGCAGACTGGTCTGTTACTGCAGCATACTCCGTTGGACTTGGTCGATATCGGTCCAGATATCGAAGGGCGGCCACGACAACTATCGAAACCTGCGGCTACAGCTTGGACTCGAATGCATGAACGCGCAAAACAAGATGAAGTTTGTCTACAGGTAGTTTCGGCATATCGATCGCTGAATTATCAAGTCGAGCTCATTCGCATGAAGCTAGCTCAAGGCGAATCGATTGACCAAATTCTGCTAGCAGTAGCCGCACCAGGGTACAGCGAACATCAGAGTGGATGTGCCTTGGACTTAACCTGCCCAGAAGCGGAACCATTAGATGAGGCATTCAAAAGTACGAGAGCGTTCAGATGGCTTGAAGCAAAAGCGAAGGAGGAGGGATTCCGAATGAGCTATCCGAGAGGCAATCCGTACGGTGTAATCTATGAGCCATGGCACTGGTGCTATGTACGCTAATAAAGCCAGCAGTTCCCCGTGAATGCAAAGGCCTTGTCATAGCAGGGTTTTTTTGGGACTTGGAGTGTGCTAATTTTCGCGGACTTTGGGGTTGATATCGGTGTTCGGTGCGGTACTGGTGGTGCTACCATATTGGTCATTGGCATGATGAAGTGCATGCATGGAAGCGAGAGCGAGAGACTGGCGCAAGATGCACAAGCACCTAAGTGCGCCGGGGCTGTTGGCCGTGGTGCGCGCAAGCTTTGAGCGGATCAAGGAGCCGGATCGGTGCTGCCGTCACACACTGACGGACAACCTGATGTGCGGTCTGGCACTGTTTACGTTTAAGTATCCGTCGATGCTGCAGTTCGATGAGCGGCACCGCGGGGCGGCGGCGGATCCGGTGTTGCAGCATAATCTGGCGCGTTTGTATGGGGTGGAGACGGTTCCGTCGGACAGCAGTCTGCGTCGGCAGCTGGGACCGGGTTTCGCCGGCGGCGTTGCAGCGGGTGTTCGGTCGGGTCTTCGAAGTGGGTCGGCGGTACAAGGCTCTGACGGGGTTCCAGGCGTTGGGCGGGCATTATCTGCTGGCCGTGGACGGCACCGGGCAGTTTGCCTCGGAGCGGGTGCATTGCGATACCTGTTGCGTGAAGTGGCATCGCGATGGTCGCATGACGTACTACCACCAGTTGTTAGCGGCGGTGTTGGTGCATCCGTCGGAGTCGGTCGTCGTTCCGCTGGCACCGGAACCGGTTCTGAAGTCCGATGGTGCGACCAAGAACAACTGCGAACAGCAGGCGGCGAGTCGCCTATTGCCAGCGATACGGCGTGCGCATCCGCACCTGAAGATGGTGGTGTTGCAGGATGCGCTGGCGGCGACCCAATGGCATTCGTTTAGTGGATTTTTCCATTCGGTTAAGGATTCGGTCTTGGGCCTTGGTTATCCGCTGATTTTTTATTCTGTTAGCGAGTTGCCGGTGCCGGTGCTCCTCTTCCTCGCTGCCACTTTCCGACCAGTTTTCGGGATCGCCGTTCATAGGACCGGCCCGGACGGAGCCGTTACCGACACCGGACGATCTCGCCGACCATACGAGTCACGGTTTCCCGGAGGGCGGATGCATGCTGAAGTAGCAGGCTCTCGATGTTGCCCGCCACCGCCGCAAGTCCGTGCTTGAAATGCGTCTGCATCAGCGGCTTGCCGTCGTTCGGCAGCCCCCCGTTCACATGATCCTCGCCATGGTTGGCGAACAGCCGGGTCATGGTAATCAGGGTGAAGCATGCATACAGTTCCTGTTTCACGCCCCGCTCGCTTTGCCCATGAAAGTCCTCAACCTCCATCAGCCGTTTGGATACCTTGTACAGTTCCTCGATGCCCCATCTCGCGTGATACAGATCCGACAGCTGCTCGATGGAATACTGGTCCCGGTCCAGCAGGGTCGTGCCCAGGATGAAGACGGTATCGCCCACGGCATATTTCACCAGCCGCAAGCGGTGCGGGTTGAATGCGGCTCCGGGGTTCCTGCGGCGTAGTCGGGTCAGCGTGCGTTGGCGGGGAACGACCTCGATGACCGTATCCCGGCGGTCGCCGTGGATGAAGCGGTCGACATCGATACCGGTTTTCCGTTTCATCCGGAACACCGCGTGCAGTCCCCGGATCGCATGCGCGTGCAGCATCTCATAGGAATAGTAGCCCCGGTCATAGACCACCACATCGTTCGCCGAGAGCACGTTCAGGTGGGCCAGTGCCGCCGCGCGCTAGTTTCCATGCGCATGCAGGTCGAAGTCGACCGGTAGTCGGGCCTGCAGCCGATACAGGCAACTCACCAGACCCTGCGGATAATGGGCACCGTCTACCGGCGTCCGCCAGCCTTCATGCACCCGTCCGCGCGGCAGGTTCAGGGAGCTTCCATCGACCGCAAACACCCGATGCCCCTGCCACCGCCGATCCGTGTCGGGCCGGACTTTCCGTGCGTGCCGGGGTCGGCCTTCGGCGTCGAAGACCACCTTGAGGATTTCCTGATGCAAGGTCTTGAACAGCTGCTCGTCCAGCCTGGCCCGGGCACTGCAGATGGAGGACGGCGACACCGGAGCCGGCTGTGGCAGTTCGATCCCCATCGTCCGGCACTGCCCCCACAGTTTGGCCAGCGTGGTCGCATATCCTGGACGCCCCTTCGAGAACACCAGCCGGAAAACGAACAGCACGACCACCAGCGTGTTCAGCACGCGCCGCCGCCGCTGCCAGAGCCGGTCATGCCGGTTGGCGACACCTACGAGCGTCTCGACGATGCCGCTCCAGAGCCGGACAAATGTATCCTCCGGAGCCAAGACCGCCACCGGCGGCCTGCGGGAACGGCGTCCGGATCGACGGGAGCCGGTCAGCAGCACCTGCTTCCAGTCTTTCGTCAGCGGATACAGGTAAACGTCCTTCGGAGTCCTGCCTGCCTCCGACGCACTCGCCTTGTGTCCCTTCGTCCGGCCAATGCACTGCCAGTTGGCCGCACGGTAGCAGGTCCCCCGGTACTTCGCCGGATCCACAAAGATCTCCACCAGTACCGGCTCCAGGCCGTGCCGCTCCTTCCAGTCCCCGGGCAGCCGCCGAACCGCCATCGACAGGGCCTTCGAGGCCAGATACGGAACCCGAACCCAAGGGAAGATCAGGAACTGGGAGTTGCTCACCACCCCCTTCAGACACTTCGCCCGATCCCGCCACGCCAGCCAATCCAGGCGTCACGACAGGGAAGCCGGGTCGTGCCCGCCTCAAACAGCAGACAGCCCAGCTTGCGACCCCGACGATCCCGCAGCCAGTAGCGTAGGAAACAGCCGAACGGATGCCGGTAACCCAGCTCATGATGCCGGTCCATCCGTTCCTTCCATTCCTCAACGGCCTCCCCCTCCGCCACAATCTCCAGTTCCAGCGGCATCAGCTCCTGCAACCCGCACTCTATGGCGGAACCCGGATCCGAGCGGCTCGTATGCCGCGGTCTCCGACCCCCGGTTCCCGTTCTCGATCCCGGTCGCTTCGCCGGCAGCGACACGATGCCGCCGGCCTCCAGCTGCTCCAGCATCCGCAGACAAGACCCCAGTCGATCCCGACCCTTCGGCGTGAACCAGCCCAGATGAGTGCACAGGGTGGCAGCCAGCTCATGGCGGCTCAGTGCCGGAAACAGCACCACCGTCTTCTGAATGTCCGCAATCCGACGGCGGGTCAGCCGCGTGCCACAAAAGGTGGTCGACTTCAGGTTCTCGATTCGGGAATCCATCACGTTTGCACCAGAGATAATCTAACTAAGCGTAGATTGCCATAACCCATGCTGAAACGCAAGTGTTTTTTTGAAGAATCCCAAAAGAACCGAATAGGTTTCCATATATCAACCGGTTACACGATATCTTCAAAGACCAGGATCCCTTTCCGCTAATCCGAATGCCATTGGGCGGCGACCGGGCCGTATCTGCAGCAGTGTCGGGAGTTGGATATGCGCTATCTGATCGCGGTCCAGCCGAGCTCGCATGCGTACCTGTTCGACGGGACCGGTGCGGGTGCTGCGGGGGGCGAGTGGTTCGCGGACGATAGCGAGGAGGGCCAAGCATGTGATCGGCAGCTGCGGCTAGTATCGGATGTGCCGCTCAACCATACCCACCGGGACACACGGTACGCGTGACGGTTTTGCAAGTGTGGGAGACGCCACCGCCCAAGGGTCGCATCGCGGGGCGGACGCGGACATGGACGTGGGTCACGGACCTCTGCCGCTGACCCGGGCCACCGTGACCAAGGCGCACGCCTGTGCGCGCAGTCGCTGGAAGATCGAGAACGAAACCTTTAACACGCTGAAGCACCAGGGCTACGAGTTGGAGCACAACTTCGGGCACGGGCACCAGCATCTGGCCACCGTGCTGATGCTGCTGGCGTTCCTGCTCGATCCGTTGCAGGAGTTGTGCTGCCCGCTGTTCCAAGCCACACTAGCGAAGGCCGGACCCCGTTACGCGCTGTGGAAACGGTTGCGCTCGCACCTGATCCTCATGCCGTTCCCCGGCTGGCGCGAATGGTATCTGTTCACCGAGCGGCCGTCGCATTTCATTACACCCGCTTTCGGTACTTCCTGAACCCGCACTGGGACCGCCTGCCAGGCAACAACGTCCGAACGGACGGCACTGAGGGACACCGCTCGAACGGCCGGAGCACCGCGTCCGCGTGGACCGCATAGGACGCAATGTCCCTTCACGGGGAGCTGAAAAGGCCGAATTCAGAGGGGCAAGACCCGCTGCGCAGCACATCGCAACACCTCGATCGTCCGAGCACTGTGAGCAAAGACCCAAATTCCGTTCACGGGGAATTGCTGATGCAGGGTACCGATCGTACGTGAAGATGATCTATATTTTTTCGCCCTTGAAAACGACTACACCACAAATCTTCGCGTCTGGTTGTACCTGCATATAGCGTTCTGGCCAATCTGGGTTCAGTGCCTTTAAATATTTCTGCCCACCCTCAATCACCAACTGCTTAAACGTAGCTTCTACCGCGTTCTGTTGTTGAACGACAACAAATTTACCACTCTCTGCTTCAACTAGAGGGTCCACGAAGATTAAGTTCCCTTCATGAAATTTGGGCTCCATACTGTCACCACGTACACGAAGTACAAAAGAGTGCCTGCTACATGCGACCGGACAAGGCAAATAGACATCCGATTCAGGTATGGCCTGACTATTGTCAATAGTTATCCACGAGCTAACCTGTACCCATGTAACAACTGGATGTAGAACCATAATTTCTGGTCCTGTAACCATGTTTGTATCGTCACCTGCTCGGACTCCTTCGTTATCGATGGTATGAGGAATGTCCAGCCAGCCAGCTGGTTTGCCCATGCCCTGCTCGAATTTCGCGGCAATACGTCTACCAATGCGACGAATGGGGCGTTCTTCGAAAGGCAGAGTCTGTCTCAACTGACTAATATATGCGCTACTCGTATCGCATCGTTCTGCAAGATTTTTAGCTGAGCC
This sequence comes from Candidatus Azotimanducaceae bacterium, assembly GCA_965205965.1. Lineage (GTDB taxonomy): Bacteria > Pseudomonadota > Gammaproteobacteria > Pseudomonadales > Azotimanducaceae > Bin55. The sequence continues at coordinate 1,317,957 of CBDBHT010000008.1, forward strand.
CGCTTGCTGTATCAGCAGTTCTAAATTCTGCTTTCGTATCCAGCTTTGTTTTTGAGCTAGTTTATCCATGATAAGAGTTACCACATAAAAAAGGTATAAAGTCAACTACTAATTGTACACAAAATCCAATGGATATATTGTACAAAGAGCAAGTATGTATTAATTTCATTTTTATTTATTATTCAAATCTAGGAATATTATTTAGTAATATATACACTTAATATCTGGATAAGAATTAAAATAATGAAAAGATAATTAAGTTATCTCAAGCTAACAATTGTAATTTTCATAGATTAAGATATTAGACATTGACAGCAATATCCCGTATAGTCCAAACTTTGCTATTAGATTGGACTTTCTAGATTGGGTTTCGTGATAATGGAAGCAAAAAGATAGCCTTTACAGATCGAAGATGGATTAGCATATGATTTACCTGCAACACAAGATATATAAGAATGGGTACGCCCTAGTAGTTTAACTGGTTTTAATTTTCGGGTATAGATGCTTCAGTTTGGTGCGCGCGTTGTCGACGCTGAGCTGCCAGTCGACCCCGGTCTGTTCGCGATTGCGCTCCTTGGCTCAGGCCGCCGTTTCCGACGTGACCAAAGCCCTGCTCTCGATCCGACGATCCAGGCACTGGCGGTGCAACGCACTGAACTCCAGTTCCGCAACGTTCAGCCAGCTCCCGTGTTTCGGCGTGTGCACCAAGTGGATGCGGTCGTTCAACCGACGACTGGCTTCGGCCGCCGGGAACGCGGCGTAGAACGAGTCACCGCTGTGGGTGTTCAAGTTGTCGCACACCAGCGTGATACTTTCCGCATCCCGGTAACGCGGCAGATTCGCCAGTGCGCGCACTTGCTTCGCCCAATCCAACGTCATGCGCCGTTTGGTGACAGCCACTGTCCGCCAACCGGACAGCGGCTCGCCGAACATCCACACCGTGCATTCTCCCCGGCGGAGGTAGTGGCGTCGTACTTCTCCGGCGACCCGGGGCGTACTGGCAACTTCTCGCGGACTTCCGACACTAGCTGCTTGCTCATCTCGTCCATGCACACCACCGGATGCCGCGGGTCGTACGGCCGCCGGTATACCTTAAGCACCCGCTCCATGCCGGCCACGAAATGATGGCTTTGCTGCTTCGGAATGCACCACATTTCCCGCCGCCATGGTTTCAATTCGTTTTTTTCAACGCCTGGCGCACGGTCTCCCCGCAAATCGATTCGACCACTTCAAGCCGCACCAGCTCTTCCGCCAGCAGCTTCACGGTCCACCGAACGTGGCCTTCCGGTGGAACCGAACAGGCCACCTGAACCAGACGCGCTTCCTTCTCCCCATCCAGCTTCTTCGGCACCGGAGGCAACGGCCGAGGCCTACGCTCCAGAGCCTTCATCGGACCCTGCTCCACCGCACGCCGCGACGCACGTGCTGGCAGGTCCGCTCCGTCACCCCCAGCGCATCCACCACCTGCATGTCCGTCAGTGCCGGGCCAGCGACCCCCTGATCCACGGCCAGCAGAATCCGTGCACGCTGCAGCTTCGTCGCCGACACCGCACGACGCGTGCTCGACTTCAGCACCGCTTCCAACTCATCCCGCTCATCCTGAGCTAACTCCACCATGTATTGCTTCGGCATCGAATCCTCCTGATCCCAGAACCCCTTCCACTCCACTATTATAAACACGTATTGTTAGAACGGGTAGCCTACTAGTTTGCGAATCCCCCACCCGAGGGGCGAGACCTGAACGCCACAAACTCCGACTTGAAGGTCCACATACTGCAGAGTTCGGACCAGCGATGGCGGGAGTTCCCCACTTGGGTCACCGATCTACCGGCCCTTCCGGACAACGACGGCGATCTATCCAGGGGTCTTGATTCGCTACTCAAGCCGTTTCTAATAGATCAGACAGTCCATCCTCTCCAGAAACATCTCGCACCGCCGCGCCCCGACGACTTTTTCAAGTCGTGGCACTCCAGTCTGCCGATTATACATAAGTACAGCTTGACTTCTTATAGTGGCAGCTGCTGGCCAGCCTGGCGATTGGTCGCACTCACCCGCTTGGGACGCGACCCCTCGGAACTGCCCGCCGAGACGATGCTCACCGACATCAAACTCACCGTGTTGCGAGACTTGGCCTTGGATGACCCACGCAGCCCGTCACCCAACGATCTCGGCAAGGCACTCCCCTCCTGGCCATCGCCATGCTGGGCGACTTCCAGAACCGCAGCAGCAGCGATCACCCTCCCGGATACGAGACGATCTGGAAGGGATACGTGACCTTGATGCACCAGTCCGATGCCCTACCAGCGACTCATCCACCTCGCCCAAGGAGTAAGGTCCCGACTACGTCTATAAACTTGCGGCGACCCGATAAATGAAGTCAAGGGGGAGATGTGTGTAATCGGCAGGCTCCAGTCCCTCGCAAAGGTGATCTGTCCCATAGCCGGCACATCCGATTTTGGGTCATTTCGCAAATAATACCAGAATCGACTTATTCAGACCTTCCTTAGGGAATCCACTGATATTGAGACATCGGTACTCGACCGTCCTGAAACTTAATCCCTTCAGCGTTTAGTCGATCATATTGCTGTTCGTTAGATCCACCGCTTAATGCAATAGAACCGGATGCGCGCAGTACACGATGCCATGGTATGTCCGAATTAGTTGGTATCTGAGAGAGAACTCGTCCAATCATCCGCGCGCGACCTGGAAGTCCGACGAGCATAGCAATCTGCCCGTAACTCGCGACAGTTCCTTTCGGTACAGTGCGAACGACTTCTACAATTTCTTCCTCTGTATTCTTCGTTAGCACCATTCTTCAGTACGATGGTTTGAATTCTTAGCTGAGATCAAGCACACGAATACACCCTATCTCTTTTTTGACAGTATTGATAGATGGCTTCTAAAATAGAATTGTAATGGATTATACGTAAATGACGTCGTCGATACGTAGGCCCATTTGAGCACGGCCGGCGCAACATGGAGTTCATCAATGTAATGTTCGTGCGTGCGTGCGTGCGTGTGGTCCGCTCCTTTCGTTCACCCACGGATTAGACTCAGCAACTCCCCGTAGAGTTCTAATTTAGGCTAGGGGGTGTTGACACTATCTTGTTGTATGATTCTGATCTGGATCATTCGACAAGAGGTCGTCATGCAACTTACGGAAGAGCAATTTAACGAGATATAGAACTGGTTTCCGAAGCCATGGGGCAATGTTCGATGGGGTCATCGGCGGGTACTAAACGGTATTCTGTACATTCTGAAACACGGTTGCCCCTGGCGCAGTCTGCCTGCGTGTTATGGGCGTTTTGGAACACGGTGTACGTGCAGATGAGGCACTGGGCGGAGCGTGGGGTGTTGGCGGCGGTGTTCGAGCGTTTGCGCGATCGGGGGTCTGGTCGCCTCGGACACCGAGATGGCGATGATGCTGGACAGCACCTCGGTGAAGGTACATGCGGATGGGACGGGTAGTCTAAAAAAAACGGTCCGCAAAGTATCGGCCGCTCGCGCGGAGGGCTGACCACCAAGGTGCATCTGCTGGCGTTGGACGATCTCGTCGAGCGTGGAGTTTCTCGCTGTCCGCCGGCGGGCATCGGCACGATGCTCCGGAGGGTCGCCGGCTGCTCCAGCAGAGCGGTCTGAAGCACCCGAAGTACGTGATTATGGACCGTGCGTATGAAGACGACCGGCCGCGGCGGGTGGTGCAAGACCTGGGAGCCACGCCCGTGGTTCCGCCCCGAGCGACACGCCGGAAACCTTGGTCCTTCGACCGCCAGCTGTATGCCCGCCGCAACGAAGTGGAACGCCTGTTCGGCAGGCTCAAGCGGTATCGCCGCGTGGGGACACGTTACGACAAACTCGACGTCATGTTCGCTGGGTTCATTTATCTGGCCCTGATATACGAAATGATTAGGAATTTAGTGTAAACACGCCCTAGCCCCAATATTGCACGAGCAGTGCAAGATGGGTCTGTTTTTCGGTTTGGAGCGGTAACCGGGGTTCCAACGTCCGCATTTCGCCCATGATCCGTGGTTCAGGCACGGTTTTGCGGATTATGGATACACCTCCCCCTTACCCCCGTTAGTTTGTCAACGTGCTGGAGCAGCACTCGGCGACGGTCAGGAGGTGTCTAGGCGAGCGACGACCGTGTGGAACCACCTCCCCTCCTGGTGCGGGCAAGTACTGCTCAGCAGGAGACGGAGACGGCGAATATGGCGCAGCACCACGGCTCCGATCCGCAGCTAGGTCAGGCCGGATGGATGCGATTCGGGCTGGCCGTGGCGAGTGCTGTGCGCCTCAGTGCCAAGCGGCACAACCCCTCGATCTCAAGGTATAGGCCAAAAGCAACTGGCCGCGGTGCTGGAGCACGTCGCGTTGCCCGCGAAGGTGCAGCATCGTTCGTGGCGCGACGCCGGCGGCATCCGGGCGTGGAATCGGCGATCCATGCGTTGGAAAGCCATGGCTTGGACCGGGTGCGCACGCATGGCCGGGCAGGCTTCGAACGCACCGTGGGTATCTCGACCCTCGCAGCCAACCTGCACCGACTCGGACGCTTGCTGCAGCAACGGGCGGCGCGGCGGCACCATCGCACGCACGCACCACCCTATCGTTTGGCGGCCTAGCCCGGATATTGCATGAATAAGACAGCAAGGCTCCTATAGATTCGATATCATTCAAGTAGTTAGTGTCTGCGGGAAAACCCCATTTTACGACGGGTTTAAGTCACTTGATGGTATCCGTCGCTCAGGGGATCATGTTGATTTAGGAAATGTACGACGGGTCATCCGTCCATCGGGGCTCCAAAAGTGCGGATGATGTTCTCCTGCTCGCTTTCGGGGCGTGCGGCGTCCGTCCCGAGGGGCGGGAAGGATGGATATTGAGGATGGGGACGGCTAGGCCGCTAGACGATAGGGTGGTGCGTGCGTGCGATGGTGCCGCCGTGCCGCCCGTTGCTGCAGCAACCGTCCGAGCCGATGCAGGTTGGCGGCGAGGATCGAGATACCCACGGTGCGTTCGAAGCCTGCCCGGCCATGTGTGCGCACCCGGTCCAAGCCATGGCTTTCCAACGCATGGATCGCCGATTCCACGCCCGGATGCTGCCGGCGTCGCGCCACGAATGATGCTTCACTTTCCCGGGCTCGGCTGGCCTCCGTGCCTCGCCCCTTCGCGGGCAACGCGACGTGCTCCAGCATCGCGGCCAGTTGCTGTTGGTTGGCGGGGCTGTGGAACCCCCGGTCGAAACTGCAGCCGCGCAATTCCGGATACTGCGCCTGGCACGCCGCCACCAGCGGAACGGCCATGTCCACGTCGCCGCCCTGCCACTGCAAGTGCCAACCCAGGATGAACGGATGCTGATCTTCCAGCACCGTCAGGGGAACCCCCAACTCCACCGGCTTGCCGGCCTTGCCCTTCATAATCCAGCGCGTATGCGGCTCGAACAGCGAGAACAACTTCTCCTCGTGCGGGATCGTCTCCCCCTCCAGCACGCGACGGCGGATCTGATCCTGCAAACGCACCGAGCAGGCGTGAAACCAGTGCCATCGCGACAGCTGCGCCGGCGACACCGAGCCCTCCGGCAATCCTGCCAAGGCCTCCAGCGTGACGTCCAGTCGCCCCGTCAGATCGCCGCACAGGGTCAACCACGCCGCCACCGCCTTCGGGCGTTGACGCCACAACCGTGCGCAGCTCACCCGTTGATAGCCCTGCCGAACCTGGCTCCGCCAGTACCGCCCCTGCCGCCATCCCGACACCCCATGCGATCCGCAACAGACGGGAACCTCCGTCAGCAGCACCCGCATCGCATCCCACAGCAGGTTCACGTCCGTCGAGTAATGCACGTCCGTTTCCACTACGAAACGAGTCAACCCGACCGTCCAAGGCGGCACCAGGGAACTTTCCCGCCACTGCATGACCCTCCCGAACCAGCAGCGCATTCAACTCCTGTAGCAACGCCGGCGTCACCAGCGACACGTTGTCCTGCAAGGTGCGAACCGAGTACGTCCAGTCATCCAGAAACCCATGCTGCAGCATCTTCCGTACCACTACTTGGTGATGGTTCACCAACTCCCCCAGACGGTCGTAGTCGCAATCCCAACCCTGCTTGAGAACCGCCATCACCAGAACCCGCCAGAGCGTCATCCCCGGCGACCGTTCTCCGGATCCCGATCCGCGGTCACATGGCAACCCAGTAACCCTTCCAATTCCTCCCGACACGACACACGTACAGATGCTGCAATCCCAACAACAACGCCGGAATGTCGTCCCGTGACTTCACGTTGATCTTGATCTCACCGACCGGCACCTCGTCCAACCGCAAGGCATGCTCGAAACGTCTCATGATCGCCGACCTCCCGACGAAGATTCGCACCGACCCCCCCTGAAACCCCTAAAAAAGCCCATTTCAACGCCTCCAACGGCAATCTTCACCCGCAGCATTTTAGCTCAAAACATCCTTCCATGCCGCAATAATCAACGCTTTGATAGAATCGTCAGGGTTTTCGCACAGACACTAGTTAAACCAAATATCGAAGGAGACCTTGCGGTGACGAAATGTTACCAAAATGCGATCCATTTTTCATCCGTGCAACGCCGCAAGGTGGAGGTCGAATTCAGCGGTGGTGCGATCACTAGTAACGGGGGTATTCCGCTGCTCGCGGAGGTGGACCGGCACTTGGGTCTGACGCGCTCGGTATCGAAGTACTTGGGGAATGCACGGCGTCAGGCCAGTTGGGGCGAGCACCGTTTGCAAGATCTGCTTAGGCAGCGTGTGTATGTCTTGGCTCTGGGGCATGAGGACTTGAACGATCACGGGGAATTGCGCCATGATCGGGCCTTGTAGACGGCGACCTCCCGGATGGAAACCCTGGCGAGTCCGTCGACGTTGTGTCGCCTGGAGCAGCGTGCGGATCAGGAGACGGCGGTGGCGGTGCATCAGGCGTTGTTCGAGTCGTTCGTGAAGGCGCATGCGACGCCGCCGCGGCCATCTGGTTCTGGATGTCGATGCCACGGACACGCCGTTGCACGGCGAGCAGGAAGACCGGTTCTTTCACGCCTACTACGATACTTAGTGCTATTTGCCGTTGTACGTGTTCTGCGGTCGGCATCTGCTGGTGAGCTACTTGCGCCCGAGCGGGATCGATCCGGCGCGTCACGCCTGGGCGATCCTGTCGTTGCTGGTGCAGGCACTGCGAGCGCACTGGCCGCAAGTGGAGATCGTCCTGCGCGGCGACAGCGGCTTTTGCCGCCGGCGGATGCTTCGGTGGTGCGAAGCGCATGGCGTGCACTATATCGTGGGGATCGAAAAGAACGCCCGTCTGCATCGGAAAGCGGAGGCGTTGCTCGAACGTGCGGCGCAGACTTACCAAGCCACGGGCGAGAAACAACGCCTGTTCGGTTCGGTGCGCTACGGGGCACACACGTGGGACCGGGAGCGACGGGTGATCGTGAAAGCCGAACATACCGCCCGGGGTTCCAATCCGCGCTTCGTGGTCACCAACTTGCCGGGGACCGACGACTATCCGACAGGTACTGTCGGCCTCTACAACCGAGTGTACTGCGCACGCGGGGACATGGAGAACCGCCTCAAGGATCAGCAGTTGGATCTCTGTGCCGATGATCGGACATCTTGTCACCGTTTCTGGCCCAACCAGTTCCGGCAGTTGTTGTCGGGGCTTTGGCCTATACCTTGATCGAGGGGTTGCGCCGCTTGGCACTGGCATGCACGGCACTCGCCACGGCCGGTCCGAACCGCATCCGCCTGACCTTGCTGCGGATCGGGGCGGTGGTGCTGCGCAATACCCAACGCATCCGGATCCTGCTCAGCAGTGCCTGCCCGCATCAGGAACTGTTCCATACGGTCGCCGCTCCCGCCTGGACACCTCCTGACCATCGCCGAGTGCTGCCCCGGCACGTTGACAAATAACGGGGGTCAGGGGGAGGTGTGTCCGCCGTCCGCAAAAACCGTGCCGGAACCACGGATCATGGGCGAAATATGGACGTGGGAACCCTGATTACCACTCCAAACCGAAAAACAGACCCATCTCGCACCACTCATGTAATATCCGGGCTAGCAGTCCCCATCCTCAATATCCATCCTTCCCGCCCCTCGGGACGGACTCCGTACGCCCCGAAAGCGAGCAGGAGAACATCATCCGCACTTTTGGAGCCCCGATGTGGGCGGATTACCCGTCGTACATCTCCTAAATCAACATGATCCCCTGAGCGGCGGATACCATCAAGTGGCTTAAACCCGTCGTAAAATGGGGTTTTCCCACAGACACTAACTACCTGAATGATATCGAATGATAGGAGCCTTGCTGTCTTATTCGTACATTATCCGGGCTAGGTGTCGGTCTTTCCGTGTTTTGGTACGGAAGATCGGCGTTTTCAAGGGCGTTCCACACGGCATTCCATCGTGCGTTGAGATGGGTTCCGAGTATCGATATTGCCCCATTATCGCGAAATCCAATACGGAAGGTCCAGACTAATAGCGGAGTTTGGGCTATACGGGGAATTGCTGGTTCCTAGCTGACATGCACGGGAGTGGAATTCAGAACAACTGCAGTTGTCTGTGATTGCCTACAGTATCATCGTAATTCAAACCTAAGGCATCCAATACAGGCTGTGCCACCGCTCGTATTTGCTTTTCTTCGTAATGCTTGCGGTCCGGCGGATGAACTAAGCGATTAAGCGGCTCCGGACCAGCGGTCGTGATTACGTATTCAATAATGTGACTTGGATTAGGCGATTTGCGCGCAGCAGCGACATGTGGAGGCGTCGTTTTACGGTATTCACTAAGCGGTTTTCGAATACTTTTCCGATACGTGAGCTTTTCATCAAGGGCACCAGCTCGTAGGGATGCGACACAATCTTGCAAATAATCCTCGACGGGCTGGCCTGCAAATAAGCGAGCGTACAGTTCTCGCTGAACCTCTTTCGCCAGTTCAGTCCAGTCCCGTCGTACCACTTCCATACCAACAAATTCCACATCTGTAGCCCCAGCAATCAGTCCAGCGTACCTTTTTCGAGCACCGGCTTTACCATGCCGAACAGACGGCAGGAAAAGTTGTTCATAGATCTTTTCAAATTCCAAAACGAGCTTGCTTTCAACATTCCAAATCGACTTGATCTCGCCTGCCAATTCTTCATTAAATCGTGCTACGATCTCTTCCCCGACTTCTAACGCTTCAGATGCCGTTGAGATTCCAGAGAGTACAAAAACACTGTCCGTGTCGCCGTAGAGTACAGTGTATCCTCGCTGCTCAAACCAGTGTTTCGCCCAATATAAAAAGTGCTGTCCGGTATGAGTAATCGCATTGGCTAATTTGCTATTGTAGAATCGACATGCGGGTGTTGCTAGTACCCCATAAAATGAGTTCATCAAAATCTTAATGGCCTGAGAAGCTACTTCGTCTTGCTGCCGTTTCGCGTTTTCGCGAGCATCAAATAGCTCATCTAGAACCAGTGGCAATATACCTTTTTCGCGCCGAAACTGTGCGCCATTTATTGCCCGAATAACATCTTCGTCAGTTTTTCTTTCAACATACGAAAGAGGGTCGATATTGAAAGTACGCATCACGCTTGGATATAGGCTCTTGAAATCGAAAGCCCATACGTTCTTATGCATTCCAGTGATTGGTTCAAAAACATGGCCACCGGCATGTCGCTCACTAACTCGTGAATCGGAGGAGCGTACGGATGGAGCAATGATTTGCTTCTTGTGAAGTGCCGCAAGGTAAACGAAGTCGAATGAAGCGATACTCGCAGAAACACGGTCCATCATCATCCCCGTAAGCTTGCTACGTGCGACAGCGAGAGATAGCAGATTTAACTTTTCTACAACTTGATAAGCCAATCGTGAGTCTGTGCGAGCGTATTCGGTGAATCTAGGTAAATCGTGCAAGTATCGTTCGAGGATCTTGCTAGCTCGATCTTGAGTATCCCCAATTATTGATTTATCTTCCCCAAGCACTTTTCGTGATACAGCATCAAGAGAATACTTCTCAAAACGAATAAATGCGCCTCGTACCAGGTCCATGCCGTCTAGCACCAAACGACCAGGAACGGATGCTTGCCTATTTCCAAAGTAACCCTGCGCTTTTCTGACGCGTACTACCCCAGGACTTCTTCCCAGTTCTAATCGTGTCGAAGTACGCGAGGCAATGCGATTTAAAATATGAAGATCGAAATTAATTACATTCCAACCGGTCAAAACATCGGGATCGAAATGTTGTACACTATCTTGAAATGCTCTCAATGCGGATTTTTCGTCTGAAACGCCAATAGCTAGGTTAGGCATATCCCGGGCTTTGGGATCAACTACTAGCACTCTATCGAGCCCTTCTCCGTACATGGAAATTGCAAGTAGTTGATTAGCTGTGGGGTCGGTTTCAATATCGAACGATAGTAGCCGTGGATAGAACTCAACGTCAGCGGGCTCGATTTCCGGGTTCTCGAAAATTACGTCCACTGAATGTTCGCCGTTTTGTATAGGGATACCCGTAATTTCACATCCGCCTCGTATGTTGCGGGATATAAGATAGTTGACTGCGAATCTCACATCAGCTTGATAAGTAGGTACGCCTCGTTCGTGCAAGCGGTCTCGAATTGGTGGTACGTCGGATGGTTTGATAACCTCGACTCTACTTGCAGGATAACCGTCAAAAGTTTTTGAACCTGACGTAAGATCTTTTGTGGAAGCGAGCGGTTCTACATGCACATCTTCCTGTCTTACATAGAAACAAGGGATTTGTCTGCTTTCACGTATTAGGAATGTTCGTCCGTCACTCAGTCGACCGTATAAAACGATTACCGGTCGCCCTTTCTCAAGAACATAGCTGCATTGAAATATGAAGCCAGTAACACGCATGTCCATTACAGCAGTTTGTTTGGAATATGTTAATTATCAATACTAAAAGATGTAGTCTGTTCGCGCAGAAGGCAACTGATGTACGCGCCAATCTTCACCTCCATGGGATCATGTTCCTAGAAGGTCTGCACCGTAGAAATGCGGAAGCACACTCAAGTAAGACGGGCCTACTAGAATATGCGTTTATGAAGTATGTCACTTCTATTCTAAGCCAGTTATAAGTTGCCCATTCTAAAAAATGTTCCGTGGTGCAGACTCCATAAGTGCGACATCATCTCTCAATCTTGAGGATAGCAAGCTTGCAGCTCGTAGTGTACATCATCGTCCAGGATGGGCTCCCTTTAGTATTCAAATCTCTCCTAAACTGGTATGAAATTCGCCTCATTCAATCAGCCTACTAAACTTGGCATCCGTGCGCTTTTCAAAAACTTTATTAACCCTCCAATTCTATAATCTGATGGATCTCAGGTGCAGGCCAGCAGTAAGCAACCTCATCGATAGTATCGTACTTCCCCCTCGCCATAGCTTAGCTTGCTTTGAGACATGGCACGACGTCAGCAATTCCCGTATAGTCCAAACTCTGTTATTGGTCTGGACTTTCTAGATGATCTTTCGCGATAATGGGAGCAGGGAGCTAGCCTTCAAGGCTCGAAGCTAGGTTAGCATATGATTTACATGGAGTACGAGGTATCTAAGGATGGATGCGTTGAAGTTGCGCAAGGAGGTGAGCAAGCCCGGTCTGCTTCAGGCGGCTCGCGCGGTTTTCGATCCGGTGGTCGCTCCGGTTTCCGGTCGGAAGTTTTCCATCGGAGCGTGTCTGATGTCGGGGGCTGGCGGCGTTTCTGGAAAGCACGCCTCGCTGTTGCAGTTTGATGTGTCGATGCACGGGGATACGGTAATGATGGCGCATCCGGAGCATCGGCAGGGGGAGTGTCAGATTTTCCGCGTATAGCCTGTTCCAAGTAATCGATTATCGTAGCATTCAAAGTCCCTGTTTGACCGATGGAATAGGAGATCTTCACGAAGTCCAGCAATTCCCTGTGAATGAAAAGACCCCCTCATAGCGATAGCGGCAATGGCATTCGGATTAACGGAAAGGGATCCTGGTCTTTGGGGATATCGTGTAACAGATTGATATACGGAAACATATTCGGTTTTTTTGGTGTTCTTCAAAAAACACTTACGTTTCAGCATGGGTTATGGCAATCTACGCTTAGTTAGTGTCTGCGGGAAAACCCCATTTTACGATGGGTTTAAGCCACGCGATGGTATCCGCCGCTCAGGGGATCATTGTTGATTTAGGAGATGTACGACGGGTCATCCCCGCCCATCGGGCGGGGCTCCAAAAGTGCGAATGATGTTCTCCTGCTCGCTTTCGGGGCGTGCGGAGTCCGTCCCGAGGGGCGGGAAGGATGGATATTGAGGATGGGGACGGCTAGGCCGCCAAACGATAGGGTGGTGCGTGCGATGGTACCGCCGCTCCGCCCGTTGCTGCAGCAAGCATCCGAGCCGGTGCAGGTTGGCTGCGAGGATCGAGATACCCACGGTGCGTTCGAAGCCTTCCCGGCCCTGCGTGCGCACCCGGTCCAAGCCATGACTTTCCACAACGCATGGATCGCCGATTCCACGCCCGGATGCCGCCGGCGTCGTGCCACGAACGATGCTTTACCTTCCCGGGCTCGACTGGCCTCTGTGCCTCGCCCGGTTGTGTATAAATTTGTCTGCAAAAACGAAAAACGGGCTGTAACGACAGACGAATGGTTAGAATCTGATGTTTCATCGGGAATGTGGAGATGCCTGGACGCACTAAGGGGCGTCCAGGCGCGAACCATTCATTACACAACTTTAGGGACAAGGAGCAAAAAATGATTCGGAAAGATTATACGCACAATGCCACGAAGAAGTCGGCATGTCATCATCTGGCGGACGATGAGGAGTTTGTGAGGCGGCTGGTGCAAGAGACGCTCAACGAGGTGCTGGAGAGTGAGATGACGGAGTTTCTGGGAGCGGGCAAGAGCGAGCGGACGAAGACGCGTCAGGGCTACCGTTCTGGATACTACTGGCGCGATCTGACGATGAAGGTGGGCGAGATCGAGCTGAGGGTTCCGCAGGAACGCGGCGGCCAGTTCAGCACGCGGGTGTTCGAGAGCGCTATCAGCGTTCGGAGAAGGCCCTGGTGGCGGTGCTGTCGGAGATGTATGTGCAGGGGGTCTCGACGCGTCGGGTGAGCCGACTGGCGGAAGATCTGTGCGGTCACGAGTTTTCACCGGCGACGATCTCGGCCATGGTGTCGAAGCTGGACGCGTCGCTGAAGGCGTTTGCGGAACGTCGGCTGGAGGAGGCGTATCCGTATGTGCTGCTGGATGCCCGGTATGAGAAGGTGCGAGAGGAGGGCTCGGTGCGTTCCCGGGCGGTGCAGATTGCCCTCGGGATTGACGGCGAGGGTCGGCGTCAGGTGTTGGCGGCGGAGGTGGCGAACCGGGAAAGCGAGGTGTCGTGGACGGAATTCCTCTCGCATCTGAAGGAACGTGGCCTGCGGGGAGTCGAGTATGTGGTCTCGGACAGTCATGAGGGATTGAAGCATGCGATCTCGAAAGTGCTGCCGACCGCGCTGTGGCAACGGTGCTGCGTCCATTTTCTGCGCAATGCCAGGGACAAGCTGTCCCGGAGTGCTGATCCCGCGTGTCTGGAGGGTTTGAAACGGTTGTGGGGCTGTGAGCATGTCGGGGAGGCTCGTGAGGCACTGGGTGCCTGGGTAGCCCGTTGGGGCGATGAGAAAGGGTTGGGCAGGCTAGTGGAATGGGTCGAGGATCATGTCGAGGAGACGCTGACGGTGTATCGGCTGCCCAGGGAACATCGCCTGCGGATGAAGTCCACGAACATGCTGGAGCGGTACAACGAGGAGCTCCGTCGGCGCACGCGTGTCGTCCGGATCTTCCCGAACGCGGAGTCCTGTCTGCGTCTGATCTTGGCACTTGCGGCGGAGACCCATGAGCGGTGGCTGACGGGGCAGCGTTATCTATATGGCCGGATCGGCGTGGTTCGCGCATCCGAACCGGAATCCGAGACATGGCAGGAGGCGGCATGAAACGCCCGAAAATTTCGCGCCGAGCGGAGACCCGCCCATATGGGCGGGTCTCCGCTCCCACCAGAAATTGCAGAAGATTCTTGACACAACTGATTCCCGAATCGAGAACCTGAAGTCGACCACCTTCTGTGGCACGCGGCTGACCCGCCGTCGGATTGCGGACATTCAGAAGACGGTAGCCCTATTTCCAGCTCTGAGCCACCATGAGCTGGCTTCCACCCTGTGCAGTCATCTTGGGCTGGTTCACGCCGAAGGGTCAGAATGTCGACTGGCGTCCTGTCTGCGGATGCTGGAGCAGCTGGAGTCCGGCGGCATACGAGTCGCTCGGATCCGGGCTCCGCCATAGAGTGCGGGTTGAAGGATCTGATGCCACTGGAACTGGAGGTTGTGGCGGAGGGGGAGGCCGTTGAGGAATGGAAGGAACTGATGGACCGGCATCATGAGCTGGGTTACCGGCATCCGTTCGGCTGTTTCCTGCGCTACTGGCTGCGGGATCGTCGGGGTCGCAAGCTGGGCTGTCTGCTGCTTGAAGGGGGCACGACCCGGCTTCCCTGTCGTGACGCCTGAATTGGCGGGCGGGGGTCGGGATCGGGCGAAGCGTCTGAAGGGGGTCGTGAGCAACTCCCGGTTCCTGATTTTTCCTTGGGTTCGCCGGGGTCCGTATCTGCCCTCGAAGGCACTGTCGATGGCGGTTTGGCGGGCTACCCGGGGACTGGAAGGAGCGGGCACGGCTTGGAGCCGGTACTGGCGGATATAGGTCATGATTCGTCAAAATAGCAATAAAATAGAGGTGTCCAGCTGGATCAACACATTCGGGGACGTCCCGAGGCCTCATGTCGCCCTGACGCGGTCAAGGCCCCCGCATATCGGCCCCATGTTTCAATGCACGACGACATGCCGTGTGAGCCGCCTGAAAACGTCGGTTTCCCGCAGCAATTCCCCGTATAGCCCCAACCCCGCTATAGGTATGGGCTTTGCGCATTGGCTTTCGCAATAATAAGAGCGTAGGCTTATCGTTTGAGGGTGGATGATAGGTTAATATAGAGTTACCAGACAAACGAGGTATCCAAGGATGGGTGCATTGAAGTTGCGCAAGGATGTGAGCAAGCCCGGATTGCTGCGGGTGGTTCGTGAAGTATTTGAGGGGGTCGTTGAGAAGGTTTGCGGGCGGAAGTTTTCCACCGGCGACTGTCTGATGTCGGGTCTGGCGGTGTTTCTGGAGAAGCACGCTTCGCTGCTGCAGTTTGATTTAACGAGGCACCGGCACTCGGTGGTGGAGATGAATCTGCATCGTCTGTACGGTCTGGCGCAGGTTCCCTGCGACACGACCCTGCGCCGTCGCCTGGATCCGATCTCGCCGGTGCGGTATCGGCGGGCGTTTCAGCAGGTTCTGCAACGCGCCCAGCGCGGCAAGGCACTGCAGCGGATGTCGGCGTGGCGCGGTCATTATCTGGTAGCCGTGGATGGTACCGGCACCTTTTCCTCCCAGCGGGTTCACGGTCCGTGCTGTCTGCAGGCCCGGCACCGCAACGGTTCGACCACGTACTCCCATCAGCAGTTGTGTGCGGTGATGGTGCATCCGGATCAGCGGCAGGTGCTGCCGATGGCGATAGAAGCGGTTTGCAACGGGGATGGCTCGACGAAGAACGACTGCGAGCGGGGTGCCTGGGCCCGGCTAGTTCCGGTCCTGGCTTCGCTTTATCGGCGCATGAAGCTGATCGTGATTGCCGATGGGCTGTTCTCGCAGGGTCCCCAGATCCGGCTGCTGCAGGAGCATGGACTGCGCTTTCTGCTGGTGGCTCGGGCGGGCGACCATCCGCATCTGCAGGCTCAGCTGGATCGTTCCGATGCGCCCTGGTTTGCAGATCCCTCGCCCGAAGGGCAGGAGCGGGATCGCCAGCTGCGCGTGGTGCCGGAGGTGGAACTGAATGCTGCGAACCCCGACCTGAAGGTCCAGGTGCTGCAGAGCTCGGAGCGGCGTGGCTCCGGCGAGGATGCGCGGCGGGCGTTCACCTGGGTCACCGATCTGCCGCTCAATCCGCATAACGCCAGCGAACTGGCTCGCGCGGCTCGCAGTCGCTGGAAGATCGAGAACGAGACCTTCAACACGCTGAAGAACGTCCAGTACCTGGAACACAACTTCGGACACGGAACCCAGCACCTGTCGGATACTTTCGCTGCGCTGATGCTGCTGGCGTTCCTGATCGACCAGCTGCTGGAAATGGCCTGCCCCGTCATGAAGCAAATCTTCGCCAAGTGCTATACCCGAACCGCGACGTGGGAACGTCTGCGCAGCAGTTTCTGTGCGGTAGCCTTCCGCAACTGGCAGGAACTGTACGGCCACGCCCTCGGGATCTACACCGCGTACCTCGCCTACGATACGTCCTGACGGCCGACCGCCTCTCCAGCTGCTCGATGAAGAAGGGATCGGGACGTCGTCCCGAGGCCCCATGCCGCCCTGACGGTCAAGAGACCTGCATATCGATGCCCGGAACCCGTTCCAACGCACGACGACATGCCATGCAAACCGTCTGAAAACGTCGGTTCCCCGTACCGAAACATGAAAAGACCGACATCAAGCCCAAAATGAAACTATACGGGGAATTGCTGGGTTTCCCGTACCCAAACACGGAAAGACCGATGTCAAGCCCAAAATGAAACTATACGGGGAATTGCTGGCACGACGTTTAGCAAAATGGATCGTGTTCGTCATATATTACCCATCGATCCCACCAAAAAACCCGGGCAAGCCCGGGTTTTCTGGTTCCAAGAAGTCCTCAGCCTACGCCATGGACTTCAAATAGTGCGATTCTTCGTTCATCCCACCATTTAGAAGCGCATCGTGCCTCGTACGCTAACCTGCACATCGGATTCGCTCAACCCGTAGTCAACGCGACCCGCCGAAAATTCCATCTCGAACGGGGAATTGTTCACCTGATGGAGACGCGCACCTAATAAGGTCTCCTTATACGACGCACCAGCCGACCCGAGGTCTAAGAAGGGAGTGAGCATATACCGGTCATTGACGACCTTGAAACCGTAACCCATTTGCGCATCCACTGCGAAGCGTTGATATTCCCCTATAAACTCATCAACCGAAGACCCGAGAGTCTGACCCTGCCAGAGGTCATCCGACTGGCTGAACGAGGTATCACCCCAAGAAGGCTGTAAGCTCAACGAGAAGCCTGCACCATCCGCTGCGGGAGACACCGAAGCCATGACACTAAACCCGGAGTCCGAGTAATCCTCTGACGTATGGACTGCCATGAACCTTGCTTTCGCTTCGATGCTCATGGTCCCCGAGCACACCCTTACGCCACCAGCGACTTCAAGACCGGTCCCCGTGCTTTCTCCATCACCGCCATCTTGTCGGACACCCAGTTGACCGAAGGGAGTGAACGATGCACCCTCATCCATTTCATTTCTCCACGAACCCTCAATGGCGGCTCGGAAGCGATTGACTGACGCCTCCAGACCATCCACTGAGCCACTATCGGATTCCGTCTCAAGATTCGCGGCACCAAAATCACCGACCAGTGCCAAACTCATGTCGCCCACCGGGAGGAGCTCATAGCGTCCGCCAACCATAAAGAGCGTCAGAGACAGGTCACCGGTAGCGGTCGAAGTAGTCCCCGCAAGGGTAGTCTCCGCCTCGCCGGAACCCGTGCCAAACAAACCCCAGACGGTGGACGTTTCCGTGGGACTCATGCGACCGTAGGGAATGAACGTGGTCAGCGACGTTTCCAATGTCTGCGATGCCGTCCCATACTCGTAGTCCGATTCACTGGAGTTCCGGGCGACTGCTACACCCACGACGTTGCGATTAAAGGCCATATCGACACCGAGATACATGGAAGTAGCCGCGCCATCATAATTCGCACCCTCGAACGATTGCTGATCGGCCGCCCCCCAGATCGACAACTTGGAGTCCCCATTCATCTTGACCAGGAAGTCGCTACCGCCAAACGGTATGGCACTTCCCAACGCGGGCGATGACCCGAAGGCTCCACCAAGGGACGAGAACAAGGCACTACCATCGCCGTAGCCTTCACCTTCACCACTGGACGTGACGAACTGCCTCAGGAAATCAGCACTACTCAGCATCGAGGTAAGCGACATGCCATCATCGCTCGAATCCCGATTCAGTCGTCCACCCACGCTATCCGAGACGCTTTGCAAAATGTTCCTGCCTACGCTCGCGAGCACCTCGTTAGCGACCGCCTTGATCTCGCTGTCGCTGACGGCTACATTGAACGTCGTCGTCGCCGATAAGCCACCCACATCCGTCGCGGTGACGGTAACTACCGCGGAACCCGCCGCTCCCGGATCTACGGTAGCCATCTTCGTATCGTCGTCCACGGAGACGACGGCAACGTTCGCCGGGTCAGCCTCCGCTACATACGTGAGCGCATCCGCACCACCATCATCGGTGAAGACGTTGATCGCCACGTCTCGAGATTCGCCGCCCACTTGCAGCGTGAAAGACTCGATCTCACCACTAACAGATGGGTAACCGTTAACCGTCACGTTGAAATCGCCTTCACCCGTCTCATTCATAGCGTCGGTAGCGGTGACGGTAATCTGAGTCGTTCCGCTCCCCACACCGGCTACCGTACACACGGAGCCAGCAATCGTCGCAGTAGCCACGCTCTCGTTACCCGTCACGCAATCGTACGTCAGCGTGGCGACATCCTCATCATCGCTGGTATACGCCGCAATATCCACGGATCCCGAGGCGTCCTGATTGATCTGCACAGGATCAATGGCAGCAATCACCGGCTTCTGGTTTACGAAGACTTGCATCGTATCTTCGACGTATTCGTCCATCGAGTCCGTGGCGGTGACCGTAATCGTAGCCGCACCAGCCCCAGCAGCCGTCACCATGATCATACTACTACCTTCACCCGCACTGGCCGTGGCAACCGCCGGATTATCGCTCACTGCCGTGTACCTCAATTGATCATCGTCGTCGCGATCTCGGAAGTGAGATCCTACGTCCACTGCACCGGAGCCATCACTTCTCAACTGAACATCCGCCAACTCGGAGCCCTCCACAATCTCCGGCTTCCAGTTGACCGATACAGCGATGCTGTGACTTGCGGATTCCTCAAAACTGTCCGTCCCGGTTATTTCGACCTCAGTAGTACCGGACCTGTTCGCAACCGCTATCATGATGTCCTCTCCGCGAACGGATACTGCAGCAATATCCGCATCTCCACTCGTCGCCGTCACGGCCAAGGTGTCATCCTCATCCGGATCCACGAAGATCGCGTCAAAATCGATAGCTCGCGAAGTACCGGTATCCGCTGCCGGACTCCTCAGCCTAACGGCAATAGGAGCCTCCGGATTGATCCCCGGACGCGCGTTGACTAAAACCTCAATGGTATGATCCACGGACGCATAGCCATCCGTTGCCGTAAGCGTGACGTCGGCGGTGCCTGAACCCGTGGCACTGATGGTTATCGACGTGTGATCGTTCGAAACCCCTACCTCCACGACTCCGCTATCGGAACTAGACCCCGTCACCTCCAGCTCGTCTCCTTGATCCGGATCCTCAAAAATGTCCGATACTTCATACGTATGCGTACCATCGCTTGCCAGTCTAAGGGATTCATCCGCCCCACTGACCACCTCCGGCTCCGAGTTGACCACGACCTCAAACGCAACCGTGGCGGATTCCAAACCGTCAGACGCGGTGAGTGTGATCGTGGCGGAACCCACGTTCTCAGCACGAATATCAACCTCGGACCCGTCGCTCGAGACGTCCACGGTAACTATTCCCGTATCCGAACTTTCCGCCTCAACGGTGACGGTATCACCGGCATCATCATCGCTCACCCCAGTACGAAGCGTTTGGGATTCGTCAGGCGAGAGCGTAATCTCGAGCCCATCAATCGCATCGCCAAACTCCGGAGGGCTGTTCACCGTAACGCTGAGCGTGGTGCTGCCCGATTCCAGACCATCGTCCGCGGTCACCGTCACGGTGGCCGTACCCGATGCCTCGGCATCCAAAATTAACCACCACTCATCCGCCTCATCCGCATCACCAGGAGGATTGATAAACATGGCCTCAGCCCTGACGATACTCGAATCACTCGAACTCGCCGTCACGCCCAATCCCGAAATAGTCTCCGCGTCAAAGTCCCCATCCGCAACCATATCTTCAATGTTGATCTTGACGTTGTTGGCACCGGACGCATCACTCGCAATACGCCGATCCCCAATGGCGTCAACCCTGGGGGCATGGTTGACCGATACCCCAAACGTCAGCGTGGCCGTGCCGCCGTTGCCATCATCCGCCGTGACCGTGACCGTATCCGTATCACCATCAGAACCGCTGGCAGATTTGCCGATCGTCAGCATCGTATCGCTCACGGTAGCATCTACTGCCGAACCCGAAACCGCAGCCGAATACGTCAGCGTATCGTCAACGTCCGAATCCGAGAAGTGGGGTGCCAAGTCTATGGCTTCGGATGCGGAACCGTCACTTTTAACCACTTGATCCGAAATGCCGCCCCCTACGAGCACGGGAGGTGCGTTGGGAGGCGTAGGCGGTTCATCCAATCGATGCACGATCTGTTGATTCGTCTGCGCCGGTATCGCTGAACGCCGATCATTGATGACCACGTAAGCACCCACGGTGACGGTGACTTCCTCGTGACCCGGCTCCTCCGGCTCCTCCGGATCTTCTGGATCTTCTGGATCTTGCGGATCTTGCGGATCTTCTGGATCTTGCGGATCTTCTGGTACCGCGGTGATCGTCAGCAAGGAACCGCTGATACTCACCTCAACGGTATCCGTATCCGCCACCGCGTCAAACTCCAGCTCATCTATATACGCGGAATCTTCATCTTCATCAAAGAACAGTCCCTCCTCCGCGTCCAGCAAGTCAATGGTCACGGGGACACCCACGCCCACTTCAATAGGCGCACGCGCCGGCGACCGTGACAGCGGATCATTGGCGTCCGCAAGAATGACGTCGAACGTGTACGTATCGGTCCCGCCGGGAAAGCCATCGCTCACTTGCACCGTGACCTTGAATAAAGGATCGTCCTCATAGTTGAGCTGATGATCCTCTCGCAGCAGAACCTGACCTACTTCAGGATCATCTTCGTCCTCCGGGTCATCGTTGTTCACCGCAAAACTATCAGCGTGCGACCCCACGATGGAATACACCAGCTCATCATTCTCCGTTACCCCGTCCACCTCCTGGGTAGCCTCATGATGAATCGGCAGGATGATCGCACCATCGTCATCCGTATCATAATCCGCGGGATTCGGATGCTCCGACAGACTCACCGCCGAGAAATTCGCAGACGGGTCAAACTGAGGCGGAAGGTTACTCTCCTTCACGTGCACCTCAAACGTGATCTCTTTCTTCAAGGCCTTGTCTTCATCGTCGATCCTCTCGTCGTCCTCTTCGTCCTCTTCGCGATCCGCTGCCTCGAGCTTGATCGTATACGTACCCACGTAGTCCGACGCCTCCGCACCTCTCGTCGCCGGCTTCAACGTAATCACCGCCGTCTCGCCTTGAACCGTGACCTCCATATAATTCCGCCGGTTCAATAATTCCGCCGAATACAACAGCACGTCCCCATCCGGATCTTCAAAGATCTCCGAAAAATCAATAACCAGCCGCGGCGGATTGCTATCCTCAACGGATCCGTCACCGCCCGTGAGCATGGTCCGCATCTGATTATCCAGCAACTCCTGTGCCGACACCGGCTTCGTCACCAGCTCCGGGGACTCATTGACGTTCGTAATCTCAACGCGGATGATCTCAGGCTCCGACCGCGCCCCATAATTATCTTCCGCTACGATGTGCACGATCTTCGTCTTGTCGCTACCCAACTTGTCGTAATCGAAGTTAATGTCCTTCTCTCTGTCCGATGCCTTCGGCCTGAGCTGAATCGACAGCCGTCCATTGTCCAACTCCTGATAGCCGCCAACTCTACAGGCGTGATCGCTCGGCTCCACGGCGAACTCGTACCCATTCGGACCCTCAAGATGGAAGCACACCGTATCCTCATCGTCCGTGTCCGAAACCACGAACTTGGGATCCCGCTCCCCGTCCACGGTCACCGTGTTCTCTTCAATTTCGTACGCTCTCACACTCGAGATGAAACGCGGTCCATCGTTTAACGTACGCTTGACCGATAACTCGAAAGATGCAGCTTCTTCACTGGACAGGGGCCTATCGTCATCATCCGTCGCCACTATATAGACCTTACACTGCGTACTATCAACGTCCAAGTCGTGATCCGGCACGATATAAAGGTCATTATTGACAAATGTCAACTCCGCACCCACGGCAGTGCCATCCTCACTATCACTCCATACACATTCGCCGGTAGGGGCTTCGCCGCCGTTATCATTAGTGATCTTGAACCTTAACGTGGTGTCCGCATCAGGATCCTCAAATTTATCGGCAAATTCTTCCGTCGTTATGATCACCGTACCCGGATCGTCGTCGTCAAACTCCGTCACGCCCGTTATACCGATATTCTCAAGAAACCTCTGATCCTCCTCCTCAATGTCGTCACCACCGAGATATACGGGCGCCTCATTCACGTTCCTCAACGCCAGATTCAGCCTGACGGGTGCAGAAACCCCACCGTAATTGTCGCGGACTGTAATAATCAACGGGAAAATCTTCTGCTTTTCGAAATCGAAATCCTCCGTAACATCAACTATACCGTCAGTAATGTCAACCAACCTAGGCTCATCATCCTGACCATAATCGACAGAATGCGCTAAGGCCAGCACAACCTTCGTAGAATCTCCGTCATCGACAACGAAGATCTTCTTGGGAATCGTAGGATAGTCTTCATCATCGCCAAGTTCCTCGTCATCAGGAGGGTGTACGTCTACTTCCTGATACGTCGAATCCCCGCCACTCAATGCGAAGCGTAGCTCTTTGTCCAAATCCTCTGTTATCTCAAATGCTTCGGTGAGGTTGACATAGGAATCCGAAAGGACATGGGTGATATTGCCCGCCTCAGCAGTGAGGGGATCGAAGTTCTCATCAACTTGTACAAATACATTCTGTGTCAGCCCAGCACGAAGTTTGGGGGGGGCGTTCCTGACTGTCACTCTGAAACTAAGGGCACTTTCAATCGTCCTCGTCTCATCAAACTCAAACGGGTCATTACCAACGCGATCGTCCTCGTCCTCGTAGAACTTTACCGTAGCCGCAATTCGCACCGATACAGACGCACCATTCTTGCTTTTTGCTTCGTCCTCATCCTCCGTGTCCAAGTCATCCGCCTCGGTCGCATGGAAATATATAGGCGCGAAATTCTGTGCTCCCTCTTTACCACTTGGCGGGCCCGAAACGGCAGCAGTACATGCCGATATTAAATCCGACGTCTCACCATCATCACCGTCGTACACCCGCACACCTCGTCCGGACACCCTAATAGAACATTCCGTTACGCTCCATTCGTCCCCTGCACTCCCCTGTGTGCCGTCAGCATCATCATCGTCAGGATCAGGAACCGCATCGTGCGGAACTACCGCGTCCCGTATTTCCACGGCAGTGAAATTAGTAGCCGTAGTACTCGCTTTCACCACCCGATCCTGGAGAGTGGGCAGTGGCACATGCGTATTGGGCTTTATCGGTATCTGCATCCGCGTCTCCGCGTCCGCGTCAACTGCCACTATGGAGGTTGCCATCGTTGCAAAAACCAATGCCGTTGCCGCAAAAACCGACCCCATTAAACGAGCAAGTCGTGCACTAGCCAAACCAGACAAAATGCCCTTCAAGTTCCCTGCCATAATCCCTACCAACGAGTCTGTTGCTCGCGTAAATCGATCAAGCAAGTTTCGAAAAATACCGTTTCTCACAGAAAAACCCCCTGCATTTATAAATATAAACAATGTGAACCTCTCCTCTCCATGAAGCCTGTTTGGGTTTACGAAACCAGTCATACCCGGACAAACTACCGGAGGGTATTTTACACATCTTTAGATGTTTTTAAACATCCACTCCCATATTCACATTAATAATGTGCAAGCACCCAGTAACAAATGCGCTAGCTACTAATGCTACTAGTTAGTGTAGTACTGATAACCAATGCTAAATAATAAATTCCGACATCTTATACATTCGATCGACCGCCATACCTCTTCACTAGCTCACTCTCCTAATTTTGCGTTCAATGAAAATGAAGAAGTCTATGTAGACCGATAGACGCCATCCCAATAGTAATGTACGCAAATCAAAATTGTCAATAAGGACATGTAAGAAAGAAGGATTTGTGAATTCCACCAGATTGCCACGCAGCCGCGCAAAACTTGTACCGTTAGCTTTAGTTTGGTACATCTTTAAGATCCCACACCACAAGCTAGGGAAGTTTAGCAGTAGATAGAAGAAACTTCTCATAGATGCCATTTCGCGGACGTACAAAATATCCTGTGACGCCTTCGAAAAGCTGTTACTTTCCTCATTAAGAATTCTGCATCGCAGGATTTGTTGAGCAAGGTACGTCCTGTGTCGGTCTTTCCGTGTTTTGGTACGGGAAATCAGCGTTTTCCGGCGTTCCACACAGCATTTCGTAGTGCATTGAGACGGGTACCGATATTGTCTCCATTATCGCGAAACCCAATCCGGAAAGTCCAGACTAGAGCGTGTTTACACTACTATTCCTGATCATTTCGTATATCAGGGCCAGATAAATGAACCCAGCGAACATGACGTCGAGTTTGTCGTAACGCGTCCCCACGCGGCGATACCGCTTGAGCCTGCCGAACAGGCGTTCCACTTCGTTGCGGCGGGCATACAGCTGGCGGTCGAAGGACCAAGGTTTCCGGCGTGTCGCTCGGGGCGACACCACGGGCGTGGCTCCCAGGTCTTGCACCACCCGCCGCGTCCGGTCGTCTTAATACGCACGGTCCATAATCACATACTTTGGGTGCTTCAGACCACTCTGCTGGAGCAGCCGGCGACCCTCTGGAGCATCGTGCCGATGCCCGGCGGACAGCGAGAAACTCCACGCCCGACGATCGTCCAACGCCAGCAGATGCACCTTCACCGAGGTGCTGTCCAACATCGCTATCCCGGTGTCCGATGCAACCAGATCCCGATCGCGCAAACGCTCGAACACCGCCGCCAACACCCCACGCTCCGCCCAGCGTCTCATCTGCACGTACACCGTGTTCCAACGCCCATAATACGCAGGCAGGCTGCGCCAGGGGCAACCGTGTTTCAGAATGTACAGAATACCGTTGAGTACCCGCCGATGACCCCATCGAACATTGCCCCGGGGCTTCGGGAACAAGTCCTGTATCTCGTTAAATTGCTCTTCCGTAAGTTGCATGACGACCTCATTGTCGAATGATCCAGATCAGAATCATACAACAAGATAGTGTCAACACGCCCTAATTAACGGAGTTTGGGCTATAGCTATACGGGGAATTGCTGCCCCTTTACAGAGCATTCAGAAGCGGGCGTGCTGGATCGGAACGATGTTTTTTCCATTATCGCATGGTGTCTCCGTTTTCTGTCGTAGGCCCGCCAACAAGACACCATCCTCCATGTTTCAGTCACCGCAAGTTGAGTACCAAGCACACCAAGGTCTACTCATCCTTCGCTTTCTCCAAGCCGCGAAAGGGGAAGCGACGAAACCTCATTCCGTTCTTGATCTCCTGCCTATCAGGATTCCCGTCAGCCACTGCCTTTACCTCTCGCACCATCGCGTTCAGCTGACCCTGGTCGTTAACATTCACCGATACCTCCGGCCGCCGCCACCAGCATCGACTGCTTCTCACCTTCCACGCGCAGCGTGCGTGTACGTGTAGTAGTACTACCGTCAGCCCAGTAATTTCCAGCGAGTTGTGAACTGCTGGTTTTAATAGGACTTTTGGCTGTTTTCGGTCCATGGTTTTCGCGAACTTTTGCCATTTTCCGGGCTATATAAATTGAGACACGTCATCAAATTGGAGTTGGAAAATTTAGTTAAATGAAGGCTCTTATGTAGTCTTATGTTGGGAGTGACTAACAAGCAGCTATACTGTGCGATAGTTCAATGGGTTGAGGAAAACCAATGAGTCCTCGCGAATTCAAGGAGATGCTAAACCAGATTCTTAGGCTGACCCCAGCGCAGAAGCGGAGACTGATGCTCGGAGTCCAGAAATCGGTCAAGAGTGACGAACTACCCGAACCAGTTCGTCAACGGGAAGCAGAGTTGGACCGATTGCGAGTATGTACGCATTGCGGTTCCTCAGGGGTGGTGCGTTACGGGAAGTCGGCAGGCTTGTGTCGATTTCGTTGCCGTTCGGAATCTTGCGGACGAACCTTTCACGCGCTGACCGGGACCCATCTTGCTGGCTTGAGGCACAAGTCGAAGTGGTCGGTATTCGAAGGGTGTTTGCGAGATCGGCTGACGCTGCATCAGTCGGCCGAGCGATGCGGGATCTCTTACCGAACCGCATTCTTGTGGCGGCATCGCTTGCTTGGCAAGCAGTAGAAAGGCTCAAGACTCAAAGGCATCGTGGAGATGGACGAGAGCTATTTTCTGGAGAGCTGCAAGGGAGATCGTTCCTTAACCGAGCGTCGCCTTCCGCGCGAGCGAGGAGGAAATCGCGGGACGCCGAGGGTCTGGTGTCGGACCAGCGTCCCGTCTTGACGGCAGCATCTCGCGGCGGGCCGACTGATATGGAAGCCCTCCCGTCGACGGCGCGGACGGACATCGCTCCGGCAATGTCGGAAGGGGCTGGCCGAAGATTGCGTTTGTGTCAGCCGACGTGAACTTCGCCGCGGGAGTTGGCATCTCAACACGGTTAACCCGCGTCATATGACCATGAAGCGATGGCTGAACCATCACCACCGTGGTGTCTCTACACGCTACCTGGACCACTACATGCGCTGGTTGATGAGATCGGAATTCAAACTTGAAGAATCGATGGAGGCAAACTTCCTTTCACCTCATTTGGCAAACTATACACAAGTGGATACATAAGAACCTAAATTAAAGAGATGTTCACCCATCTCTTGAACATACTGCCAGTATCCAGGCATTTGCTCACTGGAAATTACTGCCGTCAGCCCTCGTTCGTCTTCATAATCTTAATTCTCTGGATCGGTAAAGTCACTTGTACCCTACTTCCTCCGGTACAGCATACATCTACTGAGCAGGGCTCCCCGCCTCGGGAGGAAATTAGTGTTCCAGCCAGCGCGTTTGAGCTTGCCGCGCATAGAATCTTGGTCGAGCTGCACTTGGGCGATGTTCAGGGCCAGCCGCCGCAACAGCGCGAGGTTGGACGGCCCGTTGTCCTTGCGGTTGCGCTGACCGTCTTCGTTCATCGTCACGTCCAGCACCCAATGCGAACGCACACACAGCATGTGCGAAACGTCCCGCTGACACACTTTCGCGCTGGTCATGTAGTAACGGGGTCTCCACGATGTCTTTCTGCCCTTCGGACGCCACTCCGCCACGCCCCTTCCCACTGCCGCGAGACCCGGCCAGCCGGTGCCGTTCGAGCGGTGTTCCGAGGTCCATGGGTGATGCTGGCCGTGCGCGTCTCCACACGCCCATGACTCTCATCAACTCCTGATGGCAAAAGCATGTCCCGTCATCCGGCGGATCGTACAGGTGCTGCTTCATATCCCCGTGCAGTACCCTCTGATTACCCTTCAATAACGTCAGCACCGACGACGAGGTCTCCCGCTGGGCATGCATCGCGTCGGCGGTAACCCATCCGGCCTTTGACGTCCAGCAGTGCCGGGGTCTCATGGGACCTGCTATCCACCTCAACCGGTCCCAGCACCCGTCTCCCGTCCGCCGCGAATGCCTGCACCAGATGCATTGGCGAACGTTTCGCCGCGTCCTCGAACGAGCACACCGAAGCACTTTGCCGTCCACCGCCGCCATCTCGCCGCCGAGCCGGTCTCATATAAACTACTCGTCCTTGCTTAATGTGAGTGCTATTCGGCTTATTAACCCTTCGCTTGTTTCCGGTACTCCATTACGAATCGCGGGTTGAAACCTCCAAGTCGAAACGTATTCCAATACCATCCGTTCGAACATCAATGCGGGATCTGCATTGACCACTTTTAGGTTGCAAACCCGTCCTTCCAAATTGATGCCGTACTGGACGACTACCCATCCCTCGATATTGGCTTTTTTTACTGCCTCCGGGTAAGTAAGTTCGCCACTCTCCAGCAAAAAAGCAGGATGATATATCGGCACGCATCCTGTAAGTATTAATACAATCGCTAGAGTTAGTCTTTTCACAACATTAACCTGATAGGCACGCGGACGCAACAACACATGCTTCGCCTTCCTGAACTATTTCCGTGAGTCCCATGCCTAAGTTCCCTCGTCCAGTGATTATCTAACAATTTACCGTACACCATAAGTAAACATGCCCTAAAGGGTATCGCCATCCTTCAATTTCTGGATATACGGCCTTGCCATTTGCAGTGTATATCGTCGCCAAGATAGACTTTCCTCAGTGCTCAATCCACATCGCCTATCCCAACTCTCATCCGTGACGATGCACTAGTGGACTACCCATGCTAACAATAAGTGTTTATTAATGGTGGACTGAAAAGGGTTCTGGGATCAGGAAGGTCCGATTCCGATGCAATACCTAGTAGAGTTAGCGCAGGATGAGCGGGATGAGTTGGAAGCGGTGCTGAAGTCGAGCACGCGTCGTGCGGTATCGGCGACGAAACTGCAGCGTGCACGAATTCTGCTGGCCGTGGATCAGGGGGGGGGGGGTGCTGGTCCGGCACGGACGGACGGGCAGGTGGTGGATACGCCGGGGGTGGCGGAACGGACCTGCCAACGTGTGCGTCGGCGGGCGATGGAGCAGGGTCCGATGATGGCTCTGGAGCGCAAGCCTCGACCGTTGCCTTCGGTGCCGAAGAATCTTGGACGGGGAGCAGGAAGCGCGGCTGGTTCAGGTGGCCTGTTCAGTTCCGATGGAAGGCCGCGTTCGGTGGACCGTGAAGATGCTGGCAGAAGCACTGGTGCGGCTTGAAGTGGTCGGTCGATTTGCGAGGAGACCGGGCGGAAGGCGTTAAAAACGAATTAAACCCGTGGCGGCGGGCACTGTCCGGCTGGCGGACGGTGGCCGTCACCAAACAGCGTACGGACGTTGGATTGGGCGAAGCATATGAGCAAACAGACGAGAGTGTCTTGGCCATGCTCTACCTTGTCGCCTTGCGATGGGCGGTGGTATGAATGTCAACACGCTCTAGTTATGTGAAAAGCATCTGCAAGCTCAAAAGATCAAAGATACCCAAGAATCGAATCTGCTAACCGCCCGTAAATGGAACGGAACTGCTCCGATAAAACCAACTGCCCGCGAGCGCGTTCTAAATTCTCGCCAGGATAGAATACGTCAAAGTATTGGTCTCCTGCAAAATGATCTGAAAGAAACCGAACGCCAAGCATGAAACTCATATATGCGGGTGCAATCGCAAACGCGTAGACGTCCTTATCCGATAATCCGACAATACCAAATTCACTAAAAAAGCCACGCACAGCTTTCTCAATCCGAGCAATTGCCAGCTCCTGTACACTTCCACTGTGTGTTAATTTTGTGCAGATTGATCGCATTAGATCTCCAAAGTCCCAGGCAGGATGGCCGTACATGAGAGTATCAAGGTCAACTACTTTGAGAACGCGATCGGTTTGAATATCAAAAAGTAAGTTGCTGACCTTGCAGTCCCCGTGGATTACTTGCTGAAAGTTACCAAAATCAACTCACTGTTCACGATACCGATCAACCAATCTCAATTCTTCATCGGCAACGCCTGTACGCCGCACGCTATCCAACCACCGTAGATATCCATCGAGATTATGGAACCCAGGTATCGCAACCTCGAGTTCGTCATCGACATTCCGTAAACGTAAAAGAAAACGTCCAAATCCCGCACTAGCAGATTCCAACAGCTCATCCGGCAACCAGCCGAAAGATCGGCTTAGTATATAGGGATATACGCGCCAAAGACACTGTCGTTCGTCGAGTCTCCAATAATCCCCTGCTTGATTCGGTAGCGGCTTTATCACCAGATCACCCACAACGGATTCAACGCGTTGAAAATTACGCATGATCACTTCCGGATTTGAGAAAACCAAACGGTTCAAGCGTTGTACCAAATAACGCTCTCCAACTACATACGTGTCATGAATGCACCCTCGAACTAGGGGTATAGGCTGACCCTCGATATTCCAGCATTTGAGAGTGTTCTGTAATTCGGGTCCGGTACTCACAATCGATTGCCGTCAATAAACGTCCAGGCAATCGGCAGCAGGTACTCCCCGAATGGCCCTCCTAAACTTTCGTCGGGCTCACACTTTCCCTCCGCGACATCGGCAAGAGACACTAGGGCCATCGACGCCTCTAGCAATTCCCTTAGAGCAGGATGGCGTCTCGCGAGTAGGTCGAACTCTTTGCGCTGCAACCTCCACCCAACAAGCCAATTGTTTATGTCATGGCCCGCAGCTATATCCTCGGCACAACGTCTTGCAGCAATGCTTTCTGGAGGAAGGCGATCGACTATCCGGTCAAGTTTCGTGCCCGTTCGATAGGGCCGTACTAATACGCTTTCATTGTCGGAGGCAAGACGGGCCGACATAACGGCGCACCCAAGTGATCGCGCATACCATTTCACTGGTTCCAGCATTTCGAGTAAAGGGTATACGTTCTTCATATCTTCCGAAATCACGGGAACCAGTGGACTTTCGGCCATCCATCCTTCGGTTGCCAATCGTGCTAAATGAATCTCCAACCGTCTATAGAGATCGTTCTCATCTACTACCGGACGATCCGACCAAAATCTTTCAGCGATCGCGGGCATACGACTCCAAACACGCCGGTCCAGCAAGGTTTCTTCCACCAGTTCTGACCACATGCACGCTTCACCACCTAAAACACGCCCGCATCCTCGATCTGGCAAAACTGGTATTCCACCAAAGTCCAACGTTAATTCCAGCCCGCCCCTGACGTGTTCGAGCTTTCCATCACTCAACCACTTTTTTTGTTCCAATTTGATTTCGTCGCTGGATTGGTCCGGGTGGATTCGATAGTGCATGAAAGCAGGAAAACAAAGGTCTAAGTAGTATGGCGATGACACCACGCAATCGTGCCCAGCCGATAATGCTGTATCCCGCGCTCTGGTTCCACGCCATATCTGAACCGTCATTTCATCCGATAAATCTGGATGCAGTACGTCATCCCAACCGATCGGACTCTTGCCAATCAAGATTAATTCGGTCGTGAGTTTGCGATTGAATGCAGACTGAACTTCGCGAAAGTTCGTATACCCATGTGCGTCCATATACTGCTGAACGCGCTCCGATGCATTCCACCAAGTGGCATCCACCTCGTCGCCACCGATATGAAAGTAACGATCCGGAAAAACCCCGGCCACTTCGCGAATGACCGAATGTACCCCCCTCACAACGACCGGATTTGTAACATCCAAACACGCTTCATGTACCCCGAAGTTTTTAGTCGGTAGCACCATGCATCCACTACCCCATTCCGGGCGAGCAGTTAACCAACTCGTAGCATGACCGGGAACATCGATCTCTGGAACTATACGGACAGCGCGGTCCGCCGCAAATTCCACAAGTTCCCTTAACTCCTCCACTTCATAGCATTGATTGCTAGCCAATTCCGGATGATCCTTTCCCCGGAAACGAAACGCCTGATCGTCGGTTAGATGCAAATGTAGGACATTCAACCGAAAATAGGCCATCACCTCAATGGTGCTTTTTAATGTAGCGATCGACATGAAGTGTCTTACCGTGTCGATCATCAATCCGCGCCATGCATATCGCGGTCGATCGGCAATCCGGCAGTATGGAAGATGCCCATCTGATATCAACTGCCGAACCGTTGAACAAGCGGTGATCGCTCCCCAATCACTGGACGCTTCGATTTTTAAACCATCTCCAGAAATATCAAGTGAGTAACTGTAGTCGTCATTAAGATCGGGTACTGAATCGACAGGGCTAGTTATCGCGACCAGTACACGGACTCCCCCGAGCTCTAGTCGTTCTATCGCGCGGAATACGCGCTTGGAACCACATTTGACATCCGCCTTTTTGTTACCGTCTAGCGCAAGATAGCCCTTATGCGATTCCACCGAAAATGGAAGCGGCAAGAGATTCAACAACGCTTTTTGTGCGTCTTGCACATGACCGTTGTTCAGCCCAGTCACTTACGCAGCTCCGTACCCATCAGTGTTCTACAGCTTTTGAGGGAATCTAGAACGCAACCTCATACACCCCATCTAGTTCGCAGGCACGGACATTGCCCACCTCGCCTCAAAGCAAGGCGAGTAACTAATGCGAACCATCCTGCAAACTGCGTTTCCACGCAATCGATTCGACTGCAGCCGCAGCCGCCTCAATCCCTTTGTTCAAATCATCCTCTCCAGAACGCAGCCTTGCCTGCTCAATATTGGTTACCGGCAGTACTTCGTTAATCACCGGAATTCCAAAGGTCAATGCTACTTCACCCAAGCCTCGAGCACACTCATTTACAATCATGTCAAAGTGCATCGTATCGCCTTTCAACACCACGCTGAGGCAAATCACAGCCTCAAGGCCATCTCGACTCTCAATCAATTGCCGTGCCGCCCAAGGAAACTCAAGCGTTCCAGCCATGATATGCTCACTAACCTCCATAGCACCCTGACGCTCGAGCAATTTTTGACATGTTCGCGACATGGAATTTACCAATTCCGAGTGCCACCTAGAAGTCAGTATTGCCACACGTGCGTTTTCTATACGTGGCAACCTTGATATGTCGATCGCTTGTTGCGTCATAGAGAGATACTAATCTGGGATTAAGTTGTAATAAAGCCCGCATTTATCTTCGAACTCAACAAAACCGAACTTAAGAAAGAATCTACGAGCGCAATTCGTCTGTACTTCGAGCGTCCGACAACCAGCAGACTCGACCACGCCAATGACGTGCGCCAACAACCAGCGACCAAGTCCATTTCTTCTGTATTCGGTTCGTACAACCAAGTAGGTCAATTCGTAACGCGTAGGCTCTAACTTACGAACCCGATACCCACCCATGACTTTTTCGCCATCCTTTGCTATTCGAATGTTATTCAATGAACCATCATCGTTCGATATTGACCCGAACAGATCATCGGGACACTCGTTAGGATGTGGGCGATAAATGGTATATTCATGAGCATGGTTTCTTTTATACATGCCTGAGAATAGTGTATTTTCAGCTAACGAGTGTAACGCCACACTTCCATGGGTAAAATTGCTTACTTAACAAGACAAGGAAAGGAAAGTTGTCCTACTAGGGGAAGTTATATTAAATAACTGCAAGACCCTATTTTCAAGTATGGATACTGATGCACAAGGACACTCTTCCAGATCCCAATCATGCCGATCGGCGTACGAATCGCATGGAAGTGGACTTCGACTTCTTCTGGTGCAAGCCTTGACCACGCGACGGACGCCGTAGACTCGCGGTTCTTCAGATGGACCGTTACGAACCCGGCGCAACAGCAATTCCCCGTATAGTTTTAATTTAGACTTGGTGTCGGTCTTTCCGCAGCAATTCTCGCTTCCTGTGGAAAAGCAGTGCCTGCAAGTTTTAAGTGGCTGCCCCTGGATGTTTTCCATCCGTTGGGATCGTTGCGGGCCCTTGTTCAGCGTGACCAAGCTACGTTTTGGCTGCGTTGGGTCGCGGGGTTTTGTGCGGACCAAGGCATGCCCGGTTCGCATGTCGACGGATCTCGGAGGGATGCCCGCGATCAGGAGGCGCAGGACGCGTTGCACTACGGCGGACGGAAACCAGGATCGGGTCGTCCGAAATTGCGGTCGGGTTCCGCACCAGCGAGGGCTTCGTACAACTGTTCCCAGCTATGGAGGATCAGGAGCCAGATCGCACCGCGCATCTTTTCCCACAGGGATGCATAACTGCTCTGCCGACGTTGGGCGGCTTGGAAGCGCGGGCAGCACAACTGCTGGATCTGGTCCATCAGAAACGCCAGCATCATCAGGGTCGCCAGCGTGTTCGCAAGGTACTGGTGACCGTGACCGTAGTTGTGTTCCAGACCATACCCCTGGTTTTTCAGCGTGTTGAAGGTCTCGTTTTCGATCTTCCAGCGACTGCGCGCCATTCGTGCGGTCGCCGGTGCCTCGGCTCGGGTCACCGGCAGATCCGTGATCCAGGTCCATTGGCGTTCGGGGTTCTTGACCCGCTTCGGGGTGCGTTCCCGGCACTGCAGCACCGTCACCCGACGGTCGGACCGGGACGCACTGAGCGGGACGTCTTCTACCACCCGCAGCCGGCGGTCCACGGCACGCCCCTCCTCGCTCGGGTCCGCAAACCAGTCCGCCGAAGTGCCCTCCAGATGCTGGAACAGCATCGCATGGTCGTTTTCCCGCGCACCGATCAGGTACCGCAAGTTCAGACGCTCCAGCAGATCCAGATGCGGTCCGTTGGAGGCCAGGCCGTCTTCCAGCACGATCACTTGCAAATGCGGATGCTCTCGACGCAACGCTTCCAGAAACCGCTTCGAGGCATTGCGCTCGCAATCGTTCTTCGCCTGACTGTCCTGCCGGACGATCGGTTCCGGTGCCAGCGGGATCACAGCCCGACAGTCCGGATGCACGATCGCACCAGCCAGAATCTGATGGTGATAGGTGACCGTGCCGTTGCGGTGACGCCGCTCGCAGCAGTACTTGCAGCGCACGGCTCCCGATGCAAAAAAACCCGTGCCGTCCAGCGACAACAGATAGTGGTGACCGTACACCGCATACGGCTTCAGCACCTTGCCTCGCTGCAGTTGGCGGAACAGCCGCCGGAAGACCGGGCGCAAGGCACGCGCCGGAACCCGGTCCAGACGCGTCCGCATCTGCGTGTCGCACGGCACCCGATCCACCTGATACAGCCGCCGTAGATTACCCCGAACCCGTCCATCCAACCGCACCTCGCGGTCAAACTGCAGCAACGACGGGGACTTCAGACCGAACATCGCCAAAGCCGACATCAAACAGTCGACCAGACGATAAGTGCGGACCGACGTCCCGTCTTCAATCCGTTCAAAACACCGCCGACTTAACGCCAGCAGTCCCGCAGCATTCAATCGCTTGCGCATCGCTTGTCGAGGCATCCTTTCCTCCATGATCGGGTCGCAAACGGCTATCATAAACCATCGCTCCAGACCACCAAAGTCTGCGAAAAATGACCAGACGCAGACGCTCAAACCCCCGCCAATTCCACCTTTTCACAGGAAGCGGGAATTGCTGGTCTTTCCGCGTTTTGGTACGGGAAATCGACGTTTTCAGGCGTTCCACACAGCATTTCGTCGTGCATTGAGACGGGGTCCGGGCAGTAATTTCCAGTGAGCAAATGTCTGGATACTGGTAGTGTGTTCAAAAGATGGGTGAGCATTTCTTTGATTTAACTAATTTTTTTCACTCCAGTTTGATGACGTGCCCCAATTTATACAGCCCGGAAAATAACAAAAGTTCGCGAAAATCATGGAACGAAAACAGCCGAAATCCTATTAAAACCAGCAGTTCACAACTCGCTGGAAATTACTGGGTTCCGGG
This sequence comes from Candidatus Azotimanducaceae bacterium, assembly GCA_965205965.1. Lineage (GTDB taxonomy): Bacteria > Pseudomonadota > Gammaproteobacteria > Pseudomonadales > Azotimanducaceae > Bin55. The sequence goes on from CBDBHT010000008.1 coordinate 1,353,460, forward strand.
TACCGATATTGCCTCCATTATCGCGAAACCCAATCCAGAAAGTCCAGACTAATAACGGAGTTTGGGCTATACGGGGAATTGCTGCCGGCGCAACAGACGAACCTTCTCTCGTGGGCGCGCCATTTCCGCATGTTGTTGTCTTGTTGTCACTGCCACGCGTAATACTCGCTCGAACACATCTCCGGAACGTGGCACATTGCTCGGTCCGGAATGTGACCGGACCATCTCTATTTATTGCTGCTTTGACGAATCATACCTGATATAAGTGTATGATTTTTAATGATATAAGAATTATCTACCTCCGCGCGCTTCGAGTAATAGAGGTGTCAAGCTCAAGCGGCCACCGACGGACCTGAACGGCGTGTTTCGATTTTCCGCCGTAAGGCTGTATCGTTAGAGTAAAATCTGGTGGGTTGCCAAGGTGGAGTATGATGGAGTGTAGGTCTAACCCGTGGTGGAATGCCCCGTGTATTTTACGTAATGTTGTCACCCGTCTCAACTCAAATTCAGCTCCAAGTGACTCCAGTAAGAGTCTGCGCCGTAGAAATGTGGAAGTACTCTCCAATAGAACGGACTTTCTAAAATTCTGTAGCACAGGCTTCCTAGCGGCTGCTCTATGGATTTCGTCTACCGTTCAACGCCGTGTCGAACGCTTTGAACAAAATGAAAGCTACCAAAGCCCCAGAAAATTGGGCAGTTATGAATCCCGTAACGTCTATTGGAGAAATGCCTGAAATATATCGCTAAAACAGCGTGCAATCGTTACGGCTGGATTAGCAAATGAGGTCGACGCAGTGAACCAATACCCAGCTGAAATATAGAGCCCTACCATTGCAGCAACCGCTTGTGGCCGAACGCGTAGAGTACCCAATATGACAGATATCAAGCCGAAAGTAGCAATCCCCTCGGCCAGCCATTGAGAAAATCCCGTACGTTCGCGTGCTGATAGGTGTAATATTTCAAGTTGAAACACGGAATTGGTCAGCATCGTTCCACACGCCGCGCCGACAACCTGAACGACCAAGTACGTGGCAGCGGCTTTGCTAATTTCGCGGCGTAGGTAAGAACACAACAGTTACTGCTGGATTGAAATGAGCACCAGACAGATCACCACACGCTGTAATTGAGACGACAAGAACAGCTCCGGCAGCAAGCGTGTTGCCGAGCAGGGCAACCGCATCGTTGCCTTGTGCCAAAGGCTCGCCCATGATTCCCGACCCAACTACCGTCGCGAGCAAAAACAGTGGACCGAGGAACTCAGCCGTTAGGCGAATCTTTAGCGGAACGGTCCCAGTTATCAGTGGATTTGGCTGCTGAACTTTGTTCACGGTCCACTACTTCGAATCGAAACGAAGCCATAGAACATGCCATGGCATTATTACGAACACATGAAACTCCAAACGCTCACTCAAAAAATCTATAGGAGAAGCGTCAGCGTTAGCCCGACAAGCACAACCGTTAAAGTGCCAAGTGGCGAATATCCGAAAGTTTACGAATCAACGACTGCATGAACCTTCCTGCCTCAGCCCCGTTGATTGCTCGATGATCGTACGAAAGAGACAACGGAAGTACTGAGCGAGGCTGAAATGCCTGGCCATCCCAAACGGGTTTTATCGTAAGTCGCGCTACTCCAAGGATTGCGACTTCTGGTGGGTTGATGATTGGAGTAAATCCAGTGCCCCCTATGGTACCTAAGCTAGACACTGTGAAAGTTGCTCCCTGGATGTGATCTGGTTTCAAGCGTTTGAGACGAGCAAGTTCTGCCAGCTCGTTTGCCTCGTGGGCAAGTTCGGAAATACCTTTCTTATCAACATCACGCAGTACAGGAACCACTAGGCCATCCGATGCATCCACTGCCATGCCCAAATGGAAGTAGCGTTTTACAATCAACGAACTGAGCGATGGATGTAACGACGCGTTGAATGCTGAAAATTCAACCAGCGTCATTGCACACGCTTTAAGGACAAACGGCAGCGGTGATAACCTTGTGCCCCCATCTTCTATGTCTGCATTGAGCTTTGCACGAAATTCCTCGAGCTCGGTTACGTCAGCATCATCATGTTGAGTGACGTGAACGATACGCTGCCAGCTTTGGAGCAAATTTTGAGCTCCGAGCACCCGCACGCGCGACAGAGGCACTTCCTCCACCTTGCCAAATTGGGAGAAATCCGGCAGTTCAATTGACTCTTCAGCAATTCCTACCGACGAATCGGAGCAATTGGATAAGACGGATTTGATGTGGTTCTGCACGTCTTCTTTGAGAATTCTGCCTTTTTCGCCGGACCCAGAAAGCAAAGCAAGATTCACGCCCCACTCGCGGGCCATTCTTCTTACCGACGGTCCTGCGTAAATCCGGGATCTAGGCGATGTCCGTGGTTCCAGCGGAGATAGTTCCGGAGGCGTCGTTGGAACGGATTCTTGCGACGGTAAAGTCGATTCTTTGTCACCATCAACATCTGTGGACCCCTCCGTCGCAGTAGCCTGAGTCAACGGTGATGACAATGCAGGTGACCTACTTGAAATAACTGCTATCAGGGCACCTTCTTCCACTTCATCATTGAGATTCACACACAGCGATCTGACCGTCCCGGCAATCCCACTGGGAATTTCCATAGATGCTTTATCTGACTCGACCACGACCAGTGGATCAGAAGCGGAAACTTCGTCACCTGCTACAGCCAGAACTTCTACAACGGTCACGCCTTTAGCCTTGCCAATATCCGGGATTCGCACTTCTACTGCGGCGGCTATCGACTCCGAATGGCTAGATTCTTCCAGCGTCGCGTGTTTTTCAACCCCCAACACTTCCGGTTGCTCGTCTGAATCTGCTTGCATATCACTGCCATTGCCGCCATCTCGCTTTGTTTCTGGATCGTCAACCGTGGACTCAAGTACAGGATCAGCTTGTTGCAACGAAAGGACCATATCACCTGTATTAACCAAGTCCCCTACATTCACGGGAATATCAACAACAACACCCGCAACCGGTGCAGGAACTTCCATTGATGCTTTATCTGACTCGATCACGATTAGTGCATCGTCTACTTTAATCGTGGCCCCGCTTTCAACGCAAATCTCAATGACTTCCACGTCTTTGGCGTCGCCAATATCAGGAACGGTTACTGCAAAGGTACTCATGCTGTTAGTGGATTGGGCTTGTTCTGTTCGATCCCCATCGCATCACGAGCGGCAACAACGTTCCCCGCCGGAATAACCTGTGCATCTGCAAGTTCTTTTATCGCGCTAAGCACAATAAAACGATAGTCCACTTCGAAATGTCCGCGCAGTCGCGCTCGTGTATCGCTTCGACCAAATCCATCAGTCCCTAGCACTCGATAAGGTGCGGAAAAATACGCACGAATCGAATCAGCATGTAGTTTGATGTAATCGGTCGCCGCAATGGCTGGAATATCGTTTCCAAGATATCGTTCAACATAGGGACGTTTAGCTTTTTTTGCTGAGTTTAGCAAATTCCAGCGTGTAACTTCCGCACCTTCGCGAGCAAGCTCCGTGAAACTGGTTACGCTCCATACCCTACTTGCAACGCCGTAATTGGAACTCAGTACCTCCGCGGCTCTTAAAACTTCCCGAAGTATGGTTCCACTACCGAGCAGATTAACGAGCTTCCCACCAGAATGCGAAACCTCACCAACTTCCCGCAACAAATACATACCCTTAAGAATGCCTTCCTTCACGCCTTCTGGCATCGCAGGGTGCCGATAGTTCTCATTCATCAAGGTGATGTAAAAGAAAATTCGCTCCTCGTTCCGGTACATGCGTTGAAGGCCATTATGAATGATCACCGCCAATTCATACGAATACGTGGGATCATAAGCAACGCAATTGGGAACAGTAGAAGCAGCCACGTGGCTGTGACCGTCCTGATGCTGTAATCCTTCTCCATTCAAGGTCGTACGACCTGCCGTCGCACCGAGCAAAAAGCCGCGCGCTTGCATGTCTCCCGCAGCCCAAGCAAGATCTCCTACTCTCTGAAATCCAAACATCGAATAGAAAATATAGAACGGTATGAGCGTAAAGCAATGATTGCTATATGAAGTGGCAGCGGCAATCCAAGCGGCAAACGAACCTGCCTCGTTTATCCCCTCTTCCAAGACCTGCCCGTCGCGGGACTCTCGATACGCCGTCAGCTCACCAGAATCTTCTGGTTCGTATAGCTGTCCTTCTGAGGAATATATACCAATACGGCGAAACATCCCTTCCATCCCGAACGTACGTGCTTCGTCCGGGACAATCGGCACGATTCGGTCCTTTAGTACATCATGTCTAAGCAATGCCGTAAGAATCCTGACAAAGACCATCGTAGTAGATATTTCACGATCGCCTGAACCGTCAAGCAAGGTCTTGAATACTTCGATCCCTGGAATCTCAAATCGTACTTTTGTCGACACTCGCTTAGGAATTGGACCGCCTAACCGTTCGCGTTGCTCGCGCATATACACCATCTCCGGGCTATCCGGCGGCGGGCGGCAATATGGGACCGATTTGAGTTCTGCATCGCTCAACGGAATGTCGAATCGGTCTCGGAAGTGTTTGAGAGCCTCGAACCCTAACTTTTTGACTTGGTGCGTGGTGTTTTCAGACTCTCCTGCATCACCCATACCATATCCTTTTACGGTCTTGGCCAAGATTACGGTTGGTTGATGTCGATGGTTTACCGCCTCGTGATACGCTGCGTAGACCTTGTATGGATCGTGGCCGCCGCGGTTCAAACGTGTGACGTCATCGTCCGAATAATCCTCAACGAGTTCCAGCAGTTCCGGATATTTTCCAAAAAATTCCTTTCGCGTGTATTTCCCATCCTTCGCTTTGTAATTCTGGTATTCTCCGTCTACTGTCTCATCCATCCTTTTTTGCAGTAAGCCTTGCTTGTCTCTACGGAATAGGGGATCCCACAGTCGTCCCCACACTACCTTGATGACGTTCCAGCCAGCACCGCGAAATTCGCCTTCTAATTCTTGAATGATCTTACCGTTTCCACGTACGGGGCCATCAAGTCGCTGTAGGTTGCAGTTTACGACAAATATCAAGTTATCTAGTCGTTCTCGATCCGCAAGCGAAAGTGCTCCTAAAGATTCTGGCTCATCGCACTCGCCGTCGCCTAGGAACGCCCATACTTTACGATCGCCCATGGGAACTAATCCTCGGGCATCAAGATATTTCATAAGATGCGCTTGATAAATAGCCTGTATCGGACCTAGCCCCATGGATACCGTAGGAAACTGCCAGTAGTCCGGCATCAGCCACGGATGTGGGTACGACGACAGGCCATCACCACGTGTTTCCTGCCGGAAATTGTCGAGCTGTGCTTCACTTATCCGTCCTTCGAGAAAAGAACGCGCATAGATACCAGGTGCGCTGTGGCCCTGGAAATAAATCAGGTCGCCAGCATTCTCACCCTCTGGTCCACGAAAAAAGTAGTTGAAGCCAACGTCATACAAAGTTGCCGATGACGCGAACGTCGAGATGTGTCCCCCAAGATCCTCATCCCGCCTATTGGCGCGGATCACCATTGCAAGTGCATTCCATCGAATCATGCTACGAATGCGTCGCTCCATTGCCGCGTCACCGGGCATAGACGCTTCACGATCGGTTGGAATCGTATTCCGATAAGGAGTAATCATCGTATGGAGAATCGGGTCCCCCGTTTGCGCCAAGCGGTCCGAAAGTTGCTTGAGTAGAAACGTCGCTCGTTCAGTACCCTCGTGGGCCAGGATATACTCCATTGAGTCCAGCCACTCTTGTGTCTCCAGAGGGTTAGTATCCAATATGGTCATACGATCCACTTATTATTTAACATGGCGATTCATGTGGAATTATAGATACAGAGTAGTCGAGGGCTATAGATTAAAAAATCAGCTGTTGGACAGAAGTAGTGGTACTTGTACTCATCATAAATATCACGTTGGAACTAGATCTTCACGATATTTATTAACGAAAAGAGCCATGAAGCACCGTGAACGTCACCGGAATCGTTGTATCTTACGCATGACGAATTTATATATGAAATGCGAAAGTAGATGTCAGCAGACCAGGATACGGGCTGACGGCTCGGAATAAAGCAAGGACAGATTTTAAACCCTCCCATATGAGCACGATCACGTCTGGGTCCATGATACCAAGGTCGCTGAAGGATCTCTTACAAACACCGTCGTCGTGTACGGGGCAATCGTCCGAAGCCCAGTAATTTCCAGCAAGTTGTGAACTGCTGGTTTTAATAGGACTTTTGGTTGTTTTCGGCCCATGGTTTTCGCGAACTTTTATCATTATTCCGGGCTATATGAATTGGGACACGTCATCAAATTGGAGTTGAAAAATTTAGTTAAATTAAAGAGATGTTCACCCATCTCTTGAACATACTGCCAGTATCCAGACATTTGCTCACTGGAAATTACTGTCCGCAGTCTGTCCTCGCTATGTTCCCAATGCACCGGTCGTTACACGGGTCCTAAGACATGCTTCAACGCGTTATTTCAATTCCTAGCCCGAAAGAAAGATTCAGTACCATCTGGTACAACGGTAAAATGGCTACGGTCGCTCTACATAGGTTTTCGACTTCTCACGTACGGGGCTCTCGAAATATGCAAATGGACGCACGCCCACTCTCCTGCCAGTCTATCCCATACGCACCCCTTAGCAGTTTTCCGTCAACCACTTACCTATGCCCGTGCCAATGGCATTCGTTTAGTGAATTTTTCCATTCGGTTAAGGATTCGGTCTTGGGCCTTGGTTATCCGCTGATTTTTTATTCCGTTAGCGAGTTGCCGGTGCCGGTGCTCCTCTTCCTCGCTGCCACTTTCCGACCGGTTTTCGGGATCGCCGTTCATAGGACCGGCCCGGACGGAGCCGTTGCCGACACCGGACGATCTCGCTGACAATACGAGCCACGGTTTCCCGGAGGGCGGATGCCTGCTGAAGTAGCAGGCTCTCGATGTTGGCCGCCACCGCCGCAAGTCCGTGCTTGAAATGCGTCTGCATCAGCGGCTTGCCGTCGTTCGGCAGCCCCCCGTTCACAGGATCCTCGCCATGGTTGGCGAACAGCCGGGTCATGGTAATCAGGGTGAAGCATGCATACAGTTCCTGTTTCACTCCGCGCTCGCTTTGCCCATGAAAGTCCTCAACCTCCATCAGCCGTTTGGATACCTTGTACAGTTCCTCGATGCCCCATCTCGCGTGATACAGATCCGACAGTTGCTCGATGGAATACTGGTCCCGGTCCAGCAGGGTCGTGCCCAGGATGAAGACGGTATCGCCCACGGCATATTGCACCAGCCGCAAGCGGTGCGGGCCGAAGGCGGCGGCTCCGGGGTTCCTGCGGCGTAGTCGGGTCAGCGTGCCTTGGCGGGGAACGACCTCGATGACCGTATCCCGGCGGCTGCCGTGGATGAAGCGGTCGACATCGATACCGGTTTTCCGTTTCATCCGGAACACCGCGTGCAGTCCCCGGGTCGCATGCGCGTGCAGCATCTCATAGGAATAGTAGCCCCGGTCATAGACCACCACATCGTTCGCCGACAACACGTTCAGGTGGGCCAGTGCCGCCGCGCGCTCGTTTCCATGCGCATGCAGGTCGAAGTCGACCGGTAGTCGTGCCTGCAGCCGATACAGGCAACTCACCAGACCCTGCGGATAATGGGCACCGTCTACCGGCGTCCGCCAGCCTTCATGCACCAGTCCGCGAGGCAGGTTCAGGTAGGTTCCATCGACCGCAAACACCCGATGCCCCTGCCACCGCCGATCCGTGTCGGGCCGGACTTTCCGTGCGTGCCGGGGTCGTGCCTCGGCGTCGAAGACCACCTTGAGGATTTCCTGATGTAAGGTCTTGAACAGCTGCTCGTCCAGCCGGGCCCGGGCACTGCAGATGGAGGACGGCGACACCGGAGCCGGCTGTGGCAGTTCGATCCCCATCGTCCGGCACTGCCCCCACAGTTCGGCCAGCGTGGTCGCATATCCCGGACGCCCCTTCGAGAACACCAGCCGGAAAACGAACAGCACGACCACCAGCGTGTTCAGCACGCGCCGCCGCCGCTGCCAGAGCCGGTCATGCCGGTTGGCGACACCCACGAGCGTCTCGACGATGCCGCTCCAGAGCCGGACAAACGTATCCTCCGGAGCCAAGACTGTTGCCGGCGACCTGCGGGAACGGCGTCCGGATCGACGGGAGCCGGTCAGCAGCACCTGCTTCCAGTCTTTCGTCAGCGGATACAGGTAAACGTCCTTCGGAGTCCTGCCTGCCTCCGATGCATTCGCCTTGCGTCCCTTCGTCCGACCAATGCACTGCCAGTTGGCCGCACGGTAGCAGGTCCCCCGGTACTTCGCCGGATCCACAAAGGTCTCCGCCAGTACCGGCTCCAGGCCGTGCCGCTCCTTCCAGTCCCCGGGCAGCCGCCGAACCGCCATCGACAGGGCCTTCGAGGCCAGATACGGAACCCGAACCCAAGGGAAAATCAGGAACCGGGAGTTGTTCACCCCCCCCCCTTCAGACGCTTTGCCCGATCCCGATCCCGCCAGCCAATCCAGGCGTCACGACAGGGAAGCCGGGTCGTGCCCGCCTCAAACAGCAGACAGCCCAGCTTGCGACCCCGACGATCCCGCAGCCAGTAGCGCAGGAAACAGCCGAACGGATGCCGGTAACCCAGTTCATGATGCCGATCCACCAATTCCTTCCATTCCTCAACGGCCTCCCCCTCCGCCACAACCTCCAGTTCCAGCGGCATCAGCTCCTTCAACTCACACTCTATGGCGGAGCCCGGATCCGAGCGACTCGTATGCCGCGGTCTCCGACCCCCGGTTCCCGTTCTCGATCCCGGTCGCTTCGCCGGCAGCGACACGATGCCGCCGGCCTCCAGCTGCTCCAGCATCCGCAGACAGGATCCCAGTCGATCCCGACCCTTCGGCGTGAACCAGCCCAGATGAGTGCACAGGGTGGCAGCCAGCTCATGGCGGCTCAGTGCCGGAAACATTTTCACCGTCTTCTGAAGGTCCGCAATCTGACGGCGGGTCAGCCGCGTGCCACAGAAGGTGGTCGACTTCAGGTTCTCGATTCGGGAATCCATCACGTTTGCACCAGAGATAATCTAACTTGAGCGTAGATTGCCATAACCCATGCTGAAACGCAAGTGTTTTTTTGAAGAATCCCAAAGGAACCGAATATCTTTCCGTATATCAACCGGTTACACGACATCCTCAGAGACCAGGATCCCTTTCCACTAATCCGAATGCCATTGATGCCCGTGCCTAGTAAGGCAGCATTATTTTACTTTACCGCCGTCATCGACGGCATTGGACAGTGTGGAGCAATTTACATCATTAGCCGCGCTTATGAAGTCTGACAATGCGTGTTTAAGATCACTGAGAAACGATGTCCCGATAAGCTATGCAGAATTATAATTCTTTATTTCGTAGCGGCCGCCAATCCATACTCCCGGTGTACGTGGATACCGGCAATCTGCATCGTAGAAACATAGGAATGCTCTTTAGTCCGGATTTCTCATAACCAAGTCGAAAATGACGTTTTCACAGGATGCGCCGCTTTTCGCGCGGATCTGCAGCAGTCCGCGAAACGGGGCGGGGCGCATTCCAAAAATCCGCACCTCTTCCGCAAGCATCGCGCTCAGCACCGACCGCGTTCCGCTTCTATCCGGCCCGGACACACTCCTTTCGCCATCCGACGCACCAATCCGTCCGAACACACCCCGCCGCAATACCCTTCCCCCCGGAAAAGCCCAATCGACTTCGTTGTATCAACAACTTAAACGCACATAAATCGCACCAAAGTCATTCATTATGAGAAATAAGGGTTAGTAGGAAAGGTAACCTAAAATACGTATTAATGAAGTATAAAATTTCTATTCTTAGTTGTTTACAAACTATCCATCCTCAAAAATATACCAAAATTTTTCTATGGCGCAGACTGCCGGGTCGACGGAGAAGCACGACGTTGGATTGGGCGAAGCAAGCGCGCGCGCTGGCGAATCTGCCACGCTACCGAGACGCGGAAACCATCACGCTGGTGTGCGACAACTTGAACACCCACGGTGGTGACTCGTTCTACGCCGCGTTCCCGGCGGCCGAAGCCAGTCGGCTGAACGACCGCATCCACTGGGTGCACACGCCGAAACACGGGAGCTTGGCCGAACGTCGCGGAACTGGCATTCAGTGCATTGCACTGCCAGTGCCTGGATCGCCGGATCGAGAGCAGGGCTTTGGTCACGTCGGAAACGGCTGCCTAGGCCGAGGAGCGCAATCGCGAACAGACCGGGGTCAACTGGCAGTTCAGCGTCGACGGCGACGCGTACCAAACTGAAGCATCTATACCCGAAAATTAAAAATAGTGGCCTTTTGCTATTAGATTAACTTGTTAATGGGGTAACATTCGTGTCTTCGGATGCCACGATGACTAGGAGAGTTCCGGATGACCCACAAGACGTATCGAGTGAAGTTGGCGGCGGAAGCACGCGGGCATTGAAGGCCTTGGCGGCTACGGGTCGGGTTTCTGCACAGAAGCGGGCGCATGAGCGTATTCCGTTGCCGTGCGTTGAATGCTGGGAGGATGCCGGTCGGACGGGCCACGAGGCCGCGAGATTATGGAGGTGCTAGACGCTGATATTTCGACACGGGTACGGGTGCGCGGGTGCGTCGGCTATGCGTTGAGGAGGGTCTGGAAGCGGCCCTGAACCCGCAAGAGCAGCTGAACCGGTGCGCGAAGCCATACGGTGGTCGCGGGATCGAGGCTTGGCAGGAGCGAAGAAACCGTGCAGGCGTGCGGGTGGACTGACGGTGCGCGACCACCGCGCAGATCAAACTGCGATCGCCTTACCCATCGATACCACCATGACGTCCGATGAGATAAGCTGGCATTTGCGACATGTCCCCACAAAGCATTTCTACAAAAGTGTCACTGATTGACACTTGATCTTGTCAGATATTTGTCTATAATTCTCAGTCTGTATAAATTAGTAGCCATGAGGGTATAAATTGTAGGGTAACGTAAGACAAAGTACGGGAAGTCGCTTGCAAGCAGTTCTTGTCCGCGATCTCCAGCGAGAGTACCGGAAAGACATAGTCGTCCGCCGCATGCGATAGCTTGGTCTCACCCATTCGCAACGTGAAGTTGCGCACATGGCACGGTTGCCAATGGACATGGCAAAGAAGGTACGTTGCGGTTTGTATGAAATAGTCTGGTATGTATGGAGTCCCCTCGCTTATCCGTATCCCGCAGAGGTACGCACCTCAAACCAGAAGGGAGCATGGACGAGCATTGGGCAACCGGGTACTTCATTCGAAGGATCCTTGGCCACACCTTCATGTCTTTTTCCCATTCATAACTTTTGATTTAAATAGGAGGGACCCTATTTCGCCGCCGGCGTTGGATCATGCTGCACAGCAGCATCTCCATCGCATGGCCATTGTGACTATCGACATATCGTAAATCAACCCAATTAGATCAGGAGGAAACCTGTGATGATAAGACAGTTTAAAACGACCCCGGATCAATGTTCCATCCGGCGCAGACGGAACGGCTACTCGATGGCCAAGATCCTGTTAATGTTCAGTATTGCTGCAAGCGTATTGATCTTCGTGTGGACCATGTACGCTGCACTTAGTGACGTATCCGACGACATACAGACCGCCATAGCCGAGATTCAGATGATCAAGCATGCCGGCCACACATTTTCATCGGGGCAAGATCACGCATACACGGATATTGGCACGAACCTCAACAAACTGAAGCCGTATTTGCAGCCAAACGGACTGTCGAACGGCCGGAACGTGTTTGGGGCACCGGTGACCCTTGCAACGGCGAATGCTGATAGGGACCTCGATGTGACCTACCCCGGTGTTCACAATGTCGACATATGCCAAGTAATCCTTGGGCATTTCGGGGAAGTTAGCAAGAGCAGTGTCACGTATATGGGTGGAGATGGGGAAGCCGTAAGTCCGGAAGATAAGCTGCATATCGATTTCGGCAAGACCATGGAGGGATACATAGGCGGCACCGGTGTCACCGGTTGCAAAAAAGCGGCGCATGGCGATTACTACGAGCTGCACATCCGCATCGACTAGTAGAATACCTATTCTAACAATACGTGTTTATAAATAGTGGACTGGAAGGGGTTCTGGGATCAGGAGGGTCCGATGCCGAAGCAATACATGGTGGAGTTGGCTCAGGATGAGCGGGATGAGTTGGAAGCGGTGCTGAAGTCGAGCACGCGTCGGGCGCGGTGTCGGCGACGAAACTGCAGCGTGCACGGATTCTGCTGGCCGTGGATCAAGGGGTTGCGGGTCCGGCTCTGACGGACAGGAGTTGTGTCAAGAATTTTCTGCAATTTCCAGTGGGAGCGGAGATCCGGCCATATAGATAACGCTGCCCCGTCAACCACCGCTCATGGGTCTCCGCCGCAAGTGCCAAGATCAGACGCAGACAGGACTCCGCGTTAGGGAAGATCCTGACGACACGCGTTCGCCGGCGGAGCTCCTCGTTGTACCGCTCCAGCATGTTCGTGGACTTCATCCGCAGGCGATGTTCCCTGGGCAGCCGATACACCGTCAGCGTCTCCTCGACATGATCCTCGACCCATTCCACTAGCCTGCCCAACCCTTTCTCATCGCCCCAACGGGCTACCCAGGCACCCAGTGCCTCACGAGCCTCCCCGACATGCTCACAGCCCCACAACCGTTTCAAACCCTCCAGACACGCGGGATCAGCACTCCGGGACAGTTTGTCTCTGGCATTGCGTGGAAAATGGACGCAGCACCGTTGCCACAACGCGGTCGGCAACACTTTCGAGATCGCATGCTTCAATCCCTCATGACGGTCCGAGACCACATACTCGACTCCCCGCAGGCCACGTCCCTTCAGATGCGACAGGAATTCCGTCCACGACCCCTCGCTTTCCCGGTTCGTCACTTCCGCCGCCAACACCTGACGCCGACCCTCGCCGTCAATCCCGATGGCAATCTGCACTGCCCGGGAACGCACCGAGCCCTCCTCACGCACCTTCTCATACCGGGCATCCAGCAATACATACGGATACGCCTCCTCCAGCCGACGTTCCGCAAACGCCTTCAGGGACGCGTCCAGCTTCGACACCATGGCCGAGATCGTCGCCGGCGAAAACTCGTGACCGCACAGACCCTCCGCCAGTCGGCTCACCCGACGCGTCGAGACCCCATGCACATACATCTCCGACAGCACCGCCACCAGGGCCTTCTCCGAACGCTGATAGCGCTCGAACACCCGCGTGCTGAACTGGCCGCTGCGTTCCTGCGGAACTCTCAGTTCGATCTCGCCCACCTTCATCGTCAGATCGCGCCGGTAGTAGCCGAAACGGTAGCTCTGACGCGTCTGCGTCCGCTCGCTCTTGCACGCTCCCAGAAACTCCGTCATCTCACTCTCCAGAACCTCGTTGAGCGTCTCCTGCACCAGCCGCCTCACAAACACTCCTCATCGTCCGCCAGATGATCGCATGCCGACTGCTTCGTGGCATTGTGCGTATAATCTTCCCGAATCATTTTTTGCTCCTTTCTCATAAATTGTGTCATGAATGATTCGTGCCTGGACGCGATTCCGCGTCCAGGCAGCTCCACATTCCCGATAAAACATCAGATTCTAACCATTCGTCTATCGTTACAGCCCGTTTTTCGTTTTTGCAGATAAATTTAGGCTCTTATGTATCCACTTGTGTATAGTTTGCCAAATGAGGTGAAAGGAAGTCTGCCTCAATCGATTCTTCAAGTTTGAATTCTGATCTCATCAACCAGCGCATGTAGTGGTCCAGGTAGCGTGTAGAGACACCGCGGTGATGATGGTTCAGCCATCGCTTCATGGTCATATGACGCGGGTTAGTTAACCGTGTTGAGATGCCAACTCCCGCTGCGAAGTTCACGTCGGCTGACGCGCACCACTTCCTGGTGCATGTTCAGGCTCCGGCTTGCCATGACGTAGCTGGGATGTCCATCGGTGACACACACGCAATCTTCGGCCAGCCCCTTCCGACATTGCCGGAGCGATGTCCGTCCCCGCCGTCGACGGGAGGGCTTCCATATCAGTCGGCCCGCCGCGAGATGCTGCCGTCAAGACGGGCCGCTGGTCCGACACCAGACCCTCGGCGTCCGCGATTTCTTCTCCGCGCGCGCGGGGAACGCGGAGATCCCTAGGCGGGAAGCCACTATTTCTTCCCCGCGCGCGCGGGGAACGCGTAGGCCATGGCCCCGGACACGGTATCCTTATTTCTTCCCCGCGCGCGCGCGGAACGCGGGATGTGGTGGTCTATGACCGGGGCTACTATTCCTATGAGATGCTGCACGCGCATGCGATCCGGGGACTGCACGCGGTGTTCCGGATGAAACGGAAAACCGGTATCGATGTCGACCGCTTCATCCACGGCGGCCGCCGGGATACGGTCATCGAGGTCGTTCCCCCGCCAACGCACGCTGACCCGACTACGCCGAAGGAACCCCGGAGCCGCATTCGACCCGCACCGCTTGCGGCTGGTGCAATATGCCGTGGGCGATACCGTCTTCATCCTGGGCACGACCCTGCTGGACCGGGACCAGTATCCCATCGAGCAACTGTCGGATCTGTATCACGCGAGATGGGGCATCGAGGAACTGTACAAGGTATCCAAACGGCTGATGGAGGTTGAGGACTTTCATGGGCAAAGCGAGCGGGGAGTGAAACAGGAACTGTATGCATGCTTCACCCTGATTGCCATGACCCGGCTATTCGCCAACCATGGCGAGGATCATTTGAACAGGGGGCTGCCGAACGACGGTAAGCCGCTGATGCAGACGAATTTCAAGCACGGACTTGCAGCGGTGGCGGCCAACATCGAGAGCCTGCTACTTCAGCATGCATCCGCCCTCCGGGAAACCGTGGCTCGTATGGTCAGCGAGATCGTCCGGTGTCGGCAACGGCTCCGTCCGGGCGGGTCCTATGAGCGGCGATCCCGAAAACCGGTCGGAAAGTGGCAGCGAAGCAGGGGATCACCGGCACCGGCAATCCGCTAACGGAATAAAAAATCAGCGGATAACCAAGGCCCAAGACCGAATCCTTAACCGAATGGCAAAATTCACTAAACGAATGCCATTGGTTCAGCACGCGGGTGTTCGAGCGCTATCAGCGTTCGGAGAAGGCACTGGTGGCGGTGCTGTCGGAGATGTATGTGCAGGGGGTCTCGACGCGTCGGGTGAGCCGACTGGCGGAGGGTCTGTGCGGTCACGAGTTTTCGCCGGCGACGATCTCGGCCATGGTGTCGAAGCTGGACGCGTCGCTGAAGGCGTTTGCGGAACGTCGGCTGGAGGAGGCGTATCCGTATGTGTTGCTGGATGCCCGGTATGAGAAGGTGCGTGAGGAGGGCTCGGTGCGTTCCCGGGCAGTGCAGATTGCCATAGGGATTGACGGCGAGGGTCGGCGTCAGGTGCCGGCGGCGGAAGTGGCGAACCGGGAAAGCGAGGGGTCGTGGACGGAATTCCTGTCGCATCTGAAGGGACGTGGCCTGCGGGGAGTCGAGTATGTGGTCTCGGACCGTCATGAGGGATTGAAGCATGCGATCTCGAAAGTGTTGCCGACCGCGTTGTGGCAACGGTGCTGCGTCCATTTTCTGCGCAATGCCAGGGACAAACTGTCCCGGAGTACTGATCCCGCGTGTCTGGAGGGTTTGAAACGGTTGTGAGGCTGTGAGCATGTCGGGGAGGCTCGTGAGGCACTGGATGCCTGGGTAGCCCGTTGGGGCGATGAGAAAGGGTTGGGCAGGCTAGTGGAATGGGTCGAGGATCATGTCGAGGAGACACTGACGGTGTATCGGCTGCCTAGGGAACATCGCCTGCGGATGAAGTCCACGAACATGCTGGAGCGGTACAACGAGGAGCTCCGCCGGTGAACGCGTGTCGTCAGGATCTTCCCTAACGCGGAGTCCTGTCTGCGTCTGATCTTGGCACTTGCGGCGGAGACCCATGAGCGGTGGCTGACGGGGCAGCGTTATCTATATGGTCGGATCGGCGTGGTTCGCGCACCCGAACCGGAATCCGAGACATGGCAGGAGGCGGCATGCAACACCCGAAAATTTCGCGCCGAGTGGAGACCCGCCCATATGGGCGGGTCTCCACTCCCACTGGAAATTGCAGAAAATTCTTGACACAACTGTCAAGAAACCCGAACGCCAATGGACCTGGATCACGGATCTGCCGGTGAGCCGAGGCACCGGCGACCGCACGGATGGCGCGAAGTCGCTGGAAGATCGAAAACAAGACCTTCAACACGCTGAAAAACCAGGGATACGATCTGGAACACAACTACGATCACGGTCACCAGTACCTTGCGAATACGCTGGCGACCCTGATGATGCTGGCGTTTCTGATGGACCAAATCCAGCAGTTGTGCTGCCCGCGCTTCCAAGCCGCCCAACGTCGGCAGAGCAGTTATGCATCCCTGCGAGAAAAGATGCGCGGTGCGATCTGGCTCCTGATCCTCCACAGCTGGGAACAGTTGTACGAAGCCCTCGCTGGTGCAGAACACGACCGCGGTTCCGGACGACCCGATCCTAGTTTCCATCCGCCATAGTGCAACGCGTCCTGCACCTCCTGATCGTGGGCATCCCTCCAAGATCCGTCGACATGCGAACCGGGCATGCCTTGGTCCGCACAAACCCCCGCGGCCCAACGCAGCCAAAACGTAGCTGGGGCACGCTGAACAAGGGCCCGAAACGATCCCAACGGATGGAAAACATCTAGGGGCAGCCACTCAAAACTTGCAGGCACTGCTTTTCCACAGAAAGCAGGAATTGCTGGTAGTTTAACTAGTTTTAATTTTCGAGTATAGATGCTTCAGCTTGGTGCGCGCGTCGTCGACGCTGAGCTGCCAGTCGACCCCGGTCTGTTCGCGATTGCGCTCCTCGGCCCAAGCCGTCGTTTCCGACGTGACCTAAGCCCTGCTCTCGATCCGGCGATCCAGGCACTGGCTGGCGGTGCAACGCACTGAACTCCAGTTCCGCAACGTTCAGCCAGCTCCCGTGTTTCGGCGTGTGCACCAAGTGGATGCGGTCGTTCAACCGACTGGCTTCGGCCGCCGGGAACGCGGCGTAGCACGAGTCACCGCTGTGGGTGTTCAAGTTGTCGCACACCAGCGTGATGGTTTTCCGCATCCCGGGAACGCGGCAGATTCGCCAGCGCGCGCACTTGCTTCGCCCCATCCAACGTCGTGCGCCGTTGGGTGACAGCCACCGTCCGCCAGCCGGACAGCGGCTCGCCGAACATCCACACCGTCGTGCATGCTCCCCGGGGCGGAGGTAGTGGGCGTCGTACTTCTCCGGCGACCCGGGGCGTACTGGCAACTTCTCGCGGACTTCCGCCACGAGCTGCTTGCTCATCTCGTCCATGCACACCACCGGATGCCGCGGGTCGTACGGCCGCCGGTATACCTTGAGCACCCGTTCCATGCCGGCCACGAAATGGTGGCTTTGTTTCTTCGGGGTACACCACATTTCCCGCCGCCATGGTTTCAATTCGTTTTTTTTAACGCCTGCCGCACGGTCTCCTCGCAAATCGATTCGACCACTTCAAGCCGCACCAGCTCTTCCGCCAGCAGCTTCACGGTCCACCGAACGCGGCCTTCCGGTGGAACCGAACAGGCCACCTGAACCAAACGCGCTTCCTTCTCCCCGTCCAACTTCTTCGGCACCGGAGGAAACGGCCGAGGTCTGCGCTCCAGAGCCACCATCGGCCCCTGCTCCACCGCCCGCCGACGCACGTGCTGGCAGGTCCGCTCCGTTACCCCCAGCGCATCCACCACCTGCATGTCCGTCAGTGCCGGGCCAGCACCCCCCTGATCCACGGCCAGCAGAATCCGTGCACGCTGCAGCTTCGTCGCCGACACCGCACGACGCGTGCTCGACTTCAGCACCGCTTCCAACTCATCCCGCTCATCCTGAGCTAACTCCACCATGTATTTCTTCGGCATCGAATCCTCCTGATCCCAGAACCCCTTCCAGTCCACTATTATAAACACGTATTGTTAGCCCTTATTTCTCATAATGGATGGCTTGGGTGCGATGTATGTGCGTGTAAGTTGTGGATACCACGAAGTTGGTTGGGCTTTGCCGGGGGGAAGGGGATGGTAGCGGGGTGCGTTCGGACGGATGGGTGCGTTGGATGGCGAAAGGGGTGCGTTCGGGTCGGACGGAAGCGGGGCGCGTGCGGTGCTGAGTGCGATGCTGGCGGAAGCGGTGCGGACGTGTAGCATGCGCTTGGGCCCGTTTTGCGGACCGCCACGACCGGCGTGCAAAGCGGCGCATCCCGTGCAAGATGCTGTTGTCGACTGGATGATGAGCCATGTGGGTGAGCATGCGGCGAACGCCCCTATCGCACGCCCTTGGGTCCTGGTCTTGACGAGACCCGAACGCTCCCCGACTGTCGGGAGGTTTCGCCCCCGGTGGCTGCGATGGCATGCGGATGAACGGAAAGGGATCCCGGTCTTTGAGGATGTCGTGTCACCGGTTGATATACGGGAACATATTCGATGTTTTGGGGGTTCTTCAAAAAAACACTTGCGTTTTGGCATGGGTTATGGCAATCTACGCTTGGTTAGATAGTCTCTGGTGCCAACGTGATGGATTTCCGAATCGAGAACTTGAAGTCGACCACCTTGGGTGGCACGCGGCTGACCCGCCGTTGGATGGTGGACCTTCAGAAGACGGTGGCACGGTTTTCGGCACTGAGCCGCCATGAGTTGGCGTCCACCCTGTGTAGTCATCTGGGCTGGTTCACGCCGAAGGGTTGGGATCGATGGGGGTCCTGCAGGTCGCCGGCAGCCGTCTTGGCCCCGGAGGATGCTGTGGTCCGGCTCTGGCAGCGGCGGCGGCGCGTGCTGAACACGCTGGTGCTCGTACTGTGCATGTTCCGGTGGGTGTTCTGGAAGGGGCGTCCGGGATATGCGGCCACGCTGGCCGAAGGGTGGGCGCAACGCGGCCGATGGGGCCGGATAGAGGAGGGCACGGGATGAAGAGCAAGCAAAAGCGCGGCGCGGACCGGTTGGTGCGTCGGATGGCGAAAGGGGTCCGTCCGGGGCGGATGGAGGTGGACTGCAGTGGAGGCGAGCTGAGTTCCAACGGGGGATCGGCACTGCTGATGATGCTGGCCGAGCAGGTCCAGCTGTTCGAGCGCGCCTCGGAATGTTTCACGGACCACCGGGACCCGTCCAAGGTGGCGCATCCGCTAGTGGCGTTGCTGGGGCAGCGGATCTTGGGTCTCGCGCTGGGCTACGAAGATGTGAACGATCACGACGAGCTGCGGCGGGACCGAGCCCTGTCCACGGCCATGGGGCGTGTGGAGTGTGCGCGTTCGGACTGCGAGCCGCTGGCCGGCAAAAGCACGCTGAACCGGATGGAGCTGTCGGCGAACGGGCGGGACCCGGCGAAAGCGCGCCAGATCACCGTGGATTTCGATGCGCTCGACGAGCTGCTCGTGGAGCTGTACCTGGTGTGGGGCGAGCGGGGCCAGATGCCGCAGCGGCTGGTGCTGGATATCGATGCCACGGACGTGGAACTGCACGGCCGGCAGGAGCACCGGTTCTATCACGGGTACTACCATGAATACTGCTACCTGCCGCGGCTGGTGTTCTGCAACGGCTGGCCGGTGCGGACGGAACTGCGCACGTCGAGCAGCGATGTGGCGGCGGGCGTGGTGGAAACGGTCGCGCCGCTCGTGGACCGGCTGCGGAAGCGATTTCCGCAGGTGCCGATCCTGATCCGCGCCGACGGGGCCTACTGCCGCGACGAGTTGATGACGTGGTGCGAGGCGCGGCGCGTGGATTACGTGCTGGGACTGCCGCGCAATGATCGGCTGAAAGACCGGGTCCAACCGTTGATGGACGATCTGCGGGACCGGTTGAAGCGGGATCCGGACTATGCGCAGCGAGCGGTCCGCGGCTACCAGAGCTTCGACTATCGCACGCGTGACAGCTGGAGCCGCGAACGCCGCGTGATCGCCAAGGCCGAATGGCTGCCGGGACAACCGGTCGGCAACGCGGACGGGGAACCGGTCGGCAAGGCCGACGGCGGACCGGAGGCCGGCGCGGAAGACCCATGTGCGACGGTCGGCGAAGCCCGGTACAACAGTCGCTTCGTCGTCACCTCGCTCCAGGAGCCCGACGCGCCAACGGTCTACGAAGAGATGTACTGCGACCGGGGTGAGGCCGAAAACTGGATCAAGGAACAGAAGAACGATCTGTTCCTGGACCGATGCTCCAGCAGCCTCTGGAACGTCAACGCACTCCGGCTCCGGATGAGCGCACTGGCCCATGCCCTTCATTGCATGATGAAGCGCCGGCTCGAGAACCTTCCGGTATCCGCCATCCTGCGCCGGAGCCGTCCATCGACGCTGCGCAAGTGCCTGTTCCAGATCCCGGTGCGCGTGACGGTGTCCACGCGGCGGATCCATCTGGCGTTCGGGTCCGCCTTCCCGTACTGGAAGGATTTCCGCTTGATCTGGGCCAGCCTGGCACCAACGTAAAAGCCCGGTGCAACCGGGTGCATGACGCTGGCGGCGGAGCGCGCCGACCTCCCCGCGCCCGGATGCTCAGCGATTCGCCGTCCCGCCCGCAAAAAGGCGGGGAAAACACACGCATCCCCGCCCTCCGAAGCCTTTTCAAACTCGCGACGCGACCTTCCATGCCCCGTACCCCACGCATCCCGTGAAAAACATCATTTTCGACTTGGTTATGAGAAATCCGGGCTAGAAACTTTTCTGCGATATACGGTTCTTAAAGTTCAAGCTCAACCCGCAAAAGTTCCGTACCATCCAAGTCGGTTACTGCCAACTCTACCGGCTGAGACACGGGCATCGCAACCCGCATACCCCATCCCCAACCGGTTCCGTGAATGATGGCCGAAGGTGAAAAGAAGTGGGTAGCAATTTCGGTGCCGTGCGCATCAAAAAGCGTCACAATATGACTGTGTGCTGCCAGTAAATCTACCGGGAGGGGCATCCGGCTACTGTACACCGCTCTGCGGAACGACCACTGTCCCTGATCATCCACGCCTCCCGTCAGTGCCAGGCTCTGAGCCCTTTCACCCGTCCTGGTCAAGGGAGCGTAATCCCTCGCGTTGCTGGATAGCACCTTCGGCGGTTGCGCGACTAATCTTGCTGCCAGTCCTGATAGGTATCGAGCAGCTTTTCCAAAATTGAAATCGGATACGGACGTGGGGTCGCAGTACGACTGCAGATCGTAATAGGTTTCGCTGGGCTCGATGAAACGATTTTCGATAAACTTCCACCCCCGACGAGGGCCGAGACGACCGTCTCTGTATGGGTAGCCCGGGTCAACGTTCGACGCCCTGCCACACGGAGCATGTCGAAGCGAGAAGTTATGCCCCATTTCATGGGCAAAGGTACCGTTGTCCTTTAACGAACTCCCACCCGGTGCACCCCTTGGGTCCACACTCAGACCTGCATTGAAAGAAAGGTAGGCTACACCAAGCAGCCCATCTTCATTATAAGTGAAGACTCCATGGTAATATTCGTCTGCTTCCCCGTTCTCTGTCCACTGATCTCGAAGATAGGTCAAGGCTCTGATAGGGTGCCAATTTCCCGTAAGTTCTACGGTATCCTCAACCGTTATCTCCATATTATTGTCTAACGGCATGTAATTCGTGACTGAATTTATGAAATCGTCCAATTCTGCCTCTAGGTCCTTCGGTACGCCCCGAGAAGTTTCCATGGGAAAGAGTCGAATACTAATCGAGGGAGTGTTGGAGAATGCAAGTTCGCTCAGAGCAAGTACATGTTCCCTGAAGGCCCCCTCATCGGAACCGTCCACGTCAATGTCCGCCCGCAAGGTGCTGTCTTGCTTGAACAAGTCCCCAAGCACGGGAAACATAAACTCCGTCTCGTAGTTCCCGGAACCATTCTCGTCCGGGTCGGACGCGGACAGGATCTCCAGATCAACCGGATGGGACGCATCTGTTCCGTCCACGATACTGAAGGCCGGCTCACCCAGATAGTCGGTCTCATGTTCCACCCGCACCGTCACCACGCCGTCGCGGCCGGGTATCAAATCGGCGAACTTTTTCGTTGTGAACGTGCCGTTCTCTCCCGAATCGTCTGCTTCGTACACTTCCCGCACCGCCATCGGGCCTTGATACAGCTCAACTCTCCGCACTTCCCCGCTGCCGCCCTGGCAATCCACGCCCCAGACGGCATCCAACAGGCCGTCGCCCGCCGCAATGCGTAATGCAATGTCCTCGTCACTCGGAGCCGGACATGCTACGTCCAAACTTGTCACTACCGTATCATCGAGTCCCACCGACCCCGACGCCGGGTCGACCGTCACCAGCTCGTTGCTGGAAACTATGGTATAGTCCACCGCAGGCTGCCCGCTCCACGTCGAAGCGATACCCCATTGCATATGGCCCTGCGCGTCCAATCGCGGATGCCCAGCGGAGTCGGGGATCGGTTCACTCAGTGCCACCGTAATCGGAGGTGCCTCGCAACGCAAGGACGCGGAAACGCTCGCATCGCTTCCGAAGTTCCCACTGATCGTGATCGTTCCCGCAACGTCTCCCGGAACCGAGCATTCCAGGGTGAATTGAATGATCGCTTCTCCCCCGGGTACAACTTCCCCGCTCGTCGCGTTCGCGGCCGACACCCAGAAGGCGGTCCCTCTTAGCGAAAAGGTCAGCACTTCATCGCCGATGTTGCGCAGCGTAATCTCAGTGCCGACCGGTGCCGAACCGAGAACGTAAGTAGTCTGAATCGCTTCCGTCGAGAGTTCCAGCAGCGGACCATCGGATTCGTCACCCCCGCATGCCGCCAAAAAAGAAAGTCCAC
Organism: Candidatus Azotimanducaceae bacterium; assembly: GCA_965205965.1. GTDB lineage: Bacteria > Pseudomonadota > Gammaproteobacteria > Pseudomonadales > Azotimanducaceae > Bin55. Next base: position 1,376,302 of record CBDBHT010000008.1, read on the forward strand.
AACATGCCAGCAGGACATTTATCCCGCCAAATTTTGATCTGGAATGTTTCATCTTGCCTTGTAGTTTGCTCCAGTTGAGTTAGTGAGTTCGAGTTATGAAGCAAGATTTGGAGAAAAAGAGACTTTTATCAATCAAAGTACATTCTCAGTACTTCAAATGACGATAGTACCATTTCTCTCACAAATCTCAAAAAAATATTACCTGAATACTAGGTTCTAGTTGTAGGTAGACAGCTTCCGCAACCTTCTATAAATTGATCTTTCGTAGTTTGTCTATTGTTCGGTCAAGCCGAAATGTTGAAGCACCTCGGTGCAAGATTCCAGATCCTTGAACGCGTTGGAGTAAGACAGTCTAGCGTTGTCTTGATATGGCAATATGAAGTGGATTATATAAATGAGTAACCGAATGTAATTTTTGCAATTGCCACCTAATCAATTCTCACATTCAAGGTCGCTTCGGATCCCCACCATTGGTTCGTTTCACATCCCGTTATTTGTTCATCGAATCCTCCAACGTACCCCCATACCGTGCCGCCTCTGGGTATATAGACGTGCCTGGTAGTGATGGTGACCGGTGGCTTTACCGGTGGCTTTACCGGTGGCTTTACCGGTGGCTTTTTCTTGGGTGGCTTGGTCGGCTTGGTCGGTTTGGGCGGGAGTGGCGGACTGGTCGTTGTCCTGGTCTTGTCAATTACGGTGCCGAACCTGTTCAGTATGGATTTACACATGTCGATATCGGGTACCCCGGGATACACGACCTGCAGATCGTCGCCACCTATAGTAGAGGCGTACACGATGACTTTCGCACCGTGGACATTAACGTATTCGCCCAAGGATCCACCCTGCCCGAGGTAGGGTGCGAGTCCAGCCATCGAGACATCGGCATACGTACCGTCTTTGGCCGAGTGTTTGTATTGCCTGGCGGCTTGCCGCAGCATTTGTATTTCGGCTACGGAGTTTTTCCAGCCCACCTCATCGGCGAGCATGGTGTACATGGCCCACACGCCGATCAATACGCCCGCAATGATACCGAATACCAACAGAATTTCGGCTATCGAATAGCCGTTTGTATGGCTAAGGGCAGATTCTCGCCAAGGAAGTTTTAGTAGAGGTTGTTGGAGTTTGTATGGTATAATAGACTGGCTCCCTTTACTTCTGTTTTCCGGGTGCTGGCTGCGTCTCCCGTTTGGCTTTAACCGCTCTCTTGGGGCACCTGATTGAGAATACTTGTCATGAATTTGCATCGTTGGGCTCTCCTCAGTAGTAAGATACAGAATCCGATTTTCACCAAGCATCTTTCGACTTCCAAGCGCAATGCGAGCACAGGCTTCGGCCGACGGTGCCTCGAAGGGATTCAGCCAGTGCGAACAGACCGAAACCCGAAGGTTGCGTACAAAATACATGCGAGGCCGACGAAAGACACGCCTGACGATTATAGACAAGTTGCTAATCTAATGACAAGTATAATATAATGCAAATATTATTAGTAATATTTGCATAGAATATTATTCATTTCATCTTTCATTGCAATAAAATTGCCAGATATGGGCGTGTTGACACTATGTTGTTGTATGATTCTTGATCTGGTTCACTCGACAAGAGGTTGGCATGCAACTTACGGAAGATCCATTTGACGAGATACGGGATCTGTCTCCGAAGCCCCGCGGCAATATCCGATGGGGTCATCGGCGGGTGCTGAACGGTATTCTTTACGTTTTGCAACACGGGGCTGCCCCTGACACGACCTGCCTGCGTGCTATGGGCGTTGGAACACGGTGTATGTCCAAGATGGAGGTGCTGGGCGGAGTGTGGGGTACCTGGCGGTCGTGTTCGAGCGTTTGCGCCGCGATCAGGGTCTGGTAGCTTCGGGCACCGAGACCGTGATGCTGGATAGCACCTCGGTGAAGGTGCATACGGATGGGACAGGCAATGGCATTCGTTTAGTGATCATTGTCATTCGTTTAAGGAAGTGCCCTTCACCCCTGTATGGAATGCCAGTCCTATGTTGAGTTAATCAGCAGTTTTTGCTTGCAGTCTTCTCCCTCGCTGCCACATCTTCACGGGTTTTCGGGATCGTCGTTCGAAGGATCTGCCGGGCCGGAGTCGTTGTCGGCATCGGATGATGTCGCGAACCACCTGGGTGACCGTTTCCTGTGGCGCGGATGCCTGCTTCAGCAACAGGGCTCTCGATGTCGGCCACCACCATCGCCAGTCCGTGCTTGAAATGGGTCTGCCTGCGCGGCTTGCCATGTTCGTGCGGGCTTTCGTTCCATCGATGGTCGCCGTGACCGGAGAACCGCCGGGTCATGGCGTTCAGGGGGAAGCCGGCATAGAGTTTCTGTTGCACTCCCCGCTCGCTTGGTCCATGGAAGTCTTCCACCTCCATCCGTTGTTTGGACACCTTGTACCATTCTTCCACGCCCCATCTTGCGCGATACCGCTCCGCCCGTTGCGGGATGGTGTATTGCTTCGAATCCAGCAGGGTGGTTCCAAGGATGAAGACCGTTTTGCCGACGAGGTGTTTCACCAGCCGAAGGCAGTGTGCACCACAGGTGGCGAGTGTGCCTTTGCGGGGGGCGATCTCCATCACCACATCCTCTCGATCGCCGGGGATGAAATGGTCGATGTCGGCACCGGTTTTCCGCTTTATCCCGAACACCGCATGCAGTCCCCGGATCACGTGCGCGTGCAGCATCCGTAGACAGGATCCAGGGCTTTCCCCGCCCTTCGGCGTCCGCCAGCCAAGATGACTGCAGATGGCCGAAGCCAGTTCATCGCGACTCAAGGACGGAAACAGCTCCACCGTCCTCTGGACGTCCGCAATCCGACGGCGGGTCAGCCGCCTGCCACAAAATCTGATCGACTTCAGATCCACGATTCTCGAACCCATCCACTTTCCGTCCGAAACAATTCCATACAGCATAGTTTGCCAAAAAAAATGTCGCAACGCAACCCCTTTTTTTGAACACTCCAAAAAACAGAAACAAGTCCCAGTCAATCAATGGGTTATAGAAAACCCTCAAAGGCGCAGATCGACTTTTCTCAAACCGAATGCCATTGATGGGACAGGTGGTCTCAAAAAACGGTCCGCAAAGTATCGGACACTCGCGCGGAGGGGTGACGACCAAGCTTCATCTACTGGTGTTGGACGAGGAGCGTTGGGCATGGAGTTTCTCGCTAACTTACACGCATATACATCGCACTCAAGCCATCCATTATGAGAAATAAGGGTTAGATCAGTTTCCGGCGGTGGCTCTGCTCGGACCTCGTCAGGTGGGCAAGACCACGCTGGCCGAGCTTATCGCCGAAGAACGACCAAGCGTCTATCTCGACCTTGAGAACGCGGCAGACCGCGAGAAGCTGGCCGATGCCGCCCTTTATCTGTCTGGCCATGAAGACAAGCTGGTAATCTTGGATGAGGTCCAGCGAATGCCGGAGCTGTTTCAGACACTTCGCGGCCTCATCGACAAAGGGCTCCGCCGCGATATCCGGGCAGGTCGATTCTTGCTGCTGGGCTCGGCGTCGATCGATCTGCTCAAGCAGTCAGGCGAAACCCTAGCTGGCCGCATTGCCTATGTCGAGTTGGGGGCATTCAACGTGCTCGAAGTCGATGGCGATGCGCGCGAGAAACTCTGGATCAGGGGCGGCTTCCCCGACAGCTTTCTCGCAGAGAGCGACGGAGCCAGCGCGGTCTGGCGGGAGAATTTCATACGCACATACCTGGAACGTGATATCCCGCAGCTCGGACCGCGCGTGCCGGCGGAAACGTTGCGTCGATTCTGGACCATGCTGTCCCATGTGCAGGGCGGCATGCTCAACGCGGCTCAGCTCGCGCGTAGCCTCGGCGTCGATGGCAAAACGGTCACCCGCTATCTCGACCTGCTTGTCGATCTACTGCTGGTGCGGCGCCTGTCTGTCTTCCACGCCAATGTCGGCAAGCGTCTGGTGAAATCTCCGAAGATCTATGTACGCGACAGCGGCATCGTCCACGCGCTGCTCGGCCTCGATGATTGGGATGCAGTGCTGGGTCACCCGGTCGCCGGCGGAAGCTGGGAAGGGTTCGTACTGGAAAACCTGCTTGGCGCGGCACCGGAGCGAGTGAAGACGTACTTTTATCGAACGGCCGCCGGTGCTGAAATCGACCTGATACTGGAGATACCAGGCGGAAAGCTGTGGGCGGTCGAAATCAAGCGCGGCCTCGCGCCGAAGCTCGACAAGGGATTCCACCACGCGCGGGAAGACCTCAATCTGGAGTGCTCCTTCGTCGTGTATTCGGGCGACGATCGGTACCCTAAGGGTGAAGGAATCGAGGTGATCGGTCTGCGCGAGCTGACGTCGCTCCTCGCGGAGGTATGACGGCTGTGGAACGGCCTAACCCCAATATTGCATGAGCAGTGCGGGAGATGGGACCGTTTTTTGGTTTGGAGCGGTAACCGCGGTTCCAACGTCCGTATTTCACCCATGATCCGTGTTAACCCTTATTTCTCATAATGGAGGGCTTGGGTGCGATTTATATGCGTGTAAGTTATTGATACACCAAAGTTGATTGGACTTTGTCGGGGGGAAGGGGATGGTAGCGGGGTGCGTTCGGGTCGGATAGAAGCGGGCCGCGGTCGGTGCTGAGTGCGATGCTGGTGGAAGAGGTGCGGACTTGTAGCATGCGCCTCGGGCCGTTTTGCGGGCCGCTGCGATCCGCGTGAAAAGCGGCGTGTCCCGTGAAACATGCTGTTTTCGACTGGATGATGAGCCATGTGGGTGAGCGTGCGGCGGACGTGCGTATCGTACGCCCTTGGGTCCTTGTCTTGACGATGTCCGAACGCTCCGACCTGTCGGCGGGCTGGTTGCCCCGGTGGCTGTGGCGTATCGTGCGGGTGCGCAGGATGTGCCTGGGCACCGTTGGCGCAACGCGGCCGATGGGGTCGGATAGAGGAGGGCACGGGATGAAGATCGAGCACAAGCGCGGCGCGGGCCGGCTGGTGCGTTGGATGGCGAAAGGGGTCCGTCCGATGCGGATGGAGGTGGACTGCAGTGGAGGCGAGCTGAGTTCCAACGGGGGCTCGGTACTGATGATGATGGTGGCCGAGCAGGTCCAGTTGTTCGAGCGCGTCTCGGCATGTTTCACGGATCACCGGGACCCGTCCAAGGTGGCGCATCCGCTGGAGGCGTTGTTGGGGCAGCGGATTTTGGGTCTCGCGCTGGGCTACGAGGATGTGAACGATCACGATGAGCTGCGGCGTGACCGGGTACTGTCCACGGCCATGGAGCGGGTGGAGTGTGCGCGTTCGGACTGCGAGCCGCTGGCCGGCAAAAGCACGCTGAACCGGATGGAGCTGTCGGCGAACGGGCCGGGCCGGGCGAAGGCGCGCCAGATCACCGTGGATTTCGATGCGCTCGACGAGCTGCTCGTGGAGCTGGTACCTGGTTCAGGGCGAGCGGGGGCAGGACACCGAAGCGGTTGGTGCTGGACATCGATGCCACGGACGTGGAACTGCACGGCCGGCAGGAGCACCGGTTCTATCACGGGTACTACCATGCATACTGCTACCTTCCGCGGCTGATGTTCTGCAGTTGTGTCAAGAATCTTCTGCAATTTCTAGTGGGAGCGGAGACCCGCCCATATGGGCGGGTCTCCGCTCGGCGCGAAATTTTCGGGCGTCTCATGCCGCCTCCCGCCATGCCTCGGATTCCGGTTCGGAGGCGCGAACCACGCCGATCCGGCCATATAGATAACGCTGCCCCGTCAGCCACCGCTCATGGGTCTCCGTCGCAAGTGCCAAGATCAGACGCAGACAGGACTCCGCGTTAGGGAAGATCCTGATGACACGCGTTCGCTGGCGGAGCTCCTCGTTGTACCGCTCCAGCATGTTCGTGGACTTCATCCGCAGGCGATGTTCCTTGGGCAGCCGATACACCGTCAGCGTCTCCTCGACATGATCCTCGACCCATTCCACCAGCTTGCCAAACCCTTTCTCATCGCCCCAATGGGTCACCCAGGCACCCAACGCCTCACGTGCCTCGCGCCGACATGCTCATGGCCCCACAACCGTTTCAGACCCTCCAGACACGCGGGATCAGCACTCCGGGACAGCTTGTCCCTGGCATTGCGCAGAAAATGGACGCAGCACCGTTGCCACAGCGCGGTCGGCAGCACTTTCGAGATCGCATGCTTCAATCCCTCATGACTGTCCGAGACCACATACTCGACTCCCCGCAGGCCACGTTCCTTCAGATGCGACAGGAATTCCGTCCACGACACCTCGCTTTCCCGGTTCGCCACCTCCGCCGCCAGCACCTGACGCCGACCCTCGCCGTCAATCCCGAGGGCAATCTGCACCGCCCGGGAACGCACCGAGCCCTCCTCTCGCACCTTCTCATACCGGGCATCCAGCAGCACATACGGATACGCCTCCTCCAGCCGACGTTCCGCAAACGCCTTCAGCGACGCGTCCAGCTTCGACACCATGGCCGAAATCGTCGCCGGTGAAAACTCGTGACCGCACAGATCCTCCGCCAGTCGGCTCACCCGACGCGTCGAGACCCCCTGCACATACATCTCCGACAGCACCGCCACCAGGGCCTTCTCCGAACGCTGATAGCGCTCGAACACCCGCGTGCTGAACTGGCCGCTGCGTTCCTGCGGAACCCTCAGCTCGATCTCGCCCACCTTCATCGTCAGATCCCGCCGGTAGTATCCAGAACGGTAGCCCTGACGCGTCTTCGTCCGCTCGCTCTTGCCCGCTCCCAGAAACTCCGTCATCTCACTCTCCAGCACCTCGTTGAGCGTCTCCTGCACCAGCCGCCTCACAAAGTCCTCATCGTCCGCCAGATGATGACATGCCGACTTCTTCGTGTCATTGTGCGTATAATCTTCCCGAATCATTTTTTGCTCCTTTTCGATAAATTGTGTCATGAATGATTCGCGCCTGGACGCGGTTCCGCGTCCAGGCATCTCCACATTCCCGATAAAACATCAGATTCTAACCATCCGTCTGTCGTTACAGATCGTTTTTCGTTTTTGCAGATAAATTTATACACAACCTGTTCTGCAACGGCTGGCCGGTGCGGACGGAACTGCGCACGTCGAGCGGCGATGTGGCGGCGGGCGTGGTGGAGACGATCGCGCCGCTCGTGGACCGGTTGCGGAAGCGATTTCCGCAGGTGCCGATCCTGATCCGCGCCGACGGGGCCTACTGCCGCGACGAGTGGATGACGTGGTGCGAGGCGCGGGGCGTGGATTACGTGCTAGGGCTGCCGCGTAATGATCGGCTGAAAGACCGGGTCAAGCCGTTGATGGACGATCTGCGGGACCGGTTGAAGCGGGATCCGCACTATGCGCAGCGAGCGGTCCCGCGGCTACCAAGGCTTCGGCTATCGCACACGCGACAGCTGGACCCGCGAACGCCGCGTGATCGCCAAGGCCGAATGGCTGCCGGGACAACCGATCGGCGAGACCCGATACCACAGCCGCTTCGTCGTCACCTCGCTCCGGAAGCCCGCCGCGCAAACGGTCTACGAAGCGATTCCGGATCCCTGTGCGCGTGACGGTGTCCACGCGGCGGATTCATCTGGCGTTCGGGTCCACCTTCCCGTACTGGAAGGATTTCTGGTTGATCTGGGACAGCTTGGCACCGACGTAAAAGCCCAGTGCAACCGGGTTCATGACGCTGGCGGCGGCGCGCGCCGGCCTCCCCGCGCCCGGATACTCAGCGATTCGCCGTCCCGCCCGCAAAAAGGCGTGGAAAACACACGCATTCCCGCCCTCCGAAGCTTTTTCGAACTCGCGACGCGAAATCCCATGCCCGTACCCAACGCATCCCGTGAAACAATATCATTTTCGACTTGATTATGAGAAATCCGGGTTAGAACGGGCAGCCTACTAGTAACCTGTCGCCATTGGATCGACTGGTGAATGGGATACGGTTGGTGTTTTCAGTTGCACCGGTAAACCAAGAGCGTTCCGGATGACCAGCAAGAGGTATCGGGCGAAGTTGACGACGGAAGCGCTCGGGGGTGGAAGGCACTGACGACGGACGGGGCGGGTTTCGACGTGGAAGCGGACGCATGCGCGTATTGTGTTGCGGTGCAATGAGCATCGGGAAGGTGGTGGACGGATTGCGAGACCGTGGATGACGTAAGCTGGGAGACGGTCGGTCCCGTCGCCAGTAATTTCCAGTGAGCAAATGTCTGGATACTGGCAGTATGTTCAAAAGATGGGTGAGCATTTCTTTGATTTAACTAAATCTGTTGACTTCAGTTTGATGACCTGCCCCAATTTATACAGCCCGGAAAATGACAAAAGTTCGCGAAAACCATGGAACAAAAACAGCCGAAAGTCCTATTAAAACTAACAGTTCACAACTCGCTGGAAATTACTGGGTGCGGGTTCCGCGTCCGGTCGAAGCCGGAACGCCTGCAATTTACGACAACTAGTAGTAGAACGCAGTGGCGTGAGCAACCTGTTGATGCCGTTCGCCCCGCAGGAAGACCGGTGGCGTGTGGACGCGACGGTGCAGCGTATCGCCGAGCGTCCGGACTAGCGGTTCACGGTCGCCGACGCGCGAACCAAACTGAAACCGCTTTACCCGTCAATATAAACGTGACGTTCTACTAGGTAGCTATCATAAGCTTGGTAAGTTCTACAACTATCAGCAGATAATTTTGCGACGTGGCGATCCCGACGGTTTACACGATAGTACTATATTCATCCATTCAGTAATGGCTACCTCAATCTTAGTGCCACTAAGGTAAATACCAACACACATTACCATAACATAAATTCCGTACACTCCCTCAATAAGCGATACAACCGTTGCCAATCGAATACTGTACCAGGATCGGTTTTTCTCTCAGGAGCTATTTCCGAATGCCCCACAATGCGCCTCATCGTAATATCTGGATAGCAGTCCACGATTGGTGGAATGACGAGCGCAAGTCGTGAATACTGCTCGTTTGTATAGGGTATTTCATCCGTTCCTTCGAGTTCGATTCCAATGGAGAAGTCGTTGCAATTAGTTTTACCTTGAAAATTCGACTCCCCGGCGTGCCACGCTCGGTCCTTGAAAGAGACGAACTGAAAGATGTTTCCTTGTCGGTCAATAAACAAGTGGGGCGATAGTTTTGAACCTCGTAGTAAATCGAACGTCGGATGCAACGAGTAATCTAGCTTATTAGTGAAAAGATCTGCGACGAATCCATTACCAAACACGCCTTTAGGTAGCGATATTCCGTGAAGAACAAGCAGCGAAATAGTAGAGTCACCGGGACGGGCATCAAAATAGGGACTATCAATACGTTTAGCATCGCTAAGCCAGTGATCTGTAATCACACCCATAAGCTAAAACATTCTCAATGTAAGGCATGTCTATTTATTCGTTGATCCCATGTATTTTATAGGGAACATTCGGGCTTAGGTCTGGCCGTACGGATCGAAGCTGTTTGAACGGGCATTCCAAGACGTAGCACTTGGGGCATTTGACGACCTGCGGAAGTTGCGCGAGGTGGTGGACTGGGAGGAGTTTCGTACGCTGCTGCAGGGGGTTTTTGACCGTTCGGGAAGAGTGCCGAGGCGGTCTCCCGAGATCGACCGTCCTGGGACGTGGTGATCATGTTTCGAGTTCTATTGCTGGGAGTGAACGATCATCTGAGTGACCGTCAGTTGCAGTTTCAGTTGCTGGATCGCCGTTCATTCAAGTGTTTTATGGGATTGATGAACGCCTGCGACGTTCCGGATCAGAAGACGATCTGGAAGTACCGTCTCATCAGTTAGCGGAGTCGGGTCGCACGAAGGAGCTGTTCGAGGCGTTCGAGACGCAGCTGCGGGCAGCGGAGTATGCGCTGACGGGCGGTCTGGTCGTGGACTCGACGATGGTGGCGGTTCCACGCCAGCGCAAACACCCGCGCAGAGAACGCAGCACTGAAGCAAGGCGAGGGTCCCCGAAGCTGAGAAGGAGACCCCTGGCAAGCGAGCGCAGAAGGACGTGGATGCTGACTTGGACGAAGCAGCACGGAGTGGAGACCCCTTTTGGCTATAAGCATCACATGACGGTGGACCGCCAGCATAAGCTGGTGCGTAACTACGAGGCCACGACGGCATCAACCCACGACAGCCTGGTGCTCACCAAGGTCCTTCGGCCGGATCAGGACTGATGGTTGGGTATGGGCCGACCGTGCCTACCGCTCGTAGGCCCTGGAGGAGGAACTGAAGATGCGTGGCCATCGCAGCCGCATCCCCTATTAAGGGCTATCGCAATTGCCCTCTGACGGCGTATCAGCACCCGATCAACCGCCTGCGCTCCCGAGTTCGCGTGCGGCGTTGAACATGTGCTCGGCAGCATGGTCAACGAGATGAAGCAGACGCGGATGCGATGCATCGGGCGACAGCGCGCAGCTATCTGGATCGGGCTGTGCAACCTGTGCTACCCACATGCGTCGGTTCGCGTTCCTGAAGATGGCTGCGGCTTCCGCCGGCTGAGACCCGTGGCCGCATTGCGCTCGAACATCGGGAACAGCATGGAAAGCGGGAGCAAACTTCTCATTCCGCTCCGAAAGACACGCAGCAAGATGAACCAGCCAAAAAAATCCCACAGCCGGAAGCTGTTTGGTAAAAAACGGATTTTATAGAGGTCCCTGTAATAATGACTGGTATGGAGCTTGATCCCAAAACCGTCCAACGCGCAGTGACGATAGCACTCGCAGAGGATGTAAGTACCGGCGACATAAACGCCGAGTTGATATCAAACGACACAATCGCACATGCGAAAGTTATTACTCGTTCCGATGGAGTATTTTGTGGTCGACCATGGATTGATGAGATTGCTCGACATGTAGCCGAACCATTCAAGATTGATTGGCACGTAGATGATGGGGACCGCATATTGCGAAACCAAGTGTTGTTTGAAGTATCCGGTTTGGCGCGTAGCTTACTCACGACTGAGCGAACGATACTCAACTTCGCACAGTTGCTGTCAGGTACAGCCACGACTACCAGACGTCTCATTGACCTAGTATCGCATACAAAGGTGGAACTTCTCGATACGCGAAAAACATTACCGGGATTACGCACCGCACAGAAATACGCCGTAGTAAAAGGTGGAGGCCACAATCATCGCATTGGCCTTTTCGATGCTTACTTGATTAAGGAAAACCACATAGCTACTACCGCCGGCAGCATCCAAACCGTGGTCGAGAGTGCTCAAAACTCACGACACGACGTTTCGATTGAAGTCGAAGTCGAAAATACGATTCAGCTGGAAGAAGCGATCTCGTCCGGAGCTCACCGGGTACTCCTCGACAACTTCAGCGTTCAAGCGATTCGAGAAGCTATCCGACAAACGCGAGGCAGAGTAAAACTTGAATCTTCTGGTGGTGTCACCGAAGAAAATCTTGTGGCGATTGCAGAAACTGGTGTCGACTACATATCACTTGGAATGCTGACCAAGAACATAGTGGCACTAGATATGTCGATGCGGTTTGAATCAGAAAATAGACATCGGTGAGGTGGTGCCGGTACGCAGATTCGAACTGCGGACCTACTGATTACGAATCAGTCGCTCTCCCATCTGAGCTATACCGGCATGGCGAAGATCAAATTCTACTAGCGAGTGTTGCTGGACTCTAGAATCGTCTTGAAGAAAAACACTATAGAGAAGGAGTACTGGTAGACCATCGCTTTTGTATTAACGGCTAAAGTCATTCCAGTTTGATCTGTGCGTCGGCGGTCGTGAATCACCGATTCCACTCGCACGGTTTCGCGGTTCCTGCAAGCCTGCCAGGCATCAATTTCGCAGCGTATGGCTTCGCGGTCGGGCAGGCGACGGTTCAGGCATTGGCCGACGACCATCATACTGATTTTCATTTCGGCCATGTTCAACCAGCTACCGTGTACCGTGCTTGGGCGTGTAATGGATTTCCAGACGCTCAGCGATGCGCACAGCACCGCGGCTGTCTCGAACGCCCGCCGGCCGGCCTTGCGGCACTGCCAGTGGCATCGTACCGTGTTCCGTCAGCACCGTCTTGCGGTTGTGTCCGTTGCGCGTGTTGCTCCGCTCTCGGATCCAAGCGTACCTCCATCTCGACATCAGTAATTTCCAGCGAGTTGTGAACCGCTGGTTTTAATAGGACTTTCGGCTGTTTTCGTCCCATGGTTTTCGCGAACTTTTGTCATTTCCCGGGCTGTATAAATTGGGGCACATCATCAAACTGGAGTGAGAAAATTTAATTAAATCAAAGAAATGCTCATCCGTCTTTTGAACACACTGCCAGTATCCAGACATTTGCTCACTGGAAATTACTGCCCGGACCCCGTCTCAATACACTACGAAATGTCGTGTAGAGTGCCTGAAAACAGCGATTTGCCGTACCAAAAACCGACATCAGGCCTAAATTCAAACTATACGGGGAATTACTGGTCTCGCTCGTCGTTACCGCCTTGCAGAGATTTTTGATTCAACATCACCGGGAACAGCTGAAAATAGGACGTTTAAGCGAGACGTATATTGTAAGTAGTACCAAACTGGGACATTGGAGCAGTCGAGACCATCAAACAGTATGGCGCATGTTGCGTTATTAATATACCTTATGCTGTAGCGATATGTTCCAACATTCGTTCGATCCTTCTACTACCTTCTAGCCCAATCCTCCGAATCACTTCGAAATCGGACACTTCCTCCCCTCGACCTGATGCCATGTTCACAACGAGACACACCGCTGCATAGGAAATACCTAATTCACGCGCCAACGCCGCCTCGGGCATTAGTGTCATTCCCACGAGTGCACAACCGTCTTTTTCTATCCGATCAATTTCTGCAATTGTTTCACATCGTGGCCCCTGCACACATCCATAGGTGCCACTAACCTGAAACGAAACTTCCGTCACCGAACCCAAAGCATCTATGATTTTTGCGCGCGTACCACTGTGAAATGGTTCAGCAAATTCATAATGTAGGGACGGAGAATGCTCCTCAAAACTACACTCCCTGCCATAGGTATAATCAATAATCTGGTTTGGCACTACGAATTGACCAACGCTCAGATTGTTATCAATGCCACCAGCCGTACAAGCAGCGACGATGGTATCGACACCAAGTTCGTGCAGTGCCCAAATATTCGCGCGGTAATTAACGAGATGCGCTGCAACTTGATGCTCGTGTCCATGTCTCGGTAGGAAAAAGACTTCACAATCTCCATATTTGACCGTTTCTATAGGTGCTGAGGGATCACCAAACGGTGTTGCAGGATAGACATTGGTGATGCTTGACGTAGACAGGCCATACATCGCTGAACCCCCTATAAGTGCAAGCATTGTGCTTCTACCCTTACCCCGCAGTATTGCCAATATCGTAAAGTATTTTAAGACTCTTTTAATGCGTAGATGGAAGCTAGATTTCTGTATCTACCATCAAGGTCCATACCACGGCCGATCAAAAATTTATTCGGAGTACGCAAAGCGACAAAATTAGGTCTAGGGGTTTCCGCGTGTGGAACACATTTGTCTACTAACACCACCGTGATAACTCGCTCAGCTTGCGGTTCTAGGTCCCTAACGAGAGTACTCATGGTTATTCCCTCATCGAACACTTCGTCGACGAGTACAACCGTACGCCCTGCAAGGCTCCGCTGCATTTTGCGTTTGTACTGTAATTGCTTTCCTCTGGTAGACGCATACCGGGCGACGTGCACGTAATCGAGTTCTAAATCAAACGACATACGCCGTAGCAAATCGGCGCAGAAAAAAAGTGCACCGTTCATAACACAGACAAATAACGGGTTGGAATCCTGCAATCCCAAACTAAGACGTACAGCTAGACGCTCAATGGCAGTTTCAATCTCCGCTTCGTCAATTATTAACTCGAAACCGTATGGGGGAATATTCACGCTAAAAACTATTTCGCTCGCCTGTAAGATCTTCAACACAATGAAAAAGCGTTCATTCGGAATGAGTGCTATTACCGTCTATGATAATTTGGTGCAAATCACCAATTGGATACTCTTAATTGACGTTTTATTGCTTTCCCACATTAGCCAACACAGCGTGTAGAACATTTGCAACCGATTCTCGGGACGCAGGGTCGTGACACCGAATACCTACTACTCGCTCCATCGCCCAAGTTCCACAAACCCTAAATCTATCGACAGTAATGTATTGCTGGCTATATCACAATATTCAGAATCTTAAACGTTCTCTAGTAGCTCGTGAAAGGAGCGTTCTCATGAGAGACTCGGGATTCTTTATTAACTAAACTCCTCTATCTTTGCGTTCGCGACATTACAAGGGGTATATCTACGACAACAAAACTTAAGATCGAATCGAGCACTAACCTCACATGGTTAATGAATCACTATTAGCTTGATGACGTTAACGTACACTGAATACGAACCAGTAAAGGAAACAATCTAATAATGCCTGCCCTTTTGAATACAAGCCCCTCACTCATCGAAAGCATGATGAGTTTAAGAAAAGAAGTTCGACTGTGGCGTATTTTTTTGCTTGGCATTGCTAGCGGATATCCATGGCTGCTGATCGGTTCCGCTATGACGTCATGGCTAAAAGACGTGGGGATGTCTCGCAGTGCGATAGGAGCCTTTGGAGTTATCTTCGTGGCTTACACACTTAACTTTCTTTGGGCACCTCTAGTTGACCACATTCGTATTCCTATCTTAGACCGGCTCGGTCACCGACGATCATGGATAGTTCTTTGTCAAGTTTTTTTGATCCTATTCGCGACGTTGCTAGCACTTACCGGGCCGGGCATTAGCGTTTCAATAACCGTTGTGCTATGTCTTGGTATCGCAATGGCATCCGCAACACAAGATCTTGCAATCGACGCCTACAGAATCACGATCATTCGAGAGGACGAACCGGAACTAATCGGTCATGGTGCGGCACTTGCAACCTGCGGATGGTGGACGGGATTCAGTCTTCCCGGCATCGTCGCATTCTGGGCGTCGGATCACGTTGGTTGGGGCCCCGTCTACTTCGGTATGGCTGCCACGTTGGGAGTGGTGACGTTGCTGGTTTTGTGGCTGTTCCGTGAACCGGACCGTGCTCAAAATCCGATGCCAAGCCGATTTCCTGGATTGTTCGGATGGTTCGATAAAACCTACATTGACGCGGTTGCTGAGTTCTTTCGTCGAAACGGTATTCAACTTGCTTTAGGGCTTCTCGCGTTCATTTTCCTATTCAAAATTGGTGAAGCATTTCTTGGCCGAATGGTGATCGTGTTCTACAAGGAGGTGGGATTTACAGATACGCAGATAGGCTTGTACTCGAAGGGATTGGGACTACTCGTAACGTTCGTGAGTTCTATTGCGGCGGGAATATATGCTGGCCGTTTCGGAGCAGCGCGAGGATTGCTTTTTGCTGGCATCGCGATGGCGGCAACTAATTTGCTGTTTGCATGGATTGCGATCGCAGGACCTTATGCTGAACTTTACACACTTGCGGTAATCGCGGATGGAATAACGTCTGCTTTTTCGACGGTCGCGCTCGTTACATTCATTTCTTACTATACGAGCCGTTTGCACACGGCTACCCAATATGGTGCGCTCGCTTCGCTAGGAAACTCAAGCAGGACGCTTCTTGCAGCTTCAAGTGGTGTTTTAGTTGATCAGCTAGGGGGCAACTGGGCGATGTTTTTCATACTTACCGCGCTGATGGTGACTCCATCGCTACTGGTACTGACGTGGCTCGCGCGCCGAGTACGCGACGACACTCCAGTATCAATTTGATGCCCCAATTCTTCGATGCCTTGGCACGTGTAAGATCGCACGCACCCAGCAATTCCCCGTATAGTTTTATTTTGGGCTTGACGTCGGTCTTTCCATGTTTTGGTACGGGGAACCGACGTTTTCAGGCGGTTCACATGGCATGTCGTCGTGCATTGAGACGGGTTCCGGGTACCGATATTGCCTCCATTATCACGAAAGATGATCCACAAAGCCCAAACTCATAGCGGAGTTTGGGCTATACGGGGAATCGCTGCCGTGACCGCAAAGGTGCCTCGAATTCCTTGGTATTCATGTCTTGGCCAATCCGCATTCTCAAAGCAAACGTCGTCATGTCTATCTATTCAACGACTAAGCGTAATATCATTAAAAGCTACTGTCCCGTAGCACTACTTGCGTAGCTGCACAAGAATTGTTGAAGCATCGTCTTGCTCCTCAAGCCAACCTTCCAGCTTATCCAGAAGTTTCGACACGTCTTGGCCACTATCGTCAGTCTGACCTACCCCAGCTCTAGCTTCTAAGTAATCCTTTGCAATGTTCAGTGCCGCCGACACCACAATACTTTCGTTATTTACCCCCGCAACGGGACTTCCCTCAACAATTGCGCGAATCCGTCCTTGCAACTCTGCCACGGCTTTGTTCAATGCTTCCATATCCTCAACCTGAACTTGGAATCGATACCGCCGGTTAAGGATTTCAACTACGACATCTGTATGTTCCGACATGCTTATAATTCAGATTCCAGCGACTCAATTTGTGCAATCAATTTCCCGATACTGGATTCCGCAGATCTGATTTTCTGTCGCATTCTCTCGTTGTCGGCGACTAATTCACTTCTTTCGCGCTTGAGAGCACAGTTTTCATCCACTAACTCTTTGAAAGTAACAACAAGAGATTCAACGCGACTGGCAACGGATTGGTTTTCAATTGAGGACATTAGACGACCCTCTTCGGTTGAATTCAAATTTTACGTAACAAAAATCGTTGCGTCATATCTTTGTCGTCAGACTCCCATGTCACCAGACTGTGGCATGTAAAAATATTTTCGTTAAGGCAGCACTCCGTACGAAACAATCGATCACTGATCACCGTAGGGTCGAGCATGTACCAAACCATGCTCGTAGAAACTGACGACAATAATCATGATGAGCACGTTAAACCAGCTTTGAAGCGTGAACCGATTAGTCAGATGCCATACAAAGACTCTAAGCTATCAGCCCGATGAATAAAGGGCTAAATAACGATCGATTGTCGTTACAGGAATGCCATTTCTGCATCAGTGCGGACATTAAAGGCCATGCCAAGTTTCCGGACTGGAAAAGGTAAGATCGAATCGGAGATACTTGGATTAATCTTGTTCGTAGTTCAAAACCGTTCGTCCCTACGGTAAGCATACGTGAGCGTAGAAGCAGCCATGATTCTGTCGATAGATATGGCCGCCACTTCCAAAACAAGCAAAATGTGCGATGGACTTCGTTCGCGTGAGAGTTACTCCAGGATTTGCAAACTCTAACTTTCTCGTGGCACGGGCAGATTAAGATTTAGTATGCACAGCGCAATATGCCTCACTAGCAAACTGTAACCTTACATAAGAATGACGTGTACGGACTTGGACCAGTAGAACGCCTCGTTTCCCGTGATTAAATGCTCGGCCAAGATCAATTGCTAGTACAAGGACATTATCGCTAATGCGACTCCCGTATTGGACGAACCAGAGAGTTATTTACCACAAACGGGCCTGGGCTAGATGTCAAACCAGTGAAACGCAACGTAGAGAAGAAGGTCCCGCCAAAGTCTGTATCGCAGCAGAAACTAAAGTTCATTCAGTAAACTCTCTTCGTGGACCACACTCCTAATTTGCGTTTAGCTCTAAGCTATGACAATCACTGATAAAATCGCAC
Organism: Candidatus Azotimanducaceae bacterium; assembly: GCA_965205965.1. Taxonomy (GTDB): domain Bacteria; phylum Pseudomonadota; class Gammaproteobacteria; order Pseudomonadales; family Azotimanducaceae; genus Bin55. The sequence continues at coordinate 1,393,926 of CBDBHT010000008.1, forward strand.
AAGAAGCTGAAACGACTATTTCAAAATACGAGATCCATGGCCTCGTGTGTGGAGTCGCTTCATCTAACCAAGCCGGAAACACAGATGTAGCCGACATTGTTGAAGACCTTTGCAATAAAGATTGCCAGCGCGAAAGTCTGGATGAGCTCGTGGTGACGTCGATACGAGAATTTGGACGACGAGTTGCTTGCTTTTTCACCGTTGCTTCCTGATAACGACCTGCCATTAAGAGAACGACTCGTCGCTATTGCGGGACTGGGTGTTGGGACTTTTGAATGGCTATGCGGTACTTGCTCCCTCCAAGCCACCAGCCGAGGTTGAAAAAACTATCGCCGATTTTGCGAAAATAGCTGATGTCGACATGAATACCAATTGAATCGGAAGAAATGGAAAAATCATATTCAGAAGTGGTCGAATTCCTGCGAATAGGCACTATGCTGATTCGAGAAAATGCACGAAATTAGCCAATGAACGAACCTCTATCTTTAATTGAGTATCAAAGGCATCGGGAGTGCCTCATGGCAGCTATCGGTCCAGACTCGGTCGCTTTGATACCTGCCGCCCGTGAAGTTTCGCGAAACTCTGACATGGCATACCCATTTCGTCAGGATAGCGACTTCTACTACCTAACTGGCTTCGACGAACCTAATGCGATTTTAGCTCTCGCACCTGGCCATCAAAACGGTGATACCACGATCCTCGTGCAAGCGCGCGACAAAGTCCGTGAACAGTGGACTGGAGTCCGTCTGGGATCAGAACGGGCTGGACAAGTACTCGGTATTGATCAAGCGTTCAACATCGAAGACGCCGACACGGTACTGCCCTCGTTGTTAGAAAATCGACACACACTCCACGCTACTCTAGGAGAAAAAGATTGGTTCGACACAAGAGTCCACATTTGGCTAGCTCAGCTCAGACGCACGCGCAAAGAAGCACCCGTCAATTTCTGCCGGCTCAGCGAAACATTGCATGAACTACGGTTAATTAAATCTGATGACGAATTAAAAATGATGCAGCGTGCGTCAGATATTTCCGTTACCGCTCACAAACATGCAATGGAAGTATGCCGACCTGGATTATTTGAATATCACTTGGAAGCGGAACTGGTGCACATTTTTATGCAAGCTGGAGCGCGTTTTACCGCATATCCGTGCATTATCGCTGGTGGTAACAATAGCTGCGTAATGCACTATGTCGACAACCGATCCCCGCTTCGAGACGGGGAACTCGTGCTCATAGACGCGGGTTGTGAATATAACCTCTACGCTGCCGACATCACGCGTACGTTCCCAATCAACGGAAAATTCAGCCCAAGACAACGTGACCTCTACGAATTGGTCCTGAAAGCCCAGACTGCGGCTATCGCGACGGTGAAACCTGGCGCATCCTTTCGTGAACCGCACGACGTCTCAACAAGAGTTTTAGCAGAAGGATTAATTAACCTCGGAATCTTAAAAGAGACGATAAATACAGTTATGGAACGTGCACTACATCGTAAATACACCGTTCATAGCTGTTCCCACTGGCTAGGTTTGGACGTACATGACGTTGGTGCGCAAAGAAAAGACGGTGATTGGCGGATACTTCAACCGGGCATGGTAATGACCATTGAGCCGGGGCTTTATATCCAAGACGACGGAACGGCCGAAGTAGATGAAGCCTGGCGAGGAATCGGCATTCGCATAGAAGACGACGTCGCGGTAACTTCGGAAGGGTGCAAGGTGCTTAGCGAAGCTGCTCCCAAAACCGTCGCTGACATTGAGGCCTGGATGCATGCATGACTACGATGCGATAGTAACTGGAGGCGGCATTGTGGGAATTTCCACGGCACTTGCATTGGCCGCGAAGGAAATGCGAGTACTAGTCATCGAATCGCGAAAACCGGAACCGATACAATCTTGTCTCGGCTTTGATCTTCGAACGATAGCACTGTCACCAGCATCCGTAGATTGGCTTCAGTCGCTTGTGAACCTGCGAGATCTGAGGCAGTCTTCAATTGAACGTATGCGAGTGTGGGAAGAACTAGGTACGGCCCAGCTCACGTTTGATGCCGAAGACATAGGTGCGCGTGAACTTGCTCGAATTTTTGAACACTCCGCTCTCGCTGGCGCTCTCTGGAACGCTGCCCAACGGTCCGTAGACTTTGCAACGCCCGCCCAAATTGCCAGAATTAAAATCAACAAAAACGTTGTAAAACTTGATAATGGAGACGAATTCAGCACGAACCTGCTAATTATTGCCGAGGGTCCGCAATCGAGCACCCGCGACATGATCGGCGTCCACATGTCTACTTTTGGCCGACAACGGCGAGCCCTAGCAACCATTGCTAAAATTTGCGAACCGCATCAAGGAACTGCTTGGCAACGGTTTGGTGAAGGGACGGTCGCACTGCTTCCGTTGCAGAATCCTAATTTGGTATCCGTTATCTGGAGCATTTCCGAAAGTCGATGCGCTGAATTAGAACGGATGCGTGAAGAAGAATTTTTAAATGTTCTTCAGCGAGAATGTGAAAGTATCTGCGGGGATATCAAGGAGATCGATGATCGACGGAGTTTTCCTATTTCGCAACAGATTATCCGTGACTTCAATCCGGAATCATGGGTACTTGTCGTCGGCGATGCGGCACGTACCATCCATCCCTTAGCTGGCCTTGGCGTTAACCTTGGTATTGAAGATGCAAAGGGGGTGGATCAATTGTTTTCATCGAGCACTGACACGACTAAAGTAAACATCTCATACCGCCGATTTGCTGCAAAGCGCCGCGTCCGGAGCCAAGCTATGATTGCCACTATGAGCGCATTACAGTGGTCCTACGAATTACGCGGCGGGTACGGAAGATGGCTTCGCAATGTAGGCGTTCGAACCGTAGGGCGAGTTCCTCACCTCAAACACCAACTGATTCGGGAGGCGATGGGAATCGGACCGATCGCACAATCAGCATGAGGACTCAGCTCTATGACCTCCATAAAACGGAGGGAGCGCGATTTGTTTCATTCGCTGGCTGGGATATGCCGGTGCATTACGGATCACAGATTGAAGAGCATCACGCCGTCCGACAGTCGGCCGGACGATTCGACGTTTCACACATGACGATCGTTGACGTCTTAGGTCCCGACGCACTAAAACTGCTTCGCAAAGTTCTGGCAGGTGACGTGGCTCGATTAACGCAAGGACAGGCCCAGTACGGTCTCATGCTTAACGGGCAAGGCGGTGTAATTGATGATCTCATTACCTACGCGATGTCTGATCGATTTCGAGTAATCTTTAATGCCGCTCGTCGCGGGACCGATTTGTCATGGGTACGCGATCAATCTCAGGAATTGAACGTATCGCTCGTCGAACGTGGCGATCTCAGCATGGTTGCAGTTCAAGGCCCCTTAGCTATTTCTCACACAATCCCTCTAATTGATCTCCCTAGCTTGTCCGTACTAAAGAAATTTCATTCGTTGGAAATGGAAGATCAATTGGTGGCGCGAACGGGTTACACTGGAGAAGATGGCTTAGAGTTCATGCTCCCGCACGATCAGGCGCGGGGACTTTGGCAACAATTGAAGCACGTTAACGTTAGGGCGGCTGGTTTAGGTGCTCGAGATTCGCTACGTTTGGAAGCAGGTCTAAACCTTTACGGACAGGATATGGACGACTCGATAAACCCGTTTGAATCCAATCTTGAGTGGACGATTCACTGGGAGCCTAATGACCGTGATTTCATTGGAAGAGCTAGTTTGGAAAAACTTAAACCCACTCCCCACCAGTATAAATTAGCAGGTTTGGAGCTGACTCAAAATGGAGTTATGCGCTGCGGTTGTCAGGTACACACCAATGCTGGAGTGGGACAGATTACTAGTGGTACATTTTCGCCAACATTAGGTTACAGTATTGCTCTGGCTAGGCTACCCCGCCAAGCAACCGGAGTCTGCTCCGTAGATATACGAGGTAAGCCATATTCCGCACGAATAGTGCAACCCCCTTTTGTAAGACATGGTAAAAAAAATAGTCAATGAACGAATTTCCAGCCGAGTTACGTTACACCTCAACGCACGAATGGGTACGTGTCGCAGAAGATGGTTTGGTAACCGTCGGGATTACCGATTTTGCACAGGATGCCCTAGGTGACATCGTCTTCGTCGAATTGCCTGAAATCGGACAAAACGTCGGCCGTGGTGAGGAGGTCGCCGTCGTCGAATCCGTTAAAGCGGCTTCGGACGTATATGCTCCCGTTACCGGTGAGATTGTCAAAATAAACATGAACCTCGAAGAGGACCCTGAATTGGTCAACGGGGACCCTTTCGGAGATGGTTGGTTCTTCACCGTCGACCCAGTTGACGTGGAATCAATGAACGGATTATTCGATGCATCCGACTATGAAGAGCATTGTGCATCAGAAGCAGACGAATAGTTTTTCCTCGTATTTCTTAAATGCCATTCATACCGCATACAGATGATGATGTTGAAACGATGCTCTCAGAAATCGGCGTCTTGTCGATTGATGAGTTGTTTGATGAAATTCCGTCACGACTGAAAAACGCTGACCTTTCGGAAATCCCGAGTGGTATTTCCGAGATGGAGATGCTCCGTGCGTTCTCGAAGCGGGCGCAAGTTGATGAATCCGGACCATGTTTTATCGGTGCGGGATGCTACGATCATCATATTCCGGCCGCAGTTTGGGATCTCGCTTCTCGCGGTGAATTCCTGACTTCCTATACGCCCTATCAGGCTGAAGCCAGCCAAGGGACGCTACAAGTTATCTACGAATTTCAATCTATGATGACAGCGTTAACCGGCCTGGACGTAGCCAATGCATCTGTTTACGAGGGAGGTTCGAGTCTTGGCGAGTCAATTCTCATGGCCATGCGCGCAAATCGGAAAAAGGGGGCACAGACCGTGCTCGTCTCAGGTGGATTAAATCCGTTCTATTACCAAGCGGCACGCACCTTAGTAGCGGGACAGGGTATTGAATTCTCAACTGCGGTGGCTCCAGACGGGTTTTTTGATCTAATCCTGTGCGAGGAACAGCAACCAGCCGTTGTCGTATTACAGCAGCCTAATTTCTATGGGTTACTAGAGGACGTTGATACCATCACGAATTGGGCGCACGATCAAGAGGCTACCGTTATCGCGGTGGTCAACCCCGTTTCGTTGGGCTTATTAAAAGCACCAGGGAAGTGGGGAAGCACGGGTGCCGATATCGCCTGTGGAGACGGTCAATCTCTTGGTTTACCGATGGCTTCTGGAGGCCCTTCACTTGGCTTCATGTGCGCTAAGGACAATCTATTGCGCCAAATGCCCGGCAGAATCGTTGGATTGACGGAGGACCTTGATGGTAACCCTGGTTATACCTTGACGCTACAAGCTCGTGAACAGCACATACGCCGTGAAAAAGCCAAGTCGAACATCTGCACTAATCAAGGATTACTGGTTACAGCGGCGACAATCCATCTAAGTTTGATGGGAGCGAAGGGATTGCGAAACGTCGCGATGCAGTGCCATGACAACACCGTGAAATTGGTTACGGCGTTGGCAGAGTTACCGGGCGTACGGAGATACTTCTCTGGCGAGTATTTTCATGAAGCGGTCCTAGATCTAGGACAAGATTCAGCAACAGTCGTAACCAAAATGCTGAAACGAGGGATATTGGCAGGATATCCACTAGGCGGCATCAGCACAGAGTTAGCAAATTGTATTTTGACCTGTGCAACCGAAAAACGTACTGATGCAGAGATATCCCAATATTGCACCGAGCTGGAAAGAACGTTAAGCGAGTCTACCTAATGAGCCGTACCATTTTTGACTTGTCTCAAGCGGGCAGAGCCGCAGCGGCACAGTATCGTGAGTCCGCAAATTTATGTGATCTTCCCGCAACCTGTCTGAGAAGTGACCCACTGCTACTTCCGGAAGTATCAGAACTGCAGGCCGTTCGCCATTACACCAAACTCTCCAGTAAGAATTTAGCCGTAGACAATGCTTTCTATCCTCTTGGGTCGTGTACGATGAAATATAATCCGAGAGGAGCTCACAAAGCGGCTAATTTGCCCGGCTTTCTCGCGCGACATCCCCTTGCTCCTAACGAAGCGAGTCAGGGAACTCTCTCAGTTTTGTTCGAATTACAAGAATGGCTCAAAGTCGTAACTGGGATGAGTGCAATTTCACTTGCTCCGATGGCTGGAGCTCAAGGTGAACTAGCTGGGATATTGATGATTCGTGCTTACCACCAAAGCCGAGGCGATCACCGTCGAATCGACATCCTCGTGCCTTCAGCCGCTCATGGCACCAATCCGGCAACCGCATCCATGTGCGGATTTCGTGTGCGTGAAATTACAGTTGGAGAAGACGGCGACGTTGATATTGACGATTTAAAGCGCGCGTTGGGACCATCAACTGCTGGAATGATGCTCACGAATCCTTCCACCTGCGGCGTGTTCGAACGCTCAATCGAACAAATCGACGCTTTGGTTCACGAGGCGGGCGGACTTCTCTATTACGACGGTGCCAACCTCAACGCCATTCTTGGGAAGGTTCGTCCTGGCGACATGGGCTTCGACGTACTCCACCTGAATACGCACAAGACTTTTGCTACTCCGCACGGAGGGGGCGGCCCGGGTGCTGGACCCGTCGGTGTCAATGAACGTCTCGAACCGTTCCTGCCCGTGCCGACCGTGGGAAAAAACGATGAAGGATACGAATGGTTGGGAGAAAATCACGTACCGCACACGATCGGACGGCTATCTGCTTTCATGGGAAACGCTGGAATTCTCATTCGCGCACATGCTTATGCTCGTCTTCTTGGACGTGAAGGGTTACAACGCGTCAGTGAGTACGCCGTTCTAAATGCCAACTATCTGCAAACGAGACTACAAAAGGCTGGGTTTCAACTTGCATATCCAACTCGGCGAGCGGGCCATGAATTTATAGTAACACTTAAGCGGGAAGCTAAAGAACTCGGTGTTCCTGCCATAGACTTTGCAAAACGTCTTCTTGACTTTGGTATCCACGCCCCGACAACGTATTTTCCGCTAATTATCCCCGAATGCTTGCTTATCGAACCAACGGAAACGGAATCGAAACAAGAGCTTGATACTTTCGTGAACACAATGGTTGAAATACGCGAAGAAGCACGACGCGATCCTGATTTTCTACACGGAGCACCTTATCTACAGCCAGTACGTCGCCTCAATGACGTGAAAGCAGCACGTGAGCCGAATTTGGTTTGGAGAGCTTAGTGTAGTGTTTCTTTTCTAGATCATCTGATCGTCCACCATCTGCTTTACGAGTTTCTACGACCGTCTCTTTCCGCTATATCTAAAAGGAGTCTGGGTGCCGCAGGACTTGTTGGACAAGGCAATCCCCGGTACACCTTTGCTGTTGTCAAGCCGCTACGAGCTGAGTATCTGAAGCACCGAAGAGCCCATCCGTCCTTCTCAATCGCGTGAGCCTAGCTGCTAGTCCGGATACCCGTTCAGCATGCTCGTAGAACCCACGGACCTGCAGTACAAGGCATTCGAACTGCTTGACCTCAATCCCGACAAGATGTTCCCAGCGTGAGCCCATCTTGAATCTTGCTAACCTTCTGAAATTAATGTATTTCTATCAAAATTCTCCGTGGAAGTCCCATCTGAATAACAATATTATAGGGGTGCCACGCTCGTGGTTATGGACCAAACCTACGGGGTGGCACTACGCGCCAAGCAGTGTGCGGGTGGGCTACAAACTAGCGGTTCCGCCCGAGCAGAACTGCAAAATCCCGCAGGAATATCACACTGGAAGATTTACAGAAAGGAAGAAGTGCAACAGAGGTGGAACGCCTATTGCAACACCTCAAAGAGCATCAACGAATCGCCACTCGCTACGACAAGTTGGATGTCGTCTTACTTGTTGCCTTTATCCAACACATGATCTACGCGGCTTTGAAGTGGTAGTTCCCCTCCGACGTTCAGTATTAGTACTCCCCAAGATCAACTACAAACCACACATATGTTGCAGTCTACTCAAGTTAGTTGTTTCCGAAATTCTTCAACGCTCGTAATAGGAGCGGAACACATCAGATCAGTACAGATATATGCAGTTACTTGATCTTGTACATTCAGCGGTACCAAGCGCGGCAAATAGGGTGGTACCAATCCTGGCGAGTGATCGGGAATTGCAAAAGCGGTCCGCCATGGGTGATACCCTTCCTGGGCAATACACAACCACCTCTGGCTTGCAATTTCTTGGCCTCGAATGATTACATGTTGGGGAGCATATTCCAAAGATTCCAACGCTGACAGCATTGTGCAGAATGCAGACGGATAAACTTGGATATCGCCTCGAACGGAAGCTAGCGTCTTCTCAGCAATGTCTCTGAAACGTAATTCGCCGGTGAGTTCGGTGAGCTGTATCAGTGCCTGCGCAGCTACTCCGTTACCCGACGGTAGCGCGTCGTCCATAGTAGGCTTTGGTCGATGGATTAATGCTTCTTGGTCATTAGCCGTGAAGTAAAAACACTGGTGCTCTATGTCGAAAAATTGTTCAATCAGCGTATCGGCGACGGCTAGTGCAGTTTCGATATCCGTGCGTCGCCACTGCGCCGAAAGCAACGTCAAAAGGGCATCCAGCATATTTGCATAATCGTCAAGATAACCCGCGTACTGCGTTCTTCCCTCGCACCACGTTGCAAACAGTCGAGATCCGTCGAAGCAATTCTCACGAACAAAGTCAGCGGCACGTTGTGCCGACGCGAGCCAGCTCGGCTCCCCCATCGCCACCGACGCCTTGGCCATCGATTTAATTGCCAAGCCGTTCCACGCAGTCAAAATTTTGTTATCCAGTGCTGGCAGGACGCGCTTCGATCGTTCTGCGAAAAGTTTCGCTTTAGCTGAAGCGAGCAGTGTTTCAGCTTCCTCCCGCTGAAGACTCAAGCGACGAACGACGGAGAGCCACGCGTCCTGACGAGCTAGATTCCATTGACTTTCAAAATTTGCCGGTTTGTCGAGGCCGTACAGCGTTTCGATCACCGAATACTCATCTTTGGTAAGCAATCCCTGAACTTGGTCCCGCCGCCAAACATAGTATTTGCCTTCCTCTCCCTCTGAATCGGCATCTATCGCAGAAAAATAACCGCCGTTTTCATGCTGCATATCACGCGTGATCCATTCCACGGTCTCGCGCACAACGTCGCCAAATAGTTCATTCCCGGTAATTGAATGGGCGTCCACGTACATTCCCAGCAACAAGGCATTGTCGTACAACATCTTCTCGAAATGCGGAACCATCCATTGTCGATCGGTTGAATAGCGGCAGAATCCTCCGCCAAGGTGGTCATAAATACCCCCTCTAGCCATTTTGGTCAGCGTGTGCGTGGCCATTTCCAGTCCTTCGTGGTCCACTTCGTCGTGGTACTGTTGCTGATACGCCCAGGTACGGAGCAACCGGTCAATAGACATTGCTTGAGGAAATTTCGGCGCCTCACCAAATCCGCCATCGCGGGGGTCGTATTGACCTTCCAGCTGTTCACGCGCAATACGCAAAAGATCGAAATTGGAGAGATCTTTCGAACTATCGTTCCGTAATGATGTTTGATTCAGAAGGGTTTTAAGCTGACTTCCCTGATTCTCCAAATCTTCTCTACGCGTTTGGTATGCTTCGCTAACGCGTTGAAGTACGTCCATGAATGACGGTGATCCGTAGCGCGGTGTGTTTGGAAAGTACGTACCTCCAAAGAACGGCAACAACGTATCTGGAGCAAGGAACATGGTTAGTGGCCAACCGCCCGTACGCCTCGTCAAGAGATGGTGCGCTTTTTGATATGTTTTATCTAAATCGGGTCGCTCCTCGCGATCAACTTTAACGTTGATGAACAAAACATTCATTAAGGACGCTGTCGCTTCATCCTCAAAAGATTCGTGTGCCATAACGTGGCACCAATGGCAAGTCGAATACCCTATTGAGAGCAGAATTGGCTTGTCTTCCGTTTTTGCGCGTTCCAATGCTTCAGATCCCCATGGATACCATTCGACGGGATTGCTCGCATGTTGTCTCAGGTAGGGACTAACCTCGTTGCTAAGTTGATTCATGGTTTATTCAAAAGGACCCGCTTAAACTTCCTCCGTGAAGAAAATGAGTGAACGCTCACTTCTCTGACAAAGAGAATATTCATTGAATTTATGTGCAATAGTACGGATAGGCATAATATGAAACAATGGCCCTATGAGCGAACGGTGCAACATAGATGCTGAAGGCTTTCGTCCGAATGTGGCGATCGTTATTGCAAATCGCCACGGTCAAGTACTATGGGCAAGGCGTGTTGGTGGAAAGGATGAATGGCAGTTCCCTCAAGGTGGCATACGATCGGATGAAAATGAGATGGAGGCAATGTACCGGGAGCTTAAGGAAGAAGTTGGGATCGGGCCCGACGACGTTGAAGTCCTGTCGCACACAACGGGATGGCTGAGATATCGCATTCCGGAAAGCGTACTCAACCAAAATCCCAATCGGAAATTCCTCGGCCAGAAGCAGAAATGGTTTTTGCTGCTCCTTAAATCCAACGAGGAGCGAATAGACCTTGCAGCTTCCGATAAACCTGAATTTGATACGTGGCACTGGGTGAGTTACTGGTACCCTCTATCACAGGTCGTAAAATTCAAACGTGACGTGTACCGGGTCGCGCTCAGCCAGCTGGTTAGTGCGTTGCCAAAAGAGGAATGCTAATTGCTTGACGTACTCAAAGGCTTAGTCCGTGACATCACTACAGCACCGTCGTTTGCACACGCGGCCAACACCATCGTTACTCAAGTGACGACGACCCTCAACGCGGATATATGCTTACTCTACATCGTAGACCATTCTAAACACCATCTACATATGATCAGCAACGGGGGTCTCGCGCAAAGCACCATTCGCGATATTCCACTCAAGTATGGAGAAGGCATAGTAGGCCTAGTTGTAGAGCGCGCTGAACCAGTCAACCTCGCAGACGTCACTCAGCACCCTCGATTCAAGCCGATCCAAGAACTGGACGAAGAACGGTTCAAAGTCTTTCTTGGCGCACCCGTGATTCATCATCGACGAGTCCTTGGAGTGCTCGTTGTACGTCGCACAGAAAAGAAATTCTCAGAAGATGAAGAGGGATTCCTAGGATCGCTAGCGACCCGAATTGCGCACGTCGTTGCACATGCTGAGGCCACTCAGGAAATCGTCACGCTTCAAAGTACTTTACGTGATACACCCGACCGGTTTTTTAAAGGGCAGCCGGGCTCGCCAGGAATCGCCATTGGCCGTGCGGTGCTTGTCGATTCGCCCACGGATCTCAAGCAAGTGCCAGATCGAAAAGTCGTGGATGTGGAAAGAGATCTGCATGCTTTCGATGCCGCAGTGAACAAAGTCGTCTCTGACTATCAGCGAACCATTGCTGAACTCGAATCATCAATAGCACAAGAAGATCTTGCACTGTTCGACGCCTACCTTCACATGCTTGACAGTGAGGCAATCCCGGGCGAAGTACGTCAAGAAATCTCCAATGGACAATGGGCGCAAGGTGCGCTACGGCGCGTCATTCAACGACATACTGAACTCATTGAACGTTCCGATAATCCATATCTCGCTGAACGTAGCTCGGACGTACGACAGTTAGGTGAAAGTATTCTCAAGTATTTGCAGAACGTTCGCACGCCAAGCGACATTCTTACTGATCCATCAATCCTTGTAGGCGAAGAAATCACGGCTGACATGCTTGACAACATCCGATCCGAAAAATGCATTGGAATTATCTCCCGCCGCGGGTCTGCAAATTCTCATATGTCGATATTGGCGCGCGCGCTTAATCTCCCCGCAGTGGTTGGTGCTATTGATCTACCTCTGTTTGATATCGAGAACCGTAGCGTGGCCGTCGACGGCTGCTACGGGGAAATTGTCGTCAACCCCAGTCTGGAAAAAAAGAAACACTATGCCACGCTAATTGAAGAAGACGAAGCATTTGCTCGAACTTTGGATGAATTGAAAGACTTGCCCAGCGAAACCCGCGACGGCCACCGGGTAAACATGTGGGTGAACATTGGACTTGTCGGCGACATTACGCAATCCCTAGATAGAGGTGCCGAAGGCATAGGGCTTTTTCGTACTGAAATTCCCTTTGCCACCCGCGACCGATTCCCAACCGAAGAAGAACAGCGCATCATTTACCGCGAACACATGGAAGCATTTGAACCAAGACCGGTGACCATGCGTACCTTGGATATTGGTGGCGACAAAGCCCTCCCCTACTTCGATATTCAGGAGGAAAATCCGTATCTCGGCTGGCGCGGTATTCGCGTCACGCTTGATCATCCCGAGATATTTCTCGTGCAGGTCCGAGCCATGATCAAAGCGAACGCCGGTCTTAAAGGTACGCTGCGAATCATGCTTCCAATGATCTCTTCGATGCACGAAGTTCAGGAAGCGATTGAACTGATTAATCGCGCATACGCAGAGGTCGTGGAAGAGAAATTTGACGTCAAGCGTCCGGACATTGGTGCAATGATTGAAGTGCCGGCCGCGATATATCAAGCGCGTCAAATTGCACGCGAAGTCGATTTCCTAGCAGTCGGATCAAATGATCTGACGCAGTACATGCTCGCCGTGTCGCGTACCAATCCTCGCGTTGCTGATTTGTACTGCGAATATCACCCATCGGTGTTACGTGCACTTCGTGAACTCGTTAAGGCAGCACACGCCGAGCGGAAGGGAATCGGAATCTGCGGCGAGCTTGCTGGTACGCCAGAAGGTGCAATTCTCTGCGTAGGTATGGGCTACGACGTACTGTCGATGAATGCGATCAATCTTCTCCGAGTGAAGTGGGTGATTCGGAATAGCTCGCTTACGAGTTGTCGGCGAATACTGTCGCGCGTGCTGAAGATGGACCATGCCGACGAGATCTTGACCTACATCCGCTACCAACTGACCGGGGCCGGCCTAGAGCAAGCAATCCCGCATCACGATAAAGTCTGAAGTATTGCTTTAGCAAGCCTACCCGCAGCTCACACCACCTGAGAAACGCCGCCGTCTATATTGATAGCACAACCGGTCAAATACGACGCACCTTCCGAAGTTAAGAAAAGAGCAACGTTTGCACATTCCGCCGCTTCACCCACGCGACCCATAGGCAGATCTGCACCAGCCGCAGCGACATACTCATTAAATGACACGCTCTTCGCAGAAGAGTCATACGACCGTCGAATCTGATCTGTTTTAATCGTTCCGATTAGCAAAGCATTGACCAAGATGTTATATGGAGCTCCTTCGCCAGCGAGTACTTTGGTTAGAGCCATGCCAGCAGCACGCGAAATGGAACTAGGTGCGGAGCAGGGTGATGGTGCCTTTGCCGCGATACTAAGTACGTTAATAATTCGCCCCCATCGACGTTCGGCCATCCTTGGGAAAGCGAGTCTCGCTAGACGAATGGCTGCAAAAAGCTTTAAATCAAGGTCCGTTTGCCAAGCCGCGTCGTCAATCTCAAGAAAGGCGTGAGCCCCTGCCCTCCCCGCATTATTGACGAGAATATCCGCATTGCCGAGATCAGCGACGATATTGTTGAATGTTTCGGTGATTTGATCGGCAACCGCCACGTCGCAAACGTATGCACCCACTTGTACCGTTTCACGCGCATTTGCTTCGATTTCTTCTTTCGCCCTTAGGAGCGGTTCTTCCCGCCGGGCCAGCAATGCGACGTTTGCACCCGCGTCAGCAAACGCAGTTGCCATAGCTTTTCCAAGCCCCATACTTCCGCCCGTTACTAATGCGGTCCTGCCCGACAAATCCATATTGCTCATCGTGAATTCCTTAAACGACGGAAGTTACACTTACTAACCTGTACCGACACACGGTCAGCGTTCAATTTCTATCGTCTGGATGGTTCGTTGTATCAGAGACCCCCGCGGACCGTAAGTCTGCTCAACAAACTCGATCGACGAACGCGAATAAATAACGACGGTACTTGACCGAGTACCGTATGTGTCGCCTTGAATAAATCTAGGCGCGTTCCCCCTTCCTATTTCGTCATCGCCGCCGTTCTGATCCAGATTAGCTCGCGAACCCGTACGAGCACGAAGCAGTACTAACAACGTATCGGAGTCGTATCGATCATTGATCTTCGACTGTGACACGGCCGCGGTTCCTTCAGTGACTTTCGGCCAGTTATCATCAATGAAAGTATTGGTGATTCCGAATACGCCACTATTCAAACAACGAACGTTGTTGTCGCGATTGGAGGCGTAAAATATCTCATCTCCATCGTACGCAAGAAAGTTATATCCTAGATACTCACTACCCTTTATAGTACGGACGTATTCCGACGCCGATGCGTTTCCCTGTAGGAATTGTCGTGTTAGATCGCCCCGAGATCGTGCATTGGCACGACTTGACGTTGTTGCCGTCCAATTGGTTACCGCGGCGAATCTTCCTGAACGGTCAACGGCTAACCAAGTACCCTTCGCTTCCTCATCTCGGCCACCGTAAATTGCTGAAGCATCCGGCCAAAAGTGAGCGGTCTGGGTTTTCCGCGTATAAAATTCATCACGATTTGCGGCAACAACCAACGGCTGTTCCGCAGCTCCGTCGTATGCGAAGAGTATAAGGCACACAACTAATTCATTAATCCCAATCTAAAGGACGCTCAGTTTAGCAACATCTTAGATGTTGAACACTTCACAATCTCATGAACTATCCAATTATTGATCCCGAGATCTTTTCTATCGGCCCACTAAGTTTCCGATGGTACGGCGCGATGTACCTATTGGCGTTTCTGGTTTGCTACCTACTTGGGTTGCAACAATCCCGAACGTCAAAGAGAGAGTGGGATAAGGAACAGATATACGATCTTATCTTCTATGGCGTAATCGGCGCAATCATCGGCGGCCGCACGGGTTTCGTACTGTTTTACAGCTTTGATTTACTGTTGCGCGACCCGCTTTGGCTGTTTCGAATCTGGGAAGGTGGGATGTCTTTTCATGGTGGGTTGCTTGGCGTAGTTGTGTCAATGTACATTTTCTCTCGTCGCCGAAATCTGAGATTTCTTGCGATATCGGATTTTGTAGTTCCGTTGGTACCGATAGGTCTAGGACTAGGCCGCATAGGCAACTTCATCAACTCCGAACTTCCCGGAAGAGTGACGGAGAGTTTCCTGGGAGTTCACTTCCCTTGTACGTCCGTTGCACCCTTCAACCCAGCGTGCTTTACAACGTACGAGACAGTTACGCGTCACGTATCAAGCCTCTATCAAGCAGCCGCCGAGGGGATCTTGTTATTCGCTATCGTCTGGATGTTTTCCGCTCACGCGAAAAGACTCGGCTCCGTCTCGGGTATGTTTCTTACGGCCTACGGTGTTTTACGATTCACTACGGAATTCTTCCGGGAACCGGATCCAGGCTTAGGATTCAGTGCCTTAGGCTTTCTTACCATAGGGCAATTGCTATCGATCCCCATGGTGGTTGTCGGAATATTCTTGTTAACGCCGTTTATGGATGAGTACTTGGACCGCGGACGCGAAAAGAGAACATGAAGCAGTATCTCGATTTGATACGTCGTATCAAAGACGATGGAGTTCTCAAACGGGATCGTACTGGAGTTGGAACGCACTCAATATTTGGTCCTCAGATGCGTTTCGATCTATCGGACGGCTTTCCGTTAATTACAACTAAACGTATGTTCGTGCGTGGGATTATTCACGAACTGCTCTGGTTTCTGAAAGGGGATACCAACGTCCGTTCGTTACAGGAACATAATGTCCACATTTGGGACGCGTGGGCGGATGAAAACGGAGATTTAGGACCCGTGTACGGTGCGCAATGGCGGGCATGGCCGACTCCTAATGGAACGGCCATTGATCAGATCGCGGAAGTCGTAAATCGAATCAGAAACAATCCTGATTCCAGACGGCTTATAGTCTCGGCTTGGAACGTTGCTGATTTATCAAACATGGCATTGCCACCTTGTCACACAATGTTTCAGTTCTACGTCGCCGACGGAAAGTTATCATGCCAGCTATATCAGCGAAGTGCGGATTTCTTCTTGGGAGTGCCTTTCAACATCGCAAGTTACGCGCTTCTAACGATGATGATGGCGCAAGTAACACGTTTAGAATACGGTGAGTTCGTGCATACGTTCGGCGACGCGCATTTGTATCTGAATCACTTTGAACAAGCTGAACGGCAACTCTCCCGTTCACCGTTTCCGCTCTCGGCCATGAATATCAATCCGGACATAGGCGATATCTTTGGATTTACGATCGATGATTTCGAACTGGAAAACTACCAATGCCATCAAGGCATTCGCGCTCCTATTGCCGTATAGCGAACCGTATTAGTGCGAATTTCTTTGATTTGGGCCATGACTCGTAACAGGGTCATTGGAAAGGACAATAAACTCCCGTGGAACTTGCCTGACGAGATGCAGCACTTCAGGCGATATACGATGAACAAGCCTATCATTTTAGGACGCCGTACCTTTGAATCCATAGGCAAGCCGCTGCCGTACCGCACCAATATCGTCGTTACAAGCAGAGCATTAAACGTCCACGGGATTATCGTCGCTGCAAATCTTGAAGACGCACTAGCCGTAGCGGAGCAACACTGCGAGATGGAAACATGCAACGAGTGCTGCATAATTGGCGGAGCAAGCGTATATACCGCGACGTTGCCAATTGCAGACCGTCTGGTACTTACGCTCATTGATACGGAACTTGACGGCGATGTTTTCTTTCCGTACTTCGACGAATTTGCGTGGCAATTGGTAAGCGAAGATCATCATCCCGTCGATAAACGCCACGACTACGCGTATACCGTTAAGATCCTTGATCGTAAAGAAAGAAGCCAGTACCGAGACCACTAGTCTCGGAGCAGTTCGTTAATCGACGTTTTCGAGCGTGTTTGCTCATCCACGATCTTGATAATTACCGCGCAATAAAGATTCGGTCGCGATACTCCATCGGTACGTACCGAATCCGGTAGGGTCCCTGGCACGACTACTGAATACGCCGGGACGCGGCCGGTGGAGATCTGGCCAGTCTGGCGGTCTACAATTTTGGTGGTTGATCCGATGAATACCCCCATCGACAACACGGCTCCTTGCTCAACGATCACACCTTCTACCACCTCAGATCGCGCACCAATAAAACAGTTGTTTTCAACGATCACCGGAGCGGCCTGTAACGGCTCAAGCACTCCTCCAATGCCGGCCCCACCTGAAATATGACAGTTCTTGCCAATTTGAGCACAGGAACCGACGGTAGCCCACGTATCAATCATCGTGCCACTATCAATGTAAGCTCCGACATTGACGAAGCTCGGCATAAGAACCACGCCCGGAGCAACGTAGGCCGAGTGGCGAACATACGCTACGGGTACCGCTCGAAATCCACCGTCGCGGAAACGAGCCTCGTCCCAATCAGCAAATTTCGATGGTACTTTATCCCACCATTTAGCGGTATCTGGTGCACCAGCTATACAACGAGATGGGTTAAGCACGAAACTCAGTAAAACCGCCTTTTTCAGCCACTCGTTCACACGCCATTCGCCGTCAATTCTTTCAGCCACGCGCCGCTTTCCTGAATCGAGATCGTTTAGCACTCGTTCTACTGCTTCGCGAATTTCCCCTTTCGTTTCAGCTGCAATTGATGACCGCGCGGCCCAAGCATCATCAATAATTTCTTGAATTTGCATACTTTGCATACTAATAAGTTGTACAGTTTTTTGGGCAGTTTACCCCCAACGGGGTGTCAGGAACCTCGTCCCTTACAATACATAGATATCGTAGGTCTAGATTCGGTGCTACATGTCGGCTAATTTGGTGTCTCATAGTTTTGGTGCCCGCGGGAGTGAACACCAAGCAGGAAGTCGTGACTTTCACGGTGGACTCGGAAATTTTGGACCCCTTGCTGCAAAACTTCGTCATTGCCAGCCACTTGTAAGTGCTGCGAACAACGGAAATATCTAGTGAGTGACGGGCTGGAGCAATCCGTTCAAGCATCAAAATTGTCCCGTATAAAATTCATCGACTGATAGTGCTCCATTTCAGCAAAATCTACAAATAAAGGGGCTTCTCCTGGGACACGTCAAGGAGTATTTCCAGCCAGTAGTTTCGCAAACGGAACGCCTTTGAATTGGCTGAGGTCTTGCACGTCCGGGCTCTTCAACTACCCATAGATCATTTCAACAACAGTCATGATTTATCCCTTTAACTTGGATTAAAGACGCATCCGTACCGTAGCTCACGAGTTGTTTATCATTCTTGCTAGAATGCAAGAAGATCGCCACCCCGACCTCCCGTAACAAAACACTTTACAGATAGAACAATCCGATGCGTCGTTAGAGAACTCTCAGTTTCATCTACGAACAATTCTCTACCTAATCTATAGAATAGACACGTACGCAACATATCTCTCTCCAGCAAGAAAAAAGTTAATGATCATCCGACCGCGAGCTCGTGGGTTTATCTGTACAACAGCACATCCCGCCGGATGCGCGGAGAACGTGCGAGAACAGATCGATTTTGTAGCACAAAAAGAAATAATCTCTGGGCCTGCGAACGTACTGGTCATTGGGGGTTCTACCGGCTATGGGCTGGCATCTAGAATCACAGCGGCTTTCGGTTGTAGAGCAAAGACTATTAGCGTGTCCCTAGAAAGGGCACCGACGGCCAAAAAGACCGCTACCGCAGGGTGGTACAACAACGTTGCCTTTGACCGGGAGGCCCAAAACAAGGGATTGTTCTCTACGACCATCAACGGCGACGCATTTTCAAACGATATAAAAGAACAAGTTATTGAAGCCGTACGATCGGAAATGGGTACCATAGACCTGATGGTTTATAGCCTTGCAGCACCTGTACGAACCCATCCAGATACCGGCAAATTGCACCGGTCCGTGATCAAGCCGATCGGGAACGCGGTGCGTTCACGAACCCTGATATTGAATTTAGAAACCGGTACCGGAAATCTACAGGACATTGAAATAGATCCAGCTTCGGAGCAAGAAACCGCCGATACGGTGGCCGTTATGGGCGGTGAAGATTGGCAAACGTGGGTGGACCGGCTGGATGCTCGGAATTTACTGGCCTCACATTTCAAAACTGTCTCTTACACCTATCTGGGCAGCGAACTAACGTATGCGATTTACCGAGGAGGTACGATCGGCCGAGCTAAGGAAGATCTTGACCGCAGCTGCATTGCAATCAACGGGGGCTTCGACGGTACCTCAAGGAAGGCCTACGTAGCGGTCTTGAAGGCAGCAGTCACTCAAGCGAGTACCGCCATACCCATCGTTCCGCTATATTTCTCAATACTATTCTCAATAATGAAAGAACACGGCAATTATGAGAACTGCATGGCCCATATTGATCGCATGTTTCGAACAGAACTGTATAGCAAATCAGATATGCGCGTTGATTCCGAAGGCAGAATACGCATGGATAATTTCGAGCTTGACGAGACCGTCCAGACTGAAGTTCGCCGACGTTGGAACGCAATCAGTGATACAAACCTCTCAGAGATGGCTGACATTGATGGTTTCCGCGAAGAATTTCTGCATCTATTTGGATTTGGCATCCAAGGCGTGAACTACGAAGCCGACGTAGATCCACAGTTTGGGACGGCTCTCTAGCACACCGCCGCTCGTGAGTGCATACCTTGCCGCCTGTCGCGGCGAACATACTGACTACACACCCATCTGGCTGAATCGCCAAGCCGGGCGCTACATGCCTGAATACCTTACTCTAAAGGGCGACACACCAAGTTTGAAATTCTTCAAGTCGCCTGATCTAGCGTCACGCGCTACCATCGACGCGCAACGAATACTGAACGTAGATGCAGCCATCGTTTTCACAGACTTGCTCCCTATGCTAGAGCCAATGGGGTTAGAGTTGGACTACGTACAAGGCGTAGGTCCTGTTTTCAATAATACCGTCAGGTCTATTCGTGACATTCAACGTTTGAAAACCGTCCCCGCCCAGGAAGGGTTGGGGTTTATTGCTGAAACGATAGCTCTTGCACTTGATGGACTACCAAGAGAAATACCATTGATCGGTTTTGCCGGCGCACCTTTCACGTTAGCGTCTTACATTATCGAAGGACGGAGTTCAAAAAATTTCACTGCCACCAAATGCTTAATGCACAACCTGCCCGATGGTTGGTCGCTACTTATGGACAAACTAGCAGACGGTATTATTGACTACGTAAATCTACAGATCGACAGCGGCGTTCACGCCGTGCAAATCTTCGATAGCTGGGTTGGATGTCTCTCTGAACGAGAATATCAACGATGCGTCGCACCAGCGACGCAAAAAATGATGAGTGGAATTGGAAGGCGTGTACCTATCGTCTACTTTGGCACGGGAAACGTACACTTGCTAGACGCAATGTATGCGACGGGACCGAGTTTCATGGCGTTGGATTGGCGAGCTCCTTTGAAACCGACATGGGACCGCCTAGGGTGCCCTGCGATACAAGGCAATCTCGACCCCGCCCTGCTTTGTGCGGATATTGAAGTAGCAATTACAGAAGCAAAGGTACTACTCAACGAAATAAACGGTACACCAGGACATATTTTCAACCTGGGACATGGAATATTGCTGGAAACGCCCGTCGACAACGTCAAAAGACTCGTGGATTTCGTCCACGAGTACAGTCAAGAACTTCGCTAGGTTTTTCGTCGGTAACTGCTCCTTCGCTGGCAGAGGCCACCGTATGCATGTACTTCGCTAAAGTATTCCCAGGCAGCATGTGGTACGGGAGCAATCCATCGGATTTGGTTTTGGTGAATTTTTAATTCATCATCAGACACATGCGAGTTAATTTTCTTTTCCACCGCATCAATGGTGGTTGAGCCACCATCTTCAATAGAGGCGATTAATCCCTTCGAACGCCTCTAGCCCAGATTTCTCATAACCAAGCCGAAAATGATGTTTTTCACGGGATGCGGTGCGGTGGGTACGGGCATGAAATTTCGCGTCGCGAGTTCGAAAAGGCTTCGGAGGGCGGGTACGCGTGTGTTTTCCCCGCCTTTTTGCGGGCGGGACGGCGCATCGCTGAGCATCCGGGCGCGGGGAGGTCGGCGCGCTCCGCCGCCAGCGTCATGCACCCGGTTGCACCGGGCTTTTACGTTAGTGCCAGGCTGGCCCAGATCAACCGGAAATCCTTCCAGTACGGGAAGGCGGACCCGAACGCCAGATGGATCCGCCGCGTGGACACCGTCACGCGCACCAGGATCCAGAACAGGTGCTCGCGCAGCGTCCGTCGATGGGTGGCTCCGGCGCAGGCAGCATGGCAGATACCGGGAGGTGCTCGAGCCGGTGCTTCATCATGCAATAGAGGGCATGGGCCAGTGCGCTCAGCCGGAGCCGGAGTGCGTTGACGTTCCAGAGGCCGCTGGAGCATCGGTCCAGGAACAGATCGTTCTTCTGCTCCTTGATCCAGTTTTCGGCCGCGCCCCGGTCGCAGTA
The DNA here is from genome assembly GCA_965205965.1 of Candidatus Azotimanducaceae bacterium. Taxonomy (GTDB): domain Bacteria; phylum Pseudomonadota; class Gammaproteobacteria; order Pseudomonadales; family Azotimanducaceae; genus Bin55. The sequence continues at coordinate 1,415,364 of CBDBHT010000008.1, forward strand.
CATCGCTTCGTAGACCGTTTGCGCGTTGGGCTTCTGGAGCGAGGTGACGACGAAGCGACTTGTGGTATCGGGCTTCGCCAACCGTCGCACATGGGCCTTCCGCGCCGGCCTCCGGTCCGCCGTCGGCCTTGCCGGCTGGTTCCCCGTCCGCGTTGCCGATCGGTTGTCCCGGCAGCCATTCGGCCTTGGCGATCACGCGGCGTTCGCGGTTCCAGCTGTCGCGCGTGCGATAGCCGAAGCTCTGGTAGCCGCGGACCGCTCGCTGTGCATAGTCCGGATCCCGCTTCAACCGGTCCCGCAGATCGTCCATCAACGGCTGGACCCGGTCTTTCAGCCGATCATTGCGCGGCAGCCCCAGCACGTCATCCACGCCCCGCGCCTCGCACCACGTCATCCACTCGTCGCGGCAGTAGGCCCCGTCGGCGCGGATCAGGATCGGCACCTGCGGAAATCGCTTCCGCAACCGGTCCACGAGCGGCGCGATCGTCTCCACCACGCCCGCCGCCACATCGCCGCTCGACGTGCGCAGTTCCGTCCGCACCGGCCAGCCGTTGCAGAACACCAGCCGCGGAAGGTAGCAGTATTCATGGTAGTACCCGTGGATAGAACCGATGCTCCTGCCGGCCGTGCAGTTGCACGTCCGTGGCATCGATGTCCAGCACCAACCGCTTCGGCATCTGGCCCCGCTCGCCACACACCAGATACAGCTCCACGAGCAGCTCGTCGAGCGCATCGAAATCCACGGTGATCTGACGCGCCTTCGCCCGGTCCCGCCCGTTCGCCGACAGCTCCATCCGGTTCAGCGTGCTTTTGCCGGCCAGCGGCTCGCAGTCCGAACGCGCACACTCCACCCGTCCCATGGCCGTGGACCAATGGCATTCGTTTAGTGATCATTGTCATTCGTTTAAGGAAGTGCCCTTCACTCCTGTATGGAATGCCAGTCCTATGTTGAGTTAATCAGCAGTTTTTGCTTGCAGTCTTCTCCCTCGCTGTCACATCTTCACGGGTTTTCGGGATCGTCGTTCGAAGGATCTGCCGGGCCGGAGTCGTTGTCGGCATCGGATGATGTCGCGAACCACCTGGGTGACCGTTTCCTGTAGCGCGGATGCCTGCTTCAGCAACAGGCTCTCGATGTCGGCCGCCACCATCGCCAGTCCCGTGCTTGAAATGGGTCTGCTTGCGCGGCTTGCCATGTTCGTGCGGGCTTTCGTTCCATCGATGGTCGCCGTGACCGGAGAACCGCCGGGTCATGGCGTTCAGGGGGAAGCCGGCATAGAGTTTCTGTTTCACTCCCCGCTCGCTTGGTCCATGGAAGTCTTCCACCTCCATCCGTTGTTTGGACACCTTGTACCATTCTTCCACGCCCCATCTTGCGCGATACCGCTCCGCCAGTTGCGGGATGGTGTATTGCTTCGAATCCAGCAGGGTGGTTCCGAGGATGAAGACCGTTTTGCCGACGAGGTATTTCACCAGCCGAAGGCAGTGTGCACCACAGGTGGCGCGAGTGTGCCTTTGCGGGGGGCGATCTCCATCACCACATCCTCTCGGTCGCCGTGGATGAAATGGTCAATGTCGGCACCGGTTTTCCTTTCTGCTTTATCCCGAACACCGCATGCAGTCCCCGGATCACGTGCACGTGCAGCATCCGTAGACAGGATCCAGGGCTTTCCCCGCCCTTCGGCGTCCGCCAGCCAAGATGACTGCAGATGGCCGAAGCCAGTTCATCGCGACTCAAGGACGGAAACAGCTCCACCGTCCTCTGAGTGTCCGAAATCCGACGGCGGGTCAGTCGCCTGCCACAAAATGTGATCGACTTCAGATCCACGATTCTCGAACCCATCCACTTTCCGTCCGAAACAATTCCATACAGCATAGTTTGCCAAAAAAAATGTCGCAACGTAACCCCTTTTTTTGAACACTCCAAAAAACAGAAACAAGTCCCAGTCAATCAATGGGTTATAGAAAACCCTCAAAGGCGCAGATCGACTTTTCTCAAACCGAATGCCATTGGGCCGTGGACAGGGGACCCGGTCCCGCCGCAGTTCGTCGTGATCGTTCAGATCCTCGTAGCCCAGCGCGAGACCCAAAATCCGCTGCCCCAGCAACACCACCAGCGGATGCGCCACCTTGGACGGGTCCCGGTGATCCGTGAAACATGCCGAGGCGCGCTCGAACAACCGGACCTGCTCGGCCAGCATCATCAGCAGTGCCGAGCCCCCGTTGCAACTCAGCTCACCTCCACTGCAGTCCACCTCCATCCGCGCCGGACGGACCCCTTTCGCCATCCGACGCACCAACCCGGTCCGGGTTGTGTATAAATTTATCTGCAAAAACGAAAAACGGGCTGTAACGACAGACGAATGGTTAGAATCTGATGTTTGATCGGGAATGTGGAGATGCCTGGACGCGGAACCGCGTCCAGGCACGAATCATTCATGACACAATTTATGACAAAGGAGCAAAAAATGATTCGGGAAGATTATACGTACGATGTCACGAAGAAGTCGGCAAGCCATCATCTGGCGGACGATGAGGAATTTGTGAGGCGGCTGGTGCAGGAGACGCTCAACGAGGTACTGGAGAGTGAGATGACGGAGTTTCTGGGAGCGGGCAAGAGCGAGCCGGACGCGGACGCGTCAGGGCTACCGTTCCGGATACTACCGGCGGGATCTGACGATGAAGGTGGGCGAGATCGAGCTGAGGGTTCCGCAGGAACGCAGTCGGTCAGTTCAGCACGCGGGTGTTCGAGTGCTATCAGCGTTCGGAGAAGGCCCTGGTGGCGGTGCTGTCGGAGATGTATGTGCAGGGGGTCTCGACGCGTCGGGTGAGCCGACTGGCGGAGGGTCTGTGCGGTCACGAGTTTTCGCCGGCGACGATCTCGGCCATGGTGGCGAACCGGGAAAGCGAGGGGTCGTGGACGGAATTCCTGTCGCACCTGAAGGGACGTGGCCTGCGGGGAGTCGAGTATGTGGTCTCGGACCGTCATGAGGGATGGAAGCATGCGATCTCGAAAGTGCTGCCGACCGCGCCGTGGCAACGGTGCTGCGTCCATTTTCTGCGCAATGCCAGGGACAAACTGTCCCGGAGTGCTGATCCCGCGTGTCTGGAGGGTTTGAAACGGTTGTGGGGCTGTGAGCATGTCGGGGAGGCTCGTGAGGCACTGGGTGCCTGGGTAGGCCGTTGGGGCGATGAGAAAGGGTTTGGCAGGCTAGTGGAATGGGTCGAGGATCATGTCGAGGAGACGCTGACGGTGTATCGGCTGCCCAGGGAACATCGCCTGCGGATGAAGTCCACGAACATGCTGGAGCGGTACAACGAGGATCTCCGCCGGCGAACGCGTGTCGTCAGGATCTTCCCGAACGCGGAGTCCTGTCTGCGTCTGATCTTGGCACTTGCGGCGGAGACCCATGAGCGGTGGCTGACGGGGCAGCGTTATCTATATGGTCGGATCGGCGTGGTTCGCGCATCCGAACCGGAATCCGAGACATGGCAGGAGGCGGCATGAAACGCCCGAAAATTTCGCGCCGAGCGGAGACCCGCCCATATGGGCGGGTCTCCGATCCCACTAGAAATTGCAGAAAATTCTTGACACCACTCCGGTCCGCGCCGCGCTTGGGCTTGCTCTTCATCCCGTGCCCTCCTCCATCCGGCCCCATCGGCCGCGTTGCGCCCACCGTTCGGCCAGCGTGGCCGCATATCCCGGACGCCCCTTCCAGAACACCAACCGGAACATGAACAGCACGACCACCAGCGTGTTCAGCACGCGCCGCCGCTGCCAGAGCCGGACCAAAGCATCCTCCGGGGCCAAGACGGCTGCCGGCGACCTGCAGGACCCCAGTCGATCCCGACCCTTCGGCGTGAACCCAGCCCAGATGACTGCACAGGGTGGACGCCAACTCATGGCGGCTCAGTGCCGAAAACCGTGCCACCGTCTTCTGAAGGTCCGCCATCCAACGGCGGGTCAGCCGCGTGCCACCCAAGGTGGCCGACTTCAAGTTCTCGATTCGGAAATCCATCACGTTTGCACCAGAGACCATCTAACCAAGCGTAGATTGCCATAACCCATGCCAAAACGTAGCAATTCCCCGTATAGTTTCATTTTGGGCTTGATGTCGGTCTTTTCATGTTTCGGTACGGGAAACCGACGTTTTCAGACGGTTTGCATGGCATGTCGTCGTGCGTTGGAACGGGTTCCGGGCATCGATATGCAGGTCTCTTGACCGTCAGGGCGGCATGGGGCCTCGGGGACGTCCCGATCCCTTCTTCATCGAGCAGCAGCTGGAGAGGCGGTCGGCCGTCAGGACGTATCGTAGGCGAGGTACGCGGTGTAGATCCCGAGGGCGTGGCCGTACAGTTCCTGCCAGTTGCGGAAGGCTACCGCACAGAAACTGCTGCGCAGACGTTCCCACGTCGCGGTTCGGGTATAGCACTTGGCGAAGATTTGCTTCATGACGGGGCAGGCCATTTCCAGCAGCTGGTCGATCAGGAACGCCAGCAGCATCAGCGCAGCGAAAGTATCCGACAGGTGCTGGGTTCCGTGTCCGAAGTTGTGTTCCAGGTACTGGACGTTCTTCAGCGTGTTGAAGGTCTCGTTCTCGATCTTCCAGCGACTGCGAGCCGCGCGGACCAGTTCGCTGGCGTTATGCGGATTGAGCGGCAGATCGGTGACCCAGGTGAACGCCCGCCGCGCATCCTCGCCGGAGCCACGCCGCTCCGAGCTCTGCAGTACCTGGACCTTCAGGTCGGGGTTCGCAGCATTCCGTTCCACCTCCGGCACCACGCGCAGCTGGCGATCCCGCTCCTGCCCTTCGGGCGAGGGATCTGCAAACCAGAGCGCATCGGAACGATCCAGATAAGCCTGCAGATGCGGATGGTCGCCCGCCCGAGCCGCCAGCAGAAAGCGCAGTCCATGCTCCTGAAGCAGCCGGATCTGGGGACCCTGCGAGAACAGCCCATCGGCAATCACGATCAGCTTCATGCGCCGATAAAGCGAAGCCAGGACCGGAACTAGCCGGGCCCAGGCACCCCGCTCGCAGTCGTTCTTCATCGAGCCATCCCCGTTGCAAACCGCTTCTATCGCCATCGGCAGTACCTGCCGCTGATCCGGATGCACCATCACCGCACACAACTGCTGATGGGAGTACGTGGTCGAACCGTTGCGATGCCGGGCCCGCAGACAGCACGAACCGTGAATCTGCTGGGAGGAAAAGGTGCCGGTACCATCCACGGCTACCAGATAATGACCGCGCCACGCCGACATCCGCTGCAGCACCTTGCCGCGCTGGGCGCGTTGCAGAACCTGCTGAAACGCCCGCCGATACCGCACCGGCGAGATCGGATCCAGGCGGACGGCGCAGAGTCGTGTCGCAGGGAACCTGCGCCAGACCGTACAGACGACGCAGATTCATTTCCACCACCTTGTGCCGGTGCCTCGTTAAATCAAACTGCAGCAGCGAGGCGTGCTTCTCCAGAAACACCGCCAGACCCGACATCAGACAGTCGCCGGTGGAAAACTTCCGCCCGCAAACCTCCTCAACGACCCCCTCAAAAACTTCACGAACCACCCGCAGCACACCGGGTTTGCTCACATCCTTGCGCAACTTCAACGCACCCATCCTTGGATACCTCGTTTGTCTGATAACTCTATATGAACCTATCATCCATCCTCAAACGATAAGCCTACGCTCTTATTATTGCGAAAGCTAATGCGCAAAATCCATACCTATAGCGGGGTTGGGGCTATACGGGGAATTGCTGGCCAAAACGTAAGTGTTTTTTGAAGAACCCCCAAAAAAACGAATATGTTTCCGTATATCAACCGGTTACACGACATCCTCAAAGACCGGGATCCCTTTCCGTTCATCCGCATGCCATGGCAGCCACCGGGGGGGGGGGGAACCTCCCGACCAGTCGGGGAGCGTTCGGGCCTCGTCAAGACCAGAACCCAAGGGCGTGCGATAGGGGCGTCCGCCGCATGCTCACCCGCATGGCTCATCATCCAGTCGAAAACAGCATCTTTCACGGGATGCGCCGCTTTGCACGCCGATCGTGGCGGTCCGCAAAACGGGCCCAGGCGCATGCTACACGTCCGCACCTCTTCCGCCAGCATCGCACTCAGCACCGAACGCGTCCCGCTTCCGTCCGACCCGAACGCACCCCTTTCGCCATCCAACGCACCCATCCGTCCGAACGCACCCCGCTAACCATCCCCCCGGCAAAGCCCAATCAACTTCGTGGTATCAACAACTTACACGCACATACATCGCACCCAAGCCATCCATTATGAGAAATAAGGGCTAGAGTTACATGAGAACCAAGGCCATGTCCGTCCGTTCGTATTCGTAGTCCACACGTCGCGAACCATCCGTAGTGGCCGGCACAGGCGAGCGTGTTTCCTTGACTAATGGCACCGGCTGCCCGTCGTCCAGCCACTTCAGAACCGGTATTTCCCACGTATGCAGATTGTGTGCCCATGCCCGAACTACATCAACAAATCTCGCCACTGACAGCCGTTTTCCAACATACACAGCAACGCGTCGCGGAACGCTCGATGGTTGATCTTGACGTTCTCTCGCGGGCGCGGAAACACAGGCTCCATCTTCCCAGACTGCTTTTCCGTGAGTTCCATGCCTGACTTTATTCGTCCAGTTAATGTTAAACACCTATCCACCCATTTAGCCATTCGAGAAAGATGATCTAGCTAATTCGGTAACATGCACACCGATTTTGGATAAGATCTAACGGACGAAATACAGCTATGCACGAACTTACCACGTTCAATGACGAGAACGATAAAGATGATAAAAGCGATGCAACAAGACAGCCATCACCTTGGGAAAGTTCTCTTTTCAAACAAAGAATACTCACGATTTTTGGTGAGATCGACAAATCAGCGGCACAAAAAACTGTCGAGAAGCTATTGGCATTGTCATTCGAGAGTGACGATCCAATTACCATTTTCGTCGGTTCACCAGGTGGCCATGTCGAATCCGGTGACACAATTTTTGATATCATCCGTTTTATTAAGCCGGTTGTTCGCACAGTCGGCACAGGTTGGGTTGGCAGCATCGCAACGCACATCTATCTTGCTCCGCCAACCGAGCATCGATTTGCTCTGCCCAACACTCGATTTCTCATTCATCAGCCATCTTCTGGATTCGGGGGCGATGCATCCGATATAGAAATCCATGCTCGCGAAATCGTCAAAACTCGAGAGCGAATCAATCGCATCATCGCCGAACAAACTGGTCAGGATTTGGAACGGATCGAAAAAGACACACACAGAGACCATTGGATGAGCGTCGAGGAGGGCGTGGAATATGGGTTGGTCGGCAAAGCCATTCATTCGTTCGCTGAACTACAAGAAGTATCATTGTGAACAAATCTTGGTTTTAGTCCATTTAATGCATTACACGGACAATAGAGGATACGGTATGGGAATTGTTATCAGATTGCCAGCAATTCCCGCTTCCTGTGAAAAGGTGGAGTTGGCGGGGGTTTGAGCGTCTACGTCTGGTCATTTTTCGCAGACTTTGGTGGTCTGAGGTGATGGTTTATGATAGCCGTTTACGACCCGATCATGGAGGAAAGGATGCCTCGACAAGCGATGCGCAAGCGATTGAATGCTGCGGGACTGCTGGCGTTGAGTCGGCAGTGTTTTGAACGGATGGAAGACGGGACGTCGGTCCGCGCCTATCGTCTGGTCGACTGTTTGATGTCGGCTTTGGCGATGTTCGGTCTGAAGTCCCCGTCGTTGCTGCAGTTTGACCGAGAGGTGCGGTTGGATGGGCGGGTTCGGGGTAATCTGCGGCGGCTGTTCCGCGAACTGCAGCGAGGCAAGGTGCTGAAGCCGTATGCGGTGTATGGCCACCACTATCTGTTGTCGCTGGACGGCACGGGCTTTTTTTCATCGGGAGCCGTGCGCTGCAAGTACTGCTGCGAGCGGCGTCACCGCAACGGCACAGTCACCTATCACCATCAGATGCTGGCTGGTGCGATCGTGCATCCGGACTGCCGGACTGTGATCCCGCTGGCACCGGAACAGATCGTCCGGCAGGACGGTCAGGCGAAGAACGATTGCGAACGCAATGCCTCGAAGCGGTTTTTGGAAGCGTTGCGTCGGGACGTCGGGAGCATCCGCATTTGCAAGTGATCGTGCTGGAAGACGGCCTGGCCTCCAACGGACCGCATCTGGATCTGCTGGAGCGTCTGAACTTGCGGTACCTGATCGGTGCGCGGGAGCACGACCATGCGATGCTGTTCCAGCATCTGGAGGGCACTTCGGTGGACTGGTTTGCGGACCCGAGCGAGGAGGGGCGCGCCGTGAACCGCCGGCTGCGAGTGGTAGAAGACGTCCCGCTCAGTGCGTCCCGGTCCGACCGTCGGGTGACGGTGCTGCAGTACCGGGAACGCACCCCGAAGCGGGTCAGAAAACCAGAACGCCAATGGACCTGGATCACGGATCTGCCGGTGACCCGAGCCGAGGCACCGGCGACCGCACGGATGGCGCGCAGTCGCTGGAAGATCGAAAACGAGACCTTCAACACGCTGAAAAACCAGGGGTACGGTCTGGAACACAACTACGGTCACGGTCACCAGTACCTTGCGAATACGCTGGCGACCCTGATGATGCTGGCGTTTCTGATGGACCAGATCCAGCAGTTGTGCTGCCCGCGCTTCCAAGCCGCCCAACGTCGGCAGAGCAGTTATGCCTCCCTGTGGGAAAAGATGCGCGGTGCGATCTGGCTCCTGATCCTCCACAGCTGGAAACAGTTGTACGAAGCCCTCGCTGGTGCGGAACCCGACCACAGTTCCGGACGACCCGATCCTGGTTTCCGTCCGCCATAGTGCAACGCGTCCTGCGCCTCCTGATCGCGGGCATCCCTCCGAGATCCGTCGACATGCGAACCGGGCATGCCTTGGTCCGCACAAAGCACCGCGGCCCAACGCAGCCAAAACGTAGCTGGGGCACGCTGAACAAGGGCCCGAAACGATCCCAACGGATGGAAAACATCGGTTGTGTATAAATTTATCTGCAAAAACAAAAAACGAGCTGTAACGACAGACGGATGGTTAGAATCTGATGTTTTATCGGGAATGTGGAGATGCCTGGACGCGGAACCGCGTCCAGGCGCGAATCATTCATGACACAATTTATCGAAAAGGAGCAAAAAATGATTCGGGAAGATTATACGCACAATGACACGAAGAAGTCGGCATGTCATCATCTGGCGGACGATGAGGACTTTGTGAGGCGGCTGGTGCAAGAGACGCTCAACGAGGTGCTGGAGAGTGAGATGACGGAGTTTCTGGGAACGGGCAAGAGCGAGCGGACGAAGACGCGTCAGGGCTACCGTTCCGGATACTACCGGCGCGATCTGACGATGAAGGTGGGCGAGATCGAGCTGAGGGTATCCGCAGGAACGCAGCGGCCAGTTCCAGCACGCGGGTGTTCGAGCGCTATCAGCGTTCGGAGAAGGCACTGGTGGCGGTGCTGTCGGAGATGTATGTGCAGGGGGTCTCGACGCGTCGGGTGAGCCGACTGGCAGAGGATCTGTGCGGTCACGAGTTTTCACCGGCGACGATCTCGGCCATGGTGTCGAAGCTGGACGCGTCGCTGAAGGCGTTTGCGGAACGTCGGCTGGAGGAGGCGTATCCGTATGTGCTGCTGGATGCCCGGTATGAGAAGGTGCGAGAGGAGGGCTCGGTGCGTTCCCGGGCGGTGCAGATTGCCCTCGGGATTGACGGCGAGGGTCGGCGTCAGGTGCTGGCGGCGGAGGTGGCGAACCGGGAAAGCGAGGTATCGTGGACGGAATTCCTGTCGCATCTGAAGGAACGTGGCCTGCGGGGAGTCGAGTATGTGGTCTCGGACAGTCATGAGGGATTAAAGCATGCGATCTCGAAAGTGCTGCCGACCGCGCTGTGGCAACGGTGCTGCGTCCATTTTCTGCGCAATGCCAGGGACAAGCTGTCGCGGAGTGCTGATCCCGCGTGTCTGGAGGGTCTGAAACGGTTGTGGGGCCATGAGCATGTCGGCGAGGCACGTGAGGCGTTGGGTGCCTGGGTGACCCATTGGGGCGATGAGAAAGGGTTGGGCAAGCTGGTGGAATGGGTCGAGGATCATGTCGAGGAGACGCTGACGGTGTATCGGTTGCCCAGGGAACATCGCCTCCTGCGGATGAAGTCCACGAACATGCTGGAGCGGTACAACGAGGAGCTCCGCCGGCGAACGCGTGTCATCAGGATCTTCCCTAACGTGGAGTCCTGTCTGCGTCTGATCTTGGCACTTGCGACGGAGACCCATGAGCGGTGGCTGACGGGGCAGCGTTATCTCTATGGCCAGATCGGCGTGGTTCGCGCCTCCGAACCGGAATCCGAGGCATGGCGGGAGGCGGCATGAGACGCCCGAAAATTTCGCGCCGAGCGGAGACCCGCCCATATGGGCGGGTCTCCGCTCCCACTAGAAATTGCAGAAGATTCTTGACACAACTCGGCCGCGGCAGGAGCACCGGTTCTATCACGGGTACTACCATGCATACTGCCACCTTCCGCGGCTGGTGTTCTGCAACGGCTGGCCGGTGCGGACGGAACTGCGCACGTCGAGCGGCGATGTGGCGGCGGGCGTGGTGGAAACGATCGCGCCGCTCGTGGACCGGTTGCGGAAGCGATTTCCGCAGGTGCCGATCCTGATCCGCGCCGACGGGGCCTACTGCCGCGACGAGTGGATGACGTGGTGCGAGGCGCGGATTACGTGCTGGGACTGCCGCGCAATGATCGGCTGAAAGACCGGGTCCAACCGTTGATGGACGATCTGCGGGACCGGTTGAAGCGGGATCCGGACTATGCGCAGCAAGCGGTCCGCGGCTACCGGAGCTTCGACTATCGCACGCGCGACAGCTGGAGCCGCGAACGCCGCGTGATCGCCAAGGCCGAATGGCTGCCGGGACAACCGGTCGGCAACGCGGACGGGGAACCGGCCGGCAAGGCCGACGGCGGACCGGAGGCCGTCGCGGAAGGCCCATGTGCGACGGTCGGCGAAGCCCGGTACAACAGTCGCTTCGTCGTCACCTCGCTCCAGAAGCCCAACGCGCAAACGGTCTACGAAGAGATGTACTGCGGCCAGGGTGAGGCCGAAAACTGGATCAAGGAACAGAAGAACGATCTGTTCCTGGACCGATGCTCCAGCAGCCTCTGGAACGTCAACGCACTCCGGCTCCGGATGAGCGCACTGGCCCATGCCCTTCATTGCATGATGAAGCGCCGGCTCGAGAACCTTCCGGTATCCGCCATGCTGCGCCGGAGCCGTCCATCGACGCTGCGCAAGTGCCTGTTCCAGATCCCGGTGCGCGTGACGGTGTCCGCGCGGCGGATCCATCTGGCGTTCGGGTCCGCCTTCCCGTACTGGAAGGATTTCCGCTTGATCTGGGCCAGCCTGGTACCAACGTAAAAGCCCGGTGCAACCGGGTGCATGACGCTGGCGGCGGAGCGCGCCGGCCTCCCTGCGCCCCAATGGCATTCGGATTAGCGGAAAGGGATCCCGGTCTTTGAGGATGTCGTGTAACCGGTTGATATACGGAAAGATATTCGGTTCTGTTGGGATTCTTCAAAAAAACACTTGCGTTTCAGCATGGGTTATGGCAATCTACGCTTAGTTAGTGTCTGTGCGAAAACCCTGATGATTGTATCAAAGTGCTGATTATTGTGGCATGGGAGGGTATTTTGAGCTAAAATGCTACGGGTGAAGATTGCCGTTGGAGGCGTTGAAATGGGCTTTTTTAGGGGTTTCAGGGGTGTTCTGTGCGGATCTTCGTTGGGAGAGCAGCGATCATGAGACGTTTCGAGCATGCCTTGCGGTTGGATGAGACGCCGATCGGTGAGATCAAGATTAATGTGAAATCACGGGATGACATTCCGGCGTTGCTGTTGGGATTGCAGCATCTGTACGTGTCGTGTCGGGAGGAATTGGAAGGGTTACTGGGTTGCCATGTGACCGCGGATCGGGATCCGGAGAACGGTCGGCCGGGGATGACGCTGTGGCGGGTTCTGGTGATGGCGGTGCTCAAGCAGGGTTTGAATTGCGACTACGACCGTCTGGGGGAGTTGGTGAACCATCACCAGGTGGTACGGAAGATGCTGCAGCATGGGTTTCTGGATGACTGGACGTACTCGGTGCGCACCTTGCAGGACAACGTGTCGCTGGTGACGCCGGCGTTGCTACAGGAATTGAATGCGCTGCTGGTACGGGAGGGTCATGCGGTGGCGGGAAAGTCCCCTGGCACCGCCTTGGACGGTCGGGTTGACTCGTTCGTAGTGGAGACGGACGTGCATTACCCGACGGACGTGAACCTGCTGTGGGATGCGATGCGGGTGCTGCTGACGGAGGTTTCGGTCTGTTGCGGATCGCATGAGGTGTCGGGATGGCGGCAGGGGCAGTACTGGCGGAGCCAGGTTCGGCAGGGCTATCAACGGGTGAGCCGTGCGCGGTTGTGGTGCCGACGCCCGAAGGCGGTGGCGGCGTGGTTGACCCTGTGCGGCGATCTGACGGGGCGTCTGGGCGACACGCTGGAGGAGCTGGAAGGATTGCCGGAGGGCTCGGTGTCGCCGGCGCAGCTGTCGCGATGGCGCTGGTTTCACGCCTGCTCGGTGCGTTTGCAGGATCAGATCCGCCGTCGCGTGCTGGAAGGGGAAACGATCCCGCACGAGGAGAAACTGTTCTCGCTGTTTGAGCCGCATACGCGCTGGATCATGAAGGGCAAGGCCGGCCGGTGGAGCTGGGGGTTCCCCTGACGGTGCTGGAAGATCAACATCAGTTCATCCTGGGTTGGCACTTGCAGTGGCATGGCGGCGATGTGGACATGGCGGTTCCGCTGGTGGCGGCATGCCAGGCACAGTATCCGGAGTTGCGCGGATGCAGTTTCGACCGGGGGTTCCACAGCCCCGCCAACCAACAGCAACTGGCCGCGGTGCTGGAGCACGTCGCGTTGCCCGCGAAGGGGCGAGGCACGGAGGCCAGCCGAGCTCGGGAAGGTAAAGCATCGTTCGTGGCGCGACGCCGGCGGCATCCGGGCGTGGAATCGGCGATCCATGCGTTGGAAAGCCATGGCTTGGACCGGGTGCGCACGCATGGCCGGGCAGGCTTCGAACGCACCGTGGGTATCTCGATCCTCGCAGCCAACCTGCACCGACTCGGACGCTTGCTGCAGCAACGGGCGGCGCGGCGGTCCCATCGCACGCACGCACCACCCTATCGTTTGGCGGCCTAGCCGTCCCCATCCTCAATATCCATCCTTCCCGCCCCTCGGGACGGACCCCGCACGCCCCGAAAGCGAGCAGGAGAACATCATCCGGACTTTTGGAGCCCCGATGGGCCGATTACCCGTCGTACATCTCCTAAATCAACATGATCCCCTGAGCGACGGATACCATCACGTGGCTTAAACCCATCGTAAAATGGGGTTTTCCCGCAGACACTAGTTAGATTATCTCTGGTGCCAACGTGATGGATTCCCGAATCGAGAACCTGAAGTCGACCACCTTCTGTGGCACGCGGCTGACCCGCCGTCAGATTGCGGACCTCCAGAAGACGGTGAAAATGTTTCCGGCACTGAGCCGCCATGAGCTGGCTGCCACCCTGTGCACTCATCTGGGCTGGTTCACGCCGAAGGGTCGGGATCGACTGGGGTCCTGTCTGCGGATGCTGGAGCAGCTGGAGACCGGCGGCATCGTGTCGCTGCCGGCGAAGCGACCGGGATCGAGAACGGGAACCGGGGGTCGGAGACCGCGGCATACGAGTCGCTCGGATCCGGGCTCCGCCATAGAGTGTGAGTTGAAGGAGCTGATGCCGCTGGAACTGGAGGTTGTGGCGGAGGGGGAGGCCGTTGAGGAATGGAAGGAATTGGTGGATCGGCATCATGAGCTGGGTTACCGGCATCTGTTCGGCTGTTTCCTGCGCTACTGGCTTCGGGATCGTCGGGGTCGCAAGCTGGGCTGTCTGCTGTTTGAGGCGGGCACGACCCGGCTGCCCTGTTGTGACGCCTGGATTGGCTGGCGGGATCGGGCGAAGCGTCTGAAGGGGGTGGTGAACAACTCCCGGTTCCTGATTTTCCCTTGGGTTCGGGTTCCGTATCTGGCCTCGAAGGCCCTGTCGATGGCGGTTCGGCGGCTGCCCGGGGACTGGAAGGAGCGGCACGGCCTGGAGCCGGTACTGGCGGAGACCTTTGTGGATCCGGCGAAGTACCGGGGGACCTGCTACCGTGCGGCCAACTGGCAGTGCATTGGTCGGACGAAGGGACACAAGGCGAGTGCGTCGGAGGCAGGCAGGACTCCGAAGGACGTTTACCTGTATCCGCTGACGAAAGACTGGAAGCAGGTGCTGCTGACCGGCTCCCGTCGATCCGGACGCCGTTCCCGCAGGTCGCCGGTGGCGGTCTTGGCTCCGGAGGATACGTTTGTCCGGCTCTGGAGCGGCATCGTCGAGACGCTCGTGGGTGTCGCCAACCGGCATGACCGGCTCTGGCAGCGGCGGCGGCGCGTGCTGAACACGCTGGTGGTCGTGCTGTTCGTTTTCCGGCTGGTGTTCTCGAAGGGGCGTCCGGGGTATGCGACCACGCTGGCCGAACTGTGGGGGCAGTGCCGGACGATGGGGATCGAACTGCCACAGCCGGCTCCGGTGTCGCCGTCCTCCATCTGCAGTGCCCGGGCCAGGCTGGACGAGCAGCTGTTCAAGACCTTACACCAGGAAATCCTCAAGGTGGTCTTCGACGCCGAGGCCCGACCCCGGCACGCACGGAAAGTCCGACACAACACGGATCGGCGGTGGCAGGGGCATCGGGTGTTTGCGGTCGATGGAAGCTCCCTGAACCTGCCGCGCGGACTGGTGCATGAAGGCTGGCGGACGCCGGTAGACGGTGCCCATTATCCGCAGGGTCTGGTGAGTTGAGTTGTGTCAAGAATCTTTTGCAATTTCTAGTGGGAGCGGAGACCCGCCCATATGGGCGGGTCTCCGCTCGGCGCGAAATTTTCGGGCGTCTCATGCCGCCTCCCGCCATGCCTCGGATTCCGGTTCGGAGGCGCAAACCACGCCGATCCGGCCATATAGATAACGCTGCCCCGTCAGCCACCGCTCATGGGTCTCCGTCGCAAGTGCCAAGATCAGACGCAGACAGGACTCCACGTTAGGGAAGATCCTGATGACACGCGTTCGCCGGCGGAGCTCCTCGTTGTACCGCTCCAACATGTTCGTGGACTTCATCCGCAGGGGCGATGTTCCCTGGGCAGCCGATACACCGTCAGCGTCTCCTCGACATGATCCTCGACCCATTCCACCAGCTTGCCAAACCCTTTCTCATCGCCCCAATGGGTCACCCAGGCACCCAACGCCTCACGTGCCTCGCCGACATGCTCATGGCCCCACAACCGTTTCAGACCCTCCAGACACGCGGGATCAGCACTCCGCGACAGCTTGTCCCTGGCATTGCGCAGAAAATGGACGCAGCACCGTCGCCACAGCGCGGTCGGCAGCACTTTTGAGATCGCATGCTTTAATCCCTTATGACTGTCCGAGACCACATACTCGACTCCCCGCAGGCCACGTTCCTTCAGATGCGACAGGAATTCCGTCCACGACACCTCGCTTTCCCGGTTCGCCACCTCCGCCGCCAGCACCTGACGCCGACCCTCGCCGTCAATCCCGAGGGCAATCTGCACCGCCCGGGAACGCACCGAGTCCTCCTCTCGCACCTTCTCATACCGGGCATCCAGCAGCACATACGGATACGCCTCCTCCAGCCGACGTTCCGCAAACGCTTTCAGCGACGCGTCCAGCTTCGACACCATGGCCGAGATCGTCGCCGGTGAAAACTCGTGACCGCACAGATCCTCTGCCAGTCGGCTCACCCGACGCGTCGAGACCCCCTGCACATACATCTCCGACAGCACCGCCACCAGGGCCTTCTCCGAACGCTGATAGCACTCGAACACCCGCGTGCTGAACTGGCCGCTGCGTTCCTGCGGAACCCTCAGCTCGATCTCGCCCACCTTCATCGTCAGATCGCGCCGGTAGTAGCCAGAACGGTAGCCCTGACGCGTCTTCGTCCGCTCGCTCTTGCCCGCTCCCAGAAACTCCGTCATCTCACTCTCCAGCACCTCGTTGAGCGTCTCTTGCACCAGCCGCCTCACAAAGTCCTCATCGTCCGCCAGATGATGACATGCCGACTTCTTCGTGTCATTGTGCGTATAATCTTCCCGAATCATTTTTTGCTCCTTTTCGATAAATTGTGTCATGAATGATTCGCGCCTGGACGCGGTTCCGCGTCCAAGCATCTCCACATTCCCGATAAAACATCAGATTCTAACAACTCGTCTGTCGTTACAGCTCGTTTTTCGTTTTTGCAGATAAATTTATACACAACCGCCGGCCGTGCAGTTCCACGTCCGTGGCATCGATGTCCAGCACCAGCCGCTTCGGCATCTGGCCCCGCTCGCCACACACCAGGTACAGCTCCACGAGCAGCTCGTCGAGCGCATCGAAATCCACGGTGATCTGGCGCGCTTTCGCCGGGTCCCGCCCGTTCGCCGACAGCTCCATCCAGTTCAGCGTGCTTTTGCCGGCCAGCGGCTCGCAGTCCGAACGCGCACACTCCACACGCCCCATGGCCGTGGACAGGGACCGGTCCCGCCGCAGCTCGTCGTGATCGTTCACATCTTCGTAGCCCAGCGCGAGACCCAAAATCCGCTGCCCCAGCAACGCCACTAGCGGATGCACCACCTTGGACGGGTCCCGGTGATCCGTGAAACATGCCGAGACGCGCTCGAACAACCGGACCTGCTCGGCCAGCATCATCAGCAGTGCCGAGCCCCCGTTGGAACTCAGCTCGCCTCCACCTCCACTGCAGTCCACCTCCATCCGCGCCGGACGGACCCCTTTCGCCATCCGACGTACCAACCGGTCCGCGCCGCGCTTGGGCTTGCTCTTCATCCCGTGTCCTCCTCCATCCGGCCCCATCGGCCGCGTTGCGCCCACCGTTCGGCCAGCGTGGCCGCATATCCCGGACGCCCCTTCCAGAACACCAACCGGAACATGAACAGCACGACCACCAGCGTGTTCAGCACGCGCCGCCGCTGCCAGAGCCGGACCAAAGCATCCTCCGGGGCCAAGACGGCTGCCGGCGACCTGCAGGACCCTAGTCGATCCCGACCCTTCGGCGTGAACCCAGCCCAGATGACTGCACAGGGTGGACGCCAACTCATGGCGGCTCAGTGCCGAAAACCGTGCCACCGTCTTCTGAAGGTCCGCCATCCAACGGCGGGTCCGCCGCGTGCCACCCAAGGTGGCCGACTTCAAGTTCTCGATTCGGAAATCCATCACGTTTGCACCAGAGACCATCTAACCAAGCGTAGATTGCCATAACCCATGCCAAAACGCAAGTGTTTTTTTGAAGAACCCCCAAAAAAACGAATATGTTCCCGTATATCGACCGGTGACACGACATCCTTACAGACTAGAATCCCTTTCCGTTCATCCGCATGCCATCGCAGCCACCGGGGGCGAGACCTCCCGACAGTCGGGGAGCGTTCGGGCCTCGTCAAGAGCAGGACCCAAGGGCGTGCGATAGGGGCGTCCGCCGCATGCTCACCCGCATGGCTCATCATCCAGTCGACAACAGCATCTTGCACGGGATGCGCCGCTTTGCACGCCGATCGTGGCGGTCCGCAAAACGGGCCCAGGCGCATGCTACACGTCCGCACCGCTTCCGCCAGCATCGCACCCAGCACCGAACGCGTCCCGCTTCCGTCCGACCCGAACGCACCCCGCTACCATCCCCTTCCCCCCGGCAAAGCCCAACCAACTTCGTTGCATCAACAA
The DNA here is from genome assembly GCA_965205965.1 of Candidatus Azotimanducaceae bacterium. Classification (GTDB taxonomy): domain Bacteria; phylum Pseudomonadota; class Gammaproteobacteria; order Pseudomonadales; family Azotimanducaceae; genus Bin55. The sequence goes on from CBDBHT010000008.1 coordinate 1,433,227, forward strand.
CTTACACGCACATAAATCGTACCCAAGCCATCTATTATGAGAAATAAGGGTTAGGGAAGGTCTGAACAAGCTCGTTCAAGACCGGGAAATTGCTGATAGAGGCTGAGAATCTATCCGATGGGACGTTTTGGCTGTGCCCTATCGCCTCTGGAGCTCGATTTCCTCCCGATTTCATCGCCTGACGCGATCTGCAGGCGGATTCATCCCGCGTCAGGTCGCTACGCGGCGGCCAGCAATCAGCAGATTAGTGAACCCCAGCAGCAACGCCAGCCGTTGCGTGTTTTTGGCCAGACCCCGATAGCGCACCTTGGCGTATCCGAAGTGCCGCTTCACGTACAGGAACGGATGCTCCACTTTGGCACGCACTGAGGCCTTGCACTTCTCTCGCATCCTCGCAGGGTCGTCCGGTGCCAGTCGGCGGCGCACCCCGGACGCATCGCCACCTGCCAAGCCACCTTCGATCCCTGGAACTCCGGACGTTTGTCGATGCCTTGATATCCTGCATCGCCCCAAACCGCCGTCTCGCCTCCGTGTAACAGCCGGTGTGCCTGAGCCAGATCCGACGCGTGGGCCGCCGTGGTGGCCACACTATGTGTCAGACCCGATGTCGCATCCACACCGATATGCGCCTTCATGCCGAAATGCCACTGGTTGCCTTTCTTTGCCTGATGCATCTCCGGATCCCGCTCCTGCCGCCGGTTCTTCGTTGACGATGGTGCCTCGATCAGGGTCGCATCCACGATCGTTCCCTGCTTCATGCGATGACCACAGGATGCCAGATGCGCGTTGATGGCTCCGAACAACCCCTCGCCCAGATCATGCTTCTCCAGCAAGTGCCGGAAGTTCAGGATCGTCGTCTCATCCGGCAGCGCATCCGTCAGTCGCAATCCCACAAACCGACGCACGGACTCCGCCTCGTAGAGCAGATCCTCCATCCCCGGATCACTCAGGTTATAGAACAACTGCACGCAATGAACCCGCAGCATCACGCCCAGCGGGTACGGCTGCCGACCGCAGCCGGCCCTTCGGATAGAACGGCTCGATCCGACCTTCCAGTCGTTCCCAGGGGATCAGCTGCTCCATCCGCTCCAAGAAAGAGCTCCCGCCGTGTGCGACGCTTCTTCCGATCGTATTCCAACTCCGCAAAGGTCAATGGCCCCATAACTGATCTATCCCATGCTCGAAGATTTCACCCATTATGCCAGATGTCGACTTATTCAGACCTTCCTTAGCATGATCTACTCAAAGGTCAGACCTAAACCCAAATACCGGTTGCAACCTGCAAACGCCGGATCATTAGGAAGACTTACGAATCCATCAATCGCTTTTCCCGGGGTGATTCTGAGATAACCGAGTGGGCCGGATTCAGTCTCTTTTCCAAAATGCTCAATAAGACGTTCACACATCCTCATTCCATCGCGACCACCCATGAGGTAGTAGAATCCCAGATGTTTGGGTGTGCCCAGTGGCCTGCCCCACATGAGGATTGCACCACCCCGATAATTAACTCCAGCCCTTAAACCAGCATTGGTGCTACCCAAATAAGGCTTAAGGTTGTTCACACTCAAATAGTATATTTCACCATACCGTTGGTATCCACCATGTTCCTTCTTGTACCGCTGTGCAGCTTGTTGCAGCAGCCGTATCTCGGCTAGTATCGTCCTCATATAAGCTTCCTCTCTGATCATGGTGTACGTGCCCCACACGCCAGTTAAGACCCCCACCAAGATGATGAGTGCAATCAGAAGTTCAGCTATCGAGTAGCCATTCCGCTTGGGCGGAAGACACCTTAGATGAGGGTTATCCAATCGCTTGGTCATGACGGGCTTCTTCCTGTTCCGTCTGATGAATTCAAAGATAGATACCCGCCAAGGAAATTGATAGGGACTAAGGGAACGGTCAGCAATTCCCCGTATAGCCCAAACTCCGCTATGCGTGTGGACTTTGTGGATCGGCTTTCGCGATAATGGAGGCATGGACCTATCCTCCGGGGCCGAGGATAGGTTTGTTTGACATATGGTTTTACTTAACATGCGAGATATCCAAGAATGGATGCGTTGAAGTTGCACAAGGGCGTGAGCAAACCCGGCCTGCTTCGGGAGGTTTTTGATTCGGTCGTTGAGAAGGTTTGCGGGCGGAAATTTTCGACGGGCGCGTGTCTGATGTCAGGGCTGGTGGTGTTTCTGAAGCAGCACGGCTCGCTGCTGCAATTTGATCGGTGGATGCGGAAGCGCATTTGCGCCATCTGTACGAACCAAGATGCATCCGCGCGACCCAGCATCTCCTGCAGATGATCTAGCAACTGTGTTGACCAAACAAAGCAACGACGTTTAAAGACGAAAGAGAGTTCCTGCAAATTAATGAAGCTATCAGCCGGACACCCGGAGCCTTCGAAATCGATATTCCGATACTCTCGCCGAAGACACACGCTGACAAGGTCATTTTGGACTTTGGATCGTCATACCCTTGTACTTTATCCATAAAACAACCAAAGTATTAACTATCAACGGTTATGGTATAGATACCAATTCTCATGACAAGCGCAATATAATGTAAATATTATCGGCAATATTTGCATAGATTATTATTTATTCCATTTTCCATCGCAATAAGATCGCCAAATATGTCTATGCCGCGTAAGCAACGTGATATTGTTTATAATGATAGTTGTATACTTTTCCGACTTAACGATACGATGCCACAGGGACCACTGTCCGAAGGGTTCCCGCTACATCCAGAAAGTCCAGACGAATAGCGGAGTTTGGGCTATACGGGGAATTGCTGTAGGCCAAATCCCCTTCGGAAAGCCACTCCCTCAGGTCGACCGTAAGCAGTAACTGTTGATCCGGATGGTAAGGCCGCTAACGCGTACCCACCGTGTCGTCTACCGTCATAGAGTAAGGAGGATGCACCGCATCCTAGCGTACGCATATCCATCCTCAAAGCCAAACCACCCGCCACATTTCTCCGGCGCAGACTGCCGGCTGACATTGCTCGATCTGGCACGATGATGGTAATTTCAGTGTCGACTTGATCACCAACCTAAATCAATTGCCGCATCAATTGATCCTTGATATATTCGTCAAGTGGCTTCATCGCACATATAAACTTTTGGAGAGAGTTATCTATCAGCGTCAGTCGATAAGAGACGTTCCAAATCCCCGTTGTCCGCCCGAAAATGAGCATGTTGGTTTCCGTCCATCAAGCTAATTCCGCGTGACATTTACTCTCATGCCTAGTAGGCCATCACTTTTATATTGATGGGTAAAGTGATTTCAGTTTGATCTGTGCGGCGGCGGTCGTGAATCGCCGGTCCACTCGCACGGCGTCGCGGTTCCTTCGCTCCTGCCAAGCATCGACTTCACGGCGTAGGGTTTCGCGGTCGGGCAGACGACGGTTCAGGCATGGGCCGACCATCGCACCGATCTCAATCTCGGCCATGTTCAGCCAGCTGCCGTGCTTGGGCGTATAGTGGATCTCCAGACGCTCGGCGGTGCGCCGCGCCTCGGCCGGCTCGAACGCCTCGTAGAACGAAGCCGGGGCATGCGTGTTCAAGTTGTCCATGACCAGCACGATACGCTTATCCGGGTAGTCTTCGTCCACCAACCGTTGGATCTGCCGTGCCCAGTCGACTTTCGTGCGTTGCTTCGTCACGTCCACGCGTCGCCAACCTTCCAATGGTGCGAACAGCATAAACAGGTTGCTCACACCGTTACGTTCGTACTCGTAGTCGTACGCCTCGGGTGCTCCGGGTTTGGCCGGCCGCGGAACCCGCACTTCCTTCACCTGCTGCCGATGGGTCTCGTCCATGCACACCAGCACCTCATCATCCTGGTATTCCCGATGATACACCTCCAGGATGTCCTCCATGGCGTACGCAAACTGCGCATCCGACTTCGGGGGAATGCACCAGCATGGCTTCAACCACGGTTCAAGGTCGTTTTTTTTAGCGTACGACGAACCGTCTCCCGCCTCCCCATAACAGAACCTTCGCACGCCGGTTCAACTGCTCCTTCCGGTTCAGAGCCACCTCCAGTCCCTCCTCCACACAACGCCGACGCACTCGCACCACCGTCGCTACCCCAATGCCCAGGGCCCTCCGCAATCTCACCGTCCATCCGCCATCCTCCCGACATTCATCGCACTGCAACAGAATACGCCCATGCGTCTGCTTCCGGGCTGATACCCGACCCTTCGTCGTTAGTGCCTTCAACTCTTCGCGTTCCTCCGCCGTCAACTTCACCCGATACCTCTTGCTAGTAGTTTAACTAGTTTTAATTTTCGGGTATAGATGCTTCAGTTTGGTGCGCGCGTCGTCGACGCTGAGCTGCCAGTCGACCCCGGTCTGTTCGCGATTGCGCTCCTTGGCCCAGGCCGCCGTCTCCGACGTGACCAAAGCCCTGCTCTCGATCCGGCGATCCAGGCACTGGCGGTGCAACGCACTGAACTCCAGTTCCGCAACGTTCAGCCAGCTCCCGTGTTTCGGCGTGTGCACCAAGTGGATGCGGTCGTTCAGCCGACTGGCTTCGGCCGCCGGGAACGCGGCAGATTCGCCAGTGCGCGCACTTGCTTCGCCCAATCCAACGTCGTGCGCCGTTTGGTGACGGCCACCGTCCGCCAGCCGGATAGCGGCTCGCCGAACATCCACACCGTGCATGCTCCCCGGCGGAGGTAGTGGGCGTCGTACTTCTCCGGCGACCCGGGGCGTACTGGCAACTTCTCGCGGACTTCCGCCACAAGCTGCTTGCTCATCTCGTCCATGCACACCACCGGATTCCGCGGGTCGTACGGCCGCTGGTATACCTTGAGCACCCGCTCCATGCCGGCCACGAAAGGGTGGCTTTGCTGCTTCGGAATGCACCACATTTCCCGCCGCCACGGTTTCAATTCGTTTTTTTTAACGCCTGCCGCACAGTCTCCTCGCAAATCGATTCGACCACTTCAAGCCGCACCAGCTCTTCCGCCAGCAGCTTCACGGTCCACCGAACGCGGCCTTCCGGTGGAACCGAACAGGCCACCTGAACCAGACGCGCTTCCTTCTCCCCATCCAGCTTCTTCGGCACCGGAGGCAACGGCCGAGGCCTACGCTCCAGAGCCACCATCGGCCCCTGCTCCACGGCCCGCCGACGCACATGCTGGCAGGTCCGCTCCGTCACCCCCAGCGCATACACCACCTGCCCGTCCGTCAGTGCCGGGCCAGCGACCCCCTGATCCACAGCCAGCAGAATCCGTGCACGCTGCAGCTTCGTCGCCGACACCGCACGACGCGTGCTCGACTTCAGCACCGCTTCCAACTCATCCCGCTCATCCTGAGCTAACTCCACCATGTATTGCTTCGGCATCGAATCCTCCTGATCCCAGAACCCCTTCCACTCCACTATTATAAACACGTATTGTTAGAACGGGCAGCCTACTAGTCATCCAGAACTCTCCTTGTTCATCGGGACATCCGAAAACACCCATCATACCCTACTAACCTGTCAATTCAATGGAGGTGGGCTACTAGGTTTAGCTCTGACTTGACTTGTAATGCTCATTAGGTCTCCCTTTGGTGAACTATGTAGTGCCTGTCAGAAAACCCCTTAACGTCTGTATAAGCAATGGAGTTAAAAGTAGGCTCTTATGTAGTTTTATGTTGAGAATGACTAACAAGCAGCTATAATATGCGCTGGTTCAATAGGTTGAGGAAAACCAATGAGTCCCCGCAAATTCAAGGAGATTCTAGACCAGATTCCCAGGCTGACCCCAGTGCAGAAGCAGAGGCTGATGCACGGGGTCCAGACATCGGTCAAGTGCGACGAACTGCCTGAACCCGTTCGTCAACGGGAAGCGGAGTTGGACCGACTGCGAGTATGTACGCATTACGGTTCCTCAGGGTCGGTGCGTCACGGGAAGTCGGCAGGCTTGTGTCGATTTCGTTGCCGTTCGGCATCGTGCGGACGAACCTTTCACGCGCTGACTGGGCCCCATCTTGCTGGCTTGAGGCACAAGTCGAAGTGGTCGGTATTCGAAGGGTGTTTGCGAGATCGGCTGACGCTGCATCAGCCAGCCGAGCGATGCGGGATCTCTTACCGAACCGCATTCTTGTGGCGACATCGCTTGCTTGGCAAGCAGCAGAAAGGCTCGAAACTCCAAGGCATCGTGGAGATGGACGAGACCTACTTTCTGGAGAGCTGCAAGGGAGATCGCTCATTAACGGAGCGTCGCCTTCCGCGCGAGCGAGGAGGCAATCTGGCGACGTCTGCGCGCTTGGCGATCACCGCTTGGCGTCGCCTTCCGCGCGAGCGAGGAGGCAATCGCGGGCACCGGGGTCTGGTGTCGGACCAGCGGCCTGTCTTGACGGCAGTGTCTCGCGGCGGGCCGACTGATATGGAAGCTCTCCCATCGACGGCGGGGACGAACATCGCTCCGGTAATGTCGGAAGGGCTGGCCGAAGATGGCGTGTGTGTCACCGATGGACATCCCAGCTACGCCATGGCAAGCCGGAGCCCGAACATGCACCAGGAAGTGGTGCGCGTCAGCCGACGTGAAGCTCGCCGCGGGAGTTGGCATCTCAACACTGTTAACCAGCGTCACATGACCATGAAGAAGCGATGGCTGAACCATCACCACCGCGGGGTCTCCACACGCTACCTGAACCACTACATGCACTGGTTGATGCGATCGGAATTCAAGCTTGAACAATCGATTGAAGCGGACTTCCTTTCACCTCATTTGGCTAAGCTATACACAAGTAGATACATAAGAGCCTAAAAGTATGTTTTGTGATATTGATGATCGCGAAGACGTGTGGTGGTTTGCTCGAACCTTCGTAGTCTCGCTACATTCCAACTAGCGCACTACCAAAAAACCATAAATCTTCTCGGTACACCACAGATCATAAAGAACCTCGTAGTTCAAATTATTATCGCGATAAAAAGGGGGCTTTCAGACCTAGTAGGCTACCAATTCTAACAATACGTGTTTATAATAGTGGACTGGAAGGGGTTCTGAGATCAGGAGGATGCGATGCCGAAGCAATACATGGTGGAGTTAGCTTAGGATGAGCGGGATGAGTTGGAAGCGGTGCTGAAGTCGAGCACGCGTCGTGCGGTGTCGGCGACGAAGCTGCAGCGTGCACGGATTCTGCTGGCCGTGGATCAGGGGGCACTGGCCCGGCACTGACGGACATGCAGGTGGTGGATGCGCTTGGGGTGACGGAGCGGACCTGCCAGCACGTGCGTCGGCGTGCGGTGGAGCAGGGTCCGATGAAGGCTCTGGAGCGCAGGCCTCGGCCGTTGCCTCCGGTGCCGAAGAAGCTGGACGGGGAGAAGGAAGCGCGTCTGGTTCAGGTGGCCTGTTCGGTTCCACCGGAAGGCCGCGTTCGGTGGACCGTGAAGATGCTGGCGGAAGAGCTGGTGCGGCTTGAAGTGGGTTCGAATCGATTTGCGAGGAGACCGTGCGGAAGGCGTTAAAAAAAGAATTGAAACCATGGCGGCGGGAAATGTGGTGCATTCCGAAGAAGCAAAGCCATCATTTCGTGGCCGGCATGGAGCGGGTGCTCAAAGTATACCGGCGGCCGTACGACCCGCGGTATCCGGTGGTGTGCATGGACGAGATGAGCAAGCAGCTCGTGGCAGAAGTCCGCGAGAAGTTGCCGGTACGCCCCGGGTCGCCGGAGAAGTACGACGCCCACTACCTCCGCCGGGGAGCATGCACACAGTTTGGATGTTCGGCGAGCCGCTATCCGGCTGGCGGACGGTGGCTGTCACCAAACGGCGCACGACGTTGGATTGGGCGCAGCAAGTGCGCGCGCTGGCGAATCTGCCGCGTTACCGGGATGCGGAAAGCATCACGCTGGTGTGCGACAACTTGAACACCCACAGCGGTGACTCGTTCTACGCCGCGTTCCCAGCAGCCGAAACCAGTCGGCTGAACGACCGCATCCACTTGGTGCACACGCCGAAACACGGGAGCTGGCTGAACGTTGCGGAACTGGAGTTCAGTGCGTTGCACCGCCAGTGCCTGGATCGCGGGATCGAGAGCAGGGCTTTGGTCACGCCGGAAACGGCGGCCTGGGCCGAGGAGCGCAATCGCGAACAGACCGGGGTCAACTGGCAGCTCAGCGTCGACGACGCGCGCACCAAACTGAATCATCTATACCCGAAAATTAAAACTGGTTAGACTACTAGGTACATCGACGGGTTTCAGTCTTTGAGCGATTAGTGCGATAATTAAGTTCTCTTCAGACCAGATGCGTACGATGACAGCTAAGTACCCGCAGACTCGCATGCGACGCAATCGTTCCGATGAGTTCGTGCGCCGTCTTGTCCGCGAGCATGACATCACAATCAATGACCTGATTTATCCAATCTTCATTGTTGAGGGATCCGGTGTTCGACGACCGATAGATTCCATGCCAGGAATCGAGTACTTAAGCATCGATGAATTAACAAACGAAGTGCAGCTGCTACATACGCTCAATGTCCCTGCAATAGCACTCTTTCCCCGCATTGATTCGTCCCTTAAAGATGTATCAGGATCTGAAAGCATCAATCCAAGCGGCCTAATTCCCCGAGCCATCAGCGCAGTAAAGGACGCGTGTCCAGACCTCGGTGTAATTACTGACGCGGCATTAGACCCATACACTTCGCACGGCCATGACGGAGTCCTTGACGAATCCGGTTACGTGCTCAATGACCAAACGATCGGAATTCTCATTGAACAAGCTCGTGTCTGCGCTCAAGCTGGTTCTGACGTGATCGCACCATCGGACATGATGGATGGGCGAATAGGTGCCATCCGAGAAATGCTCGAAAAAAACGGATACGTCAATACCAAGATTATGGCGTATTCCGCCAAGTACGCTTCCGCGTACTATGGGCCGTTCCGCGACGCGGTAGGCTCTGCATCCTCCCTCGGAACGAGCAGTAAAGCAACTTACCAAATGGATGCCGGAAATAGCGACGAGGCGGTGCGAGAAGTCGCTTTAGATATCCAAGAAGGTGCGGATATCGTAATGGTAAAGCCGGGCATGCCTTATCTTGACGTGATCCGACGCGTCAAGGATACGTTTGCAGTACCAACTTTCGCCTACCAAGTAAGCGGTGAATATTCGATGCTCATGGCCGCCATTGAGAACGGGTGGTTGGATGAGAAAGTCATTCTAGAAACGCTGCTCTGCTTCAAACGCGCTGGAGCAGACGGAATTTTTACGTACTTTGGGAAACGTGTTGCGGAAATGCTTGCACAAGCGTCGTGAGTTCAACTTGCGTATGACGCCCTGACCGCAAGATACGCTTCTACGCGGGGCTTGTCTCCGGGTACCGTATACTCGCAGTGCACCAGCAATCGCAACGGCAAGTGAATAGCATATCCCTAATATACTTTAGGGATTAAACGAAAGCGTACCTTTGAGCGATATTCTTTCCAGAGTTCGCCATATTTTGCCGCACATTTACGATCGTCTATGCGCTCTCGGGCAACAAAGAAAATAGTCAAATAAATGAAGTAGATCCAAGCCCATAAATTCGTAAAGTGACCTAAGGCGAGTGCCATAGCGAGGACTATCAAGATTTCGCCCAAGTAATTCATGTGTCGAGCTGCTCCCCAAAAGCCGCTATTTAAAATACTCTTTTCGCCGTTAGTGAGAACTGTAGGCTTTATAAATCCGAGAAAGACTCGTTCCGGCCATCGTTTAAACGCATACTTCTGCAAGTTCGCGCCGCGAGTGATCATCCATCCGATCAGGAAAATCACTATTGATCCACCCAGCCAAATATAGTGCAGGCTGGGATCAATCTCGGGAGCAGGTGCATCCGCAAGCCCCCAGAGAGCAACTGGATACATGCAAGGATAGACGGCGACGCATCCGAATATCAGTTTCCACCTGACGCGTTCTTCAATAATGTCAAACGTGTAGAGCTGAACCCGCTCAAAACAAAAGTAGTCCGCTACGAACCACAACCACATCGCCGTGTGGAGAAATAGTCCTATGTTGGATGCATCGCCGAATTGACCGTAGTGATATGCTGCACTTGAAACCACATTTAGCGCAAGCAATGTGCCACCAAAAATATAAAGAGACATCTTCACGTCGACGTGCCCAAAAGAACTGAACGTTGCGAGAACGACCTTCTACCCATTGCAATAGAAATTGCCTGTCGTCTGCAGGAGCACGAAGAACCAGCCAAGCGGCAAGTACAACGCTCAAAGCTACGGATCCCGCCATTGCCGACCACTTCACCCGACACAGCCAATCGATAGACACGGTAGTCAGCTCAAACCACCAAATAACCAGAACGCAAATGAAAACAATTAATCCGTTTAGGCGGTGTTGAACGGGGGCCGCAGTCGCCTCTTCGTGCACGTAACCCTCCACACGAAATGCAGGAATTATCACGTGAAGCACTAAGATGATGACAAAAATCGCCGTCGATGTAAAAAACCCGGCCACTGCCTCTATGCTTATTGGCTCTGTCATTTGTTTTATGGCCTTGTGAAGTAATTTGGGGTTCAGCGAAATACTGTGCTAAAAAGCCAAACGATGGTACGAGCACTCGATTTTCTGGCTAAGTTCAACGTGCTTCGTGAGCTGCTATCGTAACGCTGACCTGTTTGTAACCATTCGCAAGATTGGCCAACTGTCGTCTTAACCTCTATACGGTACTGCCTTAACTTTAGGGTGGGAACTTCACATAATACGAAACTCCATAGCTGCGATGAAAGGTAACCAGCTTCTCGACAAAATTATCGGTTTTCGTACAAAGTGACTGCTTCCCAACTGAATTTTGTCACGTAACACGCGATGACCACTCATGATTCATCATCACTCCTACCGGCGCGATCCAAACTCTACGCAAAGAGTTACCTCCAACGAGGCGGGCGTCTATAATCTATCTCTAGGGAAGTTATTTCACACGTAACAGTAGACAAGTCCGATACGTACCTCTCAAAACACGTATAAGTTTTAGAGAGACGTCATGCATTTATACAAGCATTCAATCTCTAGTCGTGAGTAAAGTACTACGAATTGCGACAAGAGAGAGCCGGTTGGCGATGCTGCAAGCCCAGCTCGTGAAATCTCGTATTGAGCAGCAAAGAAAAGATATCCACGTCGAGCTTGTGGGTTTCAGCACTACGGGTGACCGCACTGCCTCTGACGGCACGTCGCTTGAGTCTGTCGGGGGAAAAGGTAGTTTCGTCAAGGAAGTCGAGCGGGCATTGGGCGATAGTTGTGCGGATATCGCGATACACAGCATGAAAGATGTTCCGACGAACGTGCCTGAGGGTTTTTCCGTTTTCAGCGTCTGTGAACGCGCAGATTCAAGAGACGCGCTCCTCGGCAAGAACAATATCCTTAATCTCCGACCAAAAGACCGAGTTGGATCATCGAGTAAAAGACGTACCGCTCTACTCCGGCAACAGATTCGAGACATCGAGATATATCCTATCCGTGGGAACGTCGATACACGGCTTAGGAAGCTTGATTCAGGAGCCTGTGACGCGCTGATTCTGGCAGCGGCCGGCTTGGACCGGCTTGATTTGAGGCATCGTATAGATCAGCGGCTGGACCCGTGGGATTTCGTACCCTCCGCAGGTCAAGGCGTACTTGCGGCCGAATGTCTCTGCGACCGAAAAGACATGATTGAGCTGATTCAATCAATCCAGGAGGAACAAACCGAATCCTGCGTCCGAATCGAACGTAGTATAGCAAATATGCTAAATGCTGATTGTTCTTCCGCGATTGGTGTACATTGTTTAACTAAGAATGGCCAATTTCACGTAGTGGCGGTGGTACTTGACGAGAGCGGTTCGCAAAGTATCCGCGTCAGAATGCGGAACGACGACGCACAAAAGATCGTATCTGATTGCGTGAAGTCGTTATATAAAATGGGAGCACAAGAACTGCTTCATTCAGCATGAGCGTCGTATGGGTCACTCGAAGCGAGCCAAGTGCTACGTATCTAGCGGAGTCACTTGAATCAAAAGGATACACGGTAGTGAAGGCACCGGTTTTTCAAATCTCTCCCACGCGTGACGACCTTCCAAAAGGAGTATTCGCCTGGCGAATCTATCTTTCTTCGCATGCCGTTCGACATTCCAGCGAATTTCCATCAGCTAGGGAAAGGATCCTTGCGGTCGGTCCTAGTACGCTCAACTCGCTACGTGAAAGAAATATCCAGGCGGAATGCCCTACGGAACATTCATCGGAAGGCCTCTACCAGTTCATTGCATCGCGGGCGCACCCAGGTCAACACGTGTTAATCGTCTGTGGTACTGGAGGGCGTAAGCTGTTACGCGAACGGCTCGCAGAGGATGGATATGACGTCAAAGAGTGGTGTGTATACGAAAGAAAACGGCAGCATGTAAGATTGGTACCAGAAGGATTAGACGCGATAGAGATAAGCAGCCTTGAATCGTTGCAATACGTTGATCGATATATCAATCAGACATTCCCCACTCTAAGAAGCAAAATTACATGCTTGACCCCGTCCGAACGTATATTTCAAGCCGCCAGAAGTGCTGGCTTTGAACAAGTCTTGATAACGGAAGGTACGTCACAAGATCACGTCATCGCGGCAATGGACACGTTGAGACTTTAATGAGCGAAGTTCCCGCATCCAACTCTAAGCCCCCCAAAAAAATCACGAAAGGTACCACGACACCGAAGCGTGGTTCGGTTGGGTTAATTTTTGTCACGTTTCTGGTTCTTGCTGCGTTAAGTGCAAGCGGCTACGTGCTCTGGCGTATGGAGTTCGCTAATCCGATTAAAGCGGACACTGAGATATTAAATAACCGGATATCACAAATTGAAACGCGGTATGGTCAGCACCTAGCCGCAGTAGCGGAATTCGAAGCGGAGATGCGTACGCAAATCCGCGACCTTGAAAATCTAATTCAAGAACAGCAGACGGCTATCAATCGATACGCTAAACGGCTAGCTCTAGTTGGGTCCGCTAAAACGGATATCAATGACGAACAATGGCGGATCGCGGAAGTTGAATACCTCCTACGCATCGCAAATCTAAGACTGCTGTTAGACCGAAACGTTCCGATTACAATTGCATTGTTGGACACGGCGGATAAGATTCTTGCGCAGATTGATGACTTCTCCCTCCACGACGTTCGCTCGAAGGTCGTATCAGAACTGGAACAATTGCGGAATTTAGAACCGATTGACCAACAGGGAATCAGTCTGAGGATCCGCGAGCTGCAAGGACGCATTGATGGCTTGCCGGTTGGCTTGCCCGATTTGGTCTCAGTTAGCAAAGAGCATTCTGAAGACACCGCACAAGGAAGGGGTTACTGGAATCGCATCGTTGATGGGCTTGCATCCATTATTTTGATCAGGCACCACGATTCGAATCCCGTGAGACCGTTGATAGACGATCAGGCCATAATGATCGTAAAGCAACAAATGCGCTTATCTTTAGACCGGGCGTTGATCGCTCTCATACGTCAAGATGCGGAAAGTTTTTTACTTGGAATCGACGACACCAGCTCGCTAGTGACGAATCACTTCGATGACCGTAATGAAACAACGCGGAAATTTCTCGACTCCCTTCAGTCTCTGCGGGAAGCAACGATCACACAAAAACTGCCAGACATTTCAGGGTCCTTACAGTTATTGAAAACAAAGCGCACGCAAACCGTCGAAGTCGAATACGGTGAAGACATCCAGTCTGAAGATCAGCCGCACCAAGATAACAAAGAATGAAATCACTCTCGCCGCTCAGAGCATAGCTACGATGATTCGTCTCGCTCTATACCTGTTGATTGCCATCTCTCTGGGAGGGTTGATGGGCTATCTGATTACGGTCGATACGGGCTACGTGCTCTTCGCTTTTGGTCAGTACACTCTAGAGTCAACCATATGGGGGGTTGCAGCATTAGTGCTGATATTGCTGATCTTCCTTTACGTCGTCAAAAGAGTGGGGAGAGGCGTTTGGCCCAGAGTTACCAGCAAGCGTAACTGGAGACTTAGTTACCGAGAACGGCAGATACGACGACTGTCCGGCAATGGACTCACTCAGTTCGCCTTACAGGACTGGCGTTCCGCACGCGATACTTTTGTGCGATTAGCTCAAAAATCCGATACGCCGGCCGTTCACTATCTTCAAGCGGCTTCAGCCGCGATAAATATGAACGAATTGCGCGATGCTGGAAGATTGCTTGCAAAGGCGTCAGACGAGAACCCATTTGCATCGATTGCGGTCAACTTGGAAAAAGCTAACGTGAAACAGGTCAGCAGCGATTTAAAAGGCAGCCGACAAGTTCTCGAACAGCTCTTTAAACAACGTCCGAAGAGCACGGCGATCGCCGGTCAGTTAGCTGAATGTTGTGAAAGGCTTGGTGATTGGAAATCCGCTCAAGATCTCTGGCAAACGGTTAGTAAATTGGACGCATCCGATACGGCCTACACAGATATGCGGGTCGTCCGATGCATAGTGCAACGATTCCAGACTGTGGGTTCCGAAACGGGCCAATCTGAAAAAGTAGAAGGTATATGGCATTCCGTACCGCGGAAACTGAAGAATCACACGGACATTGTCACCGTGTTTGCCAAGGTGCTCATTACGGAGAGATCGTTTGCCGACGCGGAAATCGAGCTCCGGCGAGTGCTCAACCAACGATATGAACCTGAATGGATAAATCTGTACGGAAAGCTCTCTGCAGACCCTCAGTCTCAGTTAAAGGCGTTGGAGAAGTGGAGTAAAAAACGAGTGAACGATCCTGATATTCTCTTGGCCCGAGGACGTTTACAACTAGCTAATAAGAATCCTGGCGATGCAAAAAAAGATTTAGAAGCGAGCTACCGGATACGTGCGACCCGAGCATTAAATCTGGAGCTAAGCCGTTTATACCTGACAACGGGAGACGCCGAAGCCGCGAGCAAGTTGTTAGCCGAGATGCTGGATGACAAATTCGAAGACGATCCAGCTGAACGTGAAAATGACCACCTGCAAATCAATTGGCATCATCGCCAGCCAAAAGCCGAAAAGGCACCTTCACGTTATTATTGTGTAGTATCGTGACTCCTAAATCGTGAATACTCCTAAATCAGAAAAGCCCGGTGAAGTTGATCAAGATCAACTCCTAGTTTTGGTTAATTCTGACGATGAAGTAATTGGTACCCTTGACAAAGAATCGTGCCATGCTGGCAGGGGAGTATTACATCGCGCCCTTTCGGTGTTTCTATTCAACGAGGCTGGTGAACTGCTGATCCAGCAACGAGCCCGCAATAAACCACTTTGGGGAGGGTATTGGTCGAATAGCTGCTGTACTCATCCCTACCCCGGTGAGCTAACGGGTACTGCCGCGAAGCGACGCGTTTCGGAAGAACTCGGCCTAGACGCGTCGCTTAAGTACCTGTATAAGTTTGAATACGAAGCTCGCTTTAACGAATACCTATCCGAACGTGAACTGTGCTCCGTCTATATCGGGCAATCATTTCAAACTCCCAATCCGGACCCGTGTGAAATCGCCACCACGCGCTGGATGACGTTGGAAGACGTTGATGATCTCCTCAAAAACCATTCGAATCTGTGCACTCCTTGGTTCGCGATCGAATGGGAAAAACTTCGATTAGAATTCAACGACCAACTTTTTATTAATAAATAACCTCATAAACGGCAAAATACGTATTATTCCTCCCCTTTTTTTGTAGTCTTCATACGTACTTTGCATCACGAAATATATCCAAAAAATGGACTGCTAGGCAGGTTAAGAATAGATCACTTTAGTATCTGTACCACTTAGAAACTACTACGGATTTTGCTTCAACCTCGCGTTGGACAGTTTATGTCTCACTCCGTAGTACCCGTCGCTCGCAGCGTTGATACGCGGCTTCTCATGAATATCCTCTCCGGTCGGATCAAGTACAATCATTAATTAGTAACTGTACCGACTCAAATACTACGCATCCGGAAGGCCGGGCACTTTTGCAACTTGTTCATGACCGTGCTTGATCCCCAGAAGCCTAATGTTGAGTATGACGGCTGCAACGCCTAAGCCAGCCACCATTCCCCACCAGAAGCCCAAGACTCCAATGCCAGAGAAAGTACCGTAGCCGTAGCACATGATATATCCGACGGGAATCCCAAGGAGCCAATACGAGAAAAGCGCAATAAACATGGGTATGCGGGTGTCTTTGTATCCGCGTAGCGCACCGATAGCGGCAACCTGCGTTGCGTCGAAAAGCTGGAATAGTGCACAGATCACCAAAAGTTGCGCGGCGGTCTTTGCTACCGCACTCTCGCGCGTATATAGCGAAACGATCTGGTCTCCCGCAATAAGCAGGATCATCGCAATAAACGAGCCAATACACAGCGCAAGCAAAATCGAAACTATAGCGGATAACCGTGCGTCAGACATGCTCCGTGCACCAATATTCGTTCCCACTCGGATCGTCGTGGCCATACCCAAAGCTAACGGGATCATGAATCCTAGACCACCTACGTTCATGGCAATCGCGTGGCTAGCGATAGCGTCGGTGCCGAGTCGTCCGATAAACAACGCGACCATCGAAAAGAACCCTACTTCGAAGAACAGCCCAATTCCTATCGGCATACCCACGCGAACTAAATTGAAAATATCATCCCAGCGTGGAAAATCGAATCTTTTGAAAACCCCAGTACGTCGAAGACGCGAAGTACCGACGACGACGAGCATGATGGAAAACTGGTACCAGGCAAGTATCGCCGTTGCAATACCACAACCTACTCCACCAAATCCTGAAAATTCCGATGAGACGCCGAATACTAGCACGTAGGTCAATGGAACCTTGACGACGAGTGCGCTGAGTGCGATCACCATGGCTGGTTTAGTCCAAGACATCCCGTCGCAGAGATACCGCAGAACGTAGTAACCGAGAAGCGCAAATATCCCTAAGCTCTGTGCTTTGAGCATGTTCACTGCTATCGGAATCGCTTCTGGGTCTACTTGGAACTGATGAAGAAGCGGCTCTACGCCAAACAAAAGCATTACGCAGCACAGAGAACAGATGACGGCAATCCACCCCGCCTGTCTCACGACGGCTCCTATTTCACTGACGCGGCCAGCTCCCCGTAACTGAGCCACGGTTGGTGTTTCCGCGAGCAAAATACCTGAAAACAGCAATAGCACAGGCCAATAGAGGCTGTTCCCAACGGCTACTCCCGCTAGATCCGCAGCACCGGCATGGCCGGCCATCACGGCGTCTATTAGACCCATACCCATCTGCGACAGTTGAGTAATCATGATGGGCCAACCTAGCCGACTCAGCGACCGAACCTCGCCTACCATTCTGTCAAATAACAACGAATACTCCCGTGGTACATCCGCAACCAGATGAACTATCCGATTGCTCAAGATAAACCATGCTTGAACAACGAAAGCACTATCAGGTGCGAAATAAATCTAATTACTGGAAGCGACAAGACATTCATGCCCCTCCAAGCCAAGCAAAGCGTACTCAGACGCCTTCGATTAGCAAAGCCAAACGGCCCAGGCAATCTACACCATCATTGGTTTCTATCGATATAACCAGCCTCTGCAATTGATAAAATGTATCGGTGTGATTAAAAGAATAGAATGGCACATAACAAGCAACCTTTTATATACTGCACTGCCTAAGTTAAACCCCAATGGAGATACATAGATGGACCTCAACGGGAGCCAAACACTGCAAAATCTCAAAGACGCATTTGCAGGCGAATCACAAGCTAACCGACGTTATCTCTACTTTGCCGCGAAAGCGGACGTAGAAGGTGAGAACGACGTAGCAGCGGTTTTCCGCTCCACTGCAGAAGGCGAAACGGGACACGCGCACGGGCACTTGGAATACCTAGAAAGCGTTGGTGATCCCGCTACCGGCCTTCCCATCGGTACAACCTCCGACAATCTTAAAGCAGCTATCGCTGGGGAGACGTACGAGTATACCGACATGTATCCAGGCATGGCTAAGACCGCTCGCGAGGAAGGGTTCGACGAGATTGCCGACTGGTTTGAGACATTGGCCAAAGCGGAACGCTCCCACGCTAACCGTTTTACGAAAGCTCTCAGCGACTCCGAGTAACCTAAGCCGCGCACCGTTCCAAGCGAAGCCAAACCCGAAACCCTATAGAGAACAAGAAAAGGGCTGCGAGGTCCTTTCTTGGGCTGCATTCCGCGGTTCGATCTCAAAATGTCCATAAAAGAAGGCAATCTAGAGGCACCTAAACGTGAGCCTATTCCTTGGCAAACTGAGGAATATTCCGACTCAGAGTCCCTAGACAAAGAGATGGAGCGCGTCTTCGATATTTGCCACGGTTGCAGGCGATGCGTGAATCTATGCAATGCGTTCCCCACGCTTTTTGATTTGATTGACGAGTCGGCAACAATGGAAGTCGATGGCGTTCAAAAATCGGACTATATGAACGTTGTTGACGAATGCTATCTATGTGACCTTTGTGCGGAAACCAAATGTCCTTACCTACCCCCGCATGAATGGGCGGTCGACTTTCCACACTTGATGCTGCGAGCAAAAGTACGAAAGTTCAAAGCTAAGAATATCAAGTTGCGGGACCGCATACTTACGAGCACGGAACTGCTATTTAAGGTAGGTTCGATTCCTGGTATATCCGCCTTCGTCAACGCGTCGATGAGTAACCCATTTCTGCGAGCCCTCGGCGAACGCACGGGCCGTATACATAAAAATGCCCCGCTTCCAAAATTTGCCCGGAAGACGTTCCAAAAACAGTGGAAAGAGGGAAGTATCGATACAAACTCTAATGAAGATGTGATCAGTGAACCTCGCCCGAGCACTACTACAACCGGGCGAGTAGCGATTTATGTAACTTGTTATGGAAACTACAACGAGCCAGATATCGTAGAGGCACTAGTAAAAGTTCTTCGGCACAATGATATCGAGGTCCAGGCAATTGAGGATGTACGTTGTTGCGGAATGCCCAAGCTTGAACTCGGAGACTTGGATTCTGTCGCTGCTTATAAAGACGCAAACGTCCCCATATTAAAGAAATACGTTAACGATGGTTTTGACCTGATGTCGGTTATTCCGTCGTGCACGTTAATGTATCGGCAGGAAATACCTTTGCTGTTTCCCGATGACGCTGACGTATTTGCTGTCAAAGAAGCTTTTTTCGACCCGTTTGAATATCTGATTCTGCGACATAAAGAGGGATTGATTAATCAAAAATTTAAGCAGTCGTTAGGCAAAATCACCTATCACGCAGCCTGTCACCAACGGGTTCAAAACATTGGTCGAAAAACGCAAGATTTTCTTTCCCTCATTCCTGACACGGAGGTGAAAATCATTGAGCGGTGCTCTGGTCACAACGGCACGTACGCGGTGAAATCGGAGTCATATCAAACGGCGATGAAGATCGCTCGACCGGTGGTGCGCAACGTACAAGATAGTAAACCAGATACTTGGGGATCAGATTGTCCTATGGCCGGCCGATTAATTCAGCATAGCCTAGACGACGATTCCACTGCAGTCCATCCACTGCAAATGGTTTCTCGCGCATACGGACTCGATTAATGAAAAAATTGGCAGAAGAAGACCTCTGGAAATTAGAGGAGTATGAGGTAGAGCGTAGCGCATTTCGTAAGAAAGTAATGGAACACAAGAACCTTCGTCGCATACAACTTGGTAAACACGCTTCGCTACTCTTTGAAGATACGCAGACGATGAAATATCAGATTCAGGAGATGGTGCGAACGGAACGGATTTTCAAGCCAGATGCCCTACGCGAGGAAATCAATGTTTATAACCAGTTAATTCCGGATGGTCGAAATTGGAAGGCAACGTTAATGCTTGAGTATCCGTCCCCTACGGTACGCGCAGAAGCCTTGGCACGTATGCTTGGAATTGAGCACAAAATCTGGATTGACGTCGGGGACCTTCCAAGAGTATTCGCCATTGCAGATGAGGATATGGACCGTACCAACGAAACGAAAACATCGGCCGTTCATTTTCTGCGTTTTGAATTTACCGGTGAACATGTTGCGGGAATTCGTTCCGGACTACGGATCACAATGGGTATCGACCATCCTGTATTGCCATACAGGGCAACGGTTGATGAAGCAATGCGTGAATCACTACTCGATGATTTCGACGCTTAAACGGTGGCAAATATCCGACCTTGCACTATGACGTTTCATCGTAGGTAACGATCGGGGCTCGTACTTTTCAACCAAAATCGTCTACTTGAAGTCCCGCATGGAATCACATTCAAGAGCGGTCTCATAGAACTCTTGATCCCAAATCAAGAAACGAAAATTCATCTTGAGGGACACCGCAAATTCATCATCTTATTGAGCAGCTCTTGGCGAGGAGATGAAGCACGCCAGCACAATCCAATAATGTCCCGGTAAGGAACGGGTTTCCTCAACGAAACGTATTTAACGCCTCCACTACGACGCACTGCTAATTCCGGTATCAACGTTATACCCGCATTTACAGCGGCCATCTCGCGCAATGTCTCAAGGCTGCTTGCTCGATAGTTAGTATTTTCGACGGCGAAATGCGCATTGCAGATCTCTAGTGCTTGATCCCGAAAACAGTGGCCGTCTTCCAGTAGCAACACTTGTTTGTTCTCCAGATCAGACAGCCGCACCCGTTTGGTGTTCACTTTCGGATGGCGGCTACTCATTGCCACCAAGAACGGTTCCCTATACAGCTGTTTTCGATAAAACGCTCTTTCTTTGTCGGCAGGGCAAGAATACCTACGTCCAGTTCTCCTACTTCCAGCGCGTGATGAATTTCTGAAGTTTTCGCTTCGACGAGATTTATCGCTAAATTGGGAAATCTTTTATAAATCAATCGTAGTATTTTCGGCAACAAGTACGGTGCAACGGTAGGAATAAACACCCATTTTCAGCTCGCCACCGAACGGGTCCCGATATTGCGTAGCCAACTGCATAAGTTTGTTACTTTCGTCCAACACTCGTTCCGCCTGTTTAACGATTGCCTTGTCAGCCGTGGTTAATCGGACCGTTCGGTTACCTCGCTCAACAAGTATCACGTCGTTCTTCCAGTTTTCGTATCTGCATCGAAAGTGTTGGCTGGCTCACGAAGCATGCCTTAGCGGCACGCCCGAAATGTCGATGTTGGGCCAATTCCACAATTGGTACTCTAATTCTCTTATCGTGGCTTTCACGGGAATGGTATAGTTCGTTAAACGACTTTGTTAAACATGATTGGTATGAAACTATCTCTTATTACATACCGGGCTGCGTTTGGCCATGATCGATTCATAACAGATTCAAGTCCAAGTCCACCAAGCCACGGCTCAAGATGCTCTTCTTCGCCATTAGGTTAGCTTATATCATTGCAGTAAAGTGCCGCGATGAGACCATCAGACGGTTGATCGGTGATTGGTCCCATGATAACGATTATTGAATGAGTGCTCTGATCTGATCAAGAATTCAGATGATCACTCCCTATGGAGCAATCCCGCTGAGCTAAGATACAGGATGGGTACGTCTTACGATGTTGTCGCTGAAAATGTTACGTGAACGGCTATTGGTGCCTTGGTTGCCAAAAGTTCGACGCTTAATGATGCACCACGAATACCAAGTGCCGAATTATCTCGGTGCCTGATGATCTCGTCGCGACGGTATTTTCATTTTGAAACTGCTGCTAATTAGCTTTAGCTTAATGGAGACCTATTGCCTAAATGGAATTACGAAGTCGCTCACATATACTTTTACTTCTCTCACGTTTTTGAACGAACCGATCAAGCAGAGCTTAATCCATGACCGTACTGATTGGATGTGCGTCTGACAACCTCGAGTTAAGAAACGGATCATTCCGATGACCGCAAAAGAAAAACTACTAGCCGACCTGATTGTTGAGGGCGATATGGTCGTCACGATGGACACAACACGGCCAATCATTAAAAACGCCGCCGTGGTGATTTCAGGAAATAAAATCGTTGCAGTAGATACGACAGATCGCATTGCAAGTTCGTACCGAACACGTGAGCGACTAAGCGGTAACAGTAAGATCGTTATGCCTGGTTTGATCAATGGTCATACCCACGCTGCCATGACTCTCATGCGTGGGATTGCGGATGATCGTACGCTTGACGATTGGCTCTATAAGTACATCTTCCCCTTGGAGTCAGAGTTCGTTGACGAACAATACGTGCGAGTTGGAACGGAGCTGGCTTGCTGGGAGATGATTCGTGGCGGCATCACCACATTCGTCGATATGTATTACTTTACCAACGTAGCCGCTGAGGTAGTCATGAGCTGTGGCATGCGTACGTCACTTTCCGCAGCGGTGATCGATCAATCAATTAGTACTAAACAAACCGTTGAAGAATCGTTGGAAAGCGCACGCGAACTCATAGGTACTTGGGGTGGACGCAACGAACGCATCAATTTTCTATTGGGACCACATGCGATCTACACGCTTAATCGACAACAGCTGATGGCCACAAGTCAGCTAGCAAAGGAACTGGATATCGGCATTCATACGCATCTCGCCGAATCGCAGTTCGAACAGGAATACTCACAATCGACATATGGAGCGACTCCCACGGAAGTATTGGATTCGGTGGGATTTTTAGATGTCCCATTAATAGCGGCACACGTTGTTTGGCCGAATGAAACCGACATTGCGTTGCTTGCTGAAAAGCATATAGGAGTTATCCACAACCCCACATCCAACTGTAAAGTAGCGTGCGGAATTGCTCCTATTAGGAATTTACTCAGTGCCGAGGTCGCAGTCGGTCTTGGCACCGACGGTTCGGCAAGCAACAATGCTCTTGATCTATGGGAAGAGATGCGTCTTGCTTCATATCTTCAGAAAGTTACGACTATGGACCCAGAAGCACTGCCGGCTCAGAAAGTACTGGAAATGGCTACCAATCAGGGCGCAAAAGCTATTGGTCTTGATCAACAAATCGGTGTCATTCGACCCGACATGAAAGCCGACATCATTCAGATTGATATCCGCGAAGCACATCAACTACCGTTGTACGACGTTATTTCCAACCTTGTTTATACAACCCATCCGCAAGATGTCACCTCAGTAATCGTAAATGGGCAAGTACTCATGCGTGATCGTCAAATGCTGACCATCGATACCGAGGCACTCCGTACTGAAATTGAATCGATTAGAGGACGGATCGGCCAGAAATTAGCTTTCTCCGATTCACAGGGATCATAAGGCATTCCATTATCAATTCCCTTCGCGACGGTAGAAGGTTTTTGAGACGAGTAATTTAGAGGGAGTGTCGTCGTTCGAATAAGCGCAGTGGGAATTTCGACATGTTTCACCCATTTTCCAGTGTTCGCCGTTGATCAGTCTTTTCCTGATTAGAAACAGTAAGTATCTGATATAGAATATATTTATTAGTCATATCAGGCACTTGAACTAGATTTCGTTTGCACTTGTTTATGTGAAGTGCACCTATAGTTAGTACCCGTAACGACAAACAGCCCAAATACCTTGCCATCTATTTTTGGATATGGGTAATAATGGTTATGATTCGCATCATATATGGAATTAGTCTATGAAACGAGTCCACGCTAGCGGACATGTTGATGTCCGGTGTGGCGATGTTCATGTTCAAAAATCCAGCGATTTTCCGTGAACGTCGTGGATAAAAGTCGAGACAGACGATATGGTTTGAATATTAAGGAAAGCCTATCCGGACAACGACATACACTACAAATTCAAGGCCGTATATTCCAAAATTGGAAAATGACAAGGTAGTATACTTCTTTATTCCTTGACCATAAATAACCAGCTAGTAGTCTAACCAGTTTTAATTTTTGGGTATAGATGCTTCAGTTTGGTGCGCGCGTCGTCGACGCTGAGCTGCCAGTCAACCCCGGTCTGTTCGCGATTTGCGCTCCTTGGCCCAAGCTGCCGTTTCCGACGTGACCAAAGCCCTGCTCTCGATCCGGCGGTCCAGGCACTGGCGGTGCAACGCACTGAACTCCAGTTCCGCAACGTTCAGCCAGCTCCCGTGTTTCGGCGTGTGCACCAAGTGGATGCGGTCGTTCAGCCGACTGGCTTCGGCCGCCGGGAACGCGGCGTAGAACGAGTCACCGCTGTGGGTGTTCAAGTTGTCGCACACCAGCGTGATGGTTTCCGCATCCCGGGAACGCGGCAGATTCGCCAGTGCGCGCACTTGCTGCGCCCAATCCAACGTCGTACGCCGTTTGGTGACAGCCACCGTCCGCCAGCCGGATAGCGGCTCGCCGAACATCCACACCGTGCATTCTCCCCGGCGGAGGTAGTGGGCGTCGTACTGCTCCGGCGACCCGGGGCGTACCGGTAACTTCTCGTGGACTTCCGCCACGAGCTGCTTGCTCATCTCGTCCATGCACACCACCGGATGCCGCGAGTCGTACGGCCGTTGGTATACCTTGAGCACCCGCTCCATGCCGGCCACGAAATGGTGGCTTCGCTCCTGCGGAATGCACCACATTTCCCGCCGCCACGGTTTTAATTCGTTTTTTTTAACGCCTCCCGCACGGTCTCCCCGCAAATCGATTCGACCACTTCAAGCCGCACCAGCTCTTCCGCCAGCATCTTCACGGTCCACCGAACGCAGCCTTCCGGTGGAACCGAACAGGCCACCTGAACCAGACGCTCTTCCTTCTCCCCATCCAGCTTTAGCTTTCTTCGGCACCGGAGGCAACGGCCGAGGCCTACGCTCCAGAGCCTTCATCGGACCCTGCTCCACCGCACGCCGACGCACGTGCTGGCAGGTCCGCTCCGGTCCACCCCCACCCCAAGCGCATCCACTACCTGCATGTCCGTCAGTGCCGGGCCAGCACCCCCTTGATCCACGGCCAGCAGAATCCGTGCACGCTGCAGCTTCGTCGCCGACACCGCACGACGCGTGCTCGACTTCAGCACCGGCTTCCAACTCATCCCGCTCATCCTGAGCTAATTCCACCATGTATTGCTTCGGCATCGAATCCTCCTGATCCCAGAACCCCTTCCAGTCCACTATTATAAACACGTATTGTTAGAATAGGAATCCTACTAGCATGCTTTCGCCGTCAACTTCACCCGATACACCTTGCTGGTCATCCGGAACTTTCCTTGCCTAACAAATCCTGCGGCGCAGACTGCCGGGTGATGCTGCCCAATGCACCCTGCCGATTACACATAAGTACAGCTTAACTTCTTATAGTGGATGCTGCTGACCAGCTTGGCGATTGGTCGCACTCACCCGCTTGGGACGCGACCCCTCGGAACTGCCCGCCGAGACGATGCTCACCGACATCAAGCTCACCGTGTTGCAAGACTTGGCCTTGGATGACCCACGCAGCCCGTCACCCAACGATCTCGGCAAGGCACTCCTTCTGGCCATCGCCATGCTGAGCGACTTCCAGAACCGCCGCCACAGCAGCGATCACCCTCCCGAATACGAGACGATCTGGAAGGGATACGTGGCCTTGATGCACCAGTCCGATGCCCACCAGCGACTCATCCACCTCGCTCAGGAGCAAGGTCCCGACTACGTCTATAAACTTGCAGCGACCCGATAAATGAAGTCAAGCGAGAGATGTGTGTAATCGGCAGAATGCACCAACAGCCAACTTTAGTCCAATCGAATGATTTTCCGTAAGTTTCACCGAGGCCTCTATTGTCGGGACGCGAGGAAGCGCGGCTACAGAAACATGACAATGCTTGCTTGTATTAATCGTAGCGACGTCGTACTTACTGGGTTCAATTAGTACTACGGTCACGTCCTGAATAGCAACGTAGATTCTTCAAGATCGCTGCAAATATCACTGAGGACTTAACCCTTATTTCTCATAATGGATGGCTTGGGTGCGATTTATGTGCGTGTAAGTTGTTGATACTACGAAGTTGATTGGGCTTTGCCGGGGGGAAGGGGATGGTAGCGGAGTGCGTTCGGACGGATGGGTGCGTTGGATGGCGAAAGGGGTGCGTTCGGGTCGGACGGAAGCGGGACGCGTTCGGTGCTGAGTGCGATGCTGGCGGAAGCGGTGCGGACGTGTAGCATGCGCCTCGGCCCGTTTTGCGGACCGCCACGATCGGCGTGCAAAGCGGCGCATCCCGTGAAAGATGCTGTTGTCGACTGGATGATGAGCCATGCGGGTGAGCATGCGGCGGACGCCCCTATCGCACGCCCTTGGGTCCTGGTCTTGACGAGACCCGAACGCTCCCCGACTGTCGGGAGGTTTCGCCCCCGGTGGCTGCGATGGCATGCGGATGAACGGAAAGGGATTCTGGTCTGTAAGGATGTCGTGTAACAGATTGATATACGGGAACATATCCGTTTTTTTGGGGTTCTTCAAAAAAAACACTTACGTTTTGGCATGGGTTATGGCAATCTACGCTTGGTTAGATGGTCTCCGGTGCCAACGTGATGGATTTCCGAATCGAGAACTTGAAGTCGACCACCTTTGGTGGCACGCGGCTGACCCGCCGTTGGATTGCGGACCTTCAGAAGACGGTGGCACGGTTTTCGGCACTGAGCCGCCATGAGTTGGCGTCCACCCTGTGCAGTCATCTGGGCTGGTTCACGCCGAAGGCTCGGGATCGACTGGGGTCCTGCAGGTCGCCGGCAGTCGTCTTGGCCCCGGAGGATGCTTTGGTCCAGCTCTGGCAGCGGCGGCGCGTGCTGAACACGCTGGTGGTCGTGCTGTTCATGTTCCGGTTGGTGTTCTGGAAGGGGCGTCCGGGATATGCGGCCACGCTGGCCGAACGGTGGGCGCAACGCGGCCGATGGGGCCGGATGGAGGAGGGCACGGGATGAAGAGCCAGCCCAAGCGCGGTGCGGACCGGTTGGTGCGGCGGATGGCGAAAGGGATCCGTCCGGCGCGGATGGAGGTGGACTGCAGTGGAGGCGAGCTGAGTTGCAACGGGGGCTCGGCACTGATGATGATGCTGGCCGAGCAGGTCCAGCTGTTCGAGCGCGCCTCGGCATGTTTCACGGATCACCGGGACCCGTCCAAGGTGGCGCATCCGCTGGATGCGTTGCTGGGGCAGCGGATTTTGGGTCTCGCGCTGGGCTACGAGGATCTGAACGATCACGACGAGCTGCGGCGGGACCGGGCACTGTCCACGGCCATGGGGCGGATGGAGTGTGCGCGTTCGGACTGCGCGGGACCC